>NZ_JH815192.1:0-21109 GCF_000296405.1 Corynebacterium otitidis ATCC 51513
CTGCGAAATCCGCAACCCTGTCTGGAAGCGGTGCTTCCTTCTGGGTGCTGCCGGCCGGAGTGCATCCGGCCTGCTCGGCGACGGGGCATAACTATACGAACCCCCACACCAGTCAGCAACACTGCTGGTCAGCGCGGGGTTTCAGGTCTGGGGCGTGGGGCTGTCGACGTCTTGCTGCGGGTAAAAGGGGCTTGTCGGCTGTCAGTGTGCCGTCGTCCCATCCCAGTGCCTTACTGGAGCTCGCGCCGTCGTCTATCTGTCGAGCAGCTCGCTCAGGCGGGCGACCAGCTCGCCACGCGGGACGGACCGCTGCTCCCGGGAGGAGAGGTCGCGAACCGTGACAGTGCCCGACTCGAGCTCGTCCGAGCCCAGCACGAGCGCGTAGGCGGCCCGGGCCCGGTCCGCGGCCTTCATCGCGCCCTTGAGGCCCTTGCCCCCGTAGGCCATGTCGGCGGAGATGCCCGCTCGCCGCAACTCGTCGACGATGAGGGCCATCGACCGGCGCTCCTCGTCCCCGAGCGGGACGCCGAAGACCGCGACGCGGCGGTGAACGTTGTCTGCATCGAGGTCGATCTCCTCAGCCTCGAGGGCGAGGAGGACGCGGTCGACGCCGAGCCCGAAGCCGATGCCCGAGAGGTCCTGTCCGCCGAGCTCCTTCATGAGGCCGTCATAGCGGCCGCCGCCACCGATGCCCGACTGGGCGCCGAGGCCGTCGTGAACGAACTCGAACGTGGTGCGCGTGTAGTAGTCGAGACCGCGGACGAGCCGCTTGTTGAGGGTGTACTCGACGCCCATGTCGTCGAGCAGCCCGGTGACCGTCTCGAAGTGGGCCTGACACTCCGGGCAGAGGTTGTCGGGCATGAGCGGCGCGTCGACGAGCTGCTCCTGGACCTCGGGGCGCTTGTCGTCGAGGACGCGCAGCGGGTTGAGCTCCGCTCGGCGGCGGGTCTCCTCGTCGAGATCGAGCTCGAAAAGGAACGCCTGGAGCTTCTCGCGGTAGGGGCCGCGACACTCCGAGCAGCCCAGGCTCGTGAGCTCGAGGCGGAAGCCGTTCAGTCCCACCGAGCGGTAGCAGCGGTCCGCCAGCGCGATGACCTGGGCGTCGAGGATCGGGTCGTCAATGCCGATGGCCTCGACGCCGACCTGCTGCAGCTGGCGGTAGCGCCCCGCCTGGGGGCGTTCGTAGCGGAAGAACGGCCCCGAGTAGCACAGCGTCACGGGAAGCTGCCCGCGGTCGAGGTGGTTGGCGATCACCGAGCGCATGACGCCGGCCGTGCCCTCGGGGCGCAGCGTCAGCGAGCGCCCGCCGCGGTCCTCGAAGGTGTACATCTCCTTGGTGACCACGTCGGTGGACTCCCCCACGCCGCGGGCGAAGAGCTGGGTGTCCTCGAAGACGGGAAGCTCGACGTGCTGGAAGCCCGACCGAGCGGCCTCGCCGACGAACCGGTCGCGCACGTAGGCGAACTCGGCGGACCGGGGCGGCACGTAGTCGGGCACGCCCTTGGGGGCGGACAACGCCTGAAACTTCTTCTCGCTCACGACGTACGAGTCTAGCGAGCCCCGAGACGCCGCCATCCGCCGGGAGCCCGGGCCCCGTGCGGGTGCGCCCGCGGGAGGTCGCCGCCGGCGGGTGCCGTTAGACTCTCATCGAAGGCCATCCAGCCCGAAAGCCCCGCCGCGGTACGGCCGGGGCTCGGCAGCGATATGTGGAAAGGGACACGGTGAACAACGAAGAACGCGGGCGCGAGGCGCTTGACGACCTGCGTAAGGCGCTCAAGGGTCGGGAGCGCTCGGAGCGCTCCCGGCCGGTGCTCATCGCCGTGGCGGCGGCCGCCACGCTCATCATCGTCGTGGGCGCGATCCTCTTCTTCGCGACCCGGGACTCCAGCGACGACGTCGCCGACGACGCGGACTCCGACGAGCCGGATACCAGCGAGGTCGAGCCGCTCGCCCTCGAGCGCGACGAGGAGCTCCCCGAGACGGTCACCTGCGAGTACGAGGACGACGGCCAGGAGCCGGCCCGTGACGTCGAGGCGCCCAACGGCGAGGACGTCAGCACCGACGGTAAGGTGACCGTCACGCTGGCGACCAACCACGGCGACATCGGGCTGAGCCTCGACCGGCAGCTCGCGCCGTGCGCGACGAACGCCATCGAGCACCTCGCCAAGGAGGGCTTCTACGACGACACCGTGTGCCACCGCATGACCGAGGGCACGCTCAACGTCCTGCAGTGCGGCGACCCCAACGGCGCGGGCACCGGCGGGCCTGGCTTTAAGTTCGCCAACGAGTACCCGACCGACGAGATCCTCTCCGACGAGGAGATCGCCAACCCGCAGGGCGCGAACCCCGAGGCGCAGCGCAAGGCCAACAGCCCGGTCGTCTACCCGAAGGGCACGATCGCGATGGCCAACTCGGGCCCGACGAACAACGGCAGCCAGTTCTTCCTCAACTACGAGGACTCGCAGCTCCCGCCGATGTACACGGTGCTCGGCACGATTAACGACGAGGGCCTCAAGACCCTCGAGAAGATCTCCGATCTCGGCATCAGCGGCGACACCAGCGACGGCGAGCCCGCCGAGGAGGTGCGCATCGAGTCCGCGACCGTCGCCTAAAAAAGCGACGCCCGAGGCACGCACTAAGGCCCCGCCGCCCGGGAGGTTTCCCTCCCCGGCCCGGCGGGGCCTTTCCCGTCTCCGCGGTCGCGGCGGCTACGTGCTAGCCCATGATGCGGTAGACGTCGAAGACGCCCTCGGCGTTGCGCAGCCTGGCGATGAGCGAGCCGAGCTGCTTCGTATCGGAGACGGTAAACGAGATCTGGATCGTCGCGATGTGCTCGTCCGACACCGAGGACTTCAAGGATTGAACCTTGACTCGCTGGTCGCTGAGGGTCTTGGTGATCTCCACGAGGAGGCCGTCGCGGTCGAGCGCCTCGACCTGGAGGGCGGCGGTGAACACCGAGCCGCCCCGCTCGTTGGCCCAGGCGACGTCGACGAGCCTTGAGGGCTCCTTCTTCAGCTGCGGCGCGTTCGTGCAGTCGGTCCGGTGCACGGAGACGCCGCTGCCGCGGGTGACGAAGCCGAAGATCTCGTCGCCGGGCACGGGCTGGCAGCAGCGCGCGAGCTTCGCCATGACGCCGGGGCTGTTCTCGACGAGGATTCCGGCGGTGCCCTTCGTCGAGTCGGGCCGCTCCTCGATGAGGTGGGTAAAGGGCGTGCGGCTGACGAGCTCCTCCTCGGCGGCGTCCTCGTCGCCGACGATCGCGAGCAGCCGCTGCGCGACGTGCTGCGCGGAGACCGCGCCCGAGCCGATCGCGGTGTAGAGCGCGTTGACGTCCCGGTAGTGCAGCTCGGTGGCCACCGCCTTCATCGACTCGGCGGTGAACAGCCGGTGCAGCGGCAGGCCGCCGCGCTGCACCTCCGCGGCGAGTGCGTCGCGGCCCGCCTCGAGGTGCTCCTCGCGCAGCTCCTTGCTGAACCACTGCCGGATCTTCGTCTTCGCCCGCGGGGAGACGACGAAGTCCTGCCAGTCGCGCGAGGGCCCGGCGTTCTCGTCCTTGGAGGTGAAGATCTCCACGCGGTCGCCCGAGTTGAGCTTCGTCTCCAAGGCGACGAGCTTGCCGTTAACCTTCGCGCCGATGCACGAGTGGCCGACCTCGGTGTGCACGGCGTAGGCGAAGTCCACCGGGGTGGAGCCGACCGGCAGGTTGATGACCTCCCCGCGGGGCGTGAAGACGAAGATCTGCTTCGCCGAGAGGTCGAAGCGCAGCGAGTCTAAGAACTCGTTGGGGTCGGCGGCCTCCTTCTGCCAGTCGAGCAGCTGGCGCATCCACGCCATCTGGTCGACCTCGGCCTGGTCGCCCTTGTGGGTGCCCTTGGTCTCCTTGTAGCGCCAGTGCGCGGCGATGCCGAACTCGGCGTTGAAGTGCATCTCGTGGGTGCGGACCTGCACCTCGAGGGGGCGGCCGGACTCGGTCATTACCGTGGTGTGCAGCGACTGGTAGACCCCGAAGCGCGGCGCGGAGATGTAGTCCTTGAACCTGCCGGGCATGGGGTTGTAGAGCAGGTGCACCACCCCAATGACGGCGTAGCAGTCGGCGACGGTGTCGACGAGCACGCGGATGCCGATGAGGTCGAAGATCTCGTCGAACTCGTGGCCGCGCACCTTCATCTTCTGGTAGATCGACCAGTAGTGCTTCGGGCGGCCCTGCACCTCCGCGGAGATGTTGTTGTCCTTGAGCGACGCCTCGAGCTGGGAGCTGATCTCCTTGATCATCTTGTCGCGCTGCGGGGCGCGGTCGGCGACGAGGCGGACGATCTCGTCGTACTTCTTCGGGTAGAGGATCGCGAACGAGAGGTCCTCGAGCTCCCACTTGATGCTCGCCATGCCCAGCCGGTGCGCGAGCGGCGCGATGACCTCGAGGGTCTGGCGGGCCTTCTTCTCCTGCTTCTCGGGCGGCAGGAAGCGCATCGTGCGCATGTTGTGGAGCCGGTCGGCGACCTTGATGACGAGCACCCGGGGGTCCTGCGCCATGGCGACGACCATCTTGCGCACGGTCTCCGCCTCGGCGGCCGCGCCGAGCGCGACCTTGTCGAGCTTGGTGACGCCGTCGACGAGGCGGGCGGTCTCCTGCCCGAACTCGTCGGTGAGCTGCTTGAGCGTGTAGTCGGTGTCCTCGACGGTGTCGTGCAAAAGCGCCGCGACGATCGTCGTGGTGTCCATGCCGATCTCCGCGGCGATCGTCGCCACGGCGAGCGGGTGGGTGATGTACGGGTCGCCGGACTTGCGGTAGACCCCGTCGTGGAGCTTGTAGGCCCTGGTGTACGCGCGGTCGATGAGCTGCGCGTCGGCCTTGGGGTGGTATTGGCGGTGGATCGCCAGAAGCGGGGAGAGCACCGGGTTTTCCCGGTGCTTCGACCCCGCGAGGCTCCGGGCCAGGCGGGCGGGGATCCCGCGGACGCTCACTCCGCGCTGCCGTGTCCGATCCTCACTCATGCTACGAGTCTAGCGCGGCGGCTTTCCTAGTCCGGCTATCCAGTCGCCCTAGCCGTTGCCGAGCACGACGAGGTTCTCCGAGCCGACGGCGTCGCGCCCGCCGAGCCCGTCGACCTCGAGGACGACGATCTTGCCGGCGTTGATCGCGCCGGTCTTCTCCACGAGCCGGCTCGCGGCCGCGAGCGTCCCGCCGGTGGCGAGCACGTCGTCGATGAGCACGACGCGTCGGCCCTCGAGATCGAGCCCCTCGGCGAGCACCTCGAGGCTCGCGGTGCCGTACTCGAGCTCGTAGTCCTCGCGGATGACCGGCGGGGGGAGCTTCCCTGCCTTGCGGATCGCGAGCACCCCGATGCCCAGCTCGTAGGCGACCGCGGAGCCGAGCAAAAAGCCGCGCGCGTCGAGCCCGCCGATGAGGTCGGCGCCGAGGCGGCGCGCGGCGTCGACGAGCCCGTCGATGACGGCGCGGAACGCCGCCGGGTCCGCGAGCACCGGGGTGAGGTCCTGGAAGACGACGCCCTTCTCGGGGAAGTCGGGCACGAGCCGCAGCTTCGCGTCGAGCGCGGCCTTCGCTGAGGGGTAGGTGTCGGTCACGGTGGTGTCCTCGTCGTTCACGATGCTCGGTTCTCCTGCCGCCCGCCTACGACGGGCGGGCCTCGATCGGGCGCGGCGGCAGCTTAAGGCGCTAGGGCCGCCACGTGGTGCTGCCGCGCTCCCCCGCCTCGTCGGCAGGCCGGCCCGGGGTGCTCACCCGGCGGGAGCCCTGCGGCACGGCCTCGGCGCCCTCCTCCGGGGTGACCTCGCGGTCCTCCGGGGCGTCGGGCACCTCGCCGGCGCGGAAGCGGCGCACCTCCTCGTTGTGCTCGCGCACGCGCTTCGAGCGCGACGCGACCGACACGAGGATAGGCGTCGCGAGGAAGATCGAGGACATCACGCCCTCGATGACGCCGATGAACTGGATGAGAGCCAGGTCCTTCAGGTCGCCGACGCCGAGCAGCCACACGGCCACGACCAGCAGCGCGATGATCGGCAGCGCCGAGATCACCGACGTCGAGATCGAGCGCATGAAAGTCTGGTTCACCGCGGCGTTCGCGGCCTCGGCGTAGGTCTGGCGCCGCGAGGAGAACAGCCCGTCGGTGTTCTCCCTGACCTTGTCGAAGACGATGACGGTGTCGTAGATCGAGAACGACAGCACGGTGAGGAAGCCAATGACCGCCGCCGGCGAGACCTGGAAGCCGAAGAGCGCGTAGAGCCCGGCGATGACGACCGCGTCGACGAGCAGCGCCGCCATCGCGGCGATAGCCATCTCGCGGCGCAGCCGCAGCGCGATGTAGAGGAACGCCAGGCCGAGGAACACGACCATGGAGATGAGCATCCGGGTCGTGATCGTCGAGCCCCAGGACTCCGAGACCGCCGAGACGCCGATCGCGTCAGGGGTGGGCTCCCCGTTCGGGCCGGTCGGCTGGAAGCGCTCGTAGAGCGCCTCGCGGGCGTCGTTGGCCTGCTCCTCGGTAAGCCGCTCGGAGTGGATCTCCACGGTGGCGGAGTCCCCGGAGCCGACGACCTGCACCAGCTCGGGCTCCTCGCCGGTGGCCTGCTCGAACTCCTCGGAGACCTCCTCGACGACGTAGTCGTCGTCCGGCATCGAGAGCTTCGTGCCGCCCTCGAAGTCGATGTTTAAGTCGAAGCCGCGCACGAGCACCGCGACGACGCTGATGAGCAAAAGCGCCGCGGTGATGCCGTACCAGAGCTTCGTGCGGCCGATGAAGTCGATGCCGCCCTCGCCGGTGGTGATCCGGTCGAGCAGCGAGTCCTTCTCGTCGGCGCCCTCGCGAGGCGCGTCGGTGGTGGTGGGGTTGGTCATGTTAACGCTCCTCGCTTTCCGGCGCGGGCGCGCCGCTCTCCGAAGCCCCGGGCGGGGTCTGCCCACCGGCGCCCACGGCGATCGGGCCGGCGGCGGCCTCCGACGAGGACTGGTCCGCGCGCCGGCGCCGGTTGCGCTCGGCGATCTTAAAGACCTTGCCCATGCCGTTGACCGAGGGCCGCGCCCAGAAGGGCCGCTGCGCCGCGAGAATCATGAGCGGGGCGGTGATGGTGTAGGTGACGAGCAGGTCGAACAGCGTCGTCATCCCGAGGGTGAAGGCGAAGCCCTTGACCTGGCCGACGGCGAGGAAGTAGATGACCACCGAGCCGATGAGGGTGACGATGTTGCCCGTGACGATGGTGCGCTTCGCGCGCTTCCAGCCGCGCCCGGTCGCCGAGCGGAACGAGTGGCCCTCGCGCACCTCATCCTTGATGCGCTCGTAGATGACGACGAACGAGTCGGCCGTAGCACCCAGGCCGATGATGAGGCCCGCGATGCCGGACAGGTCGAGCGAGTAGCCGATGAGCCGGCCGAGCACGATGAGCGTGCCGTAGACAAGCGCGGCCGCCGCGGCGAGCGTGACGATCGAGATCACGCCGTAGAGCCGGTAGTAGGCGAACACGAAAATCGCGATGAGCAGCAGGCCCACGGCGCCGGCGATGAGGCCGGCCTGCAGGGAGCTCTGCCCCAGCGACGCGGGGATCGACTCCTCCGTGCCGCCCGGCTCGCCGTCCTCGCCCGCGAACGACAGCGGCAGCGCGCCGTAGCGCAGGTTGTTCGCGAGACCCTGGGCCTCCTCCTGACTGAAGTCGCCCGTGATCCTCGTCGCGGAGCCCACCGGCGTCGCCGACTGGATGACCGGCGCGGAGAGAATCTGCGAGTCGAGGGTGATGGCGATCTGCCGCTGGAGGTACTCCTGGGTGAGCTTCGCCCACGTCTCGGCGCCGCCGCCGTGCGCGAAGCTGAACGATACCTGCATCTCGCCGGTCTGCGGATCGTAGCCGCCCTGAATGGGCTGGTCGGTATCGATCGCGTTGCCGGTGAGCCGCTCCGGGTCGTCCGCGTCCTCCTCGCCCTCGAGGACGGGGGCGGGCTTGAGCAGCAGCGGCACGGTCTGCTCGTCGTCTGCGTGGCAGGCGACCAGCGGCTTCGCCGGGTCGTCGGTGCCGGCGAGCGGGTCGGTCTCCGCGGTGCAGTCGATGAGCGTCATCGCGGCCGACTGGTCCGTCGGGTCCTCCGACTGGCGGTCCTTGAGCAGCACCTCGGTGACCTCCTGGCGGCGGTCCTGCGCCTCCAGGGAGTTCGCCGGCTCGTCGAGCGGCTCCGCGGTGATCTCCGGGGCCTCGATCTCGCCCGCGCCCTCGGGCAGCTGGCCGGTCTCGCGCACCTTGTCGAGCTGGCCGTTGAGCACATTGAGGGTCGAGTCGATGCGCTCCTCGGCCTCCTCCTTGGTGATGACGCCGTACTTCACCCAGCGGTTCGCCATGTCGCCGAGCCGCTCGGTGTACTGCCCGAAGTCGGGCTGGGGCGCCTGGTCGACGGGCCGGAAGAGCAACTGGGAGGTCTGGCCGACGGCGCGCGCCTCGCCCGAGTCCTCGCCGGGCACGGTGATGACGAGCGTGTCGCCGTCGGTGATGACCTCCGCGCCCGAGACGCCCATGCCGTTGACACGGTTCTCGAGGATGGTGCGCGCCTGGTTGAGCTGCTCCTGCGTGGGGTCCTCGCCCTGCGGCACGAGCGTCACCCGGGTGCCGCCCTGCAGGTCGATGCCGAGCTTCGGGGTGAAGCTCTTGTCCCCCGTCGTGCCGACGAGCACGTACACGGCGACGACGAGGGCGAGGAAAAGCCCGATGAGCTGCCACGCCCGCGCCGCGGCGCTCCTCTTCTGGCCGCCTGCGCGGCGAGGTTTGCGTTGGGACACTTCTAGCGGATCTCCTTATCGACTTCCCGCGATCCGGTGGTTGCAAACGGGGACGCCGGCAGGCGGGCACGCAGGCGTCGCCCCCGCGGGCCGCGGTGGGACAGGCTGAACTATAACGCGCCACTCGCCCGCCGACACCCCTCGGGCCCGGCCGGCGCGCCGCCCTCAAGCCCGGGATCGCGGCGCCCGGCCGGGTCAGCGGGCCGGATAATACGGCAAAAAGGGGCGGCCCCCGGCGGGCGTCGCCGCCCGGGGACCGCCCCTAAAAGGAGGGCAGCCTTAGGAGTTCTTGTTGTCGTCCTCGGCGCCGAGCTCCTCGCGGTGGGGCTCCTCGGGGGCGTCGGCCTCGGCGGAGCTAGCCTCCGCGTTCTGCTGCGCGGGGCGGGCCTTGTTCTTGCTCATCGCCTGGAGCTGCTCCGGGAGGGGGACGATGCCGCGGCGCTCGAAGGTGGTGATCACCTCGGGCGCGATCTCGAGGTCGACGGTGCGCTCGTCGACGCGGCGGATGACGCCGTGCATGCCCGAGCCGGTGGTGACCCGCTGGCCGGGGGTAAGCGAGTTCTGGTACTCGTTGACCGTCTTGCGGGCCCGGTTCTGCTTCACGGTCGTCCAGATCATCACGCCGATGAGAACCAGGAAGAGAAGAGGCACGATAATTTCCATGCCTCATATGGTGCCAGACGCCCCCGGGGCGGCCAAGTCCCAGGAACGGTCCCGCGCCACCCCAGCCCGGGGGTGGGCCGCCCTATTCCTCGGCCGGGTCGCGGACCTCGACGAGGCCCTCGGGCGGCTCGAGGCCGAGGTGGCGCCAGGCGAGCGCGGTGGCCACCCGCCCGCGGGAGGTGCGCGAGACCAGGCCGGCGCGCACGAGGTAGGGCTCGCAGACGTCCTCAACGGTGCTGGGCTCTTCGCCGACGGCGATGGCGAGCGTGTTGAGCCCGACGGGCCCGCCGCCGTGGCCGACGACGAGCGCGTGGAGAACGGAGCGGTCGAGGGCGTCGAGGCCGAGCTCGTCGACGTCGAAGATCGCCAGCGCCCCGCGTGCGGCGTCAAGGTCGATGGCGCCGCCGGCGCGCACGTCGGCGTAGTCGCGCACCCGGCGCAGCAGCCGGTTGGCGATCCTCGGGGTGCCGCGGGAGCGGGAGGCGATCTCTACGGCGGCGTCGTCGGCGACGTCGACGTCGAGGATGTCGGCGGTGCGGCGCACGACCTCGGTGAGCTCCTCCGGGGAGTAAAACTCCATCTGGGCGGTGAAGCCGAAGCGGTCGCGCAGCGGGCCGGTGAGCATCCCGGAGCGGGTCGTCGCGCCGACGAGCGTGAAGGGCGGCAGGTCGAGCGGGATGGACGTCGCGCCCGGGCCCTTGCCGACGATGACGTCGATGCGGAAGTCCTCCATCGCCATGTAGAGCATTTCCTCGGCGGGGCGGGCGATGCGGTGGATCTCGTCGATGAAGAGCACGTCGCCCTCCATGAGGTTGGAGAGCATCGCCGCGAGGTCGCCGGCGCGCTCAAGCGCGGGGCCGGAGGTCATCCGCAGGCTCGCGCCGAGCTCCTGGGCGACGATCATCGCCATGGTCGTCTTGCCGAGACCCGGCGGCCCGGAGAGCAAAACGTGATCAGGGGTCACCCCGCGGGAGCGGGCGCCGCTGATGACGAGGCCGAGCTGCTCGCGGACCTTCTCCTGCCCGATGAACGAGTCGAGGCTTTTGGGCCTTAAGTTCTTCTCGCTGTCGCGCTCCCCGGGCTGGGCCGCGGGGTCCACGGCGTCGTTGCCGGGGCCCTGGAACTCGGTTCGCTCAATGCTCGACACCGCGGCCTCCTCAAGTCCGTGTGCTCTACTCCCCCGCCCGGCCGCCGCCGGGCGGGGGTTTTCGTGGTCATGTTGGGCTTAACGATAGATGCGACCCCGGCGGCGGGGCGATCGGTTCCCCGCGCGGGCCGGGGGGCTTGGCGCCTCCGGCTAGGCGCCGGGGCCGAGGCTGCGCAGTGCGGCGCGCAGCACGGCGGGCACGTCGGCGTCGGGGTTCGCTTCGGCGGCGGCGCGGGCCGCCTTCGCGGCGGCGGCGGAGGTGAAGCCCAGCCCCTCGAGGGCCTCCGCGACGGGGCCGGCGGCGCCGGCGGGCTCGCCTGCCGCCTGGGCGGGGGCTTCGCCGTCGGGCTCCGCGAAGGTCGGGGCGGGGAGCTTGTCCTTGAGCTCGACGATCATGCGCTCGGCCATGCGCTTACCGACCCCGGGGACGCGCTGGATGGACTTCGCGTCGCCCGCGCCGATCGCGGCGGCGAGCTCCTCGGGGCTGAAGACGGACTCCACGGCGAGCGCGACCTTCGGCCCCACCCCGGAGACCCCCTGGAGGGTGTCGAAGAGCTCCCGGGACTCGGGGTCGGCGAAGCCGTAGAGGGTCACGGAGTTCTCGCGCAGAACGAGCGTGGTGAGCAGCCGAGCGGACTCCCCGCGGCGCAGCGTCGCGAGCGTGGCGGGCGTCGCGGCGACGGCGTAGCCGACGCCGGCGCACTCGATGACGGCCCCGTTGATGCCGAGGTCGACGACGGTACCGCTGAGCGAGGCGATCATCTCTGGGTGTCAGCTTCCCTTCTTCGGGCGGCCCGGCGGGGCCGGGGCGCTAGCGTGGCCCGCCGCCGCGGGCGGGGATGGTGCGCTGCGCAGTCTTCCACGCGTTCGGCGTGCGCTTGGCCTTCTGCCTCGCCTCGGCGAGGCGCCGCTGCGCGGGCGTGGCCGCCGGGTTATCGGGCCCGCCGGTCGCCGCGAGGAACGGCGCGCGCCACGCGTGGCACACCGCGAGCGCGAGCGCGTCGGCCGCGTCCGCGGGCTTCGGGGCCTCGCCGAGGCCGAGGATGCGGGTGATCATCGAGGTCATCTGCGCCTTGTCGGCGCGCCCGTTGCCGGTGATGGCCTTCTTCACCTCGCTCGGGGTGTACATGTGCACCTCGAGGCCGCGGCGCGCCGCGGCGAGCACTAACACGCCCACCGCGTGGGCGGTGTGCATGACGGTGGAGACCTCGCCGCGCTCGAAGACCCGCTCGATGGCCACGACGTCGGGCTCGTAGTCGTCCATCCACTCCCCGACCGCGTCGGAGAGCGTGAGCAGCCGCTCGGTGAGCGGCGCGCCCGACGGGGTGCGCGCCACGCCCACGGCCACGGGTTTCAGCGAGCGGCCGCGGCCGGTTTTCACGACGGAGAGCCCGCAGCGGGTCAGCCCCGGGTCGATGCCCATGACGTTGAGCCCCGCCGCGGGGCGCGCGCTAGGCGTCGAGCTGCTCGAGGACGTCGTCGGGGGCCTCCATGTTGGTGTAGACGTTCTGCACGTCGTCGGACTCTTCGAGCGCGTCGATGAGCCGCGCGATCTTCTTAGCGCCGTCGAGGTCGACGGGCGCGTCGACGGAGGCGCGGAAGTCCTGGTCGGCGTCCTCGACCTCGATGCCGGCGTCGGCGAGCGCCTCGCGCACGGCCGCGGTGTCGCCGGGGGTAGAGACGATCTCGAAGGTCTCGTCGAGCTCGTTGACCTCCTCGGCGCCCGCCTCGAGCACCGCGAGCATGACGTCGTCCTCGGTGACGCCGTCCTTCTTGACCTGGACGACGCCCTTGCGGTCGAACATGTAGGACACCGCGCCGGAGTCGGCCATGTTGCCGCCGTTCTTCGTCATCGCGGTGCGCACCTCGGTCGCGGCGCGGTTGCGGTTGTCGGTGAGGCACTCGATGAGCATCGCCACGCCCTGCGGGCCGTAGCCCTCGTACATCGTGGTCTGGTAGTCCGCGCCGCCGGAGAGCTCGCCCGAGCCGCGCTTGCGGGCCCGCTCGATGTTGTCGTTGGGAACGGAGGCCTTCTTGGCCTTCTTGATCATGTCATCCAAGGTGGGGTTGGCCGCGGGATCGCCGCCGCCGGTGCGCGCGGCGACCTCGATGTTCTTCACGAGCTTGGCGAACTCCTTGCCCCGCTTAGCGTCGTTGGCGGCCTTCTTGTGCTTGGTGGTCGCCCACTTGGAATGCCCTGACATGGCGTCCTTTCTCTTCGGGAAAGCGAAGAATTCTGCCCGGCCATCTTAGCGCGGGCCCGCCCGGGGCGGAAAGGTCCGCCCGGTTGTCCTTTCCACCTAGTCCCGCAGCGTGCGCGTGAGGCCCTCCTGGGCGACCGCGGCGACGAGCCGGCCGGAGGCGTCGTGGATGTGGCCCCGGCACAGCGCCCGGCCGTCCCCCGCGCGCGGCGAGACGCACGAATAGAGGTGCCAATCACCCAGCCGCGGGGTCGAAAACAGCCACAGCGAGTGGTCGAGGCTGGCCTGCTGCACCCGCGCGCCGGGGTGCGGCCCGAGCGCCGTGCCGAGCAGCCCGTAGTCGGAGAAGAACGCCAGACCGGCGCGCGCCTCGGCGGGCGTGGCGAACTCCTCGGCGCCGCGGTAGCGGAACCAGAACGCGAGCTCGTCCGGGCGGTCCGTGAGCGCGTCGAGCCGCTCCCAGTCGGGGTCCCAGTCGGCGACGTCGCCCGCGCCCGCGCCCTGCCCGGCGAGCTCCTTAGGGCCGGGGACCTCAGGGATCGGCGCCTCGTGGGCGGGCCCGGGGTCGCCGGGGCGCTGGAGGCTCACCGTGGCGCGGAAGACGTGCCGGTCGTCCTGGTAGGCGTCGGCGACGCGCACGGTGAAGCTGCGCCCGGCGCGCAGCGTCTCGACCGTCCAGGTGGTCTCCTTGGTGGCGTCGCCGGGGCGCAGGAACGTCGCGTGCAGCGCGTGGGCCTCGTGTTCGCCGGGCTCGGCCTCGGCGGCGGCGAGCCCCTGGCCGATGAACACCCCGCCGAAGGTGCGCTCGGGTCCCTCGGGGAACGCGGGCCCGACGAGCCTCTCGGGGCCGTCCTGTCGTAGGCGTATTTTCTGGGGTCCCGACACGGGAGTCCCGCCCCCTTTCCCGTCCTCGCTGGCGTGGTCGTCGCATAGGCGCCGCCGCGGATGTCGGGGCGGCGCGTGGGGCTCGATTCTAGGCGCGGGGCTCGGGCGGCGGGGGCTATTTAGGCGCCGACCTCGGGGGCGTGGAAGTAGTCGGGCAGGGGCGCGCGCCCGCCGAGGCGCAGCAGCCGGATGAGGGGTCGGGTGCGCAGCGCGCGGGTGTCGGCGACGGCCTCGTTGTAGAAGCGGTAGGCGAGCTCGACGCGGGCGCCCGCCTCGGCGATCGCGGCGGGCGGCTCGCCCTCGGGCTCCCGGCCGAGCGCGGCGAGCCTACGGCTGAGCCTCGCCTCGAGGGCGGCGCGGCGCCTGATTCCCGGGCCCTCGACCTCGATGGCGGCGGCCTCCTCGGCCTGCTCGGCGAGGTCGGGCACGAGCGCGCGGATGAGCGCGGAGCGCTGATCAAGCGCGGCCTGGAGCCTAAGCCTGGCGGAGTCGGTGCGGATGTGGAGCCGGTTGAGGCGCTGCGCGGTAAAAAGGGCCCACGCGAGCGCGGCGGTGGCGAGAACGGCGGCGGCGATGGCCCAGAACACGGCGTTATCCTCCTACCTGGCGTCGACGGTCGTGCCGTCGGCGACGGTCTCGTAGACGGCGAGGATCTGGTCGGCGACGCGCTCCCAGTCGAAGGCGCGGGCGCGCTCCCGCCCGGCGGCGGCGAGCCGGCGGCGCTCGGCGGGCTCGTGGATGAGCCGCTCGAGCGCGCGGGCGAGCCCGTCGGCGCTGCCGGTGTCGAAGAGCAGGCCCGCAGGAGACTCGGTCTCTGCGGCACACACGGCGCCGAAGGCCTCGAGGTCGGAGGCGACGACCGCGCAGCCGGCGGCCATCGCCTCGACGAGCACGATGCCGAAGCTCTCCCCGCCGGTGTTGGGCGCGACGTAGATATCGGCGCGGCCGAGCTCCGCGGCCTTGACCTCCTCGCTCACGCGGCCGAGCGCGCGCACGGGCACGCCGTGGGAGCGCAGCCGGCTACGCCCGCCGCCCATGACGGTGAGCCTCAAGCGCGAGCGGTCCGCCTCGGAGAGCCGGGAGAGCGCGCCGCTGAGCACGCCCAGGCCCTTGCGCGGCTCGTCGAGCCGCCCGAGGAACGCGACGGTGAGCGGCCGCTCGTCGTCGTTGTCGTCGTCGACGTGGCGGTCGGCGGCGGTGAAGCGGGCGGTCTCCACCCCGTTGGGGATGAGGACGGGGTCGCCGCCGAGCTGCTCGACCTGCCAGCGGCGCGCCAGCTCGGAGACCGCGATGCCGGCGCGGATCTTCTCCAGGAAGGGCCGAAGGATCGGCAGGAAGAAGCGCAGCACCCGCGAGCGGCTCGCCGAGGCGTGGTAGGTCGCGACGATCGGGCCGCTGGCCATCGCGAGCGCCGCCATGGAGAAGCTCGGCGAGTTCGGCTCGTGGAGGTGGAGCACGTCGAAGCGGCCGCGCTTGATGAAGCGGCGCACGTGCCAGGGCACCTGCGGGCCGATCGCGAGCCTCGCGACCGAGCCGTTGTAGACGATCGGCACCGCCCCGCCGCCGCGGGTGACGAAGTCGGGAAGCTCGGCGTTCTTGCCCGCCGGTCCGAGCACCTCGACGTGGTGGCCGCGACGCCGCAGCACGCCCGCGAGGTCGAGGATGTGGGCCTGCACCCCGCCGGGCGCGTCGAAGGAATAGGGGCACACCAGCCCAATCCGCACGGCTTTCCTACCCCTCTCCCTCGGCTCGGCGACGCTTCTTCGCTGCCTCGCGGTCGCGCCGCTCCTGACGGTTGAGGGGCACGTCCGCGGGCCACAGGGGTTGGAGCATATGCCAGTCGGCCGGGTGGCGGGAAATGTTCGCCGCGAAGAGGTCCGCGATCCGCTGCTGGATCGCGGCGACGTCCGCGTCGCGCGGGGCGGACACCCGCTCCGAGACGGAGATCCCCCACGCGTCGTCGCCCTCGAACCAGGAGTGCACGACGTGCAGCGCCGCGCCCGTGCGGCGCGCGAGCTCCGCCGCGCCGACGGGCATGGTGCACTCCTCGCCGAAGAACTCCACCTTCACGCCGCGGGCCTTCAAGTCGCGCTCCCCGAGCAGGCACACCACCCCGCCGGCCTCGAGCGTCTCGACGAGGCGCGGCATCGGCGGCTCCGAGCCGGTGAGCGGCAGCACCCGGAAGCCCAGCGACTCGCGGTAGTCGACGAACGCCTGAAACAGGCTCTCGGGCTTGAGGCGCTCCGCGACGGTGGTGAAGCTCTCGTAGTCGTGGACGAGTAGCGCGCCGGCCATGTCCCAGTTGCCGGTGTGCGGCAGCACGAGCACGACTCCCCTGCCCTCCCCTAGGGAGGCCTCGAAGCGCTCCCGCCCCACCACCATGCGGCCGAGTCGCTCCTGGAAGTCTTCGCGCCTCGCCAGCGCCGGTAGCCGGAAGGCTTCTGCCCAGTATCGCGCGTAGCTGTAGACCGCCTCGGTCACCAGGCGGCGGGTGACGTTCGCGGGCCCGACGACGCGGGAGAGGTTGCGCCGCAGCTGCGGCATGCCCCGCCCGCCCCGGGAGACCGCCCGCGCGGCGATCCGGCACGCGGCGCGCACCGCCGGCTCCGGCACGAGCCGAACGAGCCGCCAGCCCGCCAGGTAGCCCGCCGCCTGCCAGTCGACCATGCTCTCCCCTTTTACTCTCCTGCCTGCGCTGTCGTCGCGGCCGCTAGCGCGCGCCCGACGCCCCGGCCGGCGGGGCGGTCGGCTCGCCCGCCGCGGGATCCTTGGCTGCCATGCGCAGCCGCTGGACGACGGTGAACACCGAGCCCACAGCGAGCAGCCACAGCGCCACGTCGATGGCGTACGGCACCCCGACGCCGTGCAGGCCTAAGCCCACGAGCCCGATGATGAGGCGCTCGGCGCGCTCGACGAGGCCGCCCTCCATGCGGAAGCCGTTGGCCTCCCCGCGGGCCTTGACGTAGGAGGTCACCTGCGAGCACACCAACACCGTGAGCGACGCCGCGACGAGCGCGCCGTGCGCGTTGTAGGAGTCGACGAGCCAATAGGTGATCGCCGCGAACAGCGCCCCGTCGGTGATGCGGTCGCACGTCGCGTCCAGCGTCGCGCCGAAGCGCGTGCCGCTGTCGCGCAGCCTCGCCATCGCCCCGTCGATGAGGTCGCTCGCCGCGAACAGGCCCGACAGGATCGCCGCGAGGGTGAGGTAGCCCGCGGGGATGAGCAGCACCGCCACGAGCGTGGCGCCGGCCGCGCCGACGACGGTGACGACGTTCGGGGAGACGCGTGCCTTGAGAAGCCCGCGGGCGATCGGTTCGATGAGCACCTCGGTGGGCCGGCGGCCCCGCACGCTAAGCACGACGCCGCTCCCCCGCCTCGACCTCGCGCCAGGCCGAGGCAAGGCGCCGCCTGGTCTCCTTGAGCAGCTCGGGCAGCACCTTCGTGCCGCCGAGCACAGTCATGAAGTTCGCGTCCCCCGACCAGCGGGGCACGACGTGCTGGTGGAGGTGGCTGCGCACCGAGCCGCCCGAGCCGGAGCCCAGGTTGAAGCCGACGTTGAAGCCCTCCGGCTCGTCGATGAGCTTGAGCGCCCGGATCGCGGTGACGGTGAAGTCCATGAGCTCGACGCGCTCCTCGGCGGTGAGCTCCTCAAGCTCGGTGACCTGCCGGTACGGGATGACCATGACGTGGCCCGCGTTGTAGGGATAGAGGTTGAGCAGGCAGTAGACGGTGCGCCCGCGCGCGACGATGAGCGAGTCCTCGTCGTCGTGGCGCGGCGCGTCGAGGAACGGGTCGCCCGATGACTCCTCCCCGGAGTCCTTGGCGCCGTCGGCCTCCTCGCCCTCGCGCTCCTCGGGCGCGGCGGCGATATAGGCCTTGCGGTAAGGCGCCCACAGCCGCTCGATGCCGTCGGGCCGGCCGTAGCCTGTGTCCACCCACGAGCCCCCGGCGGGGCCGGGTTGCCCGGGCTGCTCGCTGTCGCTCATCGTCGCACCTTCCTCACGTCGCGCGGATCGCCTGGCATTGCGCTGTCGCCGACCCCGCGGGCTAGCCGCGCTCGGCGCTCACCAGCGCCTCGTCGGGCTGCTCGTTGCGCCGGGAGGCGACCCACGCCGCGATGAGCTCGACGGCCTCGTCGACGGGCACGCCGTTGAGCGTGGAGCCGTTAAGGAACCGGAAGCTCACCGCCCCGGCCTCGACGTCGCGGGCGCCCGCGACGAGCATGAACGGCACTTTTCGGGTGGTGTGGGTGCGGATCTTCTTCTGCATCCGGTCGTCCGAGCCGTCGACCTCGGCGCGCACCCCGCGGGAGCGCAGCCTGGCCGCGACCTCCTCGAGGTGGCTGGCGAACTCGTCGGCGACGGGGATGCCGACGACCTGGTGCGGCGCGAGCCACGCCGGGAACGCGCCGGCGTAGTGCTCGAGCAGCACGCCGAAGAACCGCTCGATCGAGCCGAAGAGCGCGCGGTGGATCATCACCGGGCGCTTCTTCTGCCCGTCCGGGGCGGTGTACTCGAGACCGAAACGCTCCGGGAGGTTGAAGTCGAGCTGCACCGTCGACATCTGCCAGGTGCGCCCGATCGCGTCGCGCGCCTGGACCGAGATCTTCGGGCCGTAGAACGCCGCGCCCTCCGGGTCGGGCACGAGCTCGAGCCCGGAGCGCGTCGCGACCTCGCGCAGCGTCTCGGTGGCGCGGTGCCACACCTCGTCGCTGCCAACGTACTTGTTCGGGTCGCGGGTGGACAGCTCGAGGTAGAAGTCGTCGAGCCCGTAGTCCTTGAGCAGCGAGATGATGAACTCCAGCACCGTGGTGAGCTCGTCCTCGAGCTGGTCCTCGGTGCAGTAGATGTGCGCGTCGTCCTGCGTGAAACCGCGCGCGCGGGTCAGCCCGTGCACGACGCCGGACTTCTCGTAGCGGTACACCGTGCCGAACTCGA
The DNA here is from genome assembly GCF_000296405.1 of Corynebacterium otitidis ATCC 51513. GTDB lineage: Bacteria > Actinomycetota > Actinomycetes > Mycobacteriales > Mycobacteriaceae > Corynebacterium > Corynebacterium otitidis. Next base: position 18,608 of record NZ_JH815192.1, read on the forward strand.
AGAGCCGAAGCGGCAGCTCGCGGTAGGAGCGGCCCCGCGAGGCGAAGATGAGGTTGTGCATCGGGCAGTTCATCGGCTTGACGTAGTAGTCCTGCGCCGGCTTCGTGACGTTGCCCTCGGCGTCGGTCTCCCCGTCGAGCTGCATCGCCGGGAACATCCCGTCGGCGTACCAGTCGAGGTGCCCCGACTTCTGGAAGAGGTCGCCCTTGGTGATGTGCGGGGTGTTGACGAACTGGTAGCCCGCCTCGATGTGGCGCTCCCTGGAGCGCTGCTCCATCTCCTGGCGCACAATCCCGCCGTCCGGGTGGAAGACGGGCAGGCCCGAGCCGATCTCGTCGGGGAAGCTGAACAGGTCGAGCTCCTGGCCGAGCCGGCGGTGGTCGCGGCGCTCGGCCTCCTCCATCATCGTGAGGTAGTCGTCGAGTGCCTCCTTCGACTCCCAGGCGGTGCCGTAGACCCGCTGGAGGCCCGCGTTGTTCTGGTCGCCGCGCCAGTATGCGGCCGAGGTGCGGGTGAGCTTGAACGCCGGGATGTACTTCGTCGTCGGCACGTGCGGCCCGCGGCACAGGTCGAACCACTCGACGTCCTTGGTGCGCGGGTTGATGTTGTCGTAGGCCGTCAGCTCGCCCTCGCCGACCTCGGTGGCCTCGTCGGAGTCGGGGTCGACGTTGCCCTTGTCGTCGATGAGCTCGAGCTTGTAGGGCTCGTCGGCGAGCGCCTCGCGCGCCTCCTCCTTGCTCGCCCACACGCGGCGGGAGAACTTCTGGCCCTGCTTGATGATCTTCTTCATCCGCTTCTCGAGCGTGCGCAGGTCCTCCGGGGTGAACGGCTCGGCGACGTCGAAGTCGTAGTAGAAGCCGTTCTCGATCGCCGGCCCGATGCCGAGCTTCGTGCCGGGGAACTCGCGCTGCACCGCCTGGGCGAGGACGTGCGCGCACGAGTGGCGGATGACCGCCCGGCCGTCCTCGGAGTCCGCGGGCACCGGCTCGAAGGCCTCGTCGGCCTCCGGGATCAGGGAGAGGTCCTTGATCTCCCCGGCCGAGTTCCGGGCCGCGACGATCGCGCCCGGCCCCTTAGTGGGCAGGTCCGCCTCGCGGACGACCTGGCCGATCGGCGTGCCGGCGGGCACGGTCACGGGCTTGAGCGGGGTTTCCGGGGCGACGTTGAGCGCGTTGGCCATGGGGGAAATCGATGCTCCTTCACTCGAGCTCTCGGCGGCGGCGCCATACCGGGGCGCGGCCGCGGGCGACTGGATCGCGCGCCCGAAAAGCCGGCGACCCGGCCTCTTCGGGCCGGGACCGCCGCCCCGCGCGGCGGCGGGGGCGGCGGGCGGCCGGAGGTCGGAGCCGGTCGGGCGCTGCCGATTAAATATCCTACAGGCGCCCTACCCCGCGCCAAGCAGCCCGGCGGCGAGGAAGCCGCCGGGGCGATTCTCCGCGCCGCGGGGTACCGCGTAGACCGCGGAGCCGACGTGGGTGAACCACTCGCTCATCCGGTCCGCCTCGGCGAGCCGGCGCTGGATCGGCACGAACTGCTCGCCCGGGTCCTTCTGGAAGCACACGAAGACGAGCCCGGACTCGCCGGGGACGGGGGCGTCGGCATAGGAGTAGGAGCGACGCAGCAGCCGCTGCCCCGGCTTGTCGCGCGGCGGCGTGGCGCGCGCCGCGTGCGAGAACTTGTCGACCTTGGGCAGCCCCCGCTCGTCGAGGACCGCGGTGTCAATGTCGTTGAACTCCCCGCCGCCCGAGAGCGGCGCGCCGTCCTTCAAGTCGCGGCCCAGGGCCCGCTCCCTGGAGGCGCGGTCGAGGGCCTGCCAGCCGTCGAGGTCCATGGAGATGCGCCGCACCACCATCGCGGTGCCGCCCATCAGCCAGTTCGGCCCGGAGTCGATCCACACCTGCTCGGCGAGCTCGTGGTCGCCGCGGGGGTTGACGGTGCCGTCTTTCTGGCCGAAGAGGTTGCGCGGCGTGCCGCGGCCGTGCCCGCCCCTCGGCAGGAAGCCCTCCTGGACCCACGCGGTCGTGGCGACCGCCGCCGCGGCGCGCAGCAGGTGCCGGGAGGCGTAGCTCAGGGCCAACCGGTCGTTGCCGCAGAGCTGCAGCACGAGGTCGGTCTGGCCCCAGCGATCCTCGAGCTCGTCGCCGGCGAAGTGCTCCAGCTCGCCGAGCCAGGCAGGCCGCTCGGCCTGGAGGCCGAGCCGCTCGAAGAAGCCCGGCCCGAGGCCGACGGTGACGGTGAGCGCGCCCGGCGAGGCGGCGATCTCCGGCTCGAGGCTGCCCAGCGGCGCGGAGCCGGCGCACAGCCGGCGCGCGTCGTCGGTCCACACCCGCATGAGGTTGCGGACGCGCTCGCGCGTCGCGCCCTCGGCGAGGTCGAGCCCGACGAGGCGGGCGTGGTCCTGGGGCGGGGTGGCGATCCCCGCCTGGTGCGCGCCGTCGAAGTCGACCGTGTCGGCGGGCTCGCCGGGCTCGCCGCTCGGCTCTGCCGCGGCCGCGGGCCGGG
>NZ_JH815192.1:21209-50483 GCF_000296405.1 Corynebacterium otitidis ATCC 51513
CGCCGCCCAGGCCCGCGGCGATGGCCCCGGCGGCCGCGGCGCCGAACCCGGCCGCGCCGACGAAGCGGCGCCGGCTGAAGCCCTCGCTACCGACGGAACCGGGGCCGGCCATCGCTAGTGGCCCTCCCCGCCGTGCTCGTGGCCGGCGTGGTCATGATCGTGGCCCTCGTGGCCGTGGTCGTGGCCCTCGCCGTGCTCGTGGGAGCCGTGGTCGTACTCCTCGCCGCCGGCGGGCATGTCGCGGACCTCGAACTCGCCGAGGTCGATGCTCTGCCCATCGGAGAGCGTGATCGACACGGGGATCGTGGTGCCGGCCTCGATGGGATCCGGGTAGTCAAGGACCATGAAGTGGTCGCCACCCGGCTCGAGCGAGACGGTCTCGCCCGCGGGGATCGTCAGGCCGCCCTCCTTGGGGCGCATCTCGCCGTCGACGATCTCGTGGATCTCGAAGGTCGCGCCCTCGAGCCCGGCCTCGAAACCGGTGACGGTGATGTCCTTGTCGCTCTCGTTGTGGATCTCGCCGAAGATGGCGGTCATGTCCGAGTCGTCGCCCTTGGCGCGCACGACGCCGTCGTGGACGTGGGCCTTGGCCTCGGCGTGCTGCTCGGAGCTCTGCGTCGTCGTCGAGGTCTCCGGGGCCTCCGAGTCGTCGGAGCCGCAGCCCACCAGGGCGGCGGACGCGCAGGCGGCGAAGCCCAGGGCCGCGAGGCGGCGGGCGGTGTGGTTAAGCATTCTTGTTCCTCCTTGCGAACACAACGATGGCGGCAGCCACGGCGATGGCCGCGATGACGCCGATGACGATCCCGACGATCGCCGCGGTGGGGACACCCTCGTCCTCGTCGGCGGCGGCCTCCGGGGCGTGGGCCTCCTCGCCCTCACCGGCGACGCTGAACTCCACCGAGCCGGGCGTGGCGTGCCCGTCCGAGGAGGTGATGTTGTAGCCGATGACGTAGTCCCCCGCGCCCGCCTCGACGTCGTCGGGCACGGGGATGGTGAAGGTCTGGCCGTCGAGCTCGGGCTCGTCGGTGTCGAAGAGCTTCTCGGGCTTGCCGTCCTCTCCCACCTCCGAGACCGCGAACGAGTTGAACTGATCCTTCGGCACGCCGGAGAAGGTCAGCGAGATCTCCTTGGGGAACTCCGCGACCGTCTCGCCCGCGGCGGGGCTCGACTCGATGACGGCGTCGTGGGCGAACGCCGGAGCGACCCCGAGCCCGAGGGCTGCGGCCGCGCCGAGCGCGCCCGCGGCCAGCCGGGCCGCGCCTCTCTTTTTGCCGGTGGTAGCGAACAAGCTTGCGCTTCCTCCTCGAAAAACTGGCTGTGGTGTTAACCGGCCCGTGGCAGGCCGTTCACAGAGATAGTCGCGGAGGGGCGGCCCGAAGTTTCCGCCTCGCGGAATTTTTTTCGTGTCCTCGATCACGTCCAAGCCGGGCGGGCGCGCACGCAAAAAAGGCCCCGGGCCGGTAACGACCCGGGGCCTTCCCCTGCTTGACCAATCGTGGTCCCAACTGGGATCGAACCAGTGACCTTTCCGGTGTGAACGGAACGCTCTTCCACTGAGCCATGGGACCATACGTCCGTTGCCCTGAGACCAATCCGCCGCGGCGGGCCGGCTCGGCAACGTGTCGCTACTCTACACACCGCGGGTCCCATCCGCCTAACCGCCCCCGGGACCTGGAGGAACGCCGCCGCGACGGCCCGCCCGGGGCGGTCGCGCCTAGTCGAACGGAGCGCTCTCGCCACACCCCGACGAGCCCGGCCCGCGCGCGTCGCTCCCCGGGGCGCCGCCCGAGAAAGCAACCAAGAAACAGGGAAACAGGTAAGCCGCGGGAGGCGCCCGCCGCCGGCCGCCGACGGCGGGCCTCGCCGCCCTTTTCGGAGACGCCGCGCCCCGTGCCGCCCCGCGCCGGCAGCGTCGAACCGAGCCGGATTGGTAACAACAGAGGGCTGCCGCGACCCGCCCGAGAGGGAAACCCCGGGTGTCCGCCGGGTGACCGCGGGGCGACGGCGAGCCGCCGCCGGGCCGACAGCCTGGGGGTTTGTCTTCGACGGGCGGGAGCTATACATTAGGTCGAGCAACGCGGAGGCGGGCCTTCCGCTTCCCCGGGTTGCGAATGCGGATGTAGCGCAGTTGGTAGCGCATCACCTTGCCATGGTGAGGGTCGCGAGTTCGAGTCTCGTCATCCGCTCCGGCGCCGGGCCCCGGTGGAAACCGGGCCCGGTTCGCGGTGGAATGGCCGAGTGGTTAGGCAACGGTCTGCAAAACCGTTTACACGGGTTCGATTCCCGTTTCCACCTCCAGCTTCTGGCGACAACACTTGCGCGTTTAGCTCAGCGGGAGAGCGCTTCCCTGACACGGAAGAGGTCACTGGTTCGATCCCAGTATCGCGCACCAAGAGGCGGCGTTTCGCCGTCTCGCTTCATGCGGATGTAGCGCAGTTGGTAGCGCATCACCTTGCCAAGGTGAGGGTCGCGAGTTCGAGTCTCGTCATCCGCTCCACTTAACGCCCCCGTGCGCCGGCCATCACCGGCCGGCCCCGGGGGCGTCGCCGTCTCTCCAGCCGAGGCCCCCTCCCCCGCTCCCCGCCGGGCGCCGGCGCGCGCCGCGGGACACCCCGGCGACGGGGCGGTCGAGGCCGTGGGAGGAGCGCCCAGAGCGGACATCCCAGCCGCCCCGAACGTACCGCTTAGTCTACTTTAAGCTTTCGAGCTCAGCGGCCCCTTCGCTTTATATTCAGCGCCTGCGGTGGGCGTTTCGGCAGCCCAGGGGCCTGACGCGGGAGCATGGTTTCGTGCGTCGGGGGTCACAGACTAGTCTCGGCGCACAACCTCGAAGGACGCAGGTTGAACAAAGGAGGCACAGGCCATGGCAAAATTCACGATGATCTCCGATACCGAGTGGCGGGAGCGCCTCAAGGAGAACGAATACCTCGTGCTGCGCCACGGCGCGACGGAGGCCCCGCACGTCGGCGAGTACACCAACACCACCACCGAAGGCGTCTACCGCTGCAAGGCCTGCGGCGCGGAGCTCTTCCGCTCGACGGAGAAGTTCGACGCCCACTGCGGGTGGCCGTCGTTCTTCTCCCCGCTCGCCGGCGACTCTGTCATCGAGATCGACGATTACTCGCTGGGCATGCACCGCATCGAGGTGCGCTGCGCGACCTGCGAGTCGCACCTCGGCCACGTCTTCGAGGGCGAGGGCTTCGACACGCCCACCGACCAGCGCTACTGCATCAACTCCATCGCCCTCGACTTAGAGGAGCGCCCGGTCTCCGACGAGGAGTCCGACGGCGGGCAGGAGCAGGCCTCCCAGGAGCGCGAGTCGAGCCGGGTGAGCGCGTCCTAGCGCCCCGGCCGCGACCTCTTTAGACCGACGACGGGCCCGGCCCCGCGGGGAGTTCCTCCCCCCGGGGCCGGGCCCACCTGTATGCCTATCTCTCGCGCGGGGCTACGCCGGCGACCCGCCTTAAGGCCTAGGGCAGCCGGGCGACGAGCTCCTCGGGCTCGAGGCGGCGCCCGGTGAAGAAGGGCACCTCCTCGCGCACGTGGCGGCGCGCCTCGGTGTAGCGCATCCGGTGCATGAGGTCGACGATCCGGCCGAGGTCGTCCGCCTCGAAGGCGAGCATCCACTCGTAGTCGCCGAGCGCGAAGGCCGGCATCGTGTTGGCCTGCACGTCCTTGAACGACGCGGCGGCGCGCCCGTGGTCGGCGAGGATTCCGCGGCGCTTCTCGGGGTCAAGGAGATACCAGTCGTAGGAGCGCACGAACGGGTAGATCGTCAGCCACTCCTTCGGCTCCTTACCCTCGATGAAGGACGGCAGGTGCGCCTTGTTGAACTCGGAGGGCCGGTGCAGCCCGTTGCCCACCCAGGTGAGCTCCGCGAGGCGGCCGAGCTCCGTGTCGCGGCGCAGCCCGTTGAGCGCGTCCTGGAGGTCCTCGAAGTTCTTTGCGTGCCACCACACGAGCAGCTCGCCGTCGGGGTTCGACCCCGAGACGAGGTAGATCCCGCGCACCGTCACGCTGGCGCGCTCCACGCCGCGCAGGTAGTCGGCGAGCTCCCGGCCGGCCTCCTCGCGGCGGCCGTTGAGCTCCCCGGGGGCGAACGAGAACACCGCCCACTGCGCGTAGCGCTGCACCTCGTTGAGCTCCTTGAGGCGCTGCTTCTCGCTGTCGTCCAACTCGTGGTAGGGCATCAGATCATCGTCCTTTCCGCCCCGGTGGCCGTGCGGCACGGGGCCTTGGTGCTACCCGCTGACACGCGCCCAGCAGGCGCCTCCCGGCCGGGGAGACAAGCCCCGGCCGGGAGGGCGCCCGCCGGCCGTGTCCCCCATGATAAGCCGCGCCCCGGCCCGCCAGCGAAGCGCTCGGGCAGGAGCCTCTGCCATCCCGTGGGCGCGCCGGCGCGCCTGGACCACCGCGCGCGCCGCGCTGGCTACCTTTGGGGACCGTGAAGGACACGGGAACTAATCCGCACCCCTCCCCCGACGCCGCGGCCCGCGAGATCCCCGCGCCGGCGGACTTCGTCTCCGCGGTCGAGTCGCTCTATCGGGCGAGGCTGCGCGGCGACATGAGCCTCGGGGACATCCGTCCGCCGCAGCGGCTCGCGCCGTACAGCCACGCGATCGGGCTCGAGGTGGAGCGCGACAGCGAGGACGACGCGTTCGGCCGGCTCATCCTCCTCCACGACCCGCGCGCCGAGGAGGCGTGGTCGGGCAAGATGCGCCTGGTGGCCTACATCCAGGCCGACATGGACGACGAGCTCGCCTCGGACCCGATGCTGCCGACCGTGGTGTGGCAGTGGCTCACCGAGGAGCTCGACGAGTCGGGCGCGGGCTACACGAACCTCGGCGGGACGGTCACCTCCACGGCCTCGGTGCGCTTCGGGGAGATCGGCGGCAAGGAGCGCAGCCACCAGGCGGAGCTGCGCGCCTCGTGGACGGCCGTGGGGCTCGACCTCGCGCCCCACGTCGAGGCGTTTGCCGGGGTGCTGGCGCACGTCGCGGGCCTGCCGCCCGAGGGCGTCGCGACGCTGCGCTAGCCTCTTAACCAAGAGTCTGACGACGCCCGGGCGCAAGTAACCCCGGGCGATGCATCACCGGAGCGGCCCCGCCGCGCGAAGGGAGCGCCCAGAAGCCCGTGCCCAGAACCCTCACCTCCCCGGCCGATGGGCGCCCGGCCCTTCGCCAGACCCCCGACGAGTTCCAGGCCGCGGCCGAGGCGCTCGCCGAGGGGCGCGGGCCGTTTGCCATCGATACCGAGCGCGCCTCGTCGTTCCGCTACGACGACCGCGTCTTCCTCCTCCAGGTGCGCCGCCGCGGGGCGGGCACCTTCCTCTTCGCGCCCGAGGGCGCCCGCCGCGAGCTCACCGCGGCGCTGAAGCCCGTGCTCGGCGGCGAGGACTGGGTGCTCCACGCCGCCGGCACGGACCTAGGGCCCCTGTCGTGGCTGGGGCTCGAGCCCGGCCGCCTCTTCGACACGGAGCTCGCCGGCAGGCTCGCGGGGTTTGACCGCGTCAACCTCGCCGCGATGCTCGAGCGGGTCTTCGACGTCACGCTCCTTAAGGGCCACGGCGCGGAGGACTGGTCGACCGCCCCGCTGCCGGCGGAGTGGCTCGACTACGCCGCGCTCGACGTGGAGCTCCTCCTCGAGCTCGCCGAGGCCCTCACCGAGATCCTCGACTCCCAGGGCAAGCTCGAGTGGGCCGAAGAGGACTTCCGGGCGCTCGCCGCGGAGCACCGATCCGAGCCCCGCCCCGAGCGCCGCTGGGACCGGGTGAAAAGCATCGGGAAGCTGCGCTCGCCGAGGCAGCTCGCCGTGGCGCGCGGGCTCTTCGAGTGGCGCGAGGACCGCGCCCGCAAGGAGGACCTCTCCCCGCACCTCGTGATGCGCGACCGGGCGCTGCTCGCGCTCGCGGAGAACCCGCCGCGCTCCCCCGCCGAGGTGCGCCGCGCGCCCTACATGGGCTCTAGGCAGCGCGGCCTCGAGCGAGAGATCATGGACGCGGTGACCAAGGCCTTAAAGTCGCCGCGCAGCCGCTGGCCGAGGCGCCTCGAGCCGCGCCACGAGCACCCGCCGCACCAGTCGTGGCCGAGCCGCTACCCCAAGGCCGCCGCTGCGCTCGAGGCGATCCGCGGGCGCCTCGACACCCTCTCCGAGCGCATCGACGTGCCGCGCGAGAACATCGTCCAGCCCTCGGCGCTGCGCGCCGTGGTGTGGGACGCCACCGAGCGCGGCACCGTGCACTCCACCCGCGACCTGCAGCTCGACCTCTCCGAGCGGGGCGCGCGCCCCTGGCAGCGCGAGCTCGTCGTGCCGCTCATGGCGGGCCTTTACTAGCGGGCGACGGCTCGGTACGACGCAGAAAAAGGGGCCGGGCGCGCCGCGGTGGCGCTCCCGGCCCCTTCTTGGGCGCTCAGCCGCGCGCTAGAGGTTGAGCGACTGCGCGACCGCCTCGTTGACGAGCGAGCCGCCGCGGGTCATGAGACCCTCGCCAAGCCCGGCGTCCGCGGCGAGCGCCCGGTCGACCCCGTCGGCCGCGATGCGGCGGATATACGGCAGGGTGACGCTGCCCAGCGCCCGGGTGGAGGTGTGCGCCACCGCGCCGGGCATGTTCGGCACGCAGTAGAAGAGCGTCTCGCCGACCGTGAAGGTCGGCTCGTCGTGCGAGGTGGGCCGCGAGTCCTCGAAGCAGCCGCCCTGGTCGATCGCGACGTCGACGACGACCGCGCCGGGGCGCATGTTGAGGGCCTGCTCGTGGCTGACGAGCTTCGGGGCTCGCCTGCCGGTCACCAGCACCGCGCCGACGACGAGGTCGGCGGTGGCGACCTCCTGGGCGACGGTCACCGGGTCGGAAAACAGCGTGCGCACCGCGCCGTGGTACTGCTGGTCGATGGCGCGCAGCGCGGCGGGGTTGACGTCGAGGACGGTAACGTCGCCGCGCAGCCCGTGGGCCATGGCGACGGCGGCCTGGCCGACGTGCCCGCCGCCGATGACGACGACCTTGCCGGGCGGGGTGCCGGGCACGCCGGGCAGCAGCACGCCGCGCCCGCCGTGCACGCTCTTGAGGTGGTGGGCGCCCTCGATGACGGAGAGGCGCCCGGCGACCTCGCTCATGGGCGCGAGCAGCGGCAGGTCGCCGGCGCGGCCGCGGACCGTCTCGTAGGCGATGGACGTCGCGCCCGAGTCGACGAGCGCGCGGGTGAGCTCCTCCTCCGCGGCGAGGTGGAGGTACGTGAAGACGGTGAGGTCCGCTCGCAGGTAGCGGTGCTCCTCGGGCAGGGGCTGCTTGACCTTGATGACGAGGTCCGCGCGGCCCCACGCCTCCTCGGCGGTGGCGACGACCTCCGCGCCGGCGGCGCGGTAGGCCTCGTCGCCGAACGAGGAGGCCGCCCCGGCGCCGGCCTCGACGAGGACGTCGTGCCCGTCGCCGACGAGCACCTCCACGCCGTTCGGGGCGAGGGCGACGCGGCCCTCGTTGTTCATGATCTCCTTGGGAATGCCGATGATCACAGGGGCTCTCCTTGCCACGTCTCGACTAGCCGTCGGGCGGCGCGGGGCCCGCGGGGCTGGTCGCTCCGCGCGGGCCGGGCGCGCCGCCCGACAGGCTTAGGGGAAATTTTATTCCTACGCTACCACCTAGCGGCGGGCGCGCGCCCCGCTCACGGCGGCGAAGCGGGGGCGAAGGAAGCGGCGGGCGGCCTCGGCGATGCCGGCGGCATCGAGCCCCACCTCGGCAAGCAGCTCGGCGCGGGACATGTGCTCGGGGAAGAGCGCGGGGAACGCGCAGTGGCGCACGGGCACGTCGATGTCGCGCCCGGCGAGCCACTCCGAGAGCTGCGAGCCGATGCCGCCCCGGGCCATGCCGTCCTCGACGGTGAGGACGAGGTCGGACGCCGCGGCGAGCCCCCCGAGCGACTCGGCGACGGGCGCGACCCAGCGGGGGTCGACGACGGTGACGGCGGCGCCCTCGGCGCTTAAGGCCTCGGCCGCGCCGAGGGCCTCCCCGGCGAGCGCGCCGACGCTGACGAGAAGCACCCGCGGCGCGCCGTTGGGGGCCTCGGAGGAGGAGTCGAAGATCGTCTCCACCCCGTCGGGGGCGGCGTCGATGGCGGGGATCTCCTCGGGCAGGGAGCCCTTGGGGTAGCGCACGATGGTGGGCCCGTCCTCGACGGCGACGGCCTCGCGGAACAGCTCGGAGAGCCGCCTGCCGTCGCGGGGCGCGGCGATGCGCACGCCCGGCACGAGCGAGCCGATGACCATGTCCCACAGCCCGTTGTGGCTCGCCCCGTCGGTGCCGGTCACGCCAGCGCGGTCGAGGACGATCGTCACCGGCTGGGAGAGCAGCCCGACGTCCATGGCGAGCTGGTCGAAGCCGCGGTTCAAAAACGTCGCGTACAGCGCGACGACGGGGTGCAGGCCCGACAGCGCGAGCCCCGCCGCGGAGGTCAGGGCGTGCTGCTCGGCGATGCCGACGTCGACGAAGCGATCGGGGAAGCGCGCCTTGAACGGCTCGAGGCCGGTGGGCCCGGCCATCGCCGCGGTGATCGCGACGACGTCGTCGCGGCGCTCGCCGAGTTCGACGAGCTCGGCGGAGAACACGTCGGTAAAGCCCCGCGAGGAGCGCGCGATCGGCCGGCCGGTGGCCGCGTCGATGGGGCCCGAGGAGTGCATGAAGTCGTCCGACTCGGTGCTCGCCGGCGGGTAGCCGCGGCCCTTCTCGGTGACGGTGTGGACGATGATCGGGCCGCGGTAGTCGCGCGCGTAGCGGAACGCGTCGATAAGGGCGCCGAGGTCGTGGCCGGGCACGGGCCCGATGTTCTTCATGCCCAGCTCGGGGAACATCTCGGCGGGGATGACGGAGGACTTCACGCCCTCCTTGAACGCGTGGAGCGCCTCGAAGGTGCGCTGCCCCACCCGCCCTAAGGACTTCAGGGTGGACTTGCCCTGCTCCATGACCCGGTCGTAGGTGTTGAGCATGCGCAGCCGGTAGAGGTTCTCCGCGAAGCCGCCGATCGTCGGCGAGTAGCTGCGCCCGTTGTCGTTGACGACGATGACGACGTTGCGCCGCTCGTCCTCGGCGATGTTGTTGAGCGCCTCCCAACACATCCCGCCGGTGAGCGCCCCGTCGCCGACGACGGCGACGACGGTGCGCTCGGCCTCACCGCGGATCGCGAAGCCACGGGAGAGCCCGTCGGCGTACGACAGCGCCGCCGAGGCGTGCGAGGACTCGGTCCAGTCGTGCTCGCTCTCCGAGCGGTTGGTGTAGCCCGACAGCCCACCCTTGGAGCGCAGCCGATCGAAGCCGCCGGCCCGGCCGGTGAGGATCTTGTGCACGTAGGCCTGGTGCGACGTGTCGAAGACGATGGGGTCCTTCGGCGAATCGAACACGGCGTGCAGCGCGACGGTGAGCTCCACGACGCCCAGGTTGGGGCCCATGTGCCCGCCGGTGCGCGAGACCTTCTCGATCAAGAAGCGGCGGATCTCGTCGGCGAGCTCCCCGAGCTCCTCATCGCTCAGGCCCTTCAGCTCCGCGGGCGAGGTCACGCGTCGAAGAATGCTCATGCGTCGAATCGGCTCCTTGGCGGCTGTCATATCGATCGGCGAGGAAATCAAACGGGGAAAACTACTCGGGCCCGCCCCCCCCCCACGGCCCCGAGGACGGCTGTCTGTCGGTTGAAGTATCAGCAAGCCTAGTTCACGCCCCCCGCGCGGCCCGAGCCGCGTCAGGCCGGGGTAAGAAGCGCGATGGCCTCCGCGTGGTGGGTGCCGGGGAACGCGTCGACGAGCTCCACGCGGCGCGCCCGGTATCCGGCGCGCGCCCAGGCGCCCAGGTCGCGGGCCAGGGTCGCGGGGTCGCAGCCGACGTGGACGACCGCGCTGGGCGCGGCGGCGGCGACCCGCCCGACGACCGCCTCACCCGCGCCGGAGCGCGGCGGGTCGAGCACCACGAGCCTGGGCCTGGGCAGGTGCGCGACCGCCGACTCGACGCGGGCGCGGTGGAAGCGCCGCGTCGCTAAGCGGGGCTCCGGGGTCGTCGCGCCGCCCGCGGCGCGGGAGAGGTCCACGGAGTGGATCTCCGCGCCCTCGCCGAGGGCACTCGCGATGGTCGGTACGAAGAGCCCCACCCCGCCGTAGAGGTCCCAGCCCACCGGCCGGCCCGGGCCCGCCTCGGCGAGGCCCTCCTCGGCGAGGCCGGAGACGATGTCGACGTAGGCCTCCGGGGCGGCCTCATGGGCCTGCCAGAACGCCGCGACCGGCACCGAGAAGCGATCCTCGCCCACGACCTGCTCGACGGCGGCCGGGCCATCGAGGCGCCGCTCGACGCGCTCCGCGCGCCGCCCGCGGCCCGCGCGGCGGGTCTCCACGAGGCCGCGCCGCCCGTTCGAGCCGAGCGCGGCGATAAGCTCCGCGCCGGGGGTGAAGCGCCCCGCGCCCTCCCCGACGACGCCGGCGAGCAGCCCGGGCGCGTTCTGGGCGCACTCTTTGCCCGCGAGCACCTCGCGGGAGCGGGCGCGCCGAAAGCCCGCGCGGCCCTCCGCATCGACCCCGAGGCGCGCCCGGGTGCGCCAGCCCGTGGCGGGCGCGAGGCTGCGCGCCGCGATCGGCGGGAGCTCCTCCAACCCGCCGAGCCGCGAGAGCTGGTCGTTGAGGATCTCCTCCTTGAGGCGCAGCTGCGCGGCGGGCGCGAGCGGCGAGAAGTCGCAGCAGCCCGCGCCGGCGGCGAACGCCGGGCAGGGCTCCTCGGTGCGCAAGGCGGAGGGCTGGAGGATTCGGGCGATCTCGGCCTGGGCGTGGGACTTCTTGTTCTTGGTGATCGCGGCGTCGACGACGTCGCCGGGGAACGCCCCGGCCACGAAGACGACCTTCCCGTCGATCGTGCCGATCCCGCGGCCGCCGTGGGCCATGCGCTCGACGGTGATGGTGGCGGTCTCGCTCAACGCTCCTCCTCGTGCTCGGCGGGGGCAGGGTCCCCCGCGGCGTCGTTGTCCTCGGCCTCGGCGGGGCTAAGCGCGCGGCGGGCGCGGCGCACCTGCCAGATGGTCACCGCGACGACCGCGGCGGTGAGCGGCAGGCCCATGATGAGGCGCGCGACGCCCAGCGCGGTGGTCTCCTCGGCGTCGTAGAAGAACTGCTGGACGACGAACCTCGCGGCGAACACCGCCGCCCACGCGGCCGTCGCCCAGCCGTACGCGGCGCGCGCGACGCGGTGGGCGCGCCAGCGGGTGCCGCGCCCGTTGAGGCCCTCCCACACGACGCCGACGATCGGCCAGCCGGCGATCAGCGAGGCGACGCACACGACGCAGAACACGGCCGAGGCCCAGATCCCGAAGAGGAAGTAGCCGCGCGCCTCGCCCATGAACCACGCGATCGCCGCGCAGAACGCCACGCCGATGAACCCGCTGATCGCGGGCTGGAGGCTGTCCCTGCGCAGCAGCCGCCACACGAAGACCGCCGCGGCGACCGACAGGGCCGCGATAAGCGCCGGGCCCATGGAGGAGAGCGCCTCGACGGGCACTAACACGACGACGGGCAGAACGGTGGCGAGCATGCCGCGCACCCCGCCGAGCTGCGCGAGCAGGGTCGGCCCGTCGATGGTCGGCCCCCCGGTATCGCGCCCGCCGTCTAATCGCTCGTCGTCGCTCATCGGGATCCTGGGGCTCCTCACGTTCCGCTCGGCTGGGCCGCGCCCCAAAAAAGGTAGGAACCGCGGGGCGCGGTCGATCCCGGTCACTCTAGCGCACCGGGGCGCGCCGGCCGGTACCGGCGCCGGCGGCGCCCGCCTCCTAGGCCTGGCGGTTGTCGCCCGGGCCCTGGCCGGGGACCTGCGGGGGCTTCTGGCCCGGGTTCTGCTGCGCGGCCTGACCCTGGGGCGCCTGGCCCTGGCCCTTGCCCTGGCGGCGGCGCACCGCCTCGGCGACGCGCTTGGCGAGCTGCGGGGGCAGAACGACCGGCAGCGACTCGCCGGCGAGGATGGGCTTCTCGCCGCGGTAGACGAACGTGCGGGCGGTGACCTCCCGGGCGAGGTCGGCGAGCTCCGCGGCCTTGTCCTTCGGCCCGGCGGCGGTGATGCGCAGCATCCAGCGCGGCCCGTCGGCGCCGATGACTCGGCTCTCGGCCTTCTCGGTGGCGGTTACGATCTCCCGGCCCCACGGCCCGGAGTCGAGCTCGGGGGCCATGCCGCGCTCGCGCATCGTGTCGGTGAGCTCGGAGATGGAGTCCTCCCACAGCCCGCCGGAGGTGGGCGCGGCGAACGCGACCGGGGTGAGCCGGCCGACCGGGGTGAGGATGTGGACCATGCGCGGGCCCTTGTCGGACATCTCGACCTGGACCTGGGAGCCCTTGGGCATGGGCACCCGCATCGAGCCGAGGTTCAAGATCCCGACGGCGAAGTCCGCGAAGTTGAACTCGGTGATGTCGAGGGTGTCCCCGTCGAACGGGCCGGTCTCCCCGCCGCCCTCGGGCGCGGGCGAGGCCTCCGCGGCCGGCGCCGCGTCGGCGGGCTCGGGCCGCTCGGCGGGCTTCTCGTCCCCCGGCGCCGCGGCCGGCTCCTCGCCCTCGGGCCGGGCGGCGGCCTTTTGCGGGGCCTGGTTCTCAGCGCCGGCCGCGTTCCCCTCGGCGGGGGCCTGCTCGGCCGGGGCCTCGGGCGCCGGCGCGGCCTCCTCGGCCGCGGGCTCGGCCTTCGGCTCGTTCGCCTCGGCGGGGGCCTTATCCTTGTTCTTCTTTCCGAAGGGCCACAGGGCCATGCGGGGTCCACTCCTCCCGGTTCGTCACGGTGTCGCTTATCTCACGTGTGGCGGTCTCGCGCCGCGGCGCCGCTGGCTAGCGGCCGGTCGAGCCGTAGCCGCCCGCGCCGCGCGCCGTCTCGGAGAGCTCGTCGGCCTCGACGACGTCGACGAGCTCGACGCGCTGCACGAGGAGCTGCGCTACGCGCTGGCCCCGCTCGACGCGCGCGGGGCGCTCGGGGTCCAGGTTAATGAGCAGCACCTTGAGCTCGCCGCGGTAGCCCGCGTCGATGGTGCCCGGGGTGTTCAAGACGGTCACACCGCTGCGCGCCGCGAGGCCCGATCGGGGGTGGATGAGCCCCACGGTGCCCGGCGGGAGCTCCACGGCGATGCCCGTGCCGACGAGCCGGCGCTCCCCCGGCTGAAGGACGGCGTCTTCGATGGAATAGAGGTCCGCGCCCGCGTCGTCGGGGTGGGCCCTGGTGGGCAGCGTGGCCTCCGGGGTGAGGCGTTGAACTCGGATGGCGTCAGTCACGCCCCGGATGCTACCAGCGCGCCGGTGGGCCCCGAGGCCGGGCGAGTGCCGTGCCGTAGACTCTGTAGACCGTGCGGAATTCCACTCGTGCAAGGGACTCGGCCGGCGGCGCCGTCGTGTATCGGGAGCGGCAGTGGGTGCCGGCCTACTGGTGGGTCATGGCGGCCGCGGTCGTCGCGCTGCTCACCGCGCAGCTCGCGCTCAACCGCTCGGTGGCGTGGCTTATCGGCGGCCTCGTCGTGTTCGGCGCGGTCGCCGTGTGGATCCTCCTGTGGGCGTCCTCGACCGTCGTCGAGGTCGTCGAGGACGCCTCCGGCACCCGGTGGCTGAGCGTCTCGGGCGCGCGGCTGCCCAACGACGTCGTCGCCCGCAGCCTCGCGGTGCCCGCGACCGCGAAGCGCGCGGCGATGGGCACCCAGCTCGACCCGGCGGCGTTCGTCGTGTCCCACGGCTGGGTCCACGAGATGGTCGCGCTCGTCCTCGACGACCCGAAGGATCCCACCCCCTACTGGCTGGTGGGCACCACCGACCCGGAGGGGCTGCTGCGCGCGTTCGTGCCCGACCAGGCCGAGGACGCCGCCGCTCCCCTCGGCTGACGGCGCCCGCCCGCGGAGCGCGGGCCCGGGCGCATCGTCGGCCGGGCCGCTGCGTGCGCGGCCCCGACGCTTAGACGCAGTCGCGGCAGACGTCCCGGCCGGCCTCGGTGGTGTACGCCCGCCTCGAGAGCCGCTGCACGGTGAAGCACGAGGAGCAGGTGAACTCGTTCTTGCGCCGGGGCTTCACGGTCGTCTCCAGGGTCTCGTCGACGGTGTCGTCGCCGCGCGGGGTGAACGAGTCGACGATGTTGCCGTCCTCGTCGACGGCGTCGGCGTTGTCCTCCGCCTCGCGCAGGTCCTCGAGCGACTCGGCGGCAACAGAGCCGCCCTCGTCCTCGCCGCCGGGCTGCTCGTCAAAGCGGTCGGCCATGGCTGCCATCCCTCCTTCTGACATGTCCCTCGGGTGGGCGGGCTGTAGCCGCCCGCCGCGGCGTGTGGCGCGCCGTCGAGCCCGAGGCTAGCCCGCCGCGGGGGTGGAGTGAAGCACCCCGCGCCGCGCCCGCCCCGGGGCTTTCTCGGGCGCTTTGTACACTGTCCGACCATGACAAGAGAAGCCTTCGGCGTCGACATCGGCGGATCGGGCATCAAGGCCGCCCGCGTCGACCTGACCACCGGCGAGTTCTTAGCCCCCAGGCATCGCATCGCCACCCCGAAGCCCGCCACCCCGCAGGCGGTGGCCGGCACCGTGCGCGAGCTCGTCGAGCACTTCTCCTGGGGCGGGCCGGTGGGCATCACCCTGCCCTCGGTGGTCACCGACCAGACCGCGCACTCGGCGGCGAATATCGACGACTCGTGGGTGGGCGTCCACGTCGGCGCGCTCTTCGAGGAGGCGCTCGGCGGCCGGGAGGTGAGCGTCCTCAACGACGCGGACGCCGCGGGCATCGCCGAGTGCCGCTTCGGGGACCCGCGCATCACCGACGGGCCCGTCATCTTCCTCACCCTCGGCACGGGGATCGGCTCGGCGTTCCTCCTCGACGGCCAGCTCTTCCCCAACACGGAGATCGGCCACCTGCAGGTCGGCAAGAAGGAGGCCGAGCACCGCGCCTCGGCGTCCGCGAAGGAGCGCCACGAGTGGAGCTACCCTGCCTGGGCGAAGCGCCTAAGTAGGGTGCTGCGCTCCTACGAGCACCTCTTCCACCCGAGGCTCTTCGTCATCGGCGGCGGGGTCTCCAAGCACGCGGAGCGCTGGGTGCCCCACCTCGAGCTCGACACGCCGGTCGTGCCGGCCAGCCTGAAGAACTCCGCGGGCATCGTCGGCGCGGCGCTCGCCGCCGCCGAAGGCATCAAGCCCTAAGGACCCCGCCCGCCGCCCCTCGTGGGGCGCGCGAGGGCACGACACGCGCCCGCTTGTCAACCTCTAGTAGCTAGTTCACGCGCGATTCCGCTACACTGGAAGTTTGTTGGTCGCCGCCCCGGGGCCTTAACGGACACAACCCGGGTCGGCAGCCGCGGCTTGGCGTGGCCGCGCTCGGAGTCACGCCCGCGCCACCCCGGTTATGCGGGCCGCCTCGCGGGCGGCCCCGGCGACCGGGATCCGGCGTCGGGCGCGACTCCCAGCCACCCGGTCGCTCTCGGGCGGGAATGACTCCCCCGTCGGTGCTTGTTGTCGTGGAGCAGAAGAGCCGACACGGCGGCGAGGCAGCCACCGATTGTTCCGTTATGAGACCTGACAAGCCAGTCGAAAGGGCGTACGTGGAAGGCACTGCAACTTCTCCGGAAACCACCGTCGCAGCGGATGGCGCCGCTCCTGCACGCGCCAAGAAGACGGCGAAGAAGACCGCGCGCAAGACCGCCCGCAAGGCGAGCCCCAAGGCAGCGCGCACCCCGCGCGCCGCCGCCCGGCCCGCCGGCGGGCACGCGTCCGCCGCGACGGAGCCCGCCGGGGAGGACGCGCCTGCCGCGAAGAAGACGGCGAAGAAGTCCGCCAAGAAGACCGCGACGAGCGCGCGCAAGGCCGCGGCGAAGAAGTCGACGACGGGCGCGAAGAAGAAGGCGACGAAGAAGTCGTCCTCGACCGCGAAGAAGACCACCCGGAAGTCGGCGGCGAAGAAGACGGCCAAGAAGACCACCCGCCGCGCCGCGCAGAAGAAGGCGACGAAGCCGGCGACCTCGACGACCGCCGGGGTGAGCGACGAGCCCGCGGAGAACGACGCCGCGGTCGCGAGCGTCAACCCCAACGAGTCGGAGCTCGCCGACGCGGTCGACGCCGTCGACGAGGAGCAGCACGACGAGGAGCTCGAGGAGGTCACCGACCCCGACGCGGAGGCCGCCGACGAGGAGCTCGCCGACGACCCCTCGGTCGAGGAGGCCTCCGGCATCGAGGATGACGAGGACTCCCACAGCGTCGACGAGGTCGACAACATCCCCGACCAGCACCCCGAGGAGAAGGACGACGACGAGGACGACGGGTCCTCGGTGTGGGACGAGGACGAGTCCGCGGCGCTGCGACAGGCCCGCAAGGACGCGGAGCTCAGCGCCTCGGCGGACTCGGTGCGCGCCTACCTCAAGCAGATCGGCAAGGTCGCGCTCCTCAACGCCGAGCAGGAGGTCTCGCTCGCGAAGCGCATCGAGGCCGGCCTGTATGCCACCTACCGCATGGAGCAAATGGCCGAGGCGAAGGAGCGCGGCGACAAGGACGCCAAGCTCTCCCCCGCTGTGAAGCGCGACATGCGCGCCATCGCCCGCGACGGCCGCAAGGCGAAGAACCACCTCTTGGAGGCGAACCTCCGCCTCGTGGTGTCGCTCGCGAAGCGCTACACCGGCCGCGGCATGGCCTTCCTCGACCTCATCCAGGAGGGCAACCTCGGGCTCATCCGCGCCGTGGAGAAGTTCGACTACACCAAGGGCTACAAGTTCTCGACCTACGCGACGTGGTGGATCAGGCAGGCCATCACCCGCGCCATGGCGGACCAGGCCCGCACCATCCGCATCCCGGTGCACATGGTCGAGGTCATCAACAAGCTCGGCCGCATCCAGCGCGAGCTGCTCCAGGACTTGGGCCGCGAGCCCACCCCGCAGGAGCTCGCCCGGGAGATGGACATCACCGAGGACAAGGTCTTAGAGATCCAGCAGTACGCGCGCGAGCCGATCTCCCTGGACCAGACCATCGGCGACGAGGGCGACAGCCAGCTCGGCGACTTCATCGAGGACTCCGAGGCCGTCGTCGCGGTCGACGCGGTGTCCTTCACCCTGCTGCAGGACCAGCTCCAGGACGTGCTCACGACGCTCTCCGAGCGGGAGGCCGGCGTGGTTCGGCTGCGCTTCGGGCTCACCGACGGGATGCCGCGCACCTTAGACGAGATCGGCCAGGTCTACGGCGTCACGCGCGAGCGGATCCGCCAGATCGAGTCGAAGACGATGTCGAAGCTGCGCCACCCCTCGCGCTCCCAGGTGCTGCGCGACTACCTCGACTAATCGGCGCGACCGCGCCGTAGGCGTAAACGACTTCGGGCCCCGCCCCGGCCTTCATCGGCCGGCCGCGGGGCCCGAAGCTCGTCATCTGAAGAACTTTCCTTCCACCCTGTAGGCAAGCGGAGCATCAGGGCCTCACCGGAGTGGCAGACGAGCGGGTCAGTGTGGAATGGCGTTGACTCCACAATGCACTCGGGGCGCAGGCTACCGGCCGATACGATGCGCGACCTTCGCGCCCCGTGATCCCTGCCCGGCAGTTGCCTCTGACCCCACGCATCCACGCCGGCAAATATAGTTACCGCCCGCTGAGCCGACAAGGCTTCCACCCTGCTTAATCACCGTACACGTCAAAACCCTTGTCGGTGTTTGCACCGGCAAACGTTAAGACGATGTCACCCGGCTCTTCAGTTCGATGAAGTTATCGCAGCGACGGAGAACGTCCGGATCATGGGTGACGAATACTATGAGACTGTCGGCACTCATCTCCGCGAGACAACCTAACAAATTATCCTTCACTGTGGTATCTAGGTTCGAGGCGATTTCGTCCAGCAAAGCGATCGAAGGCTTAGCCAGAAGCAAGTTTATCGCGAAAAGAATTTGCTTCTGCCCACCTGATAAGCTTATCCCCTCCGCACCTAAAAGGGTGTCGAGCCCCTGAGGTAGCCCCTCGATAAAACCGCGGACACCGAGAGCCTCGGCTGCAGAGAGGACGCACTCATCAGTGCGCTCCAGCCCCATGAGAATATTTTCGCGCACGCTCAAGGAGAATACGTCTCGATCCTGGGTCAAATAATATGGTCGCCCCTCAAATGCACGAGGCTTGGATTCCCCGGAGCTGACATGTATACGACCACGCTGCGGACGAACCAAGCCGGAAACCAAAGTGAGGAACGTACTTTTTCCGACTCCGTTCGGACCCGCGAGACCGTGAATTCCGTTTCCTACTATGCTAATATCCGAGTAGGTAATAGTTTTCCCGTTCGGAAACGAATAGGTCACTCCAGACGTGTGGATCTCTGCGACACCCGACGACGCCCCATCACTGTGAAGGTGGAAGTCCCCCGGATTAAGGTCCTCGTGGAGCACCTCCAGCCTATCCTTCGACACTCGAGACTCTTTAAGCTCCCCCAACGACGTAGCAATCGTGACCAGAGGGGTGATTACATAGATGAGGTAAAGAAAAAACGAAGCTAGAGCACCCGGAGCCAGATCGCCACGGACAGTCAGCGCGCCGCCCAGAACGAGGACACCAACAATGCCTACCTGCGTACCAATACTCACGACGGGCATTATCAGCGACGAATAACCAACGAGGCGAACGCCAATTTTCCGAGCAGATTCCGCTCGATCATCTAGCTTCCTAATAAATATATTATTAGCTCCCATCGCCTTAATCGGAAATATATTATAGAGTATTTCATAGAGAAATAAGGAATAACTAGCCTCGCTTTCTCGCGAATCCTTAGCATTCTTTTGGATTTTCGCCAACACTACAACAAGAAACACCCCAAATATGGCTAGTACGATAATCAGCGCTAGACTCAAGCGCCAACTTGCGACAAACATACCGCCAAAGCATAACACCACAAGAAGTATAGAACTAAAAAGTTCCGGAAATATTGAAAAATACGGACGTTGAAACAGCGGAATATCCTCGACCACTCGATTATTGATGTCGCCACGATCGTAGCGTCGGAATTTCTCGATAGCCGAGTTGACAAGTCGCGTCGAGAATGCCGACCTTACGTTAAAAACGAACCTCTCTGACGCAATCCCCAGGGCAAGCCGCCCAAACGTCGCCCCCGCCGCATCGACAACAAAAAGAACGATAAGGATTATTATAGATAATCGTACGCTGCCATTGTTTATGAGAAATGTGTCGGCGGCGTAGCCAACTACTGCCGGCTGAGCTGCGGTAGCGACAGATCCGATCGCCATCGCAATTATACCGAAGATATATAATACCCTAGCCTTGCGAAATCCTATTTGTACCATATGCTGTAAATCTCTCATTTTTATGCGCCTGGTCGAATGTGCCCCCTCCGGGGGGGATGACACAAAGATCCTCTGGCGGTATTTTCTACAGGTAGTAGAATATTTTGGTTCGAGGCGCCCGACGCCGATTTCGCCTCTGAATACAGTTAGACGTATGCACCGTAAACCGCACGGCAACGGGCTCTTGCCCTATCTGAATATTCGGTGCATTCCAGCGCCCATGGAGCGACCTCCGCCAGGTGCTATCCTCCATCCGGTCCGGGAAGACGTGACCGTCACCGTCCTTCCGCGCCTCGTGGTCGGTGTACCTCGATCACGGGGCTTGCGAAAGCATATCACACCTAGCTACCGCTAGCTTGCCCATCTAATATTAGATTTTGACAATATATTAGTTGCATCTTTACAGCTTCCGACCAGTCGTACGTTGGGGCACCTTGTTGGAGGTGGTCCGGACGCACGATTCTTTGAGTTCTTTTTCTCGGACGCTGCGCGGCCGCGCGGTCGACCCACCGAGCGAGCACCCCGTTGATCTTCACTCTCGCGTCGTCGGGTTATCACCTGGGGCCGGAGATGTTCAATCCGTTGACTTTCCGTCGACATGTTGCTGTTGAAGGGCGTGCCGACGGCTGTCTATGGGGGCGCCTGCGCTGATCCTTACCGATGCTCGAATGATCTAGACGGCCCCGCTAGGTTTTGCTGCTGCACGTGGTACCACCCCACGCTGTAGTGCAACGGCCCCGTTTAACCGACGTGCCCGCGACAACGATCACGCCGCTGGGGGTTCTAGAGAGCACGCTCACGCGTGTGGCGGGGCTTTGCGAGCGTCCAACGGAAGGGGGGGTCTCAAAGCCTGTACCGCGCATTTTCCGATCGGACCATAGACGATGTCCGCCCCTTGTGCTTCCAGGCGCCGCGCGACTTCCTCGGCTAGTCGCCGCGACCGCGCCGTAGGCGCGAACGATACCGGGCCCCGCCCCGGTCTTCATCGGCCGGCAGCGGGGCCCGGTTTTCTGTGTCTGGGAGCCGGCCTCTCCTCTTTTCAGGAGAGAGGCGGGGCGCGGCGGCTAGCTGCCCGCCGGCGTGGCGGCGGGACGCGCGGCGGGCCCGGGGTTCTGTGCGGGCGCGGGCCGGAGACCCCTCTTGCCGTAGGCCGCGCGCCGCAGCAGCACCTCGAGCGGCCCGGACCTGCCGAGGAGCTCGAGCACACCAGAGCCGGCCACGGTCGCGCCCCACACTAAGAGCGCGATGAGCAGCTGGCCCGCGGCGCCCACCCCGTCGGCGAGCTTGAGCGGGAAGCCCGCAACGAGGACGAAGAACAGAGCCGACTGCGCGACGTATGCGCTCATCGAGCGCCTGCCGGTCGCCACGAGCGGCAGTAGCCACGCCGGTACCCCGTCTCGTCCCCGCGCGCCGGCCGGCACGCGGCGCTGCAGCGGCTCGAGCGCGAGCGCCAGCGCCGCGACGATGCCCGGGCCGGCGATGAGGCCGACGGCGAGGTTGAGCACCGGGAACACGGCGCCCGCCGTCTCGCCGAGCACGCCGATCTCGGCGAGCGCCCAGGCGATGCTGAACGGCACGACGACCACAGCCGCCACGATCGCGAGGCCGGCGAGCGGGCGGCGGTACTCGCCGACCCTGCCGAGCATCCCGTGACGGCCGATGATCACGCCGAGCAGCACGGGCGGCAGGTACATAGCCAGCAGGGGCAGGGCCACTACCTGTCCGGCGAGGATCACCAGCCCGACGGCAACGACCGCGCCGTAGCTGTCGGGGATGATGAGCTCCCCGCCGGCGAGGACCGATCCGGCGCCCAGCGTCGTGCCGAGCGCCGCGAGGCCTATGAGCAGCGCAACCGCGACGAAGATACCGCCCGCGAGCCACGCCAGGGTGTGGCTTCGGACCGTGACCAGCGCGATGAGGAAGAGCCCCATCATGCCCCACTGGAACATGATGTCGCCCAGGAAAAGAAAGACCATGTGGATGACGCCCAGCACCGCGAGCGTCCCGTAGCGCCTGGCAAGAATTTGCCGGGCCGTGCCGACCGGGTAGCCGCGCCGGTAGAGGCTCGCGGTGATCATGCCGAAGCCGATGCCCAGCACGGTGGCGAACATGGGCAGGCCGCGGTTGTGGGCGAGCAGCGTCTCGACGAACACGGCCGCCTTGTCGGCGAGCCGGTCGTCGTAGACGCCGCCGGTGTTCGCAGCGAGCGGCGCGTCGACCGCCGGGGCCCACACGGTAGCGAGGTTGGCGATCGCGATGAACAGCAGCATGAGCCCGCGCGCCACGTCGAGGGAGAGGACCCTCTTCGCGGCGTTGGTGCGGACGGGCCGAATCGGCGAGCGTTCCGCCACGGTGGTTACTCGGTGAACGCGTCTTCGAGGCACTGCTCGATACGCTGCTCGTTGCCACTGTCGATGGCGTCGCCGCATTCCGTTAGGACCTCGCTGGTGACGGAGACGAGCAGCATGGCGCCCAGGCCAAGGAGGACGAGCGTGAGGACCGCGCAGACCAGCCCCACGACGCCCATCCACACGCGCTTCGCCCCGGAACGCATCTTCGCGGAGCGCACGAACGAGATGATCGCGAGCACGATCGCGGCGATCGCGAGCAGCGGGGTGACGAGCACCCCGATGATGGTGATGTTGAGCAGCAGCGCCGCGAGCCCGATGCCCAGCGCCCAGGGCGCGATGGCGTTCTTCTCCTCCTCGACCTCGTAGTTGTCGGAGTCGTAGTAGCCGGTGGGCCCGGGCTGGTAGGCCGGCGGGGTGTCGTAGACCCGCTCGTCCGGGTCGGGCTGCCCAGCGCTGCCGGGCCAGGCGGCGGGCTGCCCACCGGCGGCCTCGCTGGGGGCGGATCCGGCCTGGGGGTCGTCGGGGCGGGCGGGCTCCTCGCGGTCGGTAGCCATGGAGCGTGATCACCGGTCCTTTCTCGCTCTCGCGGGGCTGGCCCGCCGGGAGTCTCCGGCGGGGCCAGTGGTTGTCACGCTCAGGCTAGTGCACCCAGGACCGCTCAACCGCCTCTTCAAGGGAATCGTTACCGAATTGTGAATCTTTGCCTCGAAAAGGAGGCTCGGGCAATATTTCTACCAGTCGCGCAGGTAGTTGATCCGGGCGCGCAGCTGGTCGGCGCTGGCGAGGGCGGTGGGCGGCCCGCCGCAGGCCTTGCGCACCTCGTTGTGGATCGCGCCGTGGGGCCGGCCCGTGCGCGAGGCGGTGAGCGCGACGACGGCGTTGAGCTCCTTGCGCAGCTTGGGGATCTCCTCGCTGGCGACGCGCTCCCTGGCCTGCTTGGCTCCCTCGCTGCGGCGGGCCTCCGCGGCGCGCTTCTCTTCCGCCTCGTGGGCCTTGGTGCGCTCCTTGAGCTGCTCGTCCTGGCGCTTGTGGAGCAGGGCGCGCATCTGCTCGGCGTTGAGCAGCCCGGGCAGCCCGAGGTAGTCCTGCTCCTCCTGGGAGCCGGCGATCGTTCCGGTGCCGTAGGTCGAGCCGTCGTAGATGAGCGAGTCGAGCTCCGCGTCGGCGCCGATCGACTGGTACGGCGACTCGTGGTCGGGCTCGTTCTCCTGGCGGTTCGCCTGGGCGAGCAGGTCGTCGTCGAGCCCGTCGCTTTGCCGGTGCGGCTTGCCGAGCACGTGGTCGCGGGACTTCTCGAGCTTCGCCGCGAGGTCCAGCAGGACCGGCACGGAGGGCAGGAAGATCGAGGCGTTCTCCCCGGGCTGGCGGGCGCGCACGAAGCGCCCGATCGCCTGCGCGAAGAACAGCGGCGTCGACGCGGACGTGGCGTACACCCCGACCGCGAGGCGGGGCACGTCGACGCCCTCGGAGACCATGCGCACGGCGACGAGCCACTCGTCGGAGCCCTCGGAGAACTCGTCGATCTTCTTCGAGGCGCCCTTCTCGTCGGAGAGCACCACCGTCACCGGCGTCGACGAGAAGCGCTTCAAGATCGCGGCGTACGCCCGCGCGGACTTCGCGTCGGTGGCGATGACGAGCCCGCCTGCGTCCGGGATGTCGCGACGCAGCTGCTCGAGCCTGGTCTGCGCCGCGGAGAGCACCGCGGGGATCCACTCGCCGCGCGGGTCGAGCGCGGTGCGCCACGCCCGGGCCGACTGCTCGGGGCTGAGGGGCTCCCCGAGCCTGGCGGAGTACTCCTCGCCGGCGCTGTCGCGCCAGCGCGCCTCGCCCGAGTAGGCGAGGAACACCACCGGGCGCACCACCCCGTCGGCGAGCGCGTCGGCGTACCCGTAGGTGTGGTCAGACTGGCTGACCAGGTGGCCCTCGCCGTCCTCCTCGTAGCGCACGAAGGGGATCTGCGCGTCGTCGGAGCGAAACGGCGTGCCGGTCAGCGCCAGGCGGCGCTCCGCGTCTGCGTAGGCCTCCCGGATGCCGTCGCCCCACGACTTCGCGTCGCCGCCGTGGTGGATCTCGTCGAAGATGACGAGGCTGCGCCTCGCGGTGGCGAGCTGGTAGTGCTTCGCTGGGTGCAGGGAGACCTGCGCGTAGGTCACCGCCATCCCGTGGTAGGCGCGGTTGAGCCGGTCCGAGTTGGAGAACTTCGCGTCCAGCGACAGCCCGACCCTCGCCGCCGCGTTGGCCCACTGGGTCTTGAGGTGCTCGGTGGGCACGACGACGATGATGCGCTCGACGACGCGCCGCTGGATGAGCTCGGTGGCGACCCGAAGCGCGAAGGTCGTCTTGCCCGCTCCGGGGGTCGCGACCGCGAGGAAGTCCTTCGGTTCCCGCTTAAGGTACTTGCGTAGCGCGGCGCGCTGCCAGGCGCGCAGGTTCTCGTCGCCGGACAGCGGCGCGAGGTCCACGTCGCGCGGGGTGTCCTCGCCTGCCGCGCCCGTCACTTGCGACGAAGCCCCTTGAAGATCCGCTCGCAGTCGGGGCAGACCGGGGAGCCCGGCTTGGCCTGCTTCGTGACCGGGAACGTCTCCCCGCACAGGGCGACGACCATCTTGCCGCTGATCGCCGAGTCGACGATCTGGTTCTTCTTGACGTAGTGGAAGAACTTCGGGGTCTCCGACCCGGTGGTGGTTTCTTCCCTGGTCTTTTCCCTATCGATGGTCTGGGTTGCGGTAGTCACGGGGCCCATTGTGCCCCACCCATCTGCGGTTTGGCGAAGGCGCCGGTTAGCCTGGGTGGCCATGGCAAGGCGCGAGCATCCCCGGGCGGAGAGCCGGGGCACCAGGCGCGGCACCCGGCAGGCGCCCGTGCTCATCACCGACGCAAAGCGCACCCCCTCGGAGGACCGGCGCATCCGCGCGAAGCGCTACGCGTGGCTCCAGGGGATCCGCATCCCGCTGCTCGTGCTCGCGATCTGCTGCTACTTCTTCTGGGATCAGGAGCTCGTCGCCGCGGGCCTCATCCTCGTCTCCGTGCCGCTGCCCTGGCTCGCGGTCGTCGTCGCCAACGCCCGCGGCGAGCCGCGCGACCCGCGCCGCCGCCAGGTCTACAAGCCCGGCGCAGCGCGCCAGTGGGCCGCCGAGCACCCCGAGGCGCTCTCCGGGAGGGCGAGCGGCGCACTCGGCGCGGGCGGAGGCGAGCCGGACCCCCAGCCCGGCGAGGGGCCGGGCGACGTTATCGACGGCGACGAGGACTCTGGCCCCCGCACCCCGTAGAGTCTCCAAGGGACACGGCAGGCGGCGCCAGCCCACCCGGCGCGCCGCCCGGCCGGGGCGACCGAGACCGCGAATGAAAAAGGGGTTGATCACCGGTGCGCGAGGCTCTCCCGGGGCTTTATCAGGCGGCTCCCGCGCTCGTCGGCGCGCTCGACGAGGCGGGTCTCGACTCGGACGGGCTCGGCGAGCTGCTGGGTGGCGGGGCCGGAGCGGCGCTGCTGCGCGGCGAGCCCGCCCCGGTGCGCCGCGCCCTGAGGGACGCCGAGCCGGCCGCGGCGGAGCTGGTCTCCCTGGTCTTCCTCCACGACGCGCTCCCCCGTCCCGAGGTCGAGGACCTCATCGGCGGGGAGGTGCTCGCCGCCCTCGAGTCCGACGGCCTCGCCGAGGCGCTCCCCGGCGGGCGGGTGCGCCTGCTGCTCGACGCGCGCGCCCATGAGCTCGGCGGGGCGCTGCGCTGGGTGCTCTCCGACGCGGACGCCGCGTTCCTCGACCGGCCGGCGGGCCGCGAGCACGTCCTCGGCGTCGGCCAGGCGAGCCTCTCGCTGGCGGGCAGCGTGCCAGGCTCCCCCGCCGGGCGGGTGCTCGACCTCGGGGCGGGCTCCGGGGTGCAGGCGCTCGCCCAGGCGGCGGTGGCGGAGAGCGTCGTCGCGACCGACGTGGCCGAGCGTTGCCTCGGCTTCGCCGCCGCGACGCTCAAGGCCAACGGGGTCGGCAACGTCGAGCTGCGCCTCGGGAGCTGGTTCGAGCCCGTCGCCGGGGAGCGCTTCGACCGGATCGTCGCGAACCCGCCGTTCGTCGTCGGCCCGCCCGAGGTGGGCCACGTCTACCGCGATTCCGGTGAGGGCCTCGACGCGGCGACCCGCATCGTCGCCGAGGGCGCGCCGAAGCACCTCTCCCCAGGCGGGAGCGCCCATGTCATCGGCTCGTGGGCGCACGTTAAGGGCGAGCCGTGGCAGGCGCGCGTCGCCTCCTGGCTCCCGGCGCGCGGCGTCGCGGCGTGGGTGCTCGAGCGCGACGCCGTCGACCCGGCGGCCTACGTCTCGACGTGGCTCAAGGACGAGAACGTCGACCCGCGCTCGGCCGAGGGCGAGCGGCGCTCGAGCGCGTGGCTCGACTACCTCGACGGGCAGCGCGTCGAGGCGATCGGCATGGGCTTCATCGCCCTCAAGGACATCGGCGACCACGCTTCCGAGGTCGTCGCCGAGGAGCTCACCCAGCCGCTGTCCGGGCGGCTCGGCGACGAGGTCGAGGAGCACTTCGGCCGCGCCGCGTGGCTGCGCGAGCACACCGCCGAGGGCCTCCTCAGCTCCCGCTTCCGGCTGCGCTCGGGGCTCGCCAAAGAGGACGTCGCGCTCGCCGACGAGGAGGCCGGCCAGGGCTTTGCCCGCGCGGCGCTGAGGCTCACCCGCACCGACGGGCCGCGGTTCAGCCACGAGGTCGACGAGGAGCTCGCGGCGATCCTCGCCGGCCTGCACCCGCAGGGCTTAAGCCTCGGGGAGACCGCCTCGCTCTACTGCGCGGCCCGCGGCCTCGACGAGGGGCAGGTGCTCGGCAGGCTGCCGGGGCTGATCGAGGGGCTCGTGCGCCACGGGCTCGTGCTCCCCGCCGGGCTCGGCGGCGGCGCCGAGGCGGGCGAGCGCGACGAGAACGACCGATAGAGACCAATAGATAAGGAGACGCGATGAGGGCGGTAATCAGATGAGGGCGGTAATCAGCAGGGTCAGCGAGGCGGCCGTCACCGTCGACGGGGAGACCGTCGGCGCGATCGACGCCCCGGAGACCCTCGGGCTGCTGGCGCTCGTGGGCGTCCACCGCGAGGACGGCGACTCAGACGTCGAGACCATGGCCCGCAAGATCGCCGAGCTGCGGATCCTGCCCGGCGAGCGCGGCGCGGCGGACCTCGGGGCGCCGGTGCTCGTCGTCAGCCAGTTCACCCTCCAGGGCGAGACGCGCCGCGGCCGGCGCCCCTCGTGGGCGAAGGCCGCCCCGCCCGAGGACGCCCGCGGGCTCATCGACGCCCTCGTCGCGAACCTTGAGGGCCGGGGCCTCGACGTGGAGACGGGCCGCTTCGGCGCGGACATGGACGTCTCCTCGGTCAACAGTGGCCCCTTTACCGTCCTCGTCGACACCCGCCGCGAGGACTAGCCGCTTAGCGAAAAAGGCGCCCTCACCTGGCCGGGTAACCCCCGTCACGGGCGCGGGAACTATCCCGGGGGCACATGCGTTAGAGCCAATGGGTAGAGCGGTGACGAGACTTGAACCTAAGGAGGGCTCGATGACAGAACCTGCCACGAACGAGCACGACGCCGAGGTGGAGGATCCGGGCAGCCGCCGCAATCAGACCAACGACAATCCCTCGGCCGACCTCGTTCGGGTCTACCTCAACGGGATCGGCAAGACCGACCTTCTGACCGCGGACGACGAGGTCGAGCTCGCGAAGCAGATCGAGGTGGGCCTCTACGCGGAGCACGTGCTCGCCGACCACGACGAGCCCCTCACCCGCGCGAAGAAGCGCGATCTTAAGGTGCTCGCGAGGCAGGGCAAGAAGGCGCGCAGCCACCTCCTCGAGGCGAACCTCCGCCTCGTGGTGTCGCTCGCGAAGCGCTACACGGGCCGCGGCATGCCGCTGCTCGACCTCATCCAGGAGGGCAACCTCGGCCTCATCCGCGCGATGGAGAAGTTCGACTACCAGAAGGGCTTCAAGTTCTCCACGTACGCGACGTGGTGGATCAGGCAGGCGATCACCCGCGGGATGGCGGACCAGTCCCGCACGATCCGGCTGCCCGTCCACCTCGTCGAGCAGGTCAACAAGCTCTCCAGGCTGAAGCGGGAGCTCTACCAGAACCTCGGCCGCGAGCCGTCCAACGAGGAGCTCGCCGGCGAGTCCGGCCTGCCCGAGGAGAAGGTCGAGCTGCTGCTTCGCCAGTCCCGCGACCCGGTGAGCCTCGACATGCCCGTCGGCGCGGACGAGGAAGCCCCGCTCGGGGACTTCATCGAGGACGCCGAGGCCGCCGACGCGGAGCTCTCCGTCGTCGCGACGCTGCGCCACGACGACATCCACGACGTGCTCGGCTCCCTCGACCAGCGCGAGCAGGACGTCATCACCCTGCGCTACGGCCTCAACGACGGGGTGCCGCGCACCCTCGACCAGATCGGCCGGAAGTTCGGGCTCTCCCGCGAGCGGGTCCGCCAGATCGAGCGCGAGGTCATGAAGAAGCTCCGCGAGGGGCGCCGCGCCGCCCGGCTGCGCGACTACGCCCGCTAAGGTCCAGCGCGAGCGGCTTAAGGCGATGGTGTAATCTTGGTCTCCACCGTGTGAGCTATCCTGGGACTCGCAGCGAACGGTACCCTCGCCCGGACCGCGCCCGCCCCGGCCGACGGGGCGCCGCGGGCCCGTGATAGCGTGCCGCCGTCCGCGGCGAGGCGATTCTTAGTTGCAGACGAACGACGAACACTAGCGCGCCCCGGCAACGAAGCAGTATAAAGAGGCGCCTGGCAAAGGGTAAAGGGAAGGCGTGACGTGCGATGCGCGATCTAGTTGACACCACGGAGATGTATCTCCGCACGATCTACGAGCTCGAGGAGGAGAACATCGTTCCCCTGCGCGCCCGCATCGTCGAGCGCCTCGAGCAGTCCGGGCCGACCGTCAGCCAGACGGTCGCCCGCATGGAGCGCGACGAGCTCCTCCACGTGCGCCCCGACCGCACCATCGAGCTCACCGAGAAGGGCCGCCGCAAGGCCGTCGCGGTCATGCGCAAGCACCGCCTCGCCGAGCGGCTCCTCACCGACGTGCTCAAGGTCGATATCACCAAGGTCCACGACGAGGCCTGCCGCTGGGAGCACGTCATGAGCGACGAGGTCGAGCTCAACGTCATCAACGTCCTCGGCGAGGACGCGGCCCGCTCCCCCTTCGGCAACCCCGTTCCCGGCCTCGACGAGCTCGACACCGACGTCGCCGAGACCGCCGAGCACATCGGGCTGCGCGCCTACGACCTGCCCGACAGCCAGCCGCGGCGCGCCCGCATCACCCAGATCAACGAGGTGCTCCAGGTCAACGGGATCTACCTGCGCGACTTCCAACGCGCGGACATCGACCTCGGCTCCGAGGTCGTCATCGTCAACCACGGCGGGCTCGTCACGCTCACCAACGGCGACCGCTCCGTGGAGATCCCCTCGGAGCTCAGCCACGCGCTGCGCGTCGAGCTCATCGACTAAGAACCCAGCTCCGCCCCGCCCCGCAGGCCCTAACCCGGCCCGGGGCGGCTTTTTATGCCCGGGTTGTCGGCACAGATCCCGGTCCTGGGCCGGGCTCGCCGAGCGAGCGGGCGGCCTCGGCGAGGCGCCCCCGCGCCGCGCAGGCGCGAAGCGCGCGGGTGAGGCCGTGGCCAGGGCGCTCGG
>NZ_JH815192.1:50642-69498 GCF_000296405.1 Corynebacterium otitidis ATCC 51513
CCGCGGCCCGCTCCTCGAGCCGCCCGGGCGTCTCGTCTGTCGCGCCGCCCGCGCGGGCCGGGCGGTACGGGGCGAAGAGCTCCTCGCGGCTGAGTTCGGGGAGCTCGCCCGCGGCGAGGTGCGCGGCCATCGCCGGGGACGCCGCGACGCTGGGGATCAGCCCCTCCCCGGCCGGGCCGGCCTCCCGCGGGGCGGCGCGCCCGCCGAGCACGGCGAGGCGATAGCGCTCCCCCACGGCGAGCTCTGCCGCGTGCCACACCGGCTCCGGTCGGGGCCGGCACTTGGCGGGGTCGGCAGCCCGCCAGCCGTCGACGAGGAGGCGCGCGGCCGCGCCGGCGTTTCCCGGGCCGAGTGCGAGCCCCACGGGCGGGGCGCCGACGCTTCCTGCGATCGCGGCCGCCGCGGCGAGCTGCCCGGCGTGCTCGCGAAGCGGCAGGCTCGCCACCGGCCCGAGTGCCGCGCCACCGGGCCCGCGCTCGAGGCCGACGAGCACGAGCTCGTCGCGGGGGAAGTAGCCGAGCAGCCCGGGAAGGGCGGCAAGCAGCCCGCCCGGCCCGCTGATCGCCGCGCCCGCGGGCGGCGTCGGTGTGGTCTCCATGGCTACCGGATGGTGCCCGCGGCGCCGCCTCGGCGCAGCGCCGGCGGCCGCTCTGCCTGTGGAGCGCGGGCCGCACCACGGCGAGTTATCCACAGCGCGGCGGGAATACCGGGTCCGGGCAGGGCGTTATCCTGGGTGTCTACACCGCCGACCGCGGCCCCGGGCGCGCCGAGCGCGACACCCCCAGGGCCACCGGGCCGCGGCCGAGACCCTAACGGTGGCTTGATGAGGAGGTAGCCAATGGCTGACGAGCACAGCCGCATGTACGGGCTCGAGTACCCGTCCCCCGAGCTTCCCAGCGGCGAGGAGCAGAGCATCACCCTCGTCGTCGCCCTCGAGGGCTACGCCGACGCCGGGCAGGCGGTGGCGGGCGCCGCGCGCCACCTGCTCGCCGCGCTGGACAACCGGCTCGTCGCGTCCTTCAACCTCGACGAGCTCATCGACTACCGCTCCCGCCGCCCGACGACGACGCTGGACCGCAGCTCCGTGACCGACGTCGAGGACATCTCGCTCGAGCTCCACGTGCTGCGCGACACGAAGGGCACGCCCTTCCTGCTGCTCACCGGCCCCGAGCCGGACCTGAAGTGGAACTCGTTCATCGACGCGGTCGCCGGCCTCGCGGAGAAGTTCCACGTCACCCAGACGGTGTGCCTCTACGCCGCGCCGATGACGGTGCCGCACACCCGCCCGCTGGTGGTCACCGCGCACGGCAACTCCGCGGAGCTCGTCGGCGACGCGGTGCGCTTCCCCGGCCAGATCGCCGTGCCCGGCGCGGCGGCGCTGCAGCTCGAGCGGCACCTGGGCCGCAAGGGCAAGAAGGTCGCGGGCTTCACCGCGCACGTGCCGCACTACGTGGCGGCCTCCCCGTACCCGGAGGCGATGCGCAAGCTCCTCGAGCGGGTCGCGCAGGCCGGGCAGCTGGAGTTGCCGCTGCTGGCGCTCTCGAAGGACGAGCAGCGCGTCGCGGAGCAGCTCGCGGAGCAGACCGCCGACTCCCTGGAGATCCAGCAGGTCGTCGGCGCGCTCGAGCGGCAGTACGACGAGGAGGTCGCGAAGTACCGGCAGATGGGCGCGCTGCCCGAGTCGGGCTCCGCGGAGCAGATCCCCTCGAGCGAGGAGATCGGCGACGAGTTCGAGCGCTTCCTCGCCGCGCTCGACGAGGGCCGCGGCGGCAAGTCTGAGGACGGCAAGGGCGGCGAGGCCGGCCCCGGCGAGCCCGACGGCGGGCAGAACGAGGGCGACGGCAACCCCGAGGACAGCGGCGACGCCGACGGCGGGGACGACGACGACCAGCGGTAGCTAGGGCCCTAACCCGTCCTCCGGGCGCGCCCGGCTCCGGGCCTTGTCCTGCCGCGCCGTTAGAGTGGGTGGCGTGACTCTCAGCGCCATGCTCCCCGATCTCACGGATGTGCCCGAGCAGTACGTCGACGAGGCGATCGTCGACTCGTTTCGCGCCTGGGCCGGCGAGCAGGGGATCAGCCTCTACCCCGCCCAGGAGGAGGCGATCTTGGGCCTCGCGGCGGGCGACAACGTCGTGCTCGCCACCCCGACGGGCTCGGGTAAGTCGCTGGTCGCCGCGGCGGCGCACTTCATGGCGCTCGCCCGCGGCCAGCGCACCTTCTACACCGCGCCGATCAAGGCGTTGGTGAGCGAGAAGTTCTTCTCCCTGTGCGACACGTTCGGCCCCGAGAAGGTCGGCATGATGACCGGGGATTCGACGGTGAACGCGTCCGCGCCGATCGTGTGCGCCACCGCGGAGATCGTCGCGAACCTCGCGCTGCGGGAAGGGCCGCACGCCCGCATCGACCAGGTGGTCATGGACGAGTTCCACTACTACTCGGACCCGGACCGCGGCTGGGCGTGGCAGGTGCCGCTCATCGAGCTGCCGCAGGCGCAGTTCCTCCTCATGTCCGCGACCCTCGGCGACACGGCCGCGCTGCGCGGCGACTTAAGCCGCCGCACCGGCCGGGAGACGGACCTCGTCGAGGGCTCCGAGCGGCCGGTGCCGCTCGACTTCTCCTATGTCGACACCCCGGTCCACGAGACGGTGGAGCGGGCGCTCAAGGGCGGCCAGGCGCCGATCTACATCGTGCACTTCACCCAGAAGGAGGCCACCGAGCGCGCCCAGGCGCTCACCTCGCTTTCCATCGTCTCCGAGGAGGAGAAGCGTCAGATCGCCGAGGAGATCGGCTCGTTCCGGTTCACGACGACGTTCGGGCGCCGGCTGCGCACGCTCGTGCGCCAGGGCATCGGCGTGCACCACGCGGGACTGTTGCCGAAGTACCGCCGGCTCGTCGAGCGGCTCTCGCAGAAGGGCCTGCTCAAGGTCATCTGCGGCACCGACACCCTCGGGGTGGGCATCAACGTGCCCATCCGCACGGTGCTGTTCACGGGGCTGGCGAAGTTCGACGGGCGCCGCGAGCGGATCCTCAACTCCCGCGAGTTCCACCAGATCGCCGGGCGCGCGGGCCGGGCCGGCTTCGACACGAAGGGCACCGTGCTTATCGAGGCGCCCGAGCACGAGATCGAGAACGCCCGCGCGAGGAGGAAGACAGGCGACGACCCGAAGAAGGCGAAGAAGCTCAAGCTCAAGAGCCCGAGGAAGGGCTCGGTGTCGTGGAACCGCAACACCTACGACAAGCTCGTCGCGAAGGAGCCGGAGCAGCTGCGCTCGAGGTTCCGGGTGAGCAACGCGATGCTCATCAACCTGCTGGCCCGGCCGAAGCAGGCCACGGTCGACGAGGAGGGCCCGGTCGGCTACCGGGTGGCGCGCCACCTGTTGCGCGGCAGCCACAACACCCGCGCCCAGCAGAACGACGACATCCTCACCGCCGTGGAGCTGCTGCGCGGCATGGTCACCGCGGGCATCGTCGCCGAGCGCGAGGTGACCGGGCCGGCGGGCACGTTCCCCGTCTTCGAGCTCGCCCAGGAGCTCGACGGGGACTTCGCGCTCAACCAGCCGCTCGCGCCGTTCGCGCTCGCCGCGCTCGAGCTCTTGGACCCCGAGGAGCCGACCTACAGCCTGGATATCGTCAGCGTCTTCGAGTCGATCCTCGACGACCCGCGCCAGGTGTTAGTCGCCCAGGAGCGCGCCGCGCGCGGCGAGGCGATCGCCGAGCTCAAGGCCGACGGCGTCGACTACGCCGAGCGCATGAACCGGGTGGAGGACATCACCTGGCCCAAGCCGCTGACCGAGCTGCTCGGCGACGCGTTCGACACGTTCCGGGAGGGCGCGCCGTGGGCGAAGTCCTTCGAGCTCTCCCCGAAGTCGGTGCTGCGCGACATGATCGAGAAGGCCATGACCTTCTCCGACCTCATCTCCGCCTACGGGCTGGCGCGCTCCGAGGGGGTGGTGCTGCGCTACCTCACCGACTGCTACCGCACGCTCAGCCACACCCTGCCGCAGGCCTACCGCACCGAGGAGATCGACGACATCCTCGCCTGGCTCGGGGAGCTGTTGCGCCAGGTCGACTCCTCGCTCGTCGACGAGTGGGCGGAGCTCGCCGACCCGGACCAGCCGGTGAGCCAGGAGCGCGTCGACCGGGAGGTCGCCTTCGGCGTGGAGGACCCCGACGCGCTCACCGCGAACCGGCGGGCGTTCCGCATCATGGTGCGCAACGCGCTCTTTAGGCTCGTCACGCTGTTCGCCGACGAGCGGGAAGAGGAGCTCGACCGGATCACCGAGTACCTCGACGAGCGGCCGGACTTCCCCGCCGCGATGGACGACTACTTCGACGAGTTCGACGACGTCGACACCGGCCCCGAGGCCCGCGGCCCCGGATACGTGCACATCGAGGAGGAGGGGCGCCGCTGGCCGGTGCGCCAGATCCTCCGCGACCCCGACGACGAGCGCGGCTACGCGTTTAGCGGCGTCGTCGACCTGGACGCCTCCGACGAGGCCGGCGAGGTGCGCTTCGCGGAGCTGCGCTTCGAGGAGAACTAGCCTTAATCCGGCCCGACCGTGCACCGGGGCCGCGTCGTTCACTCCCCCGGGGCCGCGCTACTAGAGCGCGCGGGGCGCCTCGCCGGCGGGCGGCAGCGGGCCGCCGACGGCCTGGCGGAAGAGGTGCGCGGCCGAAAGCGCCGCGACCGGCAGCGTCGCCGCCGCCGACAACGCCGAGGAGACGACCGCCACGGCCGTGGGCCCGGCGGGCGCCACCGCCGCGGAGACGAGCCCCACCACGAGCGAGACGACGATCCCGTAGCCGACGACGAGCGCGACGAGCCCGACCGTCGGCTTGTAGGCCGCGCGCCCCAGCGCGGCGCCGAGCGCGATCGCGCGCCCGAAGGTGGCGCGCCGGTCGGCGGCGAAGAACTGCCAGTAGATGAGAAACGGCGCGAGCAGGATGGGCGCCGCGACCCCGACGAGCACGCTGAGCAGCGAGGCGATCGCCGCGCCGCCGGGCCCCGCCGCGAGCGCGCCGCCGATGATCGGGGCGGCGAGCATGGAGACGACGACGAGCGCGGCGAGCTGCGCGAGGCCTGCGAGCAGCTGGGTGAGAAACGTCGGCCCGTAGTTCGCGCCGCGAAGCGCCGATCCCCAGTCGAGGCGGGGCCGGTCGACCTGCCTCAGCGCCGCGGTGACGGCGAGGGGCGCGACGAGGAGCGCCAGCGCCGAGGCGAGCAGCGAGTAGGTCACCGCGCCGCGCGCGAGCGAGGCGAGGGCCGCCTCGTCGATCTGGCCGGGCTCGATGTTGGGGCCGACGAACGCCTGCATGAACCCGGCGGCCGCGCCAAGCGCGAGCCCCGCGGTAAGCCACACGCCGGCGTTGTTCAGCCCGGCGCGAAACGCCCACGACAGGGCCTCGGTGGGCCTGGGCGGCCACGCGCCGCCGGGCGCGGGCTCCTCCGCGGCGAAGTCCGCGGCCCAGTCGTCCTCCGGGTGGCGCGGCGGCCAGTTCGTCATGAGGTGTTTCCTCCCAAGCTTATCGTCGTGGCCGATCGCGGCGCGGCGCGCCGCGGCCCTTCTTCTCCCAGGCTATCGGCCGGGCGGGTGGGCCCGCCTGGCGAGGTGGCCCGCCTCGTAGAATGGGTGCCCAGACATGACTGACGCGACCTCCCCCGCCCCCGACAAGGCCGAGCTCTACGACCGGCTCGGCGGCCTCACGATTTCCGAGGAGCGCCGCTTCCGCCGCCGGCTGAAGAAGGCGCGCCGCCCGCAGGCGCTCGCCGCGATCGGCGAGGACCTCGAAGCGGCGCTCGCGGCGAACGAGGCGCGCGTCGCCGCGCTGCCTAAGGTGAGCTACCCCGAGGACCTGCCCGTCGCGGAGCACGCCGACGACCTTAAAGAGGCGATCGCGGACAACCAGGTCGTCATCGTCGCCGGCGAGACGGGCTCGGGCAAGACCACCCAGCTGCCGAAGATGCTCCTCGAGCTGGGCCTCGCGAGGCGCGGGATCATCGGCCACACCCAGCCGCGGCGCATCGCGGCGCGCAGCGTCGCCGAGCGCATCGCCTCGGAGCTCGGCACCGAGGTGGGCTCGGCGGTGGGCTACGCGATCCGCTTCGACGACAAGGTCTCCG
Organism: Corynebacterium otitidis ATCC 51513; assembly: GCF_000296405.1. Lineage (GTDB taxonomy): Bacteria > Actinomycetota > Actinomycetes > Mycobacteriales > Mycobacteriaceae > Corynebacterium > Corynebacterium otitidis. The sequence goes on from NZ_JH815192.1 coordinate 56,764, forward strand.
ACTCGACGGCGATCAAGCTCATGACCGACGGCATCCTGCTCGCGGAGATGAAGCGCGACCGCCGGCTGGAGCGCTACAGCGCGATCATCATCGACGAGGCCCACGAGCGGTCCCTCAACATCGACTTCCTGCTCGGCTACCTCAAGCGGCTGCTCCCCGAGCGCCCGGACCTCAAGGTCATCATCACCTCCGCGACCATCGACCCGGAGAGCTTCGCGAGGCACTTCGCGGACTCGGACGGCGAGCCCGCCCCGGTGGTGGAGGTCTCCGGGCGGACCTACCCCGTCGAGGTGCGCTACCGGCCCCTGGAGGCCGAGGAGCCCTCGGGGCGGCTCGTGCAGGTCGAGCAGCAGGAAGGGGTGCTCGCCGCGGTGAAAGAGCTCATGGCCGAGGGCAAGGGCGACATCCTGTGCTTCTTCGCCTCCGAGCGGGAAATCCGCGAGACGATGGACCACCTGTCAAAGAAGCTCGGCCGCGGCGTGGAGCTCGTGCCGCTCTTCGGCCGACTCTCCAACCAGGAGCAGCACCGGGTCTTTAGCCCGCACTCCGGGCGGCGCATCGTGCTCGCGACGAACATCGCCGAAACCTCTCTCACTGTGCCGGGCATCCACTATGTCGTCGACACCGGCACGGCTCGCATTTCGCGGTATTCGACGCGCACGAAGGTCCAGCGCCTGCCCATCGAGCCGGTCTCCCAGGCCAGCGCCAACCAGCGCTCCGGGCGCTCGGGGCGCATCGCGCCCGGCGTGGCGATCCGGCTGTACTCGGAGGAGGACTTCGACTCCCGGCCAAAATTCACCGACCCGGAGATCCGCCGCACCAACCTCGCGAGCGTGATCCTGCAGATGGCGCTGCTGCTGCTCGGGGATATCCGCGAGTTCCCCTTCGTCGACCCGCCCGAGGCGCGCGCCATCAAAGACGGGCTCACGCTTCTCACCGAACTCGGGGCGATCACCGCGCCCGACGCCGCCGACGTGCGGCTCACCGGCGTGGGCCGCGACATCGCCCGGCTTCCCGTCGACCCGAAGATGGCGCGCATGCTCGTCGAGGCGCACCGCCGCCTCGTGCTCGAGCCGGTCACCGTCATCGTCGCGGCGCTGTCCATCCAGGACATCCGCGAGCGCCCCTTGGAGCAGCAGGCGCGCGCCGACCAGCTGCACGCGCGCTTCAAGAACACCGCCAGCGACTTCTTAAGCTACCTGGGCCTGTGGGACTACCTCGCCGAGCAGCGAAAGAACCGCTCCGGCAACGGGCTCAAGCGCATGATGAAGGAGGAGTTCCTCCACTACGTGCGCTACCGCGAGTGGCGCGACCTCGTGCGCCAGCTGCGCGGCGCGACCCGCGACCTCGGCTGGGAGGGCACCGGCACGGCCGATAACGACGGCCGCCGGGACGCCGACCGGGACGCGATCCACCAGTCGCTGCTGTCCGGGCTGCTGCCGCAGATCGCGGTGCGCGACGGGAACTCCAAGGACTACCAGGGGGCGCGCGGCTCGAAGCTGCGGATCTTCCCCGGCTCCGGGGTGGCGAAGAAGACCCCGGAGATGATCATGGCCGCCGAGCTCGTCGACACCTCCAGGCTGTGGGCGAGGGAGGTCGCAGCAATCAGGCCCCAGTGGGTCGAGGAGCTCGGCGGGGAGCTCCTCAAGCGCCACTTCGGGGAGGCGTTCTGGTCCCGCAAGCGCGGCCAGGCGATGGTGCACATGTCGATCACCCTCTACGGGCTCACCATCGTCGCCGACCGCACCGTCTCGCTGCACCCCCACGACCCCGAGCTCGCCCGCGACATGTTCCTACGCCACGCGCTCGTCGGCGGCGACTGGGACGCCCACCACGAGTTCCTCTCCCACAACCGCCGCCTCTTAGAGGAGGCCGCCGACGTCGAGGACAAGGCCCGCCGCCGCGGCATCGTCGCCGACGAGGACGCGCTCTTCGAGTTCTACGACCGCCGCGTGCCCGCCTCCGTCACCCGCGCCTCCGAGTTCGACAAGTGGTGGAAGAAGGAGCGCAAGAACAACCCGGGCCTGCTGGACTTCTCCCTCGACGAGCTCCTCGACTCCGACGAGGCCGGCGCCGTCACCGCGGCGGACTTCCCCGACGCCTGGCCCGTCGGCGACCGCAGGCTCGCCCTCTCCTACAGCTTCGAGCCCGGCGCCGCGACCGACGGCGTCGCCGTCGAGGTGCCCGTGCCCATGCTCGCCTCCCTCGACCCCGCGCCCTTCCGGTGGCTCGTGCCGGGGCTTCGCGAGGAGCTCTTCACCGAGCTCATCCGCAGCCTGCCCAAGGGCCTGCGCCGCGGGGTCGTGCCCGCCCCCGACTTCGACGCCCGCGCCCTCGAGATCGCCACGCCCGACGACGGCTCCCCGGAGGAGGCGCTCGCCGCCGCGCTCAAGCGGCTCGGCGCGGCGGGCATCGACGCCTCGGACTTCCGCCCCGAGAAGCTCCCCGCGCACCTGAAGATGACGTTCAGCGCGGTGAACAAGAAGGGCCGCGTCGTCGACTCCGATAAGGACCTCGCCGCGCTGAAGGACCGGCAGTCGGGCCAGATCACCCGCTCGGTGAGCCGACTCGCCGGCGGCGAGGAGGCCAACGCCAAGGAGTGGACCAACGACACCCTCGGCGAGATCAAGGAGGAGGTCACCACCCGCGTCGACGGGCACGACATCGCCGGCTACCCCACCCTCCTCGTCACCGAAAAGGGCGTGGCCCGCAAGGTCATGCCCACCCGCCGCGAGGCCGAGGCCCGCCTCACCGCGAGCACGCTCACCCTCCTGCTGCGCGACGTGACCGTGAAGACCCCGCAGCTCGTCAAGGGCCTGCCGCTCCAGCAGCGCGTCGCCGTCGACAACTACCCCCACGGCGGCGCGGACGCGCTCGCCGAGGACGCGCGCGTCGCCGCCACGAGGGACCTCCTCAACGCGCTCGGCGGGCCGGAGCGCACCCCGGCCGGCTTCGAGAAGCTCAAGGCGGAGGTCCGCGGCCGCGCGCCCGGCGAGGCCCGCAAGATGATCGTCGCGCTCGCGCCGGCGCTCGTCGCCTACGACAGGGTCTCCCGGGAGATCTCCGGGCGCTCCGGGGAGGCGATCGACGACATCAAAGCTCAGCTCGAGTTCCTCCTGCCGACAAACGCGCTCGTCGTCCACGGCATCGAGCGGCTCAAACACCTGCCGCGCTACCTCCAGGCGATCGAGGTGCGACTCGGCGACATGAGGCTCGACCCGGACCGCGACCTCGACCGCCAGGACGAGGTCCAGGCCCTCGAGGACGAGCTCGCCGCCGCCGCGAAGAAGAAAAAGCTCGGCCCCCGCAACCCCAAGGTCGCGGCCATCGCGTGGCAGCTCCAGGAGCTTCGGGTGAGCCTCTTCGCGCAGCGGCTCGGCACCGCGCAGACCGTCTCCGTGCAGCGGGTGCGCAAGGCCATCGGGAAGCTCTAGACACAAAAAGGCCCCGGCCGCGCACTCGATGGTCGGGGCGGCCGGGGCTCGGGCGTTGGCCCGGGCTAGCGGGCCTGGCGCATCGCCTCGATCTCGCGGGCGAAGTCCTCGGCCGAGTCGAAGGACTTGTATACCGACGCGAAGCGCAGGTAGGCGACCTCGTCGAGGTCGCGCAGCGGCTCGAGGATCGCCAGTCCCACGTCGTTGGCGTTGACCTGGGAGCTGTGCTCCTTGCGCACCGTCTCCTCGACGGTCTGCGCGAGCCGCTTGAGCGCGTCGTCGGAGACGTGCCGGCCCTGGCAGGCGCGCCGCACGCCCCGGATGACTTTCTCGCGGCTGAACGGCTCGGTGATCCCGTTGCGCTTGACGACGAGCAGGACGGACTTCTCGAGCGTGGTGAAGCGCTTCTTGCACGAGAGGCACTCGCGGCGCCGGCGGATCGCCGAGCCGTCCTCGACGATCCGGGAGTCCCGCACGCGGGACTGGTCGCTGTTACAGAACGGGCAATACACGAAAAACTCGCCTGGCTCACTTCGCGCGTCGGCAATAGTGCTCGCCCGGGGGCCGCTCTCGCGCCGCGCCGGGCGGACTTAAGCCTAGCCGCCGCGGCGCGCCGGCCCCTAGCCGAGGACCGCCGACGCCGATGCGCTCACCGGCGGGGCGCCGGCCGGGTCCTCGTCGGCGGCGAGCGCCGCTCCCCCGGCGAGCACGACGAGCCCGAAGATCCCGCCGACGAGAAACGAGCGCCAGCCCTCCCCGCGCCGCGCGCGCCCTTTCCGGCGGGCGGCGGGCTCCGCGACGGAGAGCGTGCGCACCCGGCGCCTGGCGCCGAGCCCCGCGGCCGGGTCCCACACCGCCGGGCGCTCGGGGCGCCCGTCCCATCGAACCATCGTGCTCATCACCGATCCCGCCTTTCCGTCGTGCTTCTTGTTGCCGGCGGCGACCCGCCGGCGTCCGATCATCTGTTCGATGATTCGAACGCTAGCACGAATCGCGGACGTTTTCGAACACGTAATCGAACGAACCGCCGTTCGAACCGCCGCCTCCCCGTTCGAACACGCGTGTTAAGCTTCGGAAAACGCCCCGGTGGCGGGCTCGAGTCCGCCGCGCCCCGGGAGAATCGACCGGCAAGGAGGACAAGCACCGTGCCCAGGACCCCGAAGGCCGCCTCCCGGCCGACGTTCGACCCGGCCGACGGCACCCCGGACATGAGCTCGCTGTCGCCGAGGCAGCGCACGATCCTCTCGTTTATCACCGAGTCCTTCCAGGAGCGCGGCTACGCGCCCACCTACCGGGAGATCGGCATCGCCGCGGAGCTGAAGTCGACGTCCTCGGTGTCCTATCAGCTCAGCGAGCTCGAGGCGAAGGGCTTCCTCCACCGGGAGCAGAACAAGCCCCGCGCGGTGGGCGTGCGCTCCGCCGCGCCCGCCAAGCCCGCCGCGGGCGCCGAGGATTCCCCCGCCCCGGAGGGCTCCGTGCCGGCGAGCTACATCCCGCTCGTCGGCTCGATCGCGGCCGGCGCGCCGATCCTCGCCGAGGAGAACGTCGACGACTACTTCCCCCTGCCGCACGACATCGTCGGCGAGGGCGAGCTGTTCATGCTCCGGGTCTCCGGCGACTCGATGATCGACGCCGGCATCCTCGACGGCGACTGGATCGTCGTGCGCAGCCAGCCCGTCGCCGAGAAGGGCGAGTTCGTCGCCGCGCTCATCGACGGGGAGGCGACCGTCAAGGAGTTCCACCGCGACCGCACCGGCGTGTGGCTTTTGCCCCACAACGACGACTACCGCGCCATCAACGGCAACGACGCGACGATCATGGGCAAGGTCGTCACCGTCATGCGCAAGCTCTAGCCGCGCCGCCTGAGGCGCGCGGCGAAGGGAGGAGTCCCCGTGTCATCCGTCATCGCGTCCGTCATCGAGCTCACCGACCGCGTCCTCGGCGAGCGCAGCGACCTCTCGCGCAACTGGCGCCGCCTCGAGCAGCGTGCGGAGTTCAGCGACAAGGGCCTCGTCGGCGCGGTCTACGCCGCCGCCGGGGCGACGGCCAGCGCCGCGGTCGCCGACGCCGCGGAGCGGGACGCGCGCGCCGTCTTCGACGAGGACGAGCGCGCCCAGCTGCGCGCGCTGGCCGCGACGATGACGATGAACAACGTCGGCCACCGCGCGAAGCACTTCCTCGGCTTCGAGCGCCACCCCTTCGGGATGCGCAGCAAGGCCACCACCGAGGGCCCGCTGCCCGAGCGGGAGGTCTGGGAGCTCGCGGTCTCCGCGGTCAACGGCTGCGAGGTGTGCCTCCGCGAGCACGCCGAGCGCGCCCGCGACGCGGGGCTGACCGACGACGGCGTGTGGCACGCCGTCACGGCCGCGTCGCTCACCGCGGCGCTCGCGCACGCCGCGCGGGCCGTCGAGGCCGCGGAGCGCGCCGAGGGCTAGCTCGCGGCGGCCTCCCCGCTCGAGCCCAGGCCGTCCTCCTCGCGGTCGGCCCCGGCCGAGTCCTCGGCGCCGCCGAGGGTGAGCTCGAGGTCGTTCTCCCGGGCGAACTCGGCGAGCTCCGAGGCGAGCCTCGACGGCACGAGCGCCTCGATGGCGGTACCGTCGGGCATGTAGTCCTCTCCCAGCACCGAGCCGAGCCGGTGCACCCGGGAGACGACGTCGCCGCGGGTGTAGGGCACGAGCAGGCGCACCCTCGTCTCCAGCGAGTTGAGGAACAGCTCGATGGCCGACTCGAGCTCGTCGATGCCCTCGCCCGTCGCCGCTGAGACGAAGTGGCACTCGCGCAGCTGGTGGCGCAGCTCCGCCAACGTCACCGGGTCGGCGGCGTCGATCTTGTTGACGACGAGGATCTCCGGGGGCGCGGGCTGGCCGGCGTCCTCGGCGACCTCCGCGACGATGGAGCGCACCGCCTCGATCTGCGCGAGCGGCATCGCGGCCGCGCCGTCGACGACGTGGACCATGACGTCGGCCTCGAGGAGCTCCTCGAGCGAGGACTTGAAGGACTCGACGAGCTGGGTGGGCAGGTGGCGCACGAAGCCGACCGTGTCGGTGAACGTGACGCTGCGCCCGTCGGCGAGCTTCGCGTGCCGGGTCGTCGGGTCGAGGGTTGCGAAGAGGGCGTCCTCGACGAGCACCCCGGCGCCGGTCAGCGCGTTGATGAGCGAGGACTTCCCGGCGTTCGTGTAGCCCGCGACCGCGACCTGCGGGACGAGCGAGCCGCCGCGCTTGGCGCGCTTGACCTCGCGGGAGGTCTTCATGTGCGCGAGCTCCTTGCGCAGCCTCGCCATCTCCGCGCGGATGCGGCGCCGGTCGGTCTCGATCTTCGTCTCGCCGGGGCCGCGCAGGCCCACGCCGCCGTTCGAGCCGGCGCGCCCGCCGGCCTGGCGCGAGAGGTTCCCGCCCCAGCCGCGGGCCCGGTTGAAGAGGTACTCGAGCTGCGCGAGCGAGACCTGCGCCTTGCCCTCCTTCGAGGAGGCGTGCTGGGCGAAGATGTCGAGGATGAGCATCGTGCGGTCGATGACCTTCGCGTTGAGCTTCTCCTCGAGGCTCACGAGCTGGCCGGGGCTGAGCTCCCCGTCGGCGATGACGGTGTCCGCGCCCGTCGCGGCGACGACGTCGGCGAGCTCGGCGACCTTGCCGGAGCCGACGTAGGTGCCGGGGTCGGGCCGGTCTCGGCGCTGGTAGAGGATCTCGAGCACCTCGGAGCCGGCGGTCTCCGCAAGTGCTGCGAGCTCCTGCATCGAGGCGTCGATCTCGTCGGCGGTGGCGTCGCCCCACACTCCGACTAACACGACCTTCTCGAGGCGGAGCTTGCGGTACTCGACCTCGTAGACGTCCTGCTGCTCGGTGCGGGTGATCTCCGTGCCGCGCCCGATGTGGCGCAGCGCGTTGCGCGACTCGAGGTCGAGCTCGCCGGTGGTGGGCTCGCTCCCCCGGGGGCTGGCGCCGGCGGCGCCGAAGTCTGTCCTTGCCATTGTCCTCCTGTGGCCTAGCTGTGGGGCCGATCCTACCCGGCCACAGCGCCGCGGGCCGCAGGTTTCTTCCCTCCCCGCTGCCCCTAGGGCTAGGCTACGGAGGCATGAACGCTGATCTCGTGAGCATCGGGCTGAAGTTCCCCCGCTGGCAGGACGCCGTGGAGGCTGCGATCGGGTCGAACAACCTCACCGTCGCCGGGGAGGTGCGCGGCGGGCAGCTCGTGCAGTTCAGCGACCGCTCGGGCGCGCAGATCAACATCCTCGCCGCAGAGCCCTACGCGACGTTCGCGGGCTTCCGCTCGGAGAGCCTCGCGTTCGCGAACGTCACCATGCTCAGCGACGTCATCGCGCTGCTCAACGTCGTCGACGGGGCGGGCAACGACGTCGCCTCTCTGACGGCGAACCTCGCGCAGGGCCCGCTCATCGCCGACTCCGAGGGGCTCACCTTCGAGCAGGTCGCGCTCACCGCGCTCATGGTCGACGCCGACTGCTACGACTCGGCGCTCGACTACGAGACCGCCACCGGCGAGGTGTTGGGCCTCTTTCTCTCCCCCGGCGCGGAGCTCGTCGCCTCGGGCTCGGGGCACGCGACCCCGGACGCGGCGGCGGAGTTCTCCGCCGAGGTGCTCGAGGCCGAGTACCGGCACAACGCGCTGACCGGTCAGCGCTTCATCCACGCCACCGTCGACGGGCCGTTCGCGTTCGACGTGTGCCTGCCCGACCGCGAGGAGCTGCCGCAGAAGGGCTCGGTCGTCGCGGGCACCGCGGTCATGGCGGGCTCCCTGCTCAACCCCGTGGGCGGGGCGTGCGGCTGCGGGGGCGGCTCCTGCGGCTGCGGCGGGCACTAGGCGGACCCGGCGCCGCCTCCCGGCTTCGGGGCCGGGGAACTTTGGCCAAGGCAGGTGAGTTTCTTTAGACATGCGCGACGGCTCGAGGCTGCCCGCCTGGTTCGCGGGCGTCGCCGCGGTGCTCCTCACCGCGGCGGTGCTCGTCGTCGTGCTGCGCCTGCCCGGTCTCATCATCGCGGGGCTGCTCGGGCTCGTGCTGGCGGGGCTCGCGGCGCGCGCCACGAGGCAGGACTCCACCGCCGTGTGGGAGCTCGCCGACGCGCTCGGCGAGTGCCGCCGGGAGATCTCCGACGTGCTTGGCGCGCTCGACGACTTCACGCACTCCCCCGAGGCCGACCACCTCGCCGACCGGACGCTCAAGCGCCCCGCCCTGCTCGACGAGGACTCCGCCGTGCCGGAGATCGCGCGCTTCTACCAGCTGGCCGCCGGCGCGGAGCAGTTCCTCTCGAGGCTCGACAAGCTCTCGCTCGAGGAGCTGTCCGCGAAGCGGCTGCGCGGCCTGCTCCACGTCGCCGACGAGCGCGCCGCCGCCCTGCAGCAGGCGTGGCGCGACGCGAGGGAGCGCGCCCTGGAGCTCGGGCCCGAGGGCGGCGAGGGCGCTCACTGAGCCCGGCGGGAACGCCGACAGAAAAACCCGCCCCGGTGCCCGCCGGAGCCATCGCGGCGCCGCGATGGCCTCGGCCGACACCGGGGCGCGTCCTAGGGTTACTGAGCTCCTCGATCCCGCTGGTAGAGGAAGAGCTGCGATACGGCAGGAATGACGGCGGCGATCACCACGATGTACCCGCCATAGCTCCTTAGCGCGTCGGACAGATCGCCGACGATCACCGCCACGACGCCGACGCCAACGCAGAAGCATACGGCAGCAATCAGCACGGTTTTCGCGACGTAGGACCACACTGGTTTATCCGGCTGACTTGTCACGACACCCCTTGTTTTCGCCTGTTCACCGGGTCCACGGCGCGGCTCACCACGCCGCTCCGGCCGCAGATTCAGCAGCCGGCACCACGACGCTACCTTTAATTGCACAAGGCGGACACCGCTGTCCCAGAGGCCGCGGCTCATCCGGCTCACCGGCGGCGCGAAGCGGGTCCTTCCTGGCGCGATGGGAGCTCGCCGGAAGGGGCGTGACGCGCCGGCTACAGCGTGGCGCGGCCCTCGGCGACGAGCCGTGAGGGCCCGCGCAGCACCGCGCGGCCGGGCTCGACGCGCACGGCGACCTCCCCGCCGGGCACGCCGACGACGACGTCGCCGGTCTCCCGGCCGCCGGAGAGCAGCGCCGCGCGCGCCGCGGCGACGGTGCCGGTGCCGCACGAGCGGGTCTCGCCCACGCCGCGCTCCCAGACGCGCATGTCGACCCGGCCGTCGGCGAGCGGCGTGACGAGCTCGAGGTTCCCGCCCGCGGGGAACTGCGCGGGGTCGAGCGCGGGCGCGGTGAGCTCAAGCTCCGCGAGCCGCTCGGCGTCCAGGCCGCCGATGACCGCGGCGAGGTGCGGGTTGCCGACGTCGACGACGTAGCCGGAGAGCGTCCACGGCCCCATCGAGGCGGTCGCCTCCCCGCCGAGGCGCGGCTCGCCCATGTCGATGCTCACGTCCGCGGCGCGCTCGTCGGCGGCGTGCACCGTCACCCTCCTCGCGCCGGCGCGCGTGCCGACGGTGAAGGTGTCCTCGTCGACGAGCCCGCGGGCGGCGAGCCAGTGGGCGAAGACGCGAAGCCCGTTGCCGCACATCTCCGCGACCGAGCCGTCGGCGTTGCGGTAGTCCATGAACCAGTCCGAGGCGCTCGTGCCCTCGGGGATGATGTCGAGCTCCCCGGCCTCGACGAGCGCCCCGCCGCGCGCGACGCGAAGGAGCCCGTCGGCGCCGATCCCGGCGCGCCGGTCGCACAGCGCCCGCACGGTGTCGGGGGCGAGCTCCTCCTCGGCGCCGTAGTCGGCGACGATGACGAAGTCGTTCTCGGTGCCGTGGCCCTTGCTAAAGGCGATGGGTTCGCCGCTGCTCGTGGTCATGCGAGCAAGTCTAGCGCCCGCTCGGCCGGGTTCTCGGCCGCGGGAAGCCAGGTGATGCGCGGGTCGCGGCGGAACCAGGAGCGCTGGCGGCGCACGTAGCGGCGGGTGGCCATCTCGATGCGCTCTCCGAGCTCCTCGCCCGGGAGCTGGCCCGCGAGGTGGTCGAGCACCTGGGCATATCCGATGGCCCGCCCGGCGGTCGAGTCGCGCTCAAGCCCCCGCTCGATAAGCCCCTCGGTCTCCTCGACGAGGCCCTGCTCGAGCATCCCTTGGGTGCGCCTGGCTATGCGGGGTCGCAGCCATTCGCCCGGCGCCTCGAGGGCGAAGAGCCTGGTGCCCCAGCGCGGCGGGGCTTCCTTGGGCGGCTGGCTCGCCTTGAACGGCTTGCCGGTGAGCTCGATGACCTCGAGGGCCCGCACGGTGCGCCGCGGGTCGCGGTCCTCGATCTTCGCGGCGGCCTCGGGGTCGCGCTCGGCAAGCTCGCGGTGAAGCTCGTCGATGCCGACCTCGTCGAGGCGCTCATACCAGCGGCGCCGCACCTTAGGGTCGGTGGGCGGGAAGTGCCAGTCGTCGACGAGCGCCTGGGCGTACATCATCGAGCCGCCCACGAGGATGGGAACCCGGCCGCGCGCCATGATCGCCTCGACGTCGGCGACGGCGTGCTCCTGGTACGCCGCGACGGAGGCGGCGTCGGTAACGTCGAGGACGTCGATCTGGTGGTGCGGCACGCCCTCGCGCTCCTCGGGGCTCAGCTTCGCGGTGCCGATGTCCATGCCCCGGTAGAGCTGCATGGAGTCGACGTTGACGACCTCCCCGCCGAGGCGGTGGGCGAGCTCAAGCCCGAGGGCGGACTTGCCGGAGGCGGTGGGGCCAAACACGGCGACCGGGGCAAGGGAATTCGTCGAAGTCATCGGCCGCCAGCCTAGCCGCGCCGGGTATGGTGAACGCCATGACTACACCAGGGTCTCCGCACCGCCGCATCCCCTCCCCGGGCGACCTCGCCGGCCGCGCCGGGGCTAGGAAGGCGCCGCGCCCGGGCGGCCCCACGGGGCCGTCGCCCGAGAAGTTCGGCCGCATCGACGACGAGGGCCGGGTGCTCGCGTTCGTCGACGGCGGCGAGCGGGAGGTCGGCCAGTGGCAGGCCGGCTCGAAGGACGAGGGCTTAAGGCACTTCGCGCGCCGCTTCGAGGACCTGCGCACCGAGGTCGACATGTTGGAGCGCCGGCTGCGCGACCAGCCGGGCGACGCGGCCGCGATCCGCTCATCTGCCCGGGAGATCGCCGAGGGCCTGCCGACAGCGGCGGTGCTCGGCGACCGGGAGGCGCTGCGCCGCCGGCTCGACGGCATCGTCGAGGACTCCTTCGCCGTCGCGGAGCGCTTCGACCGCGACCGCGAGGAGGCCGCGAAGCGGGCCCTGGAGCGCAAAACCGCGCTCGCCGAGGAGGCCGAAACAATCGCCGCGGAGTCGACGGACTGGAAGGCGGCCGGCGACCGGCTCGCCGCGATCGTCGAGGAGTGGCGCTCCATCGACGGGCCGGGCAGGAGCAAGGACCGCCCGCTGTGGGCGCGGCTGTCGAAGGCGCGCTCGGCGTTCAAGCAGCGCCGCGGCTCCCACTTCGCGGACCTCGACCGGCAGCGCGCCCAGGCGCGCCGCCGCAAGGAGGAGCTCGTCGCCGCCGCGGAGGAGATCCAGGACTCCGAGGACTGGGCGGAGACCGGCAGGAAGTTCCGCGACCTGATGCGCGAGTGGAAGGCCGCCGGCCACGCGCCGCGCGCCCAGGACGACCGCCTCTGGGAGCGCTTCAGCGCCGCGCAGGACCGTTTCTTCGATCGGCGCCACGCCGTGGAGGCGGAGCGCGACCGCGAGTTCGAGGCTAACGCCAAGGCCAAGGACGAGCTGCTCGAGAGCTACGGCCCGCGCATCGACGCCGCCGGCTCTATCGACGAGGCGCGCGGCCTGCTGCGCGAGCTGCAGGAGCGCTGGGAGGACGCGGGCTTCGTGCCGCGCTCGAAGAAGCAGGCCTACGAGGAGAAGATCCGCGGCCTCGAGGAGCGCGTCGCCGACGCGGAGCGCGCCGAGTGGCGCCGCACCGACCCCGAGGCCCGCGCCCGCGTCGAGCAGTTCGCCGGCCGCGCCGAGGACCTCGCGAGGCAGGCGGCCGACGCCGCGAAGGCCGGCAAGGAGAAAAAGGCCGAGGAGCTCAGCGCGCAGGCCGAGCAGTGGCGCGAGTGGGCCCGCACCGCCGACGAGGCGCTCAAGGACCGCTAAGCAGCGGCCGCGGCCCGCAATCAAAAACGACGCCGCCCCGCCTCCCGTCGGGAGGTGGGGCGGTTACTTTTACGTACCGGCTATCCCCGGCCGGGTGCCTCGGCCGCGCCCGGGGCGCTAGGCCTCGTCGCTCTTCCGGTCGGCGTCGCCGCGGCGCTCGTCGCCGCCGGCGGGGCGCTCGCCTTCCGCGGCGGACCTCGCCTCG
>NZ_JH815192.1:69598-82780 GCF_000296405.1 Corynebacterium otitidis ATCC 51513
GGGCGCGCGCCCGGGCCCGGCGGTCGTCGACGAGCAGCGGGTTCTCCCCCTCGCCCCCGCCGCGGCGGAAGACCGCGGCGGCCCGCTTCTCGTACTCGGAGTCGGGGCTCGCGGCGGCCGCGGCGCGCTCCCGGGCGAGCTCGCGCTGGTCGTCGCTGCGGCGCAGCGTGACCATCGAGTAGGCCACCAGGCACACGACCACGGCGACGACGATGAGCAGGAACCCGCCGGAGATGGAATACTGCTCCTCCCCGCCGGGGCGCTGCTGGCGCAGCCAGAACGCGAGCACCGCGTAGAACGTGCCGATCGCCGTGGCCACCCACGCGATCATCGCGAGCGCGGCGCGCCTAAAGATCAGCGTGAGCGGGGTGAACACGCCCACGCCCACGAGCGCGAGGTAGGCGAACACGTACTCGGTGAGCTTGATGTTCGCGTCCCTCGCGGCGGCGGTCTGCGCGACGACGTCGAAGCCGCGCACCCCGGTGACCACCGGCAGCAGCAGCCCCGCGACGTAGAGCGCGACGGCCCCGCCGAGCACGTAGGCCTGGTTGCCTAGCCAGAGGCGCTTGCCCGCGCGGATCTCTCGCTCGCGGGCGGTCTCGTTGTCCTCAGCCATGGGGCCTAGGATAGCCCGCACGAATCGGCCCGCGGGGCGGGCTTCGCCCCGATCGGCGGCATGCCCAGCCCGACCGGCGCGGTGGTCGGGCGCTCGCCCGCCTCGGACATGTCGCCGGCTTTGGTCTTCCGGTGGCTCGCCACGCCGCCGTCGGCGATGAGGAAGTGCGGCGCGGAGCCGGTGACGTCGACCTCGACGACGTCGCCGGGCCGGATCTTCTCGCTGACGCCTGCGGGGTCGAAGTGCACGAGCCGGCCGTCGCGCGCCCGCCCGGAGAGCCGGTGGGTCTTCTCGCCCTTGCGGCCCGGGTCGTTCTGCACGACGAGCTCGACGCGGCGCCCGACGATCTTCGCGTTCTCCTCGGCGCTGATCTGCTCCTGCAGCGCGTGGAGGCGCTCGTAGCGCTCCTGGACGACCTCCTTGGGCACCTGGTCCTCCCGCTCGCCCGCGGGCGTGCCGGGACGCGGCGAGTACTGGAACGTGAACGCCGAGGTGAACCGCGCGCGCCGCACGACCTCTAAGGTCTGCTCGAAGTCCTCGTCGGTCTCGCCCGGAAAGCCGACGATGATGTCGGTGGTGATCGCCGCGTCGGGCAGCTTCTCGCGCACCTCGTCGAGGATGCGCAAGAACTTCTTCGTCCGGTACGAGCGCCGCATGTCTTTGAGCACCTTGTCGGAGCCGGACTGCAGCGGCATGTGCAGCTGCGGGCACACGTTAGGGGTCTCGGCCATGGCGTCAATGACGTCCGAGGTGAACTCCGCGGGATGCGGGCTGGTGAACCGCACCCGCTCGAGCCCCTCGATGTCGCCGCAGGCGCGCAGCAGCTTCGAGAACGCCGAGCGGTCGCGGCCCATCTCCGGGTCGACGAAGTGCACGCCGTAGGCGTTGACGTTCTGGCCGAGCAGCGTCACCTCGGAAACGCCCTGCTCGACGAGCGCCTTGACCTCGGCGAGGATGTCGCCGGGGCGGCGGTCGACCTCCTTGCCGCGCAGCTGCGGCACGATGCAGAACGTGCACGTGTTGTTGCACCCCACGGAGATCGACACCCAGCCCGAGTAGGCCGACTCGCGCTTCGCGGGCAGCACCGAGGGGAACTCCTCGAGCGAGTCGGCGATCTCGACGGCGGCCTCGTCGTTGTGGCGCGCCCTATCGAGCAGCGTCGGCAGCGAGCCCATGTTGTGGGTGCCGAAGACCGCGTCGACCCACGGGGCCTTCTTCACGACGGTGTCCTTGTCCTTCTGCGCGAGGCAGCCGCCCACCGCGATCTGCATGCCCGGGTGGCGCTTCTTCGCGTTCTTTAACTGCCCGAGCGTGCCGTAGAGCCGCCGGTCGGCGTTCTCGCGCACGGCGCACGTGTTGAACACGACAAGGTCGGCCTCCTCGTCGCCGGCCGGCTCGTAGCCGGCGTCCTCCAAAAGCCCGGAGAGCCGCTCCGAGTCGTGGACGTTCATCTGGCACCCGAAGGTCCGCACCTCGTAGGTGCGGGGCCGGGCGCCGGCGCGGGCGGAATCCTCGAGTCGCGAAGTCACGGCGAGAAAGTCTAGGCCCCGGCCGCTAGACCCGGCAAAAGCCCGCCGGTGCCCCGCCGCCTAGCCGTTAGCCCGCCTATCATCGTCGCCATGAGCCACCGACGAGCAGCGCCCCGCCGGGCGGCCGCCTGCGCCGCGGCGCTGGGCGCTGCCGCGCTCGCCGCGGCGTGCGCGCCCGCCGAGGGCGGGTTGCTCGGCGACGTCTCAGACGGCTCGGTGACGGTGGGCACCACCCTGGACGTGCCAGGCCTCGCCGGGCGCGACCCCGGCGGGCGGCTCGACGGGCTCGACATCGCGCTCGCCGAGGAGGTGCTCAAGCGCGTCGCGGACCAGCTCGGCGAGGAGGAGCCGCAGATCACCTGGCAGCCGCTCGCGGCCACCGACCGGGACAACGCGCTGCGCGGCGGGGAGATCGACGTCGTCACCGGGGCGTTCGCCCCCGACGCGGCGGCCAACCCCGCGGTCGCGCTCGCCGGGCCGTACCTCGAGGCGCAGCCCGCCTACCTCGGGCGCGCGGGGGAGCTTTCCGGGCCTGCCGACGCGGCCGGCGAGACGTGGTGCGTGGTCGCCGGCTCCCCCGAGGTCGCCGAGGTCGTCTCGGGCCCCAGGCCCGGCCGCGTGCTCGAGCTCGCGAGCACGCGCGACTGCGTCGAGTCCGTGCGCCGCGGCACCGTCGCGCTCGTCGTCGCGGACGCAGCCCGGCTCTCCGGCTTCGAGCGCCTCGCCCCGGAGTCCCTCGAGACCGGCCGCTTCGACGGCACCAAGCCGGTGGCCTACGGGCTGGCGGTGCACGCCGGCGACGACGACGCGAAGGCCGCGCTCGACCGGGCGCTGAGAGAGATCGAGGCGGATGGCACGCTCTCCCGGCTCGTCGCGGAGCACCTGCCGGGCGCCGAGGGGGTCTCCGCCGCCGCGCCCGGCGAGGAATAGAGGCGGCGGGAGGCTACCCCTCGGCCTCGTCGGCGATCTCGGCGAGGCGCTCGTCGAGGGCCTCGACCGCGATGGGTAGCGCCGCGGACTCTGGGAAACCCCTCCGCGCGAGCACCCCGACGATGCGGCGAAGCTGCTTCACGCGCTCCTGGTAGCCTTCCGGCTCGCTTTTTATCGAGGCGGCCTTCTTCCGCGCGAGCGCGCGGGCGATGTCGTCCTCCTCGGCTCGGCTGAGCTCCTCGAGCGCGTCCGAGCGCACCGCCTCCGAGACGCCCTTGTCGCGCAGCTCCCTATCGAGGGCGAGGCGGGACTTGCCGCGGCGCTGAGCGCGCTGGCGCACCCACTGGCGGGCGAACTCCCCGTCGTCGATAAGGCCCGCGGCCTCGAGGCGGTCGAGGACGTCGTCGACGAGCTCCTCGGGCTCGTCCTTGGCGAGCAGCCGGCGCCTAAGCTCCACGCGCGAGCGGGCGCGCTGGTCGAGCAGGCGCAGCGCCTGCTCGCGGACCCGGGAGAGCTCCTCTTCGTCCCTCTCGGCGGCCTCGGCGGACTCCGGGCCGGCGGCCTGAATCTCCGCGATGGCCTCGGCGAGGCGCGCGACGCGTTCGCTGCGCTCAGACAAGGGGCGTCCTCCTCGGGCAGGGGTTAGCCGGGCGCTAGGCCCCGGCCTTCTCCTCGGGGTCGTCGAAGTCGACGTTGGGCACGACGTCGACCGGCTCGTCGCTTAAGCCCTCGGAGCCCTCGGGGTTCTCCGCGTCGTCCGCATTGGCGTACTCGCCGATGCCGAGCTTGCGGAGGATCTTCTGCTCGATCTCATCGGCGAGGTCGGTGTTCTCCTTGAGGTAGAGCCGCACCTTCTCCTTGCCCTGGCCGAGCTGGTCGCCCTCGTAGGTGAACCACGAGCCGGACTTCTTGATGATCCCGTTCTCGACGCCCATGTCGATGATCGAGGACTCCCGGGAGATGCCCTCGCCGTACATAATGTCGAACTCGGCGGTCTTGAACGGCGGGGAGACCTTGTTCTTGACGATCTTCATCTTCGTCCGGTTGCCGATGGCGTCCTGGCCGTCCTTGAGCGTCTGGGTGCGGCGCACGTCGCAGCGCACCGACGCGTAGAACTTCAGCGCCTTGCCGCCGGTGGTGGTCTCCGGGGAGCCGAACATCACGCCGATCTTCTCGCGGAGCTGGTTAATGAAGATCGCGGTGGTGCCCGAGTTGTAGAGCGCGCTGGTCATCTTGCGCAGCGCCTGGCTCATGAGCCGGGCCTGGAGGCCGACGTGGCTGTCGCCCATCTCGCCCTCGATCTCCGCCTTCGGGGTGAGCGCCGCGACCGAGTCGACGACGACGATGTCGATCGCCCCGGAACGCACGAGCATGTCGGTGATCTCCAGGGCCTGCTCGCCGGTGTCCGGCTGGGCGACGAGCAGGTTGTCGGTGTCGACCCCGAGGTTGCGGGCGTACTGCGGGTCGAGCGCGTGCTCGGCGTCGATGAACGCCGCAATCCCGCCGCCCTTCTGCGCCTCGGCGACGGCGTGCAGCGCGACCGTCGTCTTGCCCGAGGACTCCGGGCCGTAGACCTCCACGACGCGGCCCCGCGGAAAGCCGCCCACCCCGAGCGCCACGTCGATGGCGGTGTTGCCCGAGGAGATGGCGCTCACCGGCGGGCGGTTGTCGTCGCCGAGCCGCATGACCGCGCCCTTGCCGAAGTCCTTCTCGATCATCGACAGGGCCGAGTCGAGGGCCTTCTGCCGCTCGTCCCCGGCGCCCTTCGTCGCCTTCGTCGTCTTCTTCTTCGCTGCCATGAGCCTTAAATTAACCCCCACCTCGGTAGCCGTGAAGCCCGCGCCCGCCGGCCGGCCCGTCGCTAATCGACTGCCCGACCGGCCCGGCGGGATCCACGGGGATTGTAGTCCAGCGCGCCGTAGCGCCGACCATCCTAGCCGAACAATTGTTCTAACGCACGCCGGGCTAGGAGCCCGACTCGTCCCTGCCCAGCCAGCGCTCCTTCGGCACCCGGAAGTCGCGGCACAGGGCCTCCCACACCCGCTTGGGCTCCTCCCCGCCGACGAGGAGCTCCGCCGGGGTGGCGCCGAACTCCGCGAGCACGTGGGTGTCGAGCAGGAACGCCGAGCTGTCCCTGCCGAACTCGTCGTCGACGAGGCGGTGAAACTCGGTGAGTCGCATGCCCGCGATCCTACGCACCCGCCCGGACGAGACCCCCGCGTGGCGTTGAACGGCGTTCAGCTATCATGCCGGCCATGAGAACCACCCGTTCCAACTGGCTGCTCGACATCGTCTACATCGCGGTGTTCGCGGCGCTCATCATCGCGTTCGCGTTCGTCGCCATCCCGGTGGGCAGCGCCGGGGTGCCCATCGTCGCGCAGAACGCCGTCATCATCCTCGCCGGCCTCGTCCTCGGCCCGCGCCGCGGGCTTCTGGCCGTGCTGCTCTTCCTGCTCATCTCGGTGGCGCTGCCGGTGCTCGCCGGCGGCGGGACGCTGATTGCCAAGGGCGGCGGGCCGACGATCGGCTACCTCGTCTCCTACCCGTTCTCGGCGCTGTTTGCGGGCGCGCTCGCCTACGCGGGCCCCGCGCGCAGCCGCGCGGCCCGGCTCACCGGCTCGATCGCCGGCGGCGTCGTGGGGCTTCTTACCCAGTACCTGCTCGGCTCGCTCGGGCTCGTCGCCCGCGGCGACCTCGAGTTCCTCCCGGCGCTCGCCTCGAACGCGCCGTTTATCGTGCCCGACGCCCTAAAGATCGTCGTCGCCGTCGTCATCGCCGTCGGCGTGCACGCCGCGTTCCCCAAGCTCGTCGCCGCGACGAAAAAGCCCAAGGCGGAGCCCGCCACGGCCGCGGCCTAGGGGCTCAACCATCCCCGCCCGCGGCGGCCCCGCCGCGGGCTTTTAGTCATCGTTTCTCACGCTAAGGAAGGGAGGCCCGCCGGGTGGCGCGCATCCGCTTCGAGGGGGTCACCGTCGACTTCGACGGCTTCCGGGCGCTCGACGGCATCGACCTCACCATCGAGGAGCGCCTCGTCGGGATCATCGGCTCCAACGGCTCGGGCAAGTCGACGCTCGCGAGGCTCATCAACGGCCTCAACGAGCCGAGCTCCGGCACAGTCACCGTCGACGGGCTCGACGTCGTCAAGGACGGCAAGAAGGTCCGCCGGCGGGTGGGCTTTATATTCTCCGACGCGGAGAACCAGATCGTCATGCCCAGGGTCGTCGACGACGTCGCGTTCTCGCTGCGCACCCGAGGCGTGCCGCGATCCGAGCGGGAGCCGCTCGCGATGCGCGCGCTCGAGCGCCTCGGCCTCGCGGAGCACGCCGAGTCCTCCCCGCACCTGCTCTCCGGCGGGCAGAAGCAGCTCCTCGCGCTCGCCGCGGTGCTCGTCACCGAGCCCGACGTCATCGTCGCCGACGAGCCCACCGCGCTGCTCGACCTCGCCAACACGCTGAAGATCACCGCGCTGTTTCACTCGCTGCCCCAGCAGATCGTCGTCGTCACCCACGACCTCGACGTGCTTAGCGACTTCGAGCGCGTCATCCGCGTCGACAACGCCCACATCGTCGACGACGGAAAGCCCGCCCGGGTCATCGCCGGCTACCGCGAGGCGATGCTAAGGAGCGCCCGGTGAGGCTCGTCCCCGTCGCCGTGCCGCTCGGCGTGTATGTCAACCGCAAGAGCCCCCTCCACCGGGCCCCGGCGGGCGGGAAGCTCCTCGCGATCGTCGCGTTCATCGCCGTCATCGCTATCGTCACCGCCACGCCGTGGCAGGCGCTCGCCGGCGCCGCGGTCGTCGCGCTCGCCTACCTCGTCGCGCGGGTCCCGCCGCGCACCGCGTGGGGCCAGCTGTGGCCCACCCTGCCGATCTTCGCGTTCCTCGGGGCGGTGCTGTGGTGGCAGTCGGGCCTCGAGGCCGCCGCCACGACGGTGATCATGCTCGCGACCTCGGTGATGGCGGGCTGCCTGCTCACCCTCACCACCCCGGCGATGGAGCTCCTCGACTCCCTCGAGCGGGGGCTTCGGCCCTTAAGACGCGTCGGGGTGCCCGCCGAGCGCATCAGCCTCGCGATTTCTTTAACGCTGAGGCTCATCCCGCTGCAGCTCGCCGCGATCAACGAGGCCGCCGAGGCGCGCAAGGCGCGCGGCGCGGAGGGCTCGCTGCGCGCGCTCGTCGTGCCCGTCATGGTGCGCGCGCTGCGCCGCGCGGAGAACATGGCCGAGGCCCTCTGGGCGCGCGGCGCGGGCGACTCCTAGCGGCGCCCTCCCGCGGGCTTTCGCCGCGGCCGCCAAGAGCGAAAAACACCCCTCCCGCCCGGGGCATCGCCCGGGCGGGAGGGGTGTGGTCGTTAGCGAGGCGGTCTCGGCCTACTCGCCGCGCAGCTCCTTCATGCGCTGCTCGACCGCGGCGCGGTCCACCCCGCCGGGCAGCTCCCCGGAGTTGGAGCTCGAGGTGACCTGCTTCTGCTCGGCCTGCTGCTGGCTCTTCCCGCCGTCGAGCTCCTGGCGGATCTGCTCGAGGCGCGAGTGGCCCGCCATCTGCCGACCGGCGGCCTCGACCTCCTGCATGCGCCCCTCGACGGAGTTCTCCGCGAGCTCCGCCTCGCCGAGCGCGTTCGCGTAGCGGCGCTCGATCTTGTCGCGCACCTGGTCGAGGTTCGGGGTCGCGCCGTCGCTCATCCGGTTCATCGACTGGACCGACTCGGCGACCTTCTCCTGCATCTTCGCCTGCTCGAGCTTGCTGAGCAGCTGGGAGCGCTCGTTGACCTGCTCCTGGAGCTTCTGCGCGTTGCGCTCCACCGCAGCCTTCGCCTGCTCGGCCTGCTTGAGCGCCTGGTCGTGGAGCTGCTTGGTGTTCTCCACGTTCTGCTCGGCGGTCACCAGCTGCGCGGCGAACGACTCGCCGGCGCTCTCGTACTCGGCGGCCTTCTTCTCGTCGCCCTGCGCGCGCGCCTGGTCGGCGAGCTTCAAGGCCTGCTTCGTGTTGCCGTGGAGCTTCTCCACCTCGCCGAGCTGCCGGTTGAGCTGCATCTCGAGCTGGCGCTGGTTGCCGATCACCGAGGCGGCCTGCTGCGAGAGGTCGCGGTGCTGGCGCTGCGACTCCTCCATCGCCTGCTGGATCTGCACCTTCGGGTCGGCGTGCTCCTCGATCTTGCTGTCGAAGAGCGACATGAGGTACTTCCAGCCCTTCTTGAACGGGTTAGCCATAGCTAAAGGGGCTCCTCCTTGGTTGAAGAATCGACAACACTGCCAGCCGGGGGATGCCGCGCGCCGCGGCAGCCGCGCCCGCAGGCGGCGGAACGCGCCGAATGCCTAATCGCGTTATGCCACGTCATTCTAGCAACGCCGCGGACGCCCCCGGCCCCGCCCGCGCGAAGCGCTCTCCCGGCCCGCGCCCGGCGCCGGCGCGGGGGAGGTTCGCCCCACCCGGAATCGGAGATGGGAACAGTCTTTACCCCCGGCGCGTTAAATGAGGTGATGGCTACTGAGACGAACACCCTACAACCCCCGGAGCGCGAGCAGCTGCGTCACCAGGAGCCGCTGCTGCGCGAGGCCCTGGGCGAGGCGCTGCGCGGCGCGCGCGCCGACCGCGGCATCACCCTGCGCGAGCTCGCCGTGCGCGCCAGCGTCTCCCCGGGCTATCTCTCCGAGCTCGAGCGCGGCCGCAAGGAGGTCTCCTCCGAGCTGCTCGCGTCGATCTGCTACGCGCTGCGCGTGTCCGTGCCGCGCATCCTCCTCGACGCCGCCGGCGCGATGTCGCTCGGCGACGCCGCCGAGCGCCTCGCCAACGGCGGGCGCACCCCGGTGCGCGTCTAGCCGCGCCGGACTTTTCCGCCCCGCGGGCGCTGACGTCCCGCCGCGCCGCGTGCGGGCGGGGCTACTCTCCGAGCGACTCGAGCAGGAGCTTGAGGCCCGCCTCGACGGCGCCGGCGCGGATCTCCGCGCGCCCGCCGGGGAGGAGCTGGTCCTCCCCCGCCGCGAGCCGCGCGTCCGAGCCGCCCGGGCCCGCGACGCCGAGCCACACCTCGCCGACCGGGTGGCCGTCCTGCGGGTCGGGCCCGGCCACGCCGGTATACGACAGGGCCCACGTCGCGCCGAGGCGCTCGCGGGCGCCGGCGGCCATCTGCCGGGCGGTCTCCTTGGCGACGGGCCCCTCTGCGGCGAGCTGCTCCTCGGAGACCCCAGCGAGCGTCGCCTTGAGCTCCGTCGCGTAGGTGACGAGCCCGCCGCGCAGCACGCTGCTTGCGCCGGGCACGGTCGCGACCGTCGCCGCCGCGAGCCCCGCGGTAAGCGACTCGCACGTCGCGAGCGTCTCCCCGCGGCGGTTAAGCGCCTCGACGAGGAGACGCGCCGCCGGGTCGATCTGGTCCTGCGCGCCGCTCACTTGGCCTGCCCCTTCGAGGAGGCGTCGTTCTCGCGGCGGGCGTCGACGAGGTACTGCACGCCGGTGACGACGGTGACGACGACCGCGGCCCAGATGACGACCTGCGCGACGACGTCGAGCCAGCCCTCAAGCGGCATGAGCAGCAGCGCGACGCCGAGGGACTGCAGCGCGGTCTTGATCTTCCCGCCGCGGCTCGCGGGCACCACCCGGCCGCGGCGCAATAGAGCCATGCGCCAGATCGTGATGCCGAGCTCGCGCACGATGATGATGACCGTGACCCACACGCTCGTCGCGCCGACGATGTTGAGGCACACCAGCGCGGTGATCATGAGCGCCTTGTCGGCGATGGGGTCGGCGATCTTGCCGAAGGTGGTCACCAGCCCGCGGGCGCGGGCGATATCCCCGTCGAGCTTGTCGGTCGCCATGAGCGCCGCGAAGAGGGCGAAGGAGCCCCACATCCAGCCCGGGTGCTCGTTGCCCCCGGTAAGCACGAGCCACGCGAAGACGGGGATGAACAGGATCCTTAGGCCCGTGAGGATATTGGGCAGGTTCCAGTTCGACGGCGCCGTCTCCGGGGCGTCGCTGCGCGCTGGGGTGTCACTCACACGCGCCACTCTACCCCGCCGGCCGCGGGCCGCGGCCGACCGGGCCGCGGGCGAGCGGCGGCGCGGGAGGCGGCGCTAGGACTTGGAGCCGGCGGCCGCGCTGCGCTCGTCGCGGCGGGCCTCGAGGCGGGTCTTCACCAGCGAGGCGACGACCGTGACGGCGAGGATGCCAGCCACCACCCCGAGCGAGACGAGGTCGGGGATCTCCGGGACGGGCAGCGGCTCGCCGTCGTTGATGAACGGCAGGCTGTTGTTGTGCATCGCGTGCAGCGCGAGCTTCACGCCGATGTAGCCGAGGATGATCGCCAGCCCGTAGGACAGCAGCGAGAGCCGCTCGAGGAGCCCGTCGAGGAGGAAGAACAGCTGCCGAAGCCCGAGCAGCGCCATGGCGTTCGTCGCGAAGACGAGGAACGGCTCCTGGGTGATGCCGTAGATCGCGGGGATCGAATCGAGCGCGAACATGAGGTCGATCGCGCCGATCCCGACGAGCGCGACGAGCAGCGGGGTGACCGCGCGGCGGCCGCGCGAGTCCCTCGAGAGCAGCTTGTCCTCGTGGTAGTCGTCGGTGACGGGGAAAACCTTGCGCAGCATCTTGATGAGCCGCATGTCCTTCGGCTCGGGCTGCGGGGCGTCGCGCACCTCGTCGACGATCATCTTCACCGCAGTGACGACGAGGAAGATCGCGAACAGGTAGAAAACGTCCGACCACGCCTCGATGATCGCCGCGCCGATGAGGATGAACACCGTGCGGAACACGAGCGCCAGCGCGATGCCGATGAGAAGAACCTTCTGCTGGTAGCGGCGCGGGATCTTGAACGCCGCCATGATGAGCGCGAAGACGAACAGGTTGTCGACCGACAGCGCCTGCTCGGTGATGTAGCCGGTGAAGTACTGCACGGCGTGCTCCCCGTCCCACGCCAGCCAGATGCCCCCGCCGAAGAGCACGGCCACCCCGACGTAGAACACGGTCCAGAACGCCGACTCTTTCATGGTCGGGTCGTGTGGGGAGCGCACGTGGGAGTAGAAGTCGAAGACGAAGAACCCGCCGACGATGACGATGGTCACCGCCCAGGCCCACAGCGGCACGGTCATGATGGGTGCAAAACCTCCGGTCGTTGAAGCGTCCCGGGGCCGGCCCTGGCGCGCGGCGGCGCGCCGGGACCTGCCCCGGCTACCGGAGGTCTCCCCCACTCAGGTGACTGGTTGAGCCGGCGCGACCGGGACCTGGCGGCCGGGCCTTCAAGGGGTCGGCGCGCCGAGCGCGCCCGCCTGCCTCGAAGGCCCGCCGCCCGGTGCCGTGCTGACGATCGGCGCCGCGGGCGGGGTACTCCCCTCCTTCAAAGGGATGTCGACACGATGTGTCGGTGCCGTAGCCTAGCACCGCCCGGCCCCGGGCCCCGAGCGGCGCGGCCAGCGCGGGGAAAACGCGCGCCCCGCCGGGGAGCGGCGGGGCTAGACGACGTCGCTGGGCGGGTCGGCGCTCACCGTGCGGGTGGAGTCCCCATCGCCGGGCTCCTCTTTCGGGGCGTCCGCGGGGTCGGCGCCCTTGATCATCCACAGCGTCGTGTCGAGCTCCTCGGGCTTGACGAGCACCTCGCGGGCCTTCGAGCCCTCCGAGGGGCCCACCACGCCCCTGGACTCCATGAGGTCCATGAGCCGGCCGGCCTTCGCGAAGCCGATGCGCAGCTTGCGCTGCAGCATCGACGTCGAGCCCAGCTGGGAGGTCACCACGAGGTCGACGGCCTCCAGCAGGTCGTCCATGTCCTTGCCGATCTCGTCGTCGACGGCCTTCTTCTGCTCCGACTCGCGCTCGTCGGTCACACCCTCGGTGTAGTGGGGCTCGCCCTGCGCCTTCGCGGCGTCGACGACGGCCTGGATCTCCTCGTCGGTGACGAACGCGCCCTGGAGTCGCTCGGGCTTGCCGGCGCCCTGCATGATGAACAGGCCGTCGCCCATGCCGATGAGCTTCTCCGCGCCGCCCTGGTCGAGGATGACGCGCGAGTCAGTCGACGAGGACGTCGCGAACGCGAGCCTCGAGGGAACGTTCGTCTTGATGAGCCCGGTGACCACGTCGACCGAGGGCCGCTGGGTGGCGAGCACGAGGTGGATGCCCGCGGCGCGCGCCTTCTGCGTGATGCGCACGATGGAGTCCTCGATCTCCTTCGGCGCGGTCATCATCAGATCGGCGAGCTCGTCGACGACGCAGACGATGAACGGGTACTCGTGGTACTCCCGCTCCGAGCCCGCCGGCGCCTCGAGGCGGCCCTCGCGCACCTTGCGGTTGAAGTCCTTGATGTGGCGCACCCGCGCGGACTTCATGTCGAGGTAGCGCTGCTCCATCTCCTCGACGAGCCACTGCAGCGCCGCGGCCGCCTTCTTCGGCTGCGTGATGATCGGGGTGATGAGGTGCGGGATGCCCTCGTAGGGGGTGAGCTCCACCATCTTCGGGTCGACGAGAATGAGCCGCACCTCCTCCGGGGTGGCGCGGGTCAGCAGCGAGACGAGCATCGAGTTGACGAACGCCGACTTGCCCGAACCGGTCGCGCCCGCGACCAGGAGGTGGGGCATCTTCTGCACCGACGCGGAGACAAACGAGCCCTCGATGTCCTTGCCGAGCGCGATGAGCGTCGGGTCGGTAGCGGAGATCATCTCCTCGGAGTTGAGGACATCCGCGAGCCGCACCATCTCCCGGTCGCTGTTAGGCACCTCGATGCCGACGGCGGACTTGCCCGGAATCGGGGTGAGCAGGCGGACGTTGTCCGTCGCCGCGGCGTAGGCGAGGTTCGACTGCAGGTTCGTCACCTTCGAGACCTTCACCCCCGGCCCGAGCTCCACCTCGTAGCGGGTGACGGTCGGGCCGCGCTGGAAGCCGGTGACCGCGGCGTCGACCTTGAACTCCGCGAACACGTCGCTGATCGCCTCGATCATGCGGTCGTTCGCCGCGGAGCGCTCCTTGGCGGGCTCCCCGGCGACGAGCAGCTCCGTGGAGGGCAGCTCGTACTCACCGTCCTCCGCGGCGCCCGCGGCGTCCGCGCCGTAGGGGGCGTCGTCGGGCTCCGATTGGGCCGGGGGCTCCGCGGCGGCACGCGCCGACGCGGGGGCGGGCGCGCTCGCCGA
>NZ_JH815192.1:83069-111384 GCF_000296405.1 Corynebacterium otitidis ATCC 51513
CCTCGGGCTCCCGGTCGCGGGGCGTCTCCCCGGAGCGCCGGTCGAGCTCCTCGTCGACGTGGCCGTAAAGGTCGTCGTCCTCCGGCTCCTCGGACTCGCCGCGGTCGCGCTTGAGGGCGCCGGCGGCGAGGTCCCACATCTCGCGCACGCTGATCCCGGTGAGCTTGAGCGCCCCGTAGAGGATGACGAGCACGAGCAGCGGCACGGCGGCGTACGCGGTGAACGCGGTGGACAGCGCCCCGCCGGCGACCGCGCCGAGCGCCCCGCCGGCCATGCGGCGGGTCTCCCAGTCGGCGGGCCCGCCGGCGAGCACGTGGACCAGCCCCAGCATCCCGATCCCGACGAGGCCCGCGCCGAGCCAGGTGCGCCCCGCGGCGAGGTGGCCGGCGGTATCCCCCGACATGAGCACGATCGCCAGGGCGGTGAGCGCGACGGGTAGGACGTAGGCGGCCGCGCCGATGGCGAGCTGCACGCCGGTGGCGACGGCGCCGCCGACGGGCCCGCCGAGGTTCGCCCACACCGCGGCGATGAGCAGGATCGCCAGCCCGAGGAGGATGAAGCCGAGCCCGTCCTTGTGGGCGAGGATCGCCTCGCCGAGGCTCCGGCGCTCCTCGGGCTCGTCCGCGCCCGCGGCGAGATCGTCGACGCCCGCGCTTGAGGCCACGCGCCGCCTCCCTTCCGCACTCGTGTCGAATCGGTCGCCTGCCGCCTCGTCGGCGGCGTCCGCGTCGCCGCGGGTAAAGAGCCGGCGGGCGCCGCGGGCGGCGGCCCCGCCGAACGAGCCGAGGCCCGCGCCCACCTTCCCGAGCGCGCTGGGGGTGCGCTCGGCGCCGGTCTGGGCGGCGCGCCACGCGCTCGTCGGGGTGGGGTCGGCGGCGGGCGCCGGCCGCGTGGTGATGCGGCCGGTGCGGCTGCGCTGCGGCGGCCGGCTCGCGCTGCTCGTTGACATAGGGGCAACCCTATCCCCCACCCGCCACGCCAACCACACCCGCCACACCGGACAAGGCGGAACGGTTGACTATCGGGCGCTAACGGGGTCGGTTGTCTAGAGGCTCGCGCGCGCCGGCTCGGGTCCTTCCACCTCGAGCTCGCAGGCGTCGCGCCCGGATAGCCACAGGATAAGCTCCCCGGCCCGGCCGCGCAGCCTCGTGACGTCCGAGCCGTCCCTGGCCACGCCCCTGGGCCCGGCGACGAGCTCGGGCCGGGAACCGGGCAGCTCGACGATGACGGGGCGGCGCGAGCGGCGAAGCAGCGCCCGGGAGAGCACCCGCGCCGCCATGGTGAGCAGCCACTCGTCGAGCTCACTGTCCGGGCGGGGCTCCCAGCCGGGGCGGGCGCGGCGGACGTCCTCGTGGTGGATGAAGTGCTCGACGGCGTTGACCCACCGGTCGATGGCGCGCAGCGGGCTGAACCGGCCCGGCCCCGCGGCCCAGCGCCCGACGACCGTCTCGAAGGGAAGCTCCTTGAGCTCCCCCATGACGCGCTCGGTGCGCGCGGCGAGCGGGCCGCCGGCGATCCCGGCGACCGCGTCGGGGCGGTGCTCGCGCAGGTAGAGGTGGCAGGCCAGGTCCCTGGTGCGCCAGCCCTCGCACAGGGTCGGCTCGTCGGGTCCCACATCTAAAAGGAGGCCGGCCAGGCGCCGGCGCTCGAGCGAGGCGAAGCTCATGGGCCCCGATTCTAGCCCTCCCCTGCCTTGGACTTTGAGCCGAAAACGGCCCGCCGCGGCCGGCGCCCGGGTTCGGGCTGCCGGGCCCGCGGCGGGCCGGCTGGTTCGAGGAGGCGGGCCGTCGGACCCGCTCCCGGGAGGCGCTAGTTGGCCTCGGCGACGGGCACGATGCCCGCGATGACGAGCGGCTCGCGGCGCCACTTCTTCTCCGCGAGGCGCCCGACCTTGTTGCGCAGCGCGCGGGAGAGCGGCGCGGGCTCGGTGACGCCGTTGGCGGCCTGGTCCGCGATGGTCTTCTCCACGAGGGAGCGAAGCTCCCCGACGTAGCGCCGGTCGTCGGAGGCGAAGCCGCGGGTGATGACCGTCGGCGGCTCGATGAGCCGGCCGGTTGCCTTGTTGATTACCGCGGAGATCGACACCACGCCGCCGTCGCCCAGGGTGGTGCGCTCCTCGAGGACGTCGTCGTCGACCTCGCCCATGGTGACGCCGTCGACGAAGAGGTTGCCCGTGGGAAGCTGGCCGGCGATCTTCACGCGCCCGTCGACGAGGTCGACGACCACGCCGTTCTGCGCGATGACGGTGCGCTCCTCGGGCACGCCGGTGCGCAGCGCGAGCTGCCGGTTGGCGAGCAGGTGCGCCCACTCGCCGTGCACCGGCATGGCGTTGCGCGGCCGGGCCGCGTTGTAGAGGAACAGCAGCTCGCCGGAGTAGCCGTGGCCCGAGGTGTGGACCTTCGCGTCCTTGCTCGTGATGACCTCCGCGCCGATGCGGGCGAGCGCGTTGGTCACGGTGAAGACGGCCTCCTCGTTGCCGGGCACGAGCGAGGAGGACAGGATGATGCGGTCGCCGTCCTGGATGGTGATCTGGCGGTGCTCGCCGCGCGACATGCGCGACAGCGCGGCCATCGGCTCGCCCTGCGTGCCCGTGGTGACGAGGAGCACCTTGTGCGGCGCGAGCCTCGAGGCCTCGTCCATCTCGACGATGGTGCCCTTAGGCGCGGTGAGGTAGCCGAGCTTCTGGGCGATCTCCATGTTGCGGATCATCGAGCGGCCGTTGAACGCGACCTTGCGGCCCGCCTCGACGGCGGCGTCGACGGCGGCCTGCACGCGCGAGACGTTCGACGCGAAGGACGCGACGAGCACGCGCTGCTTCGCGTCCTTGATGAGTCGCTTGAGCGTTGGCGCGATGTCCGCCTCCGAGGGGGACACGCCGGGCGTGACGGCGTTCGTCGAGTCGATGAGCAGAAGGTCGACGCCCTCGTCGCCGAAGCGGGAGAGCTTCGGCAGGTCGGTGGGCTGCCCGTCGAGCGGGGTCTGGTCGACCTTGATGTCGCCGGTGTGGATGACAAGTCCCGCGCCCGTCTTGATCGCGAGGCCCAGGCAGCCGGGCACCGAGTGGTTGACGTGCCAGAAGCGCACGTTGAACGGGCCGCGGTCGATGTTCGACTCCTCGTCGACCTCGACGATCTTGGGCCGCTGCTGGTGCTCCTGGCACTTCGCGACGATGAGTGCCGCGGTGAACCTGGAGGCGACGATCGGGATGTCGGGGCGCAGCTTGAGCAGCCACGGGATCGCGCCGATGTGGTCCTCGTGGCCGTGGGTGATGACCAGCGCGTCGACGTCGTCGAGGCGCTGCTCGATGGGCCCGAAGTCGGGAAGCAGCAGGTCGACGCCCGGCTCCGCCGAGGTCGGGAAGAGCACGCCGCAGTCGACGATGAGGAGGCGCCCGTCGTACTCGAAGACGGTCATGTTGCGCCCGATCTCGGAGATCCCGCCTAAGGCGTAGATCCGCAGCGAGCCTTCCTTCTGCTTGCCCGGCTTGGGCAGCTTCTCGAGCAGGTCGCGGCCCGCGGAGAAGGAGTCCGCGGGCCTCGAGCCGCGGTCGTGGTTCTTGCCCCCGCGGCCGCCGCGCTTGCTTTTCGCGCCGTGGCCGCGGCCGCCGCGCTTGTTCTTCCCGTTCTTCCCGCCGCCGTGGCCGTTCTTCTCCCCGCCGCGGCGCCGGCCGTTGCCGGACTTGGGCTTGTCCTGCCCGCCCTGGTTCTCCTCGGCCGGCTTCTCGGCCGGGGCCTCGGTCTGCTCGGGCTGCTCCGGCGCCTGGAAGACCGGCGCCGCGGCCTCGTTGGCCTCCGGGGCGCCGGCCTTGCGCGTGGCCTTACGCGGCCGGTGTCGGGTCTCGCTCATAGTTATAGAACTCCAGCTTTCTGCATGTCGCGGCGCAGCCCCTCGAGCTCCTCGTCGGTCGGTTCGACGATCGGCAGCCGCGGGGGCCCCACCTCAACGCCCTGCAGCTGCAGGGCGGCCTTGGCGAAGCTGGTCCCGCCCAGGCGTCCCTGAGCCTCGACCAGCGGATGGATCTTCGCGTTGATCGCCCGCGCCTCGGCGAGGTTGCCCTCGTCGACGGCCCGGTACAACGCGCGCAGCTGGGACGCGGCCACGTGCCCGATCACGGAAATCACCCCGGAGGCGCCGAGCGCCAGCCACGGCAGGTTCGACGGGTCGTCACCCGAGTACCACGCCAGGCCGGTCTCGTCGATTAAGGGGGTCGCCTCCTTGAAGTTGCCCTTGGCGTCCTTGAGCGCCTTGACCGTGGGCAGCTTCGCAAGCGTCCGGATCGTCTCCGGGGCGAGCGCGAGAGCGGAGCGCCCCGGGATGTCGTAGAGGCAGATGGGAAGCGGGGTGGCCTCCGCGATGGCGGAGACGTGCTTCACCACCCCGGCCTGCGAGGGCCGGGAGTAATACGGCGTCACCACGAGCAGCCCGTCGGCGCCCGCCTCGGCGTTCGCCTTCGCGAGCTCCACGCTCGGGGCCGTGTAGTTCGTACCCGAGCCCGCGATGATGCGGGCCCGGTCGCCGACCTCGTCCTTGACTGCGGTGAGCAGGCTGAGCTTCTCCTCGACGCTGGTGGTCGGCGACTCGCCCGTGGTCCCGGAGAGGACCAGCGAGTCGCAGCCGTCGTCGACGAGCCGGGCGGCGAGGGCGCGCGCCTGGTCGAGGTCCACCCTGTCGTTCGCGTCGAACGGGGTGACCATGGCGACGCAGACGGTACCGAAGTATTCCACCCCAGTTTTCGCTGTCATGCCTGTGCTCATGGGGCCCGATCTTACCCGGCAGCACGGACCCCGAGCCCAACCGGCCCGCTCAGCGCGCCGCGGCGCGCGCGACGCTCGACGAGCCGAACATCTGCCGCTCGAGCTCCGGGCGCAGCGTCCTCGTGAACTCCGGGGTGATGTGGTGCCCGTCGCGGAAGACCAGCAGGTTCCCGATCACCGGCTCGACCCGCCCGTCGACGACGAACGCGTCCGTTAGGTCGATGTGGGTGACCTGGTCGCCCGGGAACGCCTCCTCGGCGGGGTTCGTCGGCGACATCGTCTCGTCCACCGGCATCCCACAGCGCTCAACCGGCCCGTGGTCGCTCACGCAGTGCGGCACGTAGAGCTCCCCGCCGGAGTCGGTGACGACCCACGGGTTGTCGCGCAGCCCGAAGATCTTCGCCCCCGAGGCGCCGAGCCGCGCGACCGCCTCGAGGTAGGTGTCCGGCACGTAGTCGAGCCCGTTGCCGCCCGGCCCCTCGGGCCGGGTGACGACGAGGAAGAGCCCCACGTCCGGCGGGTTCTCGTTGACGTGCGCCTCGACCTCCTCGGACCAGCGGTAGCAGTTGTTGCCCTCGCGGTTTTCCTTGTCGACGTAGAAGATCGGGCAGCCCCACTTGATGTACGGCTCCACCGCGAAGCCGCGGTCGCGGCCGATGTCGGCCAGCACGTCGAGCCAGATCTCCGAGTGGGAGCCGCCCACGAGGTAGAGCGTGTGCGGCGAGTCGACGTCGCCGTAGCGGCACGGCTCCCCGTTGTTCTTCGTGCGCGCGATCTTCCACTCGTGCCCGCCGGTCGCGCAGTCGTCGACGTTCGCCTGGGTCGTCTTGTTCAGCCTCGCCGCCGGGTTCGGCAGGATCGGCATCCCCGGCGGCACCGGCGCGCCGTCGAGCGTCGCCGCCGCGCCCGGGTAGGCGACCTCCACCCCGCCGATCTCCTCGGCCTTGGCGATCGCCTTGTCCTCGGACACCCGGATCCCGAGCGCGAGGATCCGGGGGCCCGACACGAGTACGAGCGCTACGACGACGCACACCGCCGCGGCCGGGGCGAGCGCCCGCGACGACGCGGAGCGCACCGCCTTAGCCCAGTAGGCCGGCCGCCACACCCGGCCGCGCTCGGGCTTGCCGCGCTGGCGCAGCGGCACCTCGACGAAGCGGTGCGTCGCCCACGCCGCGAGCAGCGACACCGCGATGACGCCGACGCCGAAGAGCTCCTCGTGGTCGCCGATGGGCAGGGTGCGCGCCCCGACGATGAGGATCGGCCAGTGCCACAGGTAGAGCGAGTACGACCACGCGCCCAGGGTGCGCGCCGGCCCCGACTCGAGCAGCCCGACGATCCCGCCGCGGGCCTTCCCCATCGACGCGAGCACGATGAGCGCCGCCGCGCCCAGCGGGATGAGCGCCGCGGGGCCCGGGAACTGCGCCTGACCGTCGATGACGAGGCCCACCAGGCAGATCGTCGCGAGCCCGACGTCCGCGGCGACCTGCGCGCCGGTGTTGAGCGCCGGGCGGCGCTTTAGCGCCCACAGGCCGAACAGCCCGCCGAGCCCGATCTCCCAGAAGCGGGTGTAGGTCGCGTAGTAGTTGAGGTCCCCGTAGCCGGCGATGAGCAGGCCCGTCGCCGCCGCGAAGGACGCGGCGGTCGCGAGCGCGAGCACCACGGCGAGCGCCCGGCGGGCCCTAAAGCCCAGCTTCCGGGCAGCCCAGCACACCGCGTAGACCACCGCGATGATGACGAGGTAGACCTGCAACTGCACCGACATCGACCACAGGTGCTGGAAGGGCGGCGCCGCGGCCGTCGCGGTCGCGTACCCGGAGGTCTTCTCGTAGAGGTACCAGTTCTCCACGTGGAGCACGCCCGCGGCGGCCTGCTCGAGCGGGGTGCGCCAGCCCACCGGCGGCTCGGTGAGGATGAGCACGACCGTCGCGGTCGCGACGACGAGCAGCAGCGCCGGGAAGAGCCGGCGCACGAGCCGAAGCGCCGACTGCCCGGCGGTGAGCCCGCCCTCGCGCGTCGCGTTGGAGAGCTGCGTGTTGACGAACAGCACGCCGCCTAAGAACAGGAAGACGTCGACGCCCGAGGACACGCGCCCGACGAAGACGTGGAAGACGACGACGAGCGCGATGGCGACCCCGCGCAGCCCGTCGAGGGCCGGGAGGTAGCCCGGCTTCGAGGGTTGCTCTACCACGCGGCGCCCCCTGCCGGCGGCTGGGGCGCGGTGACCGTGACGGGGCCGCCGGGGCGGCCCTCGATCTCGAAGTCGTCGAAGATCGCCGGCGCGGCCTCCCGCATGAGCCGGGTGACGGCGACCGCGACGTCGCGCAGCTCCGGGGAGGCGTCCGCGCGGCCGTGGCGGGCGATGAACGCGCGCCACGCGACCATCGAGCCGGTCGCGATGACACGGATCGGCTCCGCGCCGGAGAGCAGCCCGCTCGCGGTGCGCCAGGCCCGCGCCCGCGCCGCGGGGTCGGGCTCGCCGGAGAGCTCCTCAAGCAGCGCGTCGAAGAGGTCCTCGCTGGTGAGCCTGGAGTCGGCGGTGCTGCGCGCCGCGATGCGCGCGACGGTCCCCTCGCCCGGCTCGACGGCCGGGGCGGGCGCCTCCCCGCTGGGCGGGGCGACGGCCTCCTCGGAGACCACGAGCGCGCGGTGCGCGAGCACCTCGCGCGCGCCGGCCCTCGAGATCCCGTCGATGCCGATGGTGGCGTGCGCGTGCTCGAGGGCGTCGAGCCGGCGGTTCTCCACGAGCGCGTGCACGTAGGCCGTGGTGTCTCCCTCGGGGGCGCCGTCGGCGAGCCGGCCGGCCTCCGCGGCGAGCTCCACCGGGCCCGCTGCCGTCTCTCCGGTCAGCGGCCTGCTCATCGCCACAAGGCGCACCTCGGGGCCCGGCTCGTTCCGGGCCGGGCTGTAGGGGTTCGTCACCGGCGCTACTCGAGACCGAGGATCGACTCGAGGCCCACGGTGAGCCCGGGGCGGTCGGCGACCGCGCGGGCCGCGGCGAACACGCCGGGCGCGAACGAGGAGCGGTCGTAGGAGTCCTGGCGCAGGGTGAGCGTCTGGCCCTGGGTGCCGAAGATGACCTCCTCGTGGGCGTTCATGCCGCTCATGCGCACCGCGTGGACGGGCACCCCGTCGACGTCCGCGCCGCGCGCGCCGTCGCGCTGCTGCTCGGTGGCGTCGGGCGCGGCGCCGAGCCCCGCCTCGCGGCGCGCGGCGGCGATCCCCTCGGCGGTGTGGACCGCGGTGCCCGAGGGCGCGTCGAGCTTGTGCGGGTGGTGGTACTCGACGACCTCGGCGGACTCGAAGAAGCGGGCAGCCTGCCTCGCGAAGGCCATGGTGAGCACCGCGGAGATCGCGAAGTTCGGGGCGATGATCACGCCCACCTCCGGGCGGTCCTTGAGGAGCCCGCGGACGGTCTCGAGACGCTCGTCGTCAAAGCCGGTGGTGCCGACGACCGCGTGGATGCCGTGCTCGACGTAGAACTCGATGTTCTCCATCACCGAGCCGGGCACGGTGAAGTCGACGGCGACCTCCGCGCCGGAGTCGACGAGCTTGTCCCGCTCCCCCGCGGAGGCGACCTCCGCGACGAGCTCGATGCCCTCGGCGTCCCGGGCGGCGGCCACGATCGCGGAGCCGACCTTGCCCTTCGAGCCGACAACGGCGAGCTTGATCGCCATGGTTCCTCCCTCGTCTAGCGTCGACGACCTTTTCTCCCAGCGCGCCCCGCGAGAAAGCGAGGACGCGCCATAACTGCCTCCAGAGTGTAGCTGGCCGCGCGCGGCGCCCCGCCGCCGCCCGCGGCGAGTCCTGAGATAGGCATGGATGCCCTATTTCGAGGTTGGCGGGCATTGCACTTTCATAACGATGTGCCTAACGCCCTTTACCAGCCTCACCGGCCCACATACGTTATCGAGTAAGCGGCGCTCCGAAAGGCGAAACCCGCCGTACACGGGCAAGAACGCGCCCGGGTCCGCCATCCGCGCGCCGCGCGGGGCGCCGGAGGGGCACCAGCGCCGCGTGGGGCAACTACCCGTTCGGCGCTTCTGGCCCCGCGCACCCAGTTCGGCGTCGAGGAAGGAAACACAGCGTGAAAGACCGGAAGATCTCCCCCAACGCCATTATCGTCGCGCTATTCGGCACCGCGATTTCGATCATCATCGGAATCGCCAACGAATCGATCCTGGCTTTTGCCATCCTCATCGCGCTG
The DNA here is from genome assembly GCF_000296405.1 of Corynebacterium otitidis ATCC 51513. Classification (GTDB taxonomy): domain Bacteria; phylum Actinomycetota; class Actinomycetes; order Mycobacteriales; family Mycobacteriaceae; genus Corynebacterium; species Corynebacterium otitidis. Next base: position 92,028 of record NZ_JH815192.1, read on the forward strand.
ACCGCCGTGGGCTCGGCGCTCGTGCACGTCGCCAAGTCGCGCGAAAAGAAGTAAGCGCCACAGCGGCGCCGGACTGTTCCGGCGCCGCCCGGTAACGTCCCTCCCCAACCCCTTTTTCGGCGGACGGCACCTACGTGCCGCAACGCCCCGACGACAAAAAGCCCGCTCAGTCGCCGGGGCCGGGATACTACCGAGCACGCGGCCGTGTGCGAGGCCGGTTCTACTTCGCGCTCGTCGTGGTCGTCGGCGTGGTGCTCGTCGTCGGCTTCTCCGACGACGTCGACGTGGACTTACTCGACGCCTGCTCGGCCTCCTCGAGCTCCTCCTCGGTGAGCGGGCCGGGCTCGCGACCCAGGTCGCTTAAGTCGTCGGCCTTGACCGGGTCGTCGAACATCTGCCGGTCGAGCTCGTCGGCGAGCGTCTCGGCGTACTGGCGGGTGAAGTGGTGGGCGTCGCGGTAGACGCGGATGTTGCCCATCACGGTCATCACCCACTCGTCGACGATGTTGCCGCCGTTAACATCCAGGTGGGTCATATCCAAGCCCCGGTAGGCGGTCACCGCGGGGTTCCACGGCAGCAGCGAGGCGCGCGCCGGCTCCCCGCAGGCCATGGGGTCCTCGGACTCCTCGACGCAGATCGCGGGGTCGCGCATCCCGCCGTCGGGGTTGGTGAGCCACACGGTGTCGCGGGCGCCGAAGATGTGGATGCCCGCGTCCGAGAAGCGCTTGAAGACCTCAACGTAGAAGTCGGGCACCTGCTCCACGCCGCCGCCGTCGATGACCGTCGGCCTCGTGGAGACCATGAACACCCCGAGGCTCGGCGGGTCGGCCATGATCGTCTTCTCGACGTCGGCGGACCACTCCATGCAGTCCTCGAAGTAGGTGCCGTCGATCTTCTCCTCGAAGTAGAGCGGGCAGCCGACCTTCAAGTAGGTGACGATCTTGAAGCCGCGCTCCTTGCCGATGAGGTCGAGGGCGGGCAGGTAGTGCTCCGAGTGCGAGCCGCCCACGAGGTAGAGCGTCTCGTCGGCGTCGGTGTCGCCGTACCAGCAGTCCTCGTCGTCGTGGACGGTGGTGCTGTCGAAGTCGGAGACGCACCCGTCGAGCGCCGCCGCGTCAAGCACCCCGTCGGGGCCCATCTCGGCGGGCGGGAAGATCGGCACGCCCTCCGGGGCCTCCTCGCCGGCGAAGTTCACCCGCGCGCCCTTGTAGACCTCCTCGTAGCCGCCGAGCCCGTCGACCTCGTCGAGGATCTGATTGGCCTGGTGCTTCTGGTAGGCCCCGAAGCTCAACGGAGAGGTCGCGATCGCCGCGACGCCCACCACCGCGAGCGCCGCGGTGACGGGGTACCAGGCGTTGGGGGCGTGGCTCAGCGCCCGCTTGATATACCCGGGGCGCAGCACCGCGCGGCGCTCGGGCTTGCCGCTCTGCCGCAGCGGCTTCTCGACGTAGAGGTGCGTGAACCACGCGAGCACGAGAGACAGCGCGATGACCGTGATGCCCGACGCCGCGGAGAACGGCTGCGCGGGAGTGACGCTTAAGACGAGGAGCAGAAGCGGCCAGTGCCACAGGTAGAGCGCATACGAGATGGTGCCCAGCCACACGAAGGGCGGGGTTTCGAGGAGCTTGACCGGCCCGAGGTCCCTCCAGCCGCGCGGCCCGTCGGGCTCCGTGACGCCGGAGACGATGACCAGGGCGGCGCCGGCGAGCGGCACGAGCGTCCACGGGCCGGGGAACTCCTGCGCCCCGTCGAGGAACAGGCCGGTAAAGAGGATCGCGGCGATGCCGAGGACGAACGCGCCGGTGCGCGTCGCCGGGTGCATGCCATTTAATGAGTAGACGACGAGCCCGAAGAGCGCGCCGAGCCCGATCTCCCAGAACCGCGCGAGCGTCGAGTAGTAGTTGAGGTCCTGCAGGCCCACCTGGTGGAGCACCAGCGCGTAGATGAACGACGCGGCCGTCGCGGCCGCGACGATCGCGATGATCGTGCGGCGCCAGCGGCGGTGGCGCGCGTTGCGCGCGGCGACGAGCCGGTAGCTGACGTACACCGCCACGAGGATGAGCAGGTAGATCTGCAGCTGCACCGACATCGACCACAGGTGTTGGAAGAGCGGCGCGTCCCCGTCGACCGCGTCGTAGCCGCCCGTGTTCGCCGCGAGCCAGTAGTTCGCCACATAGGCGACCGCGGCGGCGGCGTTCTCAAAAGGCTGGCTCCACGCCGACTGCGGCCAGAACAGCATGACCGCGCCGAGCATCGTCGCCACCACGACGACGAGCGCGGGCACCAGCCTTCGCGCGAGCCTGATGATCGACTGCCCGATCGTCGGGCCGCCGGGGCGCTGCGCGTTGCGCATCTGCGAGGTGAGGAAAAGCAGCCCGCCAAGGAAGAGGAACACGTCCACGCCCGAGGACACCCGTCCGACGAAGACGTCGAAGATGACGACGAGCGCGATCGCGATGCCGCGCAGCCCGTCGACGTGGGTGAGGTACGGGTGCGGGCGGGAACGCGGCGGATCCGCGGCCTGCTGATCGACCATGGGTGCTGTCGTGCCTCGATTCATTCTCGCCCGCCGCGCAGGCGGCTTAGGCGTGGGGAAGCTGCCAGTGGGTGTGTCGGGGAAACTACGGCCAGAAAGTGGCCAAGGACCGCGCAGCCCGATGGGCGCCTCGTCGGCGTCGCCTTTTCGTGGGCGGCGCGGCGGGCTGCGCGGTCCTTGGAATGGGAATCTGTGCCGGCCCCGGCCCCGCGGGCGGGGCCGGTTAGGGCCTAGTCGTTGTCGACGGGCACGAGCGAGATCTTGCCGCGCGAGTCGATGTCGGTGATCTCGACCTCGAGGGTCTCGCCGACGGTGACCTCGTCCTCGACCTTCTCGACGCGCTTGTCGCCGCCGAGGTTGGAGATGTGAACGAGCCCGTCCTTGCCCGGGGTGAGCGAGACGAACGCGCCGAACGGGACGGTCTTGACGACCGTGCCGACGAAGCGCTCCCCCACCTTGGGCTCCTGCGGGTTGGCGACCGCGTTGATGCGCTCGACCGCGGCGTCGGCGGCCTCCTGGCTCGTGGCGGAGACGTACACAGTGCCGTCGTCCTCGACGGAGATCTCCGCGCCGGTGGCCTCGGTGATCGCATTGATCGTCTTGCCCTTCGGGCCGATGAGCTCGCCGATCTTCGCCTGCGGGATGGTCACCGCGAGGATCCGCGGCGCGAGCGGCGACATCTCCTCCGGGCCGGTGACGACGTCGGACATCGTGTTGAGGATGACGAGCCGCGCGTCGCGGGCCTGCTCGAGCGCGTCGGCGAGCACCCCGGAGGGGATGCCGTCGAGCTTCGTGTCAAGCTGCAGGGCGGTGATGAACTCGCCGGTGCCGGCAACCTTGAAGTCCATGTCGCCGAACGCGTCCTCCGCGCCGAGGATGTCGGTGAGCGCGACGTACTTGCGCTTGCCGTTCACCTCCCCGGAGATGAGCCCCATCGCAATACCCGCGACCGGCGCCTTGAGCGGCACGCCCGCGTTGTAGAGCGACAGCGTCGAGGCGCACACCGAGCCCATCGAGGTCGAGCCGTTCGAGCCGAGCGCCTCGGAGACCTGGCGGATGGTGTAGGGGAACTCCTCGCGCGAGGGCACGACGGGAAGCAGCGCCCGCTCGGCGAGCGCGCCGTGGCCGATCTCGCGGCGCTTCGGGGAGCCCACCCGGCCGGTCTCGCCGGTGGAGAACGGCGGGAAGTTGTAGTGGTGCAGGTAGCGCTTCGACGTCACCGGGCTCAGCGAGTCGATGTGCTGCTCCATCTTGAGCATGTCGAGCGTCGTGACGCCGAGGATCTGCGTCTCGCCGCGTTCGAAGAGCGCGGAGCCGTGGGCGCGCGGCACGATGTCCACGCCGACGGACAGGTCGCGGATGTCGGTCGGGCCGCGCCCGTCGATGCGCACGCCGGAGTCTAGGACCGCGTCGCGGACCTTCTCGCGGCTGAGGGCGTCGAAGGCGGCGCGGATCTGCGACTCGGCGGCGTCGTCGTCGACGTCCTCGCCGGCGACCTCGTCGAGCAGCTGGTCGACGACCTCGGCGGCGTAGGCGGCGGTCGCCTCGTCGCGCTCCTGCTTGCCGGGGATGGTGAGCAGCTCGGCGAGCTTCTCGCCCGCGGTCTCCTCGACGGCGGCGTAGGTGTCGTCGGTGTAGGCGGGGAAGAGCTGGAACTCCCCGGCCTCGGGGGCGACCTGCTCGGTGAGCGCGTCCTGCGCCTCGCACAGCGTCGCGATGAACGGCTTCGCGGCCTCGAGCCCGGCGGCGACGACCTCCTCGGTGGGGGCGGGCGCGCCGTCTTTGATGCGGGAGACGACGTGCTCCCCGGCGCCGGCCTCGACCATCATGATGGCGACGTCCTTGCCGCCGCGGCGGCCGCGGCGCTTGACCTGCCGGCCGGCGACGACGAGCTCGAAGACGGCCTCCTCGCGCTGCGGGGCGGTGGGGAACGCGACCCACTGGCCCTCGGGGTGCTTCTCGTCGGCAAGCAGCGCGACGCGCACCGCGCCGACCGCGCCGGAGACGGGCAGCCCGGAGAGCTGCGTCGCCGCAGACGCGCCGTTGATGGCGAGCACGTCGTAGAAGTCGTCCGGGTGCTGCGAGAGGATCGTCGCGACGATCTGCACCTCGTTCTTCAGGCCCTTCGCGAACGTCGGGCGCAGCGGCCGGTCGATGAGCCGGCACGCGAGGATCGCCTCGCTCGAGGGGCGGCCCTCGCGGCGGAAGAAGGAGCCGGGGATCCGCCCGGCGGCGTACATGCGCTCCTCGACGTCGACGGTGAGCGGGAAGAAGTCGAGGTGCTCCTTGGGCTTGCGCGACGCGGTCGTCGTGGCGAGCAGCATCGTCTCGTCGTCGAGGAACGCCGTCACCGAGCCGTTCGCCTGCCGGGCGAGCTCGCCGCTCTCGAGGCGGATCTCGCGGGTGCCGAAGTCGCCGTTGTCGATGGTCGCGGTGACCTCGGCGATGCCGTAGTCCTCGTCGTAGTTCACGGCGATGGCGGAAGAATGGTTAGCCACGTTCTTGGGGCTCCTCCCCTAGTCCTTTACTCACTAGTCCAGGGATTCGGCGATCGTCGGTGCCGCCGAAAGACAAAGTGTTTCGTCTCGTGTTCGTCCTGCTGGTCCGCGGCCACTCTAGCAGCCTCAAGCCCCCAGGCCCGATCCGCGCCCGCCGATGCGCGAGGAGCCTCTCTCGTTTGTCAGCTGCGAAAAACTACCGCCTTACTCGAACGGGAGGATCTGCTCCAAGAAGGCGCGCGCTCGCTCGGTGGCGGGGCGGGTGAAGAAGGCCTCCGGCTCGCCCTCCTCGACGATCGCGCCGTCGTCCATGAACACCACCCGGTCGGCGACCGCCCGGGCGAACGACAGCTCGTGGGTGACGACGAGCATGGTCATGCCCTCCTCGGCGAGCTCGGAGACGACGTGGAGCACCTCGGCGACCATCTCCGGGTCGAGAGCGGCGGTGATCTCGTCGAGGAGCAGCGCTGCCGGGCGCATCATGAGCGCCCGGACGATGGCGACGCGCTGCTTCTGCCCGCCGGAGAGCTGCCCGGGCCGGGAGCCCGCCCGGTCGCCGAGGCCCACGCGGCGAAGCAGGGCGTGGGCGCGCTCCTTGAGCTCCTCCTTATCCCCGCGGCGCGCGAGCTTGGGCGCGAGGGTGAGGTTGTCCACGACGCTTAAGTGCGGGAAAAGCTCGTAGGACTGAAACACCATGCCGACGTCCTGGCGGATGGTGCGCCACGGCGGCTCCCCCACCCCGGGCCCGACGGTCGCCTCGCCGCGCAGCCTAATGGTGCCCGAGTCGATGGCCGCCAGCCCGTTGACCGCGCGAAGCAGCGTCGACTTCCCCGAGCCGGAGGGCCCGACGATGGCGACAACCTCGCTGGGCGCAACGGAAAGCGAGACGTGGTCGAGGGCGGTCGGCCCGCCCGGGTAGCGAAGCGCGACGTCCTCGAGCTCGATTAAGGGGGTGGTCACAGCGCGAGAGTCCTTTCCAGCCGGCGGGCGACAAGAGAGATCGCCCAGCACACGAGGAAGTAGAGGATGAAGACCACCCCGTAGACCCACAGCGCGGCGTCGGGGTGGCTGAACCGGTTGGCGTCGATGACCTGCCGGGCGACGGCGAGGACCTCGGTGACGCCGATGAAGTAGATCAGCGGTGTCGTCTTGATCATGCGGGTGGTGAGGTTGACGGTGAGCGGCACGAGCTGGCGCACCGCCTGCGGCAGCACCACCCGGGTCTGGATCTGCCCGGGGCTTAAGCCCAGCGCGGCCGCCGACTCGCGCTGGTGGGCGGGCACGGACTCCACCGCGCCGCGCACCAAGTCCCCGAGCTCGGCGGTGCCCCACGCGGAGAACACGATGATCGCGGCCGCCTCGCCGGGGATGTCGACGCCGGTGACCTTCGCTGCCTCGAAGAACACGACGAAGAGCAACACGAGCTGCGGCAGGAGCCGAAGCGTCTCGACGTACGTCCGGGTGAGGAACCACACCACGCGGTTGCGCACGGTCATGAGCAGCCCGAGCAGCGTGCCGAGCACCAGCGAGACGCCCATCGAGATGAGCGCCACCCGCACCGAGACCCACAGGCCCAGAAGAAGGCGCTCGAAGTTGTTGCCTAGGAAGACGACCTCAAGCTGCGACACGGCGGGTCCTCCCCTCCAGCCAGCGGCCCACAAGCGCGACGGGCACGAGGATGAGCAGGTAGAACCCGACGAGCAGGACGAGCGCCTCGCGGGTGGTGTAGTCGTTGCCGATCTGCTCGTTGGCGCGGTAGACGAGGTCAGGCACCGCGATGACCGACACCACCGAGGTCTCCTTGATGAGGAAGATGACGTTGGCGGTGAGCCCGGGCATCGCGGTGGCCACCGCCTGCGGCAGGAGCACCCGGCCGAAGGCCTGCGGGGTGCTCAAGCCCAGGGCGAGCGCCGACTGGCGCTGGATGGCGGGCACGTCCTCGAGCCCGGAGCGCAGCGACTCGGCCATGTACGAGCCGCCGAGGAACGCGAGCCCGATGATCGCGCACTGCGTGCCGGAGAGCACAATGCCGAGCCTGGGCAGCCCGTAGTAGAGGAACACGAGCTGCACGAGCAGCGGCGTGTTGCGCGAGAGCTCGATATAGCCCGCGGCGAGCTGCCCGGCGACCGGCACGCGGAAGTACTGGACGAACGCGCACGCCGCGCCGACGACGAGCGCGATGACGGTGCCCGTCACCCCGATGCCGACGGTGAGCAGCGCGGCCTTGCCGTAGAGCTGAATGTTCTCGGCGACGACGCCGAGATCGACGCCGAGAAACACGACGACCCTCTACCTCCCGGCCGGCTTAGTAGACGTCCGAGGACTGGCCGCCCTCGACGACGAGGTCCTCGGGCTCGACGACGTCGCCGTAGACCGGGGCGAGGGTCTTCTCGAACGCCTCGTGGAAGAACTCCTCCTCGCCGAGCTTGAGGAGCAGCTCGTCGAGCCAGTCGCGCAGCGCGTCGTTGCCCTTCGCGACCGCGGGCGCGATCGCAGACTCCTCCCCGAAGTTCGGAATCGAGGTGACGAACTCGTCGGTGTCGGCGGTGAACGCGAGCGCCTCGGTGTTGTCGGTGATCCACACGTCGCCGCGGCCGTCGCGCAGCGCGGAGGTCACCTCGTTGTACTGCTCGTACTTGGTGACGTCCCAGTCGGGCTGGTTCTCCTCGATCCACGCGTCCTGGGTGGTGCCCTTGACGATGACGATCGAGGCGTCGTCGAGGTCGTCCTCCTCGACCGGGGCGTCAGCGGGGCTCACCGCGCCGAAGGAGACGGTCATGTACGGCCCGGCGAAGTCGACCTTCTCCTTGCGCTCGTCGGTGACGGTGAAGTTCGCGAGGATGATGTCGACCTTGCCGGACTCGAGGAATTCGACGCGCGACTGCGCGGCGACGGGCACCCACTCGAGCTCGACGCCGAGCTCCTCGGCGATGCGCTCGCCGAACTCGATGTCGTAGCCGGCGAACTCGCCGTTCTCGTCGACGTAGCCAAACGGCGACTTGTCGGAGAACGACCCGATCTTGATGGTGCCGTCCTCCTTGATCTCCTCCGGGGTGCGCGCCCCGACGGTCTCCTCGGTGGCCGCGCCCTCGGCCTCGACGTCGTCGGGGCTCGAGCACGCCCCGAGGGTCAGCGCGGCGGCGAGGGCGGTGGCGGCGGCGGCCGCCGGCGCGAGGCGGCGGTGCGGGGTCGCGGGGATCATGCGGGGCTCCATCTAGCAGGCGAACCGAACATGTCTGTCTGGCAGTACCATACCGATAGGTGTTTTTCGGGGCAATACCGCCACCCCCTCCTCCCCCGCCGCAGGCGCCCTAACCCCGGGGCGCGGGCACGAAAAACCGGCCCCGCCCAGGCCTCCCGCCTCGTGAAAGGATCGGGCGGCCGGGTTCGGGGCCGGCGGGCGCGGGTATTTTCAGCCCCCGCGCGGGGCTTGTGGGGCCTACTTAACGGCGCAGGCCGAGCCGGGAGATGAGCGAGCGGTAGCGCTCGACGTCCTTGCGCTCGAGGTAGTCGAGCAGCCGGCGGCGGCGGCCGACCATGAGCATGAGGCCGCGGCGGGAGTGGTGGTCCTGCTTGTGGCTCTTGAGGTGCTCGGTGAGGTTCGAGATGCGCTCGGTCAAAAGCGCGACCTGCGCCTCCGGGGAGCCGGTGTCGTTCTCGTGGATCCCGTACTCGCCGAGGATCTCCTTGGTCTTCGCGGTAGACAGCGCCATTGGCCGTTCACCATCGCTTTCTTCGTGTTTCAGTCCGCACCCGTGTGTTGTCGCTCAAGAAAAGAGCCGCCGGCCGGGCCCGTTGACACGGCGCCGACCGGCGCTGGGAGACTGCTGCGGACCGCAGTCGCCCGGCCGGGCAGGGATTCTACCACCCCGCTCCGCTTGCGGGGAAGCCGCCCGCCTAAGGCCGGTCTCGCCCGCCCCGCGTCCTCGGCGAGGGGCGGTTTTTAGTCCGCGGCCTCGAGCACGGCGCCGATGCGCGCCATGAACTCCTTGAGGAAGCGGTCCACGTCGACGCCGACGGCGACCTTCGCGTTCTTCGTCTTGTCGTTGAGGCGCTCCTCGTCGCCGATGGTGCGCCCGCGGGTCTCGCCCTCGGTGTCGACCTTGAGGTTGATGGGCAGGACGTCGACGAGGCTCGGGTCGGCGGCGACGCCCACGGCGAGCGGGTCGTGCAGGCCGCAGCCGCCGAGGTACGGGGAGGTCGTCTCGTAGGCCTTGATGTAGTAGTCGGTGATGTCCGCGAACGCGGTCGCGGCGCGGGTGCCGAGCTCCCGCCAGATCTTCGTGTCCTCGTAGGTCAGCAGCGTCTGCAGCGTGACATCCAGGCCCACCATGGTGGCGTCCTTGACGGTGCGGAACATCTCGTTGGAGGCCTCGGGGTCCTGGTTGATGTTCGCCTCCGCCCACTCGGCGACGTTGCCCGGCACGGTGAGCGCGCCGCCCATGAGCACGACGGTGATCTCCTCGGCGATGGAGGGGTCCTTCTTCAGAGCGGCGGCGAGGTTCGTCGAGGGGCCGGTGGGCACGTAGACGAGCTCGTCGCCGTACTTCTTCACCGACTCGATGATGAAGTCGGGCGCGGGGGTGTCCTCGACGGCGCGGTCCGAGTCGGGGACCTCGACGTCGCCGATGCCGTTCTTGCCGTGGATGAACTGGGAGATCTCCAGGACCTCGAAGCCGTCGGCGGCCGACGCGTGCGGCACGCCCGGGTAGACGGGCACCTCCGGGTGGCCGAGCAGGTCGAGCAGCGCGAGCGAGTTGCGCTGCCCCTGCTCGACGAGCACGTTGCCGTAGGTGCCGGTGATGCCGATGAGCTCGAGCTCGGGGGAGCCGAGCGCGTAGGCGATGGCGAGCGCGTCGTCGATGCCGGTGTCGAGGTCGAGGATGATCTTCTTCGTCACGGTCGTGGAAGGCCTTTCGCAAATCGGGCGTGCAACGTCGTCGTCCCGCCGCGCCGCCCCCGGGCCGCTTCTCTCAGGCCCCGGGGCGGGCCGGCGGGCGCGGTCGCCGCCCGATGCTACCCGCGCAGGATCTCGCGGGTGCGGGCCACGTCGTTGGCCATCGCGGAGAGCAGCTCGTCGACGGAGTCGAAGGCCTCCATCCCGCGGACCCGCTCGACGAACTCGACGCGGGCGGTGTGTCCGTAGAGGTCGGCCTCCCGATCGAGGACGAAGGACTCCACGCTGCGGGGCTCCTCCCCGAAGGTGGGGTTCGTGCCCACGGAGATCGCCGCCGCATACGGGCGGCCGGGCTCCATGTCGCCGTCGATGTCCTCGTCGTCTAAGACGGTGAGGAGCCCCGCGTACACCCCGTCGCCGGGCAGGGCCATGGAGTCGGGGAAGTACTGGTTCGCCGTCGGGTAGCCGAGCTCCGCGCCGCCGCGGCCCGCGCCGTGGACGATCTTCGCGGTCACCGAGAAGCGCCGCCCCAGCACCCACGCGGCGGTTGCGACGTCGCCCTCGGCGAGCGCCTCCCTCGCCAGCGAGCTGCACAGCACCCGGCCGTTCTCCTTGAACAGCGGCACGATGGTGACCTCGACGCCGAACTCGCCGCCCAGCTCGGTGAGCGTCTCGGCGGTGCCCTCGGCGTCCTTGCCGAAGGTGAAGTTCTCGCCGACGAACACGGCCTTCGCCTTGAGCGTGTCGAGCAGAAGGGAGGTGAAGTAGTGCCTGGGGCTCAATCCCCCGAGCTCGCGGGTGAAGTTCACCGCGAGCACCGCGTCGACGCCGCGCGCCTCGGCGAGGCGGAGCCGCTCCCCGAACGTCGCGAGCTGCTTCGGCGCGTCGCGGTGGAGGAAGATGGAGACCGGGTGCGGATCGAAGACGACCATGACGCACGGCAGGCCCCGGCGGCGGGCCTCGGCGACCGCCCGGGAGACGAGGTCCTGGTGGCCGCGGTGCAGCCCGTCGAACACCCCGATCGTCACCACCGAGCCGGCCAGCCCGGAGGGAACCTCTGCCAGTCCGTGCCAAATATTCACGCGGCCATCCTACGGCATAGACTCGGCCGCATGCTCGACCCGCTAGGCACCTCCGGACTCGTCGTCGTGGACAAGCCGAAATGGCTCACCTCCCACGACGTCGTCGCCCGGCTGCGCAAGGCCTTCCACACCCGCTCCGTGGGGCACGCGGGCACCCTCGACCCCATGGCCACCGGCGTGCTCGTCGTGGGCGTGGAGCGGGGAACGAAATTCCTCGCCCACCTCGTCGCGGCGACGAAGAGCTACACCGCGACCATCCGGCTGGGCGTCTCCACCGAGACCGACGACACCGAGGGCGAGCCCATCGCCGCCGCGGACCCGGCGGACGTCGCGGCCCTCGACCTCGCGGCCGTCGACGCGGCCGCCGAGGAGTTCCGCGGCACCTTCGACCAGGTGCCCGCGAAGTATTCGGCCTTGAAGATCGGCGGGCGCAGCGCCCACGAGCTGCTGCGCCGCGGCCGGGAGGTCGACCTGCCCGCCCGCCGCGTGACCATCAGCCGCCTCGAGCTGTCCGACGCGCGGCCCGGCGACGGCGTCGTCGACGTCGACGCCGAGGTCTCCTGCTCGACGGGCACGTACATCCGCGCGCTCGCCCGCGACCTCGGCAACCGGCTCGGCGTCGGCGGGCACCTCACCGCGCTGCGCCGCACGAGCGTCGGGGCCTTCGGCCTCGACGACGCCATCCCGCTCGCCGAGCTCGAGGAGGCCGAGCGGCCGCGCTTGAGCCTGAGCATCGACGAGGCGCTCACCCGCTGCTACCCCACCCTCGAGATCACCGAGGAGGAGGGCGACATGCTCGCCACCGGCAAGTGGCTCGAGCCCCGCGGCGTGAAGGGCACCCGCGCCGCAGTCACCCCGTCCGGCCGGGCGGTCGCGCTCGTCAAGGAGTCCGGCAAGAGGCTCGCCTCGACCTTCGTCGCGCGGCCGGTGACCCTCATGAAGCCCTCAGGCAAGAACGGCAGGAAGTAGCCCTGCCGGCCCTGGCGGGAACGGTCAAGCCTTAGGGCTAGTCGACCTGGTTCTCCGCCCAGCGCATCGAGCGGAAGCGCCACACACCGGCCACCAGCCGGATGAGCACGAAGACGAGCAGGCCCGACCACACGCCGACCAGGCCGCCGTCGAAGAAGTACGCGAGCCACACCCCGGGCAGGAAGCCCAGCACCACCGAGGCGATCGTCACGTTGCGGAGGAACGCCGCGTCCGCCGCGCCGATGAGCACCCCGTCGAGCGCGAAGACCACGCCTCCCGCGACGATCATCGCGACCAGCACCCACCACGGGCCCGAGAGCGCGTCGTGCACCGCCTCGTCCGGGGTGAAGATCTGCGGGATGAGCCCCGCACCGAGCGCGAAGACCGCCGCGATGACGGCCGCGACCGCCACCGAGTAGCCCGTCACGAGTGAGCCGACGCGCCGCGCCGGGCGGGCCGTTCCCCGCCCGAGCGCCGCGCCGGTGAGCGCCTGCGCGGCGATGGCGAGCGCGTCGAGCACCAGCGAGACGAAGTTCCACAGCTGGAGCATGATCTGGTGCGCGGCGAGCGCCGCCTGCCCCCAGCGCGCCGCGACGAACGCCGCGGAGAGGAACGCCACCTGGAACGACAGGGAGCGCACGATAAGGTCGCGGCCGAGCACGAGCTGGCGGCGGATGACCGACCAGCGCGGCCGCCACGAGCCCTCGTGCTCCCTGGCGAGCGCGGCGAGGAAGCACGCCGCGGTGATCGCTGTGCCGGTGACCGTCGCGATCGCCGAGCCGACGAGCCCCAGCCGGTTGACGAGGATGGGCACGAGGATCGCGCCGGGCACGACGCCGGCGAGGGTGAAGTAGAGCGGCCAGCGGGTGTTCGACAGGCCGCGCAGCCAGCCGTTGCCGGCCATGGTGATGAGCACGAGCGGGATGCCGAGCGCGGCGATTCGCAGCCACGAGGCGCTCGCCGCGCCGACCTCGTCGTCGGCGGCCATGAACCGCCCGATGGGGGCGGCGAAGCCCCCGACGAGCGCGGCGAGCACGAGGCCGACGCCGATGGCGACCCACGTCGACTGGACGCCCTCGGCGACGGCGTCAGATCGCCGCCCCATGCCGTAGAGCCGGGCGGCGCGCGCGGTGGTGCCGTAGGAGAGGAACGTCAGCTGGGTGGTGACCTGCGAGTAGACGGCGCTCGCGGCGGCGAGCGCGGCGAGCTCGAACCCGCCGAGCCGGCCGACGACCGCGGTGTCGAGCAGGAGGTAGAGCGGGGTGGCCGCGAGCACCCCCAGCGCCGGCAGCGCCAGGGAGAGCACCTGTCTCAGCGACACGTCTTCGGGGCCGAGGGGCGTGCTGGTCGACGTCGTGGCTGTCCTCCTTCTTCGCGCTCGCCCCGAGGCCGGTCGGGCCGGCGTCGGGGGTATCGGGTCGTCTCGGCGCGGCCCGCGGGCGCGCCGCGGGCCATAAGCTTGGTCGCACCGGTCCCGGAACTTCGCTTTCCGGGGCCCGGGGCACCAAAGGAAAATACCACCGACCGGAAGGATCACCCGTGCAGTCCCTTCTCAGCCAGGCCAAGCAGACCGAGGCGGTGACGGTCTCTCCCGGCGCGCTGTCTATCGCCGAGGTCGTCGCCGTGGCGCGCTTCGGCGCGCGCGTGGAGCTCGCCGACGAGGCGCTCACCGCCGCGGCGACGGCCCGCGCCCGCGTCGAGGAGCTCGCCGACCAGCCGCGCCCCGTCTACGGGGTGTCGACCGGCTTCGGGGCGCTCGCGAAGCGCCACATCCCCGCGGAGCGCCGCGCCCTGCTGCAGAAGAGCCTCATCCGCAGCCACGCGGCGGGCACCGGCGCACCCGTCGAGCGGGAGGTCGTGCGCGCGCTCATGCTACTTCGGCTCTCGACGCTGGCGACGGGGCACACCGGGGTGCGCCCGGAGGTCTTAGAGGCCTACCGGGACCTCATCAACTCCGGGTACACGCCGGTGGTGCCCGAGTACGGCTCGCTGGGCTGCTCGGGCGACCTCGCGCCGCTGGCGCACTGCGCGCTCGCGCTCTTGGGCGAGGGCTCCGCCACCGACCCCGAGGGCCGAGTCGTGCCGGTCGCCGAGGCGCTCGAGCGCGCGGGCATCGAGCCGCTGGAGCTCAAGGAGAAGGAGGGGCTCGCGCTCATCAACGGCACCGACGGGATGACCGGGCAGCTGTGCCTCGCGCTCGCGGACCTCGAGGGGCTGGCACGCTGCGCGGACATCGCCACGGGGCTTAGCCTCGAGGGGCTCAAGGGCACCCCGGAGGTCTTCGCCGACGACCTGCAGCGGCTGCGCCCGCACCCGGGCCAGCGCGCGAGCGCCGCCGCGATCCGCAAGGTCGTCGAGGGCTCCCCGATCCTGGCGGACGCGGCGAAGGAGTTCGCCGACAGCCACGTCCAGGACGCCTACTCGATCCGCTGCGCCCCGCAGGTCGCCGGCGCGTTCCGCGACACCCTCGACCACGCCGCGGCGGTGTGCTCGAGGGAGCTGGCCTCCGCGATCGACAACCCGGTCGTCGCCGACGACGGGCGGGTCACCTCGAACGGGAACTTCCACGGCGCGCCGGTCGCCTACGTCCTCGACTTCCTCGCCATCGCCGCCGCTGACCTGGCGAGCATCTCCGAGCGGCGCACTGACCGCTTCCTCGACACGGCCCGCTCCCGCGGGCTGCCGGCGTTCCTCGCCGACGATCCGGGCGTCGATTCGGGCCACATGATCGCCCAGTACTCGCAGGCCGGCATCGTCTCGGAGCTCAAGCGGCTCGCCGCGCCGTCGAGCGTCGACTCGATCCCCTCGTCGGCGATGCAGGAGGACCACGTCTCCATGGGCTGGGGCGCGGCGAGGAAGCTGCGCCGCTCGGTCGACGGGCTGGGCCGGGTGCTCGCCATCGAGCTGCTCACCGCGGCGCGCGCCGTGGAGCTGCGCGACAGCAAGCCCGCGGCGGGCACGGGCGCGGCGATCGCGGCGCTGCGCGAGGAGGGCGCAGCGGGCCCGGGCCCGGACCGCTTCCTCGCCCCGGAGATCGACGCCGCGGTGCGCGCGGTCGTCAGCGGGCGCCTCGCCGCGGCGGTCGACCGCGCCCTCGGCGAGTGGCGCCGCGGCGCCAACCGGCCCCGCGACCCGGGCTCGGGGCGCCGGGCCGGTAACACCGCGCGGGGCTAGCGGCGGCGCTGCGGGGCGACGGTGGCGCGCAGCGCGACCGCGAACTCGTCGACGACGGCCTCGCGGCCGCCGGAGGTGTTGTAGCCCGCAGACCTGCGGTGCCCGCCGCCGCCGAGCCTCGTCGCGAGCTCCGAGACGTCGAGCTCGGGGCTGCGCAGCGACACCGCCCAGCTGTCGCGCCCCGTCGCCTTGAACACGACGCCCATGTCGGCGGCCTCGATGGAGTGCACGAAGTCGGCGAGCTTCTCCACGACCGCGGACGAGTGGCCGAGCACCGTCTGATGGTCGGCGACGAGCACCGCGACCGACACCCCGTCGATGGAGAGCATCGTCGCCTCGGCGAGCACCCTGCCTAACATCTGCAGGTCGGTGATCGACGAGGTGTCGATGAGCTCGGCTGCGATGCGGCGCACGTCCAGCCCGAAGCCCATGAGCTCCGCGGCGATGAGGTGCATGCGCTCCCCGCCCCACTTGAAGCTCCCCGTGTCGGTCATGAGCCCCGCGTACAGCGCGTGGGCGAGCCGGTAGTCGAGGTCCACACTTAGGCCCCGCAGCACGTCGTAGACGAGGATCGTCGTCGACTCCGCGTCGGGCGCGACGAAGTTCACCGAGCCGAAGCCCGGGTTCGAGGAGTGGTGGTCGAGGCACACCACGGGCGCGCCGCCGGCTTTCGCCTCGCTGGCTACGCGCTCGACGTCCGCGGCGAGCGAGCCGGTGCGCTCCAGGGAGCCGCAGTCGACCGTGACGTAGCAGCCCGCCTCGGGAAGGCGCGAGGTGAGCTCGATGTCGGCGGCGCCGGGGATGGTGTAGAGGTTCTCCGCGAAGCGCTCGTCCTGCCCGATGACGACGCGCACCGCCACGCCGCGGCGCCTTAAGCCCTCGCCGAGCGCGACGGCCGAGCCGATGGCGTCGGCATCAGGCCGACGATGCGCGACGATCGTCGCGGACTCCGTTGCCACCAGCGCGTCAAGCACCGCGGGCAGCGCCCCGGCGGCGAGCCCCCGGTAGTCCTCGGGCGCGCCGGAGAGGTCGGGCAGTGAAGGCCGGCTCACGACTCCTCGTCCTCGGTCTTGTACGGGTTCGCGTCGCCGGCGTGCCGCGCCCCGCTGCGGGAGCGCTCCAGCTCCTCGTCGCGGGCCCGCGCCCTGGCGAGGACCTCCTCCATGCGCGCGGAGGCCTCCGGCACGTGGTCGAGCTCGAACGCGAGCGTCGGGGTGAAGCGCACCGAGAGGTCCTCGCCGACGAGCTTGCGCAGCATGCCGCGCTTCTTCTCGAGGAACTCCGCGGCGGCCTCCTCGCTCGGCTTCGCGCCCAAGGTGCGGCCGCGCACCGTGTAGAACACGGTCGCGTCGTGGAGGTCCCCCGTCACGCGGCAGTCGGTGACGGTGATGAGCTCGGTGATGGGGTCGCCGAGCCTGCGTTCGAGCGCGGTCGCGACGATCGCCTGGATGCGCTTGGCCATGCGGCCGGCGCGAGCCTTGTCCGCCATGATGGTCCTCTCCCCTCGACAAAACGACGCGGCCCGGTCATCGTCCCCGAGCACTGTGGGAAGCCTACCAGCGCCGCGGCGCCCGCCACGCGGCCCCGCCCGCGCTCGTGCTAGTCGGGGGTGCCGCGGCGCCGGCCGAGGAGGAACCACAGCACCGCCCCGATGATCGGGAAGACGACGATCCCGATGCACCACAAGAGCTTCGCGGCCCCGCCGGTCACCTCGCTGCGCAGCACGCTGACGATCGCGACGACCGCGACGATCAGGCCCGCGAGGCCGACGAGCGTCATCAGCGCGGAAAGGATTGCGGGTCCCATCGCGGCGTTCTCCCTTCCCTTGAGGTTGTCTCGGTCGCGCGGGCGGCGCCCGCCGTGCGCGGGGCCTACTGCTTGAAGTCGCGACCCTCGGTGAACCAGAGGAACGCGCCGACCAGTGGCGCGGCGACCGCGACGACGCACCACGCCGCCTTCTTCTCCCCTTTAAGCCCCGGGGTGCGCAGGATGTCGACGACCGCCGCGAGCGCCGCGACCACGGCCACGACGACCAGCGCGCCGAGCGCGCCGATGAGCAGTGACGACGCATCCATCAGCCGGCCGCTCCTTCCGGACCCGAAACGATCGCTCTCGCCCCTAAGTATGCCCCACGCGCCGCGCCGGGCGCGGCGGGCTCGGTACGGCGACGGCCCCCGCCCGCGCCCACATCAGGGGCGCGGCGCGGGGGCCGTTGCCTGCCTACCGGCCGGGCCGGGAGTTGCCGCTAGTCGCGGGGCACCTCGACCATCTCGTAGACCTGGATCTCGTCGCCGACCTGGATGTCGGGGTACGAGAGCACCATGCCGCACTCGTAGCCGGCGGAGACCTCCGTGACGTCGTCCTTCTCGCGGCGCAGCGACTCGATCGACGCCTTCTCGGCGATGACGTTGCCGTCGCGCACGAGGCGCGCCTTCGCGTTGCGCACGACCTTGCCGTCCTCGACCTTGCAGCCGGCGATGAGCCCGACGGCGGAGGACTTGAAGATCTGGCGGATCTCGGCAGTGCCGACCTCGCTCTCCTTGTAGACGGGCTTGAGCATGCCCTTGAGCGCGGACTCGACCTCCTCGATCGCCTCGTAGATCACCGTGTAGTAGCGGATCTCCACGCCCTCCTGGTTGGCCTCCTCGGTGGCCTTGCCCTCGGAGCGGACGTTGAACGCGATGATGATCGCGTCCGAGGCCGCGGCGAGCGAGACGTTCGTCTGCGTCACCGCGCCAACACCACGGTCGATGATGTCGAGCTGAACCTCGTCGTCGATCTCGATGCCCAGCAGCGCGTCCTCGAGGGCCTCCACCGAGCCGGCGTTGTCGCCCTTGAGAATGATGTTGAGCGTCGAGTGCTCCTTGAGCACCTCGTCGAGGTCCTCCAGGGAGACGCGCTTGCGGTTCTTCGCCTGCATCGCGGAGCGCCGCCTCGCGTCGCGCTGGTTGGCGATCTGGCGGGCGACGCGGTCGTCGTCGACGACGAGGAGGTTGTCGCCGGCGCCGGGCACGCTGTTGAGGCCCTGCACCTGCACCGGGCGCGACGGCTCGGCCTCCTCGACGTCCTCGCCGTACTCGTCGAGCATGCGGCGCACGCGGCCGAACGCGTCGCCGACGACGATGGAGTCGCCGACGCGCAGCGTGCCGCGCTGCACGAGAACGGTCGCCACCGGGCCGCGGCCGCGGTCGAGGTGCGCCTCGATCGCAAGCCCCTGGGCGTCCATGTCCGGGTTCGCCTCGAGCTCAAGCGAGGCGTCCGCGGTAAGAAGCACCGCCTCGAGCAGCTCGTCGATGTTGTCGCCGTTGCGCGCGGAGATGTCGACAAACAGCGTGTCGCCGCCGTATTCCTCCGGCACGAGGCCGTACTCGGTGAGCTGCCCGCGGATCTTCTCGGGCTGCGCCTCCGGCTTATCGATCTTGTTGACCGCCACGACGATCGGCACGTCGGCCGCCTTCGCGTGGTTGATCGCCTCGACCGTCTGGGGCATGACGCCGTCGTCCGCCGCGACGACGAGGATCGCGATGTCCGTCGACTTCGCGCCGCGGGCACGCATGGCGGTGAACGCCTCGTGGCCCGGGGTGTCGAGGAACGTGATCTTGCGCTCGTCGTCCTCGTCGTCCGAATGCGACGGGTTGACCGACACCTGGTAGGCGCCGATGCCCTGCGTGATGCCGCCGGCCTCGCGGGCCGCGACGTTCGCGTGCCGGATCGCGTCGAGCAGGCGGGTCTTGCCGTGGTCGACGTGGCCCATGACCGAGACGACCGGCGCGCGGGTCTCGAGGTCGTCCTCGTCGCCCTCGCTCTCGCCGAACTGCAGGTTGAACGACTCGAGCAGCTCGCGGTCCTCGTCCTCCGGGGAGACGACCTGGACCTTGTAGTTGATCTCGTCGCCGAGCAGCTTGAGCGTGTCCTCCGAGACCGAGGCGGTCGCGGTGACCATCTCGCCCAGGTTGAACAGCGCCTGCACGAGGTTCGAGGCGTCCGTGCCGATCTTCTCCGCGAAGTCGGCCAGCGACGCGCCCTGGCGCAGCCTGATGGTCTTGCCGCCGCCGTCGGGCAGGTGCACGCCGCCGACGACGTTGGGCGCCTTCATCGCCTCGTACTCGTGCCTCTTCTGCCGCTTCGACTTGCGCCGCTTGCGCGGCGGGCCGCCCGGCCTGCCGAACGCGCCGGCGGTGCCGCCGCGCCGGCCGCCCCG
>NZ_JH815192.1:111699-159122 GCF_000296405.1 Corynebacterium otitidis ATCC 51513
GCTGCGCGCCGCGGGTGCCGCCCGGTCGCGGCGCCGGCCGCTCGCTCGTGCCCGAGGAGAACGGGTTGTTCGCCACGCGCGGCGCCTTGCCGCCCGGCCGCGGGCCCGGCTTGGGCATGGCGGCGGGGCTCGGGCGCTTCTCGCCCGGCTTCGGGGTGGGCTTCTTCGTCGCCGCCTGCTCCTGGCGCTGGCGCTGCGCCTCCGCGCGGGCGGCCGCCTGCCGGCGGTAGCGCGGCGGGCGCTGCACCGGTTTCTTCGGGTTCTTCGCCTCGGCGGCGTGCTCCGCCTGCTTCTGGGCGGTCATCGGGGTGGGCCGCTTGCCGCCCGGCTTCGGGGCGGCGGGGCCCGGCTTCGGGGCAGCCTTCTTCGCCCCCGGCTTCGGGGCGGAGTCGTTGCCGCCCTCGGCGGGGGTGCCGTTCTTCTCGGCGTAGTAGGCGCGCATCTTCTTCACCACCGGGGGCTCGATGGTCGAGGATGCGGTCTTAACGAACTCGCCCTGCTCCTTGAGCGTGGCGAGGAGTTCCTTGCTCGTCACGTCCAGCTGCTTGGCGAGCTGGTGGACGCGTAGCTTGCCGGCCACTTCTCTCCTTTTCCGTCGTCGTCGGAGGACCAACGGAGGCGGCCGGCTTCCCTGACCCCTGCGGAGGCCCGCCCCTTAGCGGGGCGCCCGGGCTTCCTTGCCTTTACAGGGGCCGCGCTAGCGGTGCGGCCGCGTTCGCTGGCTCCGACTCGTGTCGTTGCCGTTCATCGCTGATGCTTCATCGTGTGCTCATCAGTCTTCGGTCGTCCTTATCCTTCTTTCGGGTGCATGCTCGCGGTCGCGCGCGGCGATCGCGGATTCGACATGACTCGTGTCCAGAGGACCGGACACCCTGAGCGCGCGCGGGAACGCGCGCCGCTTCTCCGCCTGTCTCAGGGCCTCGAGGCTCGGGGTGAGCCACGCGCCCCGGCCGGGCAGCGCCCGGTTCGGGTCGGCGAGCACGCGGCCCGGATCCTTCGGGTCGAGGGCGACGCGCATCAGCTCGCCGGCGGGCCGCGTGCGGCGCGTGGCGATGCACGTGCGCATCGGCTCGGCTCGACCCATCTGGCTCCCCTCGTGCTCGGACGGTGCCCTCAAATATCGGCGGACAGCTTCAGAACGCGGCCTTTCGGATAGTCGCTATCAAAAGGCCACAGAAAATTTTAGCACCGCCGCGCGGGCGCCGGGAATCGCCGCGGTGAGCACTTTGGGGCAGCCCGGGGCGCGCCGCCCGGCGCGGGGCTCAGCGGCCGGGGCCTGAGGGGTCGCCTACTGCTCGGCGTCGGAGTGGATGTCGATCTTCCAGCCGGTGAGCCGGGCCGCGAGCCTCGCGTTCTGGCCCTCCCGGCCGATGGCGAGGGAGAGCTGGTAGTCGGGGACGATGGCGCGGGCCTCGCGGTTCTCCGCGTCGACGACCTCGGCGCGCACGACCTTCGCGGGTGCGAGCGCGTTCGCGACGAAGGTGGCGGGGTCGTCCGAATAGTCGATGATGTCGAGCTTCTCCCCGCCGAGCTCGTCCATGATGCTGCGCACGCGCTGCCCGCGCGGGCCGATGCACGCGCCCTTCGCGTTGAGGCCCTTCGCCCGCGCCGCGACGGCGACCTTCGAGCGGTGGCCCGCCTCGCGGGCGATGCCGAGGATCTCGACGGTGCCCTCGGCGATCTCCGGGACCTCGAGCTCGAAGAGCCCGCGGATGAGCTCGGGGTGGGTGCGCGAGACGTTGATCTGCACGCGCCGATCCCCGCGCCCCACGGAGACGACGTAGGCTTTGATGCGGTCGCCGTGGGAGAGCTTCTCGCCGGGGATCTGCTCGGCGGGCAGGAGGATCGCGTCCTGCGAGTCGTGCTCGGTGCCGAGCTCGACGACCTGGATGCCGCGCTGGTTGGCCTTCGAGTCGCGCTGCACCACCCCGGAGACGACGGTGCGCTCGAGGTCGCGGTACTCCTCGAAGACGACGCCGGTCTCCTGCTCGCGCAGCTTGCGCAGGATCGCCTCGCGCACGACCCGCGAGCCGAGCCTCGAGAAGTTCACCGGCGTGTCGTCGAACTCGTGCGGCTCGCCGCCGTCCTCGCCGCCGGCCCGCACCTTGACCGAGACCTCCCCGGTCTCGGTGTCGATCTCGACGCGGGCCCGCTCGCCCTCCTCGCGGCGGCGCCCCGCGCCCACCGAGGCCTCCTCCTCGCGCATGTCGCGATAGGCGTGCAGCAGGGCCCCGGCGATGGTCTCGACCATGTCCTCGACCGGGATGCCGCGCTCGGCCTCGATCGTCTCGAGGCCGCCAAGGTCGATATTCACTTATTCCTCCGAGTCGTTGACTGTGTCTGCAAAGCTCCGCTCCGTCGCGGCGAGCTCGCCCTTCGGCGGGGCGGAGAACTCAATTTGTACCACCGCGCGCGGAGCGCCCAGCAACCGCAGCGCCCGCGCCTCGACGCCGGCCTTCGTGCCGCGCACGAGCGCGACCTTCTCGCCCGCCTCGTCGAGCGCCCCGATGCGCCACCGGTAGCCCTTGGCTCCGGGCTTCTTCTTGCCGCCCTTCTTCTTGCCCTTCGCCTCCGCCTGCTGGGCCTCGGCGTCGGCGCCCTCGGGGGCGAAGGGATCGGCGTCGAAGGCGACGAGCCGGCCGCGGTTGCGCCTCCAGTGGCGCGGCTTGGTGAGCGGCTCGTCGACGCCGGGGGTGGTGACCTCAAGCGTGTAGCCCGCGCCCAGCGACACGACGCCGCCCTCCTCGGCCTCGTCGAGCGCCTCGGAGGCGGCCTGGGAGACCGGCTCGAGCTCGTCGAGGCCGAGGTCGTTGTCGCTGTCGACGACGAGCACGACCGTGGACTTCGCGCCCGCCGGGCGGGTCTCGACCCGCTCGGCGACCACGCCGAGCCGGTCCGCGACGGGCTTGAGGATCTCTAAGAGCTTCTCGTTGGAGGGGAAAGCCATGGCATCCCACCCTAGCGGGGCGGGCCTATAATCCCCTCTCGTGACTCTTCGCCGACCCATCCTTGCCCTCACCGCCGGGCTCGCGGCGCTCCCCGTCGCGGGCTGCAGCTATCTCGCCGGCCCCACCCCCGACGAGGGGCTCGTCGCGCTCGGCCAGTCGCTGCGCGACGCCGCCGGCCAGGCCGCCGACTCCGGCGAGGCCGAGCTGCTCTCCTCGCACGCCGACGAGGTCTTCGACGAGGTCATCCGGCTCTGCGGCACGACCGAGCAGGGCGCGCTGCCGCGCGGCTGCGACGTCGACCTCGAGACCCTAGAGGTCGACGTCGACTCCCCCGGCGAGAACGGCACCTCGCCGGTCGAGGAGACCATCGAGAGCCTCGGGGGCCTAGGCGCCCCGCCGGAGCTCCTCGAGGCGGTGCGCGACACGCTCGCCGCCGCGGTGAGCGCTCCCGAGGAGTCCCGCGACCTGCTCGGCCGCCAGCTCGTCGACCTGCTCGCCGCGATCAACCCCGGCGTCGAGCAGGCCGCCGCAGCGATCTCCGCGACGTCGCTCACCGACCTGCCCGCCGGCGACGCCGCCCCCGACCAGGCCTTAGAGGAGGCGCCCGACACGATCGCCGCGCGGGACCTCGCCGGCTGGGAGGACGCGATCGTCTTCGGGCTGAGCTCCGCGCAGGCCTGGGACTCCGGCGACGGCCTCGAGGAGGACCTCGACACCCACCGGCTGTTGCACTCGGCGCTGACCACCGCGCTCGACGACGCCGGCGGCGCGCCCGCGCCCGCCGCGTCCTACGACTACGACGACTCCACCGCCCCGAGCGACCAGGCCAGCGCCGAGGAGTTCCGCGAGCAGGCCGCCGAGGCCGCCCGCGGGCGCTGGCTCCAGGCCGCCGGCGACGCCGAGGAGCCCGACTGGCAGCTCGCCGCCGCGCTCACCGCCGCGGCGCTCGGCGCCGGGGCCTAAAGCGACCGCGCCCGCAGGGCCCGCCGCGGACGCGCGACAGCCCGGCGGCCCCTCGGTGGGGGCCGCCGGGCTGTCGGTGTCTCTCGCCGGGCTAGTCGCGGCGGGCCTGCTCGACGAGCTCGAGGAGCCGGTCGACGGCCTCCTCCGCGGGCACCTCGCCGGCCTCGCCGCCGCGGACCCGAAGCTCGAGCTTCCCGTCGGCAAAACCCCGGCCCACGACCAGCGAGAAGGGCATGCCCAGAAGCTCCGCGTCCTTGAAGCGCACCCCCGGGCTTACCTTCGGCCGATCGTCGAGCAGCACGTCGAGCCCCTCGTCGGAAAGCTCCCCGGCGAGCCGCTCGGCCTCGGCGAGCGCCTCCTCGCCCTTCGCGGCGGCGATGACGTGCACGTGGTACGGCGCGACCGCCACCGGCCACGAGAGCCCCTGCTCGTCGTGGGACTGCTCGGCGATGACGGCGAGCACGCGGGAGACGCCGATGCCGTAGGAGCCCATCGTCGGGGTGACGGGCTTGCCGTCCTCGCCCTGCACCGCGACCTCGAAGGCCTCGGTGTACTTGCGGCCCAGCTGGAAGATGTGGCCGATCTCGATGCCGCGCGCGAGCTCGAGCACGCCCTGCCCGTCCGGGGCGGGGTCGCCCTCGCGCACCTCGGCCGCCTCGATCGAGCGGGTCGGGTGAAAGTCGCGGCCCGCCACCGCGCTGAGCACGTGGCGGTCGGGCTCGTCGCCCCCGACGAGCCAGGAGCTGCCCTCCGCGACCCGGGGGTCGGCCCACACCTCGAGGCCGTGGTCCTCGAGCGCGCGCGGGCCGACGAAGCCCTTGACGAGGAACGGGTGGGCGGCGAAGTCCGCCTCCTCGGCGAGCTCCACGGCGGCGGGCTCGACCGCCGCCTCGAGGCGCTTCAAATCCACCTCGCGGTCGCCGGGCACCGCCACGCCCACGAGCCGGACGTCCTCGCCCGCGCCCTCGCCGTCCTCCGCGGCGACCGGCGTGGTGACCTTGACGACGACGGTCTTGAGCACGTCCTCCGCGTCGACCGGGTGGCCGTCGATCGTCGCATCGTTGTCGTGCGCCCAGGAAAGCAGCGACTCGATGGTCGTCGCGCCGGGGGTCTCCACGACAGCGGCCTCGGGCTGGCCCTCAATCGGGCGGGGCTCGCCCGGCTTCGTGACGACCGCCTCGACATTGGCGGCGTAGTCGCCCTCCGTGGCGCGCACGAAGGTGTCCTCGCCGCTCGGGCTCACCGCGAGGAACTCCTCGGAGGCGGAGCCGCCCATCGCGCCCGACGTCGCGCGGCAGATGACGTAGTCGATGCCCAGCCGGTCGAAGATCCGCCGGTAGGCCGCCCGGTGGCGGGCGTAGGCCTCGGCGAGCCCCTCGTCGTCGAGGTCGAAGGAGTAGGAGTCCTTCATGACGAACTCGCGGCCGCGCAGCACGCCCGCGCGGGGGCGCTCCTCGTCGCGGTACTTGTTCTGGATCTGGTAGAGCGTCGTCGGGAAGTCCTTGTACGAGGAGAACATGTCCTTCACCGTCTGGGTGAAGAGCTCCTCGTGGGTCGGCCCGAGCAGCAGGTCCGCGCCCTTGCGGTCCTTGAGACGCAGAAGGGCGTCGCCATACTCGGTCCACCGGCCGGTCACCTCGTAGAGGTCGCGCGGCACGAGCACGGGGAACTGCAGCTCCTGGGCGCCGATGGCGTCCATCTCCTCGCGCACGACGGCCTCCACCTTGCGCAGGGCCCTCAAGCCCAGCGGAAGCCAGGAGTACACCCCCGGCGCGACGCGGCGGATGTACCCCGCCCGAACCATGAGTTTGTGGCTCGGGACCTCGGCGTCGGCCGGGTCCTCGCGCAGGGTGCGCACGAAGAGCTTGGAGAGGCGTTCGATCATGGGCACTTAGCCTACCCGGTAGGCTTGTGGGCCGATGCTAGTAGTCTTACCGCCCTCCGAGACCAAGGCGCCCGGCGGTGCGGGCGCGCCGCTCGACCTCGGGAAGCTGGGCTTTCCGGGGCTCAACCCGGCCCGCGAGGAGATCGCCCGCGACCTCGTCTCGCTGTGCGCGAAAACCCCCGACGAGGCGCTGGAGGTCCTGGGGATCAGCGGGCGCAAGGCCGACGAGGTGGCACTTACCGCCGAGCTTTTCGACTCCCCGACCGCGCCCGCCCTGGAGCGCTACACCGGGGTGCTCTTCGACGCCCTCGACCAGGAGAGCCTCCCGGAGTCGGCGAAGGGGCGGCTCGCGGTGGGCTCGGCGCTCTTCGGGCTCGAGCGGGGGCTCGACCCCATCCCCTTCTTCCGGCTCTCCGGGCAGACGAAGCTGCCCAAGCCCGACGGCTCGCGCCCGACGATGCGGGCCCGCTTCGGGACGCTGATCAGCGAGGAGCTCGCCCGCGCCGCCGAGGAGGGGCTCGTCGTCGACCTGCGCTCGGGGACCTACCGGCAGCTGGGCCGAGCTCGTGAGGCGGTGACCGTGCGCGTCGAGACCGAGCGCGACGGGGCGCGCAAGGTCGTCAGCCACGACAACAAGCGCCACAAGGGGCTACTCGCCCGGGCGCTGGCGCTCGCCCCGGAGGAGCCGGCCGACGCCGCCGGCGTTGCTGACATCGCCCGCCAGGCGGGCTTTAGCGTCGAGGGGCCCGACGGCTCGGAGGTCACCCTCGTCGTCTAGCCCTCGGGGCCCGCCTCCCCCGGCTCGAGGCCGGCGACCGCGCCGACGACGTAGACCGCAGGCGAGCGGAAGCCCTGCCCCTCGATGGTGTCGGCGAGCGTTCCGAGCTCGCAGCGCGCAACCCGTTCGCGGGCTGTGGAGCCCTCCTGGATGATCGCGGCGGGCGTGGCCGGGTCGAGGCCGCCGGCGGCGAGTTCGTCGGCGATGGCGCGGGCGTTGCGCATGCCCATGATCACCGCGATCGTCGCGCCGCTCTTCGCGAGCGCGCGCCAGTCGACGAGGCTCGACTCGTGTCCCGGCGGCACGTGGCCCGAGACCACCGTCGCGGCGTGGACGACGCCGCGTTGCGTGATCGGGATGCCCGCGAGCCCCGGCACGGCGATGGGGCTGCTGATCCCGGGGATGACCTCGCAGGGGATCCCTGCCTTGGCGCACACGGCGAGCTCCTCGAAGCCGCGGCCGAAGACGAACGGGTCCCCGCCCTTCAGGCGGGCGACCTCCTTGCCCGCGCGGGCGTTCTCGACGAGCAGCTCGTTGATGCGCTCCTGGGCGACGCGGCGCCCGTAGGGCAGCTTCGCGACGTCGATGACCTCCTTGGCGGTGACGTCGACCAGCCGGTCAAGCTCCTCGGCGGGGCCTAAGTGGTCGGTGAGGATGACGTCGGCGCGCTCTAAGGCGCGGGCGCCGCGCAGGGTGATGAGGTCGACGGCGCCGGGCCCGCCCCCGATGAGCGTGACCCGGCCCGGCTTGTGGGCGGTGCTCGAGCTAGACATGGCTGTCTAGGCTACTCGCACCACCCGGTCTAGTCGCGCTCGAGGTTGAGCGCCTTCTGGCTGCGCTCCCACTGCTCCTCGAAGAGGTCGTGGTTGTCGGCGAGCTTGAGCCCGTAGGAGGGGATCATCTCCTTGATCTTGTCGCCCCAGGCGATCATCCGGTCACCGAAGCAGCGCTCGAGGAGCTCGAGGAGCGCGGCCGGCGCGATGGACGCGCCCGGCGACGCGCCGAGCAGGCCGGCGATGGTGCCCTCGGCGTTGTTGACCAGAGCGGTGCCGAACTCGAGGCTCCCGAAGCGCGGCGCGCGGGTCGGCTTGATGACCTGGACGCGCTGGCCAGCGACGACGGTCTCCCAGTCCTTGCCCTCGGCGCTGGGAACGTACCCGCGCAGCGCCTCGATGCGCTGGTCGAAGTTCTTGAGCAGCTCGGTGACGAGGTACTTGGTGAGCCCGAACTCCTGGGCGGCGACGCCGAGGTAGGAGGGGATATTGTCCGGCCTAATCGAGCGGAACAGGTCGAGGTAGGAGCCGAACTTCAAGAACTTCGGGGTCCAGCCGGCAAAAGGCCCGAAGAGCAGGCCCTTCTTCCCGTCGATGACGCGGGTGTCGAGGTGGGGCACGGACATCGGCGGCGCGCCGATCTGCGCCTTGCCGTAGACCTTCGCGGCGTGGCTATCGACGAGCTCGTCGTTGGTGCAGCGCAGCCACATGCCGGAGACCGGGAAGCCCGCAAAGCCCTTGACCTCCGGGATCCCGGAGCTGCGCAGCAGGTCGAGCGCGTAGCCGCCCGCGCCGACGAACACGAAGCGCGCCTTGACGACCTTCGTGTCCCCGGTGTGGCGGTTCTTGTGGTAGACCTTCCAGCCCGCACCGTCCGCGCGGATCTTCAAGACCTCGTGGCCGTAGCGCACGACCGTGCCGTTGCGCTGCGCGTTGTCGATGTACTTACGCGTCAGCGCGCCGTAGTTGATGTCGGTGCCGGCGTCCGTCCACGAGATCGCGACCTTCTCCTTGGGGTCGCGGCCGCGCCCCATGAGCGGGAGCTTCTCGATGAACTCCTCGCGGTCGTCGGTGATGCGCATGTTGGGAAACAGCGGGTGGGGGCTGAGAGCCTCGAAGCGGCGGTGGAGGTAGTCCACCTGGTCCTCGCCGCGCCCGAAGGACACGTGCGGCACCGGGTTGATGAAGTCCTCCGGGTTGTCGATCTGCCCGCTCTCGACGAGGTGGCTCCAGAACTGCCGGGAGACCTGGAACTTCTCGTTGGTGTTCACGGCCTTCGTGATGTCGATGCGGCCGTTCTTCTCCGGGGTGTAGTTGAGCTCGCAGAGCGCGGAGTGGCCCGTGCCGGCGTTGTTCCACGCCGAGGACGACTCCTGGGCCGGCGCGTCGAGCCGCTCGATGATCATCTGGCTCCACGACGGCTCGAGCTCCTTGAGCATCGTCGAGAGCGTAGCGCTAATGACACCCGCGCCGATGAGCGCGACGTCGACCTCGTCGCTCGCTGCGGTCTTCGAAGACACTGTTTTCCATTCCTCCACGGTGGACGGTCTCTCACTGGCTTGCGCCGCCCAGCGCCGGAGCCGCGGTATCGGGGATCCGGCGGGCGCGCGGCGCGCCCCGGAAAGACCCCGGGCGGCGCGCCGAAAGCTGTGGCACAGTTTACGCTGCGTCGTTCCCGCCCCGGCACGCCACCCGCCCGCGCTAGGATGGCCGCCATGACCACCCCGCAGCACGGCCGCCCGGACGCCACCTCCCCCGCCGCCCCCGGGGCGACGGTCCGCCCCGGTCAGCGCCCCGATCAGTGGCGCCGCGACCTGCTCGGCGCGGGCTTCCAGGCCGTCGACATCGAGCTCGGCGCGGACCCCCAGGGCGAGGGGGACGTCAAGGCGACCGTGGTGCGCTACCTGCCCGACCCCACAAACCCCCCGGCCGGCTTCGACGAGCGCACCGCCGTTGTGTGGGTGCACGGCATGACCGACTACTTCTTCCAGGAGCACGTCGCGCGCCGCCTGCACGCCGAGGGCTATGCCTTCTACGCGGTTGACCTGCGCAAGTGCGGCCGCGCCCACCGGCCCGGCCAGTCGCGCCACGACGCGCGCGACATGGCCGACTACGAGTCCGACCTCGACGCCGCCGCCTCCCTCGTGCTCGCCCGGCACCCGAGGCTCGTGCCGCTCGCCCACTCGACCGGCGGGCTCATCGTCCCGCTGTGGCTCCGTTCCTTAACCGACCGCGACCCGGGCCTCGCCGCGCGGGTCGCGGGGCTCGTCCTCAACAGCCCGTGGCTGGACATCCAGTTCCCCGAACCCACCCGCAGCGCCGCCCGCGCGCTGGCGAAGGGCGCGGGCCGCCTGAGGCCCGAGCTCGCCCTGCCGATGAAGGAGAGCTCCTGCTACGCGGACACGCTGCACGTCTCCCGGCACGGCGAGTGGGACTACTCGCTTGAGCTCAAGCCGCCGGGCGGGGTGACGAAGCGCGCCGGCTGGCTGCGCGCCGTCGTCGAGGGCCACGACCGGGTCCACGAGGGTTTAGGCCTTAAGGTGCCGATCCTCACGCTGTGCTCGGACCGCTCGATCCTGCGTAAGCCCTACTCCGCCGACTCGCACGAGGCCGACACCGTCCTCGACGTCGAGCAGATCACCGCCGCCGCGCCCAAGCTCGGCCCCCACTCCGCGATCAGGCGCATCCCCGGGGCGCTGCACGACGTGTTCCTCTCGAAGGAGCCCGCCCGCGAGGAGGCCCTCGAGGCGACGCTGGAGTTCCTCGCCCGGCTCGGCGACTAGCCCGGGCGGCGATCGCGCCTCGCCTCCCGGCGAGCTTCGCAGCCGGCTCGGCCCGGCCGGCGCCGCCGGGCGCGCGGCGCGCCTAGGGTGGGAGGGCACCGCGCCCGCCCCTTCTAACCCCGGCGGGCGCCGCCCCGGGCGATCGCCGCGCCGAGCACCTCGTGCGGCGGGCAGACTTCGGGGCGAGTGACGCTCATCGACATGGCGGGAGGCCTTAGATCTTCATGGCTGCTGGCGACGTGGACGCCCACTACGACCTCATCATCCTGGGCACCGGCTCGGGCAACTCCATCCCGGGCGAGGAGTTCGACGACCACTCCATCGCGATCGTCGAGGAGGACCGCTTCGGCGGCACGTGCCTCAACTACGGCTGCATCCCGACGAAGATGTTCGTCCGGGTCGCGGACCTCGCCTACGAGGCGCGCACCTCGTCCCACCTGGGCATCGACGCGAGCGTGGACCAGGTGCGCTGGAACGACATCCAGCACCGCGTCTTTAACGACCGGGTCGACGAGATCGCCCGCGGCGGCGAGGAGTACCGCCGCGGCGACGAGACCCCGAACATCGACGTCTACGACGGCCACGCCGTCTTCGTCGCGCCCCGCACCCTCAAGACCGCGCAGGGCGGCGTGGAGAAGACCATCTCCGCCGACCAGGTCGTCGTCGCCGCCGGCTCCCACACCGTCGTGCCGCCGGCGATCGCGAACTCCGGGGTGCGCTACCGCACCAACAAGCACGTCATGCGCCTCGAGACGCTCCCCGAACGCCTCGTCATCGTCGGCGGCGGCTATATCGCCATGGAGTTCGCCCACGTCTTCGACGCGCTGGGCACGGAGGTCACCCTGCTGGTGCGCTCGAACCGGGTGCTGCGCCACCTCGACGAGGAGATCTCGAAGCGGATCACCGACATCGCCGCGGAGCGCTACGACGTGCGCTTCGGCACCCAGGTTGCCGGCCTCGAGGAGGCGGGCGACGGGGTGCGCGTCCTTCTCGAGGGCGGCGATGCCATCGAGGCCGACGAGGTGCTCGTTGCGACCGGGCGCCGCTCGAACGCGGAGAATCTCCACCTGGACGCCGCCGGCATCGAGGTCACCGACGACGGGCGCCTGGCGGTCGACGAGTACGGCCGCAGCACGAGCGCGGACGGGGTGTGGGCGCTCGGCGACGTGTCGTCGCCGCACCTGCTCAAGCACGTCGCCAACGCCGAGCAGCGCGCCGTGACCCACAACCTCCTCCACCCCGACGACCTCGAGAAGCTGCCGCACGAGCTCGTGCCGGCGGCGGTGTTCACCCACCCGCAGATCGCGACCGTGGGCCTCACCGAAAAGGAGGCGATCGACAAGGGCCACGACGTCACGGTCAAGGTGCAGAACTACGGGGACGTCGCCTACGGCTGGGCGCTCGACGACCACACCGGCGTCGTCAAGCTCGTCGCGGACAAGAAGACCGGGCGGCTGCTCGGCGCGCACCTCCTCGGCCCCGAGGCTGCCACCCTCATCCACCAGCTCATCACCGCGATGGCCTTCGACGTCCCCGCGAGCAAGCTCGCACGCGGCCAGTACTGGATCCACCCGGCCTTAAGCGAGGTCATCGAGAACGCCCTGCTCGGCCTCGAGTTCGACGAGGGCGCCGGCGAGGACTAACGCCGACACCGCTCCCCCGCCATCCCTCGGCGTGGCTTCGGCCCGGCCACGCCGCGCGGCCGGGTAGGCCGGGGCCGACACGACGACGCCGCCCGCGCCCCAGAACATGAGGGGCGCGGGCGGCGCTTCGCGTCGACCGGGAATGCGCGGGCGCTTAGGGCTCCTCGCCGTCGGCGACGGTGAGGATGTCGTTGCCGCCCTCGCGGATGACGAAGGTGTGCTCGAACTGGGCGGAGTAGCCGCCGTCGCGGTTCTGCACGGTCCAGCCGTCGTCCCAGATGTCGTAGGCGAGCCCGCCGATGTTGATCATCGGCTCGACCGTCAGCGTCATGCCCTCCTCGAGGACGTCGTCGTAGGCGTCCGAGTCGTAGTGGAGGACGACGAGACCGTTGTGGAACGTCGGGCCGACGCCGTGGCCGGTGAAGTCGCGCACGACGTTGTAGCCGAAGCGCTTCGCGTACGACTCGATGACCCGGCCGATGACGTTGATCTCCCGGCCGGGCTTCGCGGCGCGGATGCCGCGCATCATCGCCTCGTGGGTGCGCTCGACAAGAAGGCGGTGCTCCTCGGAGACGTCGCCCGCGAAGAACGTGCGGTTCGTGTCGCCGTGCACGCCGTTCTTGTAGGCGGTGACGTCGATGTTGACGATATCGCCGTCCTCGATGACGGTCGTGTCGGGGATGCCGTGGCAGACGATCTCGTTCAGCGAGACGCAGCAGGACTTTTCGAAGCCCCGGTAGCCCAGCGTCGAGGGGTAGGCGCCGTGGTCGCACATGTACTCGTGCGCGACGCGGTCGATCTCGTCGGTGGTGACCCCGGGGCGCACCGCCGCGCCCGCCGCGGCGAGGGCGTTCGCCGCGATGCGGGAGGACTCGCGCATCTTCTCGATGGTCTCCTCGGTCTGCACCCACGGCTCGCCCTCGTCCTCGTGGACGGTGTTCTGCCACGCGTACTCGGGGCGCTCGATGCTCTTGGGCACGTGCCTAATCGGGGTGGGGGCCTGCTTGGTGAGCTTGCCGCCCTGTCGTTGCGAAGTCATAGCCCCCAACCGTAGTACCGCCTTAGTCGAAGCGGGGCGCCGGGCCGATGAAGACCCGCCGCCCCGCGGCCGCCGCGCCCGGTAGAGCTAGCCGGTGATCTGGACGTCCGCGCCCGAGCCGCCCTGGCGGGCCGCCTCGAGCTCCGCGGGGTCCATGTCCTCGACGATGCGGTTCGCCTCGTCCAAGAGGGTCTCGACGATCTTCGCCTCCGGCACGGTCTTGACGACCTCGCCCTTGACGAAGATCTGGCCCTTGCCGTTGCCCGAGGCCACGCCGAGGTCCGCGTCGCGGGCCTCGCCGGGGCCGTTGACGACGCAGCCCATGACCGCGACGCGCAGCGGCACGTCCAGGCCCTCGAGGCCGGCGGTGACCTCCTCGGCGAGGCTGTAGACGTCGACCTGCGCGCGGCCGCACGACGGGCAGGAGACGATCTCCAGGCCGCGGGGGCGCAGGTTGAGCGACTGGAGGATCTGGTCGCCGACCTTGATCTCTTCGACCGGGTCCGCAGACAGCGACACGCGGATCGTGTCGCCGATGCCCTCGGCGAGCAGCGCGCCGAACGCGACCGCCGACTTGATCGTGCCCTGGAAGGCGGGGCCGGCCTCGGTGACGCCGAGGTGGAGCGGGTAGTCGGTCTTCGCGGCGAGCTGCCGGTAGGCCTCGACCATGACGACCGGGTCGTTGTGCTTCACCGAGATCGCGATGTCGCCGAAGCCGTGCTCCTCGAAGAGGCCGGCCTCCCACACCGCGGACTCGACGAGCGCCTCCGGGGTGGCCTTGCCGTACTTCTCGAGCATGCGCTTGTCCAGCGAGCCGGCGTTGATGCCGATGCGGATGGGCACGTTCGCAGCACCCGCGGCCTGCGCGACCTCCTTGACGCGGCCGTCGAACTCGCGGATGTTGCCCGGGTTGACGCGCACCGCCGCGCAGCCCGCGTCGATCGCGGCGAAGATGTACTTCGGCTGGAAGTGGATGTCCGCGATCACGGGGATCGGCGACTTCTTCGCGATGATCGGCAGCGCCTCGGCGTCGACCGGCTTCGGGCAGGCGACGCGCACGATATCGCAGCCCGACGCGGTGAGCTGAGCGATCTGCTGGAGCGTGGCGTTGATGTCGTGCGTCTTCGTCGTCGTCATCGACTGCACCGGGATCGGGTAGTCCGAGCCCACGCCCACGTCGCCGACCATGAGCTGACGCGTCTTGCGCCGGGGGGCGAGGGTAGGCGGCGGGCCCTGCGGCATTCCTAGTCCGACGGGCATCGACACAGTGGCATTCTCCTTTAGGAGTCGGCTCGGTCTTCGCCAGTACATCCTACACCGCCGGGGCAACTCCACCGGCCCCCAAAACCGCCTCTGGGCAGCCTGTCCTTCCAGCCCTAGGGCAGGAGGCGCACCGGGTTGACGAGGTCCGCGACGATGACGAGCACGCCCACCCCGAGCAGTACGAACGCGGCCGCGGCGGTGACCGGCATGAGCACCCGGTAGTCGATCGGGCCCTTCGGCTTAAGGCCGCGGGCGCGGCGCACCCGGTCGCGGATCCGCTCCGCGATGACGACCGCGACGTGCCCGCCGTCGAAGGGCGGCAGCGGGATGAGGTTAAACAGCGCGAGGAAGAAGTTGAGGTTCGCGAGCATGAGGAAAACGCGTCCCACGCGCGGTACTCGACGAGCTCGCCGCCCACCCGCGAAGCACCCACCACGCTCATCGGGCTGTCCGGGGCGCGCTCCGCGCCGACGATGGCGGCGGCCACCCCGGGGATCGTCTCGGGCAGGCGGGCCACCGCGTCGACGGTGGCGACCATCGTCTGCCCCACGAGCTTGACCGTCGCGGGCACCGCCTCGATCGGACCGTAGCTCGCCACCGGCTCGGCGATCGGCGCGGAGACCACCCCGAGCGCCGCCGACCCGCCGGAGCTCTCGGCGAGGGTGACGGGAAGTTCCAGCGTCTGCCCACCGCGCTCGACGCGGAGGGCGACCTCCGCGCCCGGCTCGTGGCGCGCGAGCCGCGACTGCAGCTCCGGGAAGGTCGCCACCCTCCTACTGTCGAGCGCGACGATCCGGTCGCCCGGCTCGACGCCGGCGGCCTCGGCGGGGCCCGTGCAGTCCTCCCCCTCGGTAGTGCAGACCGTCTCGCCGACCCGCGCGGAGCGGTCCGCGTCCGGGTTAGGCACCTGGCCGAGAACCGCGACGAGGTAGATGATCACCGTGCCGAGCACGAGGTTCACCGCGATGCCCGCGAGCATCACCGCGATCCTCTTTAAGGCGCCCTGCCGGCACATCGCGCGGGGTTCCTCGTCCGGGGTGAGCGGGTCGTTGGGCGTCATGCCGGCGATCTCGCAGAAGCCGCCGAAGGGGATGGCGCGCAGCCCGTACTCGGTGTGCCCGCGGCGAAAGGAGAAGATTCTCGGCCCGAAGCCTACGAAGTACTGGCGCACCCGCATCCCGCACGAGCGCGCGGCGATGAGGTGCCCCGCCTCGTGCAGCGCGATGGTCAGCGCGATGCCAAGCGCGAAGAGAACGACGCCGATGAGAAAGCTGGCCACGAAACCCGATTCCCCTGCCCTATGGGACCTATCTCTCCGCGGGCCCTCTAGCCCCGGCCCCCGGAAGGAGCGGGCGCGTCGCGCAGCAGCCGCCGCGCCAGCGAGCGGGCCTCGCCCTCGATGGCGAGGACCTCCTCGACGCTGCCGGCCTTGCCCACCGAGCCGGAGAGCTCGTCGAGCGCCGCGGCGACGGTGTCAACGATCGCGGGGAACGCGATCCTACCCGCGAGGAACGCGGCGGCGGCCTCCTCGTTGGCGGCGTTGTACACCGCCGGCAGGCTCGTGCCCGAGGCCACGGCCTGGCGGGCGAGCTCCACGGCGGGGAACGTCTCGTCGTCGACCGGGCCGAAGCTCCACTCGGTCGCGCGTGTGAAGTCGAGCGGCGCGCACGCCCCGGGCAGGCGCTCCGGCCAGCCGAGCGCCACCGCGATGGGCAGCCGCATCGTCGCGGGCGAGGCCTGCGCGATCGTCGAGCCGTCCCGGTAGGTCACCGCCGAGTGCACGACGGACTGCGGGTGGACGGTCACCTCGATGCGGGCGGGGTCGACGCCGAAGAGGTAGGACGTCTCGATGAGCTCGAGGCCCTTGTTTACGAGGGTGGCGGAGTTGAGGGTGTTCATCTCCCCCATCCGCCACGTCGGGTGCGCGGCCGCCTGCTCGGGCGTCACCGACCACAGCTCGTCTCGGGTCCTGCCCCGGAACGGCCCGCCGGAGGCGGTGAGCACGAGCCGGTCGACCTCGTCTGCGCGGCCCGAGCGCAGCGCCTGCGCCATGGCGGAGTGCTCGGAGTCGACGGGCACGAGCTGGCCCGGGGCGGCCGCGTCGAGAACGAGGCGCCCGCCGGCGACGAGCGACTCCTTGTTCGCCAGCGCCAGCCGCGCGCCCGAGGAGAGAGCCTGCAGCGTGGCCTTCAGACCCCGGGAGCCGACCATCGCGTTGAGCACGATGTCGCCCGGCCCCGCGAGCCGGGAGACGAGCTCCGCGGCGGCGTCCGGCCCGGCGGCAACGCCCTCGCCGAACTCCCCGGCGAGCTGGCTCGCGGCCCGCTCGTCGGCGGCGGCGAGCGCCTCGCCCGGAAGGCCGAGGCCGCGGGCCTGCGCGGCGAGCTCGTCGACCCGGCCGCCGCCCGCGGCGAGCCCGGCGACGTCGAAGCGGTCGCGGTGCTCCGCGATCACCTCGAGGGCCTGGGTGCCGATCGATCCGGTGGAGCCGAGGACAATAACGCGCGCAGTCACGGCTCCCTATTGTGACCGACCGCCGGGCGGGCGCGGAAACCGGCCGCCGCCCCGCGGGGGCCTGGTGGGTGCTTCCCGCCCACGCTGTGGCAGAATGATCACTGTCAAGGACCCCCGCGCCCCGCCCGCACGGCGGGGCGGCCCGGCCCGCCATCGACCCAGGAGAGTTGAGGTAACCCATGTCCGCGCACGAGCCCGCCCCCGAGATCCACAACGGCGTGTCCACCGCCGACGAGCCCTCGGCCGCGTGGGGCTGGCACGGGATCAGCTTCCGCGGCGTGCAGATCGCCGGCTGGGTGTCGGTCTTCGTGCTCCTGGCCTACAACTTCGGTAACCACCGCGGCCACGTGGAGACGATCTACCTGTTCACCTTCGCGATCCTCATCGCGGTGGGCCTCATCATCCACGCCTTCCGCCCGAAGCTGAAGGCCCGCCGCACGCTCACCGCGCGCAACAAGCCGGAGGGCCACCAGGAGCCGGAGTGGACCTACCTGCAGGCGACGCTCTCCGGGCCGTACGCGGAGCTCACCGACGACCAGCTGCGCGCCCTCAACATCGAGCCCGACCGCGTTCAGCACCTGCGCAGCCTCCCGCAGAACTAGGCCGTTAAAGGGCCGCCGGGCCGGATCCGCTAGGAAGCCCCCTCGCCGCACGAGCGGCGCGGGGGCTTTTCTCGTGCCCGGTCTACGGCTCGGGCAGGCGCGACAAAGGAAGGTGCGGGACTCAGTCGCCGCTCCCCTGCCGGGCGCCGACGCGTCGGCCCGCCCGGCAACGCGCCGCCGAGGCGCCGCGCGGCGGCGACAGCTTCCCCCGGGAGGCCGGCCACCGTCCGTTCGTAGCACCCCGCTCGGGGCGTCCCCAGTCCGCTCCCGGCCCTCGCCGTTCGACGCGACGTGGGCGAGGCGAACGGGACGTAGCTCGCCCGGATACGGCGGACGCCCGCCGCCGCCCCGCGGGTAGCGGCGACGGCGACGGGCGCGGCACGCGTGTCGCCGAGAGCGGTCAGCCGACCCAGCTGCGCACCTTGCCGAAGATCTCCGGCCAGGCGCGCTCCACGCGCCAGCTCGCGATCGTCGCGGCAATCACGTAGAAGACCAGCGGCAGCGCGACGAGGAGCACGAGCCCCGTGTCGTGTAGCCCACCGGAGCCGAGCACGGCGACAAGGAGGCCGGGAAGGATCGGCAGCCAGCCCACGAGCATGAAGACGAACGTCGCGATCCACGCCCCGGCGGGCATAGAGTTCCCGCCGCCGGTGAGCATCTTCGCCCCGGGCGCGGTCGTCGGGTACGGCACAAGCGCGGTGAGCAGCAGGGAGGTCCCCAATAGCGAGATGGCCACGCCGAAGATGGCCAAAAGGACCGTGGTGTTGAGCGTCGCGGGCGAGACGACCGCGATGCCGGCGAGGACGATCCCGCCGCTGGCCAGCACCGTGATGACACCGAACAGGTGGCGGCCGAGCAGGGCCGTGCGGCCGCGCACCCCGCTGACGAGCAGCGACCAGCCGCCGGGCCCGTCCATGCCAAAGTCGTCGACGAACCCGAGCCCCGCGATGAACACGGCGAGGAAGAGCACCATGATCACCTGGCCCACGTCGATCGGCCCGTCGGATTGGTAGGCAAAGAACGCGAGCAGTCCCAGGCCGATCACCGGCGCTGCGAGGAGCTCCGCGGTGCGGTTGTCGCGCGGCGCGTAGCGCACCGCCCGGGAGAACACCGCCGCGAACGGCGCGGACGGCAGCCCCGGCAACAGCAACTTCGAGGCGACCGTTTGGCCGTGCGCGGCCGAGGCGCGCACCCCCGGCCGCTTCCTGGGACTGAGCTCCGCGGCGACGGTCGCGCGCAGCGCGACGGCGGCGAGCACCACGGTGACGATCGCGACGAGCGCGCGCCCACCTGCGATCCCCCAGTCCCCGCCGAGGGCGGCGGCGACCGCCCCGCCGGGCGCGCCGAGTGGGGTCCACGCGACGATCGCGCCGAGCTGCCCGAGGCCCGCTATCGCCCCGGTCTGCACGCCCACCAGGCCGAGCCCCGCGACGGTGAGGACCGCGAGAAGGCCCAGCGTCTTCACCACCAAGGTGCGCGAGGCGATCGACACGAGCCCGGTGAGCACCTCGCCGAGGACGAGGCTAATCGCCAGCCCAAGCGGCGCCATCGCCAGCGCCAGGATCCCTGCCCCGGCCGAGCCGGTGGCGAGCGGCGTGATAGTAAGGGCGAGCCCCGTGACGACGGAGCAGATAACGCACGCCAGCCCGAAGATCCTTAATCCCGCCGAGGCCGCGAGCGCGGGGGCGACCTGGCGGGAGGTGAGCGGCAGCGTGCCGAGGATGCCGGGGTTGAGGTGGCGGTCGGTGTCGCCGAAGTACCACATGCCCAGCACGTAGGCGAGCGTCCCGCCGCCGGTGAAAAGAGGGATGAGCTCGGGGTCGAGGACGCCGCTCGCCGCGGCGATCATCGGCAGCACCGCGCCGACGAGGCCTAAGACGAGGTAGATGCCCAGCACGATGAGGGTGAAGATCTTCGCGGCGTTGCCCTTGAGCTCCCGCCACCACAACAGCGCGTGGAGCTTGAGTAGCGTGCCGGTGACCCGCGCCTCGCCGGGCGCGGCGGAGAGCGTGGCGCCCGCGGGGCTACTCATCGTCGCCCCTGCCCAGCCAGCTCAGCGAGCCGGAGGCAATCTCCCCGCCAACGGCCTCGACGAAGACGTCCGCTAGGCTACGGCCGGCGGCGACCTCCTCGACGGTGCCGGCGGCGTGTACGCGGCCGTCGACGATGATCGCGACGTGGCTGCACAGCCCCTCGACGATCTCCATGACGTGGGAGGAGATGACCACGGTGCCGCCGGCGGCGGCGTACTCGCGCAGGATCTGCTGGATCTGCCGCCCGGAGACCGGGTCCACCGCCTCGAGCGGCTCGTCGAGGATGAGGACCTCGGGGTTGTGGATGAGGCTGCCGGCTAAGAGGATCTTCTTGGTCATGCCGGCGGAGTAGTCGACGATGCGCCGCCCGGCGGCCTCGCTCAGGCCGAGCACGCCGAGCAGCTCCTGGGCGCGCCGGTCGATGGTGTCCTTGTCCATGCCGCGCAGCGCGCCGAGGAAGCCCAGGTATTCCGCGCCGGTGAGCCGGTCGAAGACGGGCAGCCCGTCGGCGAGCAGCCCGAGCCTGGTCTTCATCTCTAAGGGGTCTTGCCACGAGTCGACGCCGGCGACGGACACCTCCCCGTCGTCGGGGCGCAACAGACCCACGGCCATCTCGATCGTCGTGGTTTTGCCGGCGCCGTTGGGTCCGACGACGCCGTAGATCACCCCGCGGGGGATCTCTAGGTCGATGCTGTCGACGGCGACGTTGTCGCCGAAGGTCTTGCGCAGGCCCCGCGCGCGAAGCGCGGGGCCGCCGTGGGCGGGGCTCATCCGGGGTAGCTCCTCGGGTTTTAGATATCGGGCAGTGTGGCGCGTATCGCGCCACACCCCGAGGCTACCCGATCCCCCCCTGCCGCCGCGGCAGCCGCCGGGCGGCTAGACCTGCTCGACCTCCTCGGCCTTGAGCTGCCCGCAGGCCGCGGCGATCTCGGAGCCCTTGGTGTCGCGGATGGTGCAGGTGACCCCCTGGGCCTGGATGCGGCGCTGGAACTCGTCCTGCCGGTCCTTCGGGGAGGCGTCCCACTCCGAGCCCGGCGTGGGGTTGAGCGGGATGAGGTTGACGTGCGCCTTCGAGCCGAGCTTCTTGTGCAGCTTCTTGCCCAGCAGGTCGGCGCGCCAGTTTTGGTCGTTCTTGTCGCGCACGAGCGCGTACTCGATGGACACGCGCCGCTTGGAGCGCTCCGCGTAGTAGCGGCCGGCCTCCAAGACCTCGTCGACGTCCCAGCGGTTATTCACCGGCACGAGCGTGTCACGCAGCTCGTCGTCCGGGGTGTGCAGGGAGATCGCCAGCGTCACCGAGAGGTCCTCGTCGGCGAGCTTCCTGATCGCCGGGGCGAGCCCCACCGTGGAGACGGTGACGTTGCGCATGGAGATCCCGAAGCCCTCGGGCTGCGGGGCGGTGATCTGCTTGACCGCGGAGACGACCCGCTTGTAGTTCGCGAGCGGCTCGCCCATGCCCATGAACACGACGTTGCTTAACCGCCCGCCCTCGGCGGCCATCGTCTTCGCGGCGATGCGCACCTGCTCGAGGATCTCCGCGGTGGAGAGGTTGCGGTCGAGCCCGCCCTGGCCGGTCGCGCAGAACGGGCAGTTCATGCCGCAGCCGGCCTGCGAGGAGATGCACAGCGTCGCCCGGCCCGGGTAGCGCATGAGCACCGACTCCAGCAGCGTGCCGTCGTGGAGGCGCCACAGGGTCTTGCGGGTCTCCCCGTCGTCGGTCGCGGAGAAGTTGATCTCCCCCATGAGCGTCGGGAAGAGCTCCTCCTTGAGCCTCGCCCGCGCGGAGGCGGGCAGGTCGGTCATCTCGTCGGGGTCGTTGACGTAGTGCTCGAAGTAGTGCTTGGCGATCTGCCGGGCGCGGAACTTCGGCAGGCCCAGCTCGGCGACGCGCTCCTCGCGCTCACTGGGCGTGAGGTCCGCGAAGTGGCGCGGCGGCATGCCGCGCTTCGGGGCGGCGAACTGAAGCTTGACTGGGGTACTCATAGGGACACCATCCTTACAAGAAGCGGCCGCGACGTCGAATCGAGCGGCGCGGGAAACGATCCCGCCCGGGTGTCTAGGCGATCACGGGCAGCGCCCAGAGGAACAACCAGGTCGCCGCGCCCGCGGGCAGGATCCCGTCGACGCGGTCCATGAGCCCGCCGTGGCCGGGGATGAGCCTCGACATGTCCTTAATGCCCAGGGTGCGCTTGAACTGGCTCTCCACGAGGTCGCCGAGGGTCGCGCACACGGCGAGCACCGGGCCGAAGACGAGCCCGAAGCCCCAATGCGAGTCGACGAGCAGCGCCATGGCGAGCGCGCCGACCACGGCGCTGGCGATCACGGAGCCGGCGAAGCCCTCCCAGGACTTCTTCGGGCTGATCGCCGGCACCATGGGGTGGCGGCCGAACGCGACGCCGGCGGCAAACCCCCCGACGTCGGAGGCGATGACGCACAGCAGGAAGGCCACGACAATCAGGCTGCCGTTGAGACCCTCGTAGCCGAGCGTCGCGACCATCGCGGAGAGGCTCGCGAGCACGGGGATCCAGAAGTAGACGAACAGCGCGTTAGAGGCGTGGGCGAGGAAGTCGCCCTCGGCCCGAAAGAGGCTGAAGAGGAAGATCGCCAGGCCGCTCAGCGCGCCGAGCGCGGCGAGGCCCTCAGGCCCGAAGAACCAGGAGGCCCAGATCGTGGCCTGGCCGAGCACGAGGAGAAGGATGAGCGGCACGCCGCGGCCGGCCTCGTCCATGCGGCGGGCGACCTCGGCGGTGCCGATGACGACGGCCGCGGCGACGAGCAGGTACCAGCCGATGGGTCCGATGAGCAGCGAGGCAATAACGAGCGCGGCGAGCACGAGCCCGGAGGCGATCGCCGCGGGGAGGTTGCGGCCGGTGCGCCCGCCCGAGCGGAGCTTCTCGCCGGTGCCGGATCGTGCCACGCTAGATACTCGCCTTCCTCAGTTGCGCCGCGGGCTACCCGCCCGCCGGCTCCCGGCCCGGGGCCCGGTTACCCGCGGCGGCACTAGCGGCCGCGGTACCCGGGCGGCCGCGCGGGCCGTCGTCTCTCCCCTTTGTTTGTCGGGAGCTAAACCTCCATGAGCTCGTTCTCCTTGGCGGAGACGAGCTTGTCGATATTCTCGACGTAGGTGGCGGTGGTCTTCTCGAGCTCGCCCTCGGAGGCCTTGACCTCGTCCTCGCCGGCGTCGCCGTCCTTCTGGAGCTTCTTGAGCTGCTCCATGCCCTTGCGGCGGATGTTGCGCACCGCGATCTTGCCGTCCTCGCCCTTGGATCGGGCGAGCTTGACCATCTCCTTGCGGCGCTCCTCGGTGAGCTGCGGGACGGTGACGCGCAGGACGTGGCCGTCGTTGGTGGGGTTCACCCCGAGGTCCGAGTTGCGGATCGCGGTCTCGATCGCGTCCATGATCGAGGGCTCGTAGGGCTTGATGAGCAGCATGCGCGGCTCGGGCACGGAGATCGACGCCATCTGCGTAATGGGGGTCTCGGCGCCGTAGTACTCGGCGGTCACGCCGTTGAACATCGCCGGGTTCGCGCGCCCCGTGCGGATCGTCGTGAGGTCCTCGCGGGTGTGCTCCACGGTGTTCGACATGCGCTCCTCGCAGTCGAGCAGAATCTCGTCCATCATTGCTGCTACCTCTTAGGTCCTTTCCTCGCTCCTCGGCGGGCGCCCGGGCGCCCGCCCCGGCTCGAAGCGCGGCCGGGGTGATGCTCGCTTGCCTGAGTTTGTCGCCCCGCCGGCACGCGCGGCCGGCGGGGACTGGGTTTTAGGACTCGACCAGCGTGCCGATGTTCTCGCCCTTGACGGCCCGGGCAATGTTACCGTCTTCGAGCAGGTTGAACACGATGATGGGCATGTCGTTGTCCATGCACAGGGAGAAGGCCGTCGCGTCGGCGACCTTGAGGCCCTTCTCGATGACCTCCCTAGGGGTGATGCGCTTGAACTGCTCGGCCTCGGGGTGGGACTTCGGGTCGGCGGAGAACACCCCGTCGACGGCCTTGGCCATGAGCAGCACCTCGCAGCCGATCTCCAGGGCGCGCTGCGCGGCCGTGGTGTCCGTGGAGAAGTACGGCATGCCCATGCCCGCGCCGAAGATGACGACGCGGCCCTTCTCCAGGTGGCGGCGCGCGCGCAGCGGCAGGTAGGGCTCGGCGACCTGCGCCATGTTGATGGAGGTCTGCACGCGGCACTCGACGCCCTCCTGGAGGAGGAAGTCCTGCAGCGCGAGGCAGTTCATCACCGTGCCGAGCATGCCCATGTAGTCCGAGCGGGAGCGATCCAACCCCCGCTGCTGCAGCTGCGCGCCGCGGAAGAAGTTGCCGCCGCCGATGACGACGGCGACCTCGGTGCCCTCGCGGGCGATCTCGGCGATCTGGCGGGCGACGTTCTGCACGACGTCGGGGTCGATGCCCACGCTGCCGCCGCCGAACATCTCGCCGCCGAGCTTGAGCATCACCCGGTGGTAGCCGGCGCTGCGCTTCTGCGGGTCGCTCTCGCTATCGGCGGGCTCCGAGGGGGTGGACATGGCTGGCACTCACGCTCCTTGGTTCGGCGGCGGCAGGACTGCCTGGTTAGGTCTTCCTCACGCGCCCGCCCCGGGCCCCAGGTGCGGGCCGCGGGGCGGGCGTTACCGCCGACCCATCCTAGCCGGCCGCCCCGGGCTGCGCCATTTCCCGCCCGCGTGCCCGCCCGCCGGCGGCGCGCGGGGCGAGATAGACGAAGGCGGCCCGCCCGGGGATCCCGGCGGGCCGCCTCAATCAAGGTTTGTTCCTTGATTGTTGACCTTACTGGCCGACCTCGAAGCGCTCGAAGCCGGTGAGCGTGATGCCCGCCTCGTCGACGAGCTGCTGGACGGTCTTCTTGTTGTCCTCGACCGAAGGCTGGTCGAGGAGGACGACGTCCTTGAAGAAGCCCTTGAGGCGGCCCTCGACGATCTTCGGGATGGCCTTCTCGGGCTTGCCCTCCTGGCGGGTGATCTG
Source organism: Corynebacterium otitidis ATCC 51513 (assembly GCF_000296405.1). GTDB lineage: Bacteria > Actinomycetota > Actinomycetes > Mycobacteriales > Mycobacteriaceae > Corynebacterium > Corynebacterium otitidis. Next base: position 135,897 of record NZ_JH815192.1, read on the forward strand.
CTCGGCGATCTCCCGCTCCTTGGCGACGACGTCCTCGGGCACGTCGTCCTCGGTGAGATACTTCGCCTTGAGCGCGGCGACCTGCATGGCCACGGCGTGGGCGGCGGCCTCGGCCTTCTCGCCGGAGCCGGTGTAGGCGACGAGCACGCCGACGGCCGGCGGCAGGTCGGAGGCGCGCTGGTGCAGGTAGGTCGAGACGTTCTCGCCCTCGACGGTCGCGGTGCGGCGCAGCTCGAGCTTCTCGCCGATCTTCGCGGAGAGCTGCTGGAGGAGCTCGGAGGCCTTGGTGCCGTCGACGTCGACGTCGGCGAGCTCCTCGGCGGAGTTCGCCTTCGCCGCGGCTGCGGCGTCGGCGATCTTCTGGGCGGTCTCCTTGAACTCGGCGTTCTTCGCGACGAAGTCGGTCTCCGAGTTCACCTCGATGAGCGTGTTGCCGGACGCGGCGATGAGGCCCTCGAGCGCGTTACGCTCGGCGCGCTTGCCGACGTCCTTCGCGCCCTTGATGCGCAGCGCCTCGACGGCCTTGTCGAAGTCGCCGTCGGAGTCGGCCAGCGCGTTCTTGCAGGCGGTCATCCCGGAGCCGGTGAGCTCGCGGAGTTTCTTCACGTCCGCTGCGGTGTAGTTCGCCATGGGTGGGCGATCCTCCTTGAGGTTCGAATCCTAACTTGAGGGGAACGAGGGGCTTGGGCCCCGGCGGGGCTGGCCCGCCGAGAACCGGGCCGCGCCCGACTCTAGGCGGTCGCGGCCCGAAAGGCGCGGCCTACTTGTCGGCGGCCTCGGCCTTCTTCTCCTCGGCGCTGCCCTCGGAGCCGGCCTGCGCGGCGTCCTGCTCCGCGGCCTTCTCCTGGTCCTCGGCCTGCTTGGCCTCGGTGTCGCCGGCGGCGTCCTGGTCGGCGGCGCGCTTGCGCTCCTCGCGCTCCTTCTTACCCTCGATCGCGGCCTCCGCGATGATCTTGGTGAGGAGGTTGACGGAGCGGATCGCGTCGTCGTTGCCCGGAACCGGGTAGGCGACCTCGTCGGGGTCGCAGTTGGTGTCGAGGATCGCGACGACCGGGATGTTGAGCTTGTTCGCCTCGCTGACGGCGATCTGCTCCTTGGTGGTGTCGACGACCCAGAGGGCGGACGGGGTGCGGGTCATGTCCGCGATGCCGCCGAGCACCCGCTCGAGCTTCACGCGCTCGCGGGTGAGGGTGAGGATCTCCTTCTTGGTGCGGCCGCGGTAGCCGTCCTCGGCCTCCTCCATGGCCTGGAGCTCCTTCATGCGGCCCAGGCGCTTGGAGACGGTCTGGAAGTTGGTGAGCATGCCGCCGAGCCAGCGGTGGTTGACGTACGGCATGCCGGCGCGCTCAGCCTCGGTCTGGACGGCCTCCTGCGCCTGCTTCTTCGTGCCGACGAAGAGGATGTTGCCGCCGTGGGCGACGGTCTCCTTGACGAAGTTGTAGGCCTCATCGATGTAGGTCAGCGTCTGCTGCAGGTCGATGATGTAGATGCCGTTGCGGTCGGTGAAGATGAAGCGGCGCATCTTCGGGTTCCAGCGGCGCGTCTGGTGGCCGAAGTGGACACCCGCGTCGAGAAGCTCACGCATGGTCACGACTGCCATGGTGGTTCCTCCTTGAAGTTCTCGTCTTTTGGTTTCTGGCCCGCGCCGCGGGGGCCTAAAGCCCGCGGCGCCGCACGGATTTTGTCCCCCGCCCTGCCGGGTCCCCGGCGGGTGAAAGGGCATTGCCCGCGCCCTGGCGGCCGTCCTCGCGAGGGCCACACCCGGGAGGCGATCCCCGGGACCAAGTGTCCCCCGGTACCCCGCGCGCCCCTGCTGGGGCTCGCGGCGGCGACGGTCGCGCGTAGTCAGCGCCTCGATCGCCCGGACCCGCAGGCGTCTACCTGCGGGGACGATCGGCACACTGCGAGCGGTAATGCTACCCCCGCGCACCCCCGCGCCGCCAACCGGGTACCCCCGGGAGTTTCCACAGGTCACACACCCCGCGCCCCACTAATCACACCCGTCACACCGTCCCCGCGCGGTAGGCCCCGCTCCCCCGCCGCGGCGCTCGGGTTGCGGTTGGCTCGCGCTCGTGGTTACCCGACCAGCCCGCCGCCGCCCCGGGGCCGCCATCGCCGCGGCGCTTCTCGCCTGGCTGCTGCTCGCCGCCCCGGGCCCGCCGGCCCGTGCCATCGAGCCGCCCGCCCCGGCACCACCCGTGGCCTACTCGGACCCGGTCTCGGGGCTGCGCTCGGCGAGCCCGGTGCTGCGCGCCTTCGACCCGCCCGAGCGCGACTGGCTGCCCGGGCACCGCGGCGTGGACCTCGAGGCGGCGCCCGGCCGGCCGATCCTCGCCGCCGGCGACGGGATAGTCGCGTTCGCCGGGCCGGTCGCCGGTGTCGGGGTCGTCTCCATCGACCACTCAGACGGGCTGCGCACCACCTACCAGCCGGTCGTCCCGGCGGTCGCCGCCGGCGAGCAGGTGTCCCGCGGGCAACGCATCGGGGTCTTAGGCGGCCCGGTGCGCGGCGAGCCGGGCCTGCACTGGGGCCTGCGTCCCACCGCCGACCCGGTCGGCTACCTCAACCCGCTGAGCCTCTTAGAGCCGCCGCGCATCCGCCTCAAGCCTTCCGCGGGCCTGCCCGCCGGCCGGGCCAGCGCAGGGCGTTACGGCTAGGCGCGCGGGTGGGCCTGGCGGTAGACCTCGGCGAGCCTGGCCGCGGAGACGTGCGTGTAGATCTGCGTCGTGGCGAGCGACTCGTGGCCGAGCACCTCCTGCACGACGCGCAGGTCCGCGCCCCCGTCGAGCAGGTGGGTCGCGGCGCTGTGGCGCAGCCCGTGCGGGCCGACGCCCTCCCCGGACTCCCCGGCGGTCGCGTCCTTGACGACGCGGCGGGCCTGGCGCTGGTCGAGGCGCCCTCCGCGCGCCCCGAGGAACACCGCCCCGGCCGGGCCGTCGGGCCTAGCGAGCACCGGCCTGCCCTCCTCGAGCCAGGCCCGAAGCGCCCGGGCGCAGGGCCTGCCGAAGGGCACGACGCGCTGCTTGTTTCCCTTACCGAGAACGCTCATCCGCCGACCCGCGAGGTCGACGTCGTCGACGTCGAGGCCGCACAGCTCGGAGACGCGGATGCCGGTGGCGTAGAGCGCCTCGAGGATCGCGGCGTCGCGCAGCCGGACGGCGCGCTCCCGGGGGCTGGGCGGCTCCCCGCCGTCCGCCGCGGCCTCGCCCTCGGCGTCGCCGCCACGCCCGGCCTGGGGCTTGGCTCCCGCGGCGCGTTCCGCCTCGTCGAGCACGCCCGCGACCCGCGCCTCGCCCAAGACCTCGGGGAGGTGCCGCCCCGGCGCCGGCGAGCGCAGCCTCGCTGCCACGTCGTCGTCGAGGTGCCCCTCGGCGACCGCCCACGAGGAGAACGCCTTCGCCGCGGCGACGCGGCGCGCGATCGTCGCGCGGCTTAAGCCCCGCTCGGCGGCGTCGGCGAGCCAGACGCGCAGCGCCTCGAGCGTGAAGGACGCGAAGTTGGGCGCGACCTCGGAGAGGCCGAGGAGGTCGGAGCGGTAGCCGCGCGCCGTGGCCCGGGAGCGGCCCTTGACGAGCACGAGGTGTTCGCAGAAGTCCTCGACCGCCGCGGCCAGCTGCCCCGCGGGGCGCCCGTCGTCGTGCTCGCCGCCCGTCATGAGGATCCAGCCTAGCGCCCCAGGGAGGGCAGCGCGCCCGCGCGCCGCCAGCCCTCGGGCTCGGGGCAGACGAGCCCGCGCCTGGTGAGAGACACCAGCGCGCTCGCGGCGAGGCGCTCCGGCAGGCCCGCGCAGGCCGCGACGCGGCGTGTCCCGAGCCGACCCGTGGGGTGGAGCGCGTCGAAGACGCGCAGCTCGGTGCGGCTGAGCCGAGGCGCCCCGCCGGGCCCGTCGGCGACCGGGGCGCCGCCGTCGATCGCGCCGACGAGGCAGCGCACGTCGTCGGCGTCGACGACGAGCTGCGCCTCCCCGGCCGCGACCTTCTCGTGGCCGCCGCGGAAGCCCGGCTCGGTGAGCGGGCCGGGCGCGACCATCGGCACCCGTCCCAGGCCCGCGGCCCAGGTGAGCACGTTGATCGCCCCGCTGCGCGGCGCCGCCTCGACGGCGACGACGCCCGGGGCGAGCGCCGCGATGAGCCGGTTCCTCGTGAGAAAGCGGTGGCGCTGCGGCGGGGAACCTGGCGGGTATTCGCTCACCACCGCCCCGCCCCGGGCGGCGACCTCGTCCAGGAGCCGGCGATGGTGAGCGGGGTGCGCCCGGTCGACGCCGCAGGCGAGCACCGCGACCGTCGCGCCGCCGGCGCTGAGCGCGGAGCGGTGGGCGATGGCGTCGATGCCGCTCGCCCCGCCGGAGACCACAGCCAGCCCCCGCGCCGCGAGAGATCGGGCGAGGTGGGCGGCCGCCTGGTTGCCGTAGCGGCCAGGCCGCCTCGCGCCGACGAGCGCGACGCTCCTGGCGCTGAGCCGGTCGAGGCGCGCGCCGCGCACCCACAGGGCGTGCGGGGCGGCGGCGTCCTCCTCGTAGGAGCGCAGGTGGGGGCTGATCCCCCGCGCGGCGAAGCCGAAGGCCTGGTCGAGCCGCGCGGCCGGCCACTCGTCGTGGCCGGGGTAGATGAGCCGCGCGCCCACGGCGCGCGCGGCGGCGAGGTCGTCGCGCTCGGCGTCGTAGTCGTGGCGCGCCTCCGTCTCCGAGAGCAGCGCGCCGAGCCACGGGGCGCGGCGGCGAACGGCCTCGGCGATCTCGACGAGGTCGCGGCCGGCGTCGAGGTGGCGCTGCAGCGCCCGGGAGGGCCCCTCGACGACGTGGCCAAGGTACGCGGCGGCGAGCTCCTCCGGGCTAGACACGGGCCCGCCGCCGGCAGCCGACCGCTCCTACGGGCCCACGCAGCGACGGGCGCGCCTCACCCACGGCGAGCTCCGCATCGAAGAAGAGGTGGACCACCCCGCCGGGGCCGTGGAACCGGTCGACGACCGCGAGGGAGAGGACGTCGACGCGCCACGGGGCGCGCGGCGCGCCGGCGAGCCACGCGCGGGCCGCGGCGACGGCCTCCGGGGCGGCGACGGGAAGGCCAGCCCCGGCCGGCAGCGCGTCCCGGTGGAGGCGCACGTCGACGGCGACGTAGCACTCCCCCTCGAGCGCGACGAGCGGCGCAGGGCCCGCCGGCTCGAGGCTGAGGATGCGGGCGCCGCGGTCGCGGTAGTAGCAGGCGGCGAACGAGCGGGCCTGGCGGGCCTCGAGCTCGGTATCGGTGGGGCGGGTGCGGGCGGCATCAACGGCGCTCATGGCTCCTCCACGGCGGGTTCTCGGGCGATCGGTCTCGCGCCGCCGTGGGGCTCGCCCTGCGGCGATGCCCGCCTCGCGGCGCGGGCTCGATCCTCCCGCGCCCGTGGCCGCGCCGCGCGGCGCCGGGGCGCCCGCGCTGTGGGCAAGCCGGAGCGGGTCCGCGGTTGTCCACAGCCGCGGCGCCGCCGCCCGCGCCCGGCCGCCGAAGAGGCGTTTTAGTCGGGGACGACGAACTCGGGCTTGTCGAGCTCCTCGATGTTGACGTCCTTGTAGGTGATGACCCGCACGTAGCGCACGAAGCGCGCGGGCCGGTACATGTCCCACACCCACGCGTCCGACATGCGCACCTCGTGGTAGGTGTCGGGGCCCGAGCTGTGCGGGATGAGCTCGACGGCGTTGGCGAGGTAGAAGCGCCGCTCGGTCTCGACGACGTAGCTGAACTGGGAGACGACGTCCCGGTACTCCCGGTAGAGGGAGAGCTCCGCGTCGGCCTCGTAGTTATCCAGCTCTTCAGCGCTCATCGTGCTCCTTTAAGCGGAATCGGTGGTTGGTGCCTCCCCGGCGCCGGCGGCGCCGGGGGCCTGATCGGCCCGCCACGCCTCGGTGGCGGCGGCGACGTTCGAGTAAGTGTAGCGGTGGATCGGGGTCGGGCCGTGCAGGCGCACCGCGGCGGCGTGCTGCGCGGTGCCGTAGCCCTTGTGGCGCTCGAGACCGTAGCCGGGAAACACCCCGCCGAGCGCGGCCATGGTGCGGTCGCGGGAGACCTTGGCGATAACACTCGCCGCGGCGATGCAGCGCACCCTCGCGTCGCCCTTCGTCACCGCCAGGCTCGGGGCGGGAAGGTCGGGGACGCGAAACCCGTCGGTGAGGACGAAGCCCGGGGCGAGATCCAGGCGCTCGACGGCGCGGCGCATGCCCTCGAGGTTCGCGACGTGCACCCCGACCCGGTCGATGACTCCCGCGGGGACCATCACCACAGACCACGCGAGCGCCGCCTCGAGGATCTTGGGGTAGAGCGCCTCGCGGCGCGCGGGGGTGAGCTTCTTCGAGTCGTCGAGCCCGGAAAGCTCCGGGAGATCCTCGTCGGGCAGCGCGCACGCGGCGATCGTCATGGGGCCGGCGCACGCGCCCCGGCCGGCCTCGTCGACGCCGGCCACCGGCCCGAGGCCCTCGGCATAGAGCTCCCGCTCGAGGCGGCGCAGGTCGTGGCCCTTCTCCTCCGCCACGAGGCTAGCGCTGCGGCTGGAGGTCGACGTGCTCGACGCCGCCGATGCGCGAGGGCGGCCACACCTTCGCCACGACGCGGCCCTTGATGTTGTCGATGGGCACGGTGCCCTGGAACTCGTCGCCCAGGTGCGCCCTCGAGTCCGCCGAGCCGGTGCGGTTGTCGCCCATGACGAACACGTTGCCCTCGGGCACCTGCACGGGCCCGAAGTACTCCCCGCCGCACGCGTTCGACCCGCCCGAGGAGCCGGCGGCGTACTGCGGCGGGTCGAGCACGAACGACTGGTCGGTGGGCTCCCCGTCGACCATGACCGCGGGGTCGCCGGCCTGGCAGGACACGACCTGGCCGGGCCCCGCGACGACGCGCTTGACGAGGTTGTTCTCGTCCGGGTCCGCGAAGCCGAGCACGGAGCCCACGGTCTGCAGCGCGGAGACCACCGCGTTGTCCGAGCGGTGGGAGACCCACTGCCCGTTCCACGACTCAGGCCCGCGGAAGACGACGACGTCGCCGGGCTCCGGGTCGGAGAAGTAGTAGCTGACGTTCTCGACGAAGATGCGGTCGCCCGTGCAGCCCTCGCAGCCGTGCAGCGTGGGCTCCATCGACGCGCTGGGGATGACGTAGAGCCGCCCCACGACGTTCTGGAACACCGACAGGATGATGCAGGTGAGCAGGATGATCGCGGGGATCTCCACCCACCAGGGCGTGGGCTTGGGCCCCGGCTCGGCGGCGTCCTCGGCCCGCTCGTTCGGCTTGGTCACCTCGCCGATGCTAGCAGCGCGCCCGTTTAAGTCCGGAAGCCGCGCCCCGCGGCGCGGCCGCCGCCCGGCCCGGGGGCGCGGCGTCGCGCGGCGCCCGCCGTGGGAAAGAAAAAGACCCCGGCCGCTCGGCGCGGGGCTCGCGTCGAGGGCCGGGGCCTGCTGCCCGCCCGCGCGGGGCGCGGGGCGGGCTGGGGGCTACTTGCGCTCCTTGATGCGCGCGGCCTTGCCGCGGAGGTTGCGCAGGTAGTACAGCTTCGCGCGGCGCACCTTGCCGCGGCGGGTCACCTTGATCGAGGCGATGTTCGGGGAGTGCACCGGGAAGGTGCGCTCCACGGCGATGCCGAAGGAGATCTTGCGGACGGTGAAGGTCTCGCGGATGCCGGAGCCCTGGCGGCGGATGACGACGCCGGTGAAGAGCTGGGTGCGCTCGTTGCTGCCCTCGATGACCTTGACGTCGACGGCGACGGTGTCGCCGGGGCGGAAGTCGGGGATGTCGTCGCGCAGCTGGGCGGCGTCCACGCGGTCGAGAATGTGGTTCATGTAAGTCTCGTATTCCTTACTTGTGGTTTCCGGGACAGAGGACCCTGGCGGCACTTCCCCACCGCCCGCGGCCTCCCAAGGGGGCCGCCGGCGTTTATCGGGGCGCTCGGCCGGTTCGTATCCGTTCCAACGCAAAACCCGGCGGGCGCGCGAGATCGTGCGCGGCGTCGGGTTCGACCGATCTATCCTGCCACATCCCGCCCCGCGGGCCAAGCCGGCGCCAACTCCCCGCCCGCGGTTCCGTTAAGTCGTCCGAGACTGCCCGCCAATCTTTTGGCGTGGGTCACACAGGCGCGCTAGTCTGCAGGCGTCCCACACGGGCGCCCGAGGCATCGGGCTGAGATCGCGCTGCCGCGCCGCCGGTCGTTTCCTTCTCTTTTCTTCATGTTTTCGGCCGGGCGGGCGCGGGGAGCCGCGCGAGCACCGTTCGAACCTGTCCGGTTAGTACCGGCGTAGGAAGAAGAGGAGCGCTTCACTAGCCATGCCCATCTCCGATCGCGACGAGAACCTCGACCAGGCGACCGAGATCCACCCGAAGCACCGCTACAGCCCGATCCGCCGAGGCGGGCTCGAGGTCCCGGAGACCGAGATCACCCTCGACGACTCCCCGACCGGGCCGAACGAGCCGTTCTACACCTACCGCACCCGCGGGCCGGAGTGCGACGTCACCGAGGGCCTTGCGGGCCTGCGCAGCGAGTGGATCGAGGAGCGCGGCGACACCGAGACCTACGAGGGCCGCGCCGAGCACCCGCTCGACGACGGGCGCCCGCGGCTCCAGGCGAGCCCCGAGTCGCGGTGGCGCGGCACGAACCGCCCGCCGCGCCGCGCGACCGAGGGCCGCCGGGTCACCCAGATGCACTACGCGCGCCGCGGGATCGTCACCAAGGAGATGGAGTTCGTCGCGCTGCGCGAGCACACCACCCCCGAGCACGTCCGCTCCGAGGTCGCGAAAGGCCGGGCGATCATCCCCAATAACGTCAACCACCCCGAGAGCGAGCCGATGATCATCGGCCGGAAGTTCCTCACGAAGATCAACGCGAACATCGGGAACTCGGCGGTGACGTCCTCCATCGAGGAGGAGGTCTCGAAGCTTCGGTGGGCGACCCGCTGGGGCGCGGACACGGTCATGGACCTCTCGACGGGCAAGGACATCCACACCACCCGCGAGTGGATCCTGCGCAACTCGCCCGTGCCCATCGGCACCGTGCCCATCTACCAGGCGCTCGAGAAGGTCGGCGGCGAGGCGGAGAAGCTCACCTGGGAGATCTTCCGCGACACGGTCATCGAGCAGTGCGAGCAGGGCGTGGACTACATGACCATCCACGCGGGGGTTAGGCTGCCGTTCGTGCCGCTGACCACCAAGCGCGTCACGGGCATCGTCTCGCGCGGCGGGTCGATCATGGCCGGCTGGTGCCTCGCCCACCACAAGGAGTCCTTCCTCTACGAGAACTTCGACGAGCTCTGCGAGATTTTCGCCCGCTACGACGTGGCGTTCTCGCTGGGCGACGGGCTGCGGCCGGGCTGCCTCGCCGACGCGAACGACGCCGCCCAGTTCGCGGAGCTCAAAACCATCGGGGAGCTCACCCACCGGGCGTGGGAGCACGACGTGCAGGTCATGGTCGAGGGCCCCGGCCACGTGCCGCTGGACAAGGTGCAGGTCAACAACGAAAAGGAGCAGGAGTGGTGCGGCGACGCGCCGTTCTACACGCTCGGGCCCCTGGCCACGGACATCGCTCCCGGCTACGACCACATCACCTCCGCGATCGGCGCCGCGACCATCGCGATGGGCGGCACGGCGATGCTCTGCTACGTCACCCCGAAGGAGCACCTGGGCCTGCCCAACCGCGACGACGTGAAGACCGGGGTGATCACCTACAAGATCGCCGCGCACGCCGCGGACGTCGCCAAGGGGCACCCCGGGGCACGCGCCTGGGACGACGCGATGAGCAAGGCGCGCTTCGAGTTCCGGTGGAACGACCAGTTCGCGCTCTCCTTGGACCCGGAGACCGCGCAGGCCTACCACGACGAGACGCTGCCCGCGGAGCCGGCGAAGACCGCGCACTTCTGCTCGATGTGCGGGCCGAAGTTCTGCTCGATGCGTATCTCCCAGGACATTCGAGATACATTCACGGAGACCCTCGGCATGCCCGGCATCGTCCCCGACGAGGTCGCCCGCGTAGCGGAGCCCGCCGACGCGGAGGCCGGGATGGCGAGGAAGTCCCGCGAGTTCCGCGAGCGGGGCTCGAACATCTACCTCCGGGAGGACCATGGCGACAACTAGGCGCCTCGACCTGCGCTGCTACCTCGTCACCGGCCCCGGCGAGCCGGCAAAGATCGCGCGCATCGCGGCGGCCGCCGCGGCCGGCGGCGCGGGCGTCGTGCAGGTGCGCAGCAAGCCGATCGCCGCGCGCGACCTCTATGAACTAGCCCGGCGGGTCGCCCGCTCGGTCGCGGACGCGAACCCGAAAACCCGCGTGCTCGTCGACGACCGCGCGGACGTCGCCGCCGCGCTCATCGCCGAGGGGGAGAACGTCCACGGCGTGCACCTCGGCCAGGACGACCTGCCGCCGAAGGCGGCGCGCCGCCTGCTCGGGGGCGAGGCGATCGTCGGGCTGACGACCGGGACGCTCGAGCTCGTGCGCGGAGCGAACGAGGTCGCCGAGCACATCGACTACATCGGCGCCGGGCCCTTCCGCCCCACCCCCACCAAGGACTCCGGCCGCGAGCCGCTAGGGATCGACGGCTACCCGCCGCTCGCCCGGGAGAGCGCCGTGCCGGTCGTCGCGATCGGCGACGTCACCCCGCGCGATGCCGAGCCGCTCGCGGGCACGGGTATTGCGGGCGTGGCGCTCAGCCGCGCGCTCATGCGCGCCGCCGACCCGGAGGCCGCCGCACGCGAGGTGCTCGCGGGCTTCGAGCGGGGGCGGTCCTAGGTGCGCGCCATCGTCATCGGCGCCGGGGCCGTGGGGCTCGCCTGCGCCTTCGAGCTCACCGAGCGGGGCCTCGACGTCGAGGTCGTCGACCCCGACCCCGCCGGCGGGGCGACGCACTTCGCCGGCGGCATGCTCGCCCCCGTCGCGGAGGTGCAGTACCGCCAGGAGCCGCTCTACCCCATGATGCTCGAGGCGGCCGAGCTCTACCCGTCGTTTATTGAACGGCTCTCGGGCGCGACGGACCTGCCGACCGGCTACGACACGGCTGGCACGCTCGTCGTCGCCGCGGACCGCGCTGACGCGCGCCACCTCGCGGAGCTCGCAGAGCACCAGGGCCGCTTCGCCCGCGCGCCTAAGCGTCTCACCGTGCGCGAGGCGAGGCGCCTGGAGCCGGGGCTTTCCCCCGGGCTCGCGGGCGCAGTGTCCATCGAGGGCGACCACCAGGTCTTCCCCCGCGCGCTCGCCGAGGCGCTCCTCGACGCCTTAAAGAACCGCGGCGCGCGACTCGTCCGCGAGAGCGCCACGCGGCTTCGCACCGCCGCCGGCCCCGGCTCCCCCGTCACCGCCGTGGAGACCACCGCGGGCGAGATCGACGCCGACGGCGCGGTCGTCGTCCTCGCCAACGGGCTCGGCGCGCACCAGGTAGGCGGCTGGTTCGAGGGGCCCTCCCCGCTGAAGCTTCGGCCCGTCTTCGGCGACATCCTTATTGCCGAGTCCCCCGCCGGGGAGCCGCCGCTCGTGAAGCGGGTGATCCGCGGCTTCGTCAACGACCGGCCGATCTACCTCATCCCCCGCGGGCGGCGCCTCGCGATCGGCGCGACATCCAGGGAGGACGAGCGCGACCGCCCGCCGCTCGGCGCTATCTACGGGCTGCTGCGCGACGCGGTCCGCGTCTGCCCCGGTATTGAGGAGCTCGGCCTCGTCGAGGCCGGCACGGGCGCCCGCCCCGGCACTCCCGACGACCTGCCCTACCTCGGCAAGGTCGCCGAGAACCTCGTGATCTCGACGGGGTACTTCCGCCACGGGATCCTGCTCGCGCCGCTCGCCGCGGCGCTCGCGACCGGGGAGACCGGCGGGCGCCTCGCCGAGGTCGCCGCGCCCGCCGACCCCCTGCGCCACGCCGGGCGCGGATAAACACAGAGCGGGCGGCCCCGCGGCGCGCGGCGCCGAGTTCCGAGAACAACGCGCGGCCGCGCCCGCCCGCGGGGCCCGCCCGCGCCCCTAGGCTGGGCACCAACACCTACGCGCCGCCGCCAACGACCAGGAAGGACGATCGAGAAGAGCCATGAGCACACCGACCACGGTCAGCTTCACCGTCAACGACGAGCCCGCCACCGGGGCGGGCGTCACGGTCGGCGCGCTCGTCGACGAGCGCGCCGAGTCCCGCAAGGGCGTGGCCGTCGCCGTCGACGGCGACGTCGTGCCGCGCTCCGAGTGGGACGAGCGCGTCGTCGCCGACGGCGAGGCCGTCGACATCCTCACCGCCGTGCAGGGCGGCTAAGCAGAAGCCGCCGCAACCGCACCGCCTCGGGACCGAACAACTAGAGGGGAAGGTCTTGTCAACCATGCTCACCATCGGGGAGACGTCCTATAGCTCCCACCTCATCATGGGCACCGGCGGGGCGACCTCCCAGTCGATCCTCGAGGACGCCCTCGTCGCCTCCGGCACGGAGCTCACCACCGTCGCGATGCGCCGCCACCAGGCCCAAGCCAAGGGTTCGGGCGAGTCGGTCTTCGCGCTGCTTGAGCGGCTCGGCATCGCGCCGCTGCCCAACACGGCCGGCTGCCGCACCGCGAGGGACGCGGTGCTCACCGCGCGGCTCGCGAGGGAGGCGCTCGGCACGGAGCTGATCAAGGTGGAGGTCATCCACGACGAGGACACGCTGCTTCCCGACACCACGGAGCTCGTCGACGCCTGCGAGCTGCTCGTCGGCGAGGGCTTCACGGTGCTCGCCTACACCAACGACGACCCGGTCGCCGCCGCCCGGCTCGAGGAGGTCGGCGCCGCGGCGATCATGCCCGGCGGCGCGCCGATCGGCACGGGGCTGGGCGTGCTCAACCCGCACAACATCGAGCTCATCTGCTCGAGGGCGAACATCCCGGTGATCCTCGACGCGGGCGTGGGCACCGCCTCGGACGCGGCGCTGGCCATGGAGCTCGGCTGCGACGGGGTGCTGCTCGCCAGCGCGATCAACCGCTGCCAGGACCCGGTGGCGATGGCCTCGGCGATGCGCCACGCCGTGGAGGCCGGCCGGCTCGCCGCGCAGGCGGGCCGGATCCCCACCCGCCGCCACGCGGAGGCCTCCTCGACGTTCGAGGGCCTGGCCAGCTGGCCCGACCAGGTGCTCTAGAACGACCCGGGCCGAGCGAATCCCGCGCGGCCGCCGCGACCGCCACGACAAAAGGCCCTCGCCCCGGCTTGGGGCGCGGGCCGTTTCTCGTGCGCGGCGGGGTCTAGCCCGCGGCGGGGACGACCTCGCGGGCGCGGCCGTCGGCCATGGTCACCGCCCGGTCGACGACGTCGAGCTGCGAGCGGTCGTGGGTGACCATGACGGTCGCGACGCCCAGCTCGTCGGTGAGCCCGCGCAGCAGCTCCACGACGCGGCGGGAGAGCTCGTGGTCGAGCGCGGAGGTCGGCTCGTCGGCGAGCAGCAGCTTCGGCTCCCCCATGAGCGCGCGGGCGATGTTCACCCGCTGGCGCTGCCCGCCGGAGAGCTCATGCGTGCGCCGCGAGCCGAGGCCCTCAAGCCCCACGCGGGCGAGCAGCTCGTCGGCGCGGCCCCTCCGCGGCTTGATGCCGCGCAGGTGATCGGCGATGAGCAGCTGCTCGCGGGCGGTCAAGGAACCCAACAGGTTGGGCTGCTGGAAAACCACGCCGATCTCCTCGCGGCGCACCCTCGCGCGCTCGTTCTCCTCGCCGGGGTCGAGCCGGCGGCCGGCGACGGAGACCCCGCCGGAGTCGGGGGCGATGAGCCCCGCCGCCACGGAGAGCAGCGTCGACTTCCCCGAGCCGGACTCCCCGACGATCGCGACGAGCTCGCCCGCGTCGGCGTTCATGGACACCCCGTCGAGGGCGCGCAGCGTGCGGTCCCCGTCCGGGAAGGTGATGGTGGCGTCTTGGATGTCGAGGATCATGCGGCGGCTCCTAGGGCCTCGTTGGGGTCGATGGACACGACGCGGCGCGTCGCGACGAACGCGCCGACGGCGCCGAGCGCGGCGACGCCGAGCGCCGGGACGATGACGGTGGCGGCGGTGAGCTCAAACGGCACGGCCGTGGCGGCAAGGGCGCCGAGCCCCGCGCCGGCCGCGGAGCCAACGCCCGCTCCCGCGGCGAGCACGATGCCGGCCTGGGCGAGCGCGTCGCGCAGCACGTAGCCCTTCGACGCGCCGAGCGCGCGGAGCACCGCGAGGTCCCTGGTGCGCTGGATCGTCCACACGCTCAAAAACGCGAGCACGACGAGCGCGGAGATGCCGTAGAGCAGCGCCTGGATGCTAAGCAGAGAGCCGCGCTCCGAGGCGTAGGCCGGAAGCCCCATGAGCGCCTCGCTCGTGGACGCGGCGACGGTGCCGGCCGGCGGGTTGTCCGCGGCGTCCTGCGCGCCCTCCCCGCTCGCGAGAAGCACGGTGGGGCGCTCGGCGTGGGCGATGTCGTACCAGCGATCGATCGGCACCCACGCGACCGGCTGGTGCGAGTACCACTCGGTCGCGGCCTCCCCCGCGACGGGAAGCTCCGTGCCGCCGAGCAGCACCGCGCCGGGGGCGTCGCCCTCGAGGAGCTCGTCGGGCAGCAGCACCCCGTCGCCTGGCACCTCCCCGCCGCCGGGCAGCGGGGTGCCGGCGGGAAGCCCCATGACCGCGAGCGGCTCGGTGGCACCCGCGCCGGGCTCGCCGACGGGCACCTCGAGGCGGGTCTGGGCCACGCCCAGCTCGGTGACCTCCACCCCGGGAAGCGAGTCCCACTCGCTTTGCGCCTCAGGGGAGACGACCGAGTCGGTGAACGACACCTCCGCCTCGTTGGACGCGCCGGGCGCGCCGAAGACGAACCGGTCGGGGCCCAGCGCCTCGAGCGCGGAGGTGTTCTGCTTGCCGAGGCCCGCGGTGAGCCCGGTGAGCATGACGATGAGCAGCGTGATGAGCGCGACGACGCCGGAGACGAGCCCGAAGCGGCCCGCGGCGGCGCGGATATCGCGCACGGCGAGATACATGTCGAGAAGCCTTCCTACCTGCGAAACGTTTGTGGTCCGACGCGGCCTTCCCCGCCGGCCTGGTGGCCTGCGGGGCGCCCCGCCGGGCGACGTCATCCATGCTTCTCCGTGAGCGGCCTCGGGTAATCGGCTCGCCGCCCGATTTCCCGATCAACCACCTGGTTGATTGCCCGGGGCGGTCGGGCGCGGCTAGCGTCCGGGGTCGTGACGCGCCCCGCCCCGCTCGAAGCGATCCTCTCCACCCTCCGCGGCGCCGTGCACGCCGTGCTCGCCGCGCTGCTCGTCGTCGCCGCTTTAAGCTTCCTCGCCGAGAACCCCGCGGGCGGCAGGACGGCCCTCGGCCTGGGGCTCGCCGGCGTCCTCGGCGCCGCCTACCTCCTAGGGGTGCTCGCCGCGCCCCTCGGGCCGCCGCGCTGGGCGGGCATCGCGTGGCTCGCGGCGCTCGTCGCGCTCTGGGCCGCGCTCGTCGTCGTGAGCGACTCCTTCGTGTGGCTGCTCTTCCCCCTCGTCTTCGTCGTGCTCTCCCAGCTCCCGCCCGCCGCGGGCGCGGCGGCCCTCGCCGCGATGTGGGCGCTCGCCGCCCTCGTGCCCTACCGCGACAACGGCGTCGCCGGCGTCGTCGGCCCCGCCTTCGGGGTGCTCGTCGCCGCCGGCGCCTACTGGGGCTACCGGGCCCTAAGCGCCGAGGCACAGCAATTTCGGCGCCTCGCCGAGGAGCTCCGCGAGGCACGCGGCCGCCTCCTCGAGGCGGAGAACGCCGCGGGACGCCTCGCAGAACGCCAGCGCCTCTCGGCGGAGATCCACGACACCCTCGCCCAGGGCTTCAACTCCATCGTCCTGCTCTCCCGCGCCGCGCGCGGCCAGCTCGCCGGCATCGACGCCCCGGGCGAGCAGGCGGCAAAGCTCCGCTCCCACGTCGCCGCCATCGAGGACACCGCCTCGGACAATCTCGCCGAGGCGCGCCGCCTCGTCGCCGGGCGCGCCGCCCCCGCCCGGCCCCTGTCCGAGGCGCTCCGCGAGCTCGCCGCGAAGGCCCGGCGCCGCGAGAGGGATCTCGGCCGCGACGTCCTCATCGAGGTCGACGCCCCCGAGGCCGGCCCGCTGCCCGACAGCGCCGCCGCGGCGCTCTACCGCATCGCCGCCGAGGCGCTCGCCAACGCGCTGCGCCACGGCGAACCCAGCCGCGTGCGCCTCACCCTCAACCACTTCGGCGACGAGGTCGCCCTCGACGTCTTCGACGACGGCCGAGGCTTCGACCCCGACGCCGTCGAAACCACCGCCGAGCACGGCTTCGGGATCGCCGGCATGCGCCGCCGCGCGGCCGCCGCCGGCGGGGAACTCACCGTCGACTCCGAGCCCGGCGCCACCGTCGTCGCCGCGACGATCCCGCTGCGCTAGGCTTCGCGGGCAGAACCCCTCCCCTCCCCCGGCGGGGCCGCCCCTCTCCCAAGCGCGAGGCGCACCCCGCGGCGGCCACTTTCGCGGGGGCCGGACAAGGCGGAAAGGAGCCCGAGACACAGCCACATGATCAGGGTCATGCTCGTCGACGACCACCCCGTCGTGCGCGCCGGGCTGCGCGCCATCCTCGATTCCTTTAACGACGTCACCGTCGCCGCGCAGGCCGACAACGGCGCCGAGGCGCTCGCGCGGGCCACCGACCCCGACGCCGAACCCATCGACGTCGTCGTCATGGGCGTCCAGATGCCGAAGATGGGAGGGATCGAGGCGACAAAGCGGATCAAGGAGGCCGGCGGGCCGCCGGTGCTGGTGCTCACGACTTACGACGCGGAGGCCGACATCGTCGAGGCACTCGCCGCGGGGGCGCTGGGCTACCTGCTCAAGGACGCGCCCGAGGAAGAGCTCCACGAGGCGGTGCGCGCCGTCGCGCGCGGCGAGCGCCCGATGTCCTCCCGCGTGGCGGGGGTGCTCGCCGAGCGGGTCACCCGCCCCGAGGTGGCGCTCTCCTCCCGGGAGATCGAGATCCTCCGCGCCCTCGAGTCGGGTGCGAACAACCGGGAGCTCGCCAAGCAGCTGTTCATCTCGCCGGCAACGGTGAAGACGCACCTCGTGCACATCTTCCAGAAGCTCGGCGTCGACAACCGCACCTCCGCCGTCGTGGAAGCCCGGCGGCGGCGCATCATCGGCTAGTTTTCCGCCGCCGGAGGTGGCCACGGTCGGTCGCCATCGTCCGTGCCCATAATCCATGCCGAACGTCATCCGCTAATCGGCACATCGGCACGTTCTCATCGTTCGGAATTCTCCTCCCGAAAAACCGAATCGTATCCCTCCCTCAGTCGCGCCGAATAGGCTGCGTCGCATACATGACCCCGGCATCGCCGCCGACGCGAGCCGGCGAGGACAGGATGAGTACGGAGCTGGAAGTGACGGTCACCGCGATCATGGATACGGGTTTTAGCGTCGTTCGCCAGGGCGTCTGCCTGGCTCTGCTCGGCGGCATGATCGCCGCGATCGTGTCGTGGGGCCCCGCGGCCGAGGACGCCGCCGGCCCGATCGGCAACGGTCTCGAGACAGTCGCGGAGACCGCCGAACACTAGGCCGGCGCCGACGTCGGCGGGAGCGTCATAGAGCAATTCCTCGCTGCGGTTTTCGGCCGCCCACCCTTCCTCCCTCGACCGGGGGAATATCCCACCGTTCGGTGATAAAGAACACTATTCGCAGGTGAGAAGGCACTTCCCACGAGTTTCGCCTGCGCTCGCCCAACCCGGGCGCCGATTCGCGCTTAGCATGGTGGGCGTACGCGTTCGCCGAGGCCGGCCGCCGGGTTCCTCTGGTCTGGGTCGGTTGCCGCCCGGCGAGAGCTTCACCGCAATCGACTTATTTGGGGATGGTTTTTCTATGACCGACATTAAGAACGTCACCGTGCTCGGCGCCGGCGTGCTCGGCGCGCAGATCGCCTACCAGGCCGCCTTCGCTGGCAAGCACGTCGTCAGCTACGACATCAACGACGACGCGCTCAAGGCCGCGAAGGAGCGCTTCGACAAGCTCGACAAGACCTACGCCAATGGCCTCGAGGAGGCCAGCGAGGAGCGCATCAAGGAGACTCGCGAGCGCCTCTCGCAATCGAGCGACCTCGCGGAGGCCGTCTCGGACGCGGACCTGGTCATCGAGGCCGTGCCCGAGAAGGTCGAGCTGAAGAAGGACATCTGGTCCACCGTGGGCAAGGCCGCCCCGGAGAAGACCATCTTCACCACCAACACCTCGACGCTGCGCCCGTCGGACTTCAGCGAGGCGACGGGGCGCGAGGACCGCTTCCTCGCCATGCACTTCGCCAACGAGCTGTGGCACTACCGCACCGCGGAGATCATGCCGACGACCAAGACCGACGAGGAGGTCCGCAAGACCGTCGTCGAGTACGCCCGCGAGATGGAGATGATCCCCGTCGAGATCAAGCGCGAGCACCCCGGCTACATCCTCAACAGCCTGCTCGTGCCGTTCCTCGAGGCCGCGCAGCGCCTCTGGGATTCGGACATCGCCGACCCCGCCGAGGTCGACCGCGACTGGCGGGAGTCCACCGGCTCCCCGATCGGGCCCTTCCAGGAGATGGACGTCGTCGGGCTGCGCACCGTCTCGACCATCGGGCAGAACAACGAGGACGAGGAGATGGCCCGCATCGCGAAGCGGATCGAGGAAGAGTACGTCAAGAAGGGCAAGACCGGCGTCGAGGCCGGCGAGGGCTTCCTGACCTACGACGAGGATGGCAACCTCAAGGAGCGCTAAACACCGCTCAGGGGCGTGCGTCGCGGTTTCGCGCGGCGCCGCCTCGGGTGCGACGACGGGGCGTGGCTGGCCCGGGGGCCGGCCGCGCCCCTATCCTTTTCTCACACCCACTCGGGCCCGACCGGGGGTAGTTGTCGCGCGGCAGCCGGGCCCGGGAGACATCCACGATCGTCGAGGTGACAGTGG
Source organism: Corynebacterium otitidis ATCC 51513 (assembly GCF_000296405.1). Classification (GTDB taxonomy): domain Bacteria; phylum Actinomycetota; class Actinomycetes; order Mycobacteriales; family Mycobacteriaceae; genus Corynebacterium; species Corynebacterium otitidis. The sequence continues at coordinate 154,760 of NZ_JH815192.1, forward strand.
CGAATCTAGACAAGCAGGAACTCACCAGGGTCGCCAGGCAGCTCGCGCTGCCGGGCTACGACCTCGACGAGCAGGAGCGCCTCGCCGACGCGCGCGTGCTCGTCATCGGCGCCGGTGGGCTGGGCTGCCCGCTCATGCAGTCGCTGGCGGCCGCCGGCGTCGGGCACGTCGAGGTCATCGACGACGACACCGTCGACATCAGCAATATCCACCGCCAGATCCTCTTCGGCGCGTCCGACCAGGGCCGCCTCAAGGTCGAAGTCGTCGCCGAGCGCCTCAAGGCCCTCCAGCCGGGCATCGAGGTCACCGCCAGGCGCGGGCGGCTCTCCGCCGACAACGCCGTGGCGCTCACCCGCGATGTGGACCTCCTCATCGACGGCTCGGACAGCTTCGCGACGAAGTTCTTGAGCGCCGACGCCGCGGAGATCACCGGTACCCCGCTCGTGTGGGGCACGGTGCTGCGCTTCGACGGGCAGGCCGCGCTGTGGCACTGCGGGCCTACCGAGCGCGGCGTGGGGCTGCGCGACCTCTTCCCCGAGCAGCCCGACGCCTCGGCCGCGCCGGACTGCGCGACCGCCGGAGTGCTCGGCGTGACGACCGCGGTGATCGGCAACCTCATGGCCACCGAGGCGATCAAGTACCTCGCCGGCATCGGCGAGTCGGTCCCGGGGCGGGTCATGGCCTACGACGCGCTGCGCGGCAGCCTCCGCTCGTTCACGGTGCGCGCCGACCCCGCCCGCGAGCCGGTGACCGCGCTCCAGGAGACCTACGCCGACGTGTGCGGCGCGCCCGACCCGGGCCCCGACCCCGAGGAGCTCGTCGCCGCCGCGGAGCGCGGCGAGGCGCTCGCGCTCGACATCCGCGAGCCCCACGAGAAGCTGCTCGCCGACCTGCCGGAGTCGACCAACCCCAGGCGCCTGCCGCTGAGCGAGATCTCCTCGCCCGCGGACGTCGAGGCCGCGCTCGACGGCGCGGGCCGCGTCGTCGTCTACTGCGCCTCTGGGCGGCGCAGCTCGAACTTCGTCGAGGACTACGGGGAACTCGCCCGCGGTGTCGGCGCCGAGCTCGTGAACTTCCCCGGCGGGGCGAACGGCTGGGTTAAGGAGCACGGCTAGCGAAACCCCATCTGCCGATAACGACGCGGCCCCGGGCCCTGCACACCTGTACATGGGGCCGGGGCCGCTCGGCTACGCGACTGGCACCACTGCGGCGGGCAGGCCAATCAGCACGGAAGCCTAGCGGGGAGGCTCGAGTCTCCTGCCCGCCACGAGCATGGCAAAGCGTGCCGCAGGGATGCACGAGTTGAAACTGACTACATCCTTCCAGGCTCGGAGCTCGAGGGGGTTGCCTGATGAGAACGGTGTACTGCACGTTGCCGCGGCCGGCGCACGCACATGGCTAACGCGACCGGGAGCTACGCGAATGATCGAGTCAGCTTTTACACCACGACACGGTCCTCGACCCTCCGCGACGATCCCTCATCCACGCACCCAGGCCTGCCGCATCGGACTTGCGGGACGATAAACCCGACGACCACAATGATAATGTAGATCACATGTTGACTTAGCGGGTCAGGCAGCCTAACACGTGAGTTGTACTAGGAACTTAGACCTCTACGATATTACCGTCACCGTTCCTACCCCACAGGAGGAATTCATGCATACGTCTATGAATGAATTTCTCTCCACGAGAGGGGCAATCAACATCGGAATCAAGGGATCGCGAGCCACAGTGGAAGTCGCACCGTCGAATTATCATATCACAAACTCTCACTCACGGTTTCCCTGAACAATCTGTAGCGAGGATGATACATGACCTCCACGCAACTCTCCCGCACTTCGGCACCCAAGTGGTTCGTCGTCACCGGATTGGCACTTGGAGTTATCAGTCTATTTACAGTCGCATTCTTCCCCCTGATCGGTCTTCTATCTGGAGTTGCTTCTATAGTTTTGGAAACATGCTCCCTAGTTGCGCCGCGGGCCTCAGACCCGAGCGCCCCCAGTCGAACAATTGCCATCGCAGCGATCGCCCTGGGCGGCGTGACGGTGTTGTTATTCGCACTACTAGCATTGAATCTCGTCCCGTTCGCTCAAACACCCTAGCCAAGGGCCGTTTCTGATGCCCGGTCGGAGTGGTAACTCCACACAATCGCGGGGCAGCCTTCCTTTGTTATCGTTACCGCCGTGTTTAACGACGCCTCGATAGGCGACGATCACAAGCAGCCGGAAGCTTGCAGCTAGCGATACCCCACCAGTTGACAACGACGCGGCCCCGGGCCTGTATATAGGTCCGGGACCGATCGGCTACGTGGCCGGCCGCAGCGGGACCGACAAAACTGCGCGTCAGGCTAGCGGGAGGCTCGCTTCTCCTGCCCGCCGCCGAAACGGGGGTCGACCTTCTCGCGGATCTCGCTGAATGGCGCCTTCTTGTCCGCGAAGGACTCCTTGACGAGCGCCTCGGCGTGCTCGAACTCGCGCTGCACCTCGTCGCTCGGCTCGGCGGTGAGCTTGGAGACCACGTAGGTGACAATCAGCGAGGTGAGGAAGCCGGGCAGCGCCTCGTAGACGTGGTCGGTGAGCACGTCGATGGAGCCCCACACGAAGGACACGAGCGCACCGCTGACCATGCCGGAGACCGCGCCGGCGGTGTTGAGCTTCTTCCAGTAGAGCGCGTAGATCATCAGCGGCCCGAAGGCGGAGCCGAAGCCGGCCCACGCGAAGCTCACGAGGTCGAGGATGGAGTCCTGCGGGTTCCACGCGAACGCCCCGGCGAGCAGCGCGACGACGAGCACCGCGCCGCGCGAGGCGGCGACGAGGAACGTCTGGCTGGGCCGCGTCTTCGCGACGATGCGGTAGAGGTCCTCGATGAGCGAGGAGGCCACGACCAAGAGCTGCGAGCTCATGGTCGACATGATCGCCGCGAGCACCGCGGTGAGCAGCAGGCCGGCAATGAGCGGGTGGAAGAGGGTGCGGCCCATGTCGAGGAAGACGGTCTCGTAGTTCACCTGATCGGTGACCGTGAGCCCGGGGTTTTGCCCGAAGAACGTCGCGCCGACGATCGCCGTGGCCATGGCGCCGCCCATGCACAACACCACCCAGGTCACGCCGTAGGCGCGGGCCTCCCTCGCCTGGCTGGGCTTCTTGAGCGCCATGTAGCGCACGATGATGTGGGGCTGGCCGAAGTACCCGAAGCCCCAGGCGAGCTGCCCGATGATGTAGAGGATGACGACGAGGGACAGCTCGGGGATGGGGTTGAAGAAGTCGGGGTTGCCGATCCCCTCCTGCTCGATGGTGGCCGCCCAGTCGTTCTGGGTCGGGAAGCTGAAGATATCCGACGGGTCGTCGAGCGCGAAGAGCGCCATGACGGGCACGATGAGCAGCCCGACGAACATGATCGAGCCCTGCACGACGTCGGTATACGACACCGCGAGGAAGCCGCCGAAGAAGGTGTAGGCGACGGTGATCGCGCCGATGATGAGCAGCCCCAGGTGGAAGTCGCTTAAGCCACCGACCTCGAAGGCGCCGCCGAAGGTCGCCTCGTAGTAGCGGCCGCCCGCCACCATCCCGGAGGCCACGTAGATCCCGAAGAAGACGATGATGATGATCGCCGCGATGACGCGCAGCGAGCGGGAGCGGTCGTGGAGCCGGTTCTCAAAGAAGCTCGGCAGGGTCACGGAGTTGCCGGCGAGCTCCGAGTAGGCACGCAGTCTCGGCGCGACGAACGTCCACGACAGGAAGCAGCCGATCGCCAGGCCGAGCGGCTGCCAGATCTCCGCGAGCCCGGAGATGAACACGATGCCCGGCAGGCCCATGATGACCCAGCCGGACAGGTCGGACGCGCCCGCGGAGAGCGCCGCAGCGAACGGGTGGAGGCCGCGGTCGGCGAGCACGTAGTCGTCGTAGCTCGACGTGCGTCGGTAGCTCCACAGCCCGATCGCGATCATGATCGCCAGGTAGATCACCATGGCGATGAGGAACCAGGTACTTTCCGCCATCGCAGAACCCTTCACATGGTTACTTTGTGCTTGGAAACACCTTAGAGCCTACATCGCGAGCTAGATCACCCCTAGTGGCCCGTCGCGGACCGCCGCACATAGTGGGGATCTCCTCAGGGTGAGGAGAACCCTTCGCCGCTGAACAGAGCTGTCTGTATACGTTGGGTGATCCGCCGGCCGGCCTTGCGGCCGGTCCCCTGCCGCCGCCCCGCGGCCACCGGCGCCGCCGACGCCGCTGCCTTAAGGGGCGCTGGAACCGAAAGGAGTCACTCGAGCCGATGACGCTTGGTGCCAAGACCCAACCCGCCGGGCCCAGCTCGGGCGCCGCGGGCTCCAACGCCCCGGCCGCCCGGCCCCGCGGCGGCCGCG
>NZ_JH815192.1:159244-179306 GCF_000296405.1 Corynebacterium otitidis ATCC 51513
CCTCGCGCGGCAGGTCCGGCCCGGCCCCGCGGCGGCCGCGCCGCCGCCGCGCTGCGCCGCGTGCCCCGCCCGGTTCGGCTCATCTCGCCGCTGGCGGTCCTCGTGATCTGGCAGCTGGTCAGCCAGTTCGGCCTCGTCGACGAGGCCACCCTGCCCGCGCCGTCGACGATCGTGGCTGCCGGCTGGGAGACCCTCACCGACGGCACGCTCGTCCCCGCACTGACTACCTCCGGCGGGCGCGTGATCGCCGGCTTCCTGCTCGGCGGGATCGTCGGCATCGGGCTCGGCGTGGCCGTGGGGCTCTCGAAGATCGCGGACATCGCCATCGACCCCATCGTCCAGGAGGTGCGCTCCATCCCGCACCTCGGGCTCGTGCCGCTGTTCATCATCTGGTTCGGCATCGGCGAGCTGCCCAAGGTGCTGCTCATCGCGCTCGGCGTGGGCTTCCCGCTCTACCTCAACGCCGCCTCCGGGCTGCGGCAGGTCGACTTCAAGCTCCTCGAGACCGGCCGGGTGCTCGGGTTTAGCCTGTGGCAGCGCACCCGCTACGTCGTCTTCCCCTCCGCGGCGCCCGCGCTGTTCGTCGGCCTGCGGCAGGCTTCGGCGGCGGCGTGGCTCTCGCTCATCATCGCCGAGCAGATCAACGCCCGCGAGGGCCTGGGCTTCATGATCAACAACGCCCGCGAGTTCTACCGCACCGACATCGTCATCTTCGGCCTCATCGTCTACGCGGCCTTCGGGCTGATCTGTGACTGGCTCATCCGCCTGGCCGAGCGCCGCGTCTTCGCGTACCGCACGAGCGAGCGCGCCTCCTAGACACCCCTCGCCGGCCCCACCCCCGGGGCGGGGCCGATCGCGAGATCACGACCATCACGACACGACCACAGCTGGAGCTTTAGCCATGACCACCGCAGTGCACTCCGACGCCTCGACCACGACATCCTCCCCGGCCCGCCGCGGAAAGCCCGCCGCCCGGGTGACAAACCTGCACAAGTCCTACGGCGACAAGGAGATCCTCAGGGGCATCGACCTCACCATCCGCGAGGGCGAGATCGTCGCGATCATCGGGCGCTCCGGCTCGGGCAAGTCCACCCTGCTGCGCATCCTCGCCGGCCTCTCGGAGAACCACACCGGCGAGACGCACGTCGAGGGCGCGCCCTCCGTCGCGTTCCAAGAGCCGCGGCTCTTCCCCTGGCTCACCGTCGCGAAGAACGTGGCCCTCGGCCTCAACCGCGAGGGCGTCGAGGACAAGGAGGCCCTCGAGCGCGCCGAGAAGCTCTTGGAGGAGGTTCACCTCCCCGACCGGGGCGACTCGTGGCCGCACACCCTCTCCGGCGGGCAGGCGCAGCGCGTCTCTCTCGCCCGCGCGCTCATCAGCGAGCCCAAGCTCCTTCTTCTCGACGAGCCCTTCGGCGCGCTCGACGCGCTGACGAGGATCTCCGCGCAGGAGCTCCTCCTCGAGGCCGTCCTGGGCCGCAATATCGGGGTGCTGCTCGTCACCCACGACGTCGACGAGGCCGTCGCCATCGCCGACGAGGTCGTCCTGCTCGAGGACGGGAAGATCTCGCAGCGCACGACCATCGACATCGACAAGCCCCGCGACCGCGCGAGCCGGGAGTTCTCCTCGTATACCGCGCAGCTGCTCAAGGGCCTCGGCGTCGACACCAGCGGCCGCGCCGCCTGACCCCCGGCGCCCTCTTCTGCCCGCCTGCGGCGCCCCGCGCCGCGCGGCGGGCCTCGTTCGTGCCCCGCCGCGCCCCCGACCGACGAGTCGGGCGCATTCGCGCCCGCCGCCTTAGCGCCGGCGAGGCCCCACCCAGCGAAGGAGAACACATGACCGCAACCGCGAACCCGAGCACCGCCCTGAGACGCCGGGCCCGCCGCGCCGCGGCGGGGATTGGCGGGGTGATCGTCCTGTCCGCCTCGCTCGTCGCGTGCGCCGACGACGCCGAGGAGAACCAGGAGGCCGCCGGCGGCGAGATCGACTTGAGCTCCGTGGCGCTCCAGGTCGGCGACCAGGTCGCCGGAACCGAGACGGCGCTGCGCGCCTCCGGGGAGCTCGAGGGCACGGAGTACGACATCGAGTTCTCGACGTTTAGCTCCGGGCCGCCGCAGATCGAGGCGATGAACGCCGGGCAGATCGACGTGGCCATCACCGGCAACACCCCGCCGATCCTCGCCGGGGAGACCTCCACGAAGGTCGTGCAGGCCTACTCCAACGACGCCTCCTCGATCATCATCGCCGCGCCGCCCGGCTCCGAGCTGGAGAGCCTCGAGGACCTCGAGGGGCAGTCCGTGGCGGTCGCCCAGGGCTCGAACGCGCACGGGCTGCTCGTCCAGGCGCTGCACTCGGTGGGTCTCTCCAGCGACGACATCGAGGTCAACTATCTCCAGCCGGCGGACGCGGTCAACGCCTTCCAGTCCGGGGACCTCTCGGCGTGGTCGATCTGGGACCCCTATGCCGCGATCGCCGAGCTCAACGACGCGGAGGTGCTCTTCCGCGGCACGGGGCTCACCAACGGCTTCGGCTTCGCGATCGCCTCCGACGAGGCGCTCGCCGACCCGGGTCGCGAGGCCGCGCTCGAGGACCTCCTCGAGCGCGTCGCCCGCGCCTACCACTGGACCGTGGACAACCCGGACGAGTGGGCCGAGGTCTTCGCCGAGGAGTCCGGCATCGACCGCGAGGTCGCCGAGGTCCAGACCCGCAGCAGCCGGCTGCCCATCGCGCTCAACGACGAGGTCGTCGCGCAGCAGAACGACATCGCCGAGGCCTTCCTCACCGACGACGTCGTCGCCGAGGCCGTCGACTTCGAGGACCTCGTCGACCGCCGCTTCGAGGAGTCCGTCGCCGAGTACCAGGTGCCGCTCGACGACATCGTCGACTCCGCGCCCAAGGACGCCGACGACGACGGCGACGAGGAGTCCGAGGAGCCCGCGGACGGCGACGCCACCAAGGACGACGAGGACGAGGACGAAGAAGAGGCCGACGACGAGAAGTCCTCGAACTAGCTAGTCGGTTTCGTCCTCGTCGTAGTCGACGTCGGAGTATTCCTCGAGCGAGTGGGTCTAGGATTTCGGGATCGCCTCGGCGGCGAGGCCCCACTTGTCGAGCGCCTCGAGGTAGAGGCCCTCGTCGATGAGCTCGTTGTAGGCCGCGGTGAGCACCGGCGCGAGCCCGTCGCCGCGCTTCGTCGTCGAGCCGATGACCGTCTCGTCGGGCCAGCCCTCGTTGACCCGCCCGACGACCTTAAGGTCGTCGCGCAGCGAGGCGCGGTAGGCCGCGGCCGGCGAGTCGTCGGCCGCGGCGTCCACCCGCCCGGCGGCGACGGCGAGCACCATGTCTTGGCCGTTGGTGTAGTGCGCGAGCTCCGCGGGCTCCTTGTCCTCGGCCTCTAAGAGCTCGTTCCACTCGAGCAGGATGCGCTCCTGGGTCATGCCGGCGCCCACCGCGATCCGGAGTCCGGAGATGTCCTCGTAGGACTCGATCGTGCCCTCGAAGTCGTTCCTCGAGAAGAACGCCATGAGCGCGGCGCGGCAGGTCGCGAAGTCGAAGATCTCCAGCCGCTCGCGGGTGACTCCGATGTTGAAGTGCACGACCTCGACGTCGCCCGACTGGAGTTTGAGCGGCCAGGCCGTCCAGTCGATGGGCTGCAGGTCGAGCTCTAGGCCCAGCTTGTCGGCGAGCAGCCGGGCCTGCTCGACCTCCACCCCGATGGGCGTGGCGTTGTCCGTCGCGAAGAGGAAGAACGGCGGGCTCGGCTGCGAGGGGTAGGCCACGGTGAGCTTCCCGTCCTCCGCGATCGACTCGGGCACGGCGGCGAGCTCGGGGTTCTTTTCGGCGCGGACGAGCTCCTGGTCGGGGCTTAAGTCCAGGTCGGTGTAGGCGGCATCGTCGATGGGCTGCGGATCCGCGCAGCCCGCGAGCAGCGCGCCCGCCGCCGCGAGCGCCACGAGCGGGCGGCCCGCAGCCCCCGCCGCCCCACTCATCCCCGTCGTCGGCATGCCGGTAGCCTAGCCCCGCCCGGGCGCGCGGCACGGGCCTTTTCTTCCACGCCGGGCGGCCGCCGCCCCAGCCGCGCCCGCACGGGCTAGGGTCTTAGCCGTCGTAGACGACGAGCCCGCGGCCGGCGATCTTCCTGTCGCGAAGCCGCTCGTAGGCCAGCGGGATCTCGTCGAAGCCGAAACGGTCGGTAATCAACGTGTCGAGGTCTAGCTTCCCCTCCGCGGCGAGTTCGATGAGCTTGGGCATGACCACCGAGGCGGTCGCGCCGAAGGAGCCGTGGATCTTCACCTTGCGGCGCACCGTCGCCGCGATCTGGGTGTCGATGTGGTGATCGGGCGGGGCGATGCCCGCCAGCACCGCCCGTTCCCCGGCGTCGAGCATCCCGATCGCCTGCGCGACCGTGGCCTTGTGGCCGAGCGCCTCGAACGCGACGTCCACGCCGCGCCCGACGATGCGGGTGACCTCCTCGACGGGATCGACCTCGCTGGAGTTCACCGCGTGGGTCGCGCCCATCGCCAGCGCGAGCTCGAGCTTGGCGTCGTCGACGTCCACCGCGACGACGTGCTCCGCGCCGGCGGCGCAGGCCAGGTGGATGATGCTCAGCCCCACCCCGCCGGCGGCGATGACGGCGACGCTGTCGCCGGGGCCGACCTCGCCCTCGGTGTGGACGGCGCCGTAGCCGGTGAACAGGCTGCAGCCGAGCACGGCCGCCGACTCGAGGTCGACGCCATCAGGCAGCGGGAACACCCCGCCGGCGGGGACGACGCACAGGCGCGAGTGGCCGCCCATGGAGTACATGGCGACCTCCTCCTCGCCGCGGCTGTAGCGGGTCGTGCCGTCGTAGAGGCGACCTGCGAGCCGGTTGTCCTCGAAGAAGCGCTCGCAGAGGTCCTCGTTGCCGCGCTCGCAGTGCCGGCACGAGCGACACGGCATGATGAAGCTGCACGCGACCCGCTGCCCCTCCTCGAGGCCCTCGACGCCGGGGCCGACGCCGCGCACGATGCCGGAGACCTCGTGGCCGAGCACCGCGGGCGCGGGGAATCCGACCTCGCCGTTGAGGACGTGGAGGTCGGTGTGGCACACCCCGCAGGCGCGCACCTCGACGAGCACCTCCCCCTTGTGGGGCGCCGCTACCGCGATCTCGTCGAGGGCGAGCCGGCCCGGGCCGGTGCCCTCCCCAGACATGACGAACGCCGCCGATTGCATGTGACACTCTTCGCTTTCTGGGCCAAAACCGCCACATGACACGATAAGCCAGACACCGCCGACGGCGCGGCGTTTTGGCCGGCCGGCTGAGGCCCGCGAACGCACGGGCGCACCGCGGCACCCGCCCTCGCCGGCTACCCCGCGCGACGACGCCGGGGCCGGGGCGCCGCGCGTCGCGAAGCGCCCCGGCCCCGGTTACATGGGGTCGCCGTGGCTAGTTCGTCGGGAAATTCAAGGAGGCCTCCACGGGGTCGTTCTCCTTGGGCCAGCGCTGGGTGACGACCTTGCCGCGGGTGTAGAACGCCACCCCGTCGGGGCCGTAGATGTGGTGCTCGCCGAAGAGGGAGTCCTTCCAGCCGCCGAAGGAGTGCTGCGCGGCCGGCACGGGGATCGGCACGTTGACGCCGATCATGCCGACGGTGACGCGCCGCTGAAACTCGCGGGCCGCCGCGCCTGAGCCGGTGAAGATCGCCGTGCCGTTGCCGTAGGGGTTGTTGTTGATGACCTCGATGGCCTCGTCTAGGTCCTTCACCCGCACGACGGCGAGCACCGGGCCGAAGATCTCCTGCTTGTAGGCCTCCGCCTCGGTGGAGACGTGGTCGAGGACGCTCGGGCCGGTGAAGAAGCCGCCCTCGCGGCCCTCGACGACGAGCCCGCGGCCGTCGACGGCGAGCACCGCGCCCTCGGCCTCCGCGCCGGCGACGATCGACTCGACACGCTCCTTGGCCTCCGGGGTGATGAGCGGGCCCATGCCGGTGCCCTCCTCAGCGCCGTCCCCGACGACGACGTCGGCGGCGCGCTCCTTCAGCTTCTCGACGAGCTCGTCGCCGACGTCGCCCACCGCCACCGCGACGGAGACCGCCATGCAGCGCTCCCCCGCCGAGCCGAACGCCGCCGCGGCGAGGTGATCGGCCGCGAGATCGAGGTCCGAGTCGGGCAGCACAACCGCGTGGTTCTTCGCCCCGCCGAGCGCCTGCACGCGCTTGCCGCGGGAGCTGGCCTTCTCGTAGATGCTGCGCGCCACCGGGGTGGAGCCGACGAAGGAGACCGCGTCGACGTCGTCGTGCTCGAGGAGCCGCTCGACGACGTCGCGGCCGCCGTTGACGACGTTGAACACGGCGTCGGGAAGGCCGGCCTCCTGCCACAGCTTGGCGAGCAGCAGCGAGGCCGAGGGGTCGCGCTCGGAGGGCTTGAGCACCACCGCGTTGCCGGTGGCGATCGCGATGGGCGACATCCACAGCGGAACCATGACCGGGAAATTAAACGGCGTGATCGCGGCGACGACGCCGAGCGGCTGCCTAAACGAGAACACGTCGATGCCGCTGGAGACCTGCTCCGAGTAGTCGCCCTTCAGGGTCTCGGGCAGGGCGCAGGCGTACTCGATGACCTCGAGCCCGCGGGCGACCTCGCCGGCGGCGTCGGGCAGGGTCTTGCCGTGCTCGGCGGTGATGATCCGCGCGAGCTCGTCGGTGTGGGCCTTGACCTTCTCCCGGAAGGAGAACAGCACGGAGATCCGCTTCGAGAGCGGGGTCGTAGACCAGGTATCGAAGGTGCGGCGCGCCGCCGCCACCGCCCGGTCGGCGTCGGCGGGCTCGGCGAGCGCGAGCGAGCCCGTCTGCTCACCGGTCGCGGGGTTGTAGACGGCCTGGCGGCCCGCGCCGGAGCCGGCATCGGCCTCGCCGTTGATCCAGTGGGCGATCTCGTGTGCAGCCATGGTGGTGGTCCTCAGCAACCTTCCTTCTAGTGAGGCGGCGCGCCGCGGGCCTTATGGATGAGACGCGTTACTCGCGAACGTTTATGTGTCATTCACCATAGTCAAGCGACGCGGCGGGCGCCGCCCGCGCTCCCGCGTCGGGAGGAATCGCCGCGCCCGCCGTGCCTCCCGGTCGAGCCCGATGGGCCATCCGGGCCCGCTGCTAGGCTTTGTGCCCATGGCCGATACGCACGCCCCAGACCTCGCCCCCGGCGTCACCGTCGAAGCCCGCGACGAGGAATGGCTGGTCACCAACGTCACCTCGGCGCGCGACGGGAAGCTCGTGAGCCTTCGGGGCTTGAGCGAGCTCGTGCGCGACCACACCGCGACCCTCTACACCGCGCTCGACAAGGTCACCCGGATCGACCCGGCGGCGGTGACCGTCGAGCCGGACGCCTCGGCGGGCTTCCGCACCACGAGGCTGTGGATCGAGTCGATGCTGCGTTCCACGCCGGTGCCGCTCTACCAAGAAGAGCTCGCCGTCGCCGAGGAGATGCTCGCCGACCCGCTCGACTATCAGCTCGACGCGGTGAAGAAGGCGCTCTCCTCGGACAACACGAGGCCCCGGATGCTCATCGCCGACGCCGTGGGCCTCGGCAAGACCTTAGAGATCGGCATGATCCTCGCCGAGCTCATCCGCCGCGGCCGGGGCGAGCGCATCCTCGTGGTCACCCCGCGCCACGTGCTCGAGCAGTTCCAGCAGGAGCTGTGGACGCGCTTCTCCGTGCCGCTGGTGCGGCTCGACTCGCTGGGCATCCAGAAGGTCCGCCAGCGCCTGCCCATCTCGCGCAACCCGTTTACCTACTTTCCGCGGGTCATCGTGTCGATGGACACGCTCAAGCAGGCGAAGTACCGCACCCAGCTGGAAAAAAGCCGCTGGGACGCGGTCGTCATCGACGAGATCCACAACTTCACCAACCGGGGCACGCAGAACAACCAGCTCGCCCGCACGCTCGCACCGACGACGGAGGCGCTGCTGCTGGCCTCGGCGACGCCGCACAACGGTGACCCGGACTCCTTCAAGGAGATCCTTAGGCTCCTCGACCCGACCTCGGTGCTGCCCAGCGGCGAGATCGACACCTCCGTCGCACGAAGGCTCATCATCCGGCGCAACCGCCGCTCCCAGGAGGTCGCCCAGGTCGTCGGCGACAAGTGGGCCGACCGCGACGACCCGCGCCACATCCTCGTCGCGCCGACCGAGGTCGAGCGCGCCATCGGCGAGGAGCTGAAGTCCACGTGGACCGATCCGGACTCCGGGCGCTCCCCGGGGGAGAACCCGCTCTTCGGGTGGACGCTCACCAAGGCGAATCTCTCCTCCCCCGCCGCCCTAAAGGAAACGCTCGCCAACCGGCTCAAGGCCGTGGCGCAGAAGACGGGGCGGCGCGCCGACGACGAGCGCGCCGCGCTCGAGCGGCTCGCCGGCCTCGCCGAGCGGCACTTGGATGAGGGCTCCTCGAAGCTCGACGCGCTGGTGTCCTACCTCGAGGAGATCGGCGTGGGCCCGGGCAAGCGCAACACCACCCGCGCGGTGGTGTTCTCCGAGCGGGTCGCGACCCTTTCCTGGCTCAAGGAGAGCCTCGAGGAGCGCATGGGCTTCAAGGACGGCGCGGTGCGCATCCTCCACGGCGGGCTCGACGACACCGAGCAGCTCGCGATCATCGACTCCTTCAAGCGGGAGAACTCCCCGATCAAGGTGCTCGTCACCGGCGACGTCGCCAGCGAGGGCGTCAACCTCCACGAGCAGTGCCACCACCTCGTGCACTTCGACATCCCCTGGTCGCTTATCCGCATCCAGCAGCGCAACGGCCGCATCGACCGCTACGGGCAGCGCCACACCCCGCAGATCGTCACCCTGCTGCTCGACCCGGCCGACGAGTCGACGCCCGGCGACCTGCACGTCCTCCAGCGGCTCGTCGACCGGGAGGCCGAGGCCAACCACCACCTAGGCGACTCCTCATCGCTCATGGGCCGCTACACCGCCGGCGAGGAGGAAAAGGTCGTCCAGAAGATCCTCGCCAGGGAGCGCGACTTCGACGAGGAGGTCAAGACCCCCGAGCAGGCGGAAGAGGACGCCCGCGGGCTCGGCTCGACCGCCGACGGCGCGGACGACATTTCCAGCCTGCTCGACGCTCTGGGCCTAAGCCTCGAGGACATAGCCGCCGACGAGGGCTCCTCGGCCGCCGCGCCGGCGGGCCGGCAGTCGCTCTTCCCCGACGAGAAGACCTACCTCAAGGAGGCGCTCAACGCCGCGTTCCACGACCAGCCGAGCGCCTCGCACGCGGGAGGCGGGGTGTCGTGGCGCGACCACGGCAACGACACCGCGGAGCTCGCGCCGCCGCCCGACCTCCAGCGCCGCCTCGACTTCCTACCGCAGGACTACGTCGACTACCGGCACGTCAAGGAAAAAGTCGTGCTCGCCACCTCGGAGACCACCGGCGCGGACCTGCTCGAGCGGGCGAAGCACGGCTCGAGCGAGTCGACCTGGCCCTCGGCGCACTACCTCGGGCCCCTCCACCCGGTCACCGAGTGGGCCGTCGACCGGGCGCTCGCCAACATGAGCCGCAAGGAGATCCCCGCGGCCACCGCCGACGTCGACGCGCCCGCGGTGCTGCTCATGGGCACGCTCACCAACCGGCGCGGCCAGGTCATCTCCCGCTCGTTCATCGTCTCCTCCCCCACCGACCTGGGCATCATGACGGCCGACGCGATCCCCGACCCGGTGGCCTGGCTGCGCGGCTGCGGCCTCGACGAGCGGGCCATCAACCCCCGCCAGGCGGAAGTGACCGAGGACGACGAGAAGCTCGTACGCCGCGCCGTGGAGGCGGCCCGCGGCATCCTCAGCCAGACCGTGGAGGCCGCGGACGTCGACGCGCGGCGCCGCATCGACGAGTTCACCGAGCGCGCCGACCGCTGGGAGGAGCTCGCCGAGGGCGCGACCCGCGGCCCGCAGGTCAAGCGCTCGGAGCAGCTCATCGAGCGGGAGCGCAAGCTCGTCTCGGACTTCACGCCGTCGCCGAACCCGCTCATCCGCCCGGTCGTGCTCCTCGTCCCGAAGAGGTAACGGCGACCACAAGGGCCGCAGAGCCGCTGGGCCGCGGACAGTCGAGCACCCGCCCGGGCGCCCGCCACGAACCCCACGACGAGCAGCCGCCCGCCAACCAGTTTTCCGGTCGGCGGGCGGTTCCCGTATCAGGGCCTGTTAGCCCCGCCGCCGACAGAGCGCTGCGAGGCCGGCGCCGGCCGCCGCGGCAATCGCGCCGACGAGCAACGCGCCCAGGAGCGGGGACCCGGTCGACGCGAGGCCCCCGGGACTCTTCACTGCGGACTCGTTTCGTGAGCCAGAGTCGTCCCCGGGATTCGAGTTCGCGGGCCGCTCGCCGGCTGCATCGCCGCCGCCGGCCTGCGGATCGCCTGCGGGTGCCTCGTCCTCCGGGGCGGCGGGCTCCTCGGGCGCGGCGCCGCCCTCGGCGGGAACCTCGAGGTCGACCCACACGAGGTGGTGGTCGCTGGTGAGCTGCGGGTCCATGATCTCCGCGAGGCGCTCGCCCTCGCCGGGCCAAAACACGCCCGATCCCGAGACCGTGAGCCCGGTCGAGGGCAGCGCGTAGTCGACGCGCAGGTTGCCGGGGTCCGGCTCCTCGAAGTCCGCCGTGTCGAGCTCCGCGGGTCCGGCGTGGTGCTCGTTGCCCGGCTGCGCGGCCGCGGCCTCGACCGCGCCCCTGGAGGCGGGCCGCGGGTCCTGGACGCGCGGCATCTCGAGCAGCTGGCGGATCGCGGGGTAGTCGCCGCCGCCGTCGAAGGGGTCGGAGTTTTGATCGCCCACGACGACGAACTCCTCGCCCTCGGGAAGTCCGCCGGCCGCGCCCTCGTCGTCGTAGAGGTAGGCGGCACGCTCCCCGCCGGCGACGTAGTCGGCGGTCAGCCTGATCTCGTCGGAGTTGCGGCGCTTGTTGCGTTCCTCCTCCCCGTCGAAGGCCGGGGGCGTCGGGTGGGAGGCCAGCAGGTGGAAGCGCCCGCCGGGCGCCTCGACGGGCAGGTCCCAGTGGCTCTTCGACGACAGGCGCAGATCCTCGGCGTTGTCCCCGTAGAAGCCCGCGG
The DNA here is from genome assembly GCF_000296405.1 of Corynebacterium otitidis ATCC 51513. Taxonomy (GTDB): domain Bacteria; phylum Actinomycetota; class Actinomycetes; order Mycobacteriales; family Mycobacteriaceae; genus Corynebacterium; species Corynebacterium otitidis. The sequence goes on from NZ_JH815192.1 coordinate 170,305, forward strand.
GCAGGAGGCTGTCGGGCATGTCGGCCCACCGGAAGTTCTGGAAGGTGCGGGCCTCCTCGGCGGCCAGCGGGTACCGAGAGAGCACCGCCATGCCGTACTGGCCGGGGAAGTCCCCGAAGCCGTAGGCGTCGTCCGGTCCGCCGAGCTCCCCATCGTTATCGAGGTCGAGGCCGGAGTCGACGCCGGTGTTCACCGGCGCGACGAAGCTGTACTCGTAGTCGATGGGTTCCCCGCCGAGCTGCGGCTGCCCGAGATAATCCTGCAGGAAGAGCTCGACGGCGCGGGAGCCGCCGCCCTCCCCGAGCTCGTCGTAGTCGACCTCGTTGAGCAGCACGACGTCGGGGCGCACCTCCTGGATGACCGCGGCGACGTTTTGCGCCTGCGCATCCTCCCCGCCCTCGAGATCGGAGACGAGCTGCCCCTCGGCAGGGCGGTTGAGCGCCACGTTGTACGTCGCGACCCGCACGGTCTCCCCTCGGTTGTTGTCGGTCTCCTCTGCCGTCGCCACGGCAGGCACGATCGCCGCCCCGGCGACGACGGCCGCCGCGACGCCGCCCGCGAGCCGCCTGCCGTCATGATTTCCCAAGATTCTCATGCCACGAAAACTATCCGGCCAGACCGACTATCGGGTGTCCGAGCGGTGAACCGATGCCCGAACAGAATCTCCGTCTTCACGCCCTGTGGCCGTCCGCGGGGATTCCTAACCGAGGCGCAGCACCGTCTCGAGGAGCTGGTGGTCGCTGGGATAGTTGTTGCCGGCGTGGTCCGGGATCAGGGAGCACGGCCCCTCAACGCGGGTAAACGCCGAGGCGCTCTCCTCGGTGCCGCTCCGGTCGTCGGGTTCCTCGTCGGCCCGGCAGCCGATAGTCCGCGCCGACACAGGCTCGAAGCCGCGGACAAAGACGAAGTCGATGCGGTCGCGCGGCTCGCGATCTGCCGGCTCGATCGGCGACCAGGTGTCCCCAGGCTGGCTGACCGGATCGGAATGCACGGCACGGAAGGCTTCGACGAATCCAGCGGCGAGCACAGCGTCGGTCGCCGGCCAGGAGACGTTCGGCCGGTCCTCCCGGGCGACCCAATCCGCGGTCGCCGGGCAGTTGAAGTCGCCCCCGATGATGACGGGAAGTTTCCGCCCGTCAAGGAGCCTGTCCGTCTCCTCGAGCACCCGGCGAATCTGGGCGAGCCGTCTCTCCTCTCCCGGGGCCGCGTGAACCTCGGCCTCGGGTTTGCCCGCAAGCGCCGCGTAGGGGCCGTAGTCGTGCGGCGCGAGGTGCACCGACCAGGCGAGCACCGGGGAGCCCTCGACGCGCAGCCAGGCGGCCGTCGCGAAAGGCGCCGTGTCCGTTGACGCGAGCTCGACGCCGCCCGAGGCGGCAACCGCCGTGTCCCACCCCTGCTGGGCGTGGTTACGCCCCAGCTCCCGGGAGGCATTCCCGGCGAGCTCGAAGGCCGTTTCCTGGTAGAGGCACAGATCCGCCGGGAACGACCTCGACGTCGCGACGATCTTGTCGTGGCCATCGCGCACGCGGGCACCGCCAAACCAGAGGTTCCAAGACTGGCACACGATCTCGGTCATGGTGCAACCTTTCTCGTCGGCGACGTTGAGGAGGCCGCCCCTCGAAGGATGAGGCGGCGGTTCGTCGCATCGAAGACACATTTCTCGAGACTAGGGATTCGAGCGTCGGCATCGAGCTCGATTGTAAGATCAGCGTTGACTCCCAGAACGCGGCAACCGGCGGCACGGGCGGCCGCGGCGCCCGCGGGCGAGTCCTCGACGACGAGCACGTGGCCCGGGGGCACGCTAATCTGTTTGCAGGCCTCGAGGTAGACATCGGGGCTGGGCTTTCCGGCGACGACGTCGTCGATGGATACGACGGCGTCGAAGTGGTCGGCGATGCCCGCGGCCTCCAACAGCGCGCGCACGTCCTCCCCACGCCCATTGCTCGCCACCGCGGCGGGCACCACCCCGTCGATCGCGCCGAGCAGCGCGCGTACCCCGGGCATGGGAGCATCGCACTCCCGCAGGAGCAGCGAATAGCGCCGGGAGATGTTCTTCTCGACCGACTCGGCGGAGCGCGCGGATGCTGCGGCGGCGACCAGCGCTTGGGCGGCCTGCCGGGCGGGCAGCCCCATAAGGCCCTCGGGGGCGATGTCGGCCTCGAGCCGTTCGATCTGCTCGGCCACGACCTGGAGCCACGGCCGTTCCGAGTCGACGAGCGTGCCGTCGCAGTCGAAGATCACCGCTTCGACGGGGCCAAGTCCGTCCGCGGCTGGGTAGCCCGCCCTCATGCCTCGCGTGCTTCGCTCGCGGCAACGCGGAGGGCAACGTCCCCGTCGAAGCGCACCGAGACCGGCGTGCCGACGGGCAGACGGGCAGCCTCGGCGACTTGGAGGGAGACCCACCAATCGCGTGGTGTCCCCGGGTGAGAGACGGAGACCATCGTCCGATCGCCGAGATACCGGCTTCCGGAGACCACCGCGCGCGACTCCGAGTCTTCGACGATGTGGAGGAATTCGGGCCTCACGAACACGGCGTCGAGCTCGTCGCCGGGCCCGTCGTGCGCCTCGAGGGGGATCTCTGAGCCGCCCCGCCAGGAGCGCGGCACGACAAACTCGTTGATGGTGCCCACGAAGCGGGCGACGAAAGGGGTCGCCGGGGAGGAGTACACTTCCTCCGGCACGGCGTGCTGCTCGACCACGCCGTTGTTGAGGACGGCGACCTTGTCCGCGATAACGAGGGCCTCGGACTGGTCGTGGGTGATGAACATCGTCGTCGTGCCGGCAGTTTTCTGAACGCGGCGGATCTCGTCGCGGAGGTTCCGGCGAACGCTCGCGTCGAGCGCGGAGAGCGGCTCGTCGAGGAGCAGCACCCGAGGCTCGATGGCCAGCGCCCGGGCGAGCGCGACGCGCTGCTGCTGCCCGCCGGAGAGCTCGTGGGGGTAGCGCTCGGCATAGCCGGGCAGCCCGCACATCTCGAGGAGCTCCTCGGTGCGCTTCCGCCGCGCGGCCGCGGGGCGCCTACGGATGCGCTGGCCGTAGTCGATATTCCCGCCGACGGTGAGGTTGGGAAACAGGCTTAGCCCCTGGAAGACGATGCCCATGTTGCGCTTCTCCGCGGGCGTGCGAAGGATCGACTTCCCGCCGACGGCGACGTCGCCCGAGTCGGGCTGCTCGAAGCCGGCGAGCAGGCGAAGGGTCGTCGTCTTCCCGCAGCCCGACGGCCCGAGCACGGTGAGCAGCTCCCCGGGATCGATGGTGAAGTCGAGGTCGGTGAGAACGCGCGGGCCGTCCCCGTAGGACTTGCTCACGTGGCTAAAGCTCACGGACACGGCGTCGCCCGCGCCCGCGGCTTCCTCGCCGGCCTCGGCGGCGTGGTGGATGGTTGTTGTCGACATCGCTGTTAGCTTTCCTCGGTCGTGGGTGCGCCGACGCGCACCGCGGGGTGGGTGGAGTGGGAGCCGGAGTCACCGCTGGTGGGCTGGCCGAACCGCCCGGCGTAGACCATCGCGAAGGCGAGCAGGCCCCAGGTGACGATGTTGGAGACCAAAGACAGCGCGATGGAGGCGCGGAAGTCGGTCGTCGACAGGGTCGCCATGTAGACGGGCAGGGTGTTCACGCTCATCGTCGCGGCGACGGTGTACTCGCCGATCGCGAGGCAGAACGCGAAGCACGCGGAGAAGATCACCGAGCCGCGGATATTCGGCGCGACGACCTTCGCGAGCGTGCGCCAGGTGCCCGCGCCGAGCGACTCGGAGGCCTCGACGTAGGTGCGCAGCGGGATCGCGGAGAGCGCCGCGTCGATGGAGCGGTACGTGAACGGCAGGGCGAGGATGACGTAGGCTCCGACCACGGCGACGGGGAAGTCGGGGTTCTGCAGCCCTTGGGCCAGCTGGTTCGCCGCGGAGCCCCTTCCCTGGGATGCGAGCCCCTGGAGCACCGCCATGAGCCCCGCGACGAGCGCGATCGACGGGATGACGAGCGGCAGGGTGCACACCACCGATAAGACCCCGGAGAGCTTCGGGGCCCACAGGTGGACGGCGACGACGGCCGGGACGAGCGCCGCGATGAGTACGACGACGGTCGCCGCGGCGAGCGCGACGCTGAGGCCCAGCGAACGGTAGAACTGCGGGTCGCTGAGGAAGCCCACGAACCCGGAGGCCGTGAAGCTCCCCTGCGAGATGAGCGCGTAGGCGGCGAGCCCTAGCTGCGGCACGGCGACCGCGACCGCGGCGACGGCGACGGCGACCCATGACACCTTCTTAGAGGCGCCGCCCCGCGTGGCGGCTGTGCTGCTTAGAGCTGCCATCTGCGACTCCTATTCTGCAACCAGGTGAACGCGACGAGGGTGACGACAGCGACGACGGCGGTGACCATGCCCATCGCCATGGCGACCGTGCGCCCGCCGCTCGCCGCTGATCCGCTGAGCTCGTTGGCGATCTGGAGGGTGACGAGCGGGAACGACCCGGTGCCCATGAGCACGGCGGCCGAGGCGTGGGTGGCGAACGCCGCGCCGAAGAGCATGATCGCGGCGCCGAGCACCGTGGGCGCGAGGATGGGCATGCCGACGCGCCGCCAGAACGTCCACGCCGATCCGCCGAGCGAGGTGTTCGCCTCCCGCCAGGAGGTCCGCAGCGCCCGGAAGCTCGGCAGGGTGAGCAGCACCATCGTCGGGATGAGGAAGTACTGGTACATGATGACCAGCCCGCGCAGGCTGTACAGGCTGAAGTCCCCGTCGACCGCGGTGACCGCGTCGATGAGATAACCGGTGTTGCCCAGCAGCACGATGAAGGAGAACGCCAGCGGCGCGCCACCGGAGTTGGCGAGCACGCTAGAGATGATCCCCGTTATCGCGTCGACGGTCGTCGAGCGCACCGTCGAGATCGCCGCCGCGACGACGAGACCGACCACGGTCGCGATGAGCGCCGACAGCCCGGAGACGATCAGCGAGTTTTTCAGCGCCAGGCCCCGGTTGCCCTCGGCGAGCGCGGCGTAGTTCTCCAGGGTGAAGCCGTCGCCTGAGCTCGTCCGGAACGAGGTGTAGGCCATGCCGAGGATCGGCAGGACGAGGAAGCACGCGACGATGATCGTCAGCGGCGCGAGCGTCGACACCGCCGCCGCGCGAGTGGATTTGCCCTTCGAGTCGCGGTGTCCGTGGCTCTGCCGAGGTTGTGAGCGGCTGAGCCCCTGGGTCATCGGCCCACCGCCTCGACCCAGCCGTCCTGGAGCACCTGGTGCTGCGCGGCGCGCTGCTTCAGGTTCGGCTGCGGGGCGTCCTCGAGGGCCCCCTCGGGAAGGTTGTCGACCGCCTCTTCGTCGGCGGTGCCCTCGTCGATCATCTCCTGCAGGCGCACCGGCTGAACGAAGCCCTTGAGCAGCAGGTTCTGCCCCTCGTCGGAGAAGAGGAACTCGAGGAACAGTCTGGCGACCGCGGGGTGCGGGGCGTCCTCGTTGATCGACGCCGCGTAGTAGGACGAGACCGTGCCCTCCTCGGGCGGAATGATCTGCAGGTCGACGCCCGAGCCGGCGAGGTTGTCGACCATCGGGGCGAGGAGATAATCCCAGTTGATCAGGATGGGGGTCTCGTTGGTCTCGATGGTGCCCTCGGATCCCTCGACGGGAACGAGGTTGCCCTTCTCGGCGAGCTCGCCGAAGAAATCGATGCCCGGCTGGATGTCGTCGAGGCTCCCGCCATTGGCCAACGCCGCCGCGTAGACGACCATGAAGCTCGACTCCCCGGTGGTCGGGTCGCCGGGGATGGCTACCTTGTCCCGGTACTCCTCGTCGAGGAGGTCCTCGAACGACTCAGGGCACTTCTCGACCTGGGTGGCGTCGCAGCCGATCGCGATGTTCCCGCCGAGGTGGTTGTGCCAAGTGTCGTTCTCGGAGCGCATGTCCGCGTCGATATTCTCCGCGCCCTGAGGGGTGTACGTGGCAAGCAGCCCGTCCTCCTCTGCCTGGGCGGCGAACGACATGCCGGTATCCAGGTAGTCCAGCGAGTTGTCCTGCCCCTGCCGGGACTGCACGGCGTTGATGAGGTCCTGCGAGGAGCCGGCGGAGACGTCGTTATTGATGTCGATGCCGTACTTCTCGGAAAAGGCCTGAAGCACCTCGCCGTAGTTGGCCCAGTCCTCGTAGAGGCCCATGGAGTTGAACTCTCCCTCGGCCTGCGCGGCCTCGATCAGAGCGTCCATGCCGCCGCCCTCCTCGAGGGTCGTGGCCTGGCGCCAGTGGGCCGACTCCTCGGATTCCGCCCCACCGCCGCAGGCGGTGAGGCTCAACGCTGCGCTCGCCGCCACGGCGACGGAAGCAATCGCACGAGTTTTCGTCATTGGTGTAGTCCCCGTTTCTCCAGAGCGAGGACCCGCGACAGCGCATCCTCACTAGTGAGCTTGTTACCTCACTAGAGAAACACGCTGACGTAAAAGTTGGTTTACCTCAAGGTTTAGTTGAGGTAGCCGCAAGATCAACTCTCGAGGACTGCCCACGATGACGGGCGACGATGACGCCGGTTCGTTACCTACGCGACGACAGAGCTGCACGAACGTTGCGCTACGGCGCCTTCCACCGCCGCTACCGACGTCCGCCGTGCCGACGTTTAGCACCGCGGCACCGGTCTACCCACCGCGGCCGCTGCGCTCGGGCGCCCAGCTCGCGAAGAAAACGAAACGCTTAGCGCCCGGGCGCGGAGATCCAGCCGAGAGAGTTGTTGCCCTGGGCGTTGGACACGGCCAGCGAGACCGCCCCGGAGACGTAGTGGTCCTCGGAGCGCTCGAGCGGGGTACCCCACCGATCCCTGCTCAACCGGAGGTGCCGCAAGATCGGATCTCCCTCGGCAAGCCTCAGGTGGCGCGCATCGACGTCGTCGGCTGCCGCGGCGGAGAACACGTGATCTGCGGCGGCAAACTCGATGCCGAACAGCTCGCGCAGCTGATTAGTCACTGACGGCGAATCTGGGCGCAGCTCGGCGACCTTCCTACCGACCTGCGGTGTGTAGCGCGTGCGCTCGAGAAGGATCGGTTCCCCATCAAGCGTCCGAACACGCAGCACCTGCAGGACTTCATCGCCCTCCGCGAGGCGAAGCGCCTCGACATCATTCTCAGAGGGTTCGCGCCACCGCTGCTCGACTACTAGCCCGCCGGGGGTCCTGCCCTGCCCGTACGCCCACTGCGCGAAGCTGCGGAACTCATTGAACCCGCGGCTCGACACGCTCGAGCGCATGACCACCTTGCGGGCGCCACGGCGGGCGCTCAGCATGCCCTCATCAACAAGCACGCCTAGCGCCTGTCGAACCGTCCCCGGGGCGACACCGAATCGCTCAGCGAGCTGGGCTTCCGAGGGAAGGGAATAACCGGTGGGATAAGAGCCAGAGTCAATCTGTCGTCGGAGCTCGCGGGCGATCTCCTGGTATCGCGGGATTCCTTTCGCCACGGCTACCGACCTCACTTCTTCCCTCGAGTCGCGACGCCACTGTCTCTCGCTGACTGCTCTCGATTAGATCAGCCCGCGGACATAGGCGGTCTTTTCACCCTACCGATCCGCGGTCCGCGCAACACCGGGGCGCCCCACTCGACAGAGACTCACTCCGCTCGCTGTCCCGATGCCTTGCTCTGCTCCGCTACGCGACCTACCCCTAGGTAGCATTGCCACATCGTCCCGGGCAGTCCCCGAGCGCCATGGAGTACAGGCTGAAGCTCGAGGGACGATTCGAAATCCTACGGTTGGAAGGTGTGGTTGTCGGTGGCTGGGTTTGATTCGATCATCAACGTCGATGAGCTGCTGCCCGACTTCTACTTCACCTCCACCGACTCCAAGGGCGACTCGCTAACCAAGCGCGTCCGTAACCGGATCAAGGACTTCGCCGATGACGAGAAAACCCCCGGCATCCTCACCTCCTGGGGCAGGTTCAAGGCGGCGCGGGCCACGATTCAGCAGACGCTCCTCGACCAGCCCGGCCAGGCCACGCCGCTGATTCTTGAGGCGCTCGGCTACCGCGCCCCGAAGCGTGTCACCTTCGAGACCGCGCAGGGCCAGCTCGAGCTGACGGCCTCCACCGCCGACGGTGTCGTCGCATTGGCGGCGGAGCCGGTGGCGGATATCTCCGAGCTGGAAACCACCGCCCGACCCACCAACACGGTGACCCGGGACGAGAGGTGGATTGCCGGACCCGCACCACGAAACAACGTCGATACTGAAGCAGCCGACATCGGCGAGGAGAACGACGATCTCGCCGGTGCCGACACCGCCGAAACCGTCAATGCGGGTAACGCCCCTGAAGCCATTGCGGCCAGCACGCCGCGGGGCGGGGGCCTGTCGGTCTTCAAACTGCTCACCGAAATCTTCCTCGCCGACGAACCCCCAGTCTTCATACTCGTGGCCGCCGGCGGCTGGCTGGTGGTGGCCGAGCGCGACAGCTGGCCACTGGGCAAATACCTCGCGATCAACCTCGCCGCCGTGGCGGAACGCGCCGATACCACCCAGGCCGGGGAAACCGCCCACGCCGTGTGCCTCACCTGCCGGGAAAACCTCTCCCACCTACCGGAGCGGGACTCGTGGCTTCAAGACACCCTCGCCGAGTCGCGTAAGGCCGCAGCGGCTGTGTCGGATGATCTACGTGAAGCGATCCGCCAGTCGGTCGAGCTCATCGGCCAGGACGTCGCCGCCCACCACCGCGAAGCAGGCATCACCCTCACCCCAGACGATGGGGAGCTGATCGGCAGGCAGGCGCTGCGGTATCTCTACCGGATCATGTTCGTCCTCTTCGCCGAAGAATCCCCCGAACTGGAAATCCTGCCCGCCGGGGTTCCCGAGTACGAAGCCGGCTACGGCACCGCACGCTTAAAAGAACTCATCTTGTCGCCGCCGACGGGCCTGCAGGCCAGCCTCGGGCGGCACGTGTACGACTCGCTGCAGGTGATCTTCCGGTTGATCTCCACCGGCCACAACCCCGACAAACCGGCGAGGGATGACACGTGGGTGCCGGATGATGCCGCCGGCGACCCCGG
>NZ_JH815192.1:179846-189745 GCF_000296405.1 Corynebacterium otitidis ATCC 51513
CAGCTGCAGCGGGTGAAGGCGTGGATCGCGCTGCACCGCGTCTACGGCGTCGACTTGAACTCCACGGCGGTTGAGTTGGCAGAGATCTCCCTGTGGTTGGCGACGATGACCGGGGAGCTGACCGCCCCGTGGTTCGGGCTGCACCTGAGAAGAGGCAACACACTCATCGGGGCGCGCCGCAGCGCCTACAGCACAAATCAGTTGAAGAAGAAGGCCTGGCTGAAAACCCAGCCCGACCCGGTCGCCTTCCCCCACAGCCAGAGCGATGGTGGGGTAGACGAAACCAGTGGTCTTGCTGGTCGGGTGTGGTCATTCCTGCTGCCCAGCTCGACGTGGGGTGCGGGGGTGGACTCCTCGACGGTCAAGAAACTCGCCGCCGACCACGTCAAGAACGTAAAGGCCTGGCGGCGCAGCGTGCAGAAGAGCCCGGATTCCTCGCAGGTGAAGCGTCTGGTGGCGCTGTCGCGGCGTGTCGAGGTGTTGTGGGCCTCGTCGGCGGAGCGGATGCGCATCGCCAACCAGCACGCCAAGCGCAATATCCCCGTGTGGGGACAACCCGACACCGCGAATCTCACTGACAGCAACGAGAAGGTTGTCACTCGCGCCCAGATCGAGGACTGGTTGAGTGGTGACGAGAACAACGCCTACCGACGTCTCAGGCTGGTGATGGATGCCTGGTCGGCGCTGACGTTCTGGCCACTCACCGACAACGACACGGTGGTTGACAGAGTGCGGGTGGCTCCGCCCGAGTGGGACGAATGGCTCACCACACTCGAAGAACTCCTCGGCCAAGACCCGCTCAAACGCACCGGCGACACGACCGGCCAGCTGGAGTTGGGTGAAACCGACGGCTGGTTCGAACTCGCAGACGCCGAAAAACAATTCCTCTCCTTTGGAGGGGCGCGCCGTGTTGACCAGGTGGAGTCTCGTCACCCGTGGCTCACTGTTGCCCGCCAGGTCGCATCGCGGCAGGGATTCTTCCACTGGGAGCTCGACTACTCTGACGTGTTCGCCACCAGCGGCGGCTTCGACCTCGTTACCGGAAACCCGCCGTGGGTCCGCCCCCGTTCCGACGACGAGATGGTCATCGGCGAGTTCGACCCGTGGTTCCAACTGACCGGGAAACACACCGCCAAAGAAAAAACCGCCCGCCGCAACCGCGACCTGCAAGACCCGCGGGTCGCTGCCGCCGTCATCGACGACAGCGCGGTCACCGCAGCGACCGCCGCCGTGTTGGGCAACCAAGCCTTCTACCCACAGCTTGCCGGCCAGCAGCCGGATCTATACCGCGGGTTCATGCCCACCACCTGGTCGCTTACCGCGCCCGGCGGGGTGGTGGGGCTGATCCACCCGGAATCGCACTTCACCGAAAAGAAAGCCGCACCCCTACGCCGCCAGGCCTACCTCCGGCTGCGCAGGCATTGGCAGTTCCTCAACAAGCTCATCCTTTTCGAGATCGATGACCACGTGACCTTCGGGGTGCATGTGTATGCCGACCGGCAGGTGGCCCCGGATTTCCTCCAGGCCGTCTCGCTCTACCACCCGGATACCGCGACAGACTCGCTCAAACACGACGGCACCGGGCCCGTGCCCGGCTTAAAAACCGAAGACGACAAGTGGGACATGCGGCCGCATGCGGATCGGATCCAGCACGTCACCACCGACACCCTTACCCTGTGGGCCGGGCTGATGGAAACCCCGGAGACCCCGGCAGGTGAGGCGCGCATGGTCTACACCGTCAACACCGACGCCGCCCGCGTACTACAGACCCTGGCCAAGGCCCCGCGTGTGGCGGAGCTGGGTTTGCAGTACTCGCGTGGCTGGGACGAGAGCATCGATAAGCGCAAAGGTTGGTTTGATCGCGGATATGCGCAACCCGCTTCGTGGGATGGGGTGATTCTGCAGGGCCCGCATCTGGGTGTGGCGACCCCGATGATCAAACAACCCAACCCGACCTTGAAACACAATCAGGACTACACCGCCGTGGACCTCGAGGCGATACCCGCGGATTTCCTGCCCGCGACCGGCTACCAACCCGAAACCGGTGACGGCACGGATCGCGACGCCGCCTACGGCTACTGGACCAAAGACGGTGTCGGCCAGGTGCCGGTACGCGACCAGTGGCGCATCGCCTGGCGCGAAATGGCAGCCACCACCGGCTACCGCACCATGTACCCCTCCATCATCCCACCCGGAACCGAGCACGTACTCACCCTGTACTCGGCAGGTCATACGGAGAGTTCAAAGATACTTGTTCGCTTTGGCACTTTAGCTGCAAGCCTTCTTGCTGATTTTCAGTTCAGGGCTACGGGTAATGCGCACCTTCAAGCCAGTCTTGTGAATGGTTTGGTCCCAGCCAGCTCCAATCCCGCGATCGACCAGTTCGCTGTGCCGGCCTATCTGCGCTTGAACTGCCTCACCAAGGCCTATGCCCCGCTGTGGGAAGAGCTCACCGACACAGAGTGGACGCCGGAGGTCCCGGTGCGCACCACAAAAGATCGGTGGCACACCGAGAATCTGCTCAACGCCGCGGTGTCGATCGCCCTCGGTGTCGGGATCGAGGATCTGGTGATGATCTACCGGACCCAGTTCCCGGTGCTCTACCAGCGGGACAAGACCGACCTGGTGGACCGGAACGGTCGCGGCGTGCCGAAGGACATCACCAAGACCCACAACAAAGCAGCCACCGCGAACGATGATGAGCCGCTCTCGGTCGAGGAGCGCACCTGGGCCCACCCGCAGTCCGGCGTCGAGTACGTCTTCGAGTACCCGTTCACCCCGCTCGACCGCATAGCCGATCTAATCGCTTGCTATCGAGAGATAACCGAAAAACTTTAGGATGTATTTCACGGAGGTTCCCGAGAGGTAACACCAATTCCGGCGTCATAACTCCGCAAGACGCTCAAGTACCGGAGACCATTTTCTAGCCAATTTGTCGATCCTCTCGCTCTGGCTACTGCCGACCCCGGGGCTCGCGACCTGCGGCGGAACTACCGGCGCCCGACCTTCCAGGGCCTCGGTTGCATAGAACCTCATGACCTCGTCCCGATCGATCAATTTGCAGCCATGACTATCATCGGACAGGCCACGTCGCATGTTTACCCATGGAGGTTTCCCGCGAGTCTTTTCCATCAAGGAGCGTGGAGATAATCGCACATAATAATCAAGAACCGCATCGACGATAGAGGTTTGCAAACTGGAGAGCTTAAACCGCTGGGGAGACTCAACCCCTTCACCCTTGATAGCCTGGCGGCGGTTCCAGAGCTCGCGGCAGACTGGACCGTATTTCCACGCTTCGAACCCCTCGCCAACCAGGGGTCGCCCCGTCCACGCCAGAGCCCACGCGTCGGCGTAGTAAATGAGCCTTTGGAGCTGCCACTCATCCTCGGTGCCGGTTTGCTCCTGGATGTACGCAGCCACGTACTCGGCCTTCAAGAGCCCCTCCCCTTCCGTCGAACCATCGAGCGTCAAGCCACGTGTGGTTACCTGAGGAAATTACCAAGAGATCGCACGCAGCACCGGATAAAACGCACCTACGCTGTCGCAATAACTTAAGTTATCCCCGCCATATAGAAGTAACCGACTGTCAGGATCTCGGTCGCAGGCTCCAGCCGAGTCGCGACACCTCAACGTCTCCGCCTGCGCGAGCCGGGTAACGCGCTGCGGGCAGCGACCAGGAATGCGACTAGCATCAGGACGAAAACTACGTCGCCGCCGACGCGATAGGGGCGCCACCACGCCTCCCGTCGTCGACATGCGCGTGGTTGGCGGGACGCGAAGTGAGGAGGAGAAGCCGATGTCGTCGTTGCTCCCGGTCTACGCGGCGGGCCAGCTCGTTCGGGGGATCACCGAGTACCTGACGACGAGCTTCGCGCTCGCCGACCGCGGCACAAGCGAGGCCCTCGGGGCGTTCCTCAGCGACCGGGAGAACGGCATGTTCTACGGACCGTACGTCAAGGCCCGCATGCCGTACGCGCCCGCCGAGGACGAGCCCGACGAGCTCCTCGAGTGGCTGCCAGACTGGTTTCGCCCCTACCACCACCAGGCCGAGGCGTTTAAGCGGCTGCGCAGCAAGGTCCCGGGCGGCAAGGAGCACGAGCCGGAGCCCACCCTGGTGGTCACGGGCACGGGCTCGGGTAAGACCGAGTCGTTCCTCTACCCCATCCTCGACCACGCCCGACGCGAGCGCCGCCTCGGCAAGCGCGGCGTGAAGGCGCTCATCCTTTACCCGATGAACGCGCTGGCCAACGACCAGGCCTCTCGTCTGGCGGGGCTGCTCACCGACTTCGCGGACGATCTGGGCGGGGTGACCGCGGGCATCTACACGGGGGAGACGTCCGGCTCGGGCGCGACGAGGGTGAGAAAGGATTCGCTCATCACGGATCGCAGCCAGATTCGCTCGTCGCCGCCGGACATCCTGTTGACGAACTACAAGATGCTCGATCAGCTGCTGCTGCGTCCGGCTGATCGGGAGATCTGGCGCATCTCGGCGGATTCGCTGCGTTACCTGGTGCTCGACGAGTTTCACACCTACGACGGCGCCCAGGGAACCGATGTGGCGCTGCTGCTGCGCCGCCTGGGGATGATGCTCCGGCGCTATCAGGACTCGAGCCTGCTGACCCGCCGGCAGCAGCGGGATCCGCTGGGGTTGGTGACGCCGGTGGCGACGTCGGCGACGCTGGGCGGCGGCGAGGACGTGAAGTCGATGCTCGAGTTCGCGTTCCAGGTGTTCGGGCGCAAGCTGTCTCCTGAGGCGATCGTCGGCGAGGCGTCGATGTCGATCCCGGACTGGCGCGCGGAGGTGCTGCGCCGCTTCGGGCCGGTCGCCACCACCCCCTCACCCAGCCCCGAGGACTACCCGGGCGGCGGCGCGGCCCCGGAGGCCGACGAGATCTTCGAGCAGGTGGCCGCGGCGTCGAAGGGCTCGAACTACATCGACGCGGTACGCGAGGTCTTAGGCCGCGAGGTCTTCGGCTTCGGCCCGGGGGACTCGTTGGGCGAGCAGATCGTCAGGGTCGCGGCGCACCCGCTCACCGAGCGGTTCCTCGCCGCGGCGGCCACTCCCCGCCCGTTGACGACGAGGGAGGGCGAGGACGTCGTCGGGCTCGCCGAGGAGCTCTTCGGCCCGAAGGACGCCGGCGAGCAGGAGAACGCCTACCAGGAGCTCACGACCTACCTCGTGTCGCTGTTCGCGGACCTGCGGGCCCGGCTCGGCGAGGAGGCGGGCGGCTTCGAGGGCAAGATCCTGCCCGGCCTGGAGGCGCACCTGTGGGTGCGGGAGGTTTCCCGCATCGACCGGCTCGCCGGGGAGCAGCGCTTCCGCTGGTCGGACGATGGGCCGGCGGACGCGGCGGCGGACGAGGCGTGGCTGCCGGCGTGCTACTGCCGCCAGTGCGGCCGCTCGGGCTGGATGGCGGCACTCGAGGCCTCCACCGACGACCGGGTGGTGCTCGACCCGCAGAAGATCCGCGCGATGTCGATGAATCGCACGCAGCGGGAAAACCTCCGCCCGCTCCTCGAGGCGGCTCCGGGGCGGCCCGGCGAGGACGAGGCCGACGATCCGCGGGACACGGGCGACGCCCCGGGGCAGCTCTACTGGCTGGATACGACGACTAGGACCCTGTCGGCCTCCCCGCTGGGATCGGGCGAGGAGGACGCGCTCGCCCCGGTGCTCAGCTACGCGAACACTAAGGACGGAATCTCCAAGGCCGCGGCAAAGCAGACCTGCCCGTCGTGCGGGAACGAGGACTCGATCCGGTTCATCGGCTCGGGCGTGGCGACGCTGCTGTCGGTGTCGCTGTCGAACCTCTTCGGGCTCGACGTGCTCGACGCCAAGGAGAAGAAGACCCTCGTCTTCACCGATTCCGTGCAGGACGCCGCGCACCGCGCCGCGTTCGTGCAGGCGCGCTCGAGGTCGTTCAGCCTGCGCACCCAGACGCGCCGCGCCGTCGCGGAGGCCGGCGGCACGGCGCGCCTCGACGAGCTCGCCCGCCTGCTTCTGAAGACCGCGGACCGCGCCGCGACCACCGAGGCGGATAAGCTGCGCTCCCGCTTCGAGCTGCTTCCCCCGGAGCTCGCGCGCTCGCCGCGCTTCCGGCCCCTGTGGGACCCGAAGGCCGGCGCCGTGGACCGGCAGCACGCCCGCGACGCCGCGCTCGAGCGGCTCGCCTTCGACGAGATCCTCGAGTTCGGCAGCCGCTCCGACCTGCCGCGCTCGCTGGGGCTCACCGGCTCGGTGACCGCGCAGGTCGTCGTCGACGACGACGAGGCCCTCGAGGCCGCCAGAAACGCCCTCGAGGAGGTCACCGCCCCGCTCGAGGGCTGGCGGGACGGCGACGTTGTGCGCTGGGCGCGCGGGGTGCTCGAGTTCCTCCGGATGCGCGGCGCGATCGACCACAAGTGGCTGCGCCCCTACCTCGCCGACGACGGCAACGTCTTCCTCCTCAACCGCCGGCAAGCCAGGGACCGCGGCGTGCCCAGGATGCGCTTCGAGACCGCCCCGGAGTTCCCCCGGCTCGGGCGCACCCTGCACCGACCCAGCCCGCTCACGCCGGTGAACTCGGCGCAGGGCTTTTACGCGACGTGGAGCAGGCGCGCGCTCGGCCTGCCGCGCGACGAGGCGTCCCGCGCGGTGACGAAGCTGCTCGCCGCGATGGCGAAGGCCGGCTGGCTCCACAAGGTCACCACCGAGACCCACGCGATCGTCTACGCCCTCGCCCCGGGCCTCGTGGAGGTCTCCACCGAGGGCGCGGGCGAGCTCGTCGCCTGCCCGGTGTGCAACGCGAGGCGCGCCGTCGGCACGCAAGCCCGCGCCCACCTCGAGGGCGCGCCGTGCTTCACGAAGGGCTGCCCAGGCCGGCTCACCGCCAAACCGGTGGAGGAAAACTACTACCAGGGCCTGTACGCCACCGAGCGGCCCCGCACGGTCGTCTCCCGGGAGCACACGAGCCTGCTGGAGCGGGAGGCCCGCCAGGACCTCGAGCGGCAGTTCCGCGGCTCGGAGGGCGAGAGCGCCCCAGATGCGCCCAACGTGCTCGTCGCGACCCCGACCCTCGAGATGGGCATCGACATCGGCGACCTCTCCGCCGTCATGCTCGCCTCCCTGCCCGACACCGTCGCGAGCTACGTGCAGCGCGTCGGCCGCGCGGGCCGCCTGAGCGGCAACTCGCTCATCGTCGCTCTCGTGCGCGGCCGCGGCAAGGCCCTGCCGAAGCTCAACCAGCCGCTCTCCGTCATCGACGGGCGGGTCAACCCGCCGTGGGCGATGCTCGAGGCGGCCGCGATCCTCAAGCGGCAGTTTCTGGCCTCCGTCATCGACTACGTCGACGTCGAGGCCGAGCTCCCCGAGCTCAACAACGCCGACCACGCGCTCAACGCGAGCCTTCGCGGCCTGCACACCGTGCTCGTCGAGCTGCTCTCCGACGAGAAGTTCGCCCGCGCCCGGGTCGAGGAGTTCCTCCGCGCCATCGGCGAGCGCGCCGTCTCCCCGGAGGCCACCGACGAGCTGCGCGACTGGGCGACCGCGAAGGACTCCGACTGCGCGGTGCGCGACGTCGAGCGCGCCGCGGAGCGCTTCACCGCCGACGAGCGGCGCCTCGGCGAGCGCCTGGTGCAGGCCTCGACCGTGCTCGAGGAGCTCGAGGGCAAGGTCGTCGACGAGACCGGTAGGCAGCGGCTCTCCGCCGGCGAGGACGAGTACGAGCAGTACCGGGACCTCAAAACCATGCGCAAGAGCCTGAACCGGCAGCTTATCGAGCACTCCCGGCGCCACTGGGTCTCCGCGATGGAGGACTACGGCCTGCTGCCGAACTTCACGCTCTTAGACGAGGCCGTCGACCTCGAGCTGACGGTGAGCGAGTGGGACTCCGTGGAGCTCGAGTGGACGCCCATGCGGCGCTCCTACTCGCGCGGGGTGTCCGCCGCGCTCCAGGAGCTCGCGCCCGGCGCGACCTTCTACGTCGACGGGGTCGCCGCCACCATCGACGCGGTGGAGATGGACCGCGACGGCGGGGACGTCGAGCAGTGGCGGGTGTGCCCGTCCTGCTCGTACGTGCGCAACGACACCGCCGAGCCCGGGGACCCGGGCCCGTGCCCGCGCTGCGGCTCGGAGGCGTTCGCCGACCAGTCGCAGCAGATCGACGTGCTGCCCATGCGGCAGGTCTCGGCCTCGGTGGAGCGTACCCGCGCGGCGATCGGCGACCAGACCGACGACCGCTCGCAGGCGAGCTTCCACCTCGCGACGACGCTCGCGGCCGACGAGGAGGACCTCGACTCGGGCTGGTTCACGTCCTCGGGCTTCGGGGCGACGTACCTGCCGCGCGCGACGTTGCGCTGGCTCAACCTCGGCCGCGGGGAGGGCGAGGGCCTAGCTATCGCGGGGCGCGCGCCGCAGGCGCCGCTGTTTCGGGTGTGCCGGGTGTGCGGGCAGGTCGACTCGCGGGCCGGGGGCAACGACCCGCGCGACCACCGGCCGTGGTGCCCGCGCCGCATGGAGCGCGAGGAGGACACGGTGAGCTTCGCGCTCGGGCGCACCCTCACCACGCAGGCAGTGCTGCTGCAGCTGCCGCCGGCGATCGCCTCGGGGGCGGACACGATCTCCCTGCCGAGCCTCGTCGCCGCGATCAAGCTGGGCTTCCGAAAGCAGTTCGGTGGCGACCCGGACAACCTCGACGTCGTGACGCTGCCGATCGGGGCGCCCGGCTCGCCCCGGCCGCAGGACGCGCTCGTCATCCACGACCAGGTGCCCGGCGGCACGGGGTACCTCTCCCAGTTCCACAGCCCCAAGCAGGTCTTCGAGCTGCTCAAGAGCGCCTGGGAGATCGTGCACGACTGCGACTGCCAGCACTCCGACCGGGAGGCGTGCCCGAAGTGCCTGCTTCCCTACGCCCCCTACCGGCAGATCGACAAGACCTCGCGGGCGGCGGCGGACGTCGCTCTGACGAAGATCCTCACCGACGACCTGCGCCTCAGCGAGGGCCGCTCCCCGGCGGACCTCGGCCCGGACTTCTGGGAGATCACCCACGAGCGGCCCAGCATCGACGAGGACAGCCTCCTCGAGCACCGCTTCTCGGAGGTGTTCCGCTCCTGGCTCGAGTCGCAGCACGCCGACATCGTCGAGCGCCACACCTCGGAGGGCCGCCGGGAGCTCACCTTCAGGTTCACGACCGGCGACGACAAGAACGAGGAGAAGTCCGAGTCGTGGACGTTCGAGGAGCAGAAGAAGCTCCTCCACGCCCGCACCATCGCCGACTTTTACCTGGAGAACTCCACCCGCACGAGACGCATCGCGATTTACCTCGACGGCTTCGCCTACCACGGGGCGGCGGTCAACCACCGGGCCGGCCACGACGCGGACGCGCGCAGCCTGCTCGCCGCCGACGGCATCGTGCCGTGGACGATCACGTGGCGCGACCTCGACGAGTACGAGGAGTACCGGCGCACCGGGGTGCTTCCAACCACCCCGCTGTGGCACGCGGGCGGGCAGGTCGACCTGATAGTGGCCCAGAGGTTCGGCCTCAACGCGCACGACGAGGTCGCCCTGCTCACCCGGGGCCCGGTCGAGCAGCTCTTCGCGCTCGTCGAGCGCCCGAACGCGAAAATCTGGGGCCTCGCTGGGCGCTGCGCCGTCATCCACGCGGCGACCGCCGCACGTGCAGCCCGCACGTGGGATGAGAAGAGCGCCATTCCGGTCGGCCGGCTCATCGAGCTAGCCATCACCGGATCGGCCCCCAGCGAGCTGCGGCTCGGCTACACCGACGACCCAGACACCTACCGGGAGGCGTGGGGCCAGTTCTGGGCGCTGGCCAACCTGCTCGCCGTCGGCGAGGACCGCGTCTCATTCACCGCGGCCTCACCCGGCGCCGCCGCGGCTCCTGCCCCGACGCGCACCCAGGCCGCGC
>NZ_JH815192.1:189845-194898 GCF_000296405.1 Corynebacterium otitidis ATCC 51513
CCCGCCGCGGAGCCGGCCGCCGAGCCCGCGTCCGAGCCGGCGCTCACCGCAGCGGCCGCGCCCGGCGCGACGAGCGGCGAACCGGACTCCGAGTGGGCCGAGACCCTCGAGGAGTTCGCCGACGAGGACTCCGCGGTCGTCGAGTCGCTGCGCAGGCTCGCCGCGAGCGGCGGGGTGCCCGAGGACTTCGAGCGCGGCCCCGAGGTCGCCGGCCTGCCTACGGTGCTCGCCTGGCCGCAGCGGCGCGTGGTGCTGCTCTTCCCGGAGGACGAGTACGAGCCCGGCGAGCCGGACGCGGCGCTTCAGGGCTGGCGGTGGGCGTTCGCCGGCGACGTCTCCCCGCTCGTCGAGGCGCTCACCGACTGACCTAGCCTTGAGGGGAACACCGGTGGTTTTGAGGACGAATCGGGCGGCGGGCCGCGGCCGGCCTGAGTCGGCAATTCGGACGCGGACGGCAACGACGAAGGACTGATCTGTCATGGCGATGATCACGCTCTACCAGGGGCGCGGGCACCTCGACGGCTCGCTGAAGAAGCCCGTCATGAGCTTCATCGAGAAGATCCAGGAGGATCCGACCTCCCCGGGGTTGAACCTCAAGCGGCCCGAGGGCGCGCTCGACGAGAAGGTGCGCGTCGCGCGCGTCAACGACCAGTTCCGCGCGGTCGTCTTCCAGCTCACCGGCGGCAAGGACGCGCACTTCGTCTACTACGGCACGTTCAACCACGACGAGGCCTACGACATCGCCTCGCGGCTGACCTACCGGCTCAACCCGGTCAACAGCCTCACCGAGATCGTCAAGCACCCGCCCGCGAACGCCGAGCCCGCCCCGGGCGACGACTCGAAGCCCGCCGGCGGGGACGCCGCGCCCGACGCCCAGGCCGCCGAGCAGACCACCGCCCAGGCCGAGGGCGCCGCTCCCCGGCCCGACGCCGAGCCCGCCGCGGCCGCGCCCGGGCGAGCGAAGGAGAAGAGCGCCGCGGAGGAGCTGCGCTCCCGCGGCATCGAGCGCTCCGACCTCACCGACCGGCTGGGCTTCTCCTCGGAGGGCGCGGACATCGTCTTCTCCGGGCGCACCCCGGACGACGCGCTCGCCGCGCTGGAGGAGTCCCGCCCCGACTGGGAGATCGACGCCTACCTCGCGCTCGCCCAGGGCTTAAGCATCGAGGAGACCATCGCCGAAGCGGGCCTGGACTCCGACTTCGAGCCGGACCGCAGCGCCAGCGAGGCCGAGCAGATCAGCGAGTCGCTCAAGAACCACCCGGGCAACAACCGCTTCGTCATGGTCGAGGGCCACGACGCGCTGCGCCGCGCGCTCGACTCCATGAGCTTCAAGGAGTGGCGGGTGTTCCTCAACCCGCCGCAGCGCGCGATCGTCGAGCGCAACTACTCCGGCTCGGGCCGCGTGTTCGGCGGGGCGGGTACCGGCAAGACCGTCGTCGCGCTGCACCGCGCGCGGCGGCTCGCGAAGGACAACCCGGACGCCGCGATCCTTTTGACGACGTTCACGCGCTCGCTGGCGAAGTCGCTCAAGGAGCAGATGGACGAGCTCTACCCGGAGCGCCAAAAGCCCCGCGAGCCGGGCCAGCCGGGGATCTTCATCTGCGGGGTCGACCAGCTCGCCTACGCGGTGCCGCAGCGCGCCACCGCCGCGGAGCGCTCCGCGGCGGCGCAGCAGGTGCTCGGCCGCGCCACGGACGCGACGCCGGCGGCCTCGTCGTCGATCACCGAGCTGTGGGCCCAGGCGCTCACCCTCACCGCCCCGGAGCTCGACGGGGAGCTGAAAAACCCGCACTTCCTCGACCAGGAGTTCACCCAGGTGGTGCTCGCCAACCGGGTCGCCGAGCAGCGCGGCTACCTCAAGGTCTCGAGGCGGGGCCGCGGGGTGGCGCTGAGCAGAAAGCAGCGCAAGGAGGTCTGGAAGGTCATCGACACCTTCAGGAACCTCTGCCGGCAGAACAACGCCGTGAGCTACCCCACCAAGGCGGCGCTCGCCGCGGAGATCCTCCGCGTCAAGGACGAGGACCTCTTCGACCACGTCGTCGTCGACGAGGCGCAGGACTTCCACGCCGCGCACTGGCTCATGCTGCGCGCCGCGGTGCCCGAGGGCCCCAACGACATCTTCCTCGCCGAGGACTCCCACCAGCGCATCTACGGGCAGCGGCTCGTGCTCGGGCGCTTCGGGATCACCACCCGCGGGCGCGCGTCGACGAGGCTCACGCTTAACTACCGCACCACCGCGGAGATCCTCGACTACGCCACCAGAATCCTCGAGGGCGACGACTGGGTCGACGCCGAGGGCGAGGAGGACTCGGTGGCCGGCTACCGCTCGGCGCGCCGCGGGCCGAAGCCCATCGTGCGCGACGGCCTGGGCAGCCTCGCCGGCCAGGTCGACGTCGCCGCCGAGAAGATCCGCGGCTGGCTCGACGACTCCCCCAACGCGGTGATCGGGGTGCTCACCCGGGCGAAGGACTCGCGCCGCTCCATCGCGGCGCTCCTCCAGGACCGGGGCGTGCCGGCGAGCGTCTCCGCGGACGGGGTCACGAAGCGCACGCGGCGCGCGATCGGCGCCGACCCGGCGGACGAGCCGGAGGAGCCGGCCTCGGTGATCGTGTCGACGATGCACTCGGCCAAGGGCCTCGAGTTCGAGAAGGTCGTGCTCATCGGCATGGACGACGACTCCGTGCCCCGCGTCGCGCGGGGCATCCCCGAGGACGAGCGGGAGGACGCCCGGCAGCGGGAGCGCGCGCTGCTCTACGTCGCGGCCTCGAGGGCGCGCGACGAGCTGCTCATCACCGCCGCGAAGCCGCTCTCCGAGATGCTGCCCCAGAAGGCCGCGTAGCCGGCGGCCGTCGAGGACCGAGGGGATTAAAGAGATGACGCCGCGGGCGCCGCGCCGCCTAACCGGCCGCGCGCTCGTCGTGGGCTCGGGGCCCAACGGGCTCGCCGGCGCGATCGTGCTCGCCGAGGCGGGACTCGACGTCACCGTCGCCGAGGAGAACTACGCCCCCGGCGGGGGCCTGCGGAGCGCGGAGCTGCTCGTCCCCGGCGTCGTGCACGACCTGTGCTCGGCGGTGCACCCGCTCGCCCAGGCGAGCCCCTTCTACCGAGCCCGCGCAGCAGACCTCAAGAAGCACGGCCTTCAGTTCCTCTCCCCCGAGGTCGACGCCTGCCACCCGCTCCCCGACCAGAAGGCCGGGGTGCTGCTCACCGGCGTCGGGGAGACCGCCCGGGGCCTCGGCGACGGGCGCGACCGGCGCGCCTGGCAGCTGGCCCTCGGCCCGCTCGCGGAGCGGGCCGACGAGCTCGCCGGCGAGTTCCTCCGTCCCCCGCTGCATCTGCCGCGCCGACCGATGCTCGCCGCGCGCTTCGGGGCTCTCGCCGGGATGCCGGCGGCCGCGCTCACCGGGGCGCTGCGCTCACCCGCGGCGAAGGCCCTCGCCGCCGGCATCTTTGCCCACGCCTTCGCCCCGCACCACCTGCCCGCCTCCGCCGCGCCCGGGCTGCTGCTCGCCGCCGCCGGGCACCGCCACGGCTGGCCGGTCGCGCGCGGCGGCTCGGCAGCGATCGCGCGGGCGCTCGTCGGGCTTCTGGAGGACCTGGGCGGCCGCGTGGAGACCGGCCGCGCGATCGACGACGCCGGGGAGCTCTCGGGCTTCGACGTCGTGCTGCTGGACACCTCCCTCGAGCGCGCCGCGTCGATCCTCGGGGAGCTGCTTCCCGCCCGGGTGGCCGGCGCGTGGCGGCGGTTCCGCCGCGGGCCCGCGGTCGCGAAGATCGACGCCGTCGTCGAGGGCGAGATCCCCTGGCTCGAGCCGCAGGCCCGCCGCGCGGGCACCGTGCACCTCGGCGGGGAGGCCCGCGACGTCGCCCGCGCCGAGCGGGACTGCTGGCAGGGACGGCTCCCCGAGCGGCCGTTCACGCTCGTGGCGCAGCAGCACCTCACCGACCCGTCGCGCTCGACGACGGATAGCGGCGGTAGGCGGCTCAACCCCGTGTGGGCCTACAGCCACGTGCCGGCCGGCTGGGACGCCACCGAGGACGAGGCGTGGGAGCTCGTCTCTGCGCAGATCGAGCGCGCCGCGCCCGGCTTCAGGGAGCGGGTCGTCGCCCGCCGGGCGCTGCCGCCCCGCGAGATCGAGGCGCACAACGCCAACAACGTCGGCGGGGACATCGCCGGCGGCGCGAACGGGCCGATCCAACTGCTCGCCCGCCCGAGGCTCCTCGGCGACCCGTACTCCACCGGGGTGCCCGGGGTGTACGTGTGCTCGGCGTCGACGCCGCCGGGCGGCGGGGTGCACTTCGCGGCCGGGGAGAACGCCGCCCGCTCGGCGCTGCGCTGGCTCGAGCGGCGGTAGCCGAGGGAAGAAGAACCAGTCTTAGGCGGGCTCGTCGCCGTAGATGCCCGGCGCGTCCTTGTCGACGAGCTCCTCGCGGCTGAGCACGTACTTACGCTCGAGGACGCCGGCGCCGACGTAGAACTTCTCGCCCTCGATGACGCTTAGGTCCGCGACGATGGGCAGGTCGTCGGGCACGCCGATGGGGCCGATCGCGTGGCGCTGCATACCGGTGAGCTCCACGGCGTCGTCCATGGGCACGAACGAGGTCTTGCCGCCGAGGGCCTTGCGCAGACCCTTGTTGTCGAGCCGGTGCGTCGCGGGCGCGAGGACGAGCGAGTAGTGGCGCTCCCCGGAGTGCTTCGTCTTCACGACGATGGAGTTGATGACCTCGTTCGGCTTCGCGCCGACCGCGTCGATGAACGATGCGGTGTCGGAGTCCTCCGCCGCGACGCTGATTTCCTTGACCATCGTGCCCTCGCTTCCCTCCCGTCGGGCCCGCGGGCGCACAGGCGTGCCCGCGGGTGTTCGGCCTTTTCGCCAGAGGCTAGCCGCGGGCACGCCCAACGCGGCTGGGATTCATCCAGCCCGGTTCGGCGGCTTGGCCCGGCCGGGACGCCGCGCCCGACGGGAGGGGCTGCGGGCTGCCTAGCGGTAGCCGGCGCGGCGCAACGCCTCGGCCATCGCGCCGCCGGCGGACTCGCCTGCACTCTGGCCCT
>NZ_JH815192.1:194998-204668 GCF_000296405.1 Corynebacterium otitidis ATCC 51513
TTGCGCCCGCGGCCCGCGCCGGAGCCTGCGCCCTGCTTCTTGCCGGACGCGCCGCGGCCCCTGCCGGCGCCGCCCTTGCCGCCGGGGCCGGGCTCGTCGTCGGCGGGGCTTCGCATGGAGAGCCCGATGCGGCGGCGCTCCTCGTCGACGTCGAGGACGCGCACGCGCACGACCTGGCCGGGGCGGACGACCTCGCGCGGGTCGGAGACGTAGCGGTCGGCGAGCTGGGAGACGTGGACGAGCCCGTCCTCGTGCACCCCGAGGTCGACGAACGCGCCGAAGGCCGCGACGTTGCTCACGGTGCCCTCGAGCACCATCCCGGGCTTCAAGTCCCCGATGGTCTCGACGCGCTCGTCGAGGCGCGCCGCGCGGAACTCGGGGCGCGGGTCGCGGCCCGGCTTCGCGAGCTCCTGGGCGATGTCGTCGACGGTCATGGCGCCGGCGCCGGCGGCGACGAGCGCGGCCCTGTCGATGCGGGCGACGGCCGCCTCGTCGCCGATGAGGCGCTCGACGCTTAAGCCCGTCGTCTGGGCCATCTCCCGGGCCAGACCGTAGGACTCGGGGTGCACCGCGGAGGCGTCGAGGGGCTCGTCGCCGCCGGTGACGCGCAGGAAGCCGGCGCACTGCTCGAAGGTCTTCTCCCCCAGCCTCGGCACGGCCTTGAGGGCCTCGCGGGAGGGGAAGCCGCCGTTCGCGTCGCGGTGGGCGACGATGCCCTCTGCGAGCCTGGGGCTGATCCCCGCGACGCGGGAGAGCAGCGGGGCGCTGGCGGTGTTGACGTCGACCCCAACGGCGTTGACGGCGTCCTCGACGACCGCGCCGAGCACACCCGCGAGGCGGCGCTGGTTGACGTCGTGCTGGTACTGGCCCACGCCGATGGCCTTGGGGTCGATCTTCACGAGCTCGGCGAGCGGGTCCTGCAGGCGCCTGGCGATGGACACCGCGCCGCGCAGCGCGACGTCCATGTCGGGCAGCTCCCGGGCGGCGGCCTCGGAAGCCGAGTAGACCGACGCGCCCGCCTCGGAGACGGTCACCGCCTGCGCCTCGCCCCCGGCGTCCCTGGCGACGTCCCGGGCCAGCGCGAGGGTCTCCCTCGAGGCGGTGCCGTTGCCCACGGCGATGAGCGCCACGCCGTGGCGGCGGCACAGCTCCGCGAGCTTCTCCTCGGCCTCGCCGTAGCGCTTCTGCGGCGGGTGCGGGTAGACGACGAGCGCGTCGAGCACCCGGCCGGTGCCGTCGACGACGGCGCACTTCACGCCGTTGCGGAAGCCCGGGTCGAGGCCGAGGACGGCCTTGTGGCCGGCGGGCGCGGCGAGCAACACGTCCTTCAAGTTCCCGGCGAAGACCTCGAGCGCGCGGTCCTCGGCGCGCTCCTTGAGGCGGGTGCGGGCGTCCACCGTCGCGGAGACGGAGAGCTTCGTGCGCCACGCGGAGCGCGCCGCGCGATCCAGCCACGGCGAGCTCGCGCCGACGGCCTCCTCGACGCGGCCGACCAGCCGCTCCTCCTCGGGCACGTCGATGCTTAAGCGCAGCACGCCCTCGCGCTCCCCGCGAAGAAGCGCGAGCACCCGGTGGCTGGGCATGTCGGTGAGCGGCTCGGAGAAGTCGAAGTAGTCGCGGTACTTCGCGCCGTCTTCTTCCTTGCCCTCGACGACGCCGGCGGAGAGCACCCCGCCGTTAAAGACCTCCTCGCGAAGCTGACCGACCAAGTCCGCGTCGCCGGCGAGCCGGTCGGCGAGGATGGCGCGCGCCCCGTCGAGCGCGCCCTCCCCGAAGGATTCCGCGAGCGCCTCGGGGTCGGACTCGGGCTCGGCGATGAGGTGATCGAGCAGCGGCTCGAAGCCGGCCTCGCGGGCCTTGTCGGCGCGGGTCTTGCGCCGCTTCTTGAACGGCGCGTAGAGGTCCTCGAGGCGGGCCTTCGAGTCGCACTCGACAATCAAGGCCCTAAGGTTGTCGTCGAGCTTGCCCTGCTCGTCGATCGCGGCGAGCACGGTCTCCTTGCGCTCCTCGAGCTCCCGGTAGTAGGCGAGCTTCTCCTCGAGGCTGCGCAGCGCCCCGTCGTCGAGGCCGCCGGTGGCCTCCTTGCGGTAGCGGGCGATAAACGGCACGGTGTTGCCCTCGTCGAGCAGCCGCACCGCGGCGGCGACGTCGCGCTCCGGGGCGCCGAGCTGGCCCGCGATGCGGGCGATCAATGCGGTGGTGTCCATCGCCGGGGGATTCTACTTCGCTCCCCCGCCCCCATTCCGGGCCGCCCCGGGCGGTGGGGCTAGTCCTCGCCCCAGTCCTCGTCGAGGTGGCGGCGCGCGGCGGCGGCCTCCTCGGAGTCGAGGAGCCCCGCGGCGAGCGCCTCGCTGAGCAGCTCGGGGCGGCGCTCGGCGGTGCGCTCGATGGAGCGCTCCCGGCGCCAGCGGTCGACCTTCTCGTGGTCCCCGGAGAGCAGCACCTCGGGGATCTCCAGGCCGCGCCACTCGCGCGGCTTCGTGTACGACGGCGCCTCGAGCAGCCCGCCGGAGAAGCTGTCGTCGACGTGGCTCTGGCTGTTGCCTAAGACCCCCGGCACGAGGCGCACGACCGCCTCGAGGATGACGAGCACGGCGGCCTCGCCGCCGATGAGGACGTAGTCGCCGATGGAGACCTCCCGGACGCGGAAGCGGCGCCGCGCGTCGAGGAAGACGCGCTCGTCGATGCCCTCGTAGCGCCCGCACGCGAAGACGAGGTGCTCCTCGTTCGACCAGGCGCGCGCGTCGGCCTGCCGAAACGGCGCGCCCGTCGGGGTGGGCACGAGCAAAAGCGGCCGCGCGTCGCCCGAGGCGTCGCGGTCGTCCTCGCGCTCCTCGTAGCGGTGGGGGTCGAGACCGTTGAGCTCGTCGTGGCGCGCCCGATCGAGGTGCGGCTGCGCAGACGAGAGCCCGGGGCCCTCGGCCCCGCCGCCGGCGATCTCGTCTAAGGCCCTGCCCCACACGGTGGGGCGCATGACCATGCCGGGCCCGCCGCCGGCGGGCCGCGCATCCACCGAGCGGTGCTGGTCGTCGGCGAAGCGGCGCAGGTCGTGGACCCGCACGTCGAGGATGCCCTGCTCGATCGCCTTGCCGAGCAGCGCGTGGCGCAGCGGCTCGAGGTACTCGGGGAAGATGGTGACGACGTCGACGCGCATCGTGTGAGGGTCCTTCCTTGAAGTCATCGGCGCGGTCTACAGGGCGCGGTGCTAAGGCGGCCTGGCGGCGGGGTGCTCGTGTCGCCGGCTAGAGCTCGAGGAGGCCGTCCGGCGGGGTGATGACCACCCGCTCGGCCTCGAGGTCGACCTCGGGGACGATCGCCTCGACGAAGGGCACGAGCGCCTCCCCGCCGCCCTCGAGGCCCACGACGAGCAGCGCCTGGCGGGTGTTGCGGTTGACCGCGGTGACCTCGCCGACGCGCTCGCCGTCTTTGACCACCTCGAGGCCCTCGAGCTCGTGGTCGTAGAACCCGCCGTCGTCCTCCTCGCGGGGCGCGGCGAAGAACCGAGTGCCGCGCAGCGCCTCGGCGGCGTTGCGGTCGGGCACCTCCTCGAACGAGACGAGCAGGCGGCCCTGGTGGGGCCGGGCGTGGGCGATGGTCAGCGGCCCGCGCTTCGACTCCAGCCTGGTGCCGGGCGCGAAGCGCTCCTCCGGCGCGTCGGTGGTGGGTTCGACGACGACCTCGCCGCGCACTCCGTGGGGCTTGACGACCCGGCCGATGTGTAGCTCCATGCGCAACAACTCTAGCCGCACCGCCGCCGGATTCTTCGCACCGCGGCCCCGCGGCGAGGACAACTGTTTCCCCCGGCGTTGTTCCGGGCATCCCCGGGTACGCGAACGCCCGGCCCCGGGGCGGACGTACGCATGTCCACCGCCCGGGACCGGGCGCGTGCTTCGGCCGTTGCGGGCTCAGGGACGTGCGGCGTCGCACCCTCCCCCGCCCCGCGGGCAACAAGGCCTAGTTAGTTGTCCTCGGACTCGGCGTCCGCCTCGGCCTCGCCCTCGGCGGCGGCGGCCTTGTCGGCCTCGGCCTGCTTGGCGGCCTCCTCCGCGGCGGCCTGCTCCTTCTCCTCGCGGGCCTTGCGGCGCTTCTCGGCGAAGTCCTTCGTCGAGGGGCCGTTGTTCGCCTCGTTGAGCGCCTCGTTGAAGACGTCGAGCTTGGAGCGCTTCTCCTCGGGCTTCTTGAGCTTGCCCTCGGCGCCCGGGAGGCCCTTGTGCTTCTGCCAGTCGCCGGTCACCTTGAGCAGCGCGAGCACCGGCTCGGTCGGCTGCGCGCCGACGCCGAGCCAGTACTGGGCGCGCTCGGACTTGATCTCGATGGTCGAGGGGGTGGTGCGCGGCTGGTAGGTGCCGATGGTCTCGATGACCTTGCCGTCGCGGCGGGTGCGGGAGTCCGCGATGACGACCCGGTAGTGGGGCTCGCGGATCTTCCCGAGGCGCTGCAGCTTGATCTTCACGGCCATGGGTGTGGCTCCTTCTTTGTACGTCTCGTCACTTGGGCAGTTCTGGCACCCGCCGCCGGTTCTCGTGCGCTGCGGCGGGCCGGTTCAACCCTTTGGTTTTTACCTGCGCGTGACCTGTCCGGCCGACCGGGGTCGGTGACGGCGCTACGCAGGGCGCCCGCCCGAAGGCGAACCGTGGGAATCATACGCGAGCCGGCCGCAAAGAGGGAAATCCCCGCCCGCGCACGCGCGGGCGGGGATCCCCGAGTCCCGGCCGCAGCCTCTCGGGGCGCGGCCCGGTCGTCTCGAGCTCGCTACTTGCGGTCGCCGAAGTCGAAGTTCTCGAAGTCGAGGTGCTCCGCGCCCTTGGGCTTGGGCATCCCGCCGCCCAGGCCCCCGGGCAGGTTCGGCGCGCCGCCCTGCTGTTGGGCCATCTGCTGGAGCTGCGCGAAGTCCGGCATGCCCGGCGCGGCCTGCGGCTGGCGCCGCTTCGCGGGCTTGCGCTTGCCGTTTTTGCCCTTGCGGCCCTTGGGCTTCTTCTTCGTGCCGCCGCGCTTGCCGCCGCCGAGGCCGAACTGGCCGGCCATCTTGTTCATCATCTTCTTCGCCTGGAAGAAGCGCTCGACGAGCTGGTTGACGTCGGAGACCTCCACGCCGGAGCCGGCGGCGATGCGCTTGCGGCGCGAGGCGTTCAAGATCTTCGGGTTGTCGCGCTCGGCAGGGGTCATGCCGCGGATGATGGCCTGGATGCGGTCGAGCTGCTTCTCGTCGACCATGTCGGCCATCTTGTTCATTTCCTTGCCGCCGGGAAGCATCTTGAGGATGTTCCCGATGGGGCCCATGCGGCGGATGGTGAGCAGCTGCTGGAGGAAGTCCTCCAAGGTCAACTCCCCGGAGGTGAGCTTCTTCGCCTGCTGCTCGGCGTTCTTCTGGTCGAAGACGCTCTCGGCCTGCTCGATGAGGGAGAGCACGTCGCCCATGCCGAGGATCCGGCTCGACATGCGCTCCGGGTGGAACACGTCGAAGTCGGTGAGCTTCTCGCCCGTGGAGGCGAACATGATCGGCTTGCCGGTGACCTCCCTGATGGAGAGCGCCGCGCCGCCTCTGGCGTCGCCGTCGAGCTTGGTGAGCGCCACGCCGGTGAAGCCCACCCCGTCGCGGAAGGCCTCCGCGGTGGCGACGGCGTCCTGACCGGTCATCGCGTCGATGACGAAGAGCACCTCGTCGGGCTCGACGGCCTCGCGGATGCCGCGGGCCTGGGCCATGAGCTCCTCGTCGATGCCGAGCCGGCCGGCGGTATCGACGATGACGACGTCGTGCTGCTTGCGCCGCGCCTCCTCGACGCCGCGGCGCGCGACGTCGACCGGGTCTCCGCCGGAGGACTCCTCCGAGCCGAGCGCGGTGCCCGGGTCGGGCGCGAAGGTGGGCACCCCGGCGCGCTCGCCGACGATGCTCAGCTGCTGGACGGCGCCCGGGCGCTGCAGGTCGCAGGCCACAAGAAGCGGGGTGTGGCCCTGCTTGGAGAGGTGCTTCGCGAGCTTCCCGGCGAGCGTGGTCTTGCCCGCGCCCTGGAGGCCGGCGAGCATGATGACCGTCGGCGGGTTCTTCGCGAGGTTGAGCCTGCGGGTCTCGCCGCCGAGGATGCCGGTGAGCTCCTGGTTGACGATCTTGATGACCTGCTGGGCCGGGTTGAGCGCCGCGGAGACCTCCTGGCCCTTCGCGCGCTCCTTGACCCGCTTGATGAAGCCGCGCACGACGGTGAGCGACACGTCCGCCTCCAAGAGCGCGAGGCGGATCTCGCGCGCGGTGGCGTTGATGTCCTCCTCGGTCAGCTTGCCCTTGCCGCGGATGCCCTTTAAGGCACCCGAGATCCGGTCGGACAGGGACTCAAACACTCTTCTTCGCTCTCCTCGGTACTCGCGGCGGGCACGGGCTTACCCAGGCCTGTCTAGGAGAGCTTATCGGCTCGCCCCGGCCCGGCGAAACCCGCGCGGGACGGACATCGGCGGCGCCGCCGCCGGCGCGCGGCCGCCCACGGGCGGGGCGCGGTGCCTCCGCCCGGGGCGGCCGGTGCTGGTGCACCCGCGGCGGGTGGCCGCGGCGCTTAATCGCTAGAGCGCGTCCTCGTCGCGCTCGCCGGTGCGGACCCGAACGACGGTCTCGACGGGGCTTTGCCACACCTTCCCGTCGCCGATGGAGCCGGTGTTCGCGGCCTCGACGACGGCGTCGAGGACGCGGTCGGCGTCGCCGTCGGCGACGACGACCTCGACCTTGATCTTCTGGACGAACTCGGTGGCGTACTCCGCGCCCCGGTAGACCTCGCTGTGGCCGTCCTGCTGGCCGAAGCCCTGGACCTCGGTGACGGTCATGCCGTGCACCCCGAGGCCGACGAGCGCCTCGCGGATGTCGTCGATGGTGTAGGGCTTCACGACCGCGGTGATGAGCTTCATCGCTGCTCCTCCTTCTCCTTCGCCGCGTGCTTATCGGCGGCAGGTGCCTTGTCCGCGCCGGACGGCTTGCCGCCGGCCGCCCCGGGCTTGGGCCGAGGCCCGCCGCTGGCGGGCCCGCGGCGCGCACCGAGGCGGGTGGGGTTGAGGTCGTAGGCCGACTCGGCGTGCTGGTGGCCGTCGATGCCGGAGAACTCCTCCTCGTCGGTGACCCGCCAGCCCATCGTCGCCTTCAAGGCCAGCGCGATGAGCCACGTGATGACTCCCGCGACCGCCAGGGAGACGGCCGCGACGATGACCTGCACGGCGAGCAGCTTCGCGCCGTCGAGACCGCCGCCGGCGAGAAGCCCGTTGTCGGTCGCGACGAAGGCGACGCCGACGGTGCCCCACAGCCCGGCGACGAGGTGCACGCCGACGACGTCGAGCGAGTCGTCGTAGCCGAGCTTGAATTTCAGCTGCACCGCGAGGCAGGCGAGCGCCCCGCCGATCGCCCCGAGAGCCACGGCGCCGAGCGGGCCGACGTCCCCGGCGGCCGGGGTGATGGTCACCAGGCCGGCGACGACGCCGGAGGCCGCGCCGAGCGAGGTGGCGTTGCCGTCGCGCAGCCGCTCGACGGCGAGCCAGCCGAGCATCGCCGCCGCGGTCGCGACGGTGGTGTTGAGCCACGCGAGCCCGGCGAGCCCGTCGGCGGCGAAGGCGGAGCCGCCGTTGAAGCCGAACCAGCCGAACCACAAAAGCGCCGCGCCGAGCATGACGAGCGGCAGGTTGTGCGGCCGGTCGGTCGAGGCCGGGAAGCCGCGGCGCTTGCCGACGACGAGCGCGAGCACGAGTGCCGCGACGCCGGCGGGGATGTGGACGACCGCGCCGCCGGCGAAGTCGATGGGCGCGATGAGCGCCTCGCCGTCCTCGGATCCGAAGAGCCACGCCGAGATGCCGTTGTCGCCCTCGCCGAGCAGTCCCCCGCCCCACACCATGTGCGCGAGCGGGAAGTACACGAGGCTCACCCACAGCCCGGCGAAGACCAGCCAGGTGGAGAACTTCACCCGGCCGGCGAGCGCGCCGGAGATGATCGCCGTGGAGATCGCCGCGAACGTGAGCTGGAAGCCGACGTCGATGACCGCGGGGTAGCCGTTATCCCCGGCGATCGGGGCGCCCGTCTCGTCGACGAGCGCTCCCTTCAGCCCGAAGAACTCGAACGGGCTGGCGACCAGCCCGCCGAGCGACTGGCTGCCGTAGGACATCGACCAGCCCCAGAGGATGTAGACGACGGCGACGACGCCGAGGGCGCCGAAGCTCATCATCACCATGTTGAGGGCGGCCCTCGTGGCGGTCATGCCGCCGTAGAAGAGCGCGAGCCCCGGCGTCATGAGGAGGACCAGCGACGCGGAGATGAGCATCCACGCCGAGTTTCCCGAGGAGGCCGCGAGCTCCGCGGGGCTCATGAGAGGACCCCAGTTAAACAGTGACTCATAATACATTTACCTCTTTTTGTTACTAGTCTTTATGAGCCACTACACAGGTATAGCACGCCCTTTCCTCAAGCGTCTTGTTTTAACCAGTGATCTGAGCTGCGCGGATGCCCCGGCCGGGCGCCGGCTCCCCGGCGCGCCGCCCCGAGAGCCGGACGCGGCGGCGTGGACATTCCTCGCCGGCGCTGGGGTTTTTCGCCGGCCGGGCGGCCGCGCGGAACAACACCAACGGGGCCGGGGCGGGCGGGCGCCGACACGCCCGTCCCGCCCCGGCCCCGCATGTAAAAGGGTCCGAGGTTGTCGCCCGCTACCCCTGGCTCGTGCCGAGGAGCGCGTCGACGAAGCTCTCCACCTCGAACGGCGCGAGGTCGTCCGCGCCCTCCCCGAGGCCGACCATCTTCACCGGCACGCCGAGCTCCTCCTGGACCTGGAAGACGATCCCGCCCTTGGCGGTGCCGTCCAGCTTGGTGAGCACGACGCCGCTGATGTCGACGACGTCGCGGAAGGTGCGCGCCTGCATGAGCCCGTTCTGCCCGACCGTCGCATCGAGCACGAGGAGCACCTCGTCGACGGCGGCCTTCTTCTCCACGACGCGCTTGACCTTGCCGAGCTGGTCCATCAGCCCCACCGAGGTGTGCAGCCGGCCCGCGGTGTCGACGACGACGACGTCCGCGCCCGACTCGACGCCCTGCTGCACCGCGTCGAACGCCACCGAGGCCGGGTCGGCGCCCTCCTTGCCGCGCACCGTCGTGGCGCCAACCCGGCGGCCCCACGTCTCGAGCTGGTCGGCCGCGGCCGCGCGGAACGTGTCCGCCGCGCCGAGCACGACGTCGTGGCCCTGCGCGACAAGCACCCGGGCGAGCTTCCCGGTCGTCGTCGTCTTGCCCGTGCCGTTGACGCCCACCATGAGCACGACCGCGGGCTTGCCGTCGTAGGGCATCGCCTTGATCGAGCGATCCATCTCGGGCTTGAGGGCCTTGACGAGTACCTCGCGGAGCAGGCCGCAGGCCTCCTCCTCGGAGGACACGCCCTGGGTGGCGATCTTCTCGCGCAGCTCGTCGACGACCGTCATCGTCGTCGTCGAGCCGAGGTCCGCCATGATGAGCGTGTCCTCGATCTCCTCCCAGGCGTCGTCGTCGAGGTCGCCGGCCGACAGGATGCCGAGCACCCCCTGGCCGAGCGCCCCGCGGCTGCGGGAGAGCCGGCCGCGCAGCCTGCCCAGCCGGCCCGCGGCCGGGGCAATCTCCTCGCGCTCCTCCGGCGCGGGCGCCGCGGCCGCGGCCTCGGGTCGCTCGTCGGGCTGCTCGGCCTCCTTC
>NZ_JH815192.1:205281-210142 GCF_000296405.1 Corynebacterium otitidis ATCC 51513
CCGGCGCCGGCGGGCTTCTCGCCGGCCGGGCGCGGCGGCTCCTGGTGCGCGGGCTTCGGCTCGGCGAGCTTCTTCGCGCCGGCGCGCTCCGCGGGCTGGGGGGTCGCTCCCCCGCCGCCGGCGGCGAAGTTGAAGCCGCCGGCGGCCTGGTAGTTCCCGGACTTCTCCTCCCGGGTGAGCTCCTTCTTCTCCTCCGGCTTGTCGAAGGAGATCTTCTTCCGCTCACCGCGGCGGCGGCCGATGACCACGATCGCGATGAGCGCGATGATCACGACGGCGAGGATGATCCCGCCGACGATGACGACTGTGGGCGATACTGCGTCAAGCATGCCCTCTATAGTGGCAGCTTGTTGCGCGCGGCGCCCGCACCGGGCGCCCCGGCGCGGGGCCCTGCCTGCGCCGCGCCGCGACGGGCCCGGGGCGGCCCCGGGCCCGGGTCCTAGTCGCGGGAGCCGCGCACCGCGAGGATGAGCGCCTCCGCGGAGACGAGGTCGCTGGTGACCAGGTCGGGCACGAGGTCCGCGAGCTGCGACCAGCCCTCCGCCGCGCTGTCGAGGACGTTGGACTTGCCGAGCATCCCGTGGGCGTGCATCCGCGCGGTGAGCGCGAAGACCATGGAGACCACCGGCGCGAGCGCCCACGCGTTGTCGGGGTCCTCGGTGTCGACGCCGTCGATCTTGTCGAAGCGGATCCGCGCCGCCGAGTAGAGCGCCCGGTTCGCCTTGCGCAGCGCCCGCAGCAGGGAGACGACCGGCTTGATGAGCCCCTCGGTCGCGACGAGCGCGTTGAGCTCGCTGCGGCGCTTGAACGCCTCGAAGACGGCCATGAGCCTCGAGCTGTCCTCCATGATCTGGCCGGGCACGATCTCCGCCCGGGAGAAGAACATGTCGATGAGCTGCTGCTGCGCCTGATTCATGTGCGCGATGCGCACCGTCGAGGCGTCCACACACGCGGTGTCCAGGGTGCGGTCCTGGCCGGTGCGCAGGATATCGACGAGCTGCTGGCCGGCGTGGCCGCGGGCCTCGGCCATGAGCGCGCGGAGCCGCGCGGGATCGGGGTCGTTGTCGATCTCCTCGCCGATCGCGCCGAGCACGACGAGCGAGGCGATCCAGTCGCTGGTTTCCGCGGGGCGCTCCGCGGCGCCGAAGGGGAATTGCACGAGCCCGCTTTGGATCATGCGGCCCGGCTGCTTATTGGCCGGCACGAGCGAGTCGGCGAGCGCGACGAGCGCGGCCGTCGGGTCGGCGGCGAAGACCCGCTGCGCGACGTCGCGCTCCCGCTCGGAGGCCCCGAAGTGCGACCAGATGATCGGCAGCACCTCGCTCGAGGCGGGCGGCTCCTCGGCCTCGCCGGCGAAGAACGCGGCGAGCCCGGTGAGCTCCTCGCGACCCGGGGTCGCGAAGAAGCCGGGCTGCTTAGCGACGAGCGCGTCCGGGCCGGGCTGCTCGGGCGCGCGCAGCACGGTGAAGCGGTCGCGGCTGAAGAACTGAACGGTAAGATCCCCGGCCCCAACCAGCTGCTCGGGCAGCGGGGTGCGCTCCGAGACCTCGTCGATCGTCGTGGCGCCCGCCCAGGGCGCAGTGCGCGGCCACAGCCACGCCGAGAGCGAGCGGCCCGCGGGCATGTCGACCGCGACGAGCTCGCCGTCCTCGATCGTCGTGGCGCTGGCGTGCGGCTGCGAGCTGATCGCCGCGAGCGTCACGGAGACCCGCGCGCCCGCGGCCGGGTCGGTCCACTCGAACTCGATGCGGCCCTGCGGCAGCACCGCGGCGGCCTTGGCGAGCTGCTCCGCGGGCGCCGAGGACGTCACCGCGTCCTCTGCCTCGAGGCTTAAGGTCCGCACCGGGGAGCCGTGTTGGTTGCGCACCGAGAGCCGCGGGCGCTCGATGCCCTCGGGGGTGCGCACCCTAACCCGCCCCTGCGGGTCGATGCGGCGGGGCCCGAGGAAGAGCCGGCTCGTGCGCCACGCCGGCGGGTACGAGGTGAGCGGGAGCTGGAACTTCAGGGCCGGCGGGCGGAAGCGCAGCGGCAGCTGGTCGCCGTCCTCGGTGGTCACGGCGAACTCCGCGGCGGCGGCGTCGGCGGCGACCTCGATGCGCCGCGGGGAGACCTCGAAGTCCTTCTCCCCTCGGGTCACGGCGAGCCTCGCGGTGGAGAGCCCCGCCTGGGTGGGGATCCTTACGCTCGCGGGCGCTCCCTCGATCTCCGGCTCGACGCCCATGCCCTCGACGATCGCGTAGCGGTGCCGAAAGGACTCGTTGCGCGGGCCGCGCAGGCGCACGAGGTACTCGCCGACCCACGCCGCGTCGTAGGCCTCGGGGTCGAAGATCTCGAAGACGCCGCCCTCGGCGGGCACGATGAGCGGCTCGGGCTCGGTGATCTCCTCGGCGCTCTCCCCGACGCCCGCGTACGCGGAGATCGACAGCTGCCAGGTCTCCTCCCGGCCCGAGGGCGTGGGGAAGAACTCCGCGAGCAGCGAGCGCGAGTACACCGGCAGCCCCGAGCCGGTGACCACGTGGCTCAGCGGCTCGCCGGGGTGGGTGAAGCGCACGCGGTGGCGCACGTCGACGCTGCGCACCGGGTGCATCGCCGAGGGGGTCTCGCCCGCGCGGACGAGCTGCAGGGAGGCGAGCTCGGTGGCCTCGACGCGGCGCGCGCTCCAGCCCTGCCAGCCCTGCACGGGCATCGCCTCGCCGGTGGCGACGTCGGCGTCGGCGACGACGTCGACGAGCCGGGCGTCCTCCGGGGCGAGGACGATGAGCCCCGGGTGGTGCAGCGAGGGCTTGTCGGTGAGGTTCTGCCCGCCGGCGGAGAACACGAGCAGCGGGTCGTCGGCCGCGACGACGGGCACCGTCCACTGGATGCCGTTGGTCTCATCGGCGACGGTCACCTCGCGGACCTGGCGCTCGACGGCAATGTCGAGGGCCTCCGCGTAGCGCGGCTCGCCCCAGGGCCGCCCGGTGCGAAACACCCTCGTCGTGCCCGACTGGGTGACCCGCCAGACGACCTCCGGGGTGTCCTCGCCGACGCGCTGCTCGGGAAGGCGCAGGCACACCCGGCCGCGTACGTCGTCGAAGACGAGCCTGGGGCGCAGCTCGCGAAGCGCGACGCCCACCGCGGAGAGCCGGTTCGGGGTGCCCACGGGGCGCTCCCGAAGCTCGGCGATCGCGGCGTCGGCGACGAGCCTCGGCAGGCCCGGCGCGGCGGCTAAGGGCTCGCGGTCGAGCCACGAGGTGGGGTGCTGCCGCGAGAACTCGCGGATCTTCTCGACCCCGGAGACGAGCTCGGAGAGGCGATCGGGCGCCTTCTCCTGGAGGAACCCGGAATATTCAAGCCCCGAGAGGTCCTCTTCCCCGTCGTCGAGGAGCTCCATGAGCGGGGCGATATCGCCCTGGTGGAGGCCCGCCTGGTAGACGAGCGCCTCGGTCGCGTCCAGCTGCTCGGGCCGCTCGAGGCCGGCCGCCTCGAGCGCGCCGTCGAGCCTGGAGGTGACCACCGCGACGAACTCCGAGGTCGGCTCCACGCCGAGCCCGGAGAGGTACTCGGCGGGCAGCTCCTCGAGGCTCACCGCCCGCCCGGCGCGCGCAATGAGCGTCGCGGCGCTGAGCGCCGGGGTGGCGGCCATGAGCTCGCCTAAGTCCGCGCCGGCGGCGACCTGGCGGGCGAGGAAGATCCCGAAGAGCCGCTCGACGCGCTCGAGCTCGTCGGCCGTTAAGTTCTGGGCCGGGAAGTAGGCCTTATCGGCGTTGCGGCCCGATGCCTTGAGCTCCTGCTCGGAGGCCCAGCCGAGGAGCGAGTCGTTGAGGTCAGCGAACGGCGCGGTCAATGGGGTCCCTTCTCGTGGAAATTGTCGCTCACACCAGACGTGTCGATGGTACTCACGCGGCCTCGGGTTTCATCCGCTGGCTGATGACCTTGGTGACCCCGTCGCCGCGCATCGTCACGCCGTAGAGCACGTTGGCGATGTCCATGGTGGGCTTCTGGTGGGTGATGACGATGAGCTGCGAGTCCTCCCGCAGCTCCTCGAAGAGCGCGAGCAGGCGGCGCAGGTTGACGTCGTCGAGCGCGGCCTCGACCTCGTCCATGACGTAGAAGGGGCTGGGCCTCGCCCGAAAGATGGAGACGAGCAGCGCGAGCGCGGTGAGCGACTTCTCCCCGCCGGAGAGCAGCGAGAGCCGCTTGACCTTCTTGCCCGGGGGCCGGGCCTCGAGCTCGATGCCGGTGGCGAGCAGGTCGTCGGGGTCGGTGAGGTAGAGCCGCCCTTCGCCGCCGGGGAAGAGCGTCTCGAAGACCTTGGGGAACTCGGCCTGGACGTCGTTCCACGCGTCGCGGAAGAGGGTGAGGATGAGCGCGTCGACCTCCTCGATGACGCCCTCTAGGTCGGCGCGGGCGCGCTCGACGTCGGCGAGTTGGCCTGCGAGGTAGCGGTAGCGCTCCTCGAGGGCGTTGTACTCCTCTAGGGCGAGGGGGTTGACCTTGCCGAGCGACTCGAGGGACTTCTTCGCCTCGGCGGCGCGGGCCTTCTCCGCGGCCTCGTCGACCTCGCCCGCGGGCAGGTCGGAAAGCTCGACGCCGAGCCGGTCGAGCACCGAGCGGGCGAGCTCGTCGAGCCGGCCTTGGGCCTTGTCGCGCTCGACCTCGGCCTTGCCGACGCGCTCGGCGAGCCGGGCGGCGTCCTTCTGCGCCGCCGAGAGCCGGCTCTTGAGCTCCCGCTCCTCATCGCGGGCCTCGGCGAGCTGGTCGTTGGCCTCGTCGCGGCGCGCGGCGGCCTCCTCGAGGCCGCGCTTCGCGCGCCCGGCGACCTCCTCAGCAAGCTCCGCGACGGCGCCGGCGCGCTCCCGGCGGCGGCGCGCGGCCTTAA
>NZ_JH815192.1:210522-211393 GCF_000296405.1 Corynebacterium otitidis ATCC 51513
CTCGGCCTGGCGGCGCAGCCGGTCGCCGCGGCCGGCGGAGTGATCGCGGCGCTCCTCGGCGCTGCGCAGGCTCAAGCGCGCCTCGACCTCGACGGCGCGCACCTGCTCGAGCAGCGCGGCGGCCTCCTCGGCCCGGCCGTCGCCGGCGTCGTCCTCTACCGGCCCGGCGTCGTCGGCCTCGTCGAGGCGGTCGCGCACCTCCTCGAGGCGCGACTCGAGGGTCCCGCGCTTGTCCTCGAGCTCCGCGATGCGGCGCTCGGCGCGCTCCGCGTTCTTCGCGCGCTCCGCCTCGCCGCGCTCGGCGTGCTCGACGGCGCGGGCGAGCTCGCGGTGGCTGTGGTCGTGCTCGCGCAGCGCCGCGGCCGCGCTGGCCGCTTGGACACGGGCGTCCTCCGCGGCGGAGCGCGCCCCCTCGAGCGAGCCGGCGAGCGTCTCGAGCTGGGCGGCGGCCTCGTCGCGGCGGGCGGCCGCGCGCTCGGCCTCGCCGGCGAGCTCCACGCCGGAGGCCTCGCCCCGGCCGAGCGCGACCCAGCCCTCGCCGCGCAGCTCTCCGTCCTCAGTGACGGCGCGGATGCGGGGGTCGGCGGCGACGGCGCGCTCCGCGGCCGCGCGGTCGGGCGCGAGGCACACGTCGGCGAGCAGGCGGCTCACCGCGCGGCGCACCGCCGGGTCGGGCTCGAGGGCGTCGACGAGCCACGTGCAGCCCTCGGGCAGCTCGGCGTCGAGGCGCCACGCCTCGCCCGGGGTCTCGTCGCGCGCGACGATCACCGAGCGGCTGAGCCCCTCGGGGTCTAAGGCGGCGGCCTCGGCGGCGTCGGCGACGAGCGCGTCGGCGTGCCCGCCCAGAGCCGCGGCCGCGGCGGCCGCGAGC
>NZ_JH815192.1:211588-237067 GCF_000296405.1 Corynebacterium otitidis ATCC 51513
CTCGACGAGCGGCGCACGGCCCGCGGCGCTCGCCTCGAGGCGGTCCTTGGCCTCGGCGAGCTCCGCGGCGGCGCTCGAGCTCGCGCGGGCGGCCTCGGCCCTGGCCTCGCGGGCGGATTTCTCCTCGCCGCTGAGGGACTCGAGCTGTGCGGCGAGCTGCTCCTCCTCCGCCTCTAGGCGGGCGGCGCCGGCGCGCCGATCGGCGGCGGCGCGGGCCGCGGCGCGCCGGCGCTCCTCGGCCTCCCGGGCGGCGTCCTCGCGCTCGGCGAGCTCCTCGCGCACCGCCTCGAGGCGCTCCGCGGCGGTGTCGACGGCCTCGGCGAGCTCTTCGTCCTCGGCATCGGCGCGCTTCGCCGCCGCCTCCAGCTCCTCGGGGTCCTGGCCCGGCGCGGGCTCCTCGCCCTCTCCCGCGCGGGCGCGCTCGGCGGCGACGCGGCGGGTCGCGGCGACCCGCTCGGAAAGAGCCGAGAAGCGGTAGAAGAGCTCCTGGGCACGCTCCGCCTCGGGTCCGACGGCCTGGAGCCTGCTCTCTGCGGCCTCGTGGGCGTCGGCGGCCTCCTCGCGGGAGCGGCGGGCGCGCTCCGCCTCCAAGCTCAGGCGCTCGTGCTCGGCCTCGGCCTCCTCGAGGCGGCCGCGGGCCCGCCCGGCGCGCGCGGCGGCGACCTTGAGGCTCGCGTCGCGCAGCTCCGCCTGGATGCGCTGCGCCTTGGTGGCGGCCTCCGCCTGGCGGGCGAGCGGCTTGAGCCGCTCCTCTAGGTCCCCGGTCAAGTCGCGGAGCCGGTCGAGGTTGGCCTGCATGCCGGCGAGCTTGCGGCGGGCCTTGTCCTTCCTGCGGCGGTGCTTGAGCACGCCGGCGGCCTCCTCGATGAAGCCGCGGCGCTCCTCCGGGCGGGACTCCAAGATCTCGGCGAGCTTGCCCTGGCCGACGATGACGTGCATCTCCCGGCCGATGCCGGAGTCGCTGAGCAGCTCCTGGACGTCCATGAGCCGGGCCTTGGCGCCGTTGATCTCGTACTCGCTCGCCCCGTCGCGGAACATCCGCCTGGTGACGGAGACCTCCGCGTAGTCGACGGGCAGCCGCCCGTCGGAGTTGTCGAACGTCAGGGTCACCTCGGCGCGGCCGAGCGGCTTGCGCCCGCCGGCGCCGGCGAAGATGACGTCCTCCATCTTCCCGCCGCGCAGGGTCTTGGCGCCCTGCTCGCCCATCACCCAGGCGAGCGCGTCGACGACGTTGGACTTGCCGGAGCCGTTGGGGCCGACCACCGCGCAGATGCCCGGCTCGAGCTTGAGCCTCGTGGTCGACGCGAAGGACTTGAACCCCTTCAGCGTCAGCGCGGTGAGATGCATAGCCGCCTCATCCTAGCAATCCCCGCCGCGCGCGCCCGCGCGCCTGGGCCACGCGGGCGGGTGCGGGTACGCCAAAGCCCCGGCGTGCGGCCGGTGCCGCCCGCCGGGGCCTTAAGGGTTAGCGTTCGACGAAGCCCTCCTCGCCTCTGGGCTCGCCCCACTGGTCGACGACGGCATCCACGCGGCCGGGCCGGTTGGTGCGGCTGGTCGTCTCGGTGAGGCGGAGCAACAGCTCGCCGGTGGCCTCCTCGTCGCCCTCGGCGACGACGAGGACCCGCCCGTCGTCGAGGTTCGTCGCGGAGCCGGCCAGGCCGAGCTCCTTGGCCTGGCTCTTGGTCCACCAGCGGAAGCCCACACCCTGGACGTGGCCGGTGACGAACGCGGTGAGGCGGTGCTTGGCAGTCATGGCGCCCACGCTACGCGAGTTCGATGCCGCGCTCCCTCATGACCCGGGCGCGCTCCTCGCCGTCGAAGGTCGCCTCGTCGGTGCCGTCCCAGCACTCGATGCCCTTCAGGTCGGGCATCATCGAGCGGTGGAAGACGGGGTCGAGGCCGGCCTTCTTCTGGGCGCGGTAGTTCTTCAAGAGCCGCACGGCGACCCCGGCGAGCGGCACGATGGCCACGAGGTTGATGAAGACCATCGTCGCGGCGAACATGTCGCCGAGCGCCCAGACCAGCGGGATCGAACCGAGCGCGCCGAGGAACACGGCGACGACGACGAAGCCGCGGAAGAACGTGTGGATGCGGTGCGACTCGGTGAAGTACTCGAGGTTCGCCTGCGCGAGGTAGAAGTTGCCAAGCACGGAGGAGAACGCGAGGAAGAAGAGGATCACGGTGATCGCGTGGGCGCCCCACTCCCCGGTCGTCGCGGCGAGCGCGCTCTGCGTCAGGGTGGAGGTCTCCGGCTCGCCGACGACGGGCGCGCCGGAGAGGAGAATGATAAACGCGGTGATGCTGCAGACGAGCAGCGTGTCGAAGTACACGCCGAGGGTCTGCACGAGGCCCTGCTTCGCCGGGTGGGAGACCGTCGCCGTGGCGGCTGCGTTGGGCACCGAGCCCTGGCCGGCCTCGTTGGAGAACAGGCCGCGCTGCATGCCGTTGGTGAACGCCAGCCAGATCGAGGCGCCGGCGATCTCCTTGAAACCGAGCGCGGAGCCGACGATCGTGGCGAACATGTCGGGGACCTTGTCGATGTTCGCGACGACGACGAGGATGCCGATGGCGATGTAGATCGCCGCCATGAACGGCACGATGACCTGCGTGACGTTGGCGATGCGGCGCAGCCCGCCGAAGATCACCACGGAGGTCATGAGAGCGATGACCAGGCCGATGATGATGCGCACCTCGACGGTGTCGCGGCCAATCGAGTAGGACACCGCCTCGACGATCGAGTTGGTCTGGATCGCCTCGTAGACGAAGCCGTAGGTCAGAACGATCGCGACGACGAAGACGGGCGAGAGCCAGCCGAGCCTTAAGCCCCGCGACATGTAGAACGCGGGCCCGCCGTGGTACTCGCCGCCGCTCTTCGACTTGTAGAGCTGCCCGAGCGTCGACTCGACGAACGCGGTCGCGCCGCCGACGATGGCGATAATCCACATCCAGAAGATCGTGCCCGGC
Organism: Corynebacterium otitidis ATCC 51513; assembly: GCF_000296405.1. Classification (GTDB taxonomy): domain Bacteria; phylum Actinomycetota; class Actinomycetes; order Mycobacteriales; family Mycobacteriaceae; genus Corynebacterium; species Corynebacterium otitidis. Next base: position 214,553 of record NZ_JH815192.1, read on the forward strand.
CCGCCGACGCTGATCGCGAGCGCGACGCCGGCGATGTTGCCGGTGCCCACCCGCGACGCCGCGGAGATCGTGAACGACTTAAACGAGCTCAACCCCCCGCGGCCGCTAAAGCGGCGGCGGCGCGCCTCGGAGTCGCGGTCGCCCTCGGGCGCGGTCTCGGTGCGGTCGGTCTTCTCCGTCACGGCGCGGAACATCTGCCCGAAGAAGCGGAACTGGACCGCCCCCGTGCGGACGCAGAAGAAGATGCCGGCGGCGAGCAGCACCCAGGCGAGGATGGCCCACAGGAAGTTATTGGCGATCCAGTCGATCACCGCGGTGACTTGGTCCATGCCGGGCATTGTAGGGGGCGAATGAGTTTTCTCTTAGTCCCGGCTGGGAGCGCGCCCCGTCACGGGCTGAAGAAGCGCCCGGCGCGGGCACCACGGGCGGCGGGGGTGAGCCGCCCCCGGACGGGGCAGCTCTGGTGGCGGGACTCACCCCGCGGGGCCCGGTCCGGCTAGGTTTATGTTTCTGTTCCGTTTCTCCGTTGTTCAAGGAGGCACCCATGTCCCGTCTGGTGCGACGCCAGGTCCCCCGCCCCAAGGAGCTCCTCGAGTTCATCCGGTTAAAGAAGCCGGCCCTCGACCAGCAGGCCGCCCGCGTCGCCGCCGCCCAGTCCATCGACGACCTGCGCCGGCTCGCGAGGCGCCGCGCGCCGAAGGCCGTCTTCGACTACACCGACGGCTCCGCGGACCGGGAGATCTCGCTCAACCGGGCGCGCCGCGCCTTCGAGGACGTCGAGTTCCACCCCCAGATCCTCACGGACGTCTCGAAGCTCGACACGACGACCACGGTGCTTGGCGGGGAGTCGGCGCTGCCGTTCGGCATCGCGCCGACCGGCTTCACCCGGCTCATGCACACCGAGGGCGAGTACGCCGGCGCGACCGCCGCGCAGGCCGCGGGCATCCCGTTCTGCCTCTCCACGCTGGGCACCGCCTCGCCCGAGGAGGTCGCCGCGACCGCGCCGGCCGTGCGCCGCTGGTTCCAGCTCTACGTCATGAAGGAGCGCGAGGTCTCCTACGCGCTCGCCGAGCGGGCCTACAAGGCCGGCTTCGACACGCTGCTCTTCACGGTGGACACCCCCGTCGCCGGCAACCGCACCCGCGACGCGCGCAACGGGTTCTCCATCCCGCCGCAGCTGACGATGCGCACCGTCGTCGACGCGGCGCTTCGGCCGCGCTGGTGGATGGACCTGGTGACCACCCCGCAGCTGCAGTTCGCGTCGCTGACCAGCACCGGCGGCACCGTCGGCGAGCTCCTCGACAAGGCGATGGACCCCACCATCGACCTGGACGACTTAGAGGAGATCCGCGGCCGCTGGCCCGGCAAGATCGTCGTCAAGGGCGTGCAGACCCTCGAGGACGCGAAGCGGCTCGCCGACCTGGGCGTGGACGGCATCTGGCTGTCCAACCACGGCGGCCGGCAGCTCGACCAAGCGCCGGTGCCCTTCCACCTGCTGCCCTCGGTGGCGGAGGCCGTCGGCGACGAGGCGGAGATCTTCGTCGACACCGGCATCATGCACGGCTCCGACATCGTCGCGAGCCTCGCGCTCGGCGCGGACTTCGCGTTCGTCGGCCGCGCCTACCTCTACGGGCTCATGGCCGGCGGGCAGAAGGGCGTGGAGCGCGCCATCGAGATCCTCGCCGGGGAGGTGCGCCGCACGATGCGGCTTTTGCAGGTCTCCTCGGTCGACGAGCTCACCCCCGAGCACGTCACCCAGCTGCGCTCGCTGCGCCCGGTCGACCGCCCGGGCGAGCTGAGCTCCTAGCCCCACCGGGCCTCGCCGAGGCAAAGAGGGGGTAGCCTACCCCCTCACCCTTTCGGGGAGATGTCTAACAGGTCACGAATCTGTGTATTATTCCGCGCAGTTCATTGGCTCGATGCATCCCCGAAAGGAACAGCCATGACCGTCTCGTACTCGGACGTGTCGCCGCCCGCGGTCGACTACGTCGCGATCCAGCACAGCCCGGAGTTCCGCCGGCTGCGCTCGACGATCAAGTCCTTCACCTTCCCCGTCACCGCCCTGGGCCTCGTGTGGTTCTACGGCTACTCGATCCTCGCGATCTACCGCCCGGACCTCTACGCCGTCTCGGTCTTCGGCTACGTCAACGTCGGGATCGTTCTCGGCCTCGCGCAGTTCGCGACGACCTTCCTCATCACGTGGGCCTATATGCGCTTCGCGAACAGGCGCGTCGAGCCCCAGCAGGCCGCGATCCGCGCCCAGGTGGCGGGTGAGGCCCGATGAGCACGAGCTACCTCGCCCAGTCCGAGGCGGGCAATCCCGCCCTCAACCTCGCGGTGTTCATCGGCTTCATCGTCATCACCATGGGCGTCGTCGTCCTCGCGGGCCGGCGCACCCAGAACACCGCCTCGAGCTTCTACACCGGCGGCGCGTCCTTCTCCGGGACGCAGAATGGCATCGCCATCGCCGGCGACTACCTCTCCGCGGCGGCGTTCCTCGGCGTCGTCGGCGCGATCGCGCTGTCGGGCTACGACGGCTTCCTCTACTCCATCGGCTACTTCGTCGCCTGGCTTGTGGCGCTCCTCCTCGTCGCGGAGCCGCTGCGCAACACCGGGCGCTACACCATGGCCGAGGTGCTCTCCTTCCGCCTCAAGCAGCGCCCGGTGCGCATGGCCGCCTGCGTCGCCACGCTTTTGGTCTCCCTGCTCTACCTCGTCGCGCAGATGGCCGGCGCGGGCGCGCTGGTCTCCGTGCTGCTCGACATCCAGGACCAGACCACCCAGGCGCTCGTCATCGCGGTCGTCGGCACGGTGATGACGCTCTACGTCCTCATCGGCGGCATGCGGGGTACGACCTACGTGCAGATCATTAAAGCCGTGCTGCTGTGCAGCTCCGTGGTGCTCATCGCCATCCTCATCGCGGTGATCGTCAAGGGCAACCTCTCCGAGCTGCTCCGCCTCGCGGTCGAGCGCCACGGCGGCGACGAGGCGATCCTCAAGCCCGGCGCGATCTACGGCGTCAACGAGCTCAGCAAGATCGACTTCGTCTCGCTCGCTATCACCCTGCCACTGGGTGTGGCGGGCCTGCCGCACGTGCTCATGCGCTTCTACACGGTCCCCACCGCCACCGCGGCGCGCACATCGGTGGCCTGGGCCATCGCCCTGATCGGCGGGTTCTACGCGCTCACCCTGCTCCTCGGCTTCGGCGCCGCGGCGCTCGTCGGCCCCGAGAGGATCGCCGCGGCGCCCGGCGGGCCCAACGCGGCCGCCCCGCTGCTCGCCCTGGAGCTCGGCGGGCCGATCTTCATGGCGATCATCTCCGCCATCGCGTTCGCCACCGTCCTCGCGGTCGTCGCGGGCCTGGCGATCACCGCCTCGGCCTCGGTGGCGCGCGACTTCTACGACTCGGTCATCCGCCGCGGGCAGTCGACCGAGGCCGAGCAGGTCCGCGTCTCGAAGATCACCGTCGTCGTCATCGGCATCGCCGCCACGGTTCTCGGCATCGGAGCGATGAACCAAAACGTCGCGTTCCTCGTCTCGCTGGCGTTCTGCATCGCGGCGGCCGCGAACCTCCCGACGATTCTCTACTCGCTCTACTGGCGCCGCTTCACCACAACCGGCGCGGTGAGCTCGATGATCACCGGATTGTCGGTCTCGCTGGTGCTCATCGTCCTCTCCCCGGTCGTCTCCGGGCGGGAGACCTCCATCCTCCCGGACCTGGACTTCGCGTTCTTCCCGCTGGCCAACCCGGGCCTCGTCGCCATCCCCGCCGGATTTATCGCCGGCATCGTCGGCACGCTGCTCTCCAAGCCGGAGAGGGACCCGGCGCTGCAGTCGGAGATGGAGGTCCGCTCGCTCACCGGCATCGGCGTGGAGAAGCCCATCGCCCACTAGTCCCGCCCGGGTCGCCGGCCCACCCGGGCACCAGAGCCCGAGCGGCGCGCCGGCGCACCCACACACCACAGATCAACCACCAAGAAGGACGTCACACCCATGAGCACCGCACCTCCCGCCGAGGTCGACTACGTCGCCCTCGACGGCTCCCCGCAGTTTCGCGAGCTGCGCCGCGCCAAGCGCGGCTTCTGCATCCCGCTGGCGATCGTCGGCGGCCTGTGGTTCGTCGGCTACGCCGTCGGCGCCATGTTCGCCCCCGAGCTCTACGCCACGCCCGTCGCCGGGAGCATCAACCTCGGCGTCGTGCTCGGCGTCGGGCAGTTCGTCACGACCTTCGCCATCACCGCGGGATATATCGCGTTCATGAATTCCCGCATCGACCCCAAGATCGAGGCCGTGCGCGCCGCCGCCGAGCCCGCCGGAAAGGATCAGCGATGAGCCCCGACGCCCACAGCGACGCGAACCCCATCCTCAACCTCGCGGTCTTCCTCGCCTTCATCCTCATCACCTTCGTCTTCGTGCTGCGCGCGGGGCGAACCACCTCGAAGACCGCGGCCGGCTTCTACACCGGCGACGCGGGCTTCACCGGCCGGCAGAACGGCCTGGCGATCACCGGTGACGCGCTCTCCGCGGCGGCGTTCCTCGGGGTGGTTGGCTCGATCTCGACGTTCGGCTACGACGGGCTGCTCTACTCGGTGGGCTTCTTCGTGCCGTGGATCTTCTCGGTGCTGCTCACCTCGGAGCCGCTGCGCAACGTCGGGCGCTTCACCGTCGCAGACATGCTCGCCTTCCGGCTGAAGCAGAAGCCGGTGCGCGTCGGCGCGGCGGTCGTCACGCTGGTGTTCTCGCTGTTCTATCTCGTCGCGCAGATGGCCGGCGCGGGCTCGCTCGTCGCGGTGCTCTTAGACGTCCACGACCGCACCGCGCAGGCGCTGCTCGTCGCCGCGATCGGCGCGGTGATGACGATCTACGTCCTTATCGGCGGGATGAAGGGCACGACGTTCATCCAGATGCTCAAGGCCGTGCTGCTGCTCGGCTGCGTCGCGGTCATGGGCGTCATCATCCTCACCATGGTGCGCGGCAACGTCTCCGAGCTCCTCGACCTCGCGGTCGACGCGCACGGCGGGGACCGGGGCTTCCTCGCGCCCGGGGCGCAGTTCGGGGAGTCGACCCTGTCGAGGATCGACTTCGTCTCGCTGGCGATCACCCTGCTGCTCGGCGGGGCGGCGCTGCCACACGTCGCGATGCGCTTCTACACGGTGCCCACCGCGCGCGCGGCGCGCAGCTCCGCGGCGTGGGCGGTCGCCCTCATCGGAGGGTTCTTCCTCGTGACGATCCTGCTCGGCTTCGCGGCGGCCGCCTACGTCGGCCCCGAGGCCATCGAGGCAGCCCCGGGCGGCTCCAACTCGGCGGCGCTGCTGCTCGCCCAGGAGCTCGCCGGGCCGATCTTCATGGCGCTGGTCTCCGCGATCGCGTTCGCCACTGTCCTCGCGGTCGTCGCGGGCCTGGCGATCACCGCCGCCGCGTCGGTGGCGCGCGACTTCTACAACCCCGTCTTCCGCGGCGGGCGCGCCAGCGGCGACGAGCAGGTGCGCGTCTCCCGGCTCGTGGTCGTCGTCCTCGGCGTGACCTCCACCGCGCTGGGTATCGGGGCGATGGACTTAAACGTCGCGTTCCTCGTGGCGCTGGCGTTCTGCGTGGCGGGCGCGGCGAACCTGCCGACGATCCTCTTCTCGCTCTATTGGCGCCGCTTCACCACCACCGGGGCGGTCGCCTCCATGTCGGTGGGCACCGCGGTAACCGTCCTGCTCATCGTCTTCTCCCCGCTGGTCTCCGGCTCTGAGGATTCCCTGTTCCCGGGCGTGGACTTCGCGTTCTTCCCCCTGGAGAACCCCGGCATCGTCGCGATCCCGGTCGGTTTCGCCGCCGCGATCATCGGCACGCTCGTCGGGCCGAAGGAGGACTTCCGGGAGCTCCAGGCCGAGATGGAGGTCCGCTCGCTGACCGGCATCGGGATGGCCAAGCCCGTCGCCCACTAGGCGATCCCGGCCGGAGAGCACGGCCACAGAGTTATTACCTCCCGGGCCGGCCCCGACGGCTCCTCGCATGCCGCCGGGGCCGGGTCGCGTCCGGGGGTGGCGCCGCGGGCGCCCGTGCCTGCCCGGCCTGTCTCGGGCACGGCGACGGGAGCTTTTCATAGGGAAATGCGTTACGGAATTGTTACCATTTTTCCATTGAGGTCCTCTCAACGCGCCGATACCGTTGGATTTAGTTCATAATTTCCGACTTATTGGAGGTATCGTGCGCTCGCTTACCGCCCTCGCCGCCGCGGCGGCCGTGTCCCTTACCGCCGCGCTCCCCGTCGCCACCGCCGCCCCCGCCGAGGCGCCCCTCCCGGCGGATACCGAGACCGCCGCGCCCGCCGTCCCCGGGGACGCGCTCGCCTACCGCGACGTTGAGGACCTCCACCGGGAGGCCCGGGCCGCCGGGCTCACCGACGAACAGGAGGCCGTCGCCGGCCAGCTGCAGCGCATCGTTAACGGCTACGCCGGGCTTCCCGAGGAGGTCAGGGACCTGCCGCTGGGTTCCCCGGAGGTCACCGCCGCCGTCGAGCGGATCGTCGTCTCCGTGCGACAGACCCGCGAGCTGACCTTCAAGAAGGCCAGGTGGTGCGCCACCGGCTTCGCCAACGCCCTGCCCGAGGCGCTGCCGGGCGCGAATATCCTCACCGCCATCGAGAACGCCGGCGGCGCCACCGAGCTGGGCCGCGCTCTCGTCGACGCGCTCCGCGCGACGAGCGCCGACGAGGCGCGGGTCATCCTGAGCGAGACCGCCGGCGAGCAGACCGGCGGCGCGCTCGCCGAGAGCGTCGCCGAGAGCTGCTCGGCGATCGCCGAGTAAGCCCTCATCCGCCCCTGGCCACGCTCCCGCTCCTCGGCCATCGCGCTCACCCCGATCTCGTTGGCTGGTCCCCAGGAACCGCCGCGAGCGCCGCCAGGCGGACCCCGAGGAGAATTGGCCGGCCAGCGCGCCGAGGGCTACACGCCCGGTGCCCACGTCTCTCCCACCGCCCCGGGTGAACTTCGTTCCGAGGCGGCTTGCCGAGCTCGGATGGGCCGGTACCGCACCCCTGCACGAAGCTTAGGCCACGCTTTGCCTATTCTTGCCCCGCGGTGATTTCCGCCGCGGGCGCCAACCCGCCCGTCATGAAGAAGGGGACCGCCATGTCCCAGCCGCTCGCGGCCGCGATTATCGACACGCGGACCGAGCCGTGGGGGGACGTCCGGGAATTGCAGGCCGAGGTGAAGGTCCGCCCCTCACGGGCATCGGGATGGCGAAACCAACGGCGCACTGCGCCTAGGAATCACGGCTCGCTAGCGTCGGTCTACGCGGAGAAAGCACCCGGCAGGCACGCACGGTTCTCCCGTGAGGATCGGCCAGACATGTCACCCGCGGCGCATACCCGCGCAGTAATCCACCAGCCACCCGGGCCTACCCCCACCTACCCAACGACCGGTCTCGACGCCCGCCCTCCCGGCCATGTCCGAAAGGGGGCCACGCAACGTTCCATTTAGGAGCTCCCCGACACTGACCGTTAGCCCAGATTTTCACAACATTTCACTTGCAACCATGCGCATCACCGTTGACGGATGCTTATGCTTGAGATCACATCGAATACTTCTTTGAGCGAGGAACTCAGATGCGCGCCATCCCGGCCAAGGTTTCCGCCACGATCGTTGCGGTCACCGTCTTCACCGCAGGCGCTATCGCTGCCGGACCCGCCAGCGGCACAGCCCACGCCGCCCCCGAGGCGACGGCGCCCCAGCACACCTCCGAAGCCCTCCGATACAAGGATCTCGACGCGGTTGCCTTCGAGAGCGAACGGCAGGGTCTCTCGACCGAAGCCACCGCCATTGCCGTCGAACTGCAGCGCATCGTCAACGCATACCTCAGCCTGCCCGCCGAACTCCAGGGGCAACCCACAGACTCCCCGAGGGTTACCGAAGCCCTTAACCGGCTCATCGAGCGGATGCGGCAGACGCGGGAGCTCACCTACGAGAACGCCAAGGGCTGCATCACCGCGCTCGCCAGCGCCCTGTCCATCGCGATCCCGGCAAAAACATCATCACCTTCATCGAGCTCGCCGGCGGGGTGACCGACTTGGCCAGCGTGGTCGTCGACGCCCTCAAGGAAAAGACCACGCAAGGAGCGCTCGCGGTTCTTGAGAAGGGGCTCGGGGAGGAAGCCGGAAAGGCCCTCAACAAGGTGCTTAACGTCAAGGACGTGATCGATAACTGTGGCGCCCTTCTAGACTGAGACCCGCCACCCCCGCGCGTCGCCGCGCCGCGTGTCTCCACACGGCCGCTCGCGAGCACCACTGGAGCCGCGCCATCTGTCTTTCCTCCCCGCCGCCATTCGCCCCAATAGCCCAGCGCCGAGGCCAGGAACCACAGCTACTTCACCGCCATTCCAGATAACATCTCATTCACCCCATCAAGCGCTCCACCCACCCCTCCACATCAATCAACGAAAAGGATCACCATGGTTAAAAAGATCGAAAAGAATACCCCCTACAAAAAGTGGCTGGTGATCAACTCCGCGCTCGGTGCGATCGCAGGAATCGCCCTGTACTGGGCAGGATCGCAGTTCGGACCCCACATCCTCGACTGGATGGGCGAGAAGGACCCCGACGGTTTTAACATCCTCGAATGGGACTTCACCCCGCTCGGATGCGTCATCGTGGCGGCACTGGGCGCCGTCATCGCACTCATCCCCACATCCAGGATCGAGTGGCAGGAGCGCAAGGAAAGGAAAGACGCCGATCGCGGCGAGTCATAACCTCCCTCTCACGCCGCGCCCGCCACGGTGTCTACACGACGCGGCACAACGCGTCCACCCCTCGACGTCACCCGAGGGGTCTTTCCTGTCCGCCGCCGTGACACCAACCCACAGCCACGACCGCTCAGGCATCCCACGGCACGCCCATCCACGGCATTAACTACAGCTAGCCCGATGCCCAGGCTGGAAGACTGACCCCGGCGCCAACCGCTCGACCGCGCCGGCCTGGAGGATAAGTCGCGGCAGGCAGACTTCTCCCCGGCGGTTTCGATCGCCTCGTTAGTGCCTCGTAGGGGTGGGGAGACCATCGTCCCTCCGCACACCGCCTGGTGAGCACACTGAGGCCTCATACGGCCCTGCGATCGCAGTTGTGCCAGCTGCAGGACCTGCTCGCGCACGAGCAATGGATGGTTATGCCCTAGCTCTACACCGAGACGGGATCCGCCGGCCACACCCGGAACTGTTCGGAGACCTCGGCCCCGCAGGCCGACATCGAGGAGCTGCACGAGGAGTTCCTGCCCATCGAGCCCGAGGGCGCCTTCTCAGCCGGCCTCGACCGGCCCCGGTGCGGGAAACCCGGAGGCCGCGCCGGCAAGCCGCGGCTCCCGCGCATTAGTTTTGACTAGGGTAGACTTACCACTTTTGGGTGTATGAGCGAAGTGCATCCTTGTGATCATCTTTAGGCGGTCCTAGGCTTCCCGACGTTCTGCGGCGGGCGTCGTCGCAGATTTAATGCCTGTCCACCGAGAAGAAAGGGATCGTCATGTCCCAGTTGATCGCCGCGGTATCACCCGGTTCCCGCGCCGCGAGGCGGCTTATCCGCCCGCTCGTCGCGACGCTCGCAGCCTCCGGGCTGCTGCTCGCCGGCGCGTGCAGCGGCGGCGAGGAGCCCGCCCCCGGCGCCCCGGAGAGCTCCGCTGGGGCGGAGCACGGCGACACCCGCACGATCACCGATATCCTCGGCCGCGAGGTGACCGTGCCGGCCACGGTGGAACACGCCGCACTGGGCAGCCAGCGCATGCTCTACACCACCGCGGTGCTCAACCCCGACGAGCCGCTCGACGGCATCGCCGCGTGGCCCGACGACATGAAGCGCAACGATCCCGAGGCCTACAACAAGTACCGCGAGAAGTTCCCCGAGATCGAGGACATCGCCACGATCGGCAAGATCGAGGACATCGACCCCGAGGAGCTTTTGGGGCTCGAGCCGGACGTGTTCGTCGTCAGCGCCGACAAGTTCGACTCCGCCGAGGAGGCGGGCCTCGTCGGCACCCTGGAGAAGGCGGGGGTCGCCACGGTGGCGATCGACTTCTTCCTCGACCCGGTCAACCACACCGTGCCGAGCATCGAGCTCATGGGCGAGCTCTTCGGCCAGGAGGACAACGCCGAGCGCTTCGTCGACTTCTACGAGGCGAAGAAGTCCGCCGTTGCGGACCGCCTCAAGGAGGAGAAGCCCGAGCCGGTCGACACGTTCCTGTGGCGCGCGGCGGGCAACGGCGACTGCTGCGGCACGTTCTCGGACTCGAACCTCTCGCAGATCGTCAACTTCGTCGGCGGCCACAACATCGGCGACGATCTCCTGCCCGATATCAACGCCGGCGAGGTCTCCCCGGAGGCCGTCGTCGACGCGAACCCGGAGGTCCTCCTGCTCACCGGCGCGAACTGGGGCCCGGCGAACTCCGAATTTAAGGAGGGCTCTTATGTGCCGCTCGGCTACGACGAGCCGGCCGACAAGGCGAAGGAGGACCTGAAAAGCGCGATCGATAACCAGCCGGGCATCAAGGAGCTCGACGCGGTGAAAGAGGGCCGGGCGTTTGCCGCCTGGCACCACTTCTACAACTCGCCGTATAACTTCCTCGCGATGGAGTGGTTCGCTAAGGCCATCCACCCCGAGCTGTTCGCGGACCTCGACCCGCAGGCCGACTTCGAGGAGCTCCACGAGGAGTTCCTGCCCATCGAGGCCGAGGGCACGTTCTGGACGGGCCTGTCGTGACGCTGACCGGCAGGAGGTCCGCCGCCTCGCCCGGCGCGGCGGCGAAGCCCGACGCGACGTCGGCGACGAGCGCGTGGTATCGCACCAAGTCGCGGCGCAACCTGCTCGTCGTCTTAGGCCTCGCCGCGCTGCTCGTGGCGTGCGCGTGCGCGGACTTCCTCATCGGCAGCGGGGCGCTGAGCGCCAGCGAGGCGGTCGATACCCTCGTCCACCCCGGCGCGGCGCGCGCCATCGACCACCAGATCGTCTTCGATATCCGGCTTCCCATGACGGTCACCGCGGTGCTCATCGGTGGGGCGCTCGCCGCGGCCGGCGCGGAGATGCAGACCATCCTCGGCAACCCGCTCGCCGAGCCCTACACGCTGGGGATCTCGGCGGCGGCGAGCTTCGGCGCGGCGCTAGTGACGGTCACCGGCTTCGCGGCGACCTCGCTGGGCGCGGCGCTGGGCATGGCGGGCAGCGCGTGGGCGTTCGCGGTCCTCGCGTGCGCGGTGATCCTCGTCTTCTCTAGGCTGCGCGGCTCGGGCGCGGAGTCGATGATCCTTCTGGGCATCGCGATCGTGTTCCTCTTCGACGCGCTGCTCGCTCTTATGCAGTACGTCGCCTCGGAGATGCAGCTGCAGCAGGTGGTGTTCTGGACGATGGGTTCGCTCACCCGCGCGAGTTGGTCGCAGATCGCGCTGCTCGCGGCGATCACCGCGTGCTGCCTGGCGCTGTTCTACCGCCACTCGTGGACGCTCACGGCGTTTCGGATGGGCGACGACCGGGCCCGCGCGCTGGGGGTCAACGTCGACCGCTCCCGGGCGCTGGCGCTGGTGGGGGTCTCGCTCATGGCGGCGACCGCGGTGTCCATGGCCGGCACGATCGGGTTCATCGGGCTCATCGGCCCGCACGTCGCCCGCATCCTCGTCGGCGAGGACCAGCGCTATTTCTTGAGCGCCTCGACGCTCGCGGGCGCGGTGCTGCTCACGGGCGCGTCGATGGTCTCGAAGCTGATCCAGCCCGGCGTGATCCTGCCGGTGGGCATCATCACCGCGATCGTCGGCGTGCCGGTGTTCATGGTCATCATCATGAGCAACCGGAAGAAGAACTGGCACTAGCCGCCCCTCTTCCCCGCCCTGCCGATCCGGCTCCCGCCGGCGGGGCGGGCCCCACCACAACCCGTTTTTCTTCATTCCCCTTCCGACGTCGACGACTGGAGAAGCGATGACCGCCACGACCACCACCCAACACGTAGAACGCGCCGCCGCGGCCGAGCCCCCGGCGGGGCGCGACCCGCGCCCCGTGCAGGTCTCCTCGGTGTCGCTGTCCTACTCGCGAAGCCCGATCCTGCGCGACGTGACCCTCCCGGAGCTTCACCCCGGCACGGTCACCGCGCTCGTCGGCCCCAACGGGGCCGGGAAGTCGACTCTGATGCGCTGCATCGCCGGCATCGAGAGACACTCCGGCTCCGTTAGCGGCCCGGAGGCCCTCTACCTGCCGCAGGATCCCCCGCCGGAGAGCTCTCTCACGGTCTTCGAGTCGGTGCTGCTCGCCAGGCAGCAGTCGCTGCGCGGCTTCGCGGGGCTGCGCGTGAGCGAGGAGTCCCGCGCCGCGGTCGCGGTCGTGCTCGAGGACTTAGGGCTCGCGCCGCTCGCGGCGCACACCATGGCGCAGCTCTCCGGCGGGCAGCGCCAGCTCGTCGGCTTCGCGCAGGCCACCGTCCGCCATCCTCAGGTGCTGCTGCTCGACGAGCCGACCTCGGCGCTCGACCTGCGCAACCAGCTCATTCTCATGGGACGCATCCGCGACTTCGCGGTGGGAGCGCCCGCCACCGTCGTCGTCGCCGTCCACGACCTCGGGCACGCGGCGCGCTTCGCCGACCGGGTCGTGGTCTTAAGTGACGGGGCGGTGCACTCCCACGGCGCCCCGGGGGAAGTCGTCACCTCGGCGATGCTCCGCGAGGTCTACCGGGTCAGCGCCACCGTGGCTAAGACCGAGGACGGCGGCATCGCCGTCGCGGCCTCCCACGCGCTCTAAGCACAAGCGCCGCTCGGAGACACCTTCCCCGCCCCGCCCGGCCCCCAAGGTCGCGCGGGGCGGGAGCTTGCCAGCCGGCGCGCCGCCGGCCGGCCGCAGCCCCTACTGGCAGGCCGGGCAGTAGTGCGAGGAGCGGTTGGTCCACTGCACCCGCGTGATCGGGGTGCCGCAACGCGGGCAGGGCTCCCCCGCCCTGCCGTAGACGTTGAGGCTGCGGGAGAAGTAGCCAGACTCACCGTTGACGTTGACGTAGAGCTCGTCGAAGCTTGTGCCGCCGGCCTCAAGCGCGCGGCCCATGACGGCGCGCGCCTCATCGAGGAGGCGCAGCGCGTCTTTTTGGCGCAGCGTCGTCGCCTTCTTCGTGGGCCTGATCTTTGCCGCCCACAGCGCCTCGTCGGCGTAGATATTCCCAATCCCCGAGACCACCTGCTGGTCGAGGAGCACGCGCTTGATCTCCGAACGCTTCCTCCGGATCGTCCGGGCGACCTCAACGGGGTCGAAGGACTCCTCGAAGGGGTCGGGCGCGACGTGCGCGACCGGGGCGGGAACCGCCCCCTCCATCCCCGTGGCGAGCAGCCGCCCGAAGGTGCGCTGGTCGACGAAGTCGAGGAAGAAGCGCCCTCCTGCAGCCCCCGTCATCCCGAGGCGCACGCGGGTATGCCTCCCCGGAGGAGTGTCGGCGGGCTGGACCCGCAGCTGGCCGCTCATCCCGAGGTGAATGAACAGCGCCCGCCCGTCGGAGAGCTCCAGCCACAGGTACTTCCCGCGGCGCCGCGCGGCGGTGACGCTCCGGCCGCGCAGCAGCGGCTCGAGCGGCCCGTCCTGGCCGCGGTTGGAGCGCGCGCGCAGCACCTCGGCGGAGTCGAAGGCAGCTCCGACGACGTGGGAGGCGAGCCCGCGGCGCACGACCTCGACCTCGGGGAGCTCAGGCACCGGCGCCCAGCGCGCGGCACGCCTCGCGGGCGGCGGCCTGCTCGGCGAGCTTCTTGTTGTGGCCCTCGCCGCGGCCGAGCTCCTCCTCGCCGAGCCGCACGACCGCGGTGAACGTCTGGTCGTGGGCGGGCCCGGTGGCGGTCGTGTCGTAGGCAGGCAGATCCTTGCCGTGGGCCGCGGCGTGCTCCTGGAGCACGGTCTTCCAGTCCTCCCGGCGGCTCTTCGACGTCGCCTGGTCGATGAGCGGGGCGAAGAGGTCGAGGATCACCCGCCTCGTCGTCGCGAAGCCGTGCTGGCGGTACACCGCGCCGAGCAGCGCCTCGACGGTGTCGGCGAGGATGGACTCCTTGTCGCGGCCCCCGGAGGCGAGCTCCCCGCGGCCGAGCAGGAGGTGCTGGCCGAGCTCGATGCGCCGGCCTATGTCCGCGCACGCGTAGCCCGACACGACCGAGGCGCGCATCTTCGAGATCGTCGACTCGGTGGCGTCCGGGTGCCGCTCGAGGAGCTCCGCGGCGACGGTGAGGCCCAGGACCGCGTCGCCCAGGAACTCGAGGCGCTCGTTGTTGGGCAGGCCCCCGTGCTCGTTGGCGAACGAGCGGTGCGTCAGCGCCCTAGCGAGCAGCCCGTCGTCGATATCCACGCCGAGGCGCTCGCGCAGCGGGGCGTGGTCAATGATCGCGTACGCCTCGGCGAGGGCCTCCTCGCCGGTGGGGCGGTTCTTCTTGCTCACAGGAACTTCTCCAGGTCCGCGAGCCGCGGGTCGATGAGCTCGCCCTCGTCCTCCCCGGAAATCCCGTCCGGGGCGGGCGCCTCGCCCTCGCAGCCGCCCTCGCACACCGGGTTGAACGGCAGGTCGAGGCCCACCTCGTCGGTGACGGCCTGGGTGATGTCGACCTCGTCGTCAACGACCTCCGGCGGCTCGTCAGCCTCGTCGTCGGCCTCGTCCCCGCCGAGGCTCTCGCCGGGGCTGAGGAACATTTCCGAGACGTGGTAGCTGCGCTCCCAGTTGAGCTCCGCGAGGCAGCGCGAACACTCCCCCTTGAGCATCGCGGTGAGGTCCGCGTCGACGAGCACCCCGGAGCCCACCGGGCTCAACACCGCGGAGACCTCCACCTCCTCCCCCTCGGGGATGGCGATCATCTCCGCGCCGATGCGCCTCGGCGCGGCCCCTCGGCGGGTCTGGGTCTCCGGCTGGGCGCCCTCGCGGAGCAGCGCGCTGACGTCGAACACAAATGGTGAAGCCATATCTACCGCCGGAGTCTACACCCGGCGGCCCGGGTCTCTAGCGCTCGCCGCGCTCCTCGGAGCGGTAGCGGTACTCGCGCCCGCCGGCGCCCGCGCCGCGGCGCAGCGCCTGGCGGTCCTTCGTCACCGTGCGCAGCACGTTGGAGAGCGTCTCCTCGAACTCGGCGAGCTTGTTATCGACGAAGTCGTCGCACTCCTGGCGCAGCTGCTTGGAGTCGGCGTGCGCGGCGTCGACGACGCGGTGGGCCTCCTCGTTCGCGCGGCGGGCGACCTCGGACTCGGCGACGAGACGGTTCTGCTCGGCGAGCCCCTCGTTGACGCTCTGCTGGTAGGCCTCGTTGCCGTCGGCGACGAGCCGGTCGGCCTCCCGGTGGGCGCGCGCGACGATGTCGTCGGCCTCCTCCTCGGCGCTCTGCACCGTGGACGAGGCGCGGGCCTCCGCGTCGGAGACGAGCCCCTCGGCCTCCTCGCGGGCGCGGGTGAGGGTCTCCTCCGCCTCGCTCTCGGCGTCGTCGAGCTGCTCCTTGGCGCGGGTCTCCGCGTCGCGGAGCACCTCGTCGCGGCGGTCGAGGACGTCCTGGGCGTCGTCGAGCTCGACGGGCAGGGAGTTGCGCAGGTCGTCGAGCAGGGCGAGCATCTCGTTGCGGGGCACGATGCAGTTCGAGGTCATCGGGACCCCGAAGCCGTCGTCGGCCATCCGCACGAGCTCATCGAGGGCTTCAAACACGCGATACATAGATCGATCCTATCTCGCCCGCTACCTGCCCGAACGCCCCCGCGCCGCGGCGTGTCGAACCAGTCGACGGCGCCGCGGACGCGGGGCGGTCCGGGCCGGGGCCGGGGTGTCCCCGGCCGGGGCCGAAAAACCTTGGGGTTCTAAGGGCTTAGACGACGCCCTGGGCGAGCATCGCGTCGGCGACCTTGGTGAAGCCGGCGATGTTCGCGCCGAGCACGTAGTCGTTCTCGTGGCCGTACTTCTTCGAGGTCTCGTCGATCGTGCGGAAGATGTTCTTCATGATCGCCTGAAGCCGGCCGTCGGTGTACTCGAAGTCCCAGCTGTCGCGCGAGGCGTTCTGCTGCATCTCCAGCGCGGAGGTCGCCACGCCGCCGGCGTTGGCGGCCTTGCCCGGCGCAAACGAGACGCCCTCCTGCTTGAAGACGGCGATGGCCTCCGGGGTGGAGGGCATGTTCGCGCCCTCCGCGACGAAGCGGCAGCCGTTCTTCACGAGGGTGCACGCGTCCTCGGCGTCGAGCTCGTTCTGCGTCGCGCAGGGCAGCGCGATGTCGCAGGGCTGCGACCAGATCGAGCCGTTCTCGTGGAACTCGGCGCCGTCGACCTCCTTCGCGTAGGCGGAGATCCGCTCGCGGCGGTTCTCCTTGATGTCGCGCAGCGCCTCGACGTCGACGCCGCCCGGGGTGGAGACCCAACCGGAGGAGTCGGACATGGCGACGACCTCGGCGCCGAGCTCCTGGGCCTTCTTCGCGGCGTAGATCGCGACGTTGCCCGAGCCGGAGACGGTGACCTTCACGCCGTCGAAGGAGAAGCCCTTGGCCTTGACCATCTCCTCGGTGAGGTAGACGGCGCCGTAGCCGGTGGCCTCGGTGCGCACGAGCGAGCCGCCCCACTCGAGCGCCTTGCCGGTGAGCACGCCGGACTCGTGCTGGTTGGTGAGCCGGCGGTACTGACCGAACAGGAAGCCGATTTCGCGGCTGCCGACGCCGATGTCGCCGGCAGGAACGTCGCGGTACTCGCCGATGTGGCGGAACAGCTCGGTCATAAAGGACTGACAAAAGCGCATAACCTCGCCCTCGGACTTGCCCTTCGGGTCGAAGTCCGAGCCGCCCTTACCGCCGCCAATGGGAAGGCCGGTGAGCGAGTTCTTGAAGATCTGCTCGAAGCCCAGGAACTTAATGATGCCGAGATAGACCGACGGGTGAAAGCGCAGCCCGCCCTTGTAGGGCCCGAGCGCCGAGTTGAACTGGACGCGGAAGCCGCGGTTGACCTGAACCTCGCCGTTGTCGTCGACCCAGGGCACCCGGAAGATGAGCTGGCGCTCCGGCTCGCAGACCCGCTGGATGAGGCCGTAGTCGCCGTAGTGCGGGTCCTGCTTGAGGACGACCTTGAGCGAGTCGAGGACCTCGGCGACCGCCTGGTGGAATTCGGGCTCCCCTGCGTTGCGCTTGAGCAGCAGATCGTAGTATCGGGATACCCGCTCTTCGATGGACGATTCCAGTGACATCGGTTTCTTCCTCCTCGGAACTCCGAATGATAATCGGCGACGCTCATCGACTCGCGACGAGTAAGCGGATCGACCCAGAACGCTTCGCGCCCTCGCCTTCATTAGGCCGCTCACCACTATACAGTTATGCGGCCCGCCCGTGCAGACAAATGCGGCGGACGCCACTGATACGGGCATGGTGGACCTCCCCGGATTCCCGCTGGGGAAGGGGCGTCCGAGACTGGCGCCGCGTGGCACAATGGGCGCCCGTGAAGCACTCTCCCCGCATCGTCGTCGCCCCCGACTCGCTCAAGGGCACCGCCTCCTCCCCCGACGCCGCGCGCTGGCTCGCCGCCGGGCTGAGCGAGGCGCTGCCCGACGCGGAGATCGCCCTGGCCCCCATGGCCGACGGCGGGGAGGGCACCGCCGCGCTGCTCGGCGGGGAGCCGATCACCCTGCCGACGACGACGGCGGCCGGGCGGCTCACCGAGGCGACCTACTTCCTCGACCGGGAGTCGCGCACCGCCCACATCGACGTCGCCGCGGCCTCCGGGCTGCCGCAGGTCAAGGACTCGCCGGTGCCGCTCACCGGCGACACGTACGGCACCGGGGTTCTCGTCGCCGACGCCCAGTCCCGCGGCGCGAGAAGGATCGTGTTGGCGCTGGGCGGCAGCGCCACGCTCGACGGGGGCACGGGCATCCTCGCCGCGCTCGGCGCCGCGCCCCAGGCCGCGTCCGGCGCGCCGGTGCCCCACGGCGGGGGCTGGCTGAAGGCCATCGAGCACATCGACACCGCCCAGCTCAATATCCCCGCCGCCGGGGTGGACTGGGTGCTGCTCGCCGACGTCACCGCCCCGGTGACCGGCGAGAACGGCGCGGCGCGCGGCTTCGGGCCGCAGAAGGGCGCCGATGCCTCCGACGTCGAGCTCCTCGAGGAGTCGCTGGCGCACCTCTGCCGGGTCCTCGACGTCGACCCCGAGCGCCCCGGCTACGGGGCGGCCGGCGCGATCCCGGTCGGGATCGCGTGGCTCAGCCGCCTCATCTACGGCGACCTCGGCCACGTCGAGGTGCTGCCCGGGGCGGCCGCGGTCGCCGCCGCCCAGGGGCTGAAAGAAAAGATCGCGGGCGCGGACCTCGTCGTCACCGCGGAGGGCACGGTCGACGAGCAGTCCTTCCGCGGGAAGGTCCTCGGCGCGGTCGCGGAGCTCGCCCGCGGCGCGGTCGCGCGCCTCGGCGTCGCGGCCGGCCGGATCCCGGAGGGGCTGCTGCCCGAGGGCGCGCTCGCCGAGACGCTCGAGGAGGGCGTGGGTGTCGAGGAGCAGCTGCGCCGCGCGGGGCGGCGGCTCGGCGAGGCCTACCGCTCGATCGCCACGGTCCAGGGGTAGAGCGCCGGCACCTCGAAGCTGCGCTCGTTCTCGCGCAGCACCCGGTCGTCGGGCAGCTGCGCCGGCGGGGTGAGCAGCCTGGAGAGCGCCATCGCCAGCTGGTTGAGCGAGCCCCCAAAGCCGCGCAGCGACAGCGTGTAGCGCTGCAGGGAGGCATCCTCGAGGGCGCGGCCGTCGTGCTCGTCCTCGTAGACCCGGGAGAGCTCTTTCGCGAGCGGGCCGGCCGCGTCGAGCTCGGTGCGGCTCGTCTCGACGGCGTCGGCGTGCCGCGCGGCGCGGAGCTTCTTCCCCGCGGTGGCGAAGACCTCGCCCAGCGGCTGCGCCTGGCCGCGCGGCACGAGCACGTCGAAATGAATCGCAGACATGAAGCTCACCTTAGCTAAGTCCGGGGCGGCTGGGAAGGCCTCGTTATAGTGGTGGGAGATATGAGCCTTTCCACCCCGCGACCCGCCGGCGGGAGCCCCGTGACCACCATCGCGGAACTCATCGCCACCCACACCCCGGACCTCGGCTTTCTTCGGCCGTTCTACGAGGACCTCCACGAGAACCCGGAGCTCTCCGGGATGGAGCGCCGCACCGCGGCGCGCGTGGAGAAGATGCTCCAGCGCTTCGACTGCGAGATCATCACCGGCATCGGCGGCTTCGGGCTCGTGGGCATCTTCCGCAACGGCGAGGGGCCCACCGCGCTCATGCGCGCCGACTTCGACGCGCTGCCCGTCAAGGAGGAGACCGGGCTCCCCTTCCAGTCGACGAGGGTCGTCGCGCTGCCCGACGGCTCGGCCTCTCCGGTCATGCACGCCTGCGGCCACGACCTGCACACCTCCGCGCTGCTTGGGGTGTGCGCCACCCTCGACCAGGCCCGCGAGGCGTGGTCGGGCACGTTCGTCGCGCTCTTCCAGCCCTCCGAGGAGAACAGCCGCGGCGCCGACGCGATGATCGCCGACGGGCTCGCCGACCTCATCCCCGCCCCCGACGTGTGCTTCGGCCAGCACGTCATGCCCGGCCGCGCCGGCGAGGTGCAGACCATGCCCGGCGGGCAGATGGCCGGCTGCGACTCGATCCGCATCACCATCACCGGACGCGGCGGACACGGCTCCATGCCGCACAAGGGCATCGACCCGACCTTCGTCGCCGCGATGATCGTCGTGCGCCTCCAGGGGATCGTCGGCCGCGAGATCGACCCCAACGAGTTCGCCGTCGTCACCGTCGGCACGCTCCGCTCGGGCAACACGAACAACACCATCCCCGGCGAGGCTGAGCTCGTGCTCAACTGCCGCTTCTACGACGAGGACGTCAAGCGGCGCCTCTACCGCGCGATCCGCAGGGTCGTCGCCGCCGAGTGCGAGGCCTCCGGCTGCCCGGAGAAGCCCCGCTTCGAGTACTTCGCCCACGGGGAGATCACCGACAACACCCCGGAGGTCTTCAGCCGGGTGCGCCCCATCTTCGACGACGTGTTCGGCGCGAACTCCGTCACCGCGACGCGCAGCACCGCCTCGGAGGACTTCTCGCACATCCCCCGGGCCTTCAACGCTCCGTACATGTACTGGTTCATCGGCTGCACCCCCGCCGAGCAGTGGGATCGCGCCCAGGCCAACGGCACCGTCGACACCGACGTGCCGGTCAACCACACGTCGACCTACCTGCCCGACTACGAGCCGTCGATCAACTCCGCGGTGCGCGCCGGCGCCGCGGCGTGCCTGACCTACCTGCGCCGCCGCCCCGCGCCCAGCAACTAGCCAACCGACGCGTCCAGCGGGATGATGCGGTCGGCCTGGCCTACGACCCCGGGGTCGTGGCTGACGATGAGCACGCCCGCCCCGCCGGCCCCTACCGTGGATGTGCCGCTGTCGTCGCGTCCGGGACCGATCCGAGCTTCCTCAGGCTCGCGCGAGCGAGCGCGTGCCGGGCCAATCGTCCCGCGGCGACCCGACGAACTCCGCCGCGCAGGCCGAATACGGCGCCGCGAGCGGCGCTACAGCCGCGTGGGCATGCCGCGGCGCTTCAGAACCCGCTCCACCGTCGAGGTCGCGACGCCCACCTCCCGGGCGATGCGAAACATCCCCCAGCGCCGTTCCTGGCGGATCGCCACGATTCTCTGTTCCTGCTCCTCGGTGAGCTGGTGAGGGCAGTTGTTCGGCCTGCTGGAGCGGTCCTCCAGGTTCGCGCCCTCGCGGTGGCGCTTCACCCACCGATAGGCGGTCGTCGGCGACACGCCGCACTCCTTGGCCGCCCGGCGCAGCGAGTAGTCCTCGTCAACGACCAGGGACACCAGCCGGGCGCGCCCGGCGGCCGTCAAGGGTGCGTTGGCGTGCGGCATCGGGTCCTCCTCGTTGTCGTCTCGCCGGTGACCTCTACGTCAACGCATACCGCAGGGCGCCGCCTCGCGCCACGGCCCCGGGAGAACCGAGCCCGGGCAGGTGGTCCTAGTCCGCCTCGCCGAGCTGGTGGACGCGGATCATGTTCGTGTTGCCCGGCACTCCCGGCGGGGTGCCGGCGACGATGACCATGATGTCGTCGCGCTGATAGTCCTCCGCCTTGAGCAGCGCGGAGTCGACGACGCCGATCATCTCGTCGGTGGAGACGACCTCCGGGGCGGGGAAGGTCTGCACGCCCCACGTCACGGAGAGCTGCGCGCGCACGCTGTCGTCCGGGGTGAACACGATAAGCGGGAGCCGCGAGTGGAGCCTAGCGACCCGGCGGGCCGTGTCGCCCGAGGAGGTGAACGCCACGATCGCGCGGGCGTTGAGCCGCTCGGCGATATCGCGCGCCGAGTAGGAGATGATGCCCCGCTTCGTGCGCGGGATGTGCGACAGCGGCGGCACGACCCCATCGCGCTCGGCCTGGCGGACGATGCGGCTCATCGTCGCCACGACGTTGGTGGGGTTCACGCCAACGGACGTCTCCCCGGAGAGCATGACGGCGTCCGTGCCATCGAGCACGGCGTTAGCGACGTCGGAGGCCTCCGCGCGGGTGGGGCGCGAGTTCGTGATCATCGAGTCGAGCATCTGGGTGGCGACGATGACGGGCTTGGCGTTCTCCCGGGCGATCTGGATGACGCGCTTCTGGAAGACGGGCACCTCCTCGAGCGGCACCTCGACGCCCAGGTCGCCGCGGGCGACCATGATCCCGTCGAAGGCGAGCACGATGGATTCGACGGCGTCGACGGCCTCGGGCTTCTCGAGCTTCGCGATGACGGGCACGCGGCGGCCCACCTCGTCCATGACCTCGTGGACCTCGTCGACGTCCTCGGGCGAGCGGACGAAGGACAGGGCGACGAGGTCGACGCCGAGTTCGAGCGCGAATTTCAGGTCCTCGCGGTCCTTCTCGGAGAGCGCCGGCGCGGAGATCTTCATCCCCGGCAGGGAGACGCCCTTGTGGTCGGAGACGACCCCGCCCTCGGTGACCTCGCAGACGACGTCGGTGCCCTCCACGGCGCGGCACACGACGGCGACCTTCCCGTCGTCGATGAGGAGATGATCGCCCGGGCGGGCGTCCTCGTGGAGCTTCTTGTACGTCGTGGAGACGCGATCGTGGCTGCCCTCGACGTCGTCGGTGGTGATCCGAACGACCTCGCCGTCTCGCCAGTCGGCCTCGCCCGTGGCGAAGGTGCCGAGCCTGATCTTCGGGCCC
Source organism: Corynebacterium otitidis ATCC 51513 (assembly GCF_000296405.1). Taxonomy (GTDB): domain Bacteria; phylum Actinomycetota; class Actinomycetes; order Mycobacteriales; family Mycobacteriaceae; genus Corynebacterium; species Corynebacterium otitidis. The sequence continues at coordinate 236,710 of NZ_JH815192.1, forward strand.
TGCAGGTCGGCGAGCACGCCGATGGAGCGCCGAAACCGCCCGGCGGCGTCGCGCACCCACCGGTAGTTTTGGGCGTGCTCCTCGTGGCTGCCGTGCGAGAAGTTCATCCTGGCGACGTCCATGCCCGCGCTCACGAGGCTGTCGATGCCCTCCTGGGAGGCCACCGCCGGCCCGAGCGTGCAGACGATCTTCGTTCTCCTAGTCACGGGCACCACGATAATTGCTCCGGGCGACGCCGGCACCCCGGGCGGGCGAAGCGCCCCTCCCCCGCCCGGCGGCCCGCAGGTGTGGGGCACTCGCGCCGCCCCGGCGGCGGGGAGCTACGAGGCAGGTCGCTGACCCGCGTCCGCGGCGGCCG
>NZ_JH815192.1:237412-238500 GCF_000296405.1 Corynebacterium otitidis ATCC 51513
CGGGCGCCGCCGGCTCGCCGGTCTTCGGGTCGCGGCCCGCGGCGAGCACCGCGGCGAGCGCCTGCTCGGAGAGCTCCCCGGTGGGGTTCTTCTTCGACGCGGCGACCTGCGGCGGGGTCTCCCGCCCGGAGCGCAGCAGGAAGAACACGACGACCGCGCCGACGACGAGCAGCAAGGCGACGAGCCCGTTGAGCCGGAGGGGCCCGAGCGTGTACGCCTCGTCGGTGCGCATGTGCTCGATGACGAACCGGCCCGAGCCGTAGAGCGCGACGTAGAGCGCGAACAGCCGCCCGTGCCCGACGCGCAGCCTGCGGTCGATGAGCACGAGCGCGGCCGCGACGCCGATGTTCCAGATCATCTCGTAGAGGAACGTCGGGTGCACCGAGGCGATGACCTCCCCGGTGGAGCGGCCGGTCATCGGCGCGAAGTTCCCGGCCTCGTCGACGCGGTAGTAGATGTCCAGCGCCCAGGGCACGTCCGTGGGGCGGCCGTAGAGCTCCTGGTTGAACCAGTTGCCCAGACGGCCGATCGCCTGGGCGAGCACGAGGCCCGGCGCGAGCGAATCGGCCAGGGGGCCGAGCCTGATGCCGCGGATCTTGAACATGGCGAACACGCCCAGGCCCCCGAGCGCGACCGCGCCCATGATCGCCAGGCCGCCGGAGGTGATGTCGAAGGGCTCCCACCACTCGTGCCCGGGGCCGAAGTAGTCCTCGTAGTGCGTGATCACGTGATAGGCGCGCCCGCCGATGATGCCGCAGGGCACCGCGACGATGACGGTGTCCCAGATGACCTCGGGGTCGCCGCCGCGCGCCGCGTAGCGCTTCGCGGTGAGCCACGCGGCGACGACGATCCCGACGATGATGCACAGCGCGTAGGCGCGGATCGGGACCGGGCCGAGGTACCACACCCCCTGCGGGGGCGAGGGGATATTCGCGAGATGTGAAACGTCCACGCCCCTAGTGTGCCCCATCGTCCCCGCGTCGGCGGGCTGGGGCGCGCCGCGCTCGGGGCGGGGAATGCTCTAGGAGTGCGCGCCCGGGCGGCGGCGCCCGGCGCAGGCCGGGTGGTGGCCGGCGGCGCTCAGCGCG
>NZ_JH815192.1:239405-243456 GCF_000296405.1 Corynebacterium otitidis ATCC 51513
CCCGCCGCGGCGAGCGCGAGCGCCCCGGCGGAGAGCTCCGGGGCCCACTGGGCGCCGCTGAGCGCGACCTCCCCGGCGGAGGTCTTGTCGTCGGACAGCGCCGCGCTCACCCACGTGGGCCGCGCGGCGAGCCACGCCCCCGCGCCGCCGAGCGCGACGACGAGCGGGGCGATCCGGGCGCGCTTCTTGGAATCCGCCATGATCAGCCAGGCTACACCGGCGCCCCGACCTGCCCGGCCCGGCGGCGCCTCAAAGGACCTAGAGCAGCCGGTCGGCGTCGAAGCACGTGTCGTCGCCGGTGTGGCAGGCCCCGCCCACCTGCTCGACGACGAGGAGGACGGTGTCGCCGTCGCAGTCGAGGCGCGCCTCGCGCACGGTCTGCGTGTGGCCGGAGGTGAGCCCCTTGACCCAGTACTCGCGCCGCGAGCGCGACCAGTACGTCGCCCGGCGGGTCTTTAACGTGTAGGCGAGCGCGGTGGGGTCCATCCACGCGAGCATGAGCACCCGGCCGCTCTCCGCGTCCTGCGCGACCGCGGGCAGAAGCCCGTTGTCGTTGAGGCTCAGGCGCCCGGCGATGCCCTCGTCGAGGCGCGCGGCGGCGATCTCCTCCTGGCTGGGCTGGGTCTCGGTCATCTAGCGCCTCACCTCCACGCCGGCGCCGGCGAGCGCGTCCTTGAGCTCCGCGACGCTCGCCTCCCCGAAGTGGAGGATCGAGGCGCACAGCACCGCGTCCGCGCCGGCCTCCACCGCCGGCGGGAGGTCCGCGGGGCTGCCCGCCCCGCCGGAGGCGATGACCGGCACCGCCACCTTCTTGCGCACCGCGGCGATGAGCGGCGCGTCGAAGCCGGCCTTCGTGCCGTCGGCGTCCATGGAGTTGAGCAGGATCTCCCCGGCGCCGCGCTCGGCGACCTCCGCGGCCCAGGCGATCGCGTCAAGCCCCGTGGCCGTGCGCCCGCCGTGGGTCGTCACCGTCCAGCCCGACTCGGTGGGCTCCTCGCCCTTCCTGGTGCGCCTAGCGTCCACGGAGGCGACGATGCACTGCGAGCCGAAGCGCGCGGCGAGCTCCGTGACGAGCTCGGGGTTCTTGATCGCCGCGGTGTTGATGGAGACCTTGTCGGCCCCGGCGCGCAAAAGCGCAGAGACGTCCGTAGCGCTGCGCACCCCGCCGCCCACGGTGAGCGGGATAAACACCTGGGAGGCGGTGCGCTCGACGACGTCGATGAGGGTGCCGCGGCCCTGGTGCGAAGCGGTGACGTCTAAGAAGACGAGCTCGTCGATGCCGGCCTCGCCGTAGGCCCGCGCGAGCTCCACGGGATCGCCCGCGTCGGACAGCCCCTCGAAGTTCACGCCCTTGACGACCCGGCCGTCGTCGACGTCCAGGCACGCGATCACCCTCGTCGCCAGCGCCACTGTGCCCGGCCCCCTTCGTTTCTCGTTGACGTGTCGCGGCCGCGCGCCGCCTATAAGAAGCGGCGCCCGCGGCCCAGCCGCGCGGCCGCGTGACGGCGATCTTAGCCGGCCCCGCCCCCGCGGCGGCGCACCTGCTCGACGCGGCGCAGCACCTCGGCGTGCGCGCGGGGCGCGCCGGCGACGAGCCCGTCCGCCCCGACGCGCCACGGGTTACCCGCGAGGTCCGTGGCGAGCCCGCCGGCGGCCTCGACGAGGAGCGCGCCCGCGGCGTTGTCCCACACGTGCGGGGAGAGAGACACCGCCGCGCCGTAGAAGCCGCGCGCCGCGAAGCTCAAGTCCAGGCCGATGGAGCCGGTGATGCGGGGCCGCAGGTAGCTGCGCCCCAGCTCGTCTAAGAGCTCGAGGCGGCGGTCCTCGCTCGGGGTGGGGTGGCTGTGCGAGGAGATCGACGAGAAGCCCACCTGGGCCATGACGTCGGGGCTCTCCTCGCGGGGCGGGAGCTCCTCGCCCCGGTCGCGCAGCCGCCCGCCCGCCGCCGCGGAGAGCCGGATGCCCAGGGTGGGCGCCGCGGTCACGGCGACGACGGGGCGGCCGCCGTCGACGAGCGCGACGAGGATCGCGCACAGCGGGTTCGCGGTCGCGTAGTTCGTCGTGCCGTCGATGGGGTCGACGACCCAGTAGCGCTCCCGGTCGGGCTCGCCGCCGTGCTCCTCGCCGAGCACGGGCAGCCCGCTGCCCTCCCCGAGGCGGTGCCGGAGGAGCTCCTCGATCTCGAGGTCCTTCTCGGTGGCGAAGTCGCCCGCGCCCTTCATCGTCTTGGGCCTCGCGCCGAGCCCGTCGAGGAAGACGGGCTCGACCGAGGCCACGGCCTCCTCGGCGAGGCGAAGCAGGCCGGTAGTAGCCCCGGCGGTGTCTCGGGCCTCGGCCATGCTTCCTCCTCCACGTCTCTTCGGCGGGCGGCGCGCCCCGGGCGGGCGCCCGATCGGCTGCGGCCGCCGCGGGGATGATTGGGCGGTTCTTGGCCTATCCTGTCACGACCTTGAGCGCCTCGGCCAGGTCGAGGCCGCCCTCGTAGAGGGCCTTGCCGACGATCGCCTCGTCGATGCCCTCATCCTCGAGCGCGGCGAGCGCCTCGACGTCGCCGATGCTCGATACCCCGCCGGAGGCGGTGACGCGCGCGTCCGTCGCGGCGGAGACCTCGCGAAGCAGCTCGATATTCGGCCCCGTGAGCGCCCCGTCGCGGGAGACGTCCGTGACGACGATGCGGCGCACCCCGGCCTGGTCGAGGGACTCGAGGACCTCCCACAGGTCGCCGGCGTCCTCCTGCCAGCCGCTCACCGCGGCGCGCCAGCCGCCGTCGCGCTCCACCGCGGCGAGGTCGACCGCGACGAGGTCGGGGTGCTCGGCGATGACGCCCGCGGCCCACTCGGGGTTCTTGAACACCGCGGTACCCAGCGTGACGCGGGCCGCGCCCGCGGCGACCGCCCGGTCGAAGGCCGCCTGCTCGCGGATCCCGCCCGTCACGTCGAGCCTCAAGTCCGTGCCGCTGGCGATGGCGGCGACGTGCTCGTGGTTGGAGCCGCGCCCGAACGCCGCGTCCAGGTCGACGACGTGGAGCCAGCTCGCGCCGGCGGCGGCGAAGCGCCGCGCCGCCTCGAGCGGCTCGCCGTAGGGGGTCTCGGTGCCGGCCTCGCCGCGGGTGAGGCGCACGGCCTGACCGTCGACGATGTCGACCGCGGGGATGAGCCTAAAAGCCATGGCTCCCCAATCTACTAGGCCCCGGCCCGGGGCGTGAGGGTCGCCACCCAGTTGCCGAGGAGCTTCAGGCCCGCGGGGCCGGACTTCTCCGGGTGGAACTGGCAGGCCCACAGTGGGCCGTTCTCCACGGCGGCGACGAACTCGTCGCCACCGTGGCTCGCCCACCACACCGCCGGCGGGCGGGTGAGCCCCTCGGTGCGCAGCTCCCAGCGGCGCACCCCGTAGGAGTGCACGAAGTAGAAGCGCTCGCCCGGGTCGATGCCGGCGAACATGCGCGCCGGCGCGCCCTCCGAGCGGGGGTCGCGGTCGTCGCGGGTGACGGTGTTCCAGCCCATGTGCGGCAGCACCGGGGCGTGGAGGCGCTCCACGCGGCCGGGCCACTCGCCTAAGCCCCGTGCGGTCTCCCCGTGCTCGGAGCCCTCCTCGAAGAGGACCTGCAGCCCGACGCAGATGCCTAAGACCGGCCGCCCGCCGGCGAGCCGCTGGCCCACGACCCGCGGCCCGCCCGCGGCCTCAAGGCCCGCCATGCACGAGGCGAACGCCCCCACCCCGGGCACGACGAGCCCGTCGGCGGCGAGCGCCTCGTCGTTTTCGGCGGTGACCGAGACCTGGGCGCCCGCGGCCTCGAGGGCCCGGGCGGCGGAGCGGATGTTTCCCGCGCCGTAGTCGAAGAGCGCAACGGTGGGTGCCATGGTTCCGGAAGTCTACCTACCGGTAGGCCCCGCCCCGGCCCCCGCCCGCGGCGGGGCCCGCGCCCCCGCGGGGGCTATTCCTCGACAGGGTTGTGTGCGTCGGCGGGGTCGGGGGCCTCGGCGGGCGGCTCCGGGCGGCGGCCGGGATCGTCGACGGCGATCTCCTCCCCGCCTGCGCCCGCGGGGCGGGC
>NZ_JH815192.1:243606-287720 GCF_000296405.1 Corynebacterium otitidis ATCC 51513
CACGGCGCGCACCGCGCGGCGCGCGACCGGCACCTGGCGCAGCCTGGCACGGGTGTTGGCGTACTCGACGAGCCGGTGGCGCCCGGCGACCCGGTCGGCGACGGTCACGGCGAGCGCGCCCGCGAGCAGCACGCCCGCCGCGGCGAACGTGCCCGCGAAGCTCGAGGCGGCGGCAACGAAGCCGAGCAGGAAGGAGCCCACCCCGGTGCCGGAGTCGTAGGAGATGTTCCAGATCGCCGAGGCCTGCGAGGTGCGGCTGCGAGGCAGCCTGGCGAACATCGTTAAGAGCGCTTCGTTCTGCACGAAGCCGAAGGCCAGCCCGTAGCCGAAGACCGCGACGACGACGAGCCACAGGCTCGCATCGAAGGCGAAGGCCGCGCCGAGCGCGAGGAGCCCCGCCACGCCGATCGCGAGGCCGGGGATGAGCGTCGCACCCGCGGCGCCGCGCCGGTCGGCGATCATGCCGGCCGCGTAGCGCGAGACCATCCCGGCCGCGCCGATGAGCGAGAGCATGAGCCCGCCGGCGACCGCGCCGCCCGCGGCGTCGAGCTCGAGGACGGCGGCGGGCAGGAAGTTCGAGATCGTGCCGAAGGCCATCGCGACGACGAACATCGCGATCGCGGGCACGGTGACGAGCTTCCACGTCTCGGCGCGCGGCGCGAGCGGCCGGGCGGCGGCATCCTCGGGCTCGGGCTCGGCAGTACCGCGGCGCGTCGCGGGGATGAGGAGGCACACCACGGCGGCGACGACGCCGACGAGCGCGGCGATCCCGAAGACGGGCGCAAACCCCAGCCCGGACTCGGCGATCGCGAGCCCGGTGGGCAGGCAGATGAGCTGGCTGAGCCCGTGGAACACCCCGAGCGTGCCGGTGGCCTTGCCGAGCAGCCGGGCGGGCACGAGCTCCGCGATGACCGCGGAGGTGCCGACGGTGAGGATCCCGAAGCCGATGCCGCGCACCGCGGAGAAGCCCAGCACGGGCAGTGGGTCGAAGCCTAAGAGGTAGCCGAGCGCCGGCAGGCCCATGAGCAGCGCCGCGACCGCCATGGAGGGCGCGTAGTCGAAGCGGGCGGTGATCCTCGGGGTGACGATCTGGGTGGCGACGGTGGTGGCCATGAACACGCCGGTCGTCGCGCCCGCGAGGGACTCGCCGCCCCCGTCGGCGAGCACCGCGAGCGGCAGCACGGGAAGCAGGATGGTCCACGCGCCGAACGCGGTCGCCGCGGCGACGACGGCGGGCGCGTAGCCGGGGCTGCGCCAGATGGACGGGAGGTTGTCGATCTCCTCGCGGCTGAGTCCCTGGCGCAGCATCAAATCCTCTTATCCCCCTCCGAACGCGATGCCCAGCGCGGCGGCGCCGGCCGCGGCCGCGAGCACCCCCAACACGATCGTCGCTCCCCTGGCGCGCGCCTGGTAGGCGCCCCACGTCGCGCCGACGAGCAGGCCGGCGGCCAGGAAGAGCACGAGCTGCACGATAACACCGCCGCCGGCGTCCCCGCCGGCGGCCTCGCTCGACGCGAGCGCGACCCAGCCAGCCACGAGCTAGAGCGCCCCCTTCGTCGAGGGCACCCCGTGGATCCGGGGGTCGGGGGCGCACGCGGCGCGCAGCGCGCGGGCCACGGCCTTGAACTCCGCCTCGGTGATGTGGTGGGGGTCGCGCCCGGAGTGGCACACGACATGCAGCGTGGCGCGCGCGTGGGTGGCGAGCGACTCGAAGAAGTGCCGGTTAATGACGGTGGCGTAGTGCCCGCCGATGACCTGGTGGACCATGTGCTCAGGCTCGCCGCGCATGACGAAGTACGGCCGGCCGGAGAGGTCGACGATCGCCTCGACGAGCGCCTCGTCCATGGGCAGCTGCTGGGAGCCGAAGCGGGCGATGCCGCGCTTGTCGCCGAGCGCCTCGTCGATGGCCCGGCCAAGAACGATGGCGGTGTCCTCGACGGTGTGGTGCGCGTCGACCTCGATGTCGCCCCTCGCACGCACGGTGAGGTCGAAGGCGCCGTGCACCCCGAAGGCGGTGAGCATGTGGTTAAAGAACGGCAGCCCGGTGTCGATGGACACCTCGCCGCCGCCGTCGAGGTCGATCGTCACGGTGATGTCGGACTCGCTGGTCCGGCGGGTGATCGTGGCGCTGCGGCCCATGGTCGCCCTCCTTCTAGCCGTCGGTGTTGTCGTCGAATACTGCCATTAATTTCACGCGCCTGGCGCCCGCGCGCCCGCCTCGAGGCGCCTAGGCGCCCCGTCGCGCGGCAACGTGGCGGGCGGCGTCGAGGAGAGCGTCGTTGTCCTCCGGGGTCCCGATCGTGGCGCGCAGGTAGCCGCGCTGCCCGACGTCACGGATGAGCACACCGCGGTCGAGGAACGCCTGCCACGCGGCGTGCGAGTCGCTAAACCGCCCGAAGAACACGAAGTTCGCCTCGCTGTCGGCGACCTCGAAGCCGAGCCCGGCGAGCCCGTCCGCGACGCGGGCCCTCTCCTTCTTCAGGGTCGCGACGGTGGCCAGCGTCTCGTCGGCGTGGCGCAGCGCGACGAGCGCGGCGGCCTGCCCGAGCGTGGAGAGGTGATACGGCAGGCGCACGAGCTGCAGCGCGTCGACGACGGCGGGCGCGGCGACGAGGTAGCCGAGCCGCCCGCCGGCGAAGTCGAAGGCCTTCGACATCGTCCGCGACACGACGAGCCGGTTCGGGTAGCGGTCGACGAGGCCGATCGCGGAGGGCTGGTCGGAGAACTCCATGTAGGCCTCGTCGACGACGACGAGCCCCTTAACCTGCCGGGCGAGCTCCTCGATGAGTTCTAGCGGCGTGACGTCGCCGGTGGGGTTGTTCGGGCTCGTGACGAACACGACGTCGGGGTCGATCTCCCGCACCGCGGCGAGCGCGCCTGCCGGGTCGATACGGAAGTCCGAGCCGCGCTCCCGGGAGACGAACTCGGTGTGGGTGCCCTGGCAGAGGATGGGGTGCATGGAGTAACTGGGCGTGAAGCCCAGCGCGGTGCGCCCCGGCCCGCCGAAGGCCTGGAGCAGCTGGTGGAGCACCTCGTTGGAGCCGTTGGCCGCCCACAGGTTCGCGGTCGACACCTCGACGCCCACCTGGCCGGAGACGTAGGCGGCGAGCCGCTCGCGCAGCTCGACCGCCCCGCGGTCCGGGTAGCGGTTGAGCCCGGCGGCCGCGGCGCGCACCTCGGCGACGAGCTCCTCGACGAGCGCCTCGGAGGGCGGGTACGGGTTCTCGTTGGTGTTGAGGCGCACCGGCGCGTCGATCTGCGGGGCGCCGTAGGGGCTAGCACCCGCGAGCTCCTCGCGCAGCGGCAGGTCGGCGAGGCTCGCCGCCTCGCCCGGGATGGCGGACACTAGCTCTCGTCCTCCTCGTCGTCGGTGAGCCGGGCGGCGACCGCCTCGGCGTGGGCGGGCAGGTCCTCGGCCTCCGCGAGCGCGGCGATCGCGCCCGCCACCCCGGCGAGGCCCTGCTTGGAGTAGGTCACGACGTTGACGGGGCGCAGGAACGTGTGCGTCGAGAGCCCCGGGTTAAACCTGGCGGTCCCCGAGGTGGGCAGCACGTGGTTGGAGCCGGCGGCGTAGTCGCCGAGCGGCACCGGAGAGTAGGGCCCGACGAAGATCGCGCCGGCGTGGCGGATGCGCGCCGCGACAGACTCGGCGTCGGCGGTGTGGATCTCGAGGTGCTCGGCGGCGTAGGCGTCGGCCACAGCCACGCCCTGCTCGAGGCCCTCGACGAGGATGGTCGCGGACTGCTGCCCGCCGAGGGCCTCGGCGACCCGCTCGGCGTGGCGGGTCGCCGCGGCGCGCGCCGCGAGCTCCCCGTCGACCGCGTCGGCGAGGGCCTCGGAGTCGGTGATGAGCACGCTCGCGGCCATGGGGTCGTGCTCGGCCTGGCTGAGCAGGTCGGCGGCGACGAACCGCGGGTCGGCGGTCTCATCGGCGAGAATGGCGATCTCGGTGGGGCCGGCCTCCGCGTCCGTGCCCACGACGCCGCGCACGAGGCGCTTCGCCGCCGCGACGAAGATATTCCCCGGGCCGGTGACGAGGTCCGCGGCCTCGAGGGACTGCGACTCGTCGCCGTAGGCGAGCAGGCCCACGGCCTGCGCGCCGCCCACGGCCCACACCTCGTCGACGCCGAGCAGCCGGCACGCCGCGAGCGTCGTGGGGTGCGGCCAGCCGCCGTGCTCGCGCTGCGGGGGGCTCGCCACGACGACGGAGCCCACCCCGGCGGCCTGGGCGGGGATGACGTTCATGAGCACCGAGGAGGGGTAGACAGCCTTCCCGCCGGGCACGTAGAGGCCGACGCGCTCGACGGGCACGAACCGCTCGGTGACGCGCTGCCCCGCGGCGAGCTCGACGGTCGACTCGCTTGGGCGCTGCGCCTCGTGGACGGCGCGGATCTGGCCGGCCGCGGCCTCGAGCGCGCGGCGCACCTCGCTATCGAGGCCCTGGAGCGCGCGCTCGAGGACCTCCTCGGGGACGCGCACCGACTCGGGGCGCACCCCGTCGAAGCGCTCCCCGTGGTCGAGGGCCGCGGCCGCGCCGCGCGCGCGGACGTCGGCGAGGATCGGCTCGACCTTCGGGATCGTCGAGTCGACGTCCACCCCGCCGCGCGGCACGAGGCCCCGCAGCGCCGCCGGGGACAGCTCCCGGCCGCGCAGGTCGATCCTCGCGAGCTTCGGTGCACCCATCGCGCCTGACACCCGTCCCCTCAAACACTCGGTTGCCTGTGCCCCGCCGGCGCCCCGCGCGCATGCGCGGGGAGGGTGCCGGCGGATTGTTCCCCTAACCGTAGCACCGGGCGCGGCGCGACCCGACCCTCGGATCGGGGCCCGGGTAACCGCCCCAACCAACCGCGACGTCGTTGACGCGGGCCACATATAGTGCAGCTATGAGTAGCACTGCACCCGCCGGCGGCCGCGGCCACAACGCCCCGCGCGACGCCGCGACATCCCGCCCCGCCGGCGGGCCCGCCCCGGACGTCGCCGGCGCCGGCCCGCGCAACCGCGGCCCCGTCCTCACCGGGCTGCTGCTCGCGCTCGGGCCGGCGCTGTTTTGCCTCGTGTACTTCGTCCCCGGGCTCACCGGCCTCGACGACGCGCCGCGCGCGGTGCTCGCCACGACCGCGTGGGTCGCCTCGTGGTGGGTGACCGAGGCGATCCCCATCCCCGCGACCTCGCTCATCCCTCTGTTCCTGCTGCCGATCTCCGGGGGCACGGACCAGGCCACCGCCGCCGGCGCGTACGCGAACCCCACCGTGTTCATGTACATGGGCGGGTTCATCATCGCCGTCGCGATCCAGCGCTGGGGCCTCCACCAGCGCATCGCCATGACCGCGATCCGGCTCGTCGGCACGAAGGGCAACCGCATAACGCTCGGCATCATCCTCGCCACCGCGGTGATGTCGATGTGGATCTCCAACGCGGCCACCGCGCTGATGATGCTGCCCATCGGCCTGGCGATCGTCAAGGAGCTCAAGAACCAGGACGTCTACGGCGAAGAGGAGCTGCGCACCCTCGCGAAGGGCATGCTGCTGTCCATCGCGTACGCAGCGTCCATCGGCGGCCTCGCCACGCTCATCGGCTCGGTGCCCAACGCGGTGTTCGCCGCGCAGGCCGGGATCCTCTTCGGCGAGGACGTCAGCTTCGCGCAGTGGTTCGTCTTCGCCGCGCCACTCACCATCGTGCTGCTCGCCGCGCTTTACGGGATCATGTGCCTGCAAAACCGCAAGGTCGCCTTCCGCGCGGAGCTGCCCAAGGACTTCATCAACGAACAGCTGCGCGCCCTCGGGCCGATGTCCTACGAGGAGAAGGTCGTCGGCGCCGTCTTCTTCGTCGTCGGCGCGCTGTGGCTCAGCTCCGGCTTCCTGCCCGACGCCGTGCCGCTCACCGACGCGTCCATCTCGATCATGGGCGCGGTCGCGATGTTCGTCGTGCCGGCCAAGGCGCGCCGCGGCGGGATCCTCGTGTGGGAGGACATGACTAAGCTGCCCTGGGGCGTGCTCGTCCTCTTCGGCGGCGGGCTCTCCCTCGCGGCCGCGTTCGAGGACTCCGGGCTCACGCCCTGGTTCGGTGAGCGCCTAAGCGAGCTCTCCGCGCTGCCGTTCGCGCTCATGATCGTCGTGCTCGGCGCGGTCGTGCTGCTGATGACGGAGATCCTCTCCAACACGGCGGTGGCCAACATGCTCATCCCCATCAGCGCCTCCCTCGCGCTGGGCATCGGCGCCGACCCCTACGCGATCATGATCCTCGTGGCGCTGACCACCTCGTGCGCATTCATGCTGCCCATCGCCACCCCGCCCAACGCCGCGGTCTTCAGCTCCCCCTACGTGACCATGTCGGACATGATGCGCGCCGGCGCGTGGCTCAACGTCGCCGCACTCGCCGTCATCGCCGTCGCGGTGTTCTTCTGGCAGCCCGTCGTCCTGCCAGGGCCCGCCGCGTAGCTGAGATCTATCGACAGCGCGTCTGAGACACTCCCCTTTCCAACGAGGCTATTCTCATTCAATCCGATAGTAAATTTAGCAAACTGTCGAGACAATATCGCACTATCGACAACTCCAACATGCTCACAGCGGGAGCATGCATCACCGTCCTAGCATTCATACTAACGCTCTTCGGACAACGTCCAGCCGCTATTCTATTTATACTTGGCGCAGCTGCAGATCTGACCGTTGTATTTTGTATGCAAAAAGGGGGCGATTATTACCACGATAAATACGGGGCCGCCAACCGATGGCTAGACACCATCTTTGTCTGGATAGCCGCTACCACCATTGCATTTTTCGACAATTGGGGCGGATTAGTATTATTCATACTTCCCGTATGCGATCTTATAAGATCAAAATCTGAAAATATGTGATTATTTTGAATCTAGGAAGTTATTGTAAGCCACCATGGCACGATGCAAACAATCAGAAAATAAGGTGGTTTAAATAATACAATGCGCTCAAATTTTTATATTATTTCCCATATCTGCATCGCATCTTTCTTAGCGAGTAGAGCTGCTTAATTCTGCCTGCACAGCACCGTTCATCCCTGATCCGCCCCTCCGTACGCCATACCAGCCACTCTGACCACAACCCGGCCCCGGGGCCGCGGGTGTTGCACTAGCCTGGGTGACCAACTCGCCGCCCGCGAGGCGGCGATGCGGACCATCCCCGGAGCGCCGAACGATGGGAGGCTAGCTCGTGGCACGCGATCAGAGACACCAGCCGGCACCGGTCACCCTGCCGAGGGTGGCGGGCATGCTCGAGGCGATGGGCTACGCGTTCTACCGCCTCCCCGAGCGCCTGCTCATCCCCTGGCGCGGGCATACCCTCATCATCTACATCGCCCGGCCCGCGGGCGTCGCGCGGTGCTTAAGCTTCCTCGTGAGCCTTAGGGAGCGCTGGGAGCGGGAGTCCTCCCCCGCGCTCGCGGACGTGCTGCGCGCCTGGAACCACGAGCGCCTCGGCCCGGCCTTGAGCTTCCGGCTCGCCTCGGACGGCAGGCTCGTCGTCCACGGCCGGCTCGCCGCGCCCGTCGACCAGGGGCTCACCGACCCGCAGTTGCGCGACATCGTCGAGACGGCGATCTCCGCGGGGCAGCTCGCCGCCTCGGAGGTGCCCGCCTCGCTCCCGCCTGTCGCGCCCACCGGCGACGTCGAGGGCGACTCGGCGACCCTGCTCGGCTACGAGGCGCAGGCCCTCGCGCTGCCGCTCGACGACCTCGTCGCGGAGGACGCTACGGGCCCCGCCCCCAGCCCCGAGGCGGGCCCTCCGCGCCACGCCGCGGACGAGCGGCGCGTGCTCGGGGAGCTCGACGACTTCCCCGAGCTCGACGCGCTCGCCGACCGCCTCGAGTCGGAGAACCGCGCCAAGGCGCCGCGCGCCGGGGAGGCGGGCGCGAGCCCCATCGAGGAGGCGCCCGGCAGCGGCGCGCCGCGCGCGGTGAGCGTGCCGAGGCTCGCGTCCTCGCTCGGCGACCTGTCGGTCACGCAGCTGCCCGGCAGCGGGGACATCGTGCTCGCGTGGATCAACGGGATCCTCGTGAGCATCTACGTCGACAACGGGCCGAGCCTGCTCATCAAGGCCCACTGGGACCCCTCGCCTGAGCGGGAGCTCAGCGCGCTGCGCGGGGAGCTCGTGTGCAACGACTGGACGCTGCGCTCGGGCCTGGTGAAGGCCTACTGCCTGCCGGCGGGCTCGTCGGTGAAGGTGCGCGCCGAGTACACGGTGCCCGTCGACGGGGGCCGCACCGACCAGCAGCTCGCGCTCGACGCGGCGACCGGCATCAACCAGGTGCTCGTCTGCCTCGACGAGGTGAGCCGCCAGGCGTGCGGGGTCTCCGCGGTGAACTGGCCGGGCGCGAACTAGGCCGCCGTCGGCCCCGCGGCGCCGACGGCGGCGTCCTCCTCGTCGCCCGTGCCGGGGCCGAAGGCGGCGAGCAGCCAGTAGGTGAGCGTCGCGACGAAGCCCGAGAACAGGTAGACCGCCACGCCGATGCGCACGGGCAGCGCGACGGTGAGCTCCTCGCCGGGCGCGGCGGATGCGGGGTCCGCGCCGCCGTGGACGAGCTGCCCGACGAGCGTGCCGGCCGAGGCCGCGACGACCGCCCCCGCGATCGCGACGACCGCGACCCACAGCAGCATCCCCCAGCCGCGGCGCCGGCGCCACAGGCTAAACGCGGCGATCGCGAGCGCCACCGCGCCCGCCGCGACGAGCCCGACGAACCACAGCCAGCGGCCGAACTGCGCGCCGTCCGCGCCCTCGAGGCGCACGAGCCCCTCGCCCGCGGCGGTGGCGTGCGCGGTGGGGATGAACAGCCCCCACGCCGCGCCGAGCAGCGCGAAGCCGATCAGCCCGATGGCGAGCAGGCCCGCGCCGTCGCCGAGTGCCGCGGCGCGGCCGCCTTGTCGGCCCGCGGCGATCTGATTGGCGGGCCCCGTGGTGCGCTCGGTCATGGGCCCGAAGCCTACTCCCCCGCCTTCATCCCGCCCGGCGCTAGGCTGGGGCGCGCGAACCGGCCCCGGCGCCACCGACCCGGGGCCCGCGCCCGGCGACTTAAAGCCCCGGGCGCCACACACGTTTCTGCAGGGAAAGGAGCGTCGTGGCCCTCGACCGCGGCCGCATCGTCGACGAGGCGATGGGCATCCTCGACGAGTTCGGGCTCGGCGACGTCTCCATGCGGCGCATCGCCCGCGGCCTGGGCGTGCAGCCCGGCGCGCTCTACTGGCACTTCGAGACGAAGCAGGAGCTCATCGCGGCTCTCGCGGGCCGGATCGTCGAGCCCGTCCTCGCGGCCGCGCCGTGGCCGGACGCCGGCGAGTTGGCCCGGGCGCTGCGCCGGGCGGTGCTCGCGCACCGCGACGGCTCGGAGGTCCTCACCGCGGGCATGGCGCTGCCCGGGCTGTACGCGCGCCTGCTCTCCGCGGCGCGCGACGCGGTCGGCGGGGATGTGGCGGAGCCGGCGCGCTCGGCGGGGGCCGCGGCGCTGCTCCACGTCGTCGTCGGCGCGGTCGCGAGGGAGCAGGCGGGCGCGCAGCTCGACGCGGCGACCGGGCAGAGCGCGCCCGAGCGCCCGGACCCGGCCGCCGAGTTCGAGGACTCGCTGCGCGTGGTGCTCGCCGGGATCGGGGCGAGCGCCCGGCGCGGCTAGCGCCGCCTCCCCGATACCATGGCGGCCACACGCCGCGCCGCTGATGCGGGCGCGGGCCGCGAGCGAGTGTCGAAGGGGAGTCATGGCGATGGTGCAGGCAAGCGGGGCTAGGGTCGTCGTCGAGCCGGGCCGGGTGCGCGTCGCGCACGGCGCGCTGGCGGCGGCGCTCAGCGGCGAGTCGGAGCGCGTCATCGACCTCTCGGGCGTCGCCTCGGTGGAGATTAAGAAGCCCGGCCCCAGGATGGGCGGCGCGGTCGTTCTCGCCGGGGAGGGGTCGAGTGAGGAGATCCCCGTCGCGCCGAACGAACAGGCCGCCGCCGAGGAGATCGCCGACGCGGTGAGGGCGGCGCTGCGCGGCGAGGAGCCCGCCGCGGCGCAGGCCGTGCCGGGGCTCGACGCGCTCGCCGCCGCGCCCGGCTTCGCCGACGACGACCCGGGGCGGCTCGATCGGGTCGCGCTCGTGCCCGTCGAGTCCGGCCGCCCCGGCGAGCCCGTCGAGATCGACGTCCCCGCCGGCGACCCGGAGGGGATTCACGCCGCGCTCGCGCGGCTCGAGGAGGAGCTCGGCGGCGGGCTGCTCGTCGCGCACGACGCTCAGCGCCTCGTCGCGGGCATCGCCCGCGCCGCCGACGAGGCCGCCGGGGCCGACGACTCAGGAAACGAGGAGCCCGCCTCGCCGGCGTTTTTCTTCGGCTGCACCCGGGCGCTCGCCCGGCGCGTCAGCCCCGGGCTCGAGGACTACCGGCTCGGCGCCGTTAACGGGGAGCTCGCCGCCGCGGACGGGGAGCCCTCCTCGGCGACCGAGCGCGCCGCGGCGGTCGCGGGCGTGCTCGCCGCGCCGCGCGAGCGCGGCGAGGCGTCCTCCCCCGCCGCGGAGGTGTTCTTCGCCGCCGGCCTCACCCTCGGCATGGCCGCCGGGGCCGCGGCGCTGCCCGTGCAGCGCGACCGGGAGGGCGCGGGCATCAATACCCAGCGCGAGCTCCTGAGCTCCGGGGAGGCGCCCTCGGCCGCGGCGATCAGGTGGGTCAACGACGCGCTGCTCAACCAGGCCGAGGATTCCGAGCGCCGCCGGCGCGGCGCAGACGGCGGCGGCGACGCGGCCGGAAAGAAGCCCCGCGGCGGCGGGAAGGGCGGGCGCGGCGGCGGCCGCGCCCCCTGGCAGGGGGTCGCTACCCCGAAGGACCCGCCGAAGCCCAACGAGGACGCCGACGAGTCCGGCGCGCTTTACGGCGAGCACGTCACCCTCACCGGCGACTTCGAGCCCTTCGACAAGGGCCGCCTGTGGGAGGGCATCGCCGAGCGCGGCGGGGTCGTCGGCAAGAACGTCACGAAGAAGACGACGATCCTCGTCATCGGGGCGTGGCGCTCGACGACGTCGAAGCAGAAGCGCGCCGAGGAGCTCATCGACAAGGGCCAGGACATCGCCCTGTGGCCCGCGAAGCGCCTCTACTCGGAGCTGGGCCTCGACGAGGAGCCGCCCTTCTAGGCCCGCTCCTCCCCGGACCGTGTCACCCCGCCGGCGCGCGGACATGCGTCTCTCCTTACGCTCCGCCCAGCCCGCCCCACGCCCGCGGCCAGGTGTTATCCTCTTAACACTTAACAATGCGGGTGGTGGGGCTTAACCGCGCTGCCGCCCGGGTGGTTTCGTATCACAAGGAGACACAAAAGAACATGAGTCCGCAGGCCATCGGCTTCGCCATCGTCCTGCTCGCGACAGTGATGCTCGTGGGCAAGTACCTCCGGGTGAGGGTGCCGCTCATCCAACGCCTCCTCCTGCCCAGCTCGATCGTCGCGGGCTTCGTCGCGCTGCTGGCCGGGCCCGAGGTCCTCGGCCGCATCGGCGAGGCCACCGGCATCGACTGGCTCGCCGACGGCGGCGTGTTCAGCGAGGACATCGTCTCCGTGTGGAAGACCCTGCCCGGGCTGCTCATCTCCGTGGTGTTCGCCACCCTCTTCCTCGGCGCGCCGCTGCCGAAGATCGGCCGCGTGGTGAAGATGGCCGGCCCGCAGCTCTCCATCGGCGCGGCCTACGGCTCCGGCCAGTACGTCGTCGGCCTGCTCGCCGGGGTGCTCATCCTCGCGCCGCTCTTCCACCTCGAGCCGTTCATCGGCGGGCTGCTCGAGGTGTCCTTCGAGGGCGGGCACGGCACCGCCGCGGGCATGGCGCCCGCCTTCGAGGAGATGGGCTACGGGGAGCTCGGCGACCTCTCGCTCGCGCTCGCGACCGTCGGCCTCGTCTCCGGCATCGTCATCGGCGTCGCCGTCATCAACTGGGGCGTGCGCACCGGCCGCACCGAGGTGCTCGACAAGATCGAGGACCAGTCCCCCGCCGAGCTGCAGGGCCTCTACTCCGACAACGAGACCGTCTACGCCGGCAAGATGACCTCCCGGCCCAGCTCCATCGAGCCGCTCACCCTCCACGTCGCGATCATCGGCCTGGCCATCATCATCGGCTGGCTCATCCTCCAGGGCCTCGTGCTCCTCGAGGACTGGCTGTGGGGCCAGCCCGACTCCGTGTGGGGCGGCGACGAGGGCGTCACGCTGCTCGGCTACGTGCCGCTCTTCCCGCTGGCCATGCTCGGCGGCGTCATCATCCAGTTCTTCCTCGACCGCACCGGCCGCTCCCAGCTCGTCGACGCGCAGCTCATGCAGCGCATCCAGGGCCTCGCGCTCGACATCCTCATCGTCGCGGCGCTCGCCACGATCTCGCTGCAGGTCATCGCGGACTACTGGCAGGCCTTCGTCGTGCTCTCCATCGTCGGCATCATCTTCTGCACGGTCATGCTCGTCTACTTCACCCCACGGGTCATCCCGAAGTTCTGGCTCGAGCGCGGCATCGCCGACTTCGGCCAGTCCATGGGCGTGACCGCCACCGGCCTGGCGCTGCTCAAGGTCGCCGACCCCGACGACCAGTCCCCCGCCCTCGAGGCCTTCGGCTACAAGCAGCTCTTCTTCGAGCCCATCTTCGGCGGCGGGCTCATCACCGCCATCGCCATCCCCGCAATGGTCGCCGCCGGCAACGTGTGGGTCGTCTTCATCCCCATGCTCATCCTCTTTATCGTCGCCCTCGGCGCGGGCATGTACTACCGGCGCGGCGTCGCGAGCGGCAAGTTCACCGACCCCATCGTCGAGGAGGCCAAGGATTAACTCCCTCCCTGCAACCGAGCGCGCCCGGCGGGCGGAACTCTCCCCCGCCGCGGCGCGCCGCGCGTTTCGCGACGGGTACCGAGGCCACACCGCCGGCTGGTGCGCCGGCTTCGCGCAGGCCAACCTCGTCGCCGTGCCCCGATCCATCGCCTTCGACCTGCTGCTGCTCGCGCAGCGCAACCCCAAGCCCTGCCCGGTGCTGGGCGTGCTCGACGCCGGGGAGACCGCAGGGCCTCTGCTGCCCGGCGGGGACGTGCGAACGGATCTGCCCGCCTACCGCGTCTACGAAAAGGGCCGGCTCGTCGCCGAGCCCACCGACGCGCGCGAGTGCTGGCGAGACGACCTCGTGTCCTTCCTCATCGGCTGCTCGTTCACCTTCGAGGCTCCCCTCGAGCGCGCCGGCATCCCGCTCGCCCACGTCGAGCAGGATCGCACCGTGCCGATGTACCGCACCAGCCGCAGGCTTGAGCCGGCGGGGAGCCTCGGCGGGCCGCTGGTCGTCTCGATGAGGCCGATCCCCGCGGATCGCGTCGCGGACGCGGTGCGCATCAGTGCGCGCTACCCCGCCGTGCACGGCGCGCCCGTCCACGTCGGCGACCCGGCCGCACTCGGGATCGGGGACCTGGCGGAGCCCGACTTCGGCGAGCCCGTCGACATCCCAGATGGCACGATCCCGGTGTTCTGGGCGTGCGGCGTCACCCCGCAGGCCGCGGTCATGGAGTCCGCCCCGGAGCTCGCGATCTGCCACGCGCCAGGCAACATGCTCATCACCGACCTGCGCGACGAGGAGCTTCTCGCGCCGTAGGCCCGGCCGCGGCCCCGCCTCCGGCGGGGAGCCGCCGCTGAAGGGGCGGTGGACGCGGGGAGGAGCGGGCGCCCCGGCGGGGCATTGTTCCCGGTGTTTAGCGCTCCCCTCCCCTTCCCGGGGCGCCGTTACTCGCGACCCTTGAGGCGGTTGATCTCGCGGCGCTCCCGGGCGGTGGGCTTGCCCGCGCCCCGGTCGCGCTTGGGCAGCTGCACGTAGCTATCGAGCCCCCGCTCCCGCGGGGTTAAGTCGACGTAGCAGACGCGGGCGACCTTCGGGCCCACCCGCTTCGAGACCGTCGCCATGACCTCGAGCTCCACGTGCCGGTTCTGACCCCACAGCGTGATGCGCTGCCCGGGCACGACGTGCTGGGAGGCCTTGGCGGTCTTGTCGCCGACCTTGACGTGGCCGGCCTTGCACGCCTGCGTCGCCTCCGAGCGGCGCTTGAAGAACCGCGTGGCCCACAGCCACGAGTCGACCCGCACCGGCAGGCCGCCGGGCTCCGTGGGGGACTGCTCCGCCTTCGCCATCGAGCGACACCTCCTCAAACCGGCCGGGATCGTGGGCGCGCCCGCCGCCGGCCCCGGCGGGCGCGGGGTGAAAGGAAAGGCCCTAGGCCTCAGGGGCGCTTCGGCTAGCGCCGCTCGTCGTCGCGGTGGTTGATGATCGAGCGGACTTTAAGCGCCGAGTAGCCGCCGCCCACGACCGCGACGATGAGGCCCAAGAGGAGGAACGTCCAGTTCGCGATGATGCCCAGCGCGATGCCGGCAACCAGCCCGACGCCCACGAAGACGAGCGCGTTGCGCGAGTGGCGGCGCACCTCCAGCTTGCGGGACTCGATGGGGTTCACCGGGAGGTTGTCTTTAGCCATGCGCCCATCATAGGGCGCGCTCGGACCAGCGGGCGCCGACGGCCCGGGGCTCGGCCTCGCCCTTCGTCAGCGCCGCGATCAGGCCCGCGAGCTCCTCGCCGCCGCCGGGCTCGGTGGTGAGGGTCAGCGTCGCGACGCGGCCGTAAGACACGTCGGCGACGTCCACGCCGCGGGCGCGCAGCTCCGCCTCGACGCGTCCGGCGGCCGCGTGGTCGAGGCCGAGCTCGTAGGCCTCCCGCGGCTCGCGGCGCGCCCGGGGCACCTCGGGCAACAGGTCGCCGACCGAGTTGGAGTAGGCGTGCACGAGACCGCCCGCGCCGAGCTTCACGCCCCCGAAGTAGCGCACGACGACCGCCGCGACGTCGAGGAGGCCTGAGCCCTGGAGCTGCTCGAGCATGGGGCGCCCCGCCGTGCCGGAGGGTTCCCCGTCGTCGGAGGAGCGCTCCACCGGCTGGGCGGCGTCGACGTGCACCCGGTAGGCGCTGCAGTGGTGGGTGGCGTCCGGGTAGGCGGCGCGCACCTCGTCGACGAAGGCGCGGGCCTCCTCGGGGGTCTCGGCGCGGCCGATGAGGCAGATGAAGCGCGAGCGTTTGATCTCCGTCTCGCCCACGGTCGTCGGCCCCGGGCGGGGCCGCTCGTAGGGCTCCCCTAGGGCGGGGGCGTTCTCGTCGGCGGGCATCCGGCTAGATCAAGTACTCGTAGACGCTCGAGCCGGGGCGGAGGTACTCGCACTGCGGGCCGGTGTTCTCGATGCGCTCGAAGAGCTGCTCGAGGTCCGCGGCGTCGCCGAGCTCGATGCCGACGAGCGCGGTGCCGATGTCGCGGTTGTTGCGCTTGAGGTACTCGAAGCGGGTGATGTCGTCGTTGGGGCCTAGCACGTCGATGAGGAAGTGGCGCAGCTGGCCGGGCTCCTGCGGGAAGTTGACGAGGAAGTAGTGCTTTAAGCCCCGGTGCACGAGGGAGCGCTCCATGATCTCGCTGTAGCGCAGCACGTCGTTGTTGCCCCCGGAGACGACGCACACGACCGTCTCGCCGGGCCTGGGCCGAAGCTCCTTGAGCCCCGCGACGGACAGCGCGCCGGCGGGCTCGGCGATGATGCCCTCGTTTTGGTAGAGGCCGAGCAGCTCCGTGCAGGTCGCGCCCTCGGAGACGGTCATCGCATGGATGCGGGAGAGGTTCTTCTCGATGATGCGGTAGGTGACGTCCCCGATGCGGCGCACGGCCGCGCCGTCGATGAACGGGTCGAGCTCGTCGAGCGTGACGGGCCCGCCCGCGTCGAGCGCCGCGGTGAGCGAGGGCGCGCCCTCGGGCTCGGCGCCGACGACCGCGGTGCGCGGCGCGAGCTCCGCGACGTAGCTCGTGATCCCGGAGATGAGCCCGCCGCCGCCGACGGGCACGACGATCGTGTCGAGCGAGCGGCCCTGCGAGGCGAGCTGGGAGAGCACCTCGGCGGCGACGCTGCCCTGCCCGGCAATGGTCTCCTTCGCGTCGAAGGGTTCCACCACGGTCGCGCCGCGCTCCTCGGCATCGGCGCGGGCGGCGGCGGCCGCCTCGTCGAAGGTGTCGCCGGTGACGACGAGCTCGACGGCGTCGCCGCCGTGCACGCGGATGCGGCTGCGCTTCTGCAGGGGCGTCTTCGTCGGCACGAAGATCCGGCCCTGGATGCCCAGCGACTTGCACGCGTATGCCACGCCCTGGGCGTGGTTGCCCGCGGAAGCGGCGACGATGCCGGCCTCGCGGGCCTCGTCGGAGAGCTGGCTGATCGCGTTGTAGGCGCCGCGGATCTTGTACGAGCGCACGTCCTGGAGGTCCTCCCGCTTGAGGAAGACCTCCGCGCCCGTCTCCTCGGAGAGCCGCGGGCAGTACTGCAGCGGGGTCGGCGCGATCACCCCGGAGATGCGGGCCTGGGCCTGCTGGATGTCTGCGGCGTGGACCACGGGTTCTGTCTCGCGGGAGGAGGTGCTCATGGCGCCACAGTCTACCGACCGGCCCGGCGCCTACCCGAGGATGCCCGCCCCCAGCTCCGCCTTGAGGTCGCCCATGAGCTCCGCGGAGCGATCGACGCGCAGGTGCTCGCCGAGCACCATGAGCCGCGACTCGTCGCCGTGCACGAGGTTCAAGTACACGTCCGACTCCCCGCCGTTGGCCTGCAGCACCGATTTCAGTTTGTGGAGCGCCTCGACGGTGCACTGCTCGGTGCGCAGCGTGAGGCGAAGCGGCAGGCCGCTGCTGCCCGCCACCCCAAGATCGGGGACCTTTAAGTCGTCGCAGAAGAGGCTCGTGCGGTCGTCGCGGATGGAGACGTGCGCCTTGGCCAAGATGATGTTGTCCTCCACGATCTGGGAGCTCACCAGGGCATACAGCTTCGCGAAGACGAGGATCTCGGCCTGGGCGCCGTTGTGGTCCTCTAGGGTGACGATCGCCCAGGGCGAGCCGTCCTTCTTCGAGAAGCGCCGGTCGACGTTCGAGATGATCCCGCCGATGGTGACCTCCTGGTTGTGGCGCACCTCCCCCGACAGGATCGTGGTGAGCGCCGTGTCGGTCTGCGCGGCGAGCGCGTCCTCGTAGCCGTCCAGCGGGTGGCCCGAGACGTAGAGGCCGAGCATCTCGCGCTCGACGGCGAGCTGGTGCTTTCTGTCCCACTCCTCGTCGGGTACGTCGATGGCGAACGCGTCGGAGGCGGACTGGCCGTCCTCTCCCCCGCCGAGCGCGGCGAAGAGGTCGAATTGGCCCTTGTCGGCGGCCTTCTTCGTCGCGGTGACCGCGTCGACGGCGTCCTCGTGGATGAGCGCGAGCCCGCGGCGCGGGTGGCCGAGGGAATCGAAGGCGCCGGCCTTGATGAGCGACTCGGTGACGCGCTTGTTGCACGGCGCGAGCTCGATCTTGTCGAGGTAGTCGCTAAACGAGGTGAACTCGCCCTTCTCCTCGCGGGTCTTGATGATCGAGGCGACGACGTCGGAGCCGACGTTGCGGATCGCGCCGAGCCCGAAGCGGATGTCCTCGCCGACGGCGCGGAAGTCCGCGCTCGAGGCGTTGACGTCCGGGGAGAGCACCTTGATGCCCAGGTGGCGGCAGTCGGCGAGGTAGATCGCGGACTTGTCCTTCTTGTCCGCCACGGAGGACAACAGCGCCGCCATGTACTCGGCGGTGTAGTTCGCTTTTAGGTAGGCGGTCCAGTAGCTCACCAGCCCGTAGCCCGCGGCGTGGGACTTGTTGAACGCGTAGGAGGCGAACGGCTCGATCGTGCCCCACAGCGCGTCGATGGCCTCCTGGGAGTAGCCGTTCTCGGTCATGCCGCCGGCGAACTTCTCGTACTGCTTGGCGAGCACCTCGGGCTTCTTCTTGCCCATCGCCTTGCGGAAGTTGTCGGCCTCGCCGGCGGTGTAGTTCGCCACCTTCTGAGAGATCCTCATGATCTGCTCCTGGTAGACGATAAGGCCGTAGGTCTCGGCGAGGATGTCTTTGAGCGGCTCCTCGAGCTCCGGGTGGATCGGAGTGATGGGCTTGCGCCCGTTCTTGCGGTCCGCGTAGTCCCAGTGGGCGTTCACCCCCATCGGGCCGGGCCGGTAGAGCGCGAGCGAGGCGACGATGTCGTTGAAGCCGGTGGGCTTCATGCGCTTGAGCAGCTCCTGCATGCCGCCGCCGTCGAGCTGGAACACGCCCAGCGTGTCGCCGCGGCCGAGCAGGTCGAAGACCTTCGGGTCGTCGGTGGTGAGGTTCTCTAAGTCGATGTCCTCGCCGCGGTTGGCGCGGATGTTCTCCAGGGCGTCGCCGATGACGGTGAGGTTGCGTAAGCCCAGGAAGTCCATCTTCAGCAGGCCGATGGCCTCGCAGGCGGGGTAGTCCCAGCCGGTGATGATCGCCCCGTCGGCGGCGCGCTTCCACATGGGGATGTGGTCGAGCAGCGGCACCGAGGCCATGATCACCGCGCAGGCGTGCACGCCCGCCTGGCGCACCACGCCCTCGAGCCCGCGGGCCGTCTCGTAGATGGCGTTGACGTCCGGGTCTTGCTCGATGAGCGCGCGCACCTCGCCGGCCTCGTTGTAGCGCTCGTGCTCCGGGTCCATGATGCCGCTTAGCGGGATGTCCTTGGCCTGCACCGGCGGCGGCAAAACCTTGGTGATCTTGTCGGCGAGCTGGTAGCCGGGCTGGCCGAACTGGACGCGCGCGGAGTCCTTGATCGCCTGCTTCGTCTTCACCGTGCCGAACGTGATGACCTGCGCGATCTTGTCCTCGCCCCAGCGCTCCGCGGCGTAGCGGATCATCTCGCCGCGGCGCCGATCGTCGAAGTCGATATCGATATCCGGCGCGGACGGCCGCTCGGGGTTCAAGAACCTCTCGAAGATAAGCCCGTGCTCCATCGGGTCGAGGTTCGTGATCGTGAGCGCGTAGGCCACGAGCGAGCCCGCGGCCGAGCCACGCCCCGGCCCGACGCGGATGCCGACGCTGCGGGCGTGCTTGATGAGCTCGGCGACGATAAGGAAGTAGGACGGGTAGCCCTTCATGTCGATGACGTCGATCTCGTGCTTCGCGCGCTCGACGTACTCCGCCGGCACCTGCCGGTCCGGGAAGCGGTCCTTCAGCCCCGCCATGACCTCGTGGGTGAGCCACGAGGTGGGGCTCTCGCCCTCGGGGACCTCGGCGATCGGCATGCGGTCGTGGGGGTGCTCCTCCCACAGCTCCGAGTAGTCGCCCACCCGCTCCGCGATCCACAGCGTGTTGTCGCAGCCGTCCGGCACGATGTCGTCCCACAGGTCGCGCATCTGCTCGGCGGACTTGATGTAGTAGCCCGTGCCGCCGAACTTGAAGCGGTCCGGGTCGTGCAGCGTCTTGCCCGTCTGCACGCACAGCATCGCCTCGTGGGCCTTCGCCTGCGACTCGAGGACGTAGTGGCAGTCGTTCGTCACCAGCGGCGGAAGCTGCAACCTGCGGCCGATCTCCAAGAGGTCGTCGCGCACCCGGTTCTCGATGTCGAGCCCGTGGTCCATGAGCTCGAGGAAGAAGTTGTCCTTGCCATAGATGTCCTGCCACATCGCCGCGGCCTCCAAGGCCTCGTCGAACTGGCCGAGCCGAAGCCTCGTCTGCACATCCCCCGACGGGCAGCCGGTCGTGGCGATGATGCCCTCGGCGTGCTCGGAGATGAGGTCCGCGTCCATGCGCGACCACTTGCCCAGCTGCCCCTCGTAGGACGCCATCGACGACAAGTAGAAGAGGTTGCGCAGCCCGGTGGCGTTCTCCGCGATCATCGTCTGATGCAGGTACGCGCCCGAGCCGGAGACGTCGTCGCGCTTCTGATGCGGCTCACCCCAGCGCACCCGCTTCTTGTTGAAGCGCGAGTCCGGCGCCATGTACGTCTCGATCCCAATGATCGGCTTGATGCCCGCCCCGGTCATCGTGCGGTAGAAGGCGTCCGAGCCGAACATGTTGCCGTGGTCGGTCATCCCGACTGCCGGCATGCCCTGCCGGGCGACCTCCTCGGCGAGCATGTCCACCTTCGCCATCCCGTCGAGCATCGAGAACTCGGTGTGGTTGTGCAGGTGGACAAAAGAGGAGTTCTTCGCCATGGCGGCCAAGTCTAACCCCACACCCCGCCCACAGCCGAGCCCCCGAATCACCCCCGAAGGACCGGCGACTACTCGAGCGAAGCGCAACCGTTGGCCCAGACGAGAGCCACTTCACTAGGGTTAGGCACCGTGGGAATCGTCGTCTGGCTGATCGCGGCCGCCCTGCTCGCCGCCCTAGAGCTCGCCGCGGGCGAGTTCACCTTCCTCATGCTCGGCGCCGCGGCCCTCGCCGGGGCGGGGATCACCGCCGCCGGCGGGCCCCTCTGGCTGCAGGTCGCGGCCTTCGGCGTCACGGCACTCGGCCTCATCGTCTTCCTGCGCCCCTACCTCAAGCGCAAGCTCACCCAGCCGCCCGCCATCGAGACCGGCACCCAGGCGCTCGTCGGGAAGCTCGCAACGGTCGAGGAGGAGGCCGGATCTAGCGCCGGTCTCATCCGCCTCGACGGCGAGCTGTGGTCGGCGCGCACCGTCGACCCGGACATCGCCTACGAGCCGGGATCTAGGGTGCGGGTCCTGCGCTTCGAGGGCCCCACCGCCATCGTTTGGAAGGAGACCTAACACCCGCTCTCCTAGAGCGGGCACACCCCAAGAACACCCCAACACCAGTATCTGCATTTAACTAAGGAGGCAAAGCCAGCATGACAGCACACCTCTACCCCATCGAAATCGATTCCGATAACGAAACAATCACCAATCTTCCACCTGAGCTCAACACAGGAATTTCGCGCATTTCTGAAGAAATTGCAAAATTCCGCCGAGCAGAGCTTCTCAACAACCCGAACGTCGAAATACTTACCGCATTCGATCTAACTCAAACCACATACAGGCTTACTGCAGCTATCGCCCTAATGTATAAGTACACATACAACCACGGAGAGTATGGCGATCTCGTCCAGCGAACCATAATCCAGCTCATCGACGAGCTAGGATTTGCCCATGTTGCCCACTGGGAACTAACCGAGCCTGTACATGGCCAGCCAAACCCGTCCATCGACTTCGACGCCTTCAATATAAATATCTCCAACAAGTATTTCGAGGATGAGTTTTGGGATTTCAAGAATAAGCACGGGTATAACGCGTTCATCTATGAGTAAACTCAAATAACCCAACCAAAACCAACGGACACCATCTCAATCCACCACCCCGCACATAAAATCGACTCTCCTAACAAACTGTACACTGCTCGAAACGTCGAGCATTATTAACTTGGAGATTGGAATGTCAATTACTACCGCGATCATCGCGGTCGTCGTCCTCATTTTCGTCGCGACGGTCGTGTTCTCCACGATCAAGATGATCTCCCAGGGCGAGGCCGCCGTCATCGAGCGGCTCGGCCGCTACACGCGCACCGTCTCCGGCGGGATCACGGTGCTCGTGCCGTTCATCGACCGCATCCGCGAGCGCGTCGACATCCGCGAGCGGGTCGTGTCCTTCCCGCCGCAGGCCGTCATCACGCAGGACAACCTCACCGTCGACATCGACATCGTCGTCACCTTCCAGATCAACGACCCGGCCAAGGCGATCTACGGCGTCGACGACTACCTCGTCGGCGTCGAGCAGATCTCCGTGGCGACGCTGCGCGACGTCGTCGGCGGCATGACGCTCGAGGAGACGCTCACCTCGAGAGACGTCATCAACCGCCGGCTGCGTGGGGAGCTCGACCAGGCGACGACGAAGTGGGGGCTGCGCATCAGCCGAGTGGAGCTCAAGGCGATCGACCCGCCGCCCTCGGTGCAGCAGTCCATGGAGATGCAGATGAAGGCCGACCGCGAGAAGCGCGCCATGATCTTGAACTCCGAGGGCCGCCGCGAGAGCGAGATCAAGACCGCCGAGGGCGAGAAGCAGGCCCGCATCCTCGCCGCCGAGGGCGAGAAGCACGCCGCGATCCTCGCCGCGGAGGCCGAGCGCCAGGCGGAGATTCTCCGCGCCGAGGGCCGCCGGGCCGCGACGTACCTCGAGGCCCAGGGCCAGGCCCGCGCGGTGCGCAAGCTCAACGCCTCGATCAAGGCCTCGAAGGTCACCCCGGAGGTGTTGGCCTACCGCTACCTCGATCAGCTCCCGAAGATGGCCGAGGGCCAGGCCTCGACGATGTGGCTCATCCCCTCCCAGTTCGGCGACGCGCTCGAGCGCTTCAGCAAGGCGATGGCCAAGCCGGATGAGGACGGGGTGTTTCGCTACGAGCCGGAGGACGTCGACGAGGACACCGCCCGCGAGGCGGAGTCCGGCGACCCGAGCGGCTGGTTCGACACCGAGACCGACCCGGAGATCGCCAAGGCCGTTGCCGCGGCGACCGCGGTCGCGAACCGCTCGGTCGACGAGCAGCCCGCCCCGACGACGATCCCCACCGGCGCCTCCCCCGCCGCCGGGGCCGCCGATGACAAGCCCGAGGCCGACTCCGGCGACGAGGACGCCGCGGGCTCCCCGGCCGCCGCGCCCGCGCGCCGCGAGGAGGAACCCCAGGAGGGCTAGCCTTCAGCGCCCGCAACACCGAAAAGCCCGCGCCCCGACCGGATCGTCCGGTCGGGCGCGGGCCTTGCTGCGGGTGGCCGGGCCGCGGGGCCGCGCGGCCTTCTGCCTAGGGGATTCTCGCTAGCCGGCCCACGCGCCCGAGGGCGACGCGGTCGAGGAGCTGGGCACCTCCACGGAGCGGGTGCCGAAGGTCCCCCACGCCGCATCCGGCGGCAGGACCTCGACGGTCGCGACCGCGGGGTCGCGCGCGAGCTTGCGCAGCGACTCGCCGGTGTCGTAGACCACCACCCCGGAGATCTCCTCCGGCAGGCCGAGGCGCTCGAGCTCGCGGCTAAAGACGTCCGAGCGGTCCTCGCCGTCGACGGGCTCGGGCACGTCGTGCGGGGCGATGGGGCCGAGCGTGATCGCGCTGATGCGCTCGATATCGGAGAGCGCCTCGGCGGCCTCGTCCGCGTCGAGCGGCTCGGCGAACGTCACGAGCCCGAAGGCCGCCTCCGTGGCGGGCGCCGCGGAGAGGCTCTGCTCGGCGCGGGCCTCGTACTCGGTGAAGGTCTCCCCGGTCTCCTGGCCGAGGGTGTCGCCGTTGTTCTGGGCCGCCGGCTCGTCGCCCTGCGTCGCGAACGCGAACACGAGGACGATCGCGAAGATCGCGAGGACGACCGAGTAGAAGACGGTCAGCCAGTTTCTTGGCCTGTCGTGTTTGCTCACGCCGCCACCCTCCTTAGGGCCTCCTCGAGATCCGCCGGGTAGGGCGCCTCGACCTCGACCCAGCGGCCGTCGCCCGGGTGGGTGAAGCCCAGCCGGCGGGCGTGCAGCCACTGCCGGTTGAGCCCCAGCCGCTCGGCGAGCACCGGGTCCGAGCCGTACATCGGATCCCCGCAGCAGGGGTGGTTGATCGCGGACATGTGCACCCTGATCTGGTGCGTGCGCCCGGTCTTCAGGCTCACCTCGAGGAGCGTGGCCTCGGGGAAGGCCTCGATGGTGCGGTAGCTCGTCACCGCGCGCTTCCCCTCGCTCGTCACGGCGAACTTCCAGCCCGCCTTAGGGTGCCTGCCGATCGCGGCGTCGATCGTGCCGCTGAACGGGTCGGGGTGGCCCTGGACGAGCGCGTGATAGGTCTTCTCCACCGTGCGCTCCTTGAACGCGCGCTTGAGGCTCGAGTAGGCGCGCGTGGAGGCGGCGACGACCATCACCCCGGAGGTGCCGACGTCGAGGCGCTGGACGATGCCGTTGCGCTCCGGGGGGCCGGCCGGGGCGACCGCCACGCCGAGCGCGGCGAGCCCGCCGAGCACGGTGGGGCCCTCCCAGCCGACGGTGGGGTGCGCGGCGACGCCGACGGGCTTGTTGACGCACACGACGTCCTGGTCAGCGAAGATCACCTCGAGCCCGTCGACCTCCTGCGGG
Source organism: Corynebacterium otitidis ATCC 51513 (assembly GCF_000296405.1). GTDB lineage: Bacteria > Actinomycetota > Actinomycetes > Mycobacteriales > Mycobacteriaceae > Corynebacterium > Corynebacterium otitidis. The sequence goes on from NZ_JH815192.1 coordinate 267,497, forward strand.
GTGGGCCTGGGCGGGGCCTTGGGCTCGGGCAGGGTGACCACGAGGGTGGCGGCCTCGGGGAGGCGCGCGGACTTGCCGACGGCCTCCCCGTCGAGGAGCACCCCGCCGGCGGCGGCGATCTCCGCGGCGGCGCTGCGCGAGAGCCCCAAAAGCTTCGCCACACCCGCGTCGACGCGCATGCCGGCGAGCCCCTCGGGCACGGGAACGGTACGAGTCTTCGCCATCGTTACTTGTGCACCTGCTCCTTTCCCTCCTCGGCGGGCCGGCCGGGCTCGGGCTCGCCGCCGCCCGGCTCTCCTTCAAAGATCATCGCCGCGAGGAACACGACCACGCCCACGGTGATCGCCGAGTCGGCGAGGTTGAAGATCGCGAAATTGCCCACCGAGACGAAGTCCACGACGTGGCCGAGGAAGAAGCCCGGCTCGCGGAACAGCCGGTCGATGAGGTTGCCCAGCGCGCCGCCCGCGATGAGCGCGAGCCCCACCGCCTGGCCGGCGTGGCGGATCCGAAACGACACGACGGCGATGACGACGACGAACGCGAGCTGGATGAGGCTGAAGAGCCACGTGTAATCCTCCCCGAGGGAGAACGCCGCGCCCGAGTTGAACACGAGCCGAAGCCGGAACCAGTCGCCGATGAGCGGCACGGTCTCCCCGGGCTCGAGGTTCGCGAGCACCGCGGCCTTGCTCGCCTGGTCGGCGACCGCCACGGCGATCCCGATCACGGCCATGAGCGCGGGCATCGAAACGCGTCTTTTCGTCACGGGCCCTATCTTCTCGCATCGTTACCCCGGATAGCCACTAGCCCCGCCGGCGCACCTGGCCCGGGCCGGGCTCGGGCGCGGGGTGGTGCGGTAGGTTTGGGCCCGTGAACCCGCGAAACCTCCAGCGCGCCGCCCGCGCCGTCGCGGCCGTGGGCCTCGCCGCGGCGCTCGCCGCCGGCTGCGCCGACGAGCCCGACGACGCCCCGGCGACCGACGAGGCGGTGCGCCTCGACGTCGACCCCACCCGCGTCATGCTCCACGACGAGGGCGAGACCCCCGGCGAGATCCTCACCTTCCTCGACCACTCGGAGGACGCCAGCGGCACCGGGAAGGTGCGCGTGGGGCGCGGCTTCGACCAGGAGGTGCGCCCGGGTGCGGACGCCGACCCCGCTCCCCCGTCGGGCCTGCCGGACGGCCTCGTCGACCACGAGCGCTTGGAGCTCGACTGGTCCTCGGGTCCGGCGGACACCGCGGATCCCGGGGAGCAGGCCGACGAGCGGGAGGTGACCTACCGCGGCGCCGCGGGCGGCGACGTCGCCGAGGGCTTCGAGCTCACCGCGCGCACGACGACGAGCGGGGAGCTCATCGAGGTCGCGCTCGCCGCGCCGGAGGAGGCCGACGACACCGACCGGCTCGCCGCGGAGGACGCGCTGCTCACCTGGCTGAGCCTGCCGGTCGTCTTCCCCGACCAGCCCGTCGGGGTGGGCGCGCGCTGGTCGGTGGACTCGCGGGTCGCCGGCGAGGAGAGCCTCCTGCAGACCACGACGTACACCCTGGTCAGCCACGACGGCGACGACGTGGAGCTCGACGTCGACGTCGAGCAGCGGCCTGCCCTGGGCGCCCTGCAGATCGGCCGAGCCCCCGCCGGCGGGGGCTCCGAGGCCGGGGAGATCGGCGACGTCGAGGAGCTCGAGGAGGAGTCGCTCGAGGTGCAGAGCTCCCGCACGACCGCCTCGGGGCGGCTGTCGCTCAACCTCGCCGCGCCGCTGCCCACCGCGGGCGAGGTGCGCTACACCACCCGGGTGGTCTACGGCGGCGAGGAGGAGCTCGCCGTCGTCCAGGACGCGGAGACCCGCCTCGCCTTCGGCCCCGACGCCGAGTAGCGCCGTACAAGGCCGATCGCCACAAAAAGACGACGCCCGCCGCCGCCCGAGTGAACGGGCGCGCGGCGGGCGTCGCTTCTCTCGCCTAGAGGCGCGGCTACTTGCTGCAGGCCTCGGGGGCCTCGCCCTCGGGGGCGAGGTCGATGAGCCAGGCGCACGCCCACGACGCGGCGAGCTTCCAGTCGCCGTTGTCGTCGCGGACGAACTGCACGGCCTCGGCGCGCTGCGTCTCGTCCTCGCCGACGTGGATGGTGATGTCGACGACCGCGACCTGCGGGTCCTCGCCGTGCTCCACGGGGCCGGTGACCTCGAAGCGGACGTCCTGCTCGGCGATCTCGTCGCCCAGCGCCTCGAGCGCCGCGGCGTCAATGTCCGAGCCCTCGATGTAGTCGGCGCGCTCCTCGGCCGGGGTGTCCGGGTTCGCGAGCCGGTCGACCACCCACGCGAGCTCGTCGACGTTGGGAAGCGGCACCTGGCTCGTCGTCGTGGTCGCCTCGCTGGCCTGCTCGGCCGGCTCGTCGCCGCCGCAGCCGGCGAGCCCCACCGCGAGCGAGAGGGCGGCGCCCGCCGCCGCGATCCTGCGCATCATCGATCCACCACTCCTTGGCTTAACGAAGGTTGGGCGGCCAGCGCTCGGCGGCCGGCCGCGTCCTGCTCAGCCGCCCAGGATACGGCCCCGCGCCGCGCGATACCATCGAGGCCCACCCGCGCCGCGCGCCCGGGACACCGCCGGCCGCGCCGCGACGGCGCGCCGAGGGCCCCACAATCGCGCCCGCGGCGCGACCCCGGGAGCAGAGGAAACGAGGAGCACCATGGCCGAGCCACACGTCGCCCTGATCACCACCGGCGGCACCATCGCGTGCACCGCCACCGACTCCGGGGCGCTTGAGCCGACGCGCAGCGCGGAGGAGCTTCTCGCCTCCGCTCCCCGGCTCCCCGAGCTTGCCATCCGGCCCCGCGAGGCGGGCCTCCTCGACTCCGCGGCCATGGGTTTTGCAGAGATCGACGCCCTCGGCGACGCCGTCGACGAGGCGCTCGCCGACGACGCTTGTGTGGGCGTGGTCGTCACCCACGGCACCGACACCATGGAGGAGACCGCGCTCGCCCTCGAGCTGCGGCGACGCGACGACCGACCGGTCGTGCTTACCGGCGCGATGCGCCCCGCCGACCACCCCGAGCCCGACGGTCCGGGCAACCTCGCCGATGCGCTCGCGCTGGCGGCCGGCGGGGCCACCCGCCCCGGGGTGACGATCGCGGTCGCGGGCCGGGAACTGCCCGCCTTCGGCACCGTCAAGCACGACGCGGCAGCCGTCGATGCGTTCCGCCACCGCGGCGGGGAGCTTCCCCGCCGGCTCCCCGGGGTGCGCCTCGCCGGGGTCGACGTGCGCGTCGTCGCCGCGTACCCCGGCACGCCCTCCGCTGTCGTCGACGCCGCCGCACGCGGCGCGGACGGCCTCGTCGTCGAGGCGCTCGGCGCGGGCAACGTCGGCCCGCGGGCCGCCGAGGGCCTCAAGCGGGCGCTGAGGTCAGGGGCCCCGGTGGTGATCAGCACCCGCGCGGCCGCCGGCCCGGTGGCGCTCGCCTACGGGGGCGCGGGCGGCGGCGCAGGGCTGGCCGACCTCGGGGCGATCGGCTCGGGCGTGCTGCGCGCCGGCCAGGCCCGAGTGCTGCTCGCCGCGGCGCTGGCCGCCGGCGTGGCGCCGGCTAGCATGTTTGGGCAGGAAGGCTAGCCGCCGCGACGAGGCACCCCGGCGGCTTGGGCCGGTCGCGGCCGCGCCCGCGCGCCAGACGGACCGGGACGGACGGCGCGGCGAGAAGACCCGCAGTGAGGAGGCGAGCAGCGTGGCCACGCTCTTCGACGACGAGGGCCTCGACCGCCCCGTCCGCGAGGTCATCCCCGGCGTCGTGCACCTGCCCGGGTTCCTTAGCCTCGAGGAGTCCCGCGCGCTCGTCGAGCAGGCCCGCGGCCTCGCCCGGCAGGTCGCCGGCACCCCCACGGCGATGGTCCGCCCCGAGGTGGGGGCGGGCCAGATGAGCGTCTATATCCTCTCGCTCGGCTACCACTGGCAGACCAAGCCCTACCGCTACGTCCGCTCGGTCGACGGCGCCCGGGTCCCCGCCCTGCCCGAGAACTACCAGGGCCTCGTCGACCGGGTCCTCGACCGGGCCGCGGCGGTGAGCGACGAGCTCTCCCCCTGGCGCGGCCGGATGCGCGCCGAGACCGCGCTCGTGAACTTCTACCCGCCCGGCTCCCACATGGGCATGCACGTCGACGGGAACGAGGAGTCCGGCGCGCCGGTGGTGTCGCTCTCGATCGGGCAGTCGGCGCTCTTCCGGATGGGCAACCCCGACAACCGGGGCCGCCCCTACCGGGACGTGTCGCTGCTCTCCGGGGACGCGATCGTCTTCGGCGGCCCGGCGCGCCGCAACTACCACGGCATCCCCGCGGTGCAGCCCGGCACCACCCCGGAGGGCTGCGGGCTCAAGGACGGCCGCATCAACATCACGATCCGCGAGGTCGACCCGCACTGACCGCAAGCCCATCCGCCGAGACCGAATCCATGCGGCGTACCTGACCGCAAGGCCGTACTTCGAGTAGTAGTGCATCATCCTTCCCTGACAATCAGCGGAGGGCGCCGCGGCGTGCTAGGTTTCCTACCAAGGGCTCGACCAAGTTGATTGTTTTTGGGCACCTGGCACTACAACGACGCAGGTCATCAAGTGTCCTCCCCGCGCCAGCGGGGATGAGCCCGCCATCGTGAACGGCTTCTCCCCAGAGAAATCGTCCTCCCCGCGCCAGCGGGGATGAGCCGTAGATCTCGTTCGGGTACGGGTGCCGCGAGAAGTCCTCCCCGCGCCAGCGGGGATGAGCCTGATCGGCACCCGGCGCGCCCCGGCCTTAGTTTGTCCTCCCCGCGCCAGCGGGGATGAGCCCGACCAGAAGAGAACCATCGCCACCCTCATCGCGTCCTCCCCGCGCCAGCGGGGATGAGCCTCCGGCGATCTTGGCGTTCGACGTGAACTGGAGGTCCTCCCCGCGCCAGCGGGGATGAGCCCTCTGTATGGCATGACGTCGCGACTGTAAACCTGTCCTCCCCGCGCCAGCGGGGATGAGCCGAAAGACGACCGGCCGTCCTGGGAGCGGTACGAGTCCTCCCCGCGCCAGCGGGGATGAGCCTTGGGTGGAGGGCCGCGTTTGGCTTGAATGTGGGGCCTCCCCGCACCAGCGGGGATGAGCCGGAGTACCCGGCGTGGTGGCGTGCGGTGAGCGTGTCCGCCCCGCGCCAGCGGGGATTCAGCTCCATCGTCGTTGCTTCTTGTGTATGCACAGAAGCGTCATGGTGATGAACACGGCGATCGGAGTCAGCGCATGCCACCACCCGGGTCGTTTCCCTCTGGCTCGATCGGGTCGCGCGCAGCGAGCCAGTCGTCCCAGTCCAGGCTGTCGAGTGGGTCCGCCGGCTCAAGGTCAGGATCATCGTCGGGGAAGGTGCGCGTCACCGACCGGGTGGTGGTACGGGTCTCGAAGCGGACGGTGACCCGGCCGTGGCCCGAGCCCTGCACCCAGCCGTGGCCGTGATCGGGGTGGGACACGTCCTGGGTGTTGAGCCAGCGCGGGCCGTTGCTCGCGGCGGTGTCCGGGGCGTGCTGCTGCGGTGGCGCGACGGGGGCGGCCTCGTCGCCGGTGACGAGCGGTCCGCTCACCCCGACTTCGAGGTCGTCGGGCTCCTCCTCCGGGGTGTGGAGGTGGCTCGTGACCGCGAGGTCGAGGTCCGGGAAGAGGCTGTCCTGCCGGGCCTCCTCGAGTCCCGCGAAGCCCACCCCGACGAGCCGGATGGGCCCCACCTCGTCGGGGTAGCGCACCAGCTGCTTCGCCGCGGCGAGCAGAGTTTCGAAGCTGTCAGTGGCGCTCGGCAGCGTGCCCGAGCGCGAGGAGACCTTGAAGTCCGCGAGGCGGAGCTTCACCGTGACCGTACGCGCGCCCCGCCCGTCGCGCTGGAGGCGCCTGAACGCGGCGCGGGCCGCGTCGTCCACGGCGTCGTCGACGGCCCGGCGGTCGACGAGGTCGCGCTCGAAGGTGCGCTCCGCGGAGACCTGCTTCGCCTCAGCCGGAGGTTCGACGGGGCGGTCGTCGTGGCCGCGGGCGAGCTCCCAGAGCTGCCCGCCCACCGAGGTGCCGACGATCTCCTTAGCCTCGCGGCGGGTGAGCGCCGCGAACTGGCCGATGGTCTCGATGCCGGCGGCATTGAGCGCGCCGCGGGTGACCGGGCCGACGCCCCAGAGCTTCCCCACCGGCATCTCGGCGAGCCACTCGCGCTCCTCGTCCTTGGCGACGACGAGCGCACCGTCGGGCTTGGCCTCCCCGGAGCCGATCTTGGCGATCTGCTTGCCGGAGCCCGCCCCCACCGAGGCCGCGAGCCCGGTCTCGTCCTTGATCTCCTGGCGCAGCTCGTCGATGAAGCGGCGCACCGTGTCCTCGTCGGCGCCCTGGATCTCCTCGGGCTCGAGGTAGGCCTCGTCGATGGAGAGCCGCTCGATGACGTCGACCCGGCGGGCGACGACCTCGAAGACGCGCGCGGAGGCCGCCTGGTAGACCGCGCGCCTGGGGCGCACGACGACGGCGGCGAAGCCGACGCGCTCCTTGGCCTGGTGCATGGGCATCGCCGAGCGGGCGCCGAAGGCGCGCGCCTCGTAGGAGGCGCCGGCGACGACGCCGCGGCCACTCGCGCCGCCGACGAGGACGGGGCGGCCGCGCAGGCCGGGCCGGGTGAGCTGCTCGCAGGACGCGTAGAACGCGTCCATGTCGATGTGCAGCACCCAGCGCTGCCCGCGGTTCGCCTCGGCCATTCCTTTCCGTCCCCGTCGCGGTCGACTACAGGCCCGTGCCCGAGCGGCTAGCTAGGCGCGCTCGAGGCGGGCGGTGACGCCCTCGACGACGTCGTGGCCGCCCTCGAGGGGCTTCGTGGTGACGTCGAAGGAGGTGGCGAGCACCTCCCCGGCGATGAAGCCCGCGTGGGTGAGCGCGCGGGACTCCGAGCCCTGCGGCACCGAGAGCGTCACCGTGATGCGGTCGGTGACGTCGAAGCCGGAGGCCTTGCGCGCGTCCTGGAGGCCGCGCACGACGTCGGCGGCCCAGCCCTCGTCCTCGAGCTCCTCGGTGGTCTCGGTGTCGAGGACGACGAGCCCGTCGCGCGAGCCGATGCGCGCGGTGGAGTCGGGGTCGGCGGCGACGAGCCGCTCGGTGAACTCGTCGTCGGTGAGCTCCACGCCGGCGGCGCTCACGCCGGCGTCGGTGCGCTCGTAGTCGCCGGCCTTGACGGCGCGGATGACCTCCTGGACCTTGCCGCCGAGCCTGGGGCCGGCGACCTTGGCGTTGACGACGACCTCGAAGCGGCCGACGGCGGCGACGTCGTCGGTGAGCTCGACGTCCTTGACGTTGACCTCGTCGCGCACGATGCCGATGAGGTCGGTGAGCTCCTCCGCGTCGGCAAGGGCGACGGTGAGCTTCGGCAGGGGCAGGCGGTTGCGCAGCTTGTGGGCCTTGCGGATGGACGAGGCCGCGGAGCACACGTCGCGCACCGCGTCCATGCGGGCAACGAGCCCCGGGTCGGCGGGCAGGTCGCCGGGCTCGGGGTAGTCGGTGAGGTGCACCGAGCGCCCGCCGGTGAGCCCGCGCCACACCGCCTCGGAGACGAGCGGCAAAAGCGGCGCGACGACGCGGCAGAGGGTCTCGAGCACGGTGTAGAGCGTGTTGAAGGCCTCGGGGTGGGCGTCGTCGCCGGCCCAGAAGCGGTCGCGGGAGCGGCGCACGTACCAGTTGGTGAGCGCGTCGCAGAACCAGCGCACCTCGTCGCAGGCGCGGGCGATCTCCGTGGCGTCGAGCGCGTCGGTGACGTTCTCGACGAGCTCGCGGAGCTTCGCGAGGATGTAGCGGTCGAGCACGTTGGTCGAGTCGGTCGACCAGGTCGCCTCCTTCGACGCGTAGAGCTTTAAGAAGCTGTACGAGTTCCAGATGGGAAGCAGCGCCTGGCGCACGCCCTCGCGGATGCCGCGCTCGGTGACGATGAGGTTGCCGCCGCGCAGGATCGGGGAGCTCATGAGGAACCAGCGCATCGCGTCCGAGCCGTCGCGGTCGAAGACCTCGTTGACGTCCGGGAAGTTGCGCTTCGACTTCGACATCTTCAGCCCGTCGTCGCCGAGCACGATTCCGTGGGCGACGACCTTCTTGAACGCCTCGCGGTCGAAGAGCGCGACGGAGAGCACGTGGAGCAGGTAGAACCAGCCGCGGGTCTGGCCGATGTACTCGACGATGAAGTCGGCCGGGGCGTGCTTCTCGAACCACTCCTTGTTCTCGAAGGGGTAGTGCCACTGGGCGAACGGCATGGAGCCGGAGTCGAACCACACATCCAGCACGTCGGGCACGCGCCGCATCGTCGACTTGCCGGTCGGGTCGTCGGGGTTGGGCCGGGTGAGCTCGTCGATGTAGGGCCGGTGCAGCGACTTCGGCCGGCGCCCGAAGTCGCGCTCGAGCTCCTCGAGGGAGCCGTAGACGTCGACGCGCGGGTAGTTCTCGTCGTCGGAGACCCACACCGGGATCGGGGAGCCCCAGTAGCGCGAGCGGGAGATGTTCCAGTCGCGGGCGCCCTCGAGCCAGCGGCCGAACTGCCCGTCGCGGACGTGCTCGGGGATCCAGTCGATGTTGTCGTGGTTGGTCTCGACCATGCGCTCGCGGAACTTCGTCACGGAGACGAACCAGCTGGGCAGCGCCATGTAGATGAGCGGCTCCCCGGAGCGCCACGAGTGCGGGTAGGCGTGCTCGATGGTCTGGTGGCGCAGCACCCGGCCGCGCGCCTTGAGGTCGCGGATGATGTCCTTGTTCGCATCGAAGACGAGCTGTCCCTCGTAGTCGGGCACGAGCGAGGTGAACTTGCCGTCCATGTCGACGGGGATGACGGGCTCGATGCCGTACTCGCGGCACGTGTCCATGTCCTCCTCACCGAAGGCGGGCGCCTGGTGGACCACGCCGGTGCCGTCCTCGGTGGTGACGTAGTCGGCGTTGAGCACCCGGAAGGCGCCCTCGTCCTTGCGGTCGGCGAAGAAGCCGAAGACGGGCTCGTAGCGTAGCCCCTCGAGCTCACGGCCGGAGAGCCTGGCGACGACCGTCGGCTCCTCGCCGAGCTCCTTGGCGTAGGAGCCAAGGAGCGTCTCGGCCAGCAGGAGCCTCTCGCCGCGGAACTCCTCGAGCCCGTCGTCGGCGACCTCGACGACGACGTAGTCGACGTCGGGGTGCACCGCGAGCGCGAGGTTGCTCGGCAGGGTCCACGGCGTCGTCGTCCACGCGATGAGCGAGGCTCCGGAAAGCTCCGGGTGCTCGGCGAGCGCCTTCTCGGCCGAGCTGCCCTCGTCGGCGCCCGCGACCGGCAGCGTGACCGTGAGGGTGGGGTCCTGGCGGTTCTTGTAGGAGTCGTCGAGGCGGGTCTCCTGGTTAGAGAGCGGGGTGTGCTCGGCCCACGAGTAGGGCAGCACGCGGAAGCCCTGGTAGACGAGCCCCATGTCGTAGAGCTTCTTGAACGCCCAGATCACGGACTCGACGTAGGTCTCGTCCATGGTCTTGTAGCCGTTGTCGAAGTCCACCCAGCGCGCCTGGCGGGTGACGTAGTCGCGCCACTCGTCGCGGTAGCGCAAGACCGACTTCGCGCAGTACTCGTTGAACTCCGCGAGCCCCATGGCCTCGACGTCGCCCTTGTCCTTGATGCCGAGCTGCTTCTCCGCCTCGAGCTCCGCCGGCAGGCCGTGGGTGTCCCAGCCGAAGACGCGCGGCACATGATACCCGCGCATCGTCTTGTAGCGCGGCACGATGTCCTTGACGTAGCCGGTAAGCAGGTGGCCGTAGTGCGGCAGCCCGTTGGCGAACGGCGGGCCGTCGTAGAAGACGTACTCCGGGGCGCCCTCGCGGTTGTCGAGCGAGGCCTTGAAGGTGTCGTCCTTCTCCCAGTAGTCGAGGACCTGCTCCTCGATCTTGGCGAACTCCTCGTTGCCGCCGGTGAGGTCGACGCGGGGATACACCCGCCCGGTGTTGTTGCTAGTCACTTGCGCTCGTATCCCTTTCCCTGACGTGACGCATATTCGCTCATCGTTCACGTGCAGGGACGCGCCACAGGCGCGAGTCGCAAGACCTGCGAGTCGCGGGCGCGCGGTACCACCCCGCTTGCCCATCCGGTCGATCCGCGGAGACCGCAAACCGGCTCGCATGGGCCGCTTCGTTCACCGCGGCGCGGCAGGGGCTCACTCCCCTATTCCGTGCTCGCGGCTGCCGGGGCTGTGTCGGGCCCCGCCCCGTCCGGTTCTACTGGGAGCGGGGTGCAAGAAGGCGCCCCGCCCGGTTCTTCCGGATGGCTCCCCGGTGATGGCCGGATCGCTGCCAATAAAGCCCGGCCCGCCTCCCCGCCGCCCTTGGCGATCGGGGCCGAGTAGTCGTTGGCGGGCCCGCTCGGTTGCCGAGTATAGCCCGGAGGGTTCCCCGCGGCGTTAGTCGCGGGGCTCGTCCTCGACCTGCGGCAGCTCGGAGGTCGTCGCGGTGCTCGGGGTGTCGCCCTCCTCGTCGCGCGGGTCCTCCCCGTCGCGGTCGCCGTCGGCGTCCTCGTCGCTGTCGGAGTCGGTCCCGTCGCCGTTATCGCCGTCGGCGACGGCGTCGTCCTCGTGGGGCTCGTCGGCGCCCTCGGGGTCCTCGCCGAGGAGCACCTCGGCCTGCTCGGTGTCGCCACGGGGCCGGTCGTCCTCGCCCTCCTCGAGCTCCGCGAACTCCTCGGCAACCTCGTCCTCGCCCTCGTCGCCGCCCGGCTCGCCGTCGCCGTCCCCGGCCTCGGGGTCGGAGTCCTCGACATCGCCCTCAGCGTCGGAGGCCTCCTCGGCCTCGTCGTCGGCGCCCGCGTAGGCGTACTCGGCCTCGTCCTGCTCCCCGTCCTCGGCCGGGGCCTCGTCGTCCCAGTACTCGTCGTCGCCGTCGTCGTACTCGGCGTACTCGGCGTCGTCCTCGTGCTCCTCGGCCTCGCGGCGCTCGCGGCGCTGCCTGATCGTCGTCACGGCGTCGATGATGAGCAGCACGATGGCCACGGCGATGAGCGCGAGCATGATCCACACGAGGCTCGGGGTGTTGGTCAACAGGACAGCCAGAAACAGCCCCAGCGACACGATCGTCAGGGCGATAATCGCGATCATCATCATGGCTGTAGACACTCCTCGGGTCGGTGGCGGGCGGGCGCAAGCGCCCCATCATAGCGGCCGCGCCGGCCGGGCCGCTCCCGGCCGACCGCCGCGCGAAACATAGCTCTCATCTTATGCGCGTGCGGGGCGGCGGCGCCCGGGGACGACTGCGCCCCGCCAGCGCGCGCTGGCGGGGCGGGTGCCACGCGGGTCGCGTCGGCCCGCCCGTCCACGCGGGCGGGGCGCTGCGCCCTGCTAGAAGCTAGCGGCGGTTGTCCGGCGCGGAGGAGGGCGACTCCTCGAGCTCCTCGAGCTGGTTCTCGAGGAGGGTCTTCAGGCGGGTGCGGTACTCGCGCTCGAAGGTGCGCAGCTCCGCGATGCGGGACTCGAGAGCGGACTGCTGCTGGCGCACGGTCGCCATGATCTCGGAGTGCTTGCGCTCGGCGTCGTCCTTGAGGTCCTGGGCCTGGCGCTCGGCGTCGGAGACCGCCTTGTCGGCGCGCTGCTGCGCCTCGGAGACGAGACGGTCGGACTCGCTCTGCGCGTCGCGCACCAGCGAGTCGGCGCGCTGCTCGGCGTCGGTGACCTGGCGCTCGGCGGACTGGCGGGCCTCCTCGAGGAGGGAGCGGGACTCCTCCTCGGCCTCGCGGGTGACGCGGTCGGCCATCTCCTGGGCCATGCCGAGCACCTTCGCGGCCTGGACGTTCGGCTCGGAGGAGGGGGCGGCGTTCGCGGCGGCCGCGCCGGCGGCGGCCTGGCTCGCGCCCTGGGTGGATGCGGCGGACTTCGCGTTGTCGGCCTCCTCGCGGGCGGAGCGGGCGTCGGCCTCGGCCTTCTCCTGGGCGCGGCGCGCGGACTGGAGCTGCTGCTCGTACTCGCCGCGCACCTGCTCCTCGATCTCGCGGCGCAGCTGCGCCTCGTCGACCTCGGGCGCCGCGGCAGAGCCCGCCGCGGGGGCCTGGGACGCGCCCGAGCCCGAGCGGAGCTCCTCGTTCTCCTCCTGAAGCTGAGTGAGGGTGTCCTCAACGAGATCGAGGAACTGGTCCACTTCGTCCTCGTTGTAGCCCCGCTTGCCGATCGGGGGCTTACTGAACGCGACATTGTGGACGTCGGCTGGCGTAAGCGGCATTAGCATTCCCTTCGAATTGTTTGCCCCATATCCGGGTCCGGTCTGTACGAGTATCGAACACGCGCCATGTGGGCCGTCTCGCGGCGTCGCCGGGAGGAACTCTTCCGTCCTCCCTCGGCCGCTCGTCAGGCCGTCACGGTGGACGAGACGAACAGTATCGTGAACACAGGGTACCTATATTCTCTTGCTGCTGGCAGCGAACCGGCCCGCGTGTCGAGGCTCTTTACCAAATTAAAGAGCCCCTCCGAGCGCCGGCCCGGCCGCGGGGGCCGGCGCCGTTGGACTCCCGGGCGCCCGCTGCCCGCCCCGCCGGGGCGTCGGGCCGGGGCCGCGCCGTGTGGCTTTCAGGCCGTCTCGCCTCGCGGCGAGGTGGGCGCGGGCCCTCCCCTACCAGAGGATTGTACTCCCCAGCTTTCACTAGTGTATACGCGGTTACACTCCAGGCACCCTCCACCCCAGCCGCAGCGCGCGCCCCGCGCGGACCGGAGTCCACCGCCCCGGGCGCCTAGATGAGGATCGCCGTGACGATGAGGGTGAGGACCTGGAGGATGAAGAACAGCACGAGCACGCTCAGGTCGAGCGCGACGTTGCCCAGGTTCAGCGGCGGGATGACCCGCCGAAGCAGCCGCACCGGCGGGTCGGTGACGACGAAGATCGGCTCGGCGATGACGATGACCCAACGCGGCGGGCGCGGGTTGCGCCCGAAGCTGAAAATCATCTCGAAGATGATCCGCGCGATCAGCAGGAGGGTGTAGACCCGCAGGACGATGAGAAGGACCTCTCCGATAACGCTCACGGTCCCTCACCCTACCGATAGTTTCGCCCCGGCCCCGAACCCGGGGCTTCAGCGACGCGAGCGCCCCTCGCGTTTCGCGAGGGGCGCGGCCTTCCGGAATAAGGTTCCGGGTTTAGAGGGAGCGCAGGGCGCGCTCGACGGCCTCGTCGTCGACGATGGCGTCGGCCGGGACGATGCGGAACACGCGCGGGCGCATCTTCTGCATGCCCGCGTGCAGCGCGAAGCACGCGCCGGCGGCGAAGTCGATGATGCGCTTGGCCTCGTCGTGCGGCATCCCGGAGAGGTCGAAGACGACGACCTCGCCGCGGCGCACGGGCTCGCCGACGCGGGTGGCCTCGGCATACGAGGTCACGGCGACGGCGCGCACCCGGCTGGGCGCGGCGTAGTCGGGCTCGAAGGAGCGGGACTCGCGGCGCTCGGGGCGGCGGCGCTCGTCCTCGAAGGAGCCGCGCTCGCGCTCGGGGGCGCGGCCGCGCTCCTCGTAGCGCTCGTCGTCGAAGTACTCGTCCTCGGGCACGTCCTCGAGCGGCGCGAGCCCGAAGAACTCCTTGGTCTTCGTGATGATCGACATGGTGGCCTTCCTGTTTCGCTCCCGGGCGTCGTGGTTGCTTAGCTCCCGCGGGCTCTCTCCGCGGGGCGGTCTTGGGGCTTGACCCCCTAGGCTACGGGGCGCGGCCCGAAGATCGCGGTACCGACACGCACGATGTCGCTGCCCGCCGCGATCGCCTCCGTGAGATCGGCGGTCATCCCCGCCGAGAGCACGAGGTTTCGCCCGAGGCGCTCGCCCTCGCGGTCGGCGATCGCGCGGGCGCGGTCGAAGACCTCCTTCGGGTCGGAATCGAGCGGCGGCACGCACATCACGCCCGCGGCGGCGAGGTGCTCGGCCGCCTCGAGCGCGTCGAGCACCGCGGGGAGGTCCTCCTCGGTAGCACCCCCGCGGGAGGTGTCCCCGTCCGCGCTGAGCTGCACGAGGCAGGGAACGACCCCGTCGGCGGCGAAGGGGCCGAGCGCCCCGCCGGGCGCGGTGGCGCTCCGGTCGCCGCGCTCGAGGGCGAGGGCGACGCCGTGGTCGAGCTTCTCCGCGAGCCGCACCGAGTCGACGGAGTGGACGGCCGCGGCCCAGCGGGCCACGGAGTTGGCCTTCTTCGTCTGGATCTGGCCGATCATGTGGAACGCCGCCTCGGGCACCTCGGCGGCCTTGTCGCGGGCCTCCTGGTCGCGGTTCTCCCCGAGGTCCGTGACCCCGAGCCGCGTGATGGCCCGGGCTGCGGCGGCGGGGTGGAACTTCGAGACCGGCAGCAGGTCGACGCCGCCCGGCTCGCGGCCGGCGGCGCGCTCGGCATCGGCGATCTCGGCGCGGACGCTCTCGAGCCGCGCGCTCAGCGCGGCCTCGTCGACGGCCTCTCGGTCCTCGGGCTCTCGGTTGGTCTCGGGCATCGGTGGTGGTCCTTCCGCGGGTTGCTGCTGTATCCGGTTTCGGAGTCCTTATTGGTTTTTGCTTAGGCGCCGGTGAGCCACACGACGCCGGCCTGCCGACCGGTTTCGCCCTCCCTGCGGTGGGAGAAGAGCGACTCGGTGGCAATGGTGTCGACTCTGCTGCGCTGGATCGCCTCGACGCCCAAGCCCCGCAGCTGCCGCTCGAGGCCGGCGCGCAGGTCGAGCCCCGGGGTGCCCTTGCACGTCTCGCAGCGGGAGCCCGGGAGCCTCGCCTCGACGTCGGCGGCCATGTCTGCGGGCACCTCGTAGCTCTCCCCGCCGGCTGCGGGCCCGAGCTGCGCGAGGATGTTCTCGGGCTTCGCGCCGAGCTCGACCATCTGCTCGACGGTGCGCGCGACGATCCCGTTTCTCGCGCCGAGCCGCCCGGCGTGGGCGGCGGCGACGACCCCGGCAGCAGCGTCGGCGAGGAGCACCGGCACGCAGTCGGCGACGAGCACCGCGAGCGCGAGCCTGGGCGTCGTCGTGACGAGCGCGTCGGTGGCGGGCACGGGCCCGTCGTGGGGCCCGTCGACGACGGTGACGGTCGGCGAATGGATCTGCTCCATCCACACGAGCCGCCCCTCCTCTAAGCCGATGACCTCGGCGAGGCGGGCGCGGTTGCGCTCGACGGCGTCCGGGTCGTCGCCGACGTGCGCGGCGAGGTTGAACGAGTCATAAGCGCCGGCGGAGTGCCCGCCGGCGCGGCTGGTGAACACGCTGCGCACGGGGCGCTTCTCGGTGGGGGCGGACATGGTCCCCAGCATAGCGCCGCCGGCCGGGGTCACTCCCCCGGCCGGCGGCGGTGGGCGCTGGATTCACGACCGTGTACTGGCCGGCCCGCGGCGCCCGCGCGGGCTCGTTATCGGGCTCTACAGGAAGCCCGGCACGTCGAGGTCGTCGTCGCCGTCGTCGCGGCGCGCGCGGCGCGGCGGCTGGCCGTAGTCCTCGCGGCGGGAGCGGCGCGGCTCCTCGCGCCGACCGGGGGAGGTGAACAGCCCGTCGCCGCGGCGCGGCTCGGCGGGGCGCTCCTCCTCGAGGCGGTGGCGCGGCTCGGGATCGCGCTCCTCGGAGACCTCGCGGGCGTCGAAAAGGCTGCCGCGGGGCGACTCGGGCTGGGTGGGCTGGCCGTCCTCGGCGGGCACGGCGTTGCCCTCCGCGTCGAAGCCGGTGGCGATGATCGTGACGCGCACCTCGTCGCCGAGGTTGTCGTCGACGATGGTGCCGAAGATGAGGTTGACGTCCTCGTCGGCCTTCTCCTCGACCATGGAGGCGGCCTCGTTGACCTCCATGAGGCCCAGGTCGGAGCCGCCCGCGACGGAGAAGAGCACCCCGGTCGCGCCCTCCATCGTGGACTCGAGCAGCGGGGAGTTGATGGCCTGCTCAGCGGCGGACATGACCCGGTCCTCCCCGGAGGCGGTGCCCACGCCCATGAGCGCGGAGCCGGCCTCCGCCATGACGGAGCGCACGTCCGCGAAGTCGACGTTGATCACACCCGGGGTGGTGATGAGGTCGGTGATGCCCTGCACGCCGTTGTGGAGGACGGCGTCGGCGGCGCGGAACGCCTCCATCATCGAGATCTTCTCGTCGCCCAGCTGGAGCAGCCGGTCGTTGGGGATGACGATGACGGTGTCGCAGACCTCCTTGAGCTTGTCGATGCCGTTCTCGGCGTTGCGGGTGCGCCGGCGGCCCTCGAACTTGAACGGGCGGGTCACGACGCCGATGGTGAGCGCGCCCATCTTCTTCGCAATCCCCGCGACAACCGGGGCGGCGCCCGTGCCGGTACCGCCGCCCTCCCCGGCGGTGACGAAGACCATGTCCGCGCCCTTCAAGGACTCCTCGATCTCCGACTTGTTGTCCTCGGCGGAGGCCTCGCCGACGTCGGGGTTCGCGCCGGCGCCCAGCCCGCGGGTGGCCTCGCGGCCGATGTCGAGCTTGACGTCCGCGTCGGAGAACATCAGGGCCTGCGAGTCGGTGTTCACCGCGATGAACTCGACACCCTTGAGGCCCTCCTCGATCATCCGGTTCACCGCGTTGACGCCGCCGCCGCCGACGCCGACCACCTTGATGACGGCGAGGTAGTTGTTCGGAGAGGTCATGCTGGGTTCTCTCGCCTTCCCTTGACTGCGTTTATCGGTTCGTTCTTAGTGTTGCGTCGCCGCCCGGCCCGGCGGCCCCGCTAAAGCCCGGGGCCGCCCGCGCCGCGCCCGGGCCCACGCGGCGGGCCGGGTATGGCCGTATCGCGTATCGCCATCCATAGTGCGCGACGCCGGGCCCGCCGCGGGAGATATCCCCCGCGGCGTGTCGGACCTTAAAGCCCTACTTGAGCCCGTCGGCGCTGGTCGCGGGCCCGCGGCCGGGCCGGGCTACTCGGGCTGCTCCTCGGGCGGCGGGCCCGCCTCCCCGATGCGGGAGACGAGCTCCGGGTTGGAGATGTCCCACCGCTCGCCGGGCTGGGCGAGCACGACCCGTAGCGCGCGTGCCTTCTTGCCGTTGTCCTCCGAGGCGCCCCAGAAGACCTCCCGGCCGTCGTGGGTGCCGAGCAGGATCTCCGCGGACGAGGGCGCCTCGGCGAAGGCGACCTGGCCGCGGGTCTCCGGGTCGATCTCTGCGAGCGCCTCGACGACGGCGCGCCTGGCGTCCTCGCCCGCCTCGCCGCGCAGCTCGACCGCGCCCTCGGGCGGCTCGCCGGTGGCGAAGGTCTCGCCCTCGGCGTCGATGAGCTCGTCGCCCGCGTGCGCGACGGCGACGTGCTCGACGAGCTCGAGACGCACCGTGGACGGCAGGCTGCGCGAGACGCTCGCCTCCTCCACCCAATCGAGCTCCGCGAGCCGGCGCGCGGCCTCGGTGGTGTCGACGCGCACGATGTTCATGCCCTCGCGCACGCCGCTCGCCTCGACGGCCTCGTCCGCGGAGACCTGAGCGTTGCCCTCGACCTCGACGGCCTTGACCGTCATGACGGGCGCGAAGTACACGAGCGCGCCGAGCGCGGCGAGGATCGCGAGCAGCCCGCAGACGACGGCGACGACGGTGCGCTTCATGGCCCTAGCCCCGCCCCTCGAGCGCCTCGAGGATCGGCGCGGCGAGTCTCGTCACCGAGCCCGCGCCCATGGTGAGAACGACGTCGCGCCCCCCGACCCGCGCCGCGACGGTCTCGGCGGCGCGGTCGAAGTCCGGCTCGAAGACGACGGGGGTCTCCGGGTGGCGGGACTCGACTAAGTCGGTGATGGTCTTGCCGCTGATACCCTCGACCGGCTTCTCGCGGGCGCCGAAGACGTCGAGGACGACGAGCTCGTCCGCCGCGGCGAGCGCGTCGGCGAAGGCCTCGGCGAACTCGCGGGTGCGGGAGTAGAGGTGCGGCTGGAAGCAGCACACGACCTTCGCGCCGCGGCGGGCGGCCTGCTCGCGCGCCGCCGCGAGCACCGCGGCGACCTCCGTGGGGTGGTGGGCGTAGTCGTCGACGACGGTCGCGCCGTCGGCCGGGCCGCCGCCCACCGTGCCGCGCACGTCGAAGCGGCGGCGCACCCCCTCGTACTCGGTGAGCCCGGCGACCAGCGGGGCGGTGCAGCCCCCTGCGAGCCGGCCCGCGACGAGCGCCGCGAGCGCGTTGAGCGCCATGTGCGTGCCCGGTACCCGCAGAGCGAGCTCGAGGGGCTCCTCCCCGGCGCCCTCGGCGGCGGGCCCCAGCAGGGCGACCGTCACCCGGCTGCCCGTGGCGGTCGCCTCGACGGAGTCGATGCGCCCGGCGGCGGGGATGCCGGGGTTCGCCTCGATCGCCTCGGCGGTGCCGTAGGCCGCGACCGACACCCCGCGGGCGCGGGCCCGCCCGGCGAGGGCGGCGGCGCCCGGGTCGTCGAGGCAGGCCACGAGGTGCCCGCCGGGGGTGATCGTCTCGACGAAGCGGTCGAAGACCTCGACGTACTTCTCCTTCGTGCCGAAGAAGTCGAGGTGGTCGGGCTCGACGGTGGTCACCACCGCGATGTCGGGCCGGTAACACAGAAGCGAGGCGTCCGACTCGTCGGCCTCGGCGACGAACGCCTCGCCGGCGTCGTTTCCGGCGCCCTCCCCGCCGTTGGTGAGCCGCCCGCCGATCGCGAAGGAGGGGCGAAGGCCGGCGCGGCGAAACGCCGTGACCGCCATCGACGTCGTCGAGGTCTTGCCGTGGGTGCCGGCGATGAGCACCTGGCGGTGGCCTCGCATGAGCTCGGCTAAGAGCTCGGAGCGGCGGATGACGGGGATGCCGCGCTTTCGCGCCTCGACGAGCTCGGGGTTGTCCTCGGGGATCGCCTTGAACGACGTGACCACCACGGTGGGCGCGGCGCCGGAGAGCTCGAGGTTGTCGGCGTCGTGCTCGGCGGCGACGAGCGCGCCCGCCTCCTTCAGGGAGTCGATGGTCTCGCCGGTGGCGGGGTCCGAGCCGGAGACCGCCGAGCCGCGCGCGAGCAGGATGTGCGCGAGCCCCGACATGCCGGCCCCGCCGATGCCGACCATGTGCACACGGCTCAAGTCCACGCGCCCCTCGTCGGCCGCCTCCTCGGGGAGTCGGCCGGCCTTCCTCGCGTCCTCGACGACGCGGGTGGCGATCGCGAGCGCCGCGGAGCCGTCGGCCTCGCGGCTGGCGGCCTTCTTCATGCGCCCGTAGCGCGCGGCGTCCTGGGTGAGCTGGAGGACGTGCTCGGAAAGGGTCGTCGGGTCGAGCTCGGCGTCGTCGATAAGCTCCGCGGCGCCGGCCTCGACGGCGGGCGCGGCGTTGAGGCCCTGCTCGCCGTTGCCGTGCGGCAGCGGCACGTAGAGCGCCGGCAGCCCGGCGGCCGTGACCTCGGCGACGGTCATGGCGCCGCAACGGCACACCACGAGGTCCGCGATGCCGTAGGCGGCCTGCATGTCCTCGATATAGGGCACCGGCACGTAGCCCTCGCGGGGTTCGGGCGCCTCGTTCTTCTTGCCGTAGGCGTGGAGCACCTGGACGCCCGCGCCGAGTATCGCGTCCAGCGCCCCGGCGAGCGCGGTGTTGATAGAGCGGGCCCCCTGGGAGCCGCCGGTGACGAGCACGGTGGCCTTCGCCGGGTCGAGCGGCCAGAGCTCCCCGCCGCGGCGCGCCGCCGCGGCCCTGACCGAGCGGTCGGCGAGCTCCTCGCGGATGGGGATGCCCACCCGCTCGCCGTCGATGCCGCAGCCGTCAATGGCGGTGAAGCCGGTGCCGCCGAGCCGCATGCCGAGCTTGTTGGCGATGCCCGCCTTGGCGTTGGCCTCGTGCACGTAGATCGCCACACCCTCGCGCCTGGCGGCGAGGTACGCGGGCGCGGCGACGTAGCCGCCGAAGCCCACGACCGCGTCGGCCTCGACGTCGCGCAGCACCTTGCGGGCCTGGGTCACCGCGCGGCCGACCTTCGCCGGCAGGGTGAAGAGCTTGAGCGAGGGCTTGCGCGGCACGGGCACCGGGTCGATGAGCCGAAGGTCGACGCCGCGGGCGGGCACGATGTCGCGCTCAAGCCCGCGGGTCGTGCCGAGCGCGGTGACCCGGGCTCGGAAGCGGCGCTCGAGGGCCTCGGCGACGGCGAGCGCCGGCTCGATGTGCCCCGCGGTTCCCCCTCCGGCGACCACCACGGACAGCAGGCGCGTCGATGAAGCTGCACGGGACGTATTCGGCATGAGTGTGGAGTTCTCCCTGGTCGACTGGCCGGTCTAGCGGCGGGGGTAGCTGCCCCGCCGGCCGGCGCCGGCGGCCGCCGGCGAGCTCGCGCGGCGGCGCCTGG
>NZ_JH815192.1:287875-350207 GCF_000296405.1 Corynebacterium otitidis ATCC 51513
GCCCCGACGCGCAGCAGCCGGTCGAAGGCGCAGGCGCCGTAGTTCTGCGCCGCGGAGACCGCCTCCGGCTCGTGGCGGGCGATGTTGGCGAGCACGCCCATCCCCGCGAGCGTGACGATCATCGACGTGCCGCCGGACGACATCAGCGGCAGCTGGATGCCGGTGACGGGCAGGAGCCCGACGACGTAGCCGATGTTGATGAACGCCTGGAACGCGGTGCTCACCGACAGGGTCGCGGCGAGGATCGCCTGGTAGCGGTCCGCGGCGCGCAGCGCGGTGCGGATCCCGAACACGGCGAGCAGGAGGAAGAGGATGATGACCATCGCCCCGCCCCACAGGCCGAGCTCCTCGCCGACGATGGCGAAGATGAAGTCGTTGTTGGCCTCCGGGAGGTAGAACCACTTCGCGCGCGACTGGCCGAGCCCCACTCCCCCGACGGAGCCGTCCGCGAGCGAGAGGAAGCCCTGGTAGGACTGGAACGCCGTGCCCTGGGTGTCGTCGAAGCGGCCGACGAGCGCGTCGAAGTAGACGTGGAAACGGTTCGAACGGAACGTCCCGCCGACGAGGATAACGACGAGGAACGCCGCAACCGCGGCGCCGGCACCGACGATGAGCTTCGGGGAGACGCCCGCGATGAACAGCGCGATGAGCGCGACCAGGGTGAACGCGATGCCCATGCCGAAGTCGCCCTGCGCCATGATGAGCACCGCCATGGTGCCGCTCACCGCGGTGAAGATGCGGAAGCGGTGCTTGTGCACCCCGCGGCGCGCGGCGTGCCCGGCGAGCAGGTAGGCGCCGAAGAGGGAGACGGCGAACTTCGCGAACTCGGAGGGCTGGAGGCTAAACGGCCCGAGCGGGATCCACGACTGGGAGCCGACTTCGGCGCGGCCGGTGCCCACCCCGGGCACGAGGACGGCGACGAGGAGGAGCACCGCGACGGCGAGGATGACGATCGCGCCGCGGCGCAGCCGGTGCGGCGGGGTGCGCAGCGCCAGCCAGAAGCACACGAGGCCCAGCGCGACGTAGACGAACTGGCGGGCGGCACTGCCCCACACGCTCGAGTTGTCGACGATCGACCACGTCATCGAGCTGGAGAGCGCCATGACCATCCCGAGCCCGACGAGCGTGAACACGACGAGCCGGATCATGAGGTAGTCGACGCCGGGGTTATCGCGCAGCGCCTTGCGCAGCCTGCCGTTGAGGCGCCGCAGCGCCCCGGGCTTGCGCCGCGGGCGGGGGTTCTCCCCGCCCGCGGGGGCGGGGCGCCCGGTGCGGGGCCTCCTGGTCGGTGTCGTCGCTGTCATCCCTGCCGCCTTCCGGTCGGCGCGGCCCCGGCGCCTCTGGACTATCGGGGTGGTGGCCGGGTTTATGTGGCCGCGCGGTTGTGGGTGCTGATCGGATCGTGGTGGTCTGCGAGTGGGTGGCTAAAGAAGTCTGTGTAGCTAACCGGCGCCCGGGGGCCTGCCCCGGGAGCTGGCGCGCGCGCCGTCGGCGAAGAGCTCGCCTCGCCTGGCCATGCCGGGGAACATGTCGAGGCTCGCGGCCGCGGGGGCTAGGAGCACGACGTCGCCCGGCTGCGCGAGGCCGGCGGCGGCCTCGGTGGCCTTAGCCATCGCGGCCTCGGGCTCGTCGTCGTCGACGACGACGACCGGCACGCCCGGCGCGTGGCGCTCGAGCGCCTCGGCGATGACGCGGCGGTCCTGGCCCAGGAGCACCGCGGCCTTGAGGCGGTGGGCGTGGCGCCGGACGAGGTCGTCGACGGCCGCGCCCTTGAGCTGCCCGCCGGCGAGCCACACGACGCGGTCGTGGCCGGCGAGCGCCCCGTCGGCGGCGTGCGGGTTGGTGGCCTTGGAGTTGTCGATCCACGCCACGCCGTTGGCCGTAGCGACGGTCTGGCCGCGGTGCGCCGCCGAGTGGAACCCGGCGAGCGCCGCGGAGATCGCGCCGGCGGCGACGCCCTGGCTGCGGGCGAGCGCCGCGGCGACGAGCGCGTCGGCGATGCCGGCGGGGCCGGGCGGGTCGATGCCCTCGACGCGGGCGAGGGCGACCGGCTCGGAGCCGGTGCGGTCGACGAGCGCGCCATCGGCCACGCCGAGCTGCCCGGGCTTGGGCTCCCCGAGCGTCGTCGCCGCCGAGAGCGCCGCGCCGGCGCGCTCGGCGGCCTCCAGCGCGGGCCGGTCGGGCCCGACGACGGAGAAGTCCGCGCTCAAGATCTTCGCCTTGTCGGCGGCGTAGCCGGCCATGCCGCCGTGCCAGTCGAGGTGGTCCTCGGCGAGGTTGAGCAGCCCGCCGCCGTCGAGGCGCAGCCTGCTCGTCCAGTGCAGCTGGAAGCTGGAGAGCTCGACGGCGAGGACCTCGGCCGGCTCGTCGCCGGCGAGCGCGTCGCACACGGCGGTGCCGATGTTGCCCACCGCGGCGGCATTCTTGCCGCCGGCGATAAGCATCGCCTCGAGCATCGCGGTCGCGGTGGTCTTGCCGTTGGTGCCGGTGATCCCGAGCCAGGTGCGCGGCGCGCCGAGGGCGCCTGAGCGGTCGACGCGCCAGCCGAGCTCGACGTCGCCGACGACCTCGACCCCGGCGGCCTTGGCCGCGGCGAGCAGCGGCGTGTCGGGCCGCCAGCCGGGGCTCGTGGCCACGAGGCTCGCGCCCTCAAGCAGGCCGCGGGCGGCCTCGGTGTCGACGGCGCGCCCGCCGGTCTCGGCGGCGAGCGCGCCCGCGCGGTCGAGGTCGTCGTCGGCGACGACGTGCTCGACGCCGAGGCGCTCCAGCAGGCGGGCCATGCCCCGGCCGGAGACCCCGGCGCCGGCGACGATGACGGTGCCTGAGAGCTCCTTGGGCAGCGCGGCGTTGGCGACGTTGTCGGTCATGGGTTCCTACACCCCCGCCCCGAACGCGCCGGTGGCGGAGAGCCACTCGCCGTAGAAGAGGGAGACGCCAAGCCCCACGGCCATCGCGGAGACGAGCCAGAACCTGATGGTCACGGTGGTCTCTGCCCAGCCGCCGTTCTCGAAGTGGTGGTGGATGGGCGCCATCCTAAAGAAGCGCTTGCCGGTGCCGTGGAACACCGCGACCTGGATGACGACGGAGAGCGCCTCGGCGACGAAGACGGCGCCGACGAGCACCATGAGCAGCTCCGTGCGGGAGAGTACCGAGAGCCCGACGACGAGCCCGCCGAGCGCGAGCGAGCCGGTATCGCCCATGAAGATCTTCGCGGGAGCGGCGTTCCACCAGAGGAAGCCCATGCAGGCGCCCAGGCCCGCGGCGGCGACGATCGCGAGGTCGAGCGGGTCGCGCACGTCGTAGCAGCCGGCGGCGGCCTCGAGCGAGCAGGAGTTGCGGTACTGCCAGAAGGTCATCACCGTGTAGCCGCCCATGACCAGCGCGGTAATCCCCGCGGCGAGCCCGTCGAGCCCGTCGGTGAGGTTCACGGCGTTGGACCAGGCCATGACGACGACGATGACGAACACGGCGAAGAGCAGGAAGCCCACTCCCCCGCCGAACGCGAGGTCGATGGTGTCGATGTCGCGGATGAAGGAGAGGTTCGTCGAGCCCGGGGTGAGCCCCTCGGGGTCGGGGAAGCTCACGACGAGCGCGGCGAGCGCGATGCCGACGACGAGCTGGAGGATGAGCTTCCAGGTCTTGTTGAGCCCGAGGTTGCGGTTGCGGAAGAGCTTGATGAAGTCGTCGAGGAAGCCGACGACCCCGAGCGCGAGCGTGAGCCCGACGAGGATGATGCCGGAGGCGCTAAAGCCCCCGGCGCCCGCCGCGAGCCCGACGAGCGAGGCCGCGACGTAGCCCACGACGATCGCCGCGAGGATCGCGAGCCCGCCCATGGTGGGCGTGCCTCGCTTGCGCAGGTGCGACTTCGGGCCGTCCTCGCGGATCTCCTGGCCGATGCCCTCGGTGGAGAAGTAGCGGATGATCAGCGGGGTCGCGAAGATCGCGACCGCGAAGCTCGCGATGCCCGCGATAATGATCTGTGTCAAGGCTATGTCGTCCTTTTACGCTCGGCTCTCTCGCTCGTGCCGCCCGCGCCCGGCGGCGGGGCCAACATCATTCGTCACATTATGCTCGCTAGATAACAAAAGCATACTCGAGCACCTTGCCCGAGTCGCGGGCGCCGCCCGGGCGCGCCGCCCTACTTCCCGAGGCCCTCGGCGACCTCCCAGAGGGCCTGCGAGTGGGAGGCCTTGACCACGACGACGGCCTCGTCGCCGGCCTCCTCGCGCGCGAAGCGCAGGGCCTCGTCGTTGCCGCTGGCGCGGCGCACGCGCACGCCCGCGGCCTCGGCCGCCTCGGCGAGCGCGCCCACCGGGCCCGAGCCGACCGCGACGAGCGCGTCGACCCCGAAGCCGGGCAAGCCCCGGCCGATGGCCTCGTGCTCGGCCTCGGCGGTGCCGCCGAGCTCGGCCATCTCGCCCAGCACCGCGACCAGCCGCCTGCCGCCGCCGGAGACGCGGCGCGCCGCGGTGAGCGCGGCGCGCACCGAGTCGGGGTTGGCGTTGTACGAGTCGTCGATGACGGTGAGCCCGCCCGAGGTTCGCACCGCCATGCGGTTCTTCGAGGCGGCCTCCCTGCTCGAGAGCGCCGCCGCGACGTCCCCGGGCTCAAGCCCGAGCTCGCAGCCCACGGCCGCGGCGGCGATCGCGTTGGCTACCTGGTGGGCGCCGTGGACCTTTAGGGAGACGTCGACCGGCTCGCCGTGCGGGGTGTGGAGTTTGAAGGACGCGCGGGCCTCGTCGTCGAGCTCGAGGGCGGTCGCGCGGTAGTCCGCGCCCGGCTCGCCGGACGCGGAGAAGGTCACCGCGCGCGCCTCGGTGCGCCCGGCCATCGCGGGCACGAACTCGTCGTCGAAGTTGAGCACCGCCACCCCGGAGGCCGGCAGCGCCTCGACGAGCTCGCCCTTGGCCCTGGCGATCGCCTCCCTGGAGCCGAACTCCCCGACGTGCGCGGTGCCGACGTTGAGCTCCACGCCGACCCTCGGCGGGGAGATACGGCACAGGTGGGCGATGTGGCCCACCCCGCGGGCGGACATCTCCGCGACGAGGAACTCGGTGTCCCAGCCGCAGCGCAGCGCCGTGTAGGGATGCCCGATCTCGTTGTTGAAGCTCCCCGGCGGGGCGACGGTCTCCCCCGCCTTCGAGAGCACCGCCTTGAGCAGGTCCTTCGTCGAGGTCTTCCCCGCCGAGCCGGTGATCCCGACGACGGTGAGCCGGCCGCGCTCGGTGAGCCGGTCGGCGACGTAGCGCGCGAGCCGGCCCAGCGCCCCGGCGACCGCCGCGGCGGAGCCATCCTCGTCGTGGGAGAAGGCCTCCTCGTTGCCGGCGCGCTTGCCCTCCGGCTCGACGACGACGGCCGGCACGCCCACCGGCCGCGCGGCGAGTACACCTGCGGCGCCGGAGTCGTTGACCGCCGCGGCGGCGAAGTCGTGGCCGTCGACCCTGGCGCCCGGCAGTGCGACGAACAGCCCGCCTCGGGCGACCTTCCGCGAGTCGAACTCGACCGGCGCGGTGACCCGCGCGTCCGGGTCGGGCGCGTCGACGAGCCGCCCGCCGGTGGCCTCGGCGACGTCGCGCAGCGTCATCTCGATCATGTGGCTAAACTCCCCTGCTCTCCTTCGGTCGGCGGTGACGGCGTGAATAAAGTCCTAGTCGTCGGCGGCGCCGCCCGCGCGGTTCGCGAGCGCGCGGCGCAGCTCCTCGCGGTCGTCGAAGGGCAGCGTCTCCCCCGCGACGAGCTGGCCGGTCTCGTGGCCCTTGCCCGCCACGACGATGGCGTCGCCGGGCCGGGCCCATTCGGCGAGGGTCTCGATCGCGTCGCGGCGGTCGGTCGCCTCGTAGAGCTCCGCACCGGTGTCTTCTGCTGCTTGCCTCGCGCCCTCGAGGACCGCGGCGCGGATCGCGGCCGGGTCCTCGTCCCTGGGGTTGTCGTCGGTGACGACGACGAGGTCCGCGCGGGCGGCGGCCTCCCGGCCCATGGCGGGGCGCTTCGAGGAGTCGCGGTTGCCGCCCGCGCCCACGGCGATGCCGATCCGCCCCGAGACCTGGCCCTTCAGGGTGTCGAGGACCTCGGCGACGGCGGCGGGCTTGTGCGCGTAGTCGACGAGCGCGAGGAAGTCCTGGCCGGCGTCGACGCGCTCCATGCGGCCGGGAACGGAGACCTTAGCGATCCCCGGCGCGGCGTCGGCGAGCGGCACCCCGACCCGCGCGACGAGCGCGAGCGCGAGCGCGGCGTTGGCGACGTTGAAGCGCCCCGGCAGGGGCAGCTCCACCCGGTCGAGCTCCTCGCCGGGGACGTTAAGCGAGAAGGCCTGCCCGCCGGCGTCGTCGGCGCCGAGCTCCCGGGCGGTGGCGTCCGCTGGGGCGCCGCGGGTGCTCAGCCGCCACGCGCGCTCCCCGGCGATACCGGCCATGCGCTCGCCCCACTCGTCGTCGACGGTGACGACCGCCCGCCTCGCGGCGAGCTTCGAGTCGGGCCTGAAGAACAGCGCCTTGGCCTGGAAGTAGTCCTCCATCGTCGGGTGGTAGTCGAGGTGGTCCTGGGAGAGGTTGGTGAACCCGGCGACGGCGAAGTCGACGCCGAGCACGCGGCGCTGCGCGAGCGCGTGGGAGGAGACCTCCATGACGACGTAGGTGACGCCCTCGCCGCGCATGCGGGCGAGCAGCGCCTGCAGGGTCGTCGCCTCCGGGGTGGTGAGCTTGGTGGGCACGGCGCGCCCGTCGATGCGGGTGCCGGTCGTGCCGATCAGCCCCACCGTCTTGCCGGCGGCCATGAGCGCCTTCTCGACGAGGTAGCTCGTCGTCGTCTTACCCGAGGTGCCCGTGATCCCGATGACGGTGAGCCCCTCGGAGGGGCGGCCGTGGATCTCGGCGGCGATGGTGCCGAGCACGTCGCGCACGTCGACCGCGACGAGCGCGGGCCTAGGGTCGCCCGCCTCGCGGAGGATGCCGAGGCCCGCCTCGTCGGTGAGGACCGCAGCGGCCCTCGACTGGCCGGCGTAGCTCGCGCCGTGGGCGCGGGTGCCGGGTAGCGCCGCGAACAGCGCGCCCTCGGGGAGCTCCTGGGCGTTGACGCCGATGTCGCCGACGCGGAGCTCGCCCGCGCGGCGCCCGCCGACGAGCTGCGCGCCGGTGAGCCCGGCGAGGGTCTCCAGCGTCGCGCCTGCCGCGCCGCGGGTGGTCTCGGCCATTATGGGGTGATCCTCCTTGGGTGGTCGGGAAGGGCGCCGGCCCGGGGCCGGGCCTGAGCGCGGTGGTCGATCGGCCGCCCCGGTCGGGCCGGGGGCGGGCGGCTACTGCTCGAGGATAAGCTTCCCCTCCGGCGGCGGGGAGAGCGGAACGTCGTTGCGGTTGAGCACCCACGAGGCGATGTCGCGGAACACGGGCGCGGCGGACTGCCCGCCGCTGCCGTCGTCCTCGACTCCGCTCTTCGGGTCGTCGAGAGTCACGGCGATGACGTAGCGCGGGTCGTCGGCGGGCGCGATGCCGGCGAACGTGATCCAGTTGGAGCTGTTGGAGTAGGCGCCGGTGTCCGGGTCGACCTTCTGGGCGGTGCCGGTCTTGCCGGAGGTCTGGTATCCCTCGACGGCGGCGTCGGCGCCGGTGCCCTGCTGGCGGCCCTGCGGGTCGGACTGGGTGACCGAGCGGAACATCTCCACCACGGTGCGGGCGGTCTCCGGGGAGAGCACGCGGGTGGTGTGCGGCTCGGGCAGCTCCTCGGGCTCGCCGTCGGGGCCGGTGACCTCGTCGACGATGCGCGGCTCGACGCGCTCGCCGCCGTTGGCGAGCGTCTGGAAGACGCTGGCCATCTGCAGGGTGGTCCACGACATGCCCTGCCCGATGGGGAGGTTCGCGAACGTGCCGTTCGACCAGTCCTCGAGCTCCGGCAGAAGGCCGGCGGACTCGTTGGGCAGCTCGATGCCGGTGGTCTGGCCGAGCCCGAAGCGCTGCAGGTAGTCGTTGTAGCGCTCCTCGCCGAGGCGCTGCGCGATCATCAGGGTGCCGACGTTGGAGGACTTACCGAAGATGCCGGTGGTCGTGTAGTTGACGTCGCCGTGCTCCCACGCGTCGCGCACGGTGAGCCCGTCCATCTCGATCTGGCCGGGCACGGTGTGCACCTCGTCGGGGGTGGTCTCGCCCTCCTCGATCGCGGCGGCCGCGGTGATGATCTTCGCGACCGAGCCCGGCTCGATCGGCGAGGAGACGACGGGGTTCTCGAAGGTCTTGCCGGCCTCGAGCTGCGGCTCGAGCGGCCGGTTGGGGTCGATGGTGTTGTCCGTGGCCATGGCGAGCACCCGGCCGGTGTGGGCGTCGAGGACGACCGCCTCGCCGGACTGTGCCCCGGAGTTCTCCACCGCGGACTCGATCTTCTGCTGCACGTAGGTCTGCAGGTCGAGGTCGAGGGAAAGCTTCAAGCCCGCGCCCGGCTCGGCGTCGACCTGGTTGCGCTTCGTGCCCGGGATCTCCTGGCCGTTGACCGACACGTCGACGGTCGTGCGGCCGTTGGCGCCGGTGAGCAGCTGATCGCGGGCGGCCTCGATGCCGAACTGGCCCTCCCCGTCGCGGGAGACCTTGCCGAGCACGTTCTCGGCGACCGGGCCGTTGGGGTAGTGCCGGATGTCCTGGTGGTCGGCAGCGATGCGGGGGAACTCGTCGGTGACGCGCTCCGCGACGTCCGGGTCGACGTTGCGGACCAACACCTCGTAGTCGGTGTCGGCGTGGAACTTCGCCTTGAGCTCGCGGGGGTTGATGTCGGCTGGCTCGCCGTCCTCGCCCTGCGCGCCGTCGGGCCCGATGAGCTCGGGCAGCTGGGTGGCCATCTCGTCGATGTGCGCCTCGACGCGCTTGTCGAGCTCGGCGGCGACCTCGTCCTCGCTCAAGCCCTCGTCCTCGCCCTCGGTCTGCATGTCGAGGTAGTTCGCCTCGCGCAGCTCCTTGCGCAGCAGCACCGGGGAGATGGTCAGGGTGCGGGCCTGCATCGTGTAGGCCAGCGGGTGGCCGGCGGCGTCGACGATCTCGCCGCGGCGGGCGGGCTCGGTGATGATGCGGGCGCGCTGCTCCTCGGCCTTGGCGGCGAGGTCGGGCCCCCAGACGATCTGCACCCACGCCAACCGCCCGATGAGCAGCGCGGCGAGCACGCCGAACGCCAGCGCGACGACGCCCATCCGGCGGCGCAGCACTCCCCCGGCGCGGCCCTGCCCCGACCTCTGGTCGGGCTCGCTGCTCCACCTGTCCAACGAGGCCTCCTAGTTCGCTCTTGTGGTGATGTAGTTCTACTACCTGGACGCCGGGTACGGCGCGAGGCCCGCGGTGCTGTCCTCGCCGTCGGCGTCGTTGTCGTCCTCGTCGTCGCCGCGCGCGGCGCGGCCCTCGGGCTCGTCGCCGTCCTCGCCGGCGGGGGCGGCGGGCTCGTCGCGGTCGCCGGGCTCCTCGCCGGCGGCGGCCGCGTGGTCCTCGTTGAGGTCGACGATGGAGAGCTTGCCGTCGCCCGGGGCGCGGCGCTCCTCGATCTCGCCGTTCTCCCCGACCTCGAGGATGCCGGGCTCGGCGGGCGCGACGAGCCCGTCGTCCGCGGCGCGGCGGGTGAGCTCCGAGGTGGAGCGCGCCCGCTCGACGTCGCGGTTGAGCGACTCGATGCGGTTATCGAGGCTCTGCTCCTGCGCGTCGAGCTCCTGGAGGGTGAAGGTCTGCTGGGTGACGGCCGCGGAGAGCCCCATCGCGCAGGCGACGCCGGCAAGCAAAAGGCCGATGGCCCAG
The DNA here is from genome assembly GCF_000296405.1 of Corynebacterium otitidis ATCC 51513. Classification (GTDB taxonomy): domain Bacteria; phylum Actinomycetota; class Actinomycetes; order Mycobacteriales; family Mycobacteriaceae; genus Corynebacterium; species Corynebacterium otitidis. Next base: position 297,631 of record NZ_JH815192.1, read on the forward strand.
ACGCTCAGCCGCGCGAAGCCGGCGCGGCGGCGCCGCTCGACGAGCTGGCGGCCGCGCTCCTCCCGCGTGCCGCGGGTCGGCTGGTGGAGCGGCCTGCGGAACGGCCCGACGTGGCGCTCCGGGGCGAGCCCGGGGCGCGCGCCGCCGCGGGTGCGGGTGCCGCGCCGTTCGGGCGCGGGGGTCGTCATCGTCATCGCTCATCTCCTCGGTTACTCGTCGCCTGCTTGGCCCCGCCCTCGGCGCCGGCCGTGGGCAGGCGCTCGATGACGCGGACGCGCACCGGGGCGGCGCGCGGGTTGTCCTCGATCTCCTCGGCGGTGGCCTTGATGGCCTTGCCGGTGGGGAGCCGGTACTCCGGGGCGGTGCCCGGCAGGTCGACGGGCAGGCCCGCGGGGCTCTTCGAGCTCGAGAGGTCCTTGAAGGCCCGCTTGACGAGCCGGTCCTCGAGGGACTGGTAGCTCATGAACACCGCGCGCCCGCCCGGGCCGAGCGCGTGGCACGCGGCGGGCAGCGCCGCCTTAAGCGAGTCGAGCTCGCCGTTGACCTCGACGCGCAGCGCCTGGAAGGTGCGCTTCGCGGGATGCCCGCCGGTGCGCCTGGCGGGCGCGGGGATCGTGTCGTAGAGCAGCTCGACGAGCCGCGCGGAGGTCTCAAACGGCGCGCGCTCGCGCTCCCGGACCACGGCGGCGGCGATCTTGCCGGCGAAGCGCTCCTCACCGTAGGTCGAGAGCACCCTGGCTAGCCGGCCGTGGTCGTAGGTGTTGAGGACGTCGGCGGCGGTCGGCCCGGAGCTGGGGTCCATGCGCATGTCGAGCGGCGCGTCGACGCGGTAGGCGAAGCCGCGCTCCTCCTCGTCGAGCTGCATGGACGAGACCCCGAGGTCGAAGAGCGCGCCGGCGATCCCCTCCTCGCGGGCGAGGCGGGGCGCCTCCCCTGGGGCGGCGAGGATCCGGTCGAACTCGTCGAAGCGGGCCCGCACCGGGCTAAAGCGGTCGCCGAAGCGGGCGAGCCGCTCGCTCGCGTTTGCCAGAGCCTCGGCGTCGCGGTCGACGCCGATGAGCAGCGCCTGGGGGAAGGCCTCGAGCAGGTGCTCGGCGTGCCCGCCGGCGCCGAGCGTCCCGTCGAGGATGACGGGGTTCTCGGCCGCCTCGATGCCCGGCGCGAGGAGCTCGGCGACGCGGGCGCGCATGACGGGCACGTGGCCGTGGTTCGCGGCGCGGTCCTCGGCCTGCCGGCGGGCGTCGCCCCCGGCCCTGCCGGATGCTGCTGCGCTCACGTCTCGGGTCACCTCCCCCTTCGTCGCCGGGCGCCCCGGTCGATGCCGGGTCGCGTTGTCGTCTCCGTGGCCTGCGGGCGGGGCCGGCGTTGTCGTCGCCGCGCCCCGCGGGTCGTCCGCATGGAGCCCCACCCGGGCCGGCGCTCTGATGTCGGGGAAGTACACCAGAACCCCGGTCCGGATAGAGGTCCATCCGGGCGGCCCCTGACACGAGCCGCGCGGGACCGCTCGCTAGAGCAGCCCGCCCAGCACCTCGTCGGCGTCGGCCGCCGAGAAGGCGTCCTCGGTCTCTCGCTGGTAGGCGTCCCACGCCTCGGCGTCCCAGATCTCCAGGAAGTCGACCGAGCCGATGACCACGCAGTTCTTGGTCAGCTGCGCGTACTCGCGGTGCGCCGCCGAGAGCGTGATGCGCCCGTGGCCATCGGGGCGCTGCTCGTCGGCGCTGGCGGCGAGGTTGCGGATGAAGGCGCGAGCCTCCGGGTTCGTCCGCGAGACCGACGCCGCCTTGCGCGCCCTGGCCGCGAACTCCTCGCGGGGGTAGACGGCCAGGCTGTGGTCCTGTCCCTTCGTGATCATCAGCCCCCCGGCGAGCTCCTCTCGGAACTTCGCCGGAAGCGTGAGCCGCCCCTTGTCGTCGAGCTTCGGGGTGTAGGTGCCGAGAAACATCGGCTCCTCCCTTCCCCGCGTTAGCCCTCGCGACTCGAGTCGACCCTCGCGATCCGCGGCGGCGGGCCGCCGCGCATCGGCGAGCCCCACTTTAACCCACTTTCCCCCACTGGCTCTACCCCATCCGGCATCCCTGCCCAATAAGGCAGCGTATTCGCAGGTTATCGCAATCATCCGCGGTGGGGCGCGGCGGGGGCGGCGCGCCGCCGACACGCCGCAACAGAGCCCAATCGACCAGATGAGCCCCGATAGTCACACGCGCACCAGCGGGCGCCCCACGCCCTCCCCCGCCCGCCTAACGGTTCTTACCTGCACAAACGACGCCCCAAGCGCCACTACGGGGGACGCGCGGGGGCCGCGGGTGGGGGAAGGTGGGAGGAATCGCCGCGCGGTGGGGCAGAAAACCCGGCCGCGGGGGCGTTCGGGCGCGCGAAAAGGCCCCGCGCCCTCCGTGGGGAGGGGCGGGGCCTGCGGTCCCTGTCTGCGGTTAGCGCTCGAAGCGGCGGCGGAAGTTCTCCTCCATCCGGCCGCCCAGGGAGGAGCCGCCGGAGCCCGAGTTCTTCGACGAGCGGCCCTTCCCGCCGCCGGAGAAAGAGTCGTCGCCCGAGCCGCCGCCGCGCAGCATCCACACGCTCGCGCCGAACATGACGACGAAGCCGACGACGGAGAGGATGATGAACCACGTCGAGCCCTGCGCGAGCGCGACGCCGCCGACGAGGAGGACGAGCCCGAGGACGACGAGCGCGACGCCCTTGAGGGTCACGCGCCCGGAGCCGAAGCCCCCGCCCTCGCCGGAGACCTGGGCGCGGAACTTCGGGTCGTCCGCGAGCAGGGACTCCTCGATCTCCCGGAGTGCCTGCTTCTCCTGGTCTGAAAGCGCCACTTGTTCCTCCCGCGTGGACTCGTCGTGCTCGCCCGTCTCACTATGGATAACGCATAGCTTCGGCGGCGTGTTCCCGGCCGGGCGGCCGCGTCCGCGGCCCGGCGGGCTTGGTGGTGCCGGCCGCCGGGGCGTGTCCGCGGCCCCGGCTACCGGTCGGCGCGGCGGCTGCCGCGCTGGTCTCGATAATCCTACCGGGATTCGCCGCCGGCCACGACTTTTTGGCCGGGCCGCGTCCTAGTGCTCGCCCTCCGCCCAGTCGAGCAGCGCGGCGGCGTCGGCCGCGAGCCGCTCGGCGGTCGCGGGCTCGACGCCCGCCTCGAGGCCGCTGAGCAGCCGGCCGCGCAGCCGCGAGTAGGAGGAGAGCCGGTCGGCCCAGGCGGCCGCCTCGGGCGAGACCATGCGCAGCTTGTCCCAGGCGTTGCTCGGTGCCCGGCGCCGACCGGTCATGCCCGCGCCCGCGACGACCGCCCCCGCGGCGCGCAGCGCCGCCTGGTAGGCGAGCTCCACGGCGTCGGCGGGCTCGCCCGCGGCAAGCCGCGCGTGCGCCTCGGAGAGCAGGGCCGCGGCCCGGTCGAGCCGCGAGGTGCGCACCCGGTCCCGCTTGAGCTGCCCGCGCAGCTTCCCCTGCGCCGAGATCGTCGCCACCATGGCCAAGCACCTCCCTGGTCCCTGGCCGGCCGCCTGCGAGGCCGCCGGCCGCTTCGTTCATCCGACGGCCGTCACGCTAGGCGGCGGGCCGGACGGACACCGCTCATTTTAGCACAATTGTTCGAATATCGCGGGCGCGTTCGACTACGGTTCGATCGCCGATGCGGCCGCGCGCCGCGGCTCGTGGTTCCATGAGGGCCATGGTCGACTCCCCGCTGCCCGAGCCCGGCGACGTGCGCGTCTCCGCGCTGAGCCCCCACCAGTTCCAGCTCGCCGCGCCGGTGCTCGTCGACATCTACCTCGCCGCGATGGACTATCAGCGCTCGCTGCGCTCCTCGCGGGTGGCGGCGTGGCGCCAGCAGGCCGCCCACCCGGGCTTCCGGGCGGTCATTGGCCACGACCGCGACACCGTCTTAGGCTTCGCCTACGCGTTCCAGGGCAGCGCGGAGCGCTGGTGGCACCGCCACGTCGCCGACGGGCTGCGCCGCGCGGCCGGCGCCGCGGCCGCGGGCCGCTTCCTCACCGACTACCTCGAGCTCGCCGAGGTGCACGTCGACCCGCGCTTCCAGTCCCGCGGGCTCGGCCGGCGCCTCGTGCGCGCCGTGACCGACGCCGCCCCGCAGCCCCGCGTCGTGCTCTCCACCCCCGAGGTCCCCGGCGAGGACAACAACGCGTTTCGCGCCTACCGGGCGCTGGGCTTCTACGACCTCATGCGCGGGCTCGTCTTCCCGGGCGACTCCCGTCCCTTCGCGGTGCTCGCCGCCGACCTGCCGCTCCCCGCGGAGGACCTGCGCCGCTAGAGTCGGGCCCATGCCCAACCCACCGGCCACCGCAGGCCTCCCCGGGGCCGTCGCCGAGCAGCTGTCCGACTACCTCGCCGGGCGCGTCGCCGAGGCCGCCGCCGTCGGCCCCGCCGCCGAGGAGGCCGCCCGCCTCGTCTCCGACTTCGTCCTCGGCGGAGGCAAGCGGCTGCGCCCCCTCTTCGCGTGGGTCGCCTACGCCGGCCTGGCGCCCGCCGCGCCCGAGGCCGCGCACCGCGCGGCCCTCAAGGCCGTCTCCGCGCTCGAGCTGCTCCAGGGCTGCGCGCTCATCCACGACGACGTCATCGACGCCTCCGACACGCGCCGCGGCCGCCCCACCGTCCACCGGCTCGCCGAGGCACGCCACCGCGAGGCCGACTGGCTCGGCGACGCCGCCGACTACGGCCGCTCGGTCGCGATCCTCGCCGGCGACTTCTCCCTCATCTGGGCCGACGACCTCGTCACCGAGGCCGGCCTCGAGCCCGCGGCTCTGGCCCGCGCGTTCGGACCATGGCGCGCGATGCGCGCCGAGGTCATCGGCGGCCAGCTGCTCGACCTCGGGCTGGAGAACTCCGGCGACGAGTCGCTCGAGGCGGCGCTCACCGTCAACCGCTTCAAGACCGCGGCCTACACCGTCGAGCGCCCGCTCCACCTCGGCGCGGCGATCGCCGGCGCCGGGGAGGAGACGATCGCGAGGCTCCGGCGCTACGGCCGCGACGTCGGCATCGCCTTCCAGCTGCGCGACGACCTGCTCGACGTGTTCGGCGACCCCGCCGCCACCGGCAAGCAGACCGGCTCGGACTTAAGGGAGGGCAAGCGCACCGCGCTCGTCGCCGAGGCGCTGCGCCTCCTCGACGCCTCGGACCAGGCGGCCGCCGCCGAGCTTCGCGCGGGCCTGGGCACGGTCAGCTCACCCGCGGAGATCGACCGGCTCGCCGGGATCATCGCCGACTCCGGCGCCCCGGCCGACATCGAGCGGCGCATCGAGGAGCTCACCGACTCGGGGCTCGACGCGCTCGGGCACGACTCGGTGCCCGCCGGGCTGCGCGGCGAGCTCGAGCGCCTCGCCGAGCGCGCCACCCGCCGGGACCGATAGAAAGTAGAGCCTCTTAGAGGGCCATGGCCTGCGCGCGGCGCATGACCTCGCGGGCCAGGTGCCCGTGGAGCGCATCGATCGGCCGGCCGGGCAGCGACTCGTCGGGGGTGTAGAGGAACTCGGCGATCTCCGCGAGGCGGAAGCCGCCGTCGCGCAGCACGGTGATGAGGCCTGGCACGAAGCGGTTGAGCCGCCCGTCGGTCTCGCCGCCGTTGGACTTGTCGCGCCGGTCGGTGAACTGCGAGGCCGGCACGAGCAGCTCGCTCTCCCCGCCCACGGCGAGCAGGGTCTCGTCCTTGATGCGCTGGCGCACCCGGCTCGGCGGCTCGCCGAGCAGCCGGGCGGCCTGGCCGATGCCCAGCAGCTCCTCGTCGTCGGGCAGGATGCTTCTCGGAACGGTGGGGATGCTCACGGCCCCGGATTCTACGTCCCCGGCCCGGGCCGCGCCGGCGGCGGGATTCCCGCGCGGCCGGGCGGTGCACCATACTGGGTTGCATGCCAAGGCTCAACGTAGGAGACGTGCTCGGGGGGCGCTACCGCGTCGAGCGCCCCATCGCGCGCGGCGGCATGTCGACCGTCTACCGCTGCGCGGACGAGCGCCTCTCTCGGGCCGTGGCCGTCAAGGTCATGGACGAACGCCTCGTCGACGACCCCGTGTTTCGCCGCCGCTTCGAGCGGGAGGCGAAGTCCATGGCGAGGCTCTCCCACCCCAACCTCGTCGGCGTCTACGACTTCGACTCCGAGGCCGACCACCTCTACCTCGTCATGGAGCTCATCACCGGCGGCATGCTCGGCGAGCTCATGGCCGAGCGAGGCCCGCTCCTGCCCAGCGAGGCTCTCAGCGTCATGCGATCGGTGCTCACCGGGCTGGCCGCCGCGCACGCCGCGGGGCTCGTCCACCGGGACCTAAAGCCCGACAACGTGCTCATCGGCGGCGACGGGGCGATCAAGATCGCCGACTTCGGGCTCGTGCGCGCCGCCGACACCGGCGACGGCACCTCCACGGAGATCCTCGGCACCGCGCCGTACGTCTCCCCCGAGCAGGTGCTCGGCGAGCACCTCGACAAGTCGAGCGACGTGTACTCCGCGGGCATCCTCCTCTACGAGCTGCTCACCGGCGAGGTGCCCTTCCGCGGGCAGAGCCCGATTGCGACCGCCTACCAGCGCCTCGAGGAGGACGTGCCCGAGCCCTCGGCGCTCGCGCCGGAGGTGCCGCCACTCGTCGACGCGCTCGTCGCGGCCGCCACCCAGCGCCGCCCCGAGGCGCGCTTCCCCACCGCCGGGGACTTCCTCGACGCGCTCGAGGACGTCGTCGCCGAGCTCGGCCTGCCGACCTGGCAGGTGCCCGTGCCCGCCGCGGGCGCCGCGCACCGCGCCGCCGCCGAGCCCGACGGCGACGAAACGACACGCCTGAACGACCCCGGCGAGTCCGGCCCCGGGCCCGCCGCCGAGGGCGGCGAAACGCTGAGCTTCTGGGGCAGTACTCCCCCGCCGGGCGAGACCGCCCCCGAGCCCGAGCCGCCCGCCCCCGCCGAGGAGACGAGGCTCGCCCCGCCCGCGGAGCGCGCCGCGCCGCCGAGGCGCCGCACCCCGCTGCCCAAGAAGGTCTCCAACCGCTCCCCGGCGCGGGTGGCGCTGTGGCTCGTGGCCTGCGCCGCGCTGCTGGCCGCGGCGGCGCTGGGCGGCTGGTGGCTCACCTCCGGGCGCTACCCGGAGATCCCCTCGATCACCGGGATGTGCCCCCAGGAGGCGGTCGCCGCGATCGAGAACGCCGGCTTCGAGGCCGAGACCGAGCAGCGCTACCACGACGAGGTCGCCTACAACCACGCCATCGGCACGGAGCCGACCGCGCCGGCGAAGGTGCCGCGCGGCGGGACGGTGACGGTGCTCGTCTCCCAGGCGCGGCCTACCGTGCCCGAGGTGCCCGCCGACCGGGATACCGAGTCCTACGAGCGGGTGCTCGCGGAGCGCACGCTGCGCTTGAGCTCCGGGGAGGCGGTCTACTCCGACGACGTCGAGGAGGGCCGCATCGTCTCGGTCGAGCCGTCTCCCGGCGAGGAGGTGCCCACCGGCTCCGAGGTGACCGTCTCGACGTCGAAGGGGCCGCGCCCGGTCGACGTGCCGAGCCTCGAGGGGGCGACGATCGAACAGGCCGAGGAGCAGCTCGAGGCGGTGGGCCTCAAGCTCGGGGCGGTTACCGAGGACTTCGACGCCGACGTCCCCGACGGGGAGGTCGCCTCGAGCTCCCCGGCCGCGGGCACGAGCATCGCGCGCGGCTCCGCGGTCGACGTCGTCGTGTCCCGCTCCATCGAGGTGCCCGACGTGTCGGGGCTTCGGGTCGACGAGGCCCGCGAGGCGCTCTCCGCGGAGGGCATCAGCGCCTCCGTCGAGCGCGACGACTCACTCACTGGCTCCGCCGCCGACGAGGTGCAGGAGACCGACCCCGCCCCGGGCGCCAGGCTCGACCCCGACCGACCGGAGGTGACCCTCGTCGTGCCCGGCCGCGTGGAGATCCCCTGGCTCGTCGGCAAGCGGCTCGACGACGCGCGCGAGGAGGCGGAGTCCCGCGGGCTGAAGCTCGACGCACCGAGCTCGCGCGGCGGGATCGTCATCTCCCAGCGCCCGCTCTTCGACGACTCGATCGAGGCCGGCGGCACGATCTCGGTCTCCACGATCGGCTAAGGACCGCCCGCTCCCCTCCCCTCGCCCCCGCGTGCGCCGCGCGGAAGGGCGGGGACGGTGAAGGACACGCGAAGGCCCCGCCCGGTAGATTCCGGGCGGGGCCTTTTGCCGCGTCGCTAGCGGTGGTCGGACGGCCGATCCGGGCGGGGTCAGCCCCGCCCGCGGCTTCGCTAGCGGCGGAGCATCTCCGCGACGAGGAACGCAAGCTCCAGCGACTGGCGGGTGTTGAGCCTGGGGTCGACCGCGGACTCGTAGCGGCCCGGCAGGTCGACGTCCGTGATGTCCTCGGCGCCGCCCAAGCACTCGGTGACGTCCTCGCCGGTGAGCTCGATGTGGAGCCCGCCCGGGTGGGTGCCGAGCGCGCGGTGCACCTCGAAGAAGCCCTGCACCTCGTCGATGATCTTGTCGAAGTGGCGGGTCTTGTAGCCGTTCGAGGAGGTGAACGTGTTGCCGTGCATGGGGTCGCACTGCCACACCACCGGGTGGCCGGCCTCCTCCACGGCGCGCACGACGCCGGGGAGCACCTCGCGGACCTTGTCGTTGCCCATCCGGGAGATGAACGTCAGCCGGCCCGGCTCGCGGTTCGGGTCGAGGCGGTCGGCGTAGGCGACGGCCTCCTGCGGGGTGATGCCCGGCCCGATCTTCAGGCCCACCGGGTTGCCGATGAGCGCCGCGAAGTTGATGTGGAAGTCGTCGAGGCCGCGGGTACGCTCCCCGATCCACAGCTGGTGGGCGGAGAGGTCGTAGAGCCGCTGCTCGCCGTCCTCGTCCTCCGCGAGGCGCAGCATCGCGCGCTCGTAGTCGACGAGCAGCGCCTCGTGGGAGCAGTAAACGTCCGCGGTGCGCAGCGAGTCGTCCTGCACCTGGCAGGCCTGCATGAACTTCAGGCCCCGCTCGATCTCCTTGGAGAGCGCCTCGTAGCGCGCGCCCGCCGACGACGTCGCGACGAACTGGCGGTTCCACTCGGTGACCCGGTAGAGGTCCGCCGTACCCGAGCTCGTCAGGGCGCGCACGAGGTTCATCGCGGCCGAGGAGTTGGCGTAGGCGCGGATCATGCGGGCGGGGTCGTGGCGGCGGGCCTCCTCGGTGGGCTCCACGCCGTTGACGATGTCGCCGCGGTAGTTGAGCAGCCCGTTCTCGTCGCGGTCCTTGCTGCGCGGCTTGGCGTACTGGCCGGCGATGCGGCCCATCTTCACCACCGGCAGCGAGGCGCCGTAGGTCAGCACGACCGCCATCTGCAGCAGCGTCTTGATGTTGCCGCGCAGGTGGGGCTCGGTGTTCGACTCGAAGGTCTCCGCGCAGTCGCCGCCCTGCAGGAGGAAGGCCTTGCCCTGGGCGACCTCGGCGAGCTGCGCCTTTAAGGCCTGGATCTCGGGGGCGACGACGACCGGCGGCACGGACTCTAAGATCTTGCGCACCTGGTCGGCCTCGCGGCGGTCCCAGGACGGCTGCTGGAGCGCCTCGCGGCTTAAGACATCCTCCCAGCGCTGGCGGATGGGGTCCGGCAGCGGCGGGAGGTCCGGAAGGTTTTCTTTGGGGATATCGACAGTCCAACTCACGTGACCATTTAATCACGTCGAGCGGAATATCCCGGCCTGTTAAGTTTCAGGGGCGAACCAGACCGTCCCGCCTCGCGGGAGGGGAGCCGTCAGCGCCCGGGGCGGAGCCGATTGTTCTCGTCGAGCGGCCAGTGGCGCTCGCAGGCGCGGAAGCGCTCGAGGTTGTAGCGCGCGTCGACGAGCGCGTCGTGGCTGCCCTCCGGTCGGGCGGGCAGCTGCGGGCGGCCGATGAGCTCCCAGTACTGCTTGAGCTCGTGGGTGAAGTGCGGGATATAGCGCGGCAGGCTGCCCATGTCGCCCCACAGCTGCGCGAGCACGACGTGGTCGTAGTCGCCCACCCACGCCCACAGGTCCGGCAGCGGGCGGCCCGGCCCGGCGCGCAGGAAGTCCACCAGGCGAGAGCGGATCTCCGAGCGGGGCTGCCAGGCGGGGTCGGCGGGCGCGGGCAGCTGGTCGAGCACGTGGGAGCGCACCCACGCATTCGCCGAGGCGGGGTCGAAGTCGCTGGAGACGGCGTAGAACTCGCGGCCGTCCTCGGCGACCACGCCGAGCGAGACGAGCTCGATGGTCTCGCCGTTCTCAATGAACTCGGTGTCGTAGAAGTAGCGCATGGGAGGCCCCGGCCCTAGCCGCGCCCGCGGTCGCGCCCCGGCCGCGAGCCGGGCAGCGGGACGAAGAGCACCGCGACGAGCGCGATGATGAGCAGCGGGGAGAGCACCGTGAGGTCGACGGGCACGCCCGCGATGAGCACGGCGATGTAGCCGACGATGAGGAGGCCCGCCGCGGCGAGCCTTCCAAGGACGATCTTCTGGTTCTTGCGCACGGCGCTAGCGGCACTCCCTTCTCTCCACGGTGGCGTTGTTCCTGCGCCTCCCCGCCCGGGCCCGGGCTGGGGCCGGCGGCCTGGCCTAGCCGGCCTGGCGGCCGGGCTCGGCGCCCTCGGGGTAGCCGTCCCCGCGGTTGAGCGACTCCTTGACCGTCGAGGCGTAGACGTCGACGTAATCGTATCCGGAGAGCCTGGAGAGCTCCGCCATGACCTCGTCGGTGAACGCGCGGGCCGCCTCGCGGGAGTCGGGGTCAGCGTCGTGCTCCTCAATCCACGCGGCGACATCGATGGGCTCGCCGACGACCATGTGCACCTTGACGGGGCGCAGCAGCCACGAGCCAATCGGGTTCGCGCGCCTCGTGCCGATCATCGCGACCGGGATGACGGGCACCTCAGGGTTGTGGAGCGCGACGCGCGCCATGCCGGTGTGGCCGCGGTAGATGCGCCCGTCCGGGGAGCGGGTTCCTTCCGGGTAGATGCCGAAGAGGTCGCCCTCGGAGAAGACCTGCTCGGCGGCGGCGCGCATCGCGTTCGCGGCGCCGGCCGCGTCGCGGTCGAGCGGCACCTGGCCGACGGAGCTGAAGAAGAACTTCTGGAGCTTGCCGGCGAAGCCGACGCCCTCGAAGTACTCCTTCTTCGCGGGGAAGCGCAGCTGGCGCGGCATGACGAGCGGGAAGAACAGGGAGTCCATGACCGCCTGGTGGGAGGAGACGATAAGCCCGGGGCCCTCGGCGGGCACCCGGTCCGCGCCCTCGATCGTCGGGCGGTTCCACAGCCGGACGAACGGGCCCATCAGGATGTGCTTAAAGGTCCAGTACCACTTGTTGCGCATGCTCCCCTTCCTGGCGGTCGCGTCCCCGGCCGAGCCCCCGCGCGCGGCGCGCCGCCGGGCGGCGTTAGCTCTAGTTACGCGCAGGACACGTGGCGCGCCAGCTCAGCCACGCCGATCATACCCGCGTTGCGGCCGAGCTCGCCGACCCGGACCTCAGCGAGCGGGCGGTAGCCGGTGCCCACGATGTGGGAGGCGAACTGCTCGCGGGCCTCGTCGAGGTAGACCCCGGCCGCGGCGGCCACGCCCCCGCCGAGCACGACGAGCTCGGGGTCGAGGATGTCCGCCACCACGGAGAGCCCCACGCCCAGCCAGTGCGCGAAGTCCGCGGCGACCGCCCGGCCGGCCGGATCGCCCTTCTCGGCGGCCGCCATAATCTCCTGGCCGCGCACCGCCCGCGGATCGCGCCGCACCCGCGAGGCCAGGGCACTCTCCGGGAAGCTCTTCTGGTGCACGAGCTCCACGGCGGTGTCCACGAGCGCGGAGCCCGAGCAGTAGCGCTCCAGGCAGCCGAGCTTCCCGCACGGGCAGGGCCGCCCGCCGGGCACGACGGTGATGTGGCCGAACTCAGGAGCGGTGCCATAAGCCCCGCGGTAGATCTCCCCGCCGGTCATGAGCGTCGCGCCAATGCCCGTGCCCACCGCGAAGTACACCCACGTCTCCGCGCCGCGCGCCGCGCCGAGGCGGTACTCGCCCCAGGCCGCGGAGTTCGCGTCGTGCTCGAGGCGCACCGGAAGCCCCAGGCGCTCCTCGAGGAGCGCGCGCACCGGGGTGTCGCGCCACGACAGGTGCGGCGCGAAGCGCACGGTCTCGCAGTCCGGGTCGAGGAACGCGGCGAGCGCGATGCCCACCGCGCCCACCGGGTAGCGCAGCCGGTACTCGCCGACGAGCTCGGCGATGGTGTCCTCGAGCCCCTCGGTCGTGCGCGGGGTGGGCCGCGTCGCCTGCGCGAGCAGCTCCCCGGCCCCGTCGAGCACCCCGGCGCGGAGGTTCGTGCCGCCGATGTCGAAGCCGACGGTGACCTCGCCTGGCTGCATTCGAGACCTTCCTTCCAGCGCCGCTGACGAATCGCCCCGGCGACGGTGGGCGCCGGGGGACAACCCCGTCAGTATAGGCCGGGCGCGACGTCCTCCCCGCCCCGGGTGGCCGGCGCCCCGGCGAGCCCGAGGCACGCGCGCAGCCGCTCGCCCAGCGGCCCCCACGAGAAGCGCTCGGCGACGTGGCGGGCGCCCGCCTCGCCCATCGCTTTCGCGCGCGCGGGGTCGCGGAGCAGCGCGTCGATCGCCGCGACGATCGAGCCGCGATCGCGGCCGTCGACGACGATGCCGGTGTCCTCGGTGACGGTCTCCGGGGCGCCGCCGGAGTCGCCCGCGACGACCGGCACGCCGCAGGCCTGCGCCTCGAGGTAGACGATGCCAAGCCCCTCGACGTCGAGGCCCCCGCCGCGGGTGCGCACCGGCACCGCCGCGACGTCCGCCGCGGCGAGCAGCCCGCGCATGTCGTCCGCCTCGAGCCGGCCGAGCAGCCGCGCGCAGTCCAAGCCGGCCGCGGCGCACGCCCGGGCGGCCTTGGTCTCGAGTCGGCGGCGGTAGGGCCCGTCACCGACGACGAGGACCTTAAGGCCCGGGAAGCGGCGGGCGAGCTCCGGGGCAGCCTCGAGGAGCCGGTCCTGCCCCTTGCGGGGCACGAGCCTGGAGGTGCATACCACGAGCGGGGCGCCGGCCGCGACGCCGAAGCGGGCGCGCACCGCGGCGCGGTCCTCGGGGTCGAGCGGGCGGAACTCGTCGCGGTCCACCCCGGAGGGCAGCGCCACGTAGCGGGGGTGCTCCCCCATCGCGCCGCGGAAGCGGCCGAGCGCGTAGCGCGACACGTAGGTCACGACGTCGCAGCCCTCCCCGACGCGGCGCAGCACCTGGCGCGCCCCGGGCAGCATCGACCAGCCCACCTCGTGGCCGTGGGTGCTCGCCACCACCCGGCTGACGCCGGCCCTCCTGGCCGCGGGCGCGAGGAGGCCCAGCGGCGTCGAGGCGCCGAACCAGACGGTCTCCACCCCGTAGGAGGCGATGAGCCCGGCCATGCGGCGGGCGACCGCCGGGGTGGGCAGCATGACGCGCCTCTTCAGGCGGACGACGGGGAACGGCGCCGCCTCGTCGAAGGCGCGGGCGGCGGCCTCGTCCTGCGTCGAGGCGAAGACGACGAGGTCCGACGGGTCGAGCTCGGCGACGAAGCGCCGCAGGTAGGACTGGATGCCCCCGACCGTGGGGGGAAAGTCGTTGGTGACGAGCAGGACGCGGGCCATGGCGGTCATGCTAGCCCGCGCGGCGGGCGCGGCCCCACACGCGAACGCGCCGCCCGGGGATAACCGGGCGGCGCTTCTGTTCGCTTGGTATCGCGGGCGGCCTAGTAGCGGGCCGCGCCGGCGAAGGGCGCGTGGTCGACCGACGCGATCTGCACGGGCACGCCGTAGTCGGAGGCGTGGACGATCTGCCCGTTGCCGATGTAGATGCCCACGTGGGTGACCCCCGGGTAGTAGCCGACGATATCGCCGGGCTGAAGGTCCGCGCGGGAGACCGGCTGGCCCCCGGCGATCTGCGCCGAGGAGGTGCGCGGAACGGTCTTGCCGGCCTGCTGGTGGGCCCAGAAGACCAGGCCCGAGCAGTCGAAGGAGTCCGGGCCGTTGCCGCCCCACGAGTAGGGCGAGCCGATCTTGCCGAGCGCGGCGTCGACGACGGCGTTGCCGGTCTCGGAGGGGACGGCGGGCGCGGGCTCGCCGCCGCGGTTGCGGCTCTCCCAGGCCTGGCGCTGCTCCTCGTCGAGCGCGTCGATGCGCCCCTGGAGCTCCTCGGCCTGGCCCTTGAGCTCGTCGCGCTCGGCGAGCAGCTCGGTGAGCTTCTCCTCGAGCTCGGTCTTCTTCGCCTCGATGTCCGCGGCGCCGTGCTCCGCGGAGGCGCGCTTGTTGGCCGCGTCCTCGGCGGCGGCCTCGTAGTCCTCGACGGCGTCCGTCGCGGTGCGCGACAGGGTGTTGAGGAAGCTCGCCCGGTCGAGGGCGTCGCGCGGGCTGTCGGAGCCGAGGGTGCGCAGCGCGGACTGCGAGGACGCGGTGCGGTACTTCGAGCCGGCAACCTCGTCGACGGCGCGGGAGCGCTCCTCGAGCTGGGCGGCGGCCTCGGCCTCTTCGTCCTGCGCGGCCGCGACCTGGTCGCGGGCCCCGTCGAGGTCAGCCTTCGCGGCCTCGACCTCGTCCTCGAGGGCCTTGACCTCCTCGTTCTTCTCGTTGGCGTGGTGGGAGATCTCCTCGAGCTCGGCGAGGAGATCCTCGCCCTCGTCCGCCCCCGCGAGCGGGCTGCCGGCGAGCGTCACGGCGAGCGCGGTGGCCCCGGCCCCGAGCGGGGCGGCAACGCGGCGGCGGGTGGTGGGATTACGGTGCTTGGACAACGGTGTGACTCTCCAATGGCTTCGCAGAAGTCGGTAGAACTATCACTATCCCTGGCGCGACCCAACCCCTCAGGCGGTCGCACCCCACGGACCGGCCCCCACCGGGCCGCAGTAGAGCCCGGTAGCGCTTGTCATAACCAGCGCCCTGAGTAGCCTGCGGATAGGCCGGTGCCGTGCGATGGGCACGACTATAACAGTTTCATAACGAAGGCGCGAGCGCCGCGACACACCCTCCCCGGGTTGGGTGGAACCCGCCCAGCGACGGGGCCACACTAAGCCCCCCACACTCCCCAGAAGTCTAGCTACACCCCACAAGTCCTGAATTCTTGTTGATATTGAGATTAATAACCATTTAAATAGCGTTGGCTTCGCTCTTGTCTTTCTATGATCTATCTAATATTCTCAGTGTTAGTGATATCCGACATGCTTTATTTGGATCTCGGACAGCAGAACGTCCTCCCTGGCCACGCGGGTATCACGCCAGCTCTAGCACGACGCGAAGGAAAGGATTAGCACGATGAAGGGCTACGCACTGCGGTCCGTCGACGACGAGACCATCACCGAAATGGAATTCCCTGAGGAGGAGCTCACCGGCGACCAGGTGCGCGTGCGCATCACGCACTCCGGCGTCTGCCACTCCGACGTCCACATCCGCGAGGGCGGATTCGAGCTCGGCGACGGCGAGTTCTACAGCAACGAGGCGGGCGGCGCCGAGTACCCCCTCATCATGGGCCACGAGATCGTCGGCGTGGTCGAATCCACCGGCCCCGACGCGACAATCAAGGAGGGCGAGCAGGTCGTCGTCTACGCGTGGCTCGGCTGCGGCGAGTGCCCCACGTGTGAGACCGGCCAGGAGAACCGTTGCCCCAACATGAAGCGCGCCCTGGGCGTGCAGCGCAACGGCGGCTACGCCGAGAAGGTCTTCCTGCCGCACGACAAGTACCTCGTGCCGCTCGACGGGGTCGACCCCGAGTGGGCCGCGACCATCGGCTGCTCGGGCATCACCGCCTACTCTGCGGCGAAGCAGACCAAGCTCAAGTCCAAGGATGCCCCCGTGCTCGTCATCGGCGCGGGCGGCGTGGGCCTCATGTGCGTCGCCTCCCTCAAGGCGCTGGGCTACACCAACATCAGCGTCATCGACCGCTCTGACGCCAACTTCGAGCGGGCTCTCGAGCTTGGCGCGACCCACACCCTGGTGAGCACCGCCGAGACCACCCCGCAGGACATCTGGAAGTTCGTCGGCGAGCAGCCGCACGCCGTCGCCGACTTCGTCAACAACGAGGAGACCGGCTCGCTCGCCTTTGCCAGCCTCGCGACGGGCGGCACGATGGTCCAGGTCGGCCTCTTCGGCGGCCGCTTCAAGGTCCAGACCGCGGTGCTGGCCTTCCAGCAGATCGACATCCAGGGCTCCTACGTCGGCAGCCTTACCGAGCTGCGCGAGGTCATGGAGCTCGCGCGCGAGGGCAAGTTCCCCCGCATCCCGATCACCACCCGAGAGATGAGCCTCGAGTCCGTCGTCGAGAGCCTCGACGCGCTCAAGGAGGGCCGCTCCCGCGGCCGCGTGGTCCTCACCAACGCCTAACGGCGAGGGCCACTAGTCCATCGGAATCTGCCACTCCCCCGCCGCCGACGCCCACCCCGGGCGCGGCGGCGGGGGACTTTCTGTTGAAACCGTCGCGATCAGCGAGGGGCTCGGACAGGTTCGCTAGCTAGAACCGTCGGCGGCCACAGAGCCCAACGTACCGCGCTGGCAAACGACCGGACGTCGACCGCTGCCAGCCGCTTCTCCGGCCACGACCATCGAGCTCCGCGGCGCCCGTAACAGCCGTATCGGAGCCGGCCCAGAAGCACAGCCCTCCTGCCCCATCGGCCTCTACCCCCGTCAGTGCGGTCCCCTCGAAAGCAGCCTCGCGCCCGACACCGGACAGTGCATGGTCCTTATAAGACACAACGAAACCGCCCGCCGGGCCCCGGGAATCGGGGCCGGCGGGCGGCTAGAGAATCAGGCCGGTTGTTAGGGCCTAGTCCTCCTCGTCGCCGTTGTCGCGGCGGCGGTTGATCTCGTTGAGGTTGCGCAGCGTCTCCGCCTGCTCGTGGTGGTTGCGCTGCTCGATCTCGCGGCGCTTGCGCTGGATGTCCTCCGGGTCCGGCTTGAACAGCGAGCCGGTGGACTCGCGGTCCGAGAAGCCCAGCTCGTTGAGCTGCTTCGGGACGCGCGCGCCCTGGTACTCCAGCGGCACGGCGTGACCGTGCTCGTCGACCGGTCCGAGCGGCTGGTGCACCTCGACGAAGGCACCGTTGGACAGCTGCTTGATGACGCCGGTCTCGATGCCGTGCTCGAGGATCTCGCGGTCGCGGCGCTGCAGGCCGAGGCAGAGCCAGTACGTGATGAAGTAGGCCAGCGGCGGCAGGACAATGAGCCCGATGCGGCCGACCCAGGTCATCGCGTTGAGCGAGATGTCGAAGTGGTACGCGATGAGGTCGTTACCACCCGAGATCGTCAGCAGGATAAAGAACGTCAGAGCCATCGCGCCCAGGCTGCTGCGCACCGGCACGTCGCGCGGCCGCTGCAGCAGATTGTGGTGGGCGTCGTCCTTGGTGATCGCCTTCTCGATGAACGGGTAGGCGAAGAGCAGGACCACCAAGGTGCCGGCGAGCAGCATGACCCAGAAGGCGCCCGGGATGGTGTAGCCGCCGATGTAGAGCTCCCAGGCGGGCATGACGCGCGCCGCGCCGTCCGTCCAGAGCATGTAGATATCCGGCTGCGAGCCCGCGGAGACCTGCGAGGGGTTGTAGGGCCCGATCGTCCAGATGGCGTTGATGGTGGTGAGACCCGCCATGAGCGCGAGCGCCGCGAAGGTCAGCGCGCCGAAGCCCATCGCCTTGACGGCGAAGACCGGCATGATGCGGATGCCGACGACGTTGTTCTCCGTGCGGCCGGGCCCGGGGAACTGGGTGTGCTTCTGGTACCAGACGAGCGCCAGGTGCGCGGCGATGAGGCCGAGCAGGATGCCCGGGATGATGAGCACGTGCGCGACGTAGAACCGGTCGAGCATGATGTCCGACGGGAAGTCGCCGCCGAAGATCAGCCAGTGCAGCCAGGTGCCGATGATCGGGAGGCTGAGGATGATCGCCGACATGATGCGCAGGCCGACGCCGGAGAGCAGGTCGTCCGGCAGCGAGTAGCCGAGGAAGCCCTCGACCATGCCGAGGATGAGCAGGGTGCAGCCGATGATCCAGTTCGCCTCACGGGGGCGGCGGAACGCGCCCGTGAAGAAGATGCGCAGCATGTGCGCAACCATCGAGAACATGAACATCAGCGCGGCCCAGTGGTGCATCTGGCGCACGAACAGGCCGCCGCGCACCTCGAACGAGATGTTCAGCGCGGTCTCGTAAGCGCGGGACATCTCCACGCCGTTGAGCGGGAGGTACGCGCCGTCGTAGATCACCTTGGTGATCGACGGGTCGAAGAAGAGCGTGAGGTACACGCCCGTGAGGATCAGGATAATGAAACTGTACAGCGAGATCTCGCCGAGCATGAACGACCAGTGCGTCGGGAAGACCTTGTTGATCTGCCGGCGCAGGCCGCTAGCCGCTGTGTATCGCGAGTCAACCTCGTTGCCGATCTTGGGCAGAATCTTCGTCGTCATTAGGACTCACGCTCCCAGAACGCCGGCCCGAGGGGCTCAGCGAAGTTGTCCTTGGCCACCAGGTAGCCCTCCTCGTCCACCGTGATCGGCAGCTGAGGCAGGGCGCGGGCGGCGGGGCCGAACACGGGCTTACCGTACTGCAGCGCGTCGAACTGCGACTGGTGGCACGGGCACAGAATACGGTGCGTCTGGGCCTCGTACAGGGAGGTCGGGCAGCCGATGTGCGTGCAGATCTTCGAGTAGGCGTAGAAGTCGCCGTAGTGGAAGTCCTCCTGGCCCTTGCGCTCGATCACGCGAGCCGCGTCGGAGCTGCGCATGCGGATGAGCATCACCGCGTTGCGGGGGCCGTGGATGGAGTGCATGTGGTGCTCGTAGACGTCCTTGCGGGGGTCGTAGCGATCCCCGTCGTTGACGTCCTCCTCCGCGAGCGGGAAGACGGTCTCCATCGCCTGGGCGTCGAGGTCCTCCGGGCGCATGCGGACGAGGCGCGAAATGCCCTCGGTCGTGTAGTGCTGCCCGGTGGCGGTCTCGTGGGGCTCGGCGACGGCGCCGGTGTCGCGGCCGAGGTAGAGCTTCACGCCCTTCTCCTGGAGCGTCCAGCCGGACGTCCACAGCGTGCCGTCGCCCTCGTAGCCGAGCTCCCCGCGCTTCCATGGGTTCTTCACCATGCCGCCAAGCGGCGCGATGATGACGAGCCCCGCGACGATCGCGCCGCCGGCGAGCAGGCCCTGCATCGCCTTGCGGCGGCCCAGGGTCGAGGTCTGCCACGCGTCGTTAAGCAGGGCCGTCATCGTGCGGCGGTCGACCTCGTCGGAGGGGCCGTCGTGGCGGCGCTGGACGGAGACCTCCTCGGGGATCATCCGCTTGACGTACTGGACGATGAAGACGCCGAGGAACAGCAGGGTCAACCCGGCGAGCAGGCCGAGCAGCGGGGTGTAGAAGGTGTAGGTCCACAGCCCCTCGTCGCCGTGGCCCTTGTACTCCCACGGCCAGAAGAGGTAGACGGCGAGGAAGCCGATCCCGGAGAGGATCGAGAGGATGAGCCAGACGTTGAGCTGGATCGCGGCGCGCTCCTCGGCCGGGTCGTTCTCGATCGGGAACCGCTTCTTGCGGTACGCGACGGTGACCCCGTCGAGCTCGGTGCCCAGGCGAGCGAGCTCGTCGTTGCTCATCGACTTGAGCTCCTGCTCGCTGTAGTTGTCCTTATTGATGTCTGTCATGAGCGCGTTCCAATCCAGATCGCCGCAGCGATCAGCACGACGATGCCGACGAACCACATGAAGAAGCCCTCGGCCACCGGGCCGATGCCGCCGAGCGACCAGCCGCCGGGGCTGGGCGTCTCCTTGGCGCTCTTCACGAAGGCGATAATGTCCTTCTTCTCGTCCGGGCTGAGCTGCCGGTCGGAGAACTTCGGCATGTTCTGCGGGCCGGTGAGCATCGCCTGGTAGATCTCCTGCTCGTTCGCGGGATCGAGCACGGGCGCGTACTTACCGGACGAAAGAGCACCGCCCCGGCCGGTGAAGTTGTGGCAGGAGGCGCAGTTCTGGCGGAACAGCTCGGAGCCGCGGGCGACGTCCGCGGGGTCGATCTGGCCGTCGAAGTTCTTGCCCCTCAGCGACTCCATCGCGATCGAGCCGTCGTCGTTGTAGACGAGGTCCGGGCCGCCGCCGTTCGCGGAGACGTAGGCCGCGAGCGCGAGCGCCTGGCGCTCGCCGTAGCGGGCGGGCTTACGCTCGGCCTGGGCCTCGTTCGACATCATCGGCATGCGGCCGGAGTTGACCTGGAAGTAGACCGAGCCCTCGCCCACGCCGATGAGCGACGGGCCGCGGTCCTTGACCCCCTGGAGGTTCTCGCCGTGGCAGGTGATGCAGGCGACGTCGTAGAGGTCCTTGCCCTCCTGGATGAGCGCCTGGTCGTTCTTGTCCGCGGTGGCCACCTGCGCCTCGGGGCTCAGGGCGTTCGACAGGACGCCCGCGCCGGTGAGCGCGACCGTCACGGCGAGCGCGCCGGCCGCGGCCCGACGCAGCTTGCGCCGCCCGCGCCCGATCGCCGCTCCCTCGCCGGAACGGCCGAACCAGCCGCCGTTGAAAAGCTTCTTAAGCATAACTTTCCTTCATTAACGTTCCTCGGCCTTGATCCTCGAACGACTCTCGCCGCCGAGGGGACCGCACGGGGCAGGGCACGGGGGCGCGGGGCCCCCGCGGCGTTGGGCTACTGGATGAGGTAGACCACCACGAACAGCCCAATCCACACGACATCGACGAAGTGCCAGTAGTAGGACGTGACCATCGCCGCCGTCGCCTGGGCCGGGGTGAACTTCGCCTTGGAGACGCGCAGCAGGACGACGACGAAGGCGATAACGCCGGCGAGCACGTGAGCGGCGTGGAACCCGGTCGTGATGAAGAAGACCGAGCCGAACACGCTGCTCTGGATCGTGACGCCCTCCGAGACGAGCTCGAAGTACTCGTAAGCCTGCATCGCAAGGAAGATGACGCCGAGCAGGATCGTCACGACGTACCACTTGCGAAGCGTGTAGACGTCGCCGCGCTCGGCGGCGAACACACCCAGCTGGGAGGTGAACGACGACGTGACCAGCACCACGGTGATGACGAAGGCGTAGAGCGGCGTCAGGTGCGACGTCTGCTCCGCCCAGTCCCCCGACTGTCCGTTCGCGCGGGACGTGAAGTACATCGCGAACAGCCCCGCGAAGAACATCAATTCCTGAGACAGGAACACGATGGTTCCGACGCTCACCATGTTGGGGCGGTTGAGCGCCGGGACACGCTGTGAAGCTGCCGTACCTGGGGTCGAAACTGTGCTCGTCACGCACTCAATTATGGCGGCCGGCCCCCTAAAAGTCACCTCGCCACCCAGGCTGCGCCCAGGCGGCGTTTAACCCCCTTCGGGGGACCCGCTCGCCCGACCCGTGTCGCCTCGCACGACCTCCGCAATTGCCGCAGGTGAGCAGGCCGTTTTCGCCGAGGCTGGAAGCTCCCACCGACACAACGAGCTGCATTTACTTGGCTCGCCTTAGTTTGCCTGGTGCTTTAGCCCATATTCAGGCCCGGCTTCGCGGGACCGTCTCACCCTTTCGATTGACCCGGGTGGGGGTTGGCCCGGGGGCCCACCCCGCGGGACGTTCGCGCAACCAGAGCGGAGACCTCCGGAGCTATCGGGCGCTTAACTGGGCAAACGCTCCCCCGCTGCGGTTTCGGATACGGCGAAAACCCGCTCCGTCGCACGCGGCCGGGAGGAAGTTCCCGAGCCCGAGGGTTTTCCGATCCCGACGTCTCGCCACCGGGCCCGCTACAGACGCGGCGACGGCCCGCCGGGAAGTTCCGGCGGGCCGTCGCTGGTTAATGCAGAAAAGCTTTTAGTGCTTTTCCTGCGGAATGTTGTACTGCATGTTGAGCATGACCACGGTGAACACGAGGAACGCCGCGCCGAAAACAATGAGCCACCAGTGGAGGTAGATAACACCGAGCCCGAGAACGAGAACCGCGACGGACATGAGGAAGGGCCAAATGGAGCTGGCGCTGAAGAATCCGAGCACGCCGGCCTTGTCCTCGACCTCGGCCTCCTCCCAGTCCTCGGGGAGGATGTCGGTGCGCTTCTCGGTGATGTGGATGTACCCGCCGAGCATCGCGGTCAGCCCCGCCGAGAGCACCAGCCCGACGATGCCGGCCCACTCCGCGCCCTGGAGGTAGGCGTCGTCGCGGACCATGACGGTCGCGATGATGTAGACGACCGCAATGAGGCCGAGGAAGGTCGTCAGCCCGAACATGATCTTCGATGAGGACTTCATTGGCTATCTCTCCTTAAGCGTTCCCGCGTGGCGCGGCGGGCGGCGCCTCGGCCGCCCGCCGGGGGTTACTTGGCGCTGGCCTCCACCGTGTTGGCGCCCTCGCGGGTGCCGACGCGGTCGGAGTTGAACGGCTTGGTCGACGTCGCGAAGGGCTCCTCGCCGATCGCGGCGAGCGCCTCGGAGTTCGGGGCGTCGGGGTTGTCGCGGCGGAACTCGAGGTACTGCGTGAACTGCTCCGGGGAGACGGCGCGGATCTCGAAGTTCATCATCGCGTGATAGGTGCCGCACATCTCGGCGCAGCGCCCGACGAACGCGCCCTCCTCGGTGATCTCCTCGATCTGGAAGGACCGCTGCTGCGAGTTGGTCTCGGGGTGGGCGTAGACGTCGCGCTTGAAGAGGAACTCCGGGACCCAGAAGGAGTGGGCCACGTCCGAGGACGCGAGCCGGAACTCGATCGCGCGCTGCGTCGGGAGGACGAGCACCGGGATCTCGTCGGTGGTGCCGACGGTCTCGATCTCGTTGTAATTGAGGTAGGAGAAGTCGTCGCGGGACTTGCCGTGGATCGGGTTGTCGCCGTCCTCGTTGACGGCGGTGTCCTCCGCGGCGGCCTGGCGCTGCTCGTCGGTGCCGTCGTAGAACTGCCCATCGCCGGTGAGCTCCCCATCAACGCCGGCGTAGCCGAACTTCCAGTTCCACTGGAAGCCGGTGACGTCGACCGTGACCTTCGGGTCCTTGTCGAGGGCGGTCACCTGGTTTTGGGTCTGGACCGTAAAGAAGAACAGCCCCATGACGATGACGACCGGCACCGCGGTGAGCACGAGCTCGAGCGGGATGTTGTACTGCGTCTGCCGCGGGAACTCGCCCTTGCCCTGCTTCTGGGCGCGCTTCGCGCCCCAGCGGAAGATGGCCCAAAGGAAGAGGCCCCACATGACGATGCCGACGAGCCAGGCAACGCACCAGACCCACACCCAGAAGTTGCCCATGGACTCGGCCTCGGGGGTCACGCCCTGGGGCCAGCCCATGCGCAGGAGGCTATCGAGCGCCTGCGGCGGCTCGACGTCGCAGCCTGCCAGCGCGACGCCGGCGGGCAACAGCGTCGCGGCCGCGGCGATCTTCCTGCCGTTGCCTCGTCTGTTCTTCTGCATCACGTGTGACTGCCTTTCCTCTCCACGCATCGCCAGAACTCGCGGGAACAGTGAATCCGCCGGTCTTTAAGCTGCCTAACAGATAGCCCACACGACGGCTCAATGTCGCAATCAAAGATTACCGCAGGCCGCGCCGCTTCCCATGCCGGGCCCCTCCCCGGCAACCCCGTCGCGCCCGGCCCGCGTGGCGCGGGCCGCTGCGCTGCGCCGATGAGATCCCCGCCCCGCGGCGCTCAACCGAAAGTATCCACCCGGGGCCTGCCGGGGCCGCGGCGGGGCGATTCTCCCCGCCCCGCGCGGTGGGCTAGCGTTGGGTGTTCCTCTCGAGAAGATCCGGTAGCCAGAGCAAAGGAGCGGGGCTTAAGCATATGTGTGGTCTCCTGGGTTTCCTGTCCGCGGAGAAGAAGGCGGACGCCTACGTCGACTCGCTGAGCGGGGCGCTGACCTGCATGCGCCATCGCGGACCGGACGCAACCGAGGTGTGGCACGACGAGGATGCGGCCTTCGGCTTCAACCGCCTCTCCATCGTCGACCTCGAGCACTCGCACCAGCCGCTGAGCTGGGGGCCGAAGGACGAGCCGGGGCGCTACGTGCTCACCTTCAACGGCGAGATCTACAACTACGTGGAGCTGCGCGCCGAGCTTCAGGAGGCCGGCTACGAGTTCGCCACCGACGGCGATTCGGAGACCATCGTCGTGGGCTACCACCACTTCGGCGAGGACGTCGTCTCGCACCTGCGGGGCATGTTCGCCTTCGCCATCTGGGACACCGCGGAGCACCGCCTCTTCCTCGCCCGCGACCGCTTCGGCATCAAGCCGCTGTTCTACGCGACCACGCCCCGCGGCACGGTGTTCTCTTCGGAGAAGAAGTCGATCCTCGCGATGGCCGACGCCATCGGTCTAGGCCAGGATCTTGACATGCGGGCCATCGAGCACTACGCCGACCTGCAGTACGTGCCCGAGCCGGAGACCCTCCACGAGGACGTCCGCCGGCTCGAGTCGGGCTGCACCGCGACGCTTCGCCCCGGCGAGGAGCTCTCCCAGTCGCGCTACTTCGCGCCCCGCTTCCCCGTCGAGGAGGTGCCCGCCGGATCCGAGGAGAAGGTCTTCGACCGCATCGCCGAGGCCCTAGAGGACAGCGTCGCGAAGCACATGCGCGCCGACGTCACCGTCGGCTCGTTCCTCTCCGGGGGCATCGACTCCACGGCGATCGCCGCGATCGCGAAGCGACACAACCCCGACCTGCTCACCTTCACCACCGGCTTCGAGCGCGAGGGCTACTCCGAGGTCGACGTCGCCGCCGAGTCCGCGGAGGCGATCGGCGCGGAGCACATCGTCAAGGTCGTCAGCCCCGAGGAGTACGTCGACGCGGTCCCGAAGATCATGTGGTATCTCGACGACCCGGTCGCCGACCCCTCGCTCGTGCCGCTGTACTTCGTCGCCCGCGAGGCCCGCAAGCACGTCAAGGTCGTTCTCTCCGGGGAGGGCGCCGACGAGCTCTTCGGCGGCTACACGATCTACAAGGAGCCGCTCTCGCTCGCGCCCTTCGAGAAGGTGCCCCGCCCGCTGCTGCGCGGCCTGCGGGCGCTCAGCCGGGTGCTGCCCGAGGGCATGAAGGGCAAGTCCCTCCTCGAGCGGGGCACCACCCCGATGGAGGAGCGCTACTACGGCAACGCGCGCTCCTTCAACTTCGAGCAGCTCTCCCGGGTGCTGCCGTGGGCGCGGCGCGAGTGGGACCACCGCGAGGTCACCGCCCCGATCTACGACGCGTCGAAGGACTTCGACCCGGTCGCGCGCATGCAGCACCTCGACCTGTTCACGTGGCTGCGCGGCGACATCCTCGTCAAGGCCGACAAGATCACCATGGCCAACTCCCTCGAGCTGCGCGTGCCCTTCCTCGACAAGGAGGTCTTCCGCGTCGCCGAGACGCTGCCGAAGGAGCTCAAGGTCTCCCACGGCACGACGAAGTACGCGCTGCGCCAGGCCCTCAAGCGCATCGTCCCGGCCCACGTCCTCAACCGCAAGAAGCTCGGCTTCCCGGTGCCGATGCGCCACTGGCTCGCCGGCGGGGAGCTCTACGACTGGGCTCGGGACCAGATCAGGGCGTCGGACACCGCGCACCTCATCGACAAGGACGCGGCGCTCGCGATGCTCGAGGAGCACCGCGACGGCCGCTCGGACCACTCGCGCCGGCTGTGGACGGTCATCGCGTTCATGATCTGGCACGGCATCTTCGTCGAGGGTCGCATCGACCCCGAGATCGAGGAGCGCGACTACCCCGTCGAGCTCTAGCAGAATTCTCTCCGCCGCCCCGCTCCGGGCGCGCGAAGGCCCCGGCCGGCGCCCGCCTCGAGCGGGCCCGGCCGGGGCCTTATTACTTGTGTGTTCCTTCTAGTGGAAGGAGTCGCCGCAGGCGCAGGAGCCGCCGGCGTTCGGGTTATCGATGGTGAAGCCCTGGGCCTCGATGGTGTCGGAGAAGTCGATCTTCGCTCCCATGAGGTACGGCACCGACATCTTGTCGACGACGAGGTTGACCCCGCCGAAGTTGTCGACCTTGTCGCCGTCGAGCTTCCGGTCGTCGAAGTACAGCTGGTAGCGCAGGCCGGCGCAGCCGCCCGGCTGCACGGCGATGCGCAGGGAGAGGTCGTCGCGCCCCTCCTGCTCGAGGAGGGCCTTCGCCTTCGCGGCGGCCGCATCGCTCAGAAGGACTCCGGTCTCGGTTGACGGTGCAGTCATGATCCCTTCAGTGCTCCTATCCGAAAGTGTCTCGGCTTCGCCCGCCAGCCTAGTGAAGGCCGGCCGGCACGCTGTCCGGTGTCGTCAACGGCAACGGTGTAGCGCCCGAGCTTATTCCACTTCTTTGTTGCGGGCTAGTAGCCTGGTGTGCCGTGAAGTTACCGTGGAAGAAGACTGAGGGTCCCGCCGACACCGTCGGCTCCGCGGCCGAGGTCGCCGAGGAGGAAAACGCCGGCCAGGACGCCGGGGAGCGCCCCCTGCCCAAGGGCTACACCCCGCCCAAGGGCCGGCCCACCCCGAAGCGCAAGGACCGCGAGATTGAGCGCGGCGTGCTCCGGGGCGCCTCCCAGACCCCCACCACTCCCGGGCAGGCGCGCAAGAAGCGCAAGGAGTTGAAGAACTCCATGTCCAAGCAGGAGTGGAAGGAGCACAAGCGCAAGCAGCGCATCGAGCGCCGCGAGCAGCAGATCGAGGTCCAGAAGAAGATGGACGCCGGCGATCCGCGCTACATGCTCGCCCGCGACCAGGGCCCGGTGCGCGCCTACCTGCGCGACTGGGTCGACGCCCGCCGCTTCGCGGGCAACTACATCCTCCCCTTCGCGCTCGGGCTGCTGGTGATCATGTTCATCAGCTCGTGGTTCCCGACCTTCGCGTCGATCGTCTCGCTCATCTCGATGGTAATGATCGTCGTCTTCGCGGCCGAGGCGTTCATCGCCGGCCGCCGGGCGAACGCGTCCGCGCGCAAGAAATTCCCCGACCCCGGCGAGAAGATCGGCTTCGGCACCGGCTTCTACGTCTTCGGCCGCCTCACCCAGCCGCGGCGCTGGCGCAGCCCGAAGCCCCGGGTCGAGGTCGGCGACAAGTCGAACGAGCCCGCCAAGTAGCCCATGGCCCCCTCCCCTGCCCTCGCCGAGATCCTCGGCGAGGCGGCCCCGCTCGACCGGGCCGCGGAGCGCTCCCGCCGCCTCGAGCTGCGGGGTAGCGCCGAGCGGCACGGCCGGCTCGTGGAGCTCGCCGCGCAGCTCGCCGGGATGGGCGGCATCGGCCCCGACGCTGCGGTCCGCCTCGTCGCGTTCGCCGGCGAGCACGGGCTCGCCGCGCGCGACGTCTCCCCGCTCGAGCCGTCCGCCGCACCGCGCCGCGCGGCGCTCCTCGCCGACGGGCGGGGCGCGCTCGGCGCTGCCGCCGGGGCGCTCGGCCTCGGAATCGAGGTCGTCGCCGACGCGCTTCCCAAGGACTCCGGCCTGCCCGGCGCGGGCGCCCTGCCCGCCGGCGGCGCCCCCGACCGCGAGGACGCCATGGACGAGGCGACCTTCGAGGCGGCGCTGCGCACCGGCGCCGCCCGCGCCGAGGCTCTCTCCGAGGCGGGCGTCGGGCTCGCGGTGCCGCACCTCGTCGGCCCCGGCGGGCGGGTCGCGGCGCTCGCGCTCGCGGGCCACCTGCTCGACGAGGAGCCGGTCGCGATGCTGGGTTTCTCCGGGACTGACGACGCCCTGTGGTCGAGGCAGGTCGCGGCGCTGCGCGATGTCATGACCCGCGCCCGGGCGACCCCCACCGACCCGGCGGAGCTCGTGCGGCGGCTTCTCGCCCCGCACCAGGCCGTAGCGGTGGGATTCCTCGCGCGGCTCGCGGCGCTGGGAATCCCGGCGCTCGTCTCCTCGGCGGAGGCCGCGGCCCTGGGGCTCACCGCGGAGCTGCTCTCGCCCGGCGCGCGCGGCTGGCTTCTCGGCGGGCAGCTCGCCCCGGCGGGCGGCCTGGCGGCGATCTACTCTCGGCTGGGCATCCGCCCGGTCTTCGCGCTGCACGCGGACGACTCGCTCGGCGCGGGCGCGCTCGCCGCGGTGCCGCTCGTGCGCTTCGCCGCGGCGCTCGGCGCGGAGGACTAGCTCCTCGTCCCCGGGGCGCGTCGCTGCCCCGCCCTCCCCCGGGGCCGCCGCCAAGATCACCCGGACGAGAAAGGCCCCGGCCGCTGTCGGCCGGGGCTTTCTTGTTGCGCGTCTTTTGGGCTAGCGCGCCGCGGAGAGCGTCGTGTTCCAGCCGTGGGCGTCCTCGACGCGGCCCTGCTGGATGCCGGTGAGGCGCTCGCGGAGCTTCATGGTCACCTCGCCGGGCTCGTTGCCGTTGATGGTGAACTCGCCGCCCTCGGACTTCACGGTGCCGACCGGGGTGAGGACCGCGGCGGTGCCGCAGGCGAGCGCCTCGGTCATGCGGCCGGAGGCGACGTCGTCGCGCCACTCGTCGACGCTGATCTTGCGCTCCTCGGTGCGGTAGCCGAGCTCCTTAGCGACGGTGAGCAGCGAGTCGCGGGTGATGCCGGGCAGCAGCGAGCCGCTGAGCTCCGGGGTGACGAGGGTGACGCCCTCGTCGGAGTCCTCGGAGCCGTAGACGAACATGAGGTTCATGCCGCCCATCTCCTCGACGTAGCGGCGCTCGATGGCGTCGAGCCAGACGACCTGGTCGCAGCCCTTCTCCGCGGCCTGCTGCTGGGCGAGGAGGGAGGAGGCGTAGTTGCCGGCGCACTTCGCCTCGCCGGTGCCGCCGGGCGCGGCGCGGACGAAGTCCTCGGAGAGCCAGACGCTCACGGGGCTGACCCCGCCGGTGAAGTAGGCGCCGGACGGGGAGGTCATGACGACGAAGCGGTAGCGGTCGGCGGCGCCGACGCCGAGGGTCTCCTGCATGCCGAACATGAGGGGTCGGATGTAAAGGGAGGCCTCCCCGCCGGCGGCGGGGACCCAGTCGCGGTCGACGTCGACGAGGGTGCTCACGGCCTTTAAGAACAGCTCCTCGGGCAGCTCCGGCATGGCGAGGCGGCGCGCGGAGTTGTTGAGGCGGCGGGCGTTGGACTCGGGCCGGAACGCCGAGACCGAGCCGTCCTCGTGGCGGAAGGCCTTGAGCCCCTCGAAGATGGACTGGCCGTAGTGGAGGACGCACGTCGCCGGGGAGAGCTCGAAGGGGCCAAACGGCACGATGCGGGCGTCGTGCCAGCCCTCGTCGGCGGTCCAGTCGACGATGGCCATGTGGTCGCTAAAGATCTTCCCGAAGGCGGGGTCCTTGAGGATCTCCTCGCGGCGCTCGTCGGGCGTCGGGTTATCCGTGCGGGTGATGGTGAAATCGAGCGTGCTCATAGCAAGTAAACCTACTACGGGCCCTGCCCTGGCCCGCCGGGGTGGCGCCGGTCTCACTCGGCGGGACCGGCGACGCCGTTATCATGGGTTGCCACGCGCGCGGCGGCCACCAGAGCCACGCTCGATCGGCCGCCGCCGCCCGAATGACCTTTGTCCGCGCGTCTCGACGATCGAAGTGTAAGGAAGCGACTACGCCCATGAGCTCTAAGAAGGACCACCCGCCGCGCCAGCTGCCGGCCTACGGCACGATCGCGACCGCCGAACTGACGAAGTCGGTGCCCAAGGAGGCGACCGTCGCCGTCGTGCCGGTGCTCGCGGGCGGCGACGCGGACGCGACCGTCTCGCTGCCCGGCTCCCTCGTCGCCGACGAGCGCGCCGCGGCCGAGATCGTCCGCCAGCTCGAGGTCCACGGCGCGACCGGCGCGCTCGGCGAGGTGCACGCCCTCGTCGCGCCGGAATCCGCGACCAAGAAGGGCCTGCCCGAGCGGCTCGTCGCCGTCGGCCTCGGCGAGGAGCGTCTCCTGCCGGGCGGGCGGGACGCTGACGAGGGTGCCGGCGACCGGATCCGCCGCGCCGCCGGCGAGGCGGCCCGCGCGGTCGCCAAGGGCGCGACCGGCCCGGTGGTGGTGGCGACGACGCTCGGCGACTGGGGCATCCGCGAGGCCGTCGAGGGCTGGATCCTCGGCTCCTACACGTTCCGCGGGGAGCGCGGCGCGGGCGGGCGCACGGTCGTCGCCTCGCCGGGCACCGGGCGGGTGCAGGTGGAGAGCCACGTCGCCGTGCTCACCGAGAAGCGCCCCACCACCCGGGAGAAGGAGGAGCTGGTGCGCGCGACGATCATCGCCGAGTCGGTGGCCTTCGCCCGCGACCTCGTCAACACCCCGGCCAACGTCCTCAACCCCGAGGCCTACGCCAACGAGCTCGCCGGCCAGGCGGAGTTCTTCGGCCTCGACTCGGAGATCCTCGACGAGACGGAGCTCCACCGGGAGGGCTTCGGCGGGGTGCTCGCCGTGGGCGGCGGCTCCGAGCGCCCGCCGCGGGTGGTGCGCCTGTCGTGGAAGCCGCGCAAGGCGAAGCGCCACGTGGCGCTCGTCGGCAAGGGCATCACCTTCGACACCGGCGGCATCTCGCTCAAGCCCGCCTCCGGGATGGAGAAGATGATCTCGGACATGGGCGGCTCCGCCGCGGCGGCCGCAGCGGCCATCGCCGCCGCGCGCCTCAACCTGCCCATCCAGGTCACCGCGACGCTCCCGCTCGCGGAGAACATGCCCTCGGGCAAGGCGACCCGCCCGGGCGACGTCGTCACCCACTACGGCGGGATCACCACCGAGATCCTCAACACCGACGCCGAGGGGCGCCTCGTGCTCGCCGACGCGATCGCCCGCGCGAGCGAGGACGAGCCCGACTTCCTCCTAGAGACCGCGACGCTCACCGGCGCGCAGATCACCGCTTTAGGCAACCACACCGCCGGCGTGATGGGCTCCGAGGAGTTCCGCGACCGCGTCGCGCAGACCGGGCGGCGCGAGGGCGAGCGGGCGTGGGCGATGCCGCTGCTCGAGGAGCACACCGAGGAGCTCGCCTCCCCGATCGCGGACATCCGCAACCACTCCAACTCCCGCGACGGCGGGATGCTCTACGCCGGGCGCTACCTCGAGCAGTTCGTCGGCGAGGGCATCCAGTGGGCGCACGTCGACGTCGCGGGCCCCTCGTGGAACGACAAGGGCCCGAGCGGCTACACGCCCTCCCGGGCGACCGGCGTGCCGGCGCGCACGTTCATCGCCGTCCTCGAGGAGCTCGCCGAGGAGTCCTAGCCGGACGCCGGATCACCAACGCCCCGCGGCGCGGCCCACGGCCGGCCCCGCGGGGCGGCGGCGTCTGATCAGTCGTCCTCCCCGGAGGCCCGGTTGGCCTCCTCCCAGCGGGCGCGGCGCTCGCGCTGCTTCTCGCGGTTGCGCAGCACGCGCTCGCGCTCGATGTACTCGCGCATCCGCTGGGGGTACCCGGTCTCCTCCACGTCGTAGACGGGGCAGTCGAGCAGCCGGGCGACCGCGTCGATGCCCTTCGGGCCGCCGATCCGGCGCCGGATGTTCGCGCCCGCGGCGTCGACGACGACGACGGACATCTCGTTGATGAACGTCTCGGGCTCGACGTAGGCCTCGACGGGGCCACGGCCGGCGGCCCATTCGCGAAGCGCGTCAGCGTCGGCCTGCCGGATCGTCTCCCCCGGCGCGCGCTTCGCGCGGGGTCCCTTCTTCGACTTGTGGCGACGCAGGAAGTTAAACACGGCTACCCATTCTAGGGGGTGGTCTCCTCCCCCACCGAGCGCGCCCGCGGCCGCGCACCCGCTCGCCTACCCGGGCACTGTGACTAATGCTACGAATCGGGGCCCGGGCTACTAGGGTATGCACTACCGGTTTTCCGTTGCTAGAACGACGTTCAAGGGAGTCTTATCGATGGCGTTCTCTGTTGAGATGCCCGAGCTCGGTGAGTCCGTCACCGAGGGCACTGTCACCCAGTGGTTGAAGGAGGTCGGCGACACCGTCGAGGCCGACGAACCCCTCCTCGAGGTATCCACCGACAAGGTCGACACCGAGGTGCCTTCGCCCGCCTCGGGGGTCCTTCTGGAGATCAAGGTCGAGGAGGACGACGAGGTCGAGGTCGGCGCCGTGATCGCGGTGCTCGGCGAGGAGGGCGAGACGCCTGACTCGGACGACTCCTCGGGCTCCGACTCCGCTACGGACGAAGGCGATTCGGGCGAGACCGAGGACGCCTCCTCCGAGGAGAAGGCCGACGAGGAGGAGCCCAAGAAGGACGAGCCGAAGGGCGAGAAGCAGTCCTCGGGCTCCTCCAGCGAGGTCGCCATGCCCGAGCTCGGCGAGTCCGTCACCGAAGGCACCGTCACCCAGTGGCTCAAGGAGGTCGGCGACACCGTCGAGGCCGACGAGCCGCTGCTCGAGGTCTCGACCGACAAGGTCGACACCGAGGTTCCCTCCCCCGCCTCGGGCGTGCTGCTCGAGATCCTCGTCGAGGAGGACGAGGAGGTCGAGGTCGGCGCCCCGATCGCGCGCATCGGCGACAAGGACGCCGCCCCCGCGAGCTCCGACGACTCGGGCGACGAGGACGACTCCGACGCGAAGCAGGACGAGGACGCCGCCGAGGAGAAGAAGGCCGAGCCGAAGCAGGCCGAGGACGAGAAGCCCGCCGAGGAGGAGGAGAAGGACTCCGAGCCGGCCGAGCAGCCCGCCGAGGAGAAGAAGGCCGAGCCGAAGCAGGCCGAGAAGAAGGAGGAGGCCTCCTCCTCCGGCTCGAAGCCGTACGTCACCCCGCTGGTGCGCAAGCTCGCCCGCAAGCACGACGTCGACCTCGACGCGGTCGAGGGCACCGGCGTCGGCGGGCGGATCCGCAAGCAGGACGTGCTCGCCGCCGCCGAGGGCGAGCCGGCGAAGGCCTCCGGCTCCGGCGAAGAGAAGAAGGCCGGCGGCCCGTCGACGAAGCGCGTCGACCCGGAGAAGGCGAAGCTGCGCGGCACCGAGCAGAAGGCCAACCGGATCCGCCAGGTCACCGCCCGCAAGACCGTCGAGGCGCTGCAGACCTCCGCGCAGCTCACCCAGGTGCACGAGGTGGACGTCACCCGCGTCGCGGAGCTGCGCGCCCGCTCGAAGAAGGCGTTCCAGGACAAGCACGGCGCGAAGCTCACCTACCTGCCGTTCTTCGCGAAGGCCGTCGTCGAGGCGCTGGTGAGCCACCCGAACGTCAACGCGTCCTACGACGCGGAGACGAAGGTCATCACCTACCACCCGGGCGTGAACCTCTCCATCGCCGTGGACACCGAGCGCGGGCTCATCAGCCCGGTCATCAAGAACGCGGAGAAGCTCTCCGTCGCGGGCCTGGCGAAGGCCATCGCGGACCTCGCGGAGCGGGCCCGGTCGAACAAGCTCAAGCCGGACGACCTCTCCGGGGGCACGTTCACGCTGACGAACATCGGCTCCGAGGGCGCGCTCATCGACACCCCGATCCTCGTGCCGCCGCAGGCCGGGATCCTCGGCACGGGCGCGATCGTCAAGCGCCCGGTGGTCGTCAGCGAGGACGGCATCGACTCGATCGCCATCCGGCAGATCGCGTACCTGCCGTTCACCTACGACCACCAGCTCGTCGACGGCGCGGACGCCGGGCGGTTCCTCACCACCATCAAGGACCGCCTCGAGACCGCCGCCTTCGACGACGAGCTCGAGCTCTAACGCCCGACCTCCCGATAGCGCCCGCCGGCACCTAACCCCGGCGGGCGCTTCGCTTTATCTCCCCGCCGCCCGGCGTCGTCGCCGGCGGCGGGTTTTTTTATCCGGGCCGGCCGCGCGGCAATAGCGCGCCCCGCGGGCCGGGACCGCCGGCGCGGCCCCGGTCGAGCGAGGGCAGCGCCAGGCAAATTGAAAGGGTGAGCCACGGGGATCATTCGAAGGTGGCAAAGGACACGTTCTCGAGGCGGTCGCGACCCACAAACGTACCTATACTGGGACGTGGTGCCTACACCTACGATTTCTGTTAAGGAGATCTCCTCATTATGAGTCTTTCCCCTGTCAGCGACACGTCTTCGTACAGCGCGCGGCACCTCGGCCCCGACGCCGCGGAGCGCGCCGACATGCTCGAGCGACTGGGCTATTCGTCTCTGGAGGAACTGATCGAGGCCGTCTACCCCGACGGCATCGAGGCCGAGTCCGCCCCCAGGCTCCCCGAGCCGCTCTCCGAGAAGGAGGCGCAGGACAAGCTGCGTAGCTACGCGCAGCAGAACATCCCGCTCAAGTCCTTCTACGGGCAGGGGTTCTACGACACGATCACCCCGCCCGCCATCCGCCGCAACCTCGTGGAGAACCCCGGGTTCTACACCTCCTACACGCCCTACCAGGCGGAGATCTCCCAGGGCCGCCTCGAGGGGCTGCTCAACTTCCAGACCGCGGTGAGCGAGCTCACCGGGCTGCCGCTGGCGAACGCCTCCCTGCTCGACGAGGCCTCCGCCACCGCCGAGGCCGTCGGCCTCATGGCCCGCCAGAAGCGCAAGGGCACCCGCGTGCTCCTCGACTCGAAGCTCAACCCGCAGGTTCTCGCGGTCGCCGCCGAGCGCGCCCGCATCCTCGAGCTCGAGGTCGAGATCTCCGACCTGGAGAGCTCGATCGTCGGCGAGGACTACGTCGGCGTCGTCATCGCCTACCCCGACACCGAGGGCAAGCTGCGCGACCCGCGCAAGACCATCGAGGAGATCCACGACCGCGGCGGGCTCGCCACGGTGCTCACCGACCTCCTCGCGCTGCAGAACATCGAGTCGCCCGGCGAGCTCGGCGCGGAGATCGCCATCGGTAACTCACAGCGCTTCGGCGTGCCGCTCTTCTTCGGCGGCCCGCACGCCGCGTTCATGGCGGTGGCCGACAACCTCAAGCGCAAGATGCCCGGCCGCATCGTCGGCGTTTCCAAGGACGCCGCCGGCTACCCGGCCTACCGGCTCGCGCTGCAGACCCGCGAGCAGCACATCCGCCGCGAGCGCGCCACCTCGAACATCTGCACCGCCCAGGCGCTGCTGGCGATCATCGCGGGCACCTACGCCGTCTACCACGGCGCCGACGGCCTGAAGCGCATCGCCGACCACGTCCACGGCCTGGCGAAGGACTTCGCCGCCGCGATCGACGCCGCCGACGGCGTCGAGGTCAAGCACGAGCACTTCTTCGACACCGTCGCGGTCACCGCGAAGGGCCGCGCCGAGGAGATCAAGGCCTCCCTGCTCGACGAGGGCTACCTCGTGCGCGCCATCGGCGAGGACACCGTCGTCGTCGCGTTCGGCGAGTCCGCCACCGACGAAGACGTCGAGGTCCTGGCCAAGGCCTTCGGCGCCGAGGCGACCGCCGGCAAGGGCGAGGGCGACTCCCGCATCCCCGAGGGCGTGGTGCGCAAGACCGACACCCTCACCCACCCGAACTTCTCGATGATCCACTCGGAGACGCAGCTCATGCGCTACCTGCGCAAGCTCGCCGACAAGGATCTCGCGCTCGACCGGACGATGATCCCGCTGGGCTCCTGCACCCTGAAGCTCAACCCGGCCGCCGGGGTCGAGCCGATCAGCTGGCCGGAGTTCGCGAACGTCCACCCCTACGCCCCGGAGTCCCACACCAAGGGCTGGCGGGCGCTCATCGACGAGCTCGAGGGCTGGCTCACCGAGCTCACCGGCTACGACGCGGTCTCCGTGCAGCCCAACGCCGGCTCCCAGGGCGAGCTCGCGGGCCTCAACGCGATCCGCCGCTACCACGTGCACAACGGGGACCACGAGCGCGACATCTGCCTCGTGCCCTCCTCCGCGCACGGCACGAACGCCGCCTCCGCGGCGCTCGCGAACCTGCGGGTCGTCGTCGTGAAGTCCGCCGAGGACGGCTCCATCGACCTCGACGACCTCGACGCGAAGCTCGAGAAGCACTCGCAGCACATCGCCGCGATCATGATCACCTACCCCTCGACGCACGGCGTGTTCGAGCACCAGGTGCGCGACGTGTGCGACAAGGTCCACGCGGTCGGCGGCCAGGTCTACATCGACGGCGCGAACATGAACGCGCTCGCCGGCCTCGCGAAGCTCGGGGAGCTGGGCGGCGATGTTAGCCACCTCAACCTCCACAAGACCTTCGCGATCCCGCACGGCGGCGGCGGCCCGGGCGTCGGTCCGGTGGCGCTGAAGAAGCACCTTCAGCCCTTCCTCCCGGCCGA
The DNA here is from genome assembly GCF_000296405.1 of Corynebacterium otitidis ATCC 51513. Taxonomy (GTDB): domain Bacteria; phylum Actinomycetota; class Actinomycetes; order Mycobacteriales; family Mycobacteriaceae; genus Corynebacterium; species Corynebacterium otitidis. The sequence goes on from NZ_JH815192.1 coordinate 333,529, forward strand.
CCCGAACGCCGAGTCCGACCCCTCGACCCCCGTCGCCGAGGACAAGGGCATCCCGGTCGCGTCGGCGCGCTGGGGCTCCGCGGGCGTGCTGCCCATCACCTGGGCCTACCTCGCGATGAGCGGCACCGAGGGCCTGGCGCAGAACTCCGCGTCGGCGATCCTCGCGGCGAACTACGTCGCCCACGAGCTCAACGACTACTTCCCGGTGCTCTACACCGGCAAGAACGGCATGGTCGGCCACGAGTGCATCCTCGACGTCCGCCCCGCCGAGAAGGAGACCGGCGTCGACGCCACCGACATCGCCAAGCGGCTCGTCGACTACGGCCTGCACGCCCCGACCCTGGCGTTCCCCGTCGAGGGCACGCTCATGGTCGAGCCGACCGAGTCCGAGGACCAGGGCGAGATCGACCGGTTCATCGCCGCGATGAAGTCCATCCACGGCGAGATCCAGGAGATCGCCGACGGCAAGATCGCCTACGAGGACTCCGTCATCCACAACGCCCCCTACACCCAGGAGGCCGCGACCACCGACAACTGGGAGTACAAGTTCCCCCGCAGCCAGGCCGTGTGGCCCGTCACCAGCCTGCTGCCGGACAAGTACTTCCCGCCGGTGCGCCGCATCGACGAGGCCTACGGCGACCGGAACCTGCAGTGCTCCTGCCCGCCGCCCGAGGCCTTCGACATCGAGCAGCCCGAGTAGCTAGCTAGCGCCGCTCGGCGCCGCCCGAGGCGCGGCCCGGGGTCCCCCAGAAACCGCCCCCGGCCCGGGCCCGCGCCGGCCACCACCCGGGGGCCTCACTCGTCCCGCCCCGGGGAGCGCGACCGCACAATCGCCGCTCCCCGGGGCGGGCCCGGGACGACATCCCCGCCGCCCCGGATAGCGACAACTTCACCAGCGATCATCCTGCGCGAAGGAAAGGAGAGCCGGCTCAATCATGGCTGACCTTCTCAAGTCCCCCCTCTACGACAAGCACGAGGCGCTGGGCGCGTCGTTCACGGCGTTCGGCGACTGGAACATGCCCCTCAAGTACGGCAAGGAGCTCGAGGAGCACCGCGCCGTGCGCGAGCGCGCCGGGCTGTTCGACCTCTCCCACATGGGCGAGGTCCGCTCCAAGGGCGCCCAGGCCGGCGAGTTCCTCAACTACTCGCTCGTGGGCAACATCAAGGACCTCGAGCCCGGCCAGGCGAAGTACTCCATGGCGGTCAAGGAGGACGGCGGCATCCTCGACGACCTCATCACCTACAAGATCGCCGAGGACGAGTACCTCACCATCCCCAACGCCGCGAACACCGACAAGATCGTCAAGGTGCTCCAGGAGCGCGCGAAGGACTTCGACGTCGAGGTCGTCGACGAGTCCAAGGAGACCGCGATGGTCGCCCTGCAGGGCCCCGTCTGCGAGAAGGTGCTCCTCACCCAGGTGCCCGAGGACCAGCAGCAGGCCATCAAGGACGTCAAGTACTACGCGTTCGTCACCGTGACTGTCGCGGGCATCGACAACGTCATGGTCGCGCGCACCGGCTACACCGGCGAGGACGGCTTCGAGCTCTACGTGCCCAACGACAAGGCCTCCCCGCTGTGGGACGCGCTGCTCGAGGCGGGCAAGGACGACGGCGTGCAGCCCGCCGGCCTCGCCGCCCGCGACTCGCTGCGCCTCGAGGCGGCCATGCCGCTCTACGGCCACGAGCTCACCGAGGACCTCACCCCCGTCGACGCCGGCATGCGCGGCGTCGTCGGCAAGGACAAGGAGGGCGAGTTCTTCGGGAAGTTCCTCATCGACGCCCCGAAGTCCGACAGCGTGCTCGTCGGCCTCGTCGGCGAGGGCAAGCGCCCCGCCCGCGAGGGCGCCGCGATCGAGGACGAGGACGGCAACAAGGTCGGCGAGGTGACCTCCGGCCTTCCGTCGCCGACGCTCGGTTACCCGATCGCGCTCGGCTACGTCAAGCGCGAGCACAAGGACGTCGGCAACAAGCTCAACGTCGATATCCGCGGCAAGAAGTACCCCTTCGAGATCGTGAAGAAGCCCTTCTACAAGCGCGAGGGCTAAATCACCCCCAGCCGCGGTATTCGCGTGCAGCCTTGCGCCCCGACCGCTTCGAAACCGGGGCGTTTGGCGACTACAATAAGGACGTGAAGATAGCGCGGGGGACGCGGTAAATGCGACAGAGGCGTTCGCCGGTAGTGCTATCTCGAACACAGAAAGGCTCGTATCATGCCCCAGCTGCCCGAGAATTTCTCCTACTCCGAGGACCACGAGTGGATCAACGTCCCGGCCGACGAGGCCGAGGGCAAGACCGTCCGCGTGGGCATCACCCACATCGCCGCCGACCGGCTCGGTGAGATCGTCTTCGCCGAGCTCCCGGAGGTCGGCGACGAGGTCGAGGCCGACTCCCCCGTCGGCGAGCTCGAGTCCACGAAGTCCGTGTCCGACATCATCTCCCCGGTGAGCGGCAAGGTCACGGCGATCAACGAGGACCTCGACGACGACTACTCGGTCATCTCCGAGGACCCCTACGAGAAGGGCTGGCTCTTCGAGGTCGAGGCCACCGGCACCGCCGACCTCTCCACCGCGGAGGAGTACGCCAAGGAGAACGGCGACGACTAGTCTCCGCACGATACGGGCCCGCGCGACCCCCGGCGAGCTCGTTTCCCGTTTGCGCTGAAGGACCCGCCCGGCCGCGGCAGCCGCAAGGCGATCGACAGATCGCCGGCTCGCCCGGCGGGCGGGTCCTCGCCATATTCGACCCCAGACTTTTTCTCCCCGCCGCCTTTAGAGGGCGGCGGGGCCCGCACACACCCCCGATATTTTCCGAGTGAGGCCCGGTAGACCATGAGCAACGCCCCGCGCGACCCGTTCTTCCCCGCCGACGAGTCGATCCTCGCCGCCGGCGGCACCCCCGCCACCACGAACCTCGGCCGGATGGACTACCTCGAGGCGCTGCGCCGCCAGGAGCAGGCCGTCGACCGGCGCATCAAGGGCGAGGCCGAGGACCAGTACCTCGTCGTCGAGCACCCCTGCATCTACACCGCGGGCAAGCGCACCCAGCAGGAGGACATGCCCGACAACGACGTGCCCGTCATCGACATCAACCGCGGCGGGCGCATCACCTGGCACGGCGAGGGGCAGCTCGTCGTCTACCCCATCGTCAAACTCGCCGACCCGGTCGACGTCGTCGACTTCGTCCGCCGCCTAGAGGAGGCGCTCATCGCCACCGCCGTGGACCTCGGCGTGACGACCGCGGGCCGCATCGACGGCCGCTCCGGGGTGTGGGTGCCCGCCGACGGGCAGCGCCCCGACCGGAAGCTCGCGGCCATCGGGATCCACATCTCCCGCGCGGTGACCAGCCACGGCATCGCGCTCAACTGCAACAACACGCTCGAGTACTACGACCACATCCTGCCCTGCGGCATCACCGACGCCGGCGTGACGACCCTGTCCGAGGAGCTGGGCCGCGAGGTCACCATCGAGGAGGCCGCCGGACCCTTCCTCGCCCGCCTCACGGAGGCGCTCCAGGGAGGCCTCAAGGTGAGCGAGCGCACGTTCCGCACCATGCCCAACCCGGACAAGGGCCTCGGCAAGCGCACCGCCCCGCTGCGCGGCATAACCCCCGGTCAGTAGCGCCAAAGCCGCCCGGGCGCGGTGTTTACCCCGGCGGCCACCAGGCGTAGACTGGGGGGCGTGACTGTTGCACCGAATGGACGCAAGATGCTGCGGATCGAGGCGCGGAACTCACAGACCCCGATCGAGCATAAACCGCGATGGATCAGGAATCAGGTGAGAAACGGGCCCGAATTCCAGGACATCAAGAACCGCGTGTCCGGGGCCGACCTTCACACCGTCTGCCAGGAGGCGGGGTGCCCCAACATCCACGAGTGCTGGGAGTCCCGCGAGGCGACGTTCCTCATCGGCGGCGCGAACTGCTCGCGGCGCTGCGACTTCTGCCAGATCAACTCCGCGAAGCCGGAGCCGCTCGATCCCGACGAGCCGCGCCGCGTCGCCGAGGAGATCGCGAACATGCAGCTCAACTACGCGACGATCACCGGCGTCACCCGCGACGACCTGCCGGACGAGGGCGCGTGGCTCTACGCCGAGGTCATCCGCAAGACCCACGAGAAGAACCCCAACACCGGCGTCGAGATGCTCCCGCCGGACTTCTCGGGCAAGGCTGACCTCCTCCAGCAGGTCTTCGAGAGCGAGCCCGAGGTCTTCGCCCACAACGTCGAGACGGTCCCGCGCATCTTCAAGCGCATCCGCCCGGCGTTCCGCTACGACCGCTCGCTCGACGTGCTGCGCCAGGCCCACGACTACGGCCTCATCACCAAGTCGAACCTCATCCTCGGGATGGGCGAGACCTTCGACGAGGTCATCCAGGCGCTGCGCGACCTGCGCGACGCGGGCTGCGACATCATCACCATCACCCAGTACCTGCGGCCCGGCCCGATGTACCACCCCATCGACCGGTGGGTGAAGCCCGAGGAGTTCGTCGAGTACGCGGACGCCGCGAAGGAGATGGGCTTCGGCGGCGTCATGTCCGGCCCGCTGGTGCGCTCCTCCTACCGCGCCGGGCGCCTCTACGTCCAGGCGATGGAGGCCCGCGGCCGCGAGCTGCCCGAGAACCTCAAGCACCTCTCGGAGACCTCCCAGGGCCCCACGGACCAGGAGGCCACCACCCTGCTGAAGAAGTACGGCGCGTCCGAGGACACGCCGGTGCGCAGCAGCCAGCCGGCCCGCTCCTAAAAAGCCCCGGCTAGCCGCACCCCTTCTTCCCCTTCTCACGGCCCCGCCGCCCGATCCCCGGGCGGCGGGGCCTCTCGTTATCGCCAGGCGCACCGACGCTCTATGGTTGAGCCCATGGCTAACGATCCCCAGAAGGCCCAAGCCAAGGCCGAGAAGCGCCAGCTGAAAGAGCAGAAGCGCGCGAAGCGCAAGCAGACCCGCAGCCAGCTGTGGGAGGTCCTCAAGCTCCAGGTCAAGGAGGACAAGCTCTTAATCCCGGCGCTGCTCGCGTGGCTCCTCGTGCCCGCGATCGGGGGCTTCCTCATCGGCCTGCTCTTCGGCGGCCAGTGGTTCCTTCTGCCCATCGGCCTCGCGGTCGGCGTGTTCTTGGCGTTCTCGTCGTTCTCCCGGCGGGTGCGCGCCACGATGTTCTCCCGCGCCGAGGGCACGCCGGGCGCGGCCGGCTGGACGCTGGACAACATGCGCAACACGGTGGGCATCGTGTGGTTCGTCAACACCGCGGTCGCGGCGAACCAGCAGATGGACAGCGTGCACCGTGTGGTGGGGGTGCCCGGGATCGTGCTCGTCGCGGAGGGCAACCGCAACGCCACCCGCAAGATGATGGACCGACAGCACCGCCGGCTCGACAAGCTCATGGCGGGCGTGCCGATCTACGAGATCTACGTCGGCACCGGCGAGGACGAGGTGCCTCTCAAGAAGCTGCAGCGCAAACTTCTGGCCCTGCCGCGCAACTACCGCAAGAACGACGTCTACCCGATCAACGCGAAGGTCGAGGCGATGGACTCGGTGGGCAACGGGCAGGCGGGCATGCCCAAGGGGCCGCTGCCGAAGAACGCGAACTTCTCTGGCATGAACCGCCGCATCAAGCGCTCCCAGCAGCGCCACCGCTAGCCGCGGATGACGGCCGTGCCGGTGGCGCGGTCGTGCATGCCGCGCAGGTCGGTGTCGACGAACGCGGCGGGCAGGATGAGCCCGGTCATCACGGTGCGCACGGCGGCGCGCCACAGGCCGACGCGCTCGCCGGGGGCGTCGACGCGGGCGATGCCCATGCCGAGGAGCGCCTGGCCGGGCGTGCGGGCGAACAGCCAGCCGCTAATAATGCCGAGCAGGACGAAGACCATGTAGGTCACGGTCGCGACCCCGCCGAGCTGGTCGGTGAACATGTGGATGAAGTTCCCGACGATGAGGCTGATGACCCAGTCGATGGCGACGCCGCCGGCGCGCCTCGCGACGGTCGCGATCGAGCGGGGCCCCTCCTTCGGCAGCCCGAGGTTCTCCCCCGGGTAGGCGGAGACCTTCCCCTCCGCGTCGAACTGGGAGGGGATCTGCGGCCCGTCGAGCCAGCTGCGCTTCTCCTTAGCCATATCTCGTCAATCTATCGGACGGCGCCGCGCCGGTCCACGCGCGGTGCCGCCCGTTTTTTCGCGTTTCCGCTCCCCTCATCCTGATAGAATGGGTCGACGTAACTCGGCGGCCACCGCCGCCGGGCGTGATGCCGATGACAGCCGATACTTTCTCATCCGAGGAGCTGACAACAGGACCATGGATTTCGAATCCAACGAGGACCTTCTTTCCTACATCGAGAAAGAGGGCGTCGAGTTCGTCGACGTGCGTTTTACCGACCTTCCCGGCACCGAGCACCACTTCACGCTTCCCGCGAAGTCGCTGACGGCGGATGACCTCGACGAGGGGCTGCCCTTCGACGGCTCGTCGATCAACGGGTTTACGACGATCGACGAGTCGGACATGACGCTCCTGCCCGACATCGGGACGGCGCGGCTCGACCAGTTCCGCAGCACGAAGACCCTCAACCTGCGGTTCTTCGTCCACGACCCGTTCACCCGCGAGCCGTTCGGCCGCGACCCGCGCGGCGTCGCGCGCCGCGCGGAGGACTACCTCGCCTCGACGGGCATCGCGGACTCCGTGAGCTTCGGGCTCGAGGCCGAGTTTTACCTCTTCGACAAGGTGCGCTACCGCGTCGACGACCACGCGGCGTTCTACTCGGTCGACTCCGACGAGGGCTGGTGGAACCGCGGGGCGGACACCCAGATCGATGGGAGCCCCAACACGGGCTACAAGACCCGCATCAAGGGCGGCTACTTCCCCACCCCGCCGTACGACAAGACCTACGAGGTCCGCGACGCGATGGTCCACAACCTCGAGCGCGGCGGCTTCGAGATCGAGCGGTTCCACCACGAGAACGGCACCGGCGGCCAGCAGGAGATCAACTACAAGTTCAACACCCTGCTGCGCGCCGCGGACGACCTGCAAGAGTTCAAGTACATCATCAAGAACACCGCCGACCAGTTCGGGAAGTCGGCGACGTTCATGCCGAAGCCGCTCGCGGGCGACAACGGCTCGGGCATGCACGCCCACCAGTCGCTGTGGAAGGACGGCAAGCCCCTCTTCCACGACGAGGCGGGCTACGGCGGGCTGTCCGACACCGCGCGCTACTACATCGGCGGCCTGCTGCACCACGCGCCGGCGGTGCTCGCGTTCACGAACGCGACGCTGAACTCCTACCACCGGCTCGTGCCCGGCTTCGAGGCGCCGATCAACCTCGTCTACTCGCAGCGCAACCGCTCCGCGGCGATCCGCATCCCGGTCTCGGGCTCGAACCCGAAGGCCAAGCGGCTCGAGTTCCGCGCGCCGGACCCGTCGGGCAACCCGTACTTCGCGCTCGCGGCGATGCTCATGGCCGGCATCGACGGCATCAAGAACCGCATCGAGCCGCACGCGCCGGTCGACAAGGACCTCTACGAGCTGCCGCCCGAGGAGACCGAGGACATCGCGCAGGCGCCGACGTCGCTCTCCGAATCTCTCGAGGCCCTCGAGGCCGACCACGACTTCCTCACCGAGGGCGACGTGTTCGGCGAGGACCTCCTCGAGGCCTACATCTCCTGGAAGCGGGATAAGGAGATCACCCCGACCCGGCTGCGGCCCACGCCGGGGGAGTTCGAGCTCTACTACGACTGCTAAAAAGCCGCTGCCCGGCTAACTGCCGGCTCCGATGCGCCCGGCGCCACGCCCCCTAGCGGGGTGGGGCGCCGGGCATTTTTGTACCCGCCCTTAACCCGCCTCGCGGCGGCGTCGCCGCTATCTCCCGGGGTGGTTAGGGGCTGGCAAGGTCGCCGTATTCACCCCCGGCGATGCCCCGCCGGTCGAGGCCACGCCGGGGGCGCTCTGTAGCCGTGGCGCGCGGCCGGCGGGGCCGCTATGCTCGGCTCAACTTTTGGGGCGCCTCGCCCCTGTCACCGAGCGAAGAAGGGGTCGGTCAGCCCGATCATGGTGGACACCCGTATTCCGCGCCGGGGGCGCCTCTACGGCTACGCCGTGGCGGCGCTCGCGGCGCTCCTTATCGGCGCGATGGCTCTCTCCGGGGCGCTGGGCCCCGGCGGCGAGGAGCCCGAGGAGTCGACGTTTATCGCCGGGGAGCCCGAGGAGATCACCTCGACGCTCCCGGCGAGCGGCGCGATCAAGGCCGCCACCGCCACGGACGTCACCGCATCGGCCTCCGGGCCCGTCGCGGAGCTCGCCGTGAAGGTCGGCGACCACGTCAAGCGCGACCAGGTGCTCGCTAGGATCGACGTCTCCGACAAGGAGGCCGAGCTGAATAACGCGCAGAAGGCCGCGGACCGGGAGGCCGCGTCCGCCGCCCGCGCCGTCGCCGACGCGGAGGCGCAGCTCGCGCAGTTCCAGGACCTCGCGAACCGGGGCCTCGACCCGGAGCTGCGCTCCGCGGACCAGGCGTGGCGGCAGGCCGCGAACGAGCTCGCCTGGACCGAGCAGCAGCTGCAGGCCGGCTACGACCCGGAGCTCGACCAGCAGGCCGCGGCGCAGCGGCAGGCCTTAGCGGACGCGGACGCGGCGCTCGCGGCGGCTCGGGTGTCGGCGAACCAGCGCCAGGCGGAGCTCGCGCGGGCCGTGACGGACGCGCGCGGCGCGGCCGCCGATCAGGCCGCGAACGCGGAGCAGACGCTCGGCGGGCTGCGCAAGGAGGTCGACGGCGCGACGCTGCGCGCGCCCCACGACGGGGTCGTCACCGCGGTCGGCGGCCAGGTGGGCCAGGCGCCGACAGGGGCGGTCGTGTCGGTGGCGGACGACTCGACCTTCCAGATCGACACGGAGGTCAAGGAGAACTACCTCGAGCAGCTCTCCGTCGGCGACGAGGTGGAGTTCACCTCCCCGAGCGCGCGCGGCGCGACGTTCACCGGCACGATCAAGTCCATCGCACCGGTCGCGGCCGCCGCGCCCACCGAGGACGGCCAGCCGGGCCCCGCGCAGGGCGCGGGCCGAGCGAGCTTCCCCGTCACCGTCGAGGTCACCGGCTCGACGGAGGGGCTGCACATCGGCTCGACGGCGCGGCTCTCCATCGTCACGCAGCGCGCCACCGCGATCGCCGTGCCGCTCGAGGCGATCGACGAGTCGGGCGACACCCCGACGGTCACGGTCGTGCACGAGGGCGGCTACGAGGAGCGGGCCGTGACCATCGAGATCAAGGACGAGCTCAACGCGGGCGTTTCGGGCATCGAGCCGGGCGAGGAGATCCTCCTGCCGGGCGCCGCCGGCGGCGCCGAGGGCGACATCGTCTACAACGAAGACGGCAGCGGCGGGAGCGTCACGCTGTGAGCCTCATCGACATGCGCGGCATCGTCAAGACCTTCTCCTCGGGCGCGGGCTCGCTGACGGTGCTCCACGGCGTGGACCTCGCCGTGGAGCGCGGCGAGTTCCTCTCGGTGGTGGGCCAGTCGGGCTCGGGCAAGTCGACGCTGATGAACATCATCGGGCTGCTCGACCGGCCGAACGCCGGCTCCTACCGGTTGGCCGGGGACGACGTGCTCGCGCTGCGCGACGACGCGCTCGCCCACCGTCGTTCCCGCTCGATCGGGTTCGTGTTCCAGAGCTTCAACCTCGTCTCCGAGCTCGACGCGCGCGGCAACGTGGAGATGCCCATGATGTACGCGGGCGTGCCGCGCGGCGAGCGCCAGGAGCGCGCAGAGTCGCTCCTCGAGCGCGTCGGCGTCGGCGACCGCGCCGCGCACCGCCCGGACGAGCTCTCCGGCGGGCAGCGCCAGCGCGTCGCGATCGCCCGGGCGCTCGCCAACAACCCGGAGATCCTGCTGGCCGACGAGCCGACCGGCGCGCTGGACACGGCGACGGGGCGCTCGGTCATGGACCTCTTCCACGAGCTCAACCGGGAGCTCGGCACGACGATCGTGTTCATCACCCACAACGAGGAGCTCGCCGCGGAGACCACCCGCACGGTGACGATGAGCGACGGGAGGTTCGAGTGACGCTCGCGGAGTCCATTCGGCTGGCGATCGGCAGCCTGCGCTCGAACCGGATGCGCGCCTTCCTCACGCTGCTCGGCGTGATTATCGGCATCGCCGCGGTCATCGCGATCCAGACGATCGGCGCGGGCCTGCAGAAGGAGAGCCGGGAGGCCATCGAGTCCGCGGGCGGCGGCGACTTCCTCCTCAACGTCGAGCCGCGGGCGGAGCAGGGCGACGGGCGCACCCGCTCGGAGCTCGAGGACGACCTCTCCCCCGGGCCGGCGGACGCGCTCACCCCGGAGGACATCGACGAGATCCGCGCGCGCCTCGGCGACAGCCTCGCGGGCATCGCGGTGGGCCAGCATACGGAGATCGACGGCGAGGCGGTGCCCGCCGACGACCCCGACGCCGAGCCGGCGGGCGGATCCGGCGGGCCGTCCTACACGTTTTTGAAGCCCACGAACTCCGACGCCGTGGCCTTCGACGGCAACGAGATCGTCGCCGGCCGCGCGTACACCGAGGAGGAGGCGTGGGCGGGCGCGCCGATCGCGCTGCTCTCCGAGGACCACGCCGCGCAGCTCTTCGGCTCCCCGGAGGCGGCGCTCGGCCAGTCGATCCTCTTCACCGAGCAGCCCGACGGCGGGATCCTCCAGCTGCGGGTGGTGGGCGTCTATCAGCCGCGCGGCGCGAACGCCGGCTTCCTGGAGGAGAGCAACACGAACTACGTGTTCGCGCCCTACGGGCTGCTCGCCGAGCTGCGGGGCCGCGACGAGGGAATCATGGGCGCCTCGGCGAGGGCCGCCGCTACCGCCGACAAGCAGGAGTTCGCCGCGGAGCTCAAGGCCGTCGCCGAGCGCCTGTACGCCAACAACGACGAGTTCGAGCTCACCATCGACGACCTCGGCGACGCGTTCGAGAGCCTCGACGGCTTCATCGGGGCGATGACCCTGTCGATCAGCGTGATCGCGGGCATCTCCCTGCTCGTCGGCGGCATCGGGGTGATGAACATCATGCTCATCACGGTGACGGAGCGGACCCGGGAGATCGGGATCCGCAAGGCCGTGGGCGCGACGCGCCGCGACATCCGCCTGCAGTTCGTCGTCGAGTCGATGATCATCTGCCTCATCGGCGGCGCGGTCGGCGTGCTCCTCGGCGCGGCGGGCGGCGCGTACGCGGCGAGCACGTTCACCTCCCCGGCGCCGCCGCCGCTTAGCGGGGTGCTCGTGGCGCTGGGGATCTCCATGGGGATCGGGCTGTTCTTCGGCTACTACCCGGCGAACAAGGCCGCGAAGCTCGACCCGATCGTCGCGCTGCGCGCCAGCTAAACCCCTCCCCCGCCCGAGCGGGGCTAGGTCTGCTGCCGGGGGTCTTAGCGGCGCCGCTTCGCCCAGCCCATGCGCGGGCGGAACGTGTCGGGGCGGCGCAGCTGCGCGACCGCGTCGGCGCACAGGAGCCGAAAGCGCGGGTCCATGGCCGGCAGCTGCGCGACCTGGAACCAGCCGCGATCCAGCGTCTCGTCGTCGCCGGCGGCGGGCTCGTCGTTGCCCACCACCTCGAGGCGGTAGGCGGACTCCACGAAGCTCGCGACGTCCCCATTGGGATAGGTCACGGTCCCGGAGGCCCCCACCCCGAGCAGCGCCGCGGCGCGCGCCTCGACGGTGGTTTCTTCTCTGATCTCCCGCTCGGCGGCGTCGTGGGGCTGCTCGTCGGGCTCGACGATGCCGGTGACCGGGGTCCACGCCCCGGAGTCGGCGTTCCGCACGAGCAGCACCTCGGGCGTCTGCCAGGCGGGCGCGTCGGCGGGCACGTCGCGCACGACGATCGCGACGACGCCGGGCAGCCACAGCTCGTCGTGGCCGACGTGGCGGCGCAGCTCGACCAGGAACTCGGGCGCTGGCATGGCCTAGGACTCCTTTTCCTTCTCCTCGTCCGCGCCGCCGGGGCCGGCGTTCTCGCCCAGCCACGCGACGACGTCGAAGGTCTCGTCGCGCTCGGCGAGGGGCTCGGGCTCGACCTTGTCGTCGCGACGCTCGTCCGGCTGCTCCGGCCCCGCGGGCTCCGCCTGCTCGTCGGGCCCGTCGCCCCCGTCGCCGGCCGGATCCTCGCCGCCGGGCTCGATCCAGCCGGGCACGAACTCCCGGGCGGCGCGCGCCACGGCGAGCCGGGCGGCCGCCTGGGTCGTGCCGCCGCGGCCCCACGCGACAGCGAGCGCGACGTCCGCGTCGAGGAGCACGAAGAGGTGGTAGTGGTCGCTGAGCGTGACGACGAGGCTCTCGAACTGGGTGGCCATGCCCAGCCGGCCGAGCAGCTCGAGCTCGGCGGCGAGCGTGCGCGCCCCGCCCTCGGCGACGGCCGCCCCGTCGAGCCCGCCGATCACCGAGCGCTGCGCGAGCACCGCCCCATCCGAGACGCGGGTGACCGCCGCGGCCATCGCGTCGTCGATGCCGTTGGTCACGGCGCGCACGAGCCCCTCGTAGTCCGCCACCGCTAGTCCCCCTCCCCCGCGTGCTTGGCGATGAGCCGCTTGACGGCCTCGGCATCCTTCGGCAGGTCCACGACGCGGCGCTCCGCCTCGAGGATGCCCGCGAAGCGCTCCGGCACCGCGGGCGCGGTGCCGATCGCCTCTGCGATGGTGTCGGCGAACTTCACCGGCAGCGCGGTCTCCAGACACACGATCGGCGTGTCGATCTGGTCCTGGAGCTGCGCTGCGACGTGCCAGCCGTCGGCGGTGTGCGGGTCGATGAGCACCCCGCGCTCCCGGTACACCTCGGCGATGGTGCGCACCCGGTCCGCGTGGCTCGAGGAGCCCGACAAAAACCCGAAGTCCTCGGTGATGGTCTCCATGAGCCCGGTGCCCGACAGGTCGAAGCCGCCCTCGCGGAGCCGCGCGCCGAAGAGGTCGGCGACGCGCTCCGCGTCGCGGCCGGTGGCGTCCGCGATGAGCCGCTCGAAGTTCGACGCCCGAGAGATATCCATCGACGGGCTCGAGGTGCGGTGGGTCTCCGCGGCGGAGCGCGGCCGATACGCCCCGGTGCGGAAGAACTCGTCGAGCACGTCGTTCTCGTTCGTCGCGACGATGAGCCGGTCGATGGGCACGCCCATCTGGCGGGCGACGTGCCCGGCGAACACGTCGCCGAAGTTGCCCGTCGGCACGCTGAACGACACCTTCTCCCCCGGGGTGGCGGCGACCTGCAGCCAGGAGGAGAGGTAGTAGACGATCTGGGCCATGAGCCGCGCCCAGTTGATGGAATTGACCGCCCCGATGCGGTGCTGGGCCTTGAACTCCGCGTCCGCGGAGACCTCCTTGACGACGTCCTGACAGTCGTCGAACACCCCGTCGAGCGCGATGTTGTGGATATTCGCGTCGTCGAGGCCGAACATCTGGGCCTGCTGGAACTCCGTCATGCGCCCCTTCGGGGTGAGCATGAACACCGAGATATTCTCCCGGCCGCGCATCGCGTACTCCGCCGACGAGCCCGTATCCCCCGACGTCGCGCCGAGGATGGTGAGGTACTCCCCGCGGCGCGCGAGCTCGAACTCGAAAAACTCGCCGAGCGCCTGCATGGCGATGTCCTTGAACGCCGCGGTCGGCCCCTGCGAGAGGTGCGCCAGAAAGAGCCCCGGCGCGGCCTCGCTCACCGGCACGATCGCCCGCTCGTCGGCGGCGGCGAACGCCTCGGTGTTGTAGGCGCGCTTCGCGATACCGACGAGCTCCTCGGGGTCGATGTCGTCGACGAAGAGCCCAAAGACCGCCGCGGCGAGCGCCGGGTAGCCGCCGGCCTCGAAGACGCCGCGGAGCCGCTCAAGGTCCTCCTCGCCGAGCTTCGGGTAACGCTCGGGCAGGTAGAGGCCCCCGTCCGGCGCCAGGCCCGCCAGGAGAATATCGGTGAATCCGTGGCCGGTGGCGCCCCGATCGCGCGTTGAGATGTAGTCCACGCCGCCGATGGTACGGCACCCGCGCCCCGGGGAGGCGGCCGGCTTCGGGCTTGTCCCGGTGGCGGCTGAGAAAAAGTCCGCTATCCTGTGGGCGGACTTTCAGCTAGCTCCCAGCGCCGCCGCAGGGCCCGCCCCCGCGGCCCGGCGCGCCTCGCACCACAGGAGAGACATGACCACCACCACTTCCGGCCCGGCCCGCCGCGCGCGGCGTCGGGGGATCGCCGCCGCGGCGCTGTGCGCCGGGCTGTCCATCACCCTTCCCGTCGCGCCCGCAATCGCGCAGGACGCGCCGCCGCAGGAGGCGCCGTCGGCCGCGCCGGAGCCGGTGTCTCGGGCGGCGGACGTCGCGGACGCGATCGACGCCGACGCGGTGGCCGACGGCTCGATCACGACGATCGGGGACCTCGCCGACCAGAAGAAGGCCGCGCAGACGCTCTCGGGCATGGTGCACCTCGCGGTGCCGCACCCGGACGCGCCGGCCGGCGCGTCGAACGCGGGGCTGCCCGGCCCGAGCGAGCCGGTGCGGGTCTTCGCCCAGTGGCGCGACGCGGACGGCACGGTCTCGCCGGTCTACACCGGCGAGACCCACACCTTCCCGGGGGAGGAGGACGCGGGCGCGCTGCGCTTCGTCCTGAGGCTCTCGGACTTCACCGACCCGGCGGGCCGGGAGCACCGCTTCGGCGGGCCGGCGCACGCCGCGCAGAGCTACCGGGTGTGGACCGCGCCGGCGACGAACCCGGAGACGGGCAACGAGCTCGTGCCGCTGCGGCACGCGGGCGGCTACACCCCGTACGCGTTCTCCCCCGTCACGGAGACCCGCCTGGGTTCCTCGCCGGTGCTCGGCGACCGCAACCGGCTCGGCCACGTGCTCGGCGCGGGCGTGTGGCTCTACGAGGTGCCGGGCGACTACGTCAAGGCCGAGGACGTCATCGTCGACGAGAAGGGCCCGCTGCCCAACCCGGCGCAGGGTCGCGAGCCCGACGCGGTGCGCACGGTGAGCGGCAACGTGTGGAAGGAGCGCACCCCGCAGCGGCCGCGCGGCCCGCGCGGCCAGGTTGTCAACGCGACCCAGGACCCCAAGGCCGCGGGCTACCGGGTGTTTGCCTCGACGCTGACCGAGGAGGGGGCGCGCGCCAACGAGGCGGTGCTGGCCCTCCCGCCGGAGGAGCGGGCGGCCGCGACGCGCGAGATGCTCCTCGAGCACCCCGAGTATGTCGCGGCGACGGTCGTCGGGGAGACCGACGACAACGGCGACTACACGCTGCGCTTCCCCACCGAGGGCGACGCCTACGACCAGGAGAACCTGTATCTCTGGGTGGAGGACCCCGAGGGGCGGCCGGTCTCGGCGTACGGCTCGTCGATGCAGCCGATCTTCCAGCCGCGCGGCAGCGCCGGCCCCTTCGAGCCGCAGCCGGTCGCGCAGGTCAACAACCGCGGCGCGGAGCTGCCCTACCAGAGGCTCTACGGCGCGCACCAGGCGCTGGCGGTCTCCACCGACGTGCGCCTTTCCCACGACCGCCCGGAGGGCGCGGCCCCCGGCGAGGCCGTCGAGGTCACCCTCGAGGGCCGCGTGCCCGACGACGCGACCGACCTGGAGTGGCGCGCGCCGGACGGTTCGACGGCGGCGACGTGCCGCGACGTCGACGGCCTCGAGGACTGCCTGAGGCTCACGGTGCCGGAGGACGCTACCCCCGGGGAGGCCTACAGCCTCGTGCTCGTCTCGGGGCGCAGCCCGATCGCCGCGACGTCGGTGACGGTCGTCGAGCCGGCCGAGGACGAGTCCATCCCGCTCGTGCCGCTCGTGCCCGCCGAGCCGCTGCCGGGCATCGGCGCGATCGAGGACCGGCTCGCCGTCGCGGGCGAGGAGATCGACCCCATCGAGGTGCCCGCCGAGGCGCTGCCCGAGGGCTCCCGTCTCGAGGCCGCCGGCCTGCCTAAGGGCCTGAGCCTCGACCCCGAGACCGGCGCGATCGTCGGGACCATCGACGCCGAGGCCGCGGGCGTCTACGACGTGCTCGTCGCCGCGCTCGACGCCGAGGGCACCCCGGTCGAGGCCGCCGGCCGGCCCGTCGTGGAGCGCTTCACCATCACCGTCGCGCCCGCGCCTGAGCCGGAGGACGAGGAGCTTATCGTCACCGGCCCGGGGCTTATCGTGCACACCGTCGACGAGGAGCCGCGCCCCATCGACGTGGGCGCCGCCGACCACGCCGGGAACACGCCCGAGGGCACGCGGTTTAGCGCCGATGACCTGCCCCCGGGCCTCGAGCTCGACGAGGAGACCGGACGGATCACCGGGCGCCTGGAGCTCCCCGAGGACGAGTGGCTCGTCGCCGACGCGTTCACCGTCCGCGCGGAGGCGCCGGGCGGCGCCGCCGGGGAGACCCTCGTCGTCGTGGTGACCGTCGACCCGGCGGCCGCCCCGCGCCCCGAGGGGCCGCAGCCCCAGCCCGAGGAGCCCGACTCCGGCGCGCCCGAACCCGGGCCCGAGGACGAGGACGACGGCGACAAGGACGAGAACCGCGGCGACGAGGACGGCGACGAGCCCGGCGATGGCCACGACGGCGACGACCCGATCCCCGACGCACAGCCGCCCGCCCCGCGGCCGGGCGAGCACTCCCCCAGCGCCGGCGACGCGCCCAGCGACGAAGCGGGCCGGCCCGACGCGGGCGACGAGCCCGTCCCCGGCGACGCTCCAGCGGCCCCCGCCCCGGCCGGCCAGGAGCCCAAGGATGCC
>NZ_JH815192.1:350383-357487 GCF_000296405.1 Corynebacterium otitidis ATCC 51513
CGACATGCAGGCCGGGCTGCTCGCCGCGGCGGGCGCGGGCCTGGTCGCGGTCGCGCTGGGCGCGGCGGCGCTTATCGCGCGGCGGCGCCTGGGCTAGACGCCCCGGCCTGGCGAAAGCCTTCATTCCGGCCGCCGGGCGGCGGTAGGATCGGGGTATGGAAAAGCCACCGCTCCGCGTCGAGCTGCCGCCCGCCCCCGGGGTGCGGGTGCCGGTGTCCCACAGCTTCCCGAGCGCGCAGCGGCGCGCCTCGCGGCACCCGGAGTGGCTGCCGCGCGGGGTCAACGACCCCGAGCCGCGCCGCCCGGTGACCCACCCGGTGCCGGTGGTGCTGCTGCACGGGACGTGGGCGAACTCGTACGTGACGTTTTCCTACCTGGCGCCGGCGCTCGCGCAGCAGGGCTACCGGGTGTTCGCCTTCGACTACGGCTCGGACGACCGGATCGGGCTGGGCCGGATGCGCTCGGTGCACGGGATTCGCCCGCTGCTGGAGAGCCAGCGGGAGGTCGCGGCGTATATCGACCGCGTCCAGGAGCTCACCGGCGCGCCGCAGGTCGACCTCGTGGCGCACTCGCAGGGCGTGGCGCAGGCGAAGCTTTTTATCGCCGACTCGCTGGAGAACGACGGGCCGGGCCGCAACCGGGTGCGCCGGCTCGTGGGCCTGGCGGGCAACAACCGGGGCAGCACGCTCTCCGGGTTGGTGTGGCCGGTCATCTGGCTGGAGCAGCACGGGATCCCGGCGCTGAGCTGGGCGAGCCGCTGGCTGGGCGGCGCGCTACAGGACCAGGCGATCACCGGGGAGGCGGTGGCGGTGATGAATCGCCACGGGGAGACGGTGCCCGGGGTGGACTACACGATGATCATGACGCGCTACGACCAGATGGTCACCCCGTGGCAGACGCAGCGCCTCCACCCGGACCCGGGCACGCCGGCGGCCGCCCGGGAGGTGCGCAACATCGTGCTGCAGGACGGCGCGCCGCTGGACTTCTCCGACCACTCGGCAGTGCTCTACAACCCGCGGGTGCGCGACTTCGTGCTCGAGGCGCTCGCCGAGGACCGGGCGGCCTACCGGGCCAGGCACCGGCAGGTCTCGGGGCTCGTGGCGCCGCTTATCGGGCCGATCCCGCCGCTGCGGCGGGGCCGGGGCCGCTAGGCGATCCCGGCGGCGGCGGGCTCCCCGCGGCCGAGGCCCGCGAAGACCGCCATGTTGAGGCGGAAGGCGAGCCCGGCCTCGGCGATGAGCCGGGTGTCTTCCCCCGGCGCGAGCGGCAGCCGGTCGAGCTCGGCACGGTAGGCGTCGCGGTAGCGCTTGATGGGCCCGACCTCCTCGAAGCGGTAGAAACTCAAAGCCTCGGGCGGGATGCCGTAGCGGCGCCGGCAGACCGCGGCGATGGCCTGCCCGCCGGAGAGGTCGCCGAGGTAGCGCACGTAGTGGTGGGCGACGAACGCGACGCCGTCTTTCTCCTCGCCGATGCGGCGCAGCCGGGCGACGTAGTCGCGGGTCTCGGGCGTGGGCTCGAGGGACTCACGCCAGGAGGTATCGCCGTGGAGCTCGTCGAGGTCCGATTCGAGGCGCGCGACGCGCTCGAGGCGGGGGTCGATGACCCGGGAGGCGACAGGGTGGTCGGCGAGCAGGTGGCCGGCGTCCTCGAGGGCGCGGTAGAAGATGAGGGCCTGCTCCTGGAGGCGCACGAAGTCCTCGCGGCTGCCCGCGCCGGTGAAGAGCCGCTCCATGAAGTCGGAGTGCTCGGCGTCGTGGTGGGGGGCCTCGGTCGCGGCCTTGAGGCGGCGCCACAGCCCGGCGGGGCGGGCGTGCGCGAGGCGGCTATCGGTCGTCATCCGTCATCCTTAGCTGATCCTTGGCAATGTCGTTGACAGAATAGCCACCGAGCCAACCCTAGAACATCAAACTAAGGATTGATTTACTTTAATTTTTTGGCGGATACGCCGCGGCGCGGCGCCCGGCCTGCTAGGGCTCGAGGGTGCGCTCGCCCCAGAAGGCCTGGTCGACGACGGCGCGAGCGCGGCGGGTGACGCGCAGGTAGTGCTCGAGGAAGCCCTGCGGGTCGTCGGGGTCCCAGCCGGCCGCGCCGGCGACCTGCGCGAGCTGCGGGCCCGGCTTGGGCAGCTGGTCGTGGCGCCGGCCCTTGACGAGCACGAGCGCGTTGCGCGTCGCGGTCGCGGTGAGCCACGCCTCCTTCAAGATCTCCGCGTCGCGGGCGCTTAAGATCTCCTCCTCCGCGAGCACGTCGAGCGCGCCGAGCGTCGAGGGGGTGCGCAGCCCCGGCACGCGGTGAACGTGCATGAGGGTGAAGAGCTGCACGGTCCACTCGATGTCGGTTAAGCCCCCGCGGCCGAGCTTAGTGTGGGTGGAGCGGTCCGCGCCGCGCGGCAGGCGCTCGTTGTCGACGCGGGCCTTCATGCGGCGCACCTCGCGGATGGTGGCCTCCTCGATCCCGGAGCTCGGGTAGCGGAAGTCGTCGATGACCTTAAGGAAGCGGTCGGCGAGCTCCCGGTCGCCGGCGACGGGCGCGGCGCGCAGCAGCGCCTGGAGCTCCCAGGTCTCCCCCCAGCGCTCGTAGTAACGCCGGTAGGACTCCACGGTGCGCACGAGCGCCCCGGAGCGGCCCTCGGGGCGCAGCCCGACGTCGACCTCGATGGGCGGGTCGTCGGAGGGCTTCTTTAAGCGCCGGCGCATCGAGTCGCACACCCCGCTCGCCCACTTGAGAGCCCGGGACTCGTCCTCGCCGTCGGCGGGCTCGGCGACGAAGAGGACGTCGGCGTCCGAGCCGAAGCACAGCTCCGCGCCGCCGAGCCGGCCCATGCCGATGACCGCGATGCGCGCGGGCGGCTCCTCGTCGCCGGACTCGGCGAGCCGGTACCGAATCTCGGCGCGCAGCGACGCCTCGAGCACCGCGACCCACACCCGAGAGAGCGCCTCGCAGACGCGGGGCACGTCGAGCATGCCCAGCAGCGTCGCCGAGGCGATGCGGGCGAGCTCGCTGCGGCGCAGGGAGCGCGCCACCGAGATGGCCTTGTCCGGGTCGCGGTAGCGGCCCGCGGCCGCGACCAGGGAGCGCGACACCGTCGACGGGGAGGTCGACATGAGCCTGGGCCCGCTCGCGCCGTCCTCGAGCATCTTGACCAGGTCGGGGTTCTGGATGATGAGCGAGGCGGTGTACGGCGAGGTGCCGAGGATGTGGATGAGCCGGCGGCCCACCACCCCCTCGTCGCGCAGGAGCCTTAAGAACCACGACTTGTCGTGGGCCGCCTCGGAGAGCTTGCGGTAGTTGAGCAGGCCCGCGTCGGGGTCTGCGGTGCGCGAGAGCCACTCCATGAGCGTCGGCAGGAGCAGCGCCTGAATGCGGGCCTTGCGCGACGAGCCGGTCGCGAGCCTGGTGAGGTGCTCGACGGCGCGCTCGGGGAACTGGTAGCCCAGCGCGGTGAGCTGGCGCTGCACCGCCTTCGGGGAGAGCTTCAGGGTGTCGACGTCGAAGTTGACAACCGAGTCGAGCAGCGGGCGGTAGAAGAGCCTGGAGTGCAGCTCGGAGATGAGCAGCCTCACCCGCCTCAGGCTCACGACGAACTCGTCGGTCGCGGAGTTCGAGCGCCTCGCCCGAAAGCCCGCGGACCTGGCGACCCACTGGAGGTTCTCCTCGTCGTCCTCGCTGGGCAGCACGTGGGTGCGCTTGAGGCGCTGCTGCTGGAGGCGGTGCTCGAGGAGCCTAAGGAAGCCGTAGGCCTCCTGGAGCCTGGGGCCGTCCTCGCGGCCGACGTAGCCGCCGGCGATGAGCGCGTCGAGGGCCTCGAGCGTGGAGCGCACCCGAAGGCTCACGTCCGAGCGGCCGTGGACGAGCTGGAGGAGCTGCACGGCGAACTCGACGTCGCGCAGCCCGCCCTTGCCGAGCTTGAGCTCCCGGCCGGCCTCGTCCTTGGGCACGTTGTCGACGACCCTGCGGCGCATCGCCTGGATGTCCGCGACGAACGAGTCGCGCCTGGAGGCCTCCCACACCCGCTCCCCGATCGCGTCGGTGTAGGCCTCCCCCAGCGCCAGGTTGCCGGCCTGCGCGCGGCCCTTGAGCTGGGCCTGGAACTCCCACGTCTCGGCCCACTTGTCGTAGTAAGCGACGTGCGAGGCGAGGGTGCGCACCAGCGCCCCGGAGCGGCCCTCCGGGCGGAGGTTCGCGTCGATCTCGAAGAAGCAGCGCGAGCCCACCGCGGTGGTCTCCGCGGCGAGCCGCGTCGCCTTCGACGTCGCGGGCTCCGCGACGAAGAGCACGTCGACGTCCGAGAGGAAGTTGAGCTCCTGGGCGCCGCACTTGCCCAACGCGACGACCGCGAGCCGGCTCTCGGGGCGCTCGTCGCCGTAGACCGTGCGCACCGCGACCGCGAGCGCGCAGGTCACCGCCGCGTCCGCGAGGTCGCTCAAGAGCCGCATGACCTTGCGGATGGGCACCTCGGGGTGGCCGGGGTGGCGCTGGGTCTCGGGGAACGTGCCGGCCAGGTCGTGGGCGGCGATGCGCATCATCAGGGTGCGGTAGCGCTCCCGGGCCTTGGTCTCGGCGGCGCGCCCCGACTCGGCCGCGCGGTAGGTGCCCGCGGTCGAGAGGTCCTCGCTCGCCGGGTCGGGCTCGCCGCGCCACGCCTCGCCCGAGTCGCCGCCCGCGCTGTCGTCGTCGGGCTCCTCCCCGCCGGGCGCGGCGTCGCCGGGCTCGAAGGCGGGCGTGGCGCCCACCGACTCGAGCATGCCGGCCATCATCTCCTCGCGGGTGGGCAGGTCTTCGAGCAGCTCCCGCCAGGTCTCGGGGTGCGCGGCGAGGTGGTCGCCGAACGCCGAGGAGCCGCCGATGAGCGCCATGAGCCGCACCCGGAAGCGCGCGTCCTCGCGCAGCGCCCGGTCGAAGTCCTCGGCCTCGCCGGCGTCTTTCAGCCCCTGCGCGAGGCGCAGCATCGTGTTGAGCGCGAGGTTGGGCCGCCCGCTGCCGGCGAGCGCCCACAGCGCGGGCACGTGGTCGGTGTTGTCCCAGCCGAGCTCGGCGATGTCCTCGCCGGCCCGGCTGCCCTGCAGCCCGAGGACCGCGGGGCGCGGGATCGCGGAGGTTCGCGACGTTGCCGGCACCGGTCGGTGCTCCTTTCCTATCGTTGGTTCTTCTCGACGGCCGGGCCTCTCTTCTCGCCCGGGCGGCCTTAGAAGTCAAGGAGGTTGGTGAGCTCCCAGGGGGTGATCTGGGACTCGTAGCGGTGCCACTCCTGCCACTTGGCGCGCAGCAGGTACTCAAAGACG
Organism: Corynebacterium otitidis ATCC 51513; assembly: GCF_000296405.1. Classification (GTDB taxonomy): domain Bacteria; phylum Actinomycetota; class Actinomycetes; order Mycobacteriales; family Mycobacteriaceae; genus Corynebacterium; species Corynebacterium otitidis. The sequence continues at coordinate 355,666 of NZ_JH815192.1, forward strand.
TGCTCGCCGAGGATGTCGGCGAGCAGCTCGGACTTCTCGGCCTTGCGCAGCGCGTGGTCGAGGCTGCGCGGCAGGTCCTCATAGCCCATCGCGCGGCGCTCGTGGCGGCTGAGCTCGGAGATGTTGTCCTCGGCCGGGTCGTCGAGCTCGTAGCCCTCCTTGATGCCCTTGAGCCCGGCGGCGATGACCGCGGCGAATGCGAGGTACGGGTTGCAGCCGGAGTCGATGTTGCGCACCTCAACCCGGCGCGACTCCTCCTTGGTGAGCCGGTAGGTCGGCACGCGAACGAGCGCGGAGCGGTTCGACACGCCCCACGTCGCGGCGGTGGGCGCCTCGTCGCCGAAGATGATCCGCTTGTACGAGTTCGGCCACTGGTTGGTCACCACGGAGAGCTCCGGGGCGTGGGCGAGCACGCCGGCGATGAAGTGCCGCGCGGTCTCCGAGAGGCTGAACTCGTCGTCCGGGTCGTGGAAGGCGTTGTCGGAGCCCTCGAAGAGCGAGAGGTGGGTGTGCATCGCCGAGCCCGCCGCGTCCCGGTACGGCATGGGCATGAACGTCGCCTTGACGTCGTTGCGGCGCGCGACCTGGCGCACGACGTACCGGAAGGTCATCACCGAGTCCGCCATCGTCACGGCCTCGGCGTGGCGCAGGTCGATCTCCTGCTGGCCCGGCGCGGTCTCGTGGTGGGAGAACTCGGTGACCACGCCCATCGACTCGAGCGCGAGCATCGCCTGGCGGCGGAACTTCGGGGCGACGTTGTTGCTCGCCTGGTCGAAGTAGCCGCCGTTGTCGGTCGGGGTGAGGATGGGGTGTGCCGGGTCGCCGTTGTCGGTGTAGAGGTAGAACTCGATCTCCGGGGAGACCATGGGGGTGAACCCGTCGTCGGCGGCGAGCTCGACCTGGTGGCGCAGGATGTGGCGCGGGTCGGAGAACATCGGCTGCCCGTCGGGCAGAACGATGTCGCAGAACATGCGCGCGGCCTTGACCTCGGGCTCCTCCTCGTCGAAGGGCATGAGCTGGAAGGTCGAGGGGTCCGGCAGCGCGATGGTGTCGGCCTCGGAGATGCGCGCGAAGCCCTGCACCGAGGAGCCGTCGAAGCCCACGCCCTCCTCGAAGGCGCTCTCGAGCTCCGCGGGGGAGACGACGACCGACTTCAGGTGGCCGAGGATGTCGGTGAACCACAGCCTGATGAAGCGGATGTCCTGCTCCTCGATGGATTGCAGTACGAACTCCTGTTGGCTCTCCATAGGCCCCAAGCATACCGGCGGCGGCTCACACCGAGCGCGCTATTCGAACATGTATTCGCTAGCCGATCCGGGCGGGGTGCTCCACTTGGCCCCGCGGCCGCTCCGAGGCGCGCCGCCCCGACAACTCGACACCGACGAATGGAGCAGCCATGTCCCCCGCCGAGCGCGCCGACCTCGAGTCCACCGCGATCCTCTACCTACGCCACGCCGCCGCCTCCGGCTGGGCGCCGCCCGACCTGCTCGCAGCGCTGGGCGCGGCAGCAGCCCCGCTCATCGACGCCGCGGCGGCCGAGCTCGCCCCAGAAGCGCTCGGCGCGCACGCCGCCGAGTGGCGGGCGGGAAGCGGGCTGCCCGGCGCGCCCGCGCCGGATGAGGGCGAGCTGCGCCGCCTGCTGGTCGGCATCGCCGGGCTGTACCCGCTCGCCGACCGGGCGCTTCCCTATCCCTATCTCCCCACCTTTAGCGCGGGCGGCCGGCCCGCGGGCGATCCGCGGCGCGCCCGGCTCGCCGCCGCGCTCCTCTCCAAGGCCGCCTCGACGACGTTCCCCGCGGAGGCGGCGGCGCTGCGCGCCCGC
>NZ_JH815192.1:357877-360721 GCF_000296405.1 Corynebacterium otitidis ATCC 51513
GCTGGCGCTCAGCGGCCGGTGTCGCGACGCCCGCTTCGCCGGGCGGTACCTCGCCGGCTTCGCCGCCGAGGCGGCCCGCGTCCTTGCCCCCGAGCCCGGCCTGGGCGCGGCGGCGGAGGCGGCCATCGGGCGCCACTTCCCCGCCGCCCGGACCGTGCCGGGATACGCCGTTTCGGGCGAGGGCTGGGACGCCGGCCGGTCACAGGCGCGGGGCCTGCGCCGCGCCCTCGGCCCCGGCTAGCGGGGCCGCCCAGCGGGCCCGAAAAGCGCCGCGTCCTTGCCTATACTTGCAGGCAGGCGCCGGATTATCCCCCGGCGCGGGAAGCCAGTCGTCGAGCGTCTCTTGAAGGCGTGGGGAGGAGCCTCATGGCAACCAGCGACATCGAGGTGGAGGCGACCTTCGCGGTGCCCACCGACGAGCTCGAGGCGCCGGACTTAAGCGGCGTCGACCACGTCGCCTCCGCCTCGGAGACGACGAGCTTCACCCTTCGGGCCACGTACTTCGACACCAAAGACCTGCGCCTCACCCGCGCCGCGATCACGCTTCGGCGCCGCACCGGCGGGCGCGACGAGGGCTGGCACCTCAAGCTCCCCGGCCGGGGCCGCGCCCGCCGCGAGATCGGGGTGGCCATCGACGCCGCGCCGGGCGTCAACGGCGACGGCACGGTCACCCTGCCCGCGGAGCTCCACGACCTCGTGCGCGCCGTGGTGCGCAACGAGGAGATCGTGCCCATCGCCCAGGTCGACAACCACCGCACCGAGACCGCGCTCGTCGACAAGCACCGCGCGGACATCGCGACGTTCTGCGACGACCGGGTGCGCGCCGCCTCGCTTCTGCCCGGCGGGACGGAGACCTCGTGGCGCGAGTGGGAGCTCGAGCTCTCCGCCGAGCTCGCGGAGAACGCCCGCGGCGCCCGCGTCCTCGACCAGGTGCGCTCACTCGTCGAGGAGGCCGGCGCCCACGAGTCGGACTCGCCCTCGAAGCTCCTCACCGCGCTCGGCGATTCGCTTGACACCGCGCCGAAGCCGCCGCAGCCCTACGAGTTCCAGGCCTACGACGAGCGCGACGAGACCTTCACCGGCCTCGTCGAGGCTTTGAGCGCCTACCGCGACGCGCTCGTCTACCGCGACGCGCGCGCCCGCCGCCGCGAGGCCGGCACCGTCACCTCGTTCATGTCCGCGGCCGTGGGTCTCAGGCTCGCGCTGCGCGGCCTCTACGAGCTCTTCGAGCACGACAGCTGGGACGAGCGGCTCGACCCCGTCGAGGCCATCGACGCCCGGCTGCACGCCGCGGCCGAGCGCGCCGCCGAGTCCGCGACCCGCGCCGGCGGCCACCGCGAGCTCAAGGAGCGCGTGGACGCGAACTCCTCGGGCAAGATCGACGAGCACACCCGCAGCCGGCTTGGGCAGGGCTCCAGGGCCGCCGCGAAGCGCGGCCACAACAAGCTCGTCGCGGAGCTCAACAGCAAGGCCTATATCGACGCCCTCGACGCGCTCGACCGGCTACTCGCCGACCCGCCGGTGCCCTCCCGCCGGGAGCGCCGCAAGGCGCCCGCGATCATCGTGCGCGCCGTGAAGCGCGGCTACGTCGCCATCAAGAACCGCCGCAAGGACTTGAACTCCGAGCCGGCGCTGCCCTGCGACGACGAGCGCGCCGCCCGGCTCATCGACGAGGCGTGGCGCCACGCCGAGGAGCTCGTCGCCGCCGCGGAGCTCGCCCGCGAATACACCGCCTACCGGGCCGAGGCGCTCGCCGCGGACGCCGCGTCGTTCACCGCGCTGCTGCGCCAGGTGCGCCAGCTCTCCGCCGCCGCGGAGCTCGTCGCCGAGCGCGCCGAGCACGCCGCCGGCCGCGGCGAGTCGACGTTCGCCTACGGGGTGGTCTACGAGTCGCTCCGGGAGCGCACCGCCGCGGTCATCCGCCGCGCGGACTCGGAGTTCAAGACGCTGAAAAAGTCCTACAAGGCGTTCCGCCGCTCCATCGAGGAGCCCTAGGACTCGCGCCAGCGGCGCTCCTCCTCGTCGAAGGCCTGGGACCGCTTCCGGGCGGTCTCGAAGGCGCGCTGCGCCTCGGCGCGGCTGGGGTACGGGCCCATGCGGTGCAGCCAGCCGCGCAGCCGCCCCTGGAACACCTCGCCAGTCTCGGGGTCGACGTACCACTTCTCCTCGGCCACCTGCGCTCCTCCTCACGTCGTGTCCTCGGCGAACGCCCGAGCGGCAGGCCCGGGCCTGCGGGACGCGGGACCCGCGCCGCTACAGTGGTGACGCGGCGCGCGGCCGCCAGCCGCGCCGCCGGACCCAGTCTAGATTCGCCCGCCGCACCGCCGCGGGCGCCACCGAACCGGCCACCACAGCTCCCGTTTAAGGCGACCCCACGCATCATGTCCCACGACCACGACCCCTCCCCCCGGCGCGACGCCGACCCGGCCGCGCGCGCCCGGCTGCTCCACGAGCGGGCCTTCGGCCGGCCCGCGGCCGCCGCGGCCGAGGCGCCGGGCACCTTCAGCCTCATCGGGGAGGACGCCGCGCCGGCCGGCGGGACCGCGATCATCGGGAAGGCGCCGCTCGCCGCGGCGGTGGCGCTCGCCGCCCGCGAGGACGACGCCGTGGTCGTCGTCGACGAGCGCTCCCCAGACAGCCCCGAGACCCTCTCGTCGGAGGACGTCGCCCGGATCCAGGACTCCCAGCAGCCCGGCGTCGACGACGAGGGCCGCCGCACCTTCCCCGGGCCGCCGGACGGGGGCCGCGCGGCCCGGCTCGCGGGGCTCGCGGGGGCGCTCTACCAGGCGCAGCTGCGCGGCCGCGGCCGGCCGGGGCTGACGGTCGCGGTGGCCTCCGACGTGC
>NZ_JH815192.1:361066-378420 GCF_000296405.1 Corynebacterium otitidis ATCC 51513
CGGGGGCGCTGTCGGCGCGGCGAGCGCTCTCCGGCGGCTCGAGGGGGCTCGTCGTCGCCGCGCCCGAGGCCCGCCTCCCCACCGCGCGCGCCGCGCTGGAGGACCTGGGCTGGGAGTGTCTCTCCCTCGACGGGGTGGGCGCGCTGCGCGTGTACGGGGAGCTCTCCTAGCCCGGGGCCGCCAATACGACTCCGGCCCCGCGGGCGCATCCCGCGGGGCCGGTTCTTCTTAAAACAAGCGTGGGCGAATGAGCCGGCCGATAAGCCGGATTCTGTCCCTCCCCAAGGGAGGGGGCGGCCATCCATCTGGGTCGGCCATCGCTGACCGCCTCAAGCGGCTACCGGTGAGCCTGGGCGTGCAGCCTCGTCGCGCCCACCATCCGCGCGCCGGCGATGCGGCGCACGGCGATGCCTTGCTCCCGGTGGGGTTTACCTGGCCGGGCCACTCGCGTGACCCGCCGGTGCGCTCTTACCGCACCCTTTCACCCTTACCCGCCGCCCCGAGGGGTGGCGGGCGGTCTACTTTCTGTTGCACTGTGCCCGCGGGTCGCCCCGGGTTGCCGTTAGCAACCACCGTGCACTCAAGCGGAGTCCGGACTTTCCTCGACGAGCGCCTCCCGGGACCGCTCGGGCCCGGGGGTTCGCTGGCCGCGGCCGCCTGGCCGGCTCATTCGCGAGTCCTCAATCTAGCCCCGCCGCCGCGGGCGCCGCTAATCGCGCTGGACAGCGAAGCCCTAGAGGCGCGGCGGGCCGGCGGAGTTGACCGTGCGCACGAGCCCGTCGTCGGTCCCGGGCCCGAAGCGCAGCGTCGTTACCGCCCCGAGGTCGAGGAAGATCCGCGACATCGCCCCCACCGGCAGGCCGAGGGCCTGGAGGATGAGCGACTTGATCGGCGCCATGTGGCTCACCACGACAAGCGTCTTGCCCTCGTGCCGCTCGAGCAGGTCGTCTTTGAGCGCCGCGACGCGCCTATAGAGCTCCTCGAGCGACTCGCCGCCGGGCGCGGGGAGCGCGAGATCGTCGTGCCAGGCGCGGAACGCCTCGGGGTCGCGGGCCTCGGCCTCGGCGGCGGTGAGCGCCTCGAAGTCGCCGAAGTCGAGCTCGATGAGGCGGTCCTCGACCACCGGCTCGAGGCCGAGCGCGCGGGCGACGGGCTCGGCGGTCTGCCGGGCGCGGCTCAGCGGGGAGGTGAGCACGGCCGCGGCGTCGAGCTCGGGGATGGCGGCCACGTCCGCGGCGGCGCGGGCGGCCTGCGCGGCGCCGAGCTCGGTGAGTTCCGGGTCGCCGAGCCCGGAGAAGCGCCCCTCGGCGCTGAGCCTGGTCTGCCCGTGGCGCACGAGCACGAGGCGCAGCTGCCCGCCACCGGGGGCGGACCAGCGCTCCGGGCCGTTGCCGTCGCCGCTGCCCTTCTCATCGCCCCCGCCGCCGGCGGGCGCCGGGGCCGGGGCGCCCTCGGGCGCGGCGTCGCCGGGCTCGTCGTTGCCGCCGTCGTCGGCGTTGCCGTCGTCGTCGGCGTTGCCGTCGTCGTCGGCGTTGCCGTCGTCGTCGGCGTTGCCGTCGTCGAGGAAGCCCTCGGGGTGGCCGGCCGCGGCGGCGTCCATCGCCCGGTTGGCGAGCTCGTCGGCGCGGGCGTTCTTCGCGCGCGGCACCCACTTGTAGGTGACCTCGCCGATCTCCTCGCCGAGCTTCTTGGCGATCGTCGCGAGGCGCTTCATGTCGGCGTGCTTAATGCGCCAGCGGCCGGTCATCTGCTCGACGACGAGCTTCGAGTCGAGGAAGACCCTCACCGTCGTCGCGCCGAGCTCCCGGGCGGCGTTCAGCCCGTTGACGAGTCCCTGGTACTCGGCGACGTTGTTGGTGACCTTCTCGCCGAAGACGTAGGACAGCTCGCGCAGGACGGTCTCGTGGTCCTCGGCGAAGATCACCGAGCCCGAGCCGGCGATGCCCGGGTTGCCCCGGGAGCCGCCGTCGGCCTGCAGGATGACAGTCCGGGCCATGGCCCCTCCTTGGTGACGTGGGTGGCGGTGGTTGAAACGGGCGGCTCGCGCCGGCGCGCGGGCGGCGGGTTCGCGGCCATCCTACGGCCCCGGGCGCCCCTTCCCCGGCGCGGACGCGGGCGCGGGGGTGGCGGGCTGCCCAGGCAACTACAGCTAGCGACCGGCGAGGAAGCGGCGGCGCTCGTCGTCGGGGAGCGCGTCGATGTGGCGCTGCGCTTCGCGGGCGCGCTCGACGTCGGCGGCGGGGTGGGCCTCGTCGAGCTCCGCGAGCTCCTGGAGGCGCAGGTCGAGGTTGTTGCGCAGCGCGTGGATCTCGTTGTGTCCCTCCTGGAGCTCGCTCATGAGGTCCGCGATGCGCGACTTCGCGAGGTAGCGCTCGTACTCGACGCCTGAGCGCTCCTTCTCGTCGTCGATGCCCTCCTTGAGGCGGCGGCGGGCGGCGCGCTCGGCGGCGCGCAGCTCCCGCTCGTCGGACTGGATGCGCAAGATCTCCTCGTCCATCTCCTCGACGGCGAGACTGGCGGCCTCGGCGGCCGCCGCGAGGCGCGCGCGGCGCCGCACGAGGCCTGAGAGCTCCTCGTCGAGCTCCGCGAGCCGCGCGGTGCCGGCGTCGTCTGGCCGTGCCATGTCTCGTTGGCCTCCTTTCCTCTGGACGTGCTGCGGTGCGGTCTAGTTCTGCCGCCGCGGGTGCGCGGAGAGCGCCCACGGGTCGGTGCGGATGTCGATGATCTCGGTGTCGACGCCCTCGGCGGCGACGACGTCGGCGGCCTGGGAGGTCCAGGGGAACTCGCTGGCCCAGTGGGCGGTGTCGATGACGGCGGGCCCGCCGGCGCGCAGGTGCTCGTCGACGGGGTGGTGGCGCAGGTCCGAGGTGATATACGCGTCCACGCCGAGCGCGCGGACCTTGTCCAAGAACCCGTCGCCCGCCCCGGAGGACACCGCCACGGTCTTCACGAGGAGCTCGGGGTCGCCGGCGGCGCGCACGCCCCAGGCGGTCTCCGGCAGGCGGTCGGCGACCTGCTGGACGAAGTCCGCGAAGCGCATCGGCTCGGGCAGCTCCCCGACCCGGCCGATGCCCTCGGCCTGAGAGAGGTCAACCTCGAGGGCCTCCGGGGGCATGGGCGCGATGTCGAAGGCGGGCTCCTCGAAGGGGTGCGCCGCCCTCAGCGCCGCGACGAGCCGGCCGCGCAGCCGCGCCGGGGCGACGAACTCGAGGCGGTGCTCCCGGCCCCGGCTCGTCTCCCCCACCTCGCCCTCGGCGGGGTCGGCGCCCTCCTCGGGGCGGAACTGGCCGGTGCCCTCGAGGGTGAAGGAGCAGTGGGAGTAGTTGCCGATCTCCCCCGCGCCCGCGGCGAACAGCGCCTCCGAGACCTTCTCGAGGGCCCCGGGCGGGTCGGTGGGCACGTGCACGCCCCAGTGGTCGGCGACGGCGGGCTCGGCGGGCTCGATGGGCCGCCCGGGGGTGATGCCCACGAGCTCCGCGAGGCGGTCATTGACGCCGGGGCGCGCGGCGTCGGCGTTGGTGTGCGCCGCGAACAGCGCCACCCCGTTGGTGATGAGCCGGTGGAGCACCTCGCCCTTGGGGGTGTCTGCGGCCACGGAGTTCACCCCGCGCAGGAGGAAGGGGTGGTGGACGACGAGCATGTCGGCGCCGATCTCCACGGCGCGGCGCGCGACCTCGAGGGTGCAGTCGAGGGCGAACGCCACGCGCCCGACCTCGGCGGCCGGGTCGCCGCAGATGAGCCCGACGCGGTCCCACGGCTCGGCAAGCCGCGGCGGGTAGGCGCGGTCGAGGGCGGCCCTGATCGAGCCGACGGTCGCGGGGCGTGCAGTGGTGTCGGTCATGACCCCATTGTGCCCAACGCCGCCGCCACCCGGAACCAGGCTCCCTCCCGCCCGCCGGCCTTCGCCGCCGCGCCGCGGCGGGCTCGCTGTGCCACACTGGGCCCAGGCCGCGGGCCTTGTGGGCCCGCGCCGATGAGCACCGAGGACGAAAGGACCGCGCGACCGTGAGCGAGAAGCCCCTGCTCGTGAGCTTCATGTGCACCGGCAACATCTGCCGCTCCCCCATGGCCGAGGCGATGCTGCGTCAGGCCCTCGAGGATGAGGGGCTGGGAGACGCCTGCGAGGTGACCTCGTGCGGGGCGCACAACTTCCACGAGGGCGAGGACGCCGACCCGCGCACCGTCGCGACCTTGAAGCGGCACGGCGTGCCGGCCGAGGGGCTGGTCTCCCGGCCGTACTCGGGCGTCGAGGACCGCGCCGACCTCGTCGTGTGCCTCGACTCGGGGCACCGCTCCACCGCGATCGCGGCGTTCGGCGCCCCGGAGGAAAAGATGCGCCTCCTGCGCAGCTTCGACCCCGACGCCCCGGAGGACGCCGGGGTGCCCGACCCCTACCCCGGCGGGCAGGACGGCTTCGAGTACGCCTTCGAGCTCATCGAGGCGGCGCTGCCCGGCCTTCTCGACTGGGTCCGCGAGCGCGCCTGACGCTCCCTCCCTCCCGGCCGCGCGGCGGACAACCAGCCGCCTCGCGCCCGGGAGGGCTTTTTGCCCCCGCCGCTAGACTTGGGGCCGTGAGCACGAGCACCGAGGCCCGCTACGGGGCGCGTCGCCAGCCGCGGGGCTGGCGGCAGTTCCTCACGCCCAAGTGGGTCGTCTCGCTCGTTTTGGTGGTGGGCTTCTCCGCGCTGGCGCTCAGCGTGCTCGCGCCCTGGCAGCTCGGAAAGAACGACCAGATCGTCGAGCGCAACGCCCGCATCGAGGCCGCCTCCGAGACCGACCCGGTGCCCATCTCCGAGCTGCTCGACGGCGGGGGCTTCGACGCCGACGACGAGTGGCGCCGCGTGACGCTATCGGGCTCCTTCCTCCCCGAGGACGAAGCCGTGCTGCGGCTCCGGCCGGTCAACGGCAACCCCGCGATCCAGGCGCTCACCCCCTTCGAGCTCGACGGCGGGGAGACCATCCTCGTCAACCGCGGCTACCTGCCCACCGCGGGCTCGGACATCCCCTCCATCGAGCCCGCGCCGACCGGCCGCACGGAGCTCCTCGCCGTCGCGCGGAAGAACGAGCCCCGGCCCGAGACCCCCGCCCGCGTCGGCGAGAAGACCGCCGGCTCCGTCGAGGTCACCGGCATCAACACCGGCCAGATCGCCGAGGCCACCGGCCTCGAGCTCGCAGACGACTACGTGCAGCTCAGCGAGGAGCAGCCCGCCGCCCTCAACCCCGTGCCCATCCCGCAGCTCGACCGGGGCTCGCACCTCTCCTACGGCTTCCAGTGGATCGCCTTCGGGATCATGGCGCCCCTGGGGCTCGGCTACCTCGCCTACGCGGAGATCCGCGAGCGCCGCCGCGTGAAGAACGAGGGCCGCGAGCTCGACGAGGCCGCCGGCGGCCCCGACGGCGAGCGGACCGGGCGCGGCGGGCGGCTCGGCGGGGCGCTGGGCAGGCGCCGCGCCCCCAAGCCCTGGGAGGACGACGAGCTCGCGGCCGCGGACGCCGGCGGGTCCCGCGACACCCTCGAGGAGCGCTACGGCGCCGCGCGCGGCGGGGCGCTCGCCGCGGAGGGCCGCCGCGCCCGCCGCGAGGAAGACCGCTTCTAAACAGCCCGGCCCCGCCCGGGGCGGTTCCGCCGGTCAACTGGGTTCGGCGTCGGGCTCGGGGCCGCGGGGCAGGCGCTCCCACAGCGCGACCGCCCCCACCGAGCAGCACAGAAGAATAAGCCCGGCCCAGTTGCCGAACACCGCCACCGTGAGCGCCCCGATCCACACGCTCGCGGTGTCGACCCATCGGTTGGCGCGGGCGTGGCGCCCGTCGTAGTAGCGGCCCTCGGCCTGGGTCCAGATGACGTAGGTGAGAAGGCCCGCGCCCAGCACCGCGAGCGCCCCGGCGGTGACCCTAAAGCCCAGGGCGAAGTGCCCGAGGGCGAGCAGCACGAGGAGCGCGCCTGCGTAGTAGTGCCCGCGGTTGCGCATCGGCCGGCCCCTTCGATCGATCGCGCGGCGCGGAGGGGCGCCGCCGGTCCCGTTGTGCTCATGCTAGCGGCCCGGGCCGGCCCCGGCGCGCGGTCGCGGCGCGGGCCGCACGTGCCGCGGGAGCCGGGCGAGGCGCGGGGAGCAGAAGACAAAAGGGCGCCCCGCCGCCGGCTAAAGGGGTGTTCCCGCTGGCGGCGGGGCGTTGTGGTGCGCTCCGGCGGGCTCGAACCGCCGACCTACTGGGTGTAAACCAGTTGCTCTTCCAGCTGAGCTAGGAGCGCCGAGAAACGGCGCCGCGGCCTACCGGAACAACTCCGGGCGCCGCGGCGGGGCGCGGGGGCTACTTGCGGGCCACGCCGCGCTGCACGAGGCAGGAGCCCTGCCAGTCGCCCAGGCGCTCCGCCTTGGTCTGCACGAGCCCCGCGAGCTGCGCGGACTCCGCGATGATGCCGGGCTCGACGGTGCCGGGCTTCTCCGCGCCGGGGGTGAGCAGCCACACCCGGCCGTCCTCGGCGAGCGCGCGGGTCGCGTCGACGAGCCCGTCGACGAGGTCGCCGTCGTCCTCGCGCCACCACAGCAGGACCGCATCACAGATCTCGTCGGTGCCGTCCTCGAGCAATTCCTCGCCGAGGAAGTCCTCGATCGCCTCCGAGATCGAGCTGTCGGCGTCCTCGTCCCAGCCGAGCTCTTGGACGAGCTGGCCCTCCTCGATGCCGAGCAGCCGGACAAAGTCCTGGGCGCCCTCGTTGTTCGCGCCCGGAGCGTCCACCACTGTGATGATCCTCCTTCGCCTCAAAGTGTCGTCGCGGTTCACCCCCGCCCCGGGGTTGTGGCGGCCCGCCGCGGCTCGCCGCGGGCCCCGCCGCCCGGGGCGCGGCGATAGCATCGTCACGAGGTAGCTTAGCCGATCGGCCGCGTGGCGCCGGCCACCGCTCCCGCGCGCGGGCGCCCACCCACACCCGGGCGCGCGGGGAACTAGACTCGAAGGTCAGCTTGGCGGGGCGAGCGCCGATCCCTGAGGGGAGGTCGTCTCGCTCGCCGCCGCGCGCCCGCGCGGCCGACGGACCCGACACCCTTTGAGGAGGCGATTCATGGCTGACGATTCTCGCCAGACCAACTCCCCGGACGACACCAACTACGCCCTGATCCGGGACGGCGTGGCCTCGTATCTCCACGACACGGACCCGGAGGAGACCCAGGAGTGGATGGACTCCCTGGACGGCCTCCTCGAGAGCGCCGACCGGGATCGCGCTCGCTACCTCATGCTGCGGATGCTGGAGCGCGCGTCGGCGAACCGGGTGGAGCTGCCACCGCTGCTCTCCACCGACTTCGTCAACACGATCCCCACCTCGTCCGAGCCGGAGTTCCCCGGCGACGAGAAGATCGAGAAGCGCTACCGGCGCTGGATCCGCTGGAACTCGGCGGTCATGGTGCACCGCGCGCAGCGCGAGGGCATCGGCGTAGGCGGCCACATCTCCACCTACGCGAGCGCCGCGCCGCTCTACGAGGTGGGCTTCAACCACTTCTTCCGCGGCCACGACCACCCGGGCGGCGGGGACCAGGTGTTCTTCCAGGGGCACGCCTCCCCGGGCATGTACGCCCGCGCGTTCCTCGAGGGGCGCTTGAGCGAGGACGACCTCGACGGCTTCCGCCAGGAGGCCTCCCACCCGGGCGGGGGGCTGCCCTCCTACCCCCACCCGCACGGCAAGCCCGACTTCTGGGAGTTCCCGACGGTCTCCATGGGGCTGGGGCCGATGAACGCGATCTACCAGGCGAAGTTCAACCGCTACCTCCACAACCGGGGGATCAAGGACACCTCGCAGCAGCACGTGTGGGCGTTCCTCGGCGACGGCGAGATGGACGAGCCGGAGGCCCGCGGGCTGCTCCAGCAGGCGGCGGTGAACAACCTCGACAACCTCACGTTCGTCATCAACTGCAACCTCCAGCGCCTCGACGGGCCGGTGCGCGGCAACACCCAGATCGTCCAGGAGCTCGAGTCGTTCTTCCGCGGCGCGGGCTGGAACGTCATCAAGGTCATCTGGGGCCGCGAGTGGGACCGCCTGTTCGAGAAGGACAAGGAGGGCGCGCTCGTCCACCTGATGAACACCACCCCGGACGGCGACTACCAGACCTTCAAGGCCAACGACGGCGCCTACGTCCGCGAGCACTTCTTCGGCCGCGACGAGCGCACCTTGAAGCTCGTCGAGGACATGTCCGACGACGAGATCTGGGCGCTGCGCCGCGGCGGGCACGACTACCGCAAGGTCTATGCCGCCTACAAGCGCGCGCTGGAGACGAAGGACCAGCCGACCGTCATCCTCGCCTTCACCGTCAAGGGCTACGGGCTCGGCCACAACTTCGAGGGCCGCAACGCGACCCACCAGATGAAGAAGCTCGACCTCGACGACCTCAAGCTCTTCCGCACGAAGCAGGAGATCCCCTTCAGCGACGAGGACCTCGAAAAGGACCCGGCGAAGCCGCCCTACTACCACCCGGGCGAGGACGCCGAGGAGATCCGCTACATGAAGAAGCGCCGCGAGGAGCTCGGCGGGTCGCTGCCCGAGCGGCGCGAGTCGTACGAGCCGATCGCCGTGCCGGACATCAAGTCGCTGCGCACGGTGCGTAAGGGCTCGAAGAAGCAGCCGGTCGCCACGACCATGGCGTTGGTGCGCGCGTTCAAGGAGCTCATGCGCGACGACACGCTCCGCGAGCGGCTCGTGCCCATCATCCCCGACGAGGCGCGCACCTTCGGGATGGACTCGTGGTTCCCGACCTTAAAGATCTACAACCCGCACGGGCAGAACTACGTGCCGGTCGACCACGACCTCATGCTCTCCTACCGGGAGGCGAAGGACGGCCAGATCCTCCACGAGGGCATCTCCGAGGCGGGCTCGATGGGCTCGTTCATCGCCGCCGGCACCGCGTACGCCACCGAGGGCGTGGCGATGATCCCGCTGTACATCTTCTACTCGATGTTCGGCTTCCAGCGCACCGGCGACTCGATCTGGGCGGCCGCCGACCAGATGGCGCGCGGCTTCCTCATCGGCGCGACCGCGGGCCGCACGACGCTCACCGGCGAGGGCCTCCAGCACATGGACGGCCACTCGCAGATCCTCGCGTCCACCAACCCGGCGGTCGTGGCCTACGACCCGGCGTTCGCCTACGAGGTCGCGCACCTCGTGCGCGAGGGCATCGACCGGATGTACGGCGAGGGCCGCGGCGAGGACGTCATCTACTACCTCACGGTCTACAACGAGCCGACCCTCCAGCCCGCCGAGCCGGAGGACCTCGACGTCGAGGGCCTCCACCGGGGCATCTACCTCTACGACCGCGCCGAGGGCGGCGAGCACGAGGCGTCGATCCTCGCCTCCGGCATCGGGATGCAGGCGGCCTTAAAGGCCCAGAAGATCCTCGCCGAGGACTTCGACGTCGCCGCCTCGATCTTCTCCGTGACGTCGTGGGTGGAGCTCGCCCGCGACGCGCGCACCATCGTCGACGCGGACCTGCTCGACCCCGCCGACGAGGAGAAGGAGGCCTTCGCCACCACCCAGCTGAAGAAGGCGCCGGGGCCCTACGTCGCGGTCTCCGACTTCGACTCGGGCCTGCCCGAGTCGATCCGCTCGGTCGTGCCTGGGCGCTACCTCACGCTCGGCACGGACGGCTTCGGGTTCTCCGACACCCGGCCCGCGGCCAGGCGCTACTTCAACACCGACGCCGAGTCCGTCGTCGTGGCGGTGCTCATCGGGCTCGCCCGCGAGGGGAAGATCGACCTCGACGTCGCCCGCGAGGCCGCGAAGCGCTTCGACCTCGACGACCCGACCAAGGCCTAAGAGCCGCCGTCTCGGGGGGCGGGACGCGCTTTCCCGCCCCCTTCGGCCCGCGGCCGCCTTAGGCGGTGATTCGGCGGGGCCCTCCCGGATCCTTCCCCGGGAGGGCCCCGCTTCTCGTCTTTCCGGCCGGCTAGCATGGCGGGCATGGGTGATCTCGCCGAGCAGCTGGCCGCGAAGTTCAACACGACCGTCCCCGACGACGCCGACGCAGAAGCCGCGCCGAAGGACGGGGACTCCGCCGGCGAGGCCTACACGAGCGAGGACTCAGGCGATAGCGCGCGCCACTCCGCCGCGGCCGCGGTGGAGGCCTCGGACCCGCAGCTCGCCAGGCTGCTGCGCATCGTCGAGCTCTCCCCCGAGGCCGACGCGGACGCCGTCGACCGCGACACCGCGCTCGACGGCACCTCGCCGATCCCTTTCCTCGCGCTCGTCGAGCTCACCGCGCGTGCCGAGCAGGAGTTCGGGGTGCGCCTCAGCGGGGAGCAGGTGCGCCGGCTCGGCACGGTCGGCAAGCTGCTCGAGCACCTCGAGGCCGCTCAGGCCGACAGCGCCGACCAGTCGGCGTAGTCCGCCTCGTCGATATCGCTCACGCGGGCTGAAAACCCGCCCTCGCGCGCGGCGGCGCGCACCCTGCGGTCGAGCGCCTCGAGCTCCTCGGGCGCGGCGCGCAGCGTCTCGCGGCAGCACTTCGTGCCGTCGTTCTCGCGGCGCCACTGGATGCACCAGTGCGCGCGCAGCGGGTCGGCGCCCGGCACCCACCACTGGCTGCCCTCGTCGAGCTCCTCGACGAGCGCGGCCTCGATGGCGGGGCGGTAGCGCCTCGGCATGCCGGAGACCTCCAGCACGGAAAAGATGGCGGCGCCGGCCGAGGCCTCCTCGGCGGGCGCCGGGAACGTCGTGGTCATCTCGCGTCTCAACCTCATTCATCAGCCGGCGGACGCGACGCCGCCCTCAGCTAAGAACACCGGGGCCGGCGCCGCGCAAGACGAGTGTCGTCTTCCCCTACGAACCCGTGCCTGCTTGAGAAGGAAAGGATGCGCCCACGACGGCGCATAACTTTCAACCAACGCGTGATACCGATCGTCGCCGAGCCCGCCGGCGGACCTCAACCCTCAACCTGGACTTTCACCCCCGATTGCTCACCATCAAGTAGAGGTTGAGGGATGTTCCCAGGGGCGCGATCCTTGGCCCGCGCGCTCGCCGTGACGGGGCTGCGCGGGCGGCTTCGTAGACTATAGGAGACCCACGGCGGGGAGGGTCCCCGCCACGCCCACGCGGCGGCGACGAGGATCGAAGGGGCGGTTTTCGCATGAACGACGAGGAGCTCGAGTTTTTCGTCTCGCTCATCGGGCGGGACACGACCTCCGGGGCGCTGGCCGCCCAGCGGGAGGCCCAGGACGCCTGCGTGGAGTTTCTCCGCTCCGGCGGGCGCGAGCTCGAGGTGACGAGCTCGGACCGTACCTACCCGTGGACGCTCGTGCGCACCACCGCACCCGGCGACCCGGTGCTCTTCGCCAGCCACATCGACACCGTCCCCGTCGGCGAAGAGTCCGACTGGTCGAGCCCGCCGCGCGACGCGCTCATCACCGACGGCCGGCTGCATGGCCGCGGCAGCGTGGACATGAAGGCCGGACTCATGGCCTCGCTCGTGGCGCTACGCCGCGCGGCCGATAAGGGCCTGCCCGCCGCCGCGCTGCTCACCTCGGACGAGGAGATCGGTCTCAAGGGCGCGGACGCCGCCGCCACGGAGCTCGGCAGCCTGCCGGTCTCCCTCGCGGTCATCGGCGAGCCGACCGCCAACCACGTCTGCTACGGCCACCCGGGCGTCTCCTGGATCGAGGTGCACGCCCGCGGCCGCGCCGCGCACGGCTCGCAGCCCCACGAGGGCGAGAACGCCATCGCCGCCCTGTCCGAGGGGCTCATCTCGCGGCTCCACGAGTTCCCCGCGGGCCACGACGACTACCTCGGGGAGGACACCATCAACCTCGGGGTGATCCGCGGCGGCAGCGTGCCCAATATCGTGCCCGACCGGGCGGTGGCCACCTTGGACGTGCGCACCGCCGCGGGCAGCGGCCCGGCGCTCGCGTGGCTGCGGGGCCTCGACGAGCGCCTCGAGGTGGTGCAGCTGCTCGACATCCCGCCGCTCGAGCGGCGCCCCGCGCCGGCTGTGCTCGAGCGCTTCCCCACCGGGTCCGCGATGAGCGGCGCGACGGACGCGGCGATGCTCCAGCGGATCCTCGGCGAGGCACCGATCGTCGTGTGGGGGCCGGGCGGCACGGACCAGATGCACCGCGTCGACGAGAGGGTGGAGCTCTCCCAGATCGACGAGGCGATCGAGAACTACTGGGCGGTCACCCGGGAGCTCGGCGCGAGCTAGCGCCCGGCGAGGCGCTCCGCGACATCGGTGGAGGCGTTCTGCCACAGCGGCTTCGCCCAGTCACCGAAGTCCCGGTCGGTGAGCACCACGAGCCCGCAGCCGGCGAGGTCCTTATCGCCCGACCAGGCGGGCACGTGCCACAGCAGCGTGCCGGAGACCCCGAAGTGGCCGACGGCGTCGCCGGGCACCCGGTCGCCCATCCAGTGCTGGGACTTCTCGCCCTTGATCTCGAAGCCGAGGCCCCACGGGCAGGGGTTGAAGCGCCCGTAGCCGGGCACGACACCTGCGAGCTCGGGGTACTGCGGGGCGAAGGCCTCCCGGAGGGTCTCCTGCGCGAGGAGCCTCGGCTCTGCGAGCTCCCTAAGAAAGCGGGCGAGGTCCCCCGCCGTGGAGACGCCCCCATGCCCGGCGGGGCCCTCGAGCCTCGTGCTACCCATCCCGAGCGGCCCGAAGACGCCCTCGGCGAGGTAATCGGAAAAGGCGATCTCGCTGCGCTCCTCGACGAGCCCGGCGAGCGCCTCGAAGCCGGCGGACGAGTAGATCCGGCGCTCCCCCAACTGCTTTTGCCACTCGCGCGAGTCAAAGGCCATACCCGACGCGTGGGCGAGCAGGTGGCGCGGCGTGGTGCCCCGCTCGTCGAGCTCCTCGTCGAGCTCGAAGGCGCCCTCCTCGATCGCGAGGAGCACCCCGTAGGCGGAAAATAGCTTCGTCACGCTCGCGAGGCGAAACTCCGCGTCCTCATCGCCGAGGGTCTCGGTCGCGGCGCCGGCCACGAGCGCGGCGCTGACGTTCTTTGCCGGCCACGAATCGAGGCCGGCCTGGGAAAGAATGTCCATCGCCATCCATCCTACGGGCCGCCGCGGGCGGCGCGGCGCCGCTCACCGGTTGCGCAGGGACGCGTCGGGGCCGGCCGCGCCCTGCGCGCGACCGGCCCCGGTTAGTTCAACGGGCTAGACGTTGAACTTGAAGTCGACGATGTCGCCGTCCTGCATGACATAGTCCTTGCCCTCCTGGCGGACCTTGCCCTCGGCCTTCGCGTTGGCCATGGAGCCGGCCGCGACGAGATCGTCGTAGGAGACGATCTCGGCCTTGATGAAGCCCTTCTCGAAGTCCGAGTGGATGACGCCGGCGGCCTGCGGGGCGGTCGCGCCCTGCGGGATCGTCCAGGCGCGCGACTCCTTCTCGCCGGCGGTGAGGTAGGTCTGCAGGCCGAGGGTCTGGAAGCCTGCCCTAGCTAGCGTCGCGAGCCCCGGCTCGTCCTGGCCGACCGTGGCGAGCAGGTCTGCGGCCTCCTCGGGGTCGAGCTCCTGGAGCTCCGCCTCGGTCTTCGCGTCGAGGAACACCGCGTCGGCCGGCGCGACGAGCTCGCGGAGCTGCGCCTTGCGGTCCTCGTCGCCGAGCACGCCCTCGTCGGAGTTGAAGACGTAGAGGAACGGCTTCGCGGTCATGAGGTGGAGCTCCGCGACGCCGTCCAAGTCGATCTCCCCGCGCTTCGCGGCGCCGGAGAGGGTGCGGCCGTCCTCGAGGATCGCCTGCGCGGCCTTCGCGGCCTCGACCTCGGCGGCCTTCTCCTTGTCCTTCTTCGCCTCCTTCTCGAGGCGGGGCAGGGCCTTCTCCACGGTCTGGAGGTCCGCGAGGATGAGCTCGGTCTCGATGGTGGAGATGTCGCTCGTCGGGTTGACCGCCCCGTCGACGTGGACGACGTTGTCGTCGTCGAAGGCGCGCACCACCTGGCAGATGGCGTCGGCCTCGCGGATGTTGGCGAGGAAGGCGTTGCCCATCCCCTCGCCCTCGGAGGCGCCCTTGACGATGCCCGCGATGTCAACGAAGGACACGGTGGCCGGCACGGTCTTCTCCGAGTGGAACATCTCGGTGAGCTTGTCGAGCCGCGGGTCCGGCAGCGGCACGAGACCGACGTTCGGCTCGATCGTCGCGAACGGGTAGTTCGCGGCGAGAGCGTCGTTGCGGGTCAGGGCGTTAAACAGCGTCGACTTGCCCACGTTGGGCAGTCCAACGATTCCAAGTGTAAGGCTCACGGTGGCTCATGCTAGCAACCGGCTATAGACTCCCCCGCCCGCCGGTCGCGCCGCCGAACTATGCTTCAGCATGTCCCCACAGCGCCGGGGCCCAAGGAGAATCCTCACCGCACCGAACCGAGGGAGCGCCCATGGACGAGACGGCGACGCCGCCCGACGCGGACGAACAGCCCGCCGCCGACCGCCCGCCGGCCATCGACCGCTCCGTCGTCATGGATGAGGGTCTGAAGAACGCCGCGCGCCTGAGCATCCGGCTGCTGCTCGTGGGGCTGCTCGCCGCGGGCCTCATCGTCGTCATCGGCCTGCTGTGGGCCGCGGTGTTCCCCATCGTCATCGCGATCATCCTCTGCACGGTGCTCGCCGGCCCGACGGAGGCGATGCGCCACCGCGGGGTGCCCGGCGCGCTCGCGTCGCTGATCTCCATGGCGGGCTTCTTCCTTCTTCTCGCGCTCGTCGTCGCGTGGATCGTGCCGCAGCTCGCGAACCAGTCGCGGGCGATGTACCTGCAGATCGTCAGCGGCGTGCAGCAGTTTTTGCTGTGGCTGCAGGGCCCGCCGCTGGATATCGACACCACCGACCTCGAGGAGGTCCTCAACGAGGCGATCGCGTGGCTGCAGGACCAGGCGGGCACCATCGCGACCGGGGTGTTCACCGCGGTCACGAACCTCACGACCCTGGCGATCACGGCGTTCATCACGGTGGTGGTGACGTTCTTCTTCCTCAAGGACGGGCGGCGCTTCCTGCCGTGGCTGCGGGGCATGCTGGGCCGCTCGCACGGCTGGCACGCGACGGAGCTCTCCATGCGGGGGTGGAACACGGTCAAGGGCTATATCCGCGCCCAGGCGGTCGTCTCGCTCGTCGACGCGGTGTTCATCGGGCTGGGGTTGGCGATCATCGGGGTGCCGATGGCCTCGGTGCTCGCGGTGATCACGTTCCTCGCGGGCTTCATCCCCATCGTCGGCGCGCTCGTGGCGGGCGCGCTCGCGGTGATCATCGCGCTCTTCGCGCTGGGCTTCGTGCCGTCGCTGTTGACCCTCGTGCTCGTCGTAGCGGTGCAGCAGATCGAGAGCAACGTCCTGCAGCCCACGCTGCAGTCGCGCGCGATGCACCTCCACGCCGTCATCGTGCTCGTCTCGGTGGGGGTGGGCGGCAGCCTCTTCGGGATCGTCGGGGCGTTCCTCGCAGTGCCGGCGGCGGCGACGATCGCGGTCGTGGCGCGCTACGTGCGCGACGTGGCGATGCTGCGCTCCGGGGAGGCGACGGTCGACGACATCCGCTTCGCGACGCGCGCGGGGCTCGCGGCGGGCCGGCGCACCGAGGAGCTCGGCGCGAAGGAGCGCGCGGCGCGGACCGCGGCGCCGGTGGCCGAGGACATCGACTCCCCGGACGAGGTCGTCGACGAGCCGCCCGAGCCGCACTCGTTCGGCGAGCGGCTCGCCCACGCGCTCGGGGTGGACGGCGCCCACTAAGGGCGCGCGTCCGGGCCCTGTGCCACAGTTGCTGGCTATGAGCCACGCCCTCGTCTTCGCCCTCGGCCTTCTTCTCGGCCTCGCGGCCGGCGCGGCGCTCGGGGTGTACCTCGCCCGGCGCCGCTCGCCCGCCCCGGTGGGTGACCAGCCAGGCACGCCGCCGGGGGCCGAGCCGCCCGCGCCGCGCGGCGTCGACGAGGCGGTGCGCCCGCTGCACGACGCGCTGCGCGAGCTCACCCGAAGGGTCCACGAGGCGGACACGCGCCGCGCGGAGTCGCTGTCCTCGCTCTCGGGGCAGCTCACGTCGGTCAACCGCATGGCGATGCGGCTCACGGACCGCACCGACGAGCTGGTGGGCGCGCTTCGCGCCCCGGAGATCCGCGGCCGGTGGGGCGAGATGCAGCTCGAGCGGGTCGTGGAGCTCGGCGGCATGGTGGAGCACTGCGACTTCGACGCGCAGCCCACCCGCACCGCGGACGGCAAGACGGCGCGCCCGGACATGGTGGTGCACCTGTCCGGGGGACGCAGCATCGTCGTCGACGCGAAGGTGCCGTTCGGGGCGTACCTCGACGCGCTCGACGCGCGCGACCCGGAGGAGCACGAGGCGCTGCTGCGACGCCACGCCCACCAGCTGAAGAACCACGTCGACGAGCTGGCGCGCCGGCCCTATATCGAGGCCTTCGACCCGACCCCGGAGTTCGTCGTGCTCTTCGTGCCCGGCGACCCGTTCCTCGACGCGGCGCTGCGCACCCGCCCCGAGCTCTTAGACGAGGCGATGGCGCGCTCGGTGGTCATCGCGACGCCGACGACGCTGTTCGCCCTGCTGCGCACGGTGGCACTCGGCTGGCGGCAGGAGGACTTCACCGAGAAGGCCCGCGAGATCCACCGCCTCGGCCGGGAGCTCTACGACCGCATCGACGTGCTCGCGCGGCACTACGGGGAGGTCGGCCAGCACCTCTCGCGCGCCGCGGAAGCCTACAACCGCACCCTCGGCTCGATGGAGTCGCGGGTGACGGTCACCGCCCGCCGGCTCGCGGAGATGGGCGTCCCGGCGCGCAGCCGCGCAAAGCCCCGCGAGGTCCAGCCGGTCGCCGAGCGGCCCCGCGAGCCGCGCCACCGCGCCGCCGACTAGGGGCTCGCCGGGCGGGCGGGGGCGATCGGCGAGGCACCTCCCGGTTAGGATATCCACCGTGACAGACGCGAAACCGAATCCCAGGACCGCGCTCGACGTGGCGACCGTCGGCCTGCCCACGTGGCTGGGGGTGCTCGTTCCCGCGCTGGCCCTGGCGATCGGCGGGGCGGTGAGCGTCGTCTCCGGGGAGCTGGGGGCGACGTACTCGGTGTGCTTCGTGGCCGCCGCGATCCTCGCGGCCCTCTTCGTCGAGGGCCGCGGCCTGTTCCTCACCGTCTGCGCCCTGCCGCTGGTCTACGTGCTCGCGACGTTCGGGGTGTCGCTGATCATCAACAACAACGCGACGGTCAACCAGTCGGCGTTCTCGAAGAGCTCGCTGATCACCTCCGCGGTGCCGGTCGCCGAGCAGTTCCCCGTGCTCGCCGCGACGACGATCGTCGCGCTCATCATCGCGGTGGTGCGCTACTGGCTGCTGCGCCGCAACCTCGAGGAGTACTACCGCCGCCTCGAGCGCCGACGGGCGCGAGCCGCGTCGCGCGCG
>NZ_JH815192.1:378700-441628 GCF_000296405.1 Corynebacterium otitidis ATCC 51513
CCCGGATCAGCGCCCCGGGGCGGCGAAGGGCCGCAGCGAGCAGGCCCGGATCCGCGCGAGGCAGGCGAGCCGCGACTCCGCGGCCCGCGCCGACGGGGAGGCGGTCTCCTCGGCGAGCGAGGAGCGCCCGAGGCGCGGCCACGGCGCCAGGGTCACGACGAAGCGCAGCCAGCGCCGCACCCGCGAGGAGCCGCAGGCCCCGCAGATCACCGTCGAGGAGCTCATGCGCCGCAACGCCCGCGGCGAGGGCTAGCTTTCCCACGACGAACAGAGGCCGCCGCTGCCCCGCCCCAGTCTGTCGGGGCGGGGCGCGGCGGCCTCGGTGTGTCTTTAGGGCGCGGGGCTCGCGCCCGGCGCTGCCCGGGTGCCCTAGGTGCGGGCCGGGCGCAGCTCGCGGGGCAGGGAGAAGGTGATCTTCTCGCTGGCGGTGGTGACCTCCTCGACGTCGCCGAAGCCCCGCTCGGCGAGCGTGGTGACGACGTCGCGCACGAGGATGTCGGGCACCGACGCGCCCGAGGTGACGCCCACGGACTCGACGCCGTCGAGCCAGTCCTCGTCGATCTGGTGGGCGTAGTCGATAAGGTGTGCATCGTTAGCGCCGGCCTGGAGGGCGACCTCGACGAGGCGGCGGGAGTTCGACGAGTTCCGCGAGCCGACGACGAGCATGAGGTCGCAGCGCTCGGCGATGGCCTTGACCGCGACCTGCCGGTTCTGCGTCGCGTAGCAGATGTCGTCGCTCGGCGGGTCGTCCAGGTGCGGGAAGCGCCGGTGGAGCGCCTCGCGGATCTTCATCGTCTCGTCGACCGAGAGGGTCGTCTGGGACAGCCAGATGAGCTTCTCGTCGGCGAGCCAGCCGGGCAGCTCGTCGACGCCCTCGACGCCGTCGACGAGGTGGGTGAGCTCGGGCGCCTCGCCGGCGGTGCCCTCGACCTCCTCGTGGCCCTCGTGCCCGATGAGCAGGATGTGGTATCCGGCCTTCGCGAAGCGCTTGACCTCGTTGTGGACCTTGGTGACCAGCGGACACGTCGCGTCCAGCGTCTTGAGCGACAGGCCGCGCGCCGAGTCGCGCACCGCGGGGCTCACCCCGTGCGCGGAGAACACCGTGTGCGCGCCCTCGGGGATCTCGTCGGTGTCCTCGACGAAGATGGCGCCGCGCTCGCTCAAGGTCTCGACGACGTACTTGTTGTGGACGATCTGCTTGCGCACGTAGACCGGCGCACCGTACTTCTCTAAGGCGCGCTCGACGGTCTCGACGGCGCGGTCCACGCCCGCGCAGTAGCCGCGCGGCGCGGCGAGCAGCACCTTCTTGCCGCGCTCGCCGGTCGCCACGCCCGCCACCGTCGGGGCGGTGGGGATCGACGCCTCACCGGATAGCTGACCTTCGGAGCTCATGGCCCACACAGTATCGGACCCACCCCCCTGGCGCCTAGAGTGGAGAGGCACTCTGGCAGGCTCGGCCCTGCCCGCGGCGCCCGGCCGGGGCCTGCGGGGCGGTGGCCCGGGCGCGCAGGCGGGAAGGAGTTGAGGGCGCGTGGCACAGGCCTCCTCGAGCGCGGAGCGGCCGCTGCCCGTCGGTCGCGTCAACGGGCTCATCAAGGGCTGGATCGAGCGCCTCGGGTACGTGTGGGTCGAGGGTCAGCTCACCCAGGTGAACTACAAGGAGACCTGGGCGCTGTCCTACCTCACGCTGCGCGACGTGTCAGAGGAGTCCTCCCTGTCGCTCACGTGCCCGAGCTCGATCATCCGCTCCGCGCCGTTCCCGGTGCGCGACGGCGACCGGGTCGTCGTGTGCGCGAAGCCGAACTACTACCCCAAGCGCGGCACGTTCTCGCTGCGCGTCTCCGAGATCCGCCCCGTCGGCGTCGGCGAGCTGCTCGCCCGCATCGAGCGGCTGCGCCAGAGCCTTGCCGACGAGGGGCTCTTCGACGAGTCCCGCAAGACCCGCCCGCCGTTCCTGCCGCGCCGCGTGGGGCTCATCACCGGCAAAGACTCCGCCGCGGAGCGCGACGTCATGAGCGTCGCGCGCGACCGCTGGCCCGCCGTCGCCTTCGAGGTGCGCAACACCCCCGTGCAGGGCGCCGGCACCATGCCCCGCGTCGTCGAGGCGCTCAAGGAGCTCGATGAGGACCCGGCGGTCGACGTCATCATCATCGCCCGCGGCGGCGGCTCGGTGGAGGACCTGCTGCCCTTCTCCGAGGAGGAGCTCGTGCGCGCCGTCGCGGCCGCGCGCACCCCGGTGGTCTCCGCGATCGGCCACGAGCCCGACCACCCGGTGCTCGACAACGTCGCCGACCTGCGCGCCGCCACCCCCACGGACGCCGCGAAACGCGTGGTGCCCGACGTCGCCGGGGAGCGCGAGCTGCTCGCCGACCTGCGGGCCCGCGCCGCGGAGTCGCTTCGGCGCTGGGTGCGCACCCAGCGCGAGTCGCTGCGCGCCATCGCCACGCGCCCCTCGGTCGCGGACCCGACAACCGGGCTTCGCCGCCAGCGCGAGGAGACGCGGCTGCTCGGCGAGCGCTCCCGGCGCGCCGTCGGCCAGCTCCTCGAGCGGCACCGCGCGCAGCTCGCGTCGCTGCGCTCCTCGGTCGCGGCGCTGGGCCCCGCGGCCACCCTGGAGCGCGGCTACAGCATCGTCCAGGTCAAGCCGCGCGACGGCGGCGAGCCCGAGGTCGTCACCAGCGTCGAGCAGGCCCCGCCGGGCAGCCAGCTGCGCATCCGCGTCGCCGACGGCGCGGTGCTCGCCGCCGGCATCGGGGTGAGCCGCGCCGGCGCGGGCGACACGAAGAACACGGGCCAGACAGACAGCGGCGGCCCGGCCGGCGGCGCCGGCTCCCCCGCCGGACCCGAGCCCACGACCCCACCCAGCGAGCAGTAAGAGAGGCCACCATGACCAGCCCGAACAACCCCGACACCGTCGGCAGCGGCGAGCCCAACGAAAACGCCTTCCCCCCGGTCGAGGAGCTCGGCTACGAGCGGGCCCGCAAGGAGCTCGCCGAGACGGTAAGCATCCTCGAGCGCGGCCAGATGAGCCTGGACGAGTCGCTCACCTACTGGGAGCGCGCCGAGGCGCTCGTCACCTACTGCGAGGGGCAGCTCAGCCGCGCCGAGGAGCGCGTCGAGAAGGCCCTCGGCGACCGGGACGGCGGCGAGGACGAGGCCGCCGCCGGCGCCGAGGAGGACGCGCCCTTCTAGCTAGCGCGGTGCCGCTGTCCTTATCCCCCGGCGGCGCCGCTTCCCGGCCGCTAGCCCTGGGCGGGCTCCCCGCCGGGCAGCGGGTCGGCGTCGAGCGCGGCGCTAAAGAGCTCGGCGCGCTCCTCGTCGGTGGCCGCGCCGCTGACCATGAGCCGCGCGTCGCCCGCGTCGACGACCCACACGTCGCGCGCGTCGCCGTTCGGGTCGGCGAACACCTCGGCCGTCGCGCCGCCGGGCAGCGACTCCTCGCCCGCGGGCTCCCGAAACGCCCCGTCGAGCCCCGCCGCGCCCTCCGCGGGCGCGCCCGTCTGCACGAGCCGCAAGTACCCGTCGTCGGCGGTGATGTAGCCGACCGCCGCGCCAGGCTCCCCGTCGACCTGGAGGCGGCGGGCCGAGTTCGCGGTCCACCCCTCGGGGCGCTCGGGCAGGCGCACCGCGAACGGCATGCTGCGCGCCTCGAGCTCGAGGAACGAGGCCTCGTCGACCTCCTGGACGGGCCCGCCCTCCGGGCGGCCCGGCTCGAAGGAGCACAGCCCGGTGGGCAGCACGAAGCCCACCATGACGGCGACGACGACGATGAGGGTGAAGACCATGTCCCGGCCGCCCTCGAAGACCTTCGGCTTGGCTACCACGCCCCTTAGTATGGCACGCCGCCCCGCTGCGCCCGCCGGGCCTTAGGACCCCCGGGCTTGGGCGGGGAGTTTAGACTCTGGCGGTGGACCCCGGCCCCGCGGCCACCCCGCGAGAAGGCCGGCCGCGACGACCAACCCCGCACCGAACCTTAACGTTCGGCCCCGCCGACCATGGAGGCATAAGGCAGCAATCATGACCACTCCCAGCCCGCACTACCTGCCCGACCGCAACCTCGCCATGGAGCTCGTCCGCGTCACCGAGGCCGCGGCGCTCGCCGCGGGCCGCTGGGTCGGCCGGGGCCAGAAGAACGAGGGCGACGGCGCCGCCGTCGACGCGATGCGCCGCGTCATCAACTCGGTCACCATGGCCGGCGTCGTCGTCATCGGCGAGGGCGAGAAGGACGAAGCGCCCATGCTCTTCAACGGCGAGCAGGTCGGCACCGGCGAGGGCGCGGCCGTCGACATCGCCGTCGACCCCGTCGACGGCACCACGCTCATGGCCGAGGGCCGCCCCAACGCCATCTCCGTCATCGCCGCAGCGGAGCGCGGCTCCATGTACGACCCGTCCGCGGTGTTCTACATGGACAAGATCGCCGTCGGCCCCGAGGCGAAGGGCCACATCGACATCACCGCGCCCGTCAAGGCCAACATCGAGGCCGTCGCCCGCGCGAAGAACATCGCCGTCGCCGACACCACCGTCGTCGTCCTCGACCGGCCCCGCCACCGCGGCCTCATCGAGGAGATCCGCGAGGCCGGCGCGCGCGTCCAGCTCATCTCCGACGGCGACGTCGCCGGCGCGGTCGCCGCCGCGCAAGACGACGCGCAGAGCTCCGTCGACATCATGATGGGCACCGGCGGCACGCCCGAGGGCATCATCACCGCCTGCGCGATGAAGTGCCTCGGCGGGGAGATCCAGGGCCGGCTCGCGCCGCGCGACGACGCCGAGGCCGAGAAGGCCCGCGCCGCCGGCCACGACCTCGGCCGCGTGCTCGGCACGAACGACCTCGTCTCCTCGGACAACTGCTACTTCGCCGCCACCGGCGTCACCAGCGGAGACATGGTCGCCGGCGTGCGCTACCGCTCCACCGGCGCGGTGACGAGCTCCCTGGTCATGCGCTCCAGCTCCGGCACGGTGCGCTACCTGGACTCCTACCACCGCCAGGCGAAGGTCGACGACTACACCCCCGAGGCCTAGCCCCGGCCCCGAACGCCGGGCCCATCCCCGCCCGCCCGCTCGCCGATCCGGAGCGGGCGGGCGGATTCGTCCCCCGAGACGGCCCCACCGCCCGCGCGGCTGGGCCATACTGGGTAGGCGTGCGGGCGCGGAGCAGAGGCGCCGCGCCGGGCTAGACACGGCCACCGCCCGTCCACCGCCACCGCCGCCGCTCACAAGCGGCGGCGCCTTTAAACAACAGAAGACCACCAACCCCGAGAACGAAGGATCCTATGGCAGACCAGGACTACCGCGTCGAACACGACACCATGGGCGAGGTGCGCGTCCCGAAGGACGCGCTGTGGCGCGCGCAGACCCAGCGCGCGGTGAACAACTTCCCCGTCTCCGGCAGGCCGCTGGAGGCCGCGCAGATCCGCGCACTCGGGCTTCTTAAGGCCGCGTGCGCGACGGTGAACAAGGCCTCCGGGGCGCTGCCCGCGGACAAGGCCGACGCGATCGTCGCCGCCGCCACGGAGATCGCCGAGAACCGCCACGACGAGCAGTTCCCCATCGACGTGTTCCAGACCGGGTCGGGCACCTCGTCGAACATGAACACCAACGAGGTCATCGCCTCGCTCGCGAAGCGCGCGGGCGTCGAGGTGCACCCCAACGACGACGTCAACCACGGCCAGTCCTCGAACGACACGTTCCCCACCGCCACGCACGTCGCCGCGACCGAGTCCGCGGTGCGCGAGCTGATCCCCGCCCTGAAGGCGCTCAAGGAGTCGCTCTCCAAGAAGGCCGGGGAGTTCGCCGAGGTCGTCAAGCCCGGCCGCACCCACCTCATGGACGCCGTGCCGGTCACCCTCGGCCAGGAGTTTTCCGGCTACGCGCACCAGATCGCCGCCGGCATCGAGCGCGTCGAGGCGACCCTGCCCAGGCTCGGGGAGCTCGCCATCGGCGGCACCGCCGCGGGCACGGGTATCAACACCCCGGCGGACTTCGGCGCGAAGGTCACCGAGGAGCTCAAGCGGCTCACCGGGCTCGACGAGCTCAAGGAGGCGCGCAACCACTTCGAGGCGCAGGCCGCGCGCGACGGGCTCGTCGAGTACTCCGCGGCGATGCGCGGCGTGGCGGTCTCCCTCTACAAGATCGCCAACGACATCCGGCTCATGGGCTCCGGCCCGCTCACCGGCCTCGGGGAGCTGCGCCTCCCCGAGCTGCAGCCCGGCTCGTCGATCATGCCCGGCAAGGTCAACCCCGTGCTCTGCGAGACCGCCACCCAGGTCGCCGCGCAGGTCATCGGCAACGACTCCGCCGTCGCGTTCAGCGGCACGCAGGGCCAGTTCGAGCTCAACGTGTTCATCCCCGTCATGGCGCGTAACGTGTTGGAGTCGGCCCGGCTGCTGGCCAACACCGCCCGCCTCGTCGCGGAGAACATGGTCGACGGGCTTGAGGCCAACGCCGAGGAGATGGCCCGCCAGGCGGCCTCCTCGCCGTCGATCGTCACGCCGCTGAACTCGGCGATCGGCTACGACGCCGCCTCCAAGGTCGCGAAGCACGCCCTCAAGGAGGGCATCACCATCCGCCAGGCGGTCGTCGACCTGGGCCTCGTCGACGGGGAGAACCTCACCGAGGAGGAGCTCGACCGCCGCCTCGACGTGCTGGCGATGACCAACCCGGAGCGCGGCTAGCCCCCGCGCCGCCGAGCGCCCCGCCGGGCGGCAGAAGGCCAAAGCCCGGCGCCGCACCCCGGCCCCGCCGCCCCAGCCACGGGCGGCCGGGGCCGGGGTTTTGGCTCACCATTATCGGAAAGTATCGAACAGGAAAGCGCCCCGCGGCCCCCGCGGGGCGGACCGGAAAGGACAGTGACCGTGCATGGCGTCTCAGGAGCACTCCCCCGCTAGCGGCTCGACGCGCCAGGGGGAGGGCGGCGGCTACGCGAGCGACGCGGAGCGCAAGCGCATGCTGCCGTGGGTGATCGCCACCCTCATCCTCTCGATGCTCATGAGCTCGCTCAACCAGATGATCTTCGTCGCCGCGCTGCCCACCATCGTCGGCGAGCTCGGCGGCGCGAACCACATCTCGTGGGTGATCAGCGGCTTCCTCCTCGGCCAGACGATCGCCCTGCCGATCATCGGGAAGCTCGGCGACCAGATCGGCCGCAAGGGCCTCTTCCTCGGCGCGACCGTCGTGTTCGTCATCGGCTCGCTGCTCGGCGGCTCGGCGACGTCCATCGGGGTGCTCATCGCCGCGCGCATCGTCCAGGGGCTCGCCGCGGGCTCGCTCATGACGCTCTCCCAGGCGATTACCGCGGAGGTGACGACCTCGAGGGAGCGCGGCCGCTACATGGGCTTCATGTTCGCCGCCTTCGGCGTCGCCTCCGTGCTCGGCCCGGTGCTCGGCGGCTGGTTCACCGACGGGCCCGGCTGGCGCTGGGGCCTGTACTTCAACGTGCCGCTCGGCGCGATCTCGCTGATCTCCACGGCGCTGCTGCTCAAGCTGCCGCGCCGGCCGAAGCGCCTCGACTGGGATATCCCCGGCACCATCGCGATGATCGTCGCGACCTCGAGCCTCATCGTCACGGTGACGTTCGGCGGCAACCAGTACGAGTGGACCGACCCGGTCATCCTCACGCTCGCGGGCGTGTTCATCGTCTCCACGCTGGCGTTCCTCTTCGCGGAGCTCCACTCCAGCGAGCCGCTCATCGCGCTCGGCCTGTTCCGCAAGCGCAACTTCCTCATCACGACGCTGTGCGGCTTCGGGGTGGGCATCTTCCTCTTCGGGACGCTCGCCTACCTGCCGACCTACATGCAGATGGTCCACATGCTCTCCCCCACCAACGCGGGCCTGATGATGGTGTGGATGATCGCCGGCATGATGGCCACCTCGATCACGACGGGCCAGATCATCTCGCGCACGGGCAGCTACAAGTGGTTCCCCGTCGTGGGCCTCACGCTCGTGGGCGTCATGCTCGTCCTCATCTCCGGGGTCACCCCGGAGACGCCGCTGACCAGGCTCGGGTTCTACATGCTCGGCCTCGGCGTCGGCATCGGCATGACCATGCAGATCCTCCTGCTCATCGTGCAGAACGCGTTCCCGCTCTCCGAGGTGGGCGTGGTGACCTCGGTGAACAACTTCTTCCGCCAGACCGGCGGCGCCGTGGGCACCGCCCTGGTGGGCAGCGTGCTCTCCGCGAACCTCGCGGAGCTGCTCGCCGAGCGGGTGCCGGCCGCGCTCGGCGACGACGTCGACCCCGGCGCGCTGCCGGACGCGTCGAGCCTCACCCCGGACATCATCGACGACCTGCCGCCGGCGCTCACCGAGGCGGTGACGAGCTCCTACAACGACGCGCTCATGCCGGAGTTCCTGTGGCTCGCGCCGCTGGCGTTCGCGTGCGCCGCGGCGCTGCTCTTCATCCGCAACGACCGGCTCAAGGAGACCATCGACTAGCCCCCCGGCTAGCCTCCGTCGCGCGCGGGCGCCGCCCGCCCGCCGCGCGGATAGAAGAGAACCGCCCCGGCGGGCCAGCTCGGCCCGCCGGGGCGGCGTTCTTTCGGCCCCGCTCCCCCGCCGCCCTACGCGGCGCGGGAGGAGGCGGGGCGCCCTCTAGTTCGGCTCGGCGATGGCGACGCCGGCCTCCTCGGAGGCGACGGCGAAGGTGAAGGACTCCTGCAGGTAGAGCTCCACGGCGTTCGCGTCGGAGCTCGTGTAGCCGATGGAGAGGTCCTGGCCGAGGTGGAGCTCGTAGTCCCCGCCGCGGGCGGAGACGAGCAGCGCCCCGTCGAGCGCGGGCGCCCAGATGAGGCGGCCGTCCTCGCGCAGCACCCGCTCGATGTGCTGCCGGATCGGGTAGCCGTGGTCGGTCTCCTGGAGCACCTTGGTGTAGAGCTCCTCGGAGAGCAGCAGGTTGTAGGGGCCCTCGACGCCCTCGCGGCGCAGCTTGTTGAGCGCCTCGGCGACGGCGCCGGGCAGCTCGGCGGTATCGCTCGGCAGCTCGACGGGCTCGTTGTCGGAGCTGCGCACGATCCCGGGGATCGCGCCGTCCTTCGTGCCGTGGAAGACGATCCGGTCCTCGGCGATGGCGATGCGGCGGGCGGCGGCGCGCACCGCGTCGACGTCGGCATCGACCGCGCCGCGCAGCACGGCGTCGAGCTCCGCGCGCTCGAGGGTGAAGGGCACCTTGAGCTCGACGACGGGGTAGACCTCGCGGGTGCGGGTCTCCACCCCGTCGGTCGCGGACGGCCCGTCGGTGAGCCGGCCGGTCGACAGCGCGGAGAAGTCCAGCCCCTTGGGCTCGGTGACGTCGACGACGCGGCGCCCCGCGATGGTGCGGGTGAACTGGGTGCGCGCGTCGTCCTCGATCTCGTCCCACGCCGCATCGGAGATCGGCGCGAGCTCGCGGTGCAGGTTGTTGGCGGTCATGGCGGTCCTCCCAAAACGCTTCGTTCGGCCCGCGGCGTGCTGCGCCGCGGGTGATGGTTTCTAAGGCGTCGGTGTTCGGTTGTCTCTCGGCGGTCGGCGCTTAAGAGCGCGGGGCGTCGTCCTCGCGGCCGAGGTCCGGGGTGGCGCGCAGCCCGCCGATGCCCAGGCCGCGCTCGGGCCCGCCGGCCGGGGGCGCGGTTAGCTCCGGCTCCCCTGCCCCGTCGCCGTCGTCCTCGGCGGGCTCGCCGGGAGCCGGCAGGTCGGCGAGCCCCTCGAGCTGCGCGACCGAGGGGATGAAGAACAGGGTGCCGGTCTCGGGGATCGAGAAGTCGAGGATCCGGTCGTAGTTGCCCTCCGGGCTGCCCAAGAACATGTTCTTAAGCATCTGCTCGGTCACCCACGTCCGGCCGCTGTAGCCGATGAAGAACGTGCCGACCTCCCCGTCCTTTAAGGATCCGAAGGGCATGTTGAGCCGGAAGATGTCCTGGTCCTCGCCGTCGTCGTCCTCGACGTCGTTGAGCGCGACGTGCGAGTTGTCCGGCTGGGCGTCGTCCTCGAGCTCGACGTCGTCGAGCTTCGTGCGCCCGATGACGCGCTCCTGCTCCTCGGTGCTCAGCGCCTCCCAGTCCTCGATCAGGTGCCGGTAGCGCTGCACGTGCACGTACGAGCCGCCCGCGTAGTCGGGGTCCTCCTCGGCGGAGATGCGCACCGCCCGCTCGGCGTCGGAGCCCTCGGGGTTCTCCGTGCCGTCGACGAAGCCTAAGAGGTCGCGGTTGTCGAAGTAGCGGAAGCCCTGCACCTCGTCCTCGACCTCGACGTCGCCGCCGAGCTTCGCAAGGACGATGCGGGCGAGCTCCCAGCACATGCCCATCTCCCGGCCGCGGACGTGGAGGAACACGTCGCCCGGCGTCGAGGGCGCGGCGTGCTTCGCGCCGCGCAGCTCCGGGAAGGGGTGCAGGTCCTTCGGCTTGCGCGCCGAGGTCATCCGGCCCCACATCTCGGAGCCCAGCCCGACGACCGCGATGAGCTCGGCGTCGTTGTGGCGGAACGAGACCGCCCGGGTGAGCTCGGGGAGCTCGGCGAGCTGGTCGCGCACCGCCACCGCCCTGCCGGGCCCGACGGTGAGAGTGAGGAAGATCGCGGCGTTCGCCGGCGCGGAGACGATCTGCTGGGTCGCCATCGCTAGCGGCACACCCCCTTTCGGTTCGCGCGCGTGGCTGCCCTCCCCGACCCCTTACTTCCCGGGGAGGGCGCTTCGGCCCGCCCCGGGACAACGCCCAGGGGCAGGTCCTTATGCCACCCACGCTAGCGGCCGCCGCGGACGCGTGCCGCGGGTTTGCCTCGCCCGGGGCGTGCCCGGCGCGTTTAGGTGTCCGGCAGGTCCTCGACGTGGATGTCGGGCTTGTCGAGGAGCTTCTCCCACACGTCCGTGTCGCGCCACTCGCCCTCGCGCTCCCCGTAGGGCATCTTCGCGATGTGGTGGTACGTCGCGACCTTGGTGAAGCCGCGCGACTCGTGGAGCCGCTGGGAGCCCTCGTTTTCGGGGAAGATCCACGAGTGGATGCCCCACTTGCCGAGCGCCGCGCAGCGCTCGATGAAGCGGTCGAGGAGCTTGCCGGCGATGCCGCGGCCGATCTCCTCGGGGTCGGTGTAGATCGAGTCCTCGACCACCCCGTGGAAGACCTGCCTCGTCGAGATCGGCGCCCCGGAGACCCAGCCGACGACCTTGTCGGGGTTCGAGGCCTCCACGGCGACGAAGAGGGTCTCGGGCAGCTTGTGGGAATAAAACTCCTCCCACTCCGGCGCCTTGCGCTCGAAGGTGGCGTGCCCGGACTTGATGCCGTTCTCGTAGATTTCGCGGACCTGCTCGTAGTCCTGCTCGGTCATCTCGCGCACGAGGATGTCGTTGTTGCCTTCGGCCATGGCTCCACGTCCTGTCTTCATCGCTGGGATTGTCTCGAGTTGGCCGCCGCGAGGACGCCTCGCCGCGCGGGGCCGGCCGATCCGCGCCGCGGCGCGGTGGGCTCGCGGCGCTTCGCGCCAACCTACGCCATCTCGCCGCGCCGGTCACCCCGGCGCCCCGTCAGCGCCGGCCGCGGCGCCTGCCCTTGGGCTTCGCGCGCGCGGCGCGGCGGGCCTGCTTGGCAAGCGTCTTCTCCCGCGCGCTGCGCTTCTTCGGCCGCTCCAACCTGGTGGAGTTGGCCGTGCGGCCCTTGGCGATGCCAACGAAATCCTGGATCGCGGGCGAGTCCTTCTCCTTGGGCCACACGAGAGCGATGGAGGTCTGTGGCACCGAGTCGTCGCGGTACTTCAGGGCCGCGACGCGCCGCCCGGCGAGCTGGCGCACGAGCGGGAAGGGCGCGACGACGACGCCGACGCCGGCGGCGACGACGGGCAGGAGCTCGCGGACCTTCGCGGGGTCGACGTCGCCGCTAGGCGTGGGCCGGTAGTGGCACGTTTCGCCTGCGATGTCGGCGGCGTCGATGGGCCCGCCGGCGAGCGCGTAGACGCTCTCGGCGGGCACGCCCACGCCGCGGGCCTCCTCGTAGAGCACCACCCGGTGGAGCTCGCCGGCGCGCTCCTCGACCCTTCGGTCCGGGAGCCTGACGAGCGCGGCGTCGGCCGCGCCGTTAAGGAGCCGGGCGACGGGGTCGTCGGCGGCCGCGGCGTCGAGGGCGGGGTGGCCGGTGCGCTCGGTGTAGCGGCGCAGCCACTTGCCGGGCTCGGTGCCGGTGGCGAAGCTTAAGGTCACCATGGGCTGGAATGATACGGTACGAGCCGTGAGCGACCAGCCTGCCAACGACAGCCCGCGCCCCGCGTCCTCGACGGCGATGAAGCCGGCGACCGCGGCGAAGAAGCTCGGGATCTTCCTGCCCGCCGCGCCGCAGGAGTTCCGCGATAACGCGGTAACCCACGCGGAGCTTCGCGAGCTGCAGCACAACCCGCCGGAGTGGCTCAACGAGCTGCGGCGCACCGGCCCGCACCCGCGGCCGGTCGTGGCGCAGAAGCTGGGCGTGACGATCTCGGCGCTCAAGCGCAACGGCGCGGACAAGGCGCTGACCACCGAGGAGATCAACGAGCTCCTCGCTAACAAGCCCGCCTGGCTCGAGGAGGCCCGCCGGCAGCTCGCCGAGGAGCGCGCCGCCCGCGGCGACGCCTAACGCCTCATCTCAAGCCCTCCCCCGCCGCGCCGATCCCCAGACCCGGCGCGGGAGGCCCAGACAGCGACGCGCCCGCCGCTGCGCCCCGGCCTGCTCGGCCTGCGGGGCGCGGCGCGCGGGCGCTCGCGTCTGTCGAGGTGATTTTTCTAGTCGAGGAACTTCCAGTCCTCGAGCCCGTCGTAGAGCGGGTACTGCTCGGCGAGCTTGTCGACGCGGCGGCGCAGCGCCTCGACGTCGGCGTTCTTGCCCTCGACGAGCGCGGTGCCGATGATGTCGGCGACCTCGGTGAAGGCCTCCGCGCCGAAGCCGCGGGTCGCGAGCGCCGACGCGCCGATCCGCAGGCCGGAGGAGACTGCCGGCGGGCGCGGGTCAAAGGGCACGGCGTTGCGGTTGACGGTGATCCCCGCGGCGTGGAGGAGGTCCTCGCCCTGCTGCCCGTCGAGCGGGGAGTTGCGCAGGTCGACGAGCACGAGGTGGACGTCCGTGCCGCCGGTGACGAGGTCGACGCCCGCCTCCTTGGCGTCCTTCTCGAGGAGGCGCTCGGCGATGATCTGCGCGCCCTCGATGGTGCGCTTCTGGCGGTCCTTGAACTCCTCGCCCGCGGCGATCTTGAAGGCGGTGGCCTTCGCGGCGACGACGTGCATGAGGGGGCCGCCCTGCTGGCCGGGGAAGACGCGCGAGTTGAGCTTCTTCGCCCAGTCCTGCTTCGCGAGGATGAGCCCGGAGCGCGGCCCGGAGAGCGTCTTGTGCACCGTCGAGGAGACGATATCGGAGTGCGGCACCGGGGAGGGGTGCAGGCCGGCGGCGACTAGGCCCGCGAAGTGGGCCATGTCGGTCCACAGCACGGCGCCGACCTCGTCGGCGATCTCCCGGAAGGCGGCGAAGTCCTCGATGCGGGGGTAGGCCGACCAGCCGGCGATGATGACCTTCGGGCGGTGCTTCTTCGCGAGCTCGCGCACCTGGTCCATGTCGACGCGCATGGTCTCCGGGTTCACGCCGTAGGCGACGACGTTGTAGAGCAGCCCGGAGAAGTTGATCTTCATCCCGTGGGTGAGGTGCCCGCCGTGGTCGAGGGACAGCCCGAGGATCGTGTCGCCGGGCTCCGCCGCCGCGGCGAGCACCGCCGCGTTCGCCGTCGCGCCCGAGTGGGGCTGGACGTTGGCGAACTCCGCGCCGAAGAGCTCCTTCGCGCGGTCCCGGGCGAGGTCCTCGACGACGTCGACGTGCTCGCAGCCGCCGTAGTAGCGCCGCCCCGGGTAGCCCTCGGCGTACTTGTTGGTGAGCACCGAACCCTGCGCCTGGAGCACCGCGCGCGGCACGAAGTTCTCCGAGGCGATCATCTCAAGGGTGCTGCGCTGCCGGTCGAGCTCCCCGCCGATGGCGGAGAACACCTCGGGGTCGAGCTCGGACAGCGCCTGGTATCGCACATCACTCATTATTTTGTCTCCTTGTCAAAGGCCTAACGGCGCCCGGCCGCCCCCGCCCCGCCTGTCGGCCGGGCGCCGCCATGATGGCGTGGGACAAAGCCGGCTTCGCCGGATCCGGAAAACACCTTACCTTCTAGATGTAGCACGAATTACACGCCCACCTGGGCATCGAGTGGGCGGTATACATTCATCGCGCCGGGCCGCGGGCCGCGCGGGACCCGGCGGGGGGTTGACGGGGGAGGCGGGGTGGCATAAGGCACAATGGTGAGTCATGACTCGCAGCAGCGGATCGCCCAAGTCGGTGAGCCCCTACCTGGAATTCTCCCGGGCGCAGTGGCAGGAGCTGCGTCAGGCCATGCCGATGGTGCTCTCCGAGGCCGAGGTCGCGGAGCTCCGCGGCATCGGGGAGAACATCGACCTCGCGGAGGTCGCCGAGGTCTATCTGCCGCTCTCGCGCCTCTTACACCTCCAGGTGCGCGCCCGGCAGCGGCTCATGGACGCCACGACGACGTTCCTCGGCCAGCCGCCAGTGCCGGTGCCGTTCATCATCGGGCTCGCCGGCTCGGTGGCGGTCGGCAAGTCCACCACCGCGAGGCTTTTGCAGGTGCTCCTCCAGCGCTGGGACACCCACCCGAGGGTCGACCTTGTGACCACCGACGGGTTCCTCCACCCCGCCGCGGAGCTCAACCGGCGCGGGCTGATGAAGCGCAAGGGTTTCCCCGAGTCCTACGACCAGCGCGCGCTGTTGCGCTTCGTCACCAACGTCAAGGCCGGGCAGCGCGACGTGCACGCCCCGCTCTACTCGCACCGCCTCTACGACCGGGTGCCCGATGAGGACATCGTCGTCGACCAGCCCGATATCCTCATCCTCGAGGGCCTCAACGTCCTCCAGACGGGGCCGAGCCTCATGGTCTCCGACCTGTTCGACTTCTCCATTTACGTCGACGCCCCCTCGGAGATCATCGAGAAGTGGTACGTCGAGCGCTTCCTCACCATGCGCGACACGGAGTTCCGCCGGCCCGACTCCCACTTCAAGGGCTACGCAGGGCTCTCCGACGACGCCGCCGTCGCCGAGGCCCGCGACTTCTGGCAGTCGATCAACCTGCCCAACCTCGTGGAGAACATCCTGCCCACCCGGGTGCGCGCCTCGCTCGTGCTCACCAAGGGCGAGAACCACCGCGTCCAGCGGGTGCGGATGCGCAAGCTCTAGCGCCCTCCCCCGCCCTCAAGACGCAGCGGCGGCCCGCCCCGGGGGACCGCGGCGGGCGCTGAGGATCGCCCGGCCGCGGCCGCCTAAGGCGGGCCGCGCCCTATGCCCCGCTGCCGGCCGAAGCCCGCGGCGGGAAGTCTTTTACCTAGTCGTCGATGCGGTTGCCGTCCTCGTCGTAGCGCAGGAAGCCCTCGCCAGACTCGACACCGGTCTTGCCCTTCTGGACGAACTCCTCGTCGATGCGCCTCGCGATGCGGACCATCTCCTCGTCGTCGCGCGCCATGCCCACGGCGGCGACGGTGCGCAGGCCGACGACATCCATGCCCTGGAAGGGCCCCATCGGCGACCCGGTGGAGACCCGCCAGTCGCGGTCGACCTCCGCGGGGTCGGCGATGTCCTGGTCCCAGAGCTTCTGCCCGGCCTCGACGAAGGGCACGAGCAGGCTGTTGAGGATGTAGCCCGGGTGTTCCCGCTTGATCTCTACGGGGACCATCTCCATCTCGTGGGCGTACTGGACGACGGCCTTGCGGACCTCCTCGTCGGTCTTGTCGGTGGGCATGACCTCGGCGGTGCGGAAGTGCCACAGCTCGTTGGCGAAGTGCAGCGCGAGGAAGCGCTCCTCTCGGCCGGTCTCCTCGCGGTAGTCGCTGGGCCGCAGCGTCGAGGTGTTCGTCGCGAAGATGGTCTTCTCCGGGGCGACCTTCCCGACCGCCGACCAGATCTCCTTCTTGAGGTCGAGGCGCTCCGGCACGGCCTCGATGACGAGGTCCGCGTCCGAGACGGCCTCCGCGAGGTCGCTCGACTGGGAGAGGCGCTCGCGGGTCTCCTTGATGCGCTCCTCGGTGGCGCCCTCGACGCCGGCGGCGTACGTCTTGTCGAGCTTGTCGAAGCGGTCCTTCGCGGCGGCGAGCGCGTCGTCGTTGATGTCGTAGCTGACGACGTTCTTGCCGGCGAAGGCGGCCTGGTAGGCGATCTGCGCGCCGAGCACGCCGGCGCCGAGCACGGTGACGTTGTTGATGTCGGTCATGGGCGATCCTTCCCGTCGGTCCTGGGCTCCACGGATTCGGCCGGGCCTGAGGGCTGGGCGCCCGCGGCCCGGTCACGCGCGATAGTAGGACCGCCTTAGCCGCGCCGGGGCGGGTTTACCCCCGCCAGTTCTATCCGGACTCGTTTCCACTAGGGCTTCTGTGGCGCGGCTGTGGGCCGGCAGGGGTGGCCGGCCGCGGGAAGCTGGCGCGGGGCTACTTCCCGAAGCGGCGGGAGCGCTTCGAGTAGGCGCGCAGCGCGCGCAGGAAGTCGACGCGGCGGAAGGCCGGCCAGTAGGTGTCGGTGAACCAGATCTCCGAGTAGGCCGACTGCCACAGAAGGAACCCGGAGAGCCGCTGCTCCCCCGAGGTGCGGATGACGAGGTCGGGGTCGGGCTGGCCCGAGGTGTAGACGTGCTCGGAGATGGCGTCCGCGGTCACCAGCTCGGGGAGCTCCTCGGCGGAGTGCCCGGCGGCGACCTTCTCCTTGAGCAGGCGGCGCACGGCGTCGACGATCTCCTGGCGGCCGCCGTAGCCCACGGCGATGTTGACCTCGATGCCGTCCTTGTGGCTCGTGGCGTCCGCGGCGCGCTGGAGCCGCTCGACGATGACGTCGGGCAGCAGCTCGAGGCGCCCGACGAGCCGGATACGGCAGTCGTTCTCCTTGCGGGCGAGCTCGCCGACGACGTCGGCGATGATCGGCAGCAGCGCGGTGAGCTCCTCCCTGGAGCGGGAGAGGTTCTCCGTGGAGAGGAGGTAGACGGTGACGATCTCGACCTCGGTGTCGCGGCACCAGCGCACGAGCTCGCCGATCTTCTTCGCGCCGACGCGGTGGCCGTGGCTGACGTCCTCGAAGCCGCACTCGCGCGCCCAGCGGCGGTTCCCGTCGCACATCACCGCGAGGTGCCTCGGCTGGGGCATCCCGTCGAGCTCCCGCATGAGGCGCGCCTCGTAGACGGGGTAGAGCATGCGCTGCGGGATCGGCTTCACGGCCGCCATCTTAGCCGGGACGGCCCCAAACGCCGGAAGCGGCCGGGGCGGGCGCCAGGCCCGTCCCCGGCCGCCGACGGCCGATGCCCCGCGGGTCTAGTCGCCCTGCTGCGCCGCGACGCGGCGGTTCTCCAGGGCGAGCGAGCGGAACCGGACGATGAGCCCGATGCCCATGACGGTGACGACCGCGGCGAGGATCGCGAGCGCCCACTGCAGGCCGATGACGTCGGAGAGCAGCCCGACCGCCAGGGTGGGCAGCGAGTTGCCGGCGAAGGTCTTCGCGAAGAAGAACGCCGTCTGCTTGCTGGCCTTGTCGTCGTCGATGGTCTTGGGGAAGATGTCCGTCGCGACGACGAAGATGATGCCCAGGCTCACGCCGCCGGCCATCGCGCCGGCGAGCCCGACGATCCCGGAGAACCACGACGCCTCCCCGGCGGCGAAGGCGATGCCCACGCCCGCGGCGGTGAGGATCGCGCCCGCGACGTTGACGGGGATCCAGATGAGCAGCTGGGAGATGGACTTCGACATGGTGCGGGTGAGCAGCTGGCCGCCCATCATCGCCATGAAGAAGATGAACGGCACGAACGCGGCGATCGGCGGGGCGACGGTGTCGCCGATGAGGCCGCCAAGCCCCAGGTAGAGCCCGCCCAGGGTCCACACCGTGCCGGCCGCCAGGCCCGCGGTGGAGATCCACTTCGCGTGGAGCTCCTTCGGCGCGGAGAAGTCGAAGAGGTTCTGCTTCTCCTCGGCGGAGTCGCCGACCTTGCGCTTCGCGTCCTCCCCGCGGGGGCGGATGACCTGCGTGCCGACGAGGAACACGATGGTCATGACGATGTGGATCGCGAAGAGCCACCGGTCGATGTTGTCGGCGCTACCCTCGAGCGCCTTCGCGCCGAACAGGCCGACGCCCAGGCCGCCCGAGGCGACGAGCGAGAGGATCATCGCGTCGAACCGGCCCCAGCCGCGCTTCTGCAGCGAGATGAGCAGCTGCGGGGCGGCGGAGTTGAGGAACGCGACGGTGATGCCCTGCAGCGCGCGGCCGAGGAAGAGCATCCACGTCGCCGCCGAGGAGACGAACACGACGTCGGCGACGACGAGCATGCAGATGCCGATGACGTAGAGCTGGATCGGCGTGATCTTTTTCAGGATCAGCGGGGTGAGCAGCAGCGTCGGCAGCAGCGCGAAGAGGTACGTCGCGAAGATGAGCGTCTGCACCGACGTCGCGAAGTCGTAGCGGGCCCGGTAGGTATCGAACGTCCCGGACGCCATGCCGGCTGCCACGAACGCGAGCAGCATGCCGACGGGTATGGCGTGGAAGAGGATCCGGCGA
This sequence comes from Corynebacterium otitidis ATCC 51513, assembly GCF_000296405.1. GTDB lineage: Bacteria > Actinomycetota > Actinomycetes > Mycobacteriales > Mycobacteriaceae > Corynebacterium > Corynebacterium otitidis. The sequence goes on from NZ_JH815192.1 coordinate 397,246, forward strand.
CGCAACAGGCTGCTCTGGCCGGGCTGGCCGGTCTGAGACATAAAATCCGCACACCTTTCACAAACCACAGTTGACGGACCCCGGCGAGGCCTTGAGGCGAGAGCCCCCGCGGGGGTGGTTCCTCGCCGGCCACGGCTACGGCTATGATCCCGCAGCATTTTCTTGGGGCTTAGCAACTAGCTTACGGACGAATCGCTATGTTGTCCAAGGCACAACACGGTTGATACGCTAAAAGTTTTGCAGCGAACGAAAGCCGGCTCCCGGCACGCCAAAAGCCCCCGGAAACCGGCGTTTCCGGGGGCTTTAAGGTTCGATTATGCGGACACTGTGCGCCGCGTCTCTTTTTTGAGGATGTATTTCCTTCCGGGCGCTAGATCCACGTGCGCTTCGCGCGGTCGAGGATCCCGGCCTCGGCCATGGCCTTGTCGATGGCGTCCTGGTCGAAGGGGTCGATGCCGTTGCGCTCGGCGAAGACGCGCCGGCGCACGAAGCGCTTGTGCCGGCGGTAGAACGCCCAGCCGAGCCACAGCACCGCGGCGAGCAGCGCGACGAGCACGAAGAGGCCGACCGGGGAGGCCTTGCCGAACTCCGGCCCGAGCGGGCCGCCGCGCTGCTGCTGCGCGAGCACGGCGCTGCCTGCCTCGCCCGCATAAAAAGCGACTGTGTCCCACGTCGTCATCGGCTCGTCGCCACTCTCCCTTCCCGGATCGGCGGATCGCCTAAATACTACGACCGGCGGCCCGGCGCGCCGAATCCGCCGCCCCGGCGGGCCGGCCCGGGCGCGGCCTAGTTATTCGGCGGGCTCGTCGATGCCGCTGAACAGGTCGTCCTCGGGGATGGAGGTCGCCACCCGCGAGCCCGCGAGCTCGAACTCCTCGGTGGGCCACACCTCGGCCTGCAGCTCGGTGGGCACCGCGAGGAACGCGCCCGACGGGTCGATCTGCGTGGCGTGCGCCGTGAGCGCCGCCGCGCGCCGCGGGAAGTACTCCCCGCAGGTGACCTGGGTGGTCACCCGGTCCATGACGTCCCCGCTGTCGGGGTCCATCCGCTCGAGGATCGAGCCGAACGGGCTCGGCCGGTTCTCCTCCATGAGCCGGCGGTGGAGCAGCACCATGCGCGCCTTGGGGAAGCCGTGGGTGTAGTAGAGCTTCTCCGGCTCCCAGGGCTCGCCGGCCTCCGGGGCGTAGTCGGGGTCGCCGGAGCGCTCCCACGCGATCATGGAGAGCTCGTGGACCTTTAAGTGGTCGGGGTGCGGGTAGCCGCCGTTCTCGTCGTAGGTGATGAGCACGTGGGGCCGAAACTCGCGCACCTGCGCCACGAGCCGGGCTGCCGCGGCGTCGGTGTCCTCGAGCGCGAAGCAGCCCTCGGGGAGCGCGGGCAGCGGATCGCCCTCGGGCAGCCCGGAGTCGACGTAGCCCAGCCAGGCGTGCTCGACGCCGAGCGCCCGCGCGGAGGCGGCCATCTCCTGGCGGCGGACCTGCTCGATGCGCTCCTTGACCCCGGGCTTGTCCATCGCGGGGTTCAAGATGTCGCCGCGCTCCCCGCCGGTGCAGGTGACGACCTTCACCCGGTGCCCCTCGGCGGCGTAGCGCGCCAGCGTCGCCGCGCCCTTGGAGGCCTCGTCGTCGGGGTGGGCATGGATCGCCATGAGCCGAAGATCGCTCGCCACAGGTCGTCCTTTCGCGTCGTTCGGGCCGGGACCCGCGCCGGGCCCGGGTGCGGTCCGGGGCCGCGCGGGCGCGGCGCTCGCCGCCGCCACCCCGCCATGCTAACCCCGGCGCGCGCCCCGCCCGCCCGGCGGCGTTCCCGCGGGATGAAACGCCCGGTTTATCATGAGTGTCGCGCGCCCGCGCAACCCTCCCGCCCAGTTCGACCCGCGCCGCCCGCGCGGAAAGGAGCGCCCCATGGCTAAGCCGCCAAAGGCCCCCGCCGACCGCTACGGCTCCCGGCGGCGCGCCGCGTCGGGGCGCTGGGTCGTCATCGGGCTCGGCGTGCTCATCGCGCTCGCGCTGGCGGCGTCCGCGGCGGTGATCTTCACCCGCGACGAGCAGACGGTGCGCGCGACGATGACGAACTTCGAGCGCGTCGACGACGACACGATGAGCTTAAGCATCGACATCGAGCGCGACGAGCCGGAGCGCGACAGCTACTGCATCGTCACCGCGCTCGACTACTCGATGGCGGAGGTGGGCCGCCGGGAGGTGCCGGTGCCCGCCGGCGGGCCGGGCGTCATCAGCGTCGACGTGGAGCTGCCCACCCGGGACGTGCCGGTCTCCGGCGGGGTGTACGGCTGCTCCACGGAGATTCCCGAGCACCTCGAGGTGCCGCCCCGCGCCGCGGCGGACGACGCCTCCTGATGTGCTAGGGTTTTTGCTATCTGCGGCCATTGACCTGGGCTTTTAGCCGCCCCTCGGACGGGGGCCGGCCACGGCCCTTAAAGCTAAGGTGGCATGGCCGCTCAGTCAGTGCCCCGGGAGCCAGAGCCGGGGCGAGCACGCGGTTGGAAAGGATGTGTCATGGCAGACGAGCCGAAGCAGTACATCACCCCGGAGACGAAGGAGAAGCTCGAGCGGGAGCTTCAGGAGCTCATCGACCACCGCCCGGTCGTCGCCGCGGAGATCAACGAGCGCCGCGAGGAGGGCGATCTTAAGGAGAACGCCGGCTACGACGCCGCCCGCGAGATGCAGGACCAGGAGGAGGCCCGCATCAAGCAGATCTCCGAGATCCTCGCGAACTCCACCACGGAGCGCACCGCGGTCGCGGAGGGCGTCGCCCACGTCGGTTCGGTCGTGCACGTCTACTACAACGACGACAAGGACGACAAGGAGACCTTCCTCATCGGCACGCGCGCCGCGGCTTCCGACAACAAGGACTTAGAGACCTACTCCGAGCAGTCCCTGCTCGGCGCGGCGATCATCGGCGCCTCCGAGGGCGAGACCCGCGAGTACTCCGCGCCCAACGGCCGCACCATCCGGGTGACGATCGAGTCGGCGGCGCCGTACGACTCCGCGAAGGCCGCCACCCCGCGCGGCGCCTAGCCGGCCCCGCCGCCTCGCGCTCCCCAGCCCCGACCAGCCTCCCGAGACAAGGACGTCTTTTCTCATGCACTCCCGTTTTCTCCCCGCCACCGCCGCGCTGGTGACCGCCGCGGCCGCCCTCGCCGCGTGCAGCCCGCCGCACCAGCAGCCCTCCACCGAGAAGGTCGACACCGTCACCGACGCGCCCGCCCCGGCCCCCAGCCACGCCGAGGGCGCCGACGCCGCGATCGGCGATAACGCCTCCCCGCGCTACGCCTCCTGCCTCGCGGAGCCGGAGGTGCGCCCGAGCACGATCCAGGCCGACTGCACCGACTCCGACGCCATTGTCGAGGACATCGAGTGGGCGGAGTGGACCAACGAGTCCGCGACCGGCACCGGCACCCTCGACGGCGAGGACGTCGAGGTCGAGGTCTCCCAGCCCGTCGAGGTCGACGACGGGGTGCTCTTCACCGTCCTCGAGATCGACGGCGAGCCCGTCGCCCCCTAAGGGGCGAGCCCGCTCCCCCGGCGCGCGGGGCCTCCGACGCCCCCCGCTTCGACTCTCCGACGCCCCCGGGTGATTTCCCCGGGGGCGTCGCCGCGTCCCCAGGCCCTTCGCCTGTGCCCGGCCGGGGCCGGGCATAAAAAAGCTCCCCGCCTTACCCGGCCTGAGGCCGGGTCGGCGGGGAGGCCCAAGAGGGGCTCGGGGAGTCCTAGTTGTCGCTGCGCGCGAAGATCGCGATGAGGCGCAGGATCTCGGTGTAGAGCCACACCAGCGTCACCGCGAGGCCGAGCGCCACGCCCCACGCCTCCTTCGAGGGCGCCTGGGCGCGCACGAGCTTGTCGGCGACGTCGAAGTCCTGGAGGAAGCTCAGCGCGGCAAGCACGATGCACACGAGCGAGAAGATGATCCCGATCGGGCCCGCGTCGCGCAGGATGAGCCCCCCGCCGGTGAACAGGCTGACCACAAGGTTGACGAGCAGCAGCACGGCCACGCCGGCGATGCAGGCGGTGAGCACGCGGGAGAACTTGTTCGTCACCTTGATCGCGCCGACCTTGTAGACGACGAGCATGCCGGCGAACACGCCGAGCGTGCCGACGATGGCTTGCGCGATGATCGCCCCGGCGTTCTCGTTGCCGATGAGCACCCCGGAGAACACCATCGAGAAGCCGCCGACGAACAGGCCCTCGAACACGGCGTAGGTGATCGTCGTGGCCGGCGAGCCGAAGTTGCGCTTAAACGACCAGACGAGAACGGTGATGAACCCGCCGATCGCGCCGACGCCCGTGAGCAGCATGGAGATGCCCGGGTTGCCGGTCGCGACGGACAGCCCGAAGCTCACCGCCGCGGCGGCGACGATGATCGCCAGGGTGATGCCGGTCTTGATGACGACGTCGTCGACGGTGATCGGCCGGTCCTGCGAGCGCGGCGGCGCCGCGGGCGCGGCCGGCTCGGCCGGGCTGCCGAAGCCCTGATAGCCCTGGTTTTGGCCCTGCTCGGTGTAGCGCTCCGCGCCGGGAAGGCGCGCCATGACGGGGTTGTTGCTGCGCATAGAGCCTCCGTCTCCATCCTTTCCTGGACGTTCGTTGGTTCGTTGCGGCGCCCGCGAAGTGTCGCGGGCGAAACTAGTTAGCGTCCACATGCTTCAACGAGTGGGAGGGGACGGAAGTTCCCGCCTGGCGACACAAGAACAGCCCCGCCCGGGCCCGGCGCGGGATCCCGGTGGCGTGCCGCGGGGGTCTCCCCCACCGCCTGCGGGCGCCCGCCGCGGTGAGCGCGGGGCAGGTGCGTCCCGGGCGCGGCCGGCGCGAGGGGTTAGTCGTCGTCGCGCGTGAGGTGCGCAAAGAAGATGAGGATCTCGATGTAGAGCCACACCAGCGTCACCGAGAGCCCCAGCGCCAGGGCCCACGCCTCCCTGGCGGGCGCCTAGGCGCGCACGAGCTGCTCGATGACCTCGAACTCCACCTGGAAGCTCACCGTGGCGCCGAAGATGCACACGAGCGCGAAGACGATCCCAACCTCTCCCCCGTCGAACGGGACGAGCTCGCCGCCGCTGATGAGGCTGGCGACGGCGTTGACGAGCACGATCGCCGCCAGGCCGGCGATGAAGGGAACCAGGAACTGGAAGAGGCAGCCCACCGCGTCGACGTCTTTCGTCGAGGCCTTGTAGACGACGAGCGTCCCCGCGAACACGCCGATCGTGCCGACGACCGCCTGCGTGATGATCACGCCGGAGTCGGGGATGCCGTCGACCTCGCCGAGGAGGGCCATCGAGAAGCTGCCGACCAGGAATCCCTCGAACACCGCGAAGGTGATCGTCGCGGCCGGGAGCCGTGGCTGCCCCTCGACGACCAGGCACACACGGTGATGAGCCCGCCGATCGCGCTGATCAGGCCGATCGCCGCGGCGACGCGTTCGTCGCCGATCGCGGTGGACAGCCCGAAGCCGCCCACCGCGGCGGCCACGATGACCGCCAGGGCGATGCCGGTGGTGATGACGACGTCGTCGACGGTGAGCGGCCGGTCCCGCTCCTGCAGCGCCGCCGCGGGCGCGGCCGGCTCGGCGGGGTTGCCGAAGCCCTGGTAGCCCTCCTGGTTCTCGTCCCGGACGGCGTAGCGCTCCGCACCGGCCAGGCGGCCCATGATGGGGTTGCCGCTGTGCATCAGACCTCCGCCTCCATCGTTTTACGGAAACGATCGTCGATGCGTCTCGGCGCCCGCCCTGTGGCTCGGGCGGGGATGCCGGGCGTCCACGCCTGTCACTTTCCGGGCGGGCCGGGCTGGTGAGGGAGGATCGTGGTGTCCGGCCGCGTTCGAACCGACATCGAGCGGATTATAAGCGGCCCCAGAGACGCACTTCCCCCAAAGAGGTGTGCACAAGCCGCGAAGCTCCGCGCCGAGCGCGGCGCGCGGGTCGGGGCGCGACAGGGCGGGCGCGGCGAACGGCGCCGGCGGAGAAACAGCGGCAGCCGAAACGATCAAGCGTACCGCGACAACGGTGCCCCCGGTCGGGTTCGAACCGACACTGAACGGATTTTAAGTCCGCCGCCTCTGCCAGTTGGGCTACGGGGGCCGGGCGCTTACGCCGGGGCGCGGGGCGCCCCGGCGGCTCGCCGAGAATCAGAGTCTACTAGGCGGCCCGCTACGAGCGTGCGCGGAGGTCGCCGATGATCCCGTCGAGGATGTCCATCTCGGAGATGACGAACGAGCGCGGCTCGGCGATCTCCTCGATCATCGCCATGACCTCCTCGACGATGACGACGCCCGCGCCGATGACGTCGGCGCGGCCCTGGTGCATGACCGGGTTGTGGGCGCGGGTCGCCGAGTCCTCGCGGCGCAGCTGCCGGGTGATGACCCGCAGCGCGTCGAAGTTGAGCTCCGAGCCGTGGATCGCCGCCGGGTCGTAGCGCTCCAGGCCCTGCGCCAGCGCGGAGAGCGTCGTGAACGTGCCCGCGCAGCCCACGAACGTCTTCGCCTTCTCCACGGGCACGAGGGCGCGCACCTCGGAGAGCCGCTCGCGGATGTAGTCGCGGGCGATCTCCGTCTCCGCGTCGGTGGGCGGGTCGGCGCGCATGATCCGCTCGCTGAGCCGCACGCAGCCCATCTGCGTCGAGTGGGAGCCGAAGATCTCGCCGTCGGTGTTGCCGACGACGAACTCCGTCGAGCCGCCTCCTAAGTCGATGACGCAGAACGGGCCGCGCTCGGGCTTCAGGAACTGCACCGCCCCGTCGAAGGAGAGCTGCGCCTCCTCCTCGCCGGAGATGACCTCCGCGCGGGCGCCCGGCTCGACCTGGCCGAGGAGCTCCTCGGTCATCGCAAAGAAGTCCTCCCGGTTCTTCGCGTCGCGCACCGCCGAGGTCGCGACCATGCGGACCCGCTCGACTCCCTCGAAGCGCATCCGGGCGACGTAGTCGGTGAGCACCTCCCGGGCCCGCTCGATGGCCTCCGGGTTGATCTCGTGGGTGGCGTCCACGCCCTGCCCGACGCGCACGATGCGCATCTCCCGGGTGATCTCCCGGCGCCGGCCCACGGGGTCGACGTCGCTGATGAGCAGGCGCAGCGAGTTCGTGCCGCAGTCGATGGCGGCCAGCTTGGTCATCGGTTCGCCTCCGCGTTGCTGAAGTCGAAGTCGGAAAGGCTAATGCCCAGCTCCTCGGTCGTGGGCCAGTCCTCGGACACCGCGGTGCCGCGCAGCCCGCCGTGCTCCGCGGCGAGCGCCACGGCCTCGGTGCCGAGCCGCACCCTCTCTGGCCCCTCGGCGAGCGCGTAGGCGATGAGCACGTGCAGGCACTTCACCCGCTCCGGCATGCCGCCGGCGGAGAAGTCCGTGCCTAAGTCCTCGATCTCGTCGCGCTTGGCGAGGTAGTGCTCGTGGGCGGCCCGGTAGTCCGCGGCGAGCCCCTCGTCCGCTCCCAGCCGGTCGGTCATCCACGCCATGACGCGCGCGACCTCGAGCCGGGAGGCCTCGGCGGTGAGCCTGGGGTCGGTGAGGTAGTAAAGCGTGGGAAACGGCGTGCCGTCGGGCAGCCTCGGCGCGGTGGTGATCACCGCCGGCTGGCCGTCGGGGGTGCGATACGCCACCCCGATCACGCCCCTGGGGCGCCGGCCCAGCTGCTCGGCGACGACGTCGAGGTCCGCCGCTAAGGACTCGTCGGAGGAGTGCATGGGGCCATTCTTCCACGCCCACACGGCCTGCCGCCGGGCCGGGCCCGGGCGGGGTAATCGCGGGCTAGCCCTGCGGCGGGGCGGGCTCGTCGCCCTCGGGCTCGCCGCCGCCCTCGCCGGGGTCGGGCTTCCCGCCGGGCTCCTCACCCTCGGGCGCCGGGGGCTCCTCGATCGGGAGGTTCGAGCCGGTGGGGGCCTCCTCCTCCTCGCCGTCGAGCGGCTCCACGGGCTCGGCGATGGAGTCCCAGAGCACCTGCCACCACGGGCGGTGCTCCTCGCCTCCCTCGCCGCCTTGGCCCTCGGCCTCGTCCATGCCGGGGTCGATGATGCGGAAGGCGGTCTCCCCCTCGCCCACGACGGAAAGCCTCTTGCGCGCCTGCTCTCGCACGTAGGCCTCGGACTCGTAGTCGGAAAGCACCGACTCGAGCTCCTCGATGTGGCGCTCCTTGTCCTCGATGGCCTGCTCGGCGCGGGCGATCTCGGAGCGGCCCTCGAAGTAGTTCGTCAGCGGCCTCGCCACCGCGAGCAAGATGACGAGGAAGACGAGCACGAAGATGAGGACCTCGCCCGCCGAGAGTCGCGCCAGGCGAACCCGAGGCAGGCGCCGCCGCTTCGCCGGGGCCTGGTCCCGGCCCGAAACGGGGACCCGCCTGGGCCGCCCGCCCCCGCGGCGCGGCGCCTGCCCGCGCTCCTGCCTGCTGCCTGTCATCGCCGACCCATCCTAGCGCCCCGGCCACCCGGGGCGGGAGGTCAGGAGAGCAGCTCGACCTGGATCTCGCCGAGCGCGCCGGCCGGGATGTCGACCGGCCCGCCCGGCGGCTCGTGGCCCTCGGGGGCGCTGAGGACCGAGAAGCGCGCGAGCTGCGGGTAGGGGCGCTCCTCGACGCGCAGCTCCGCGCCGGGCAGGACGCCCTGGGCGGTCATGTGGCGCAGGAACTCCTCGTCGCGGTCCCGAAGCCTCGAGACTCGCACCCGCTGGCCCGGGGCGGCCTCGGAGAGGACGACGTCGTCGACCGGCGCGAGGCGGCCCGACGCGTCGGGGATGGGGTCGCCGTGCGGGTCGCGGTCCGGGCGCCCGAGGCGCTCGTCGACGCGAGCGATGAAGAGGTCGCTCACGGCGTGCTCCAGGACCTCGGCCTCGTCGTGGACCTCCTCGACGCCGTAGCCGAGCTCGCGGACGAGGAAGGTCTCGATGAGCCGGTGGCGCCGCACGAGCTGGATCGCGAAGCCGCGGCCCTGCTCGGTGAGCTTCACGTCCGCGTAGGGGGCGTGCTCGACGAGCCCGCCGCCCGCCAGCCGCTTGACCGCCTCGGAGGTCGTCGAGCGGCGCTGCCCCATCGCCTCGGCGAGCGCGGAGAGCCCCACGCCGCGCGTGCCCGCCCATTCCTCAAGGTCATAGATGTGCTTGAGGTAGTCCTGGGAGCGCTCCGGGAGCTCGTCGAGATGCATGGCCCCCGATACTAACTCACCCCCGCCCCGCCCGGACCCGGCGAGCGCCCGCCAGGTTTCAGCCCCACAGCTCCCCCGGACCGGTCGAGACCGGAAGCCACAGTTCCGCCCGGTGCTATGCTCAGTTAAGTCGTATTGAACTTTCTTCTTAGTTGGAGAGCATCATGATTCGATCCTTCCTCCCGACCCCGGACTCCGAGGCCCCGGCCTCCCCGCGCCGCGGGCTCACCGTCCTCGCCGCGGTCGCCGCGTCCGCCGGCCTGGCTCTGGCGGGCTGCTCGGATGCCGAGGAGCCGGACACCGCCGCAGAAGGTGGCGGCGAGACCGAGGCCGAGGAGAGCGGCTCCGCGAACGTCGGCGACGTCGACGTGCTCACCACGTTCACGATCCTCGCGGACATCACCCAGGAGATCGCCGGCGACGAGCTCTCCGTCGCGTCCCTGACGCTGCCGGGCGCGGAGATCCACGGCTACGACCCCACCCCGGGCGATATCACCGCCGCGGCGAACGCCGACCTGGTCATCGCCAACGGGCTGGGCCTCGAGGACTGGGTCGACCGCCTGCTCGTCGACTCGGATGCGACCCGCGTCGAGGCCTCCGAGGGCGTCGACGTCATCGACATCGAGAACACCGACCACCCGAACCCGCACGCGTGGATGAGCCCGAAGGAGGCTCTCACCTACGTCGACAACATCACCAAGGCGCTCTCCGAGTACCGCCCGGAGTCGGCCGAGACCTTCGAGCAGAACGCCGAGGCCTACAAGGAGAAGATCTCCCAGGTCGGCGAGCAGATGCTCGCGGGGCTCGAGGAGCTGCCCGAGAACCAGCGGGTGCTCTCCACCTGCGAGGGCGCGTTCAGCTACCTCACGCGCGACGCGGACCTCGAGGAGAACTACATCTGGGCGGTGAACTCCGACGAGGAGATCACCCCGCAGAACATCCGCCGCGCCGTCGAAGGGCTCGAGGAGAACGAGGTGCCCGCCCAGTTCTGCGAGTCGACCGTCGACGACGGCCCGAAGGAGCAGGTCATCGAGGAGGCCGACCACGAGGTGCGCGACGGCGGCACCCTGTACGTCGACTCGCTGACCGAGGAGGACGGCGACGCGCCGACCTACCTCGACCTGCTCACCTTCGACGCGGATACCATCGTCTCGGGGCTCACGGGTGAGGGCGACGAGTAGCGCTGTCGCCGTCGAGGGTCTAAGCGTCAGCTACGGCACGCACCTCGCCCTCGACGACGTCACCCTCGACCTCAAGGCCGGGGAGATCACCGGGCTCATCGGCGGCAACGGCGCGGGCAAGTCCACGCTGTTCAAATCCATCATGGGCCAGCTGCACCCGACCGCCGGCGCGGTGCGCTACCCCGGCATCGGCTCGGGCACGATCGGCGCGGCGCTCAAGGCGAACGCCCTGTCCTACGTGCCGCAGTCGGAGAAGGTCGACTGGAGCTTCCCCATCACCGTGCGCGAGGTCGTCATGCACGGCCGCTACGGCTTCATGGGCCCGCTGCGGATCCCTAAGTCCCGCGACCGCGAGGCCGTCGACGCCGCGCTCGAGCGCACCCGCCTCACGGAACTCGCCGGGCGCCAGATCGGGCAGCTCTCCGGCGGGCAGCGCAAGCGCGCCTTCGTCGCCCGCGGCATCGCCCAAGACGCGAGCCTCATGCTCCTCGACGAGCCCTTCGCCGGGGTCGACAAGGTCAGCGAGCAGACCATCGTCCAGCTCCTCAACGAGCTCTCCGCGGACGGCCGGATGGTCTTCCTCGCCACCCACGACCTCGAGTCGGTGCCGAGGCTCTGCGACCGGGTGGTCATGCTCAACCGGCGCGTCGTCGCCGACGGCCCGCCGAGCGAGGTCATCGGCCGCGACAACCTCATTCGCGCCTTCGGCGCTGACCCGAAGCGTTCGTAGAGAACGCGAGAGCGCCTCCCGCCCCATCCCCTCCCCGACGCCCCACGAAAGCGAGTAACGCCGCGATGCTCGATCTCTTCACCGAACCGCTGAGCTACGGGTTCGTCACCCGGGCGCTGATCATCGGCTCGCTCACCGGACTGGTCGCGGGCCTTCTGTCGTGCTGGCTCATCCTCGTGGGCTGGTCGCTGCTCGGCGACGCGGTCTCCCACGCGGTGCTGCCCGGCGTGGTGATCTCCTATATCCTCGACTGGCCTTACGCGATCGGCGCGTTCATCGCCGCGCTCCTCGCAGTGGGGCTGGTGGGCTCGGTGCGGGAGCACACGACCTTGAAGTCGGACACGTCCATCGGAGTGGTCTTCACCGCGCTCTTCGCCTTCGGACTAGTGCTCGTCTCGGTGACGCCGTCGAGCACGAACCTCCAGGAGATCCTCTTCGGCAACCTGTTGGGCATCACCCGCGCCTCGCAGCTGCAGGTCATCGTCCTCGGACTCGTGGCGCTCGCGATCATCCTGCTGCGCCACCGCGACATGACCCTGTGGGCCTTCGACGCCGAGCACGCCCGCGCGATCGGCATCAACACCACCGCGGTGCGCTGGACGATCCTCGTGAGCCTCGCGCTCGTCGTCGTCGCCGCAACCCAGGCCGTCGGCGTCATCCTCGTCGTCGCGCTGCTCATCACCCCGGGCGCGACGGCGTTCCTACTCACCACCCGCTTCCAGCGGATGATGATCATCGCCCCTCTCACCGCGGTGGCCTCCACGTGGGCCGGGGTGTTCTTGAGCTTCCACCTGGACGTCTCCACGGGCGGCACGATCGTGCTCGTGCAGGCGGCGATCTTCCTCGTCGTCTACCTCTTCGGCCCCCGCGAGGGCCTCGTCACCACCGCGGCGCTGCGCCGCCGCCAGGCCCGCGCCGCCCGCGAGGCTCACGCCACGGCGTAGCCGCGACACCTACCCGACCACGCCGCGTTTTCGGCGGCGCCCGGCCCACCCCCGCGGGGGTGGGCCTCTTCTGTCGCTCCTCTCCTTTCTCTTCCCGGTTCTCCCCCGCCGGCGGGCGCGGCTTTTTGCACGCAGGATGGCCGGCGGGTGAACGACGATGGTCGCCTTTCGAAAACGCCAACGCCGACCCCCGAAAAGGCGGCTGATTTTCCCGCGCGGCGCCGGCCCATGAGCTCGGCATATTAATCTTCCCTAATTCTTATTCGGGCCGGGGACGGCAGCCGTCGCGACGCCTTATTTTTCAGCCGAAAGTGGGGTATGTTTCCTCCAACAGCGAGCCGTACACGGCCGACAACGGCCGCCTCGCGTTCTCTCGAAGGGAGAGGGGTTGTTCCCTCACAACAGCGCGCTGCGCCGCATCACCGACTCGTCCGACGAGGCGCCCCGCCGCGTCCGGGACGTCCCTCCGGTTTCCCCAGCGGCGGGTCGCTAGGCATGGCCGCCGTCGCGCTCAGGTCGACAACCATCCCGGCCCTCACCGTCACGCTCGCGGCGGGGCTGGCGGTCCTCTTCGGCTACTGGTCCGCGTGGATCCTGCAGAGCGCCGAGCCGCTGCACGCCGACGGCGCGTTCCAGGTGCGCTCGCTGGGGGATGATGCCTCCTTCGACGACGTCGTCGGCGAGCTCGACGGGATAGCCGCCGGCGCGGGCGAGACCCTCACCGTGGAGAAGAACCTCCCCGACACCCGCGTCATCTACGCCGACTCCGCCACCGCCGCGCGCTGGAAAGAGGGCGGCTACCCGGGACTGCCGCCCGGCGAGGCCGTCGAGGTCCACGAGCTCTCCGAGCTGCCGTTCGCGGAGTATCGGCAGACCTACTACCACTCCGGCGGGCAGCAGGTATTCGAGCGCTACGCGCGGGCACTCGACGAGCGGGGCATCGACTACCTCGAGTTCGGCTCCCAGTGGCTCGCCTACCTCCTCGGGCAGCGCGCGTTCGGCTCGCTCTTCTCGCTTGCCGTCTTCGCCCTCGCCGTCGTCGCGTTCCTCGCCACGACGGTCGCCGCGAAGCGGGAGGCCGTGGGCGCGCTGCACGGCGACTCGGTCGCCACAAGCGTCGCCCGGATCGTCGCCGCCACCCCGCTGCCCTGCTGGATCTTCGCGGCCGTGGCCACCGTTGCGCCGCCGGCGTGGCTGGCGGCCACCGGGCGCGGCGAGTCGCTGCCCGACTACCTGGTCGCCTGGGTGGCGATGCTGGCGGTCTTCCTCGCCGCGGCGGCAGCGGGGCTTTTCGCCGCGCGCATTGTGCTGCGCGCCCAGGCGATACCCCAGCTGCTGCGCGGGAAGCTCGCAACCCCGGTGGTGGTTGGCTCGAACCTCGTGGTTCGGGGCCTGAGCCTCGTCCTCGTCGCCGGGCTCGTCGTCGAGGCCGGGGCCCTCGGCGCGGAGGTAGCACGGCAACGCGAGGACAAACCCGCCTGGCAGGCCGTGACCGACGTCTACCGATTCGCCATCACCGGCGCCCGCGACGACCCCTCCGTCGACGAGGCAGTCCCCTCCCTCGCCGCCGCCGTCAGGGAGCTCGACGCCGAGGGCGCGGTGCTCTTCGCCAGCGCGACCCCCAACCCGGACGATGAGGAGGAGCTGCACTACAACTGGGCCGCGTTCGAGCGCTCGCTCTCGCCCGGCCCGGAGGGTCTCGGCATCACCGACGACGATCGGGCGGGCGGCGTGATCCTGGTGTCCCCCGCGGCGGGGCGGCAGGCCGCCCAATGGCTGATCGAGGAGGCGGCCGAGGAGGGCTTCAGCCCCCGCGTGGTCGAGGCCTCCGGCTACTCGGCCTTCACGTGGGACGCGGGACAGGCCGAGTGGCTGCCTAGCGCCACCCTTCACGAGCCGCCCATCCTCGTCTACCCCGAGGGCCGCCTCCCCAACGACGAGGAGATCCTCTCCGCGGTCTCCAACGGCAGCCTGACCATCACCGGCGAAGCCAACGCCCACCGGCTCGCCACAAACCCCGAGTCCGGCTCCCTCATCGAGGCCGTGGACCCGCTGGCCGCCACCTGGGCCGGGCATCACCGCACCGCGCTCACCACGCTCGCCACGCTGCTCGCCGGACTCCTCACCGCGGTGCTCATCCTCGCCGGCGCGACGGTGCTGTGCGCCCTGGCCGTGCGCCGCGCCGTCATCGGCCGCCACCGCGTCTACTGGCTGCTCGGGGTGCCGAGGACCAAACCCGTCGCCGCACTCGTCGCGCTCGAAGCGATCGTCGCCGTCGTCACCGCTGGCTACGTGCTGTGGTCGTGGCGGGAGTCCCGGTATCTCGCGTCGGTCAGCGACGAATTCGCCCACGCCAACGTGTTCCACCCCGCAGCGGTCGGCCTCGTGGCGGCGGTCGTCGTCGCGTCGTCCGCGCTCTGGCTCGCCATCGTGATCAACCGCCCTAGAAGGGAGAGACAGGCATGACCTCCGTCTCACCGATCATTTCGGCAACGGGTCTCGCCAAGACCATCGGGCAACGTACCCTGTGGCGGGGCCTCGACCTCGCCGTGAACCCCGGCGAGCTGGCCTGCATCACCGGCCCGTCCGGGTCCGGCAAGACCACGCTGCTCAACTGCATCGGCCTCATCGACCGGCCCGATCAGGGCACCATCGCGCTGACCGGGAGGAGCTTCGACCGCATCCGGGGACGGGCAGCACGACGTGCGAGGCGGGAGCTGCTGGGCTATCTGTTTCAGGACTTCGCTCTGATCGATCAGGACACCGTGGCCGACAACCTCGCGCTCGCACTGCCGGTCACCACCCGACGGAAAGACAAGAGTGCCGCGATCACCGAGGCGCTAGAAAAAGTAGGTCTCGCCGGCCGGGAGGGCGATCGGGTGTTTCAGCTTTCCGGCGGGGAGAAGCAGCGCGTCGCTCTGGCCCGGGTGTTGGTGCGCCGCCCGCCGGTGGTGTTGGCCGACGAGCCGACCGCCTCGCTGGATAGGGACAACGCGGCGGTCATCCTCGGCCTGCTGCGGGGCCTGGCGGAAGGTGGGGCGGGCGTGCTCATGGTCAGCCACGACCCCTGGGTCGTCGGCCAGGCCGACCGCACCATCGCCCTGGACGTGCGCCGGCCCTCCTGAGGGGAGATCCTTCCTCTCGGGCGGGCCGGCGGCGGGGCGTCCGTTCCTAGGACTGCGGACGGAAGCGGGGGAACGCGTCGCGCCCGGCGTAGCGGGCGGCGGCGCCGAGCTCCTGCTCGATGCGCAGCAGCCGGTTGTACTTCGCGACCCGCTCGGAGCGCGCCGGCGCGCCGGTCTTGATCTGGCCGCTGCCCAGTGCGACCGCGAGGTCCGCGATGGTGGTGTCCTCGGTCTCGCCGGAGCGGTGCGACATCATCGTGCGGTAGCCGCTGCGGTGCGCGAGCTCCACGGCGTCGAGGGTCTCGGTGAGGGTGCCGATCTGGTTGACCTTGACGAGCAGCGCGTTCGCCGCGCCGCGCTCGATGCCCTCGGCGAGGCGCTTCGGGTTGGTGACGAAGAAGTCGTCGCCGACGAGCTGCACCTTGTCGCCGAGGCGCTTGGTGAGCTCGACGTAGCCGTCCCAGTCGTCCTCCTGGAGCGGGTCCTCGATGGAGACGATCGGGTAGTCGGCGACGAGCCGCTCGTAGACGCCGGCCATGTCCTCGGCGCTAAGGCTCTTGCCCTCGAACTGGTAGGAGCCGTCCTTGAAGAACTCGGAGGAGGCGACGTCGAGGGCGAGCGCGACCTCGGAGCCGGGCTCGTAGCCGGCGCGCTCGATCGCCTCGACGATGAGGTCGAGCGCCTCGCTCGTGGAGCCCACCGACGGCGCGAAGCCGCCCTCGTCGCCGAGCCCGGTGGACAGCCCCTTGTCCTTGAGCACGCTCTTGAGCGCGTGGTAGACCTCCGCGCCGGCGCGGAGCGCCTCGCGGAAGCTCGGCAGGCCGATCGGGGCGATCATGAACTCCTGCACGTCGACGCCGGAGTCGGCGTGGGCGCCGCCGTTGAGGATGTTCATCATCGGCACGGGCAGCACGTGGGCGTTCGCGCCGCCGACGTAGCGGTACAGCGGCAGGCCGGCGGACTCCGCCTGGGCGCGCGCCACCGCCAGCGAGACGCCGAGGATGGCGTTCGCCCCGAGGCTCGACTTGTTGTCCGTGCCGTCGAGGTCGAGGAGCACCTGGTCGACGACGCGCTGGTCCTCGGCGTCGTGCCCGGCGAGCGCGTCGGCGATGGTCTCGTTGACGTTCTCCACGGCGTCGAGGACGCCCTTGCCGAGGTAGCGGCCACCGCCATCGCGCAGCTCGTGGGCCTCGTGCACGCCGGTCGACGCCCCGGAGGGCACCGCGGCCACGCCGTGCGCCCCGTCCTCGAGGAGCGCCTCGGCCTCGACGGTGGGGTTGCCGCGGGAATCGAGGATCTCGCGGGCGAAGACGTGCAGAATTTCAGCCACTGATGGCCTCCTTGCTCTCAACAAAACCGGTGGTTGACGGAACGCGCCGGCCGACGCCCGGGCAGCAAAAACAGCAGCCCCGCGCCGCGCGGCCGGCCCCGGTAGCCCCCGCCCCTCTCGAGGGGCGCCGGCGCCGGGAATCGGTTGCGGGGACATTCTCGCACGCCGCCGGCGTCTCGCCGGCCCCGGCGCGCGGGCGGGGGTGGCCTGCCGGGGCTAGGGCGCTGGCTGGCGCGTGCCGTAGGCGTTGGCCGCGTCGCGCACGTCGGTGAGGT
Source organism: Corynebacterium otitidis ATCC 51513 (assembly GCF_000296405.1). Taxonomy (GTDB): domain Bacteria; phylum Actinomycetota; class Actinomycetes; order Mycobacteriales; family Mycobacteriaceae; genus Corynebacterium; species Corynebacterium otitidis. The sequence goes on from NZ_JH815192.1 coordinate 413,962, forward strand.
ACTCGCCGGACTGGTTGTAGCCGAAGATCGCGTCGGACCAGTCCTCCGGGTCGGCGAGGTCGCGCCCGTTGCACAGCATCTTCGCGGCGCTGAGTGCGGCGTCGTCGATCTGCTGCGGGTCGGCGACGCCGTCGCCGTTCGCGTCGAGACCGAAGAGCCGCCACGTCTCGGGGATGAATTGCATGGGTCCCATCGCGCGGTCGTACTCGTCGTCCCCGTCGAGCTCCCCGCCGTCGGTGTCGGGGACCTCGGCGAAGCCGGGGCGCCCGTCGAGCGCGGGCCCGAAGATCGGCGGGTCGGCGCGGCCCTCCTCGTCGAGCTCGCCCATGTTGAACAGGCCGCCGGTGTAGGAGCCGTGGCGGGTCTCGATTTGGCCGAGGCCGGCGAGGGTGTTCCAGCGCAGGTGGCACTCGGGCCACGCCTCGCGGGCGACGGCCTCGGCGTTGGCGTAGGCGCGCAGCGCCTGGCCGGGGATCTCGGTGTCTTTGGAGATGGGCTCGGACCACTCCCGAAGCTGCTCGGCGGTGCGGCCCTCGGCGTGGATGTCGACGGCGGGCACGTCCTCGGGCTCGACGGGCGGCACGTTGGGCGGCAGGGCGCCGCGCCCGGCGGCGCCGAAGACGCGGGGCTGCACGAGCACGAGCCAGGCGACGAGCGCGACGAACAGGACGAGGCCGAGCACCGCCGCGCAGCCGAGCCCGGGGCGGCGGGAGGCGGCGGAGCGAGTCATGGTTGGCTAAGTGTAGGGCCCGTTCCTTAAAGGCGGGGAATCCTCCGCTGCGCTGCGTTTTTGCCAGCCGCCCACAGCTTTTCTTGAGACTCCGCGTCGATAATCCCGCTCGACCCGTCGAAGAGGTAGGGAGCGCGCGAGCGCATCTTCTCGGTAAAGGAGTCGGCGACGTCCCCGAGGGTGAAGGAGCCGCGCTCGGCGGCGATCGCGGCGTGGAAAAGCACCTGGAGGAACACGTCGGCGAGCTCCCCTTTGAGCTCCGCGTCGTCGCCGCCGTCCCAGGCGCGCACCGCGTCGGCGAACTCGCCGGCCTCCTCGTCGAGGTAGGCGAGCAGGCTCTCGTGGGTCTGGGCGCGCTCCCACTCGCCGCGGCGGCGCGCCTCGGCCATGACCGCGACCGCCCGGTCGACGGGCCGGCGGCAGTCGACGACCTCCCCTCCCCCAGCGAGGGCGTCGGCGCGCTGCGGATCGGTCGTCGCGGGCAGCGCCGCCGCTTCCCCGCCGCCGTCGCCTGGCGCGCCGCGCCCGGCGCGAAGCGCCTCCTCGAGCAGCACGACCAGGGGCTTCGGCACGTCCGACTCGGGGGCAAGCCGCCAGGGGCCCGCGGCGAGCAGCCGGGCGGGCAACTGGGGCTCGAGGTCGTCGTCGATGAGCAGTACCGGCACGCCCCCAACGATAGCCCCCGCTCGCCCGCCGCGCGGGGCTCGTGCTTTAGCGTAGGGCGGGTGAATTCAGGGTCCGCGCAAACCACGCGCCGGGGCGTCCCGCTGTGGACGCTCGTGGCGATCATCATCGGCTCCACGGTCGGCGCCGGGGTGTTCTCCCTGCCGCAAAATATCGCCTCGGTGGCCGGGCCGGGGGCGATGTTCATCGGCTGGGTGGTCTCCGGGGTGGGGATGCTCTCCATCGCGTTCGTGTTCCACATCCTCGCGCGCCGCAAGCCGCACCTCGACTCGGGCGTGTACGCCTACGTGCGCGCGGGCCTGGGCGACTTCATCGGCTTCGCCTCGGGCTGGGGCTACTGGCTGGGCTCGGTCATCGCGCAGGTGGGCTACGCGACGCTGTTCTTCAGCACCGTGGGCTACTACGTGCCGGGGCTCTCGGGCACGAACCCGCTGGGGCTGGCGATCGCCGCCTCGGCACTGACGTGGGTGGTCTTCGCGGTGCTCGCGGTGGGTGTGCGCCAGGCCGCGATCCTCAACGCGGTCACCACGATCGCGAAGGTCGTGCCGATCCTCGCGTTCATCGTGCTCACCGCGTTCTTGGGCTTTAGCTGGGAGACGTTCGCCGACGACTTCTGGGGGCTTGAGGCCGACTCGGTCGGCGGGGTCTTCGACCAGGTGCAGGGCATCATGCTCTTCACCGTGTGGGTGTTCATCGGCATCGAGGGCGCATCCGTGTACTCGCGGCAGGCGCGCTCGCGGCGCGACGTGTCGCGCGCGACGGTCATCGGGTTCCTCTCGGTGCTGGGGCTGCTCGTCGCGGTCTCGACGCTGTCGTTCGGGGTGCTCTCCCAGGACGAGCTTGCCGCCCTGCCGGACAACTCCATGGCCTCCGTCCTCGAGGCCGTCGTCGGCCCGTGGGGCGGGGCGCTCGTCTCGGCGGGGCTGTGCATCTCCGTGCTCGGCGCCTACGTCTCCTGGCAGATGCTCTGCGCCGAGCCGATCATGCTCATGGCCACCGACGGGCTGTTGCCGAAGTTCCTCTCGAAGGTGAACCGGCGCGGCTCGGCGTGGTCGGCGCAGCTCGCGTCGACGATCGTCATCCAGGCGATCATCGTCGTCTTCTACTTCAACGAGACGACCTATATCCAGATGGTGCAGCTCGCGACGGTGCTCTACCTCGTGCCGTACCTCTTCTCCGCGCTGTACCTGCTCCTCCTCGCGGTGCGCGGCCGGGGGCTCGCCACCCAGGCGGGCGTCGACCTGCGCGGGCCCACCATCGGTGCGAAGGACAACCGCATCCACGGGCTCGTCGGTCTGCTGGCGCTCGTGTACTCGCTGTGGCTGTTCTACGCCGCGGAGCCGCGCTACGTGCTCTTCGGCTGCCTGGCGATCCTTCCCGGCCTCGTGCCCTACGTGTGGACCAGGCGGCGTCGCGGGGAGCAGGTCTTCAACCCCTTCGAGTGGTTCGTCCTCGCGCTCGTCGTCGCGGCCGCGGCCGCGGGCGTGTGGGGGCTCGCCGCGGGCACGCTCACCCTCTAGCGCGTGCAGAGAAGAAGGCCGCCGCCGGGACTGCCGGCGGCGGCCTTCTGCTATTCGGGACCCGGACCGACCGGGCGGCGCGCCGCCCGGAGGCGGCGCGCGCCTCGAATTCCTGCGCTACTCCCCCACCGAGATGGTTCGCGGCCTACGCCCGGGCCCGCCGCGGCGGCCCCGGGAGCGGGAGCGGGCGCGGCTGGTGGTTTCGCGCTCGCCACGCCGTGAGCCGGCCTGGGCGCGGGGCTCCTCGCGCTCGGGCGGCTCGCCGCCGCGCACGCCGACGCGGTCGATGTCGAAGAGGTCGCTCAAGAAATCCACGACCCACTGGAGGAGCTCCTCGTCGCGCAGCGCCGGCGAGCCCATCGTGCGCCCGGCCTTGGGCATGGGCACGAGCACGGCCTGCGCGGCGGCGCGGATCGTCGCGCCCGGGTAGAGCCGCTTGAGGCGCACCTGCCTCGAGTCGGAGAGCTCCACCGGGTGGATCTTGATGCGGTTGCCCTGCATCCCGATGTCGGCGATCCCCGCGGCGCGCGCCTGGAGGCGCAGCCTCGCCACGGCGAAGAGGCGCTCCACCTCGCCGGGCGGGGTGCCGAAGCGGTCGCGCAGCTCGGAAGCGATGGCCTGAAGGTCGTCCTCGCCGCCGGCCTCGGCGAGCTTGCGGTACTGCTCGAGGCGCAGCCGCTCGGAGTTGATGTACTTCTCCGGGATGTGCGCGTCGACGGGCAGGTCGACGCGGATCTCCTTCGGCCCCTGGTCGGTGGCGTCGACGGGCTTGCCGTCGGCGAGCGCCCGGTAGGCGTCGATGGCCTCCCCGACGAGGCGCATGTAGAGGTCGAATCCGACGCCCTCGATGTGGCCGGACTGCTGCGCGCCGAGCACGTTGCCCGCGCCGCGCATCTCGAGGTCCTTCATCGCCACCGCCATGCCCGCGCCGAGGTCGTTGTTTTGCGCGATGGTGGAGAGCCGGTCATACGACGTCTCGGACAGGGTCTGGCCGGCCGGGTAGAGGAAGTAGGCATACCCGCGCTCCCGGGAGCGGCCGACGCGGCCGCGCAGCTGGTGGAGCTGCGAGAGCCCCATGTGGTGGGCGTTCTCCACGATGAGGGTGTTGGCGTTGGCGATGTCGAGGCCCGTCTCGACGATGGTGGTGCACACGAGCGCGTCGTACTCGCGGTCCCAGAAGCCCTGCACGGTGCGCTCTAAGGCCTCCTCGGTCATCTGCCCGTGGGCGACGACGATGCGCGCCTCGGGCACGAGGTCGCGCAGCGCGCGGGCGCGCTTCTCGATGTCCTTGACCTTGTTGTGGATGAAGAACACCTGCCCGTCGCGAAGCAGCTCGCGGCGGATGGCCGCGGCGACCTGCTTGTCCTCCTGCGGGCCGACGTAGGTGAGCACCGGGTGGCGGTCCTCGGGCGGGGTGAGGATGGTGGACATCTCCCTAATCCCGGACATGGACATCTCCAGGGTGCGGGGGATCGGGGTGGCGGACATGGTGAGCATGTCGACATGCGCGCGCAGCGCCTTGATGTGCTCCTTGTGCTCCACGCCGAAGCGCTGCTCCTCGTCGACGACGACGAGGCCTAAGTTCTTCCACTGCACCCCGGTCTGCAGCAGCCGGTGGGTGCCCACGACGATGTCGATGGTGCCGTCCGCGAGCCCCGCGATGACCTCCTTGGCCTCGGCGGGGGTGTTGAAGCGGGAGAGCTGCCTAATCGTCACGGGGAAGCCGGCCATGCGCTCCTCGAAGGTGCGCATGTGCTGCTGCGCGAGCAGCGTCGTGGGCACGAGCACCGCGACCTGGGTGCCGTCCTGGACGGCCTTGAACGCGGCGCGCACCGCGACCTCGGTCTTGCCGTAGCCCACGTCGCCGACCACCACGCGGTCCATCGGGGTGGCGCGCTCCATGTCGGCCTTGACCTCCTCGATGGCGGTCATCTGGTCCTCGGTCTCGACGAACGGGAAGTTGTCCTCAAGCTCGCGCTGCCACGGGGTGTCGGGCCCGAAGGCGTGGCCCGGCGCGGCCTGCCGCTTGGCGTAGAGGTTGACGAGCTCGCCGGCGATCTCGCGGACGGCGGCGCGCGCCTTCTTCTTCGTGTTCTTCCAGTCGGAGCCGCCCATCTTCGACAGCGAGGGCGTCTCGGAGCCGTTGTACTTGCTCAACAGGTCGAGCGAGTCCATCGGCACCCACAGCTGGTCGGCGGGCTGGCCGCGCTTGCTCGGCGCGTACTCGAGCACGACGTACTCGCGCCTGGAGGTCTCCTCGCCGGCCTTGATGGTGCGCTCGGCCATCTTCACGAAGCGGCCGATGCCGTGGGTCTCGTGGACGACGAAGTCGCCCTTCTTCAAGGCGAGCGGGTCGACGCGGTTGCGGCGCTTGGCGGGCTTGCGCTTCGCGCCGGCGATGTCGCCGACGCGGTTGCCGGTGAGGTCGGTCTCGGTGACGACGACGAGCGAGCCCGACTCCTCCTCCGTGGCGCCCTCGTCGCCGGCGGGCCGGAGCCGGGGGAAGACGAGGCCGGCGTGGCTGAGCGCCTGGAAGAGCGCGACCTCGCCCGAGGCGGGCTTTTCGCCGGGCTCGTAGATCCGGGCGGGGATCGCCTGCTCGAGGAAGCGGTCGGCCATGCGCTTGACGAAGCCGCGGGTGGGGCTGACGAACGCGGCGCGCCCGCCGGCGGCGACGTGCTTCTTCAGGCCCGCCATCGCCTCGTCGATGGCCTTCAGGTCCCCGCGGGGCGCGGGGCCGGGCTCGTAGTCGAGCGGGAGGGTCTCCTCCTCGGCGGCGGCCATCATCCCGGTCGGCGCGAGTGTCCACCACGCCTGCCCGGCGCGCTCCGCGGCGTGGCGAAGCGCCTGAAGGGAGAGATACGAGCTCGCCTCGAGGTCGAGGCCCGCGGCGTCCACCGGCCCGGAGGCGCCCATCGCGGCGGCCTCCCAGCCGGCGCGCTGGAACTCCTTGTCGGTCTCCTGGAGGTCCTCGATGCGGCGCTCGACCTTCTCCGGGGAGACGACCACCACGTGGCGCTCCGTGCCGAGCAGCTCGCTCGGCGGGACGAGCCGCGAGTCCGCGAGCGCGGGGATGAGCGCCTCCATCCCGTCGGTGGGCGAGCCCTCCGCGATCGTCGTGAGCGTCTCCTGGAGGGTGGCGTTGCCGGAGTGCTCCGTCGCGAGCTTCGCCGCGCGCTCGGCGACGCCGTCGGTGACGAGCAGCTCGCGCGCCGGGAACACCTCGACGGCGTCGATGGCCACCTCGTCTAAGGTGCGCTGGTCGGCGACGGAAAACTGGCGGATCTCGGTGACCTCGTCGCCCCAGAACTCGACGCGCACCGGGTAGTCGAGCGTCGTCGGGTAGACATCCACGATCCCGCCGCGCACGGCGAACTGCCCGCGGCGCGCGACCATGTCGACGCGCTCGTAGGCGTAGAAGGAGAGCCTCGAGGTGAGCTCGTCGAAGGGCTGGTCCTCGCCCTCGACGAGAGCGATGGGCTCGCGCCCCGGCGCCTCCTGAAGGATCGGCTGGGCCGCGCCGCGCGCCGAGGTCACCACCACCGCGGCGTCCGGGGCGTGGCGGATGGCCTGCGCGCGGCGCCCGACGATGTCCGCGCCGGGGCTTAAGCGCTCGTGCGGGAGGGTCTCCCACGCGGGGAAGTACACGGCCCCGAAGCGGCCCTCCGCGCCGGCGGGCCGGTCGAGCGCGTCGCCGATGAGCGCGCGCAGCTCGGCGGTGAGGTCCTCGGCCTCCCTCCCGGAGGCCGCGACGACGAGCAGCGGCGCCCTCTTGGAGAGCGCCGCGAGCGCCCAGGGGCGCACCTGGTCGATGCCGGTGAGGTGCAGCCGCGAATCCCCGACCCGTTCGGCGAGCCCGAGAAGCTTCGAGTCCCGGGCCGCGACGTCGAGGAGGCCGGCGAGCGGGGGTTGAGAGGCCTCCCGCTCGTCGCCGGCGGGGTGCGATGCGGCGTTGGCCACCAGTGGATGCTCCTTATATACGTGACGAACAGGCAACGACGGGCGCCGCGATGAAGGCTCCCGGGCGCCGCGCCCGGGGTGTGTCTCGCCCGCCGGGGGCGCGGCGCGCGCCGGTAGGGCCCGCCGGCGCCGAAGGGATATCTGAGGTGCGCCGGGGGCCCTCGCGGCCGCCGCTAGCCTTAGCCTAGCCCCGCCGGGGCGCCGCTCGCCCGCCGTGCCGGGGCCCGGAACTGGTTTAGGGCGCTAGCTGGCATCGGCTAGACTTTTCATTCGCGCGGGGCCTCTGGCGGGCCGCGCGGCCCCTTCAGTAAGGGGCGCCGCCGCCAGGCAGCCGGGCCGCCCGCGCGGTTCCCCATGGTGTAATCGGCAACACTACGGTTTTTGGTACCGTCGTTCAAGGTTCGAGTCCTTGTGGGGAAGCCCAGGCCCGCAGGGCCCGGGCGGGGCGCGTTCCCGCCGGGCCCGCGGGCTCCAGGAGCAGCCCCACACGCCCAAGGAGGTCCGCTTTCGTGACCAGCCCCACCACCGCCCCGCTGGCGGTCGTCGTCCTCGCCGCGGGCGCCGGCACGCGCATGCGCTCGGCCACGCAGAAGACGCTGCACGCCATCGGCGGCCGCAGCCTCCTCTCGCATAGCCTCCACGCCGCCGCGGACGCGGACCCGAAGGAGCTCGTCGCCGTCGTCGGCCACCAGCGCGAGCAGGTCGCCCCCGCCGTCGAGCAGGTCGCGGACGAGCTCGGGCGGGGGATCGCCACCGCGGTGCAGGAGGAGCAGCTCGGCACCGGGCACGCCGCCGCCTGCGGGCTGTCGGCCATCGAGGGCTTTGAGGGCACCGTCGTCGTCACCAACGCCGACGTGCCGCTGCTGCGCGCGGAGACGATCCGGGGGCTCGCCGCCGCCCGCGAGGAGGCGGGCGCGGCCGTCACGGTCTTGAGCCTCACCCTCGATGACCCGACGGGCTACGGGCGCATCGTGCGAGGCGACAGCGGCGAGGTCCTGAGCATCGTCGAGGAGAAGGACGCCACCGACGAGCAGCGCCGCATCGACGAGGTCAACTCGGGCGTCTTCGCCTTCGACGCGGCGGTGCTCAAAGACGCGCTCGAGCGGCTCGACTCCGACAACGCGCAGGGCGAGCTCTACCTCACCGACGTCCTGGCCATCGCCCGCGGCGACGGCAAGACGGTCGCGGCGCACCCCGCGACCGACCCGCGGGAGCTCTCCGGGGTCAACGACCGGGTGCAGCTCGCCGCGGCGGGCAAGGAGCTCAACCGGCGCGTCGTCGAGGCCGCGATGCGCGGCGGCGCGACGATCGTCGACCCCGACACCACCTTCATCGACGTCGACGTGCGGATCGGCCGGGACGTCACCATCGAGCCGGGCACCCAGCTCAAGAACGGCACCGTCATCGCCGACGGCGCGCTCATCGGCCCGGACACCACCCTCGACGCCGTCGAGGTCGGCGAGGGCGCCAGCGTCGTGCGCACCCACGCGTTCGACTCGGTCATCGGCGCCGACGCGAAGGTCGGGCCCTACACCTACATCCGGCCCGGCACCCGGCTCGGGGAGCGCGGGAAGCTCGGCGGCTTCGTCGAGGCGAAGAAGGCGATCATCGGGGCGGGCTCGAAGGTCCCCCACCTCACCTACGTCGGCGACGCGACGATCGGCGAGGAGTCGAACATCGGGGCCTCCTCGGTGTTCGTCAACTTCGACGGGGTCGACAAGCACCACACCACGGTCGGCTCCCACGTGAGAACCGGCTCCGATACGATGTTCATCGCCCCGGTCAGCGTGGGCGACGGGGCCTACTCGGGCGCGGGCACGGTCATCAAGGACGACGTGCCCGCCGGCGCGCTGGTCGTCTCCGGCGGCAAGCAGCGCAACATCGAGGGCTGGGTCGAGCGCAAGCGGCCTGGCACCCCCGCCGCAGAGGCGGCCCGCCGCGCCCGGGAGGACGCGGCCGGCGACGCCCCCGAGGGGCCCTAGGGATACCCCGCGGAGGAGGACATCCTCCGCCCGGTCGTCCCGTGGGCGCCCTCAGGCGGTCCCGCGCATCGTTGGCAGCGACAGAAAGGCTAGTTGACCTCGCGATGTCTTCCCACTGGAAGCAAAACCAGAAGAACATGATGCTCTTCTCCGGGCGCGCCCACCCGGAGCTCGGCGAGCAGGTCGCCCGCAACCTCGGCATCGAGCTCACCCCCATGGCGGCGCAGGACTTCGCCAACGGGGAGATCTTCGTGCGCTACGAGGAGTCGGTGCGCGGCTCAGACTGCTTCGTGCTCCAGTCGCACCCGCAGCCGCTCAACAAGTGGCTCATGGAGCAGCTCATCATGATCGACGCGCTCAAGCGCGGCTCCGCGAAGCGCATCACCGCGGTGCTGCCCTTCTACCCCTACGCCAGGCAGGACAAGAAGCACCGCGGCCGCGAGCCGATCTCCGCGCGGCTCGTCGCCGACCTGCTCACCGCGGCGGGCGCCGACCGCATCGTCTCGGTCGACCTGCACACCGACCAGATCCAGGGCTTCTTCGACGGGCCGGTCGACCACATGCACGCCATGCCCATCCTCACCGACCACATCCGCGACAACTACGACCTGAGCAACATCACGGTCGTCTCCCCGGACGCGGGCCGCGTGAAGACCGCGGAGAAGTGGGCGGACTCGCTCGGCGGCGCGCCGATGGCCTTCATCCACAAGACCCGCTCCGTCGAGGTCGCGAACAAGGTCGTCACCAACCGCGTGGTCGGCGACGTCGAGGGCAAGAACTGCGTGCTCGTCGACGACATGATCGACACCGGCGGCACGATCGCCGGCGCGTGCCGCGTGCTGCGCGAGGCGGGCGCGAAGGACGTCGTCATCGCCACGACCCACGGCGTGTTCTCCGGCCCGGCCCGCGAGCGGCTCGCGGGCTGCGGCGCCCGCGAGGTCATCACCACCGACACGCTGCCGCAGTCCACCGAGGGCTGGGACAACCTCACGGTGCTCTCGATCGCGCCGCTGCTCGCCCGCACGATCAGCGAGATCTTCGAGAACGGCTCGGTCACCCACCTCTTCGAGGGCTCGGCCTAAGGCCCCCTCTCCCCTCCCCCACCCGGCTCGCGCGCGGCTCGGGCCCACGGGTGAGGGTCGCCCCCGGCGGGTTTCCCGCCGGGGGCTATGGCGTGCTAGGATCTGCCGCTGTCTCGGCGAGGGCGCCGGTGCGGGAGAACCGCCCCGGGGCCGTGATCGACGCGACGGTTGTGCTTGATTTCGGGCGCGGCGCGCGGGGTTTCTCCCGCGACCGCCGCGCCCCGCGCCCGGAGGGCTTGGATCTTCCCGGGCGGCCAGGCCCCGCGGCGGCTCGTTGACGACGGCGAGCCCGCGGGGCCGCAGTCGTCTCTGGGCGGGCGCCGCACCCGGGCCCCTTGATCCAAGGCGAGTGCTCCCCGCGCGGTCTCTCCTCGAAGCCCCCGCCGGTTCGCCGCGAAACACCAGCCGTTCGCCCTCTCTTGCCGCCGGGCCCCCGCGGGCCAGGCAACCGTTGAGGGCGGGCGGGTGCCGATAACCGCTGACAGAAGGAGATGCCAAGCGTCATGGCCAAGAAGTACCCCACCCTCAAGGCCGAGGAGCGCACCGAGTTCGGCAAGGGCGCCGCGCGCCGCCTGCGCCGCCAGTGGAAGGTCCCCGGCGTGATCTACTCCGGCTCCCTGGAGAAGCCCGTCCACTTCGCCATCGACCTCCTCGAGATCGAGCAGCTCGTGCGCGACAACGGCGTCAACGCCATCGTCGACCTCGAGGTCGGCGGCGAGAACTACCTCACCATGGTCAAGAGCATCGAGCAGAACGTGCTCAGCCTCGACATCGACCACATCGACCTCCTCGCCATCACCCGCGGCGAGAAGGTCGAGGTCGAGGTCCCGCTCGTCCTCGAGGGCGAGCCCTTCCCGGGCACCGTCGTCCTCCAGGACGCGGACGTCCTCCTCGTCGAGGCCGACGTGCTCGACATCCCCGACGAGCTGCCCGTCTCCGTCGAGGGCCTCGAGGCCGACTCCAAGGTGCTCGCCTCCGACGTCGAGCTGCCCGGCAACACCACGCTCGTCGCCGACCCGGAGACCGTCATCGCGTCGATCTCCTGGCCGGAGCAGGACGAGGAGCTCGAGGCCGAGGCCGAGGCCGCCGAGCAGGGCTCCGCCGACAAGGAGCCCGAGGCCGCCGAGGAGTCCGGCGACGACGAGTAAAGCCACACCCGGCCGTCTTCTTTGCTAGAAGGCCGGCGCCCCGCGAGCACCGCGGCGGCGCCGGCCTTCGGCTGTCTCCCGCTCCCCTCGCGGCGGCGCCGCCCGCCCGGCGGGGTCCTAGCCTCGTATCCTTCTTCAGCGAGACCGCAATTCTCCCCCGACGAAAGGACACCCGCGACATGGGCTCCGCGACGCGCCTGGTGGTGGGCCTGGGCAACCCCGGCCCTCGCTTTGCTGGCACCCGCCACAACCTGGGCCGCATGGTCGTCGAGGAGCTCGCCCGCTCCCGCGGCGAGCGCTTCACCGTCCACCGGCGCACCAACACCGAGCTCGCAGAGCTGCCCCCGCTCGTGCCCGGCTCGGGCGGCAAGACGATTCTCGCTCTGCTGCGCTGCCCGATGAACGGCTCGGGCACCCCGACTCAGGCGTTAGCGAGGTTCTTCTCCGTCGAGCCGCGCAACCTCGTCGCGGTGCACGACGAGCTCGACCTCGAGCTCGGGGAGGCGCGCCTGGACGTCGGCGGCGGGGACCACGGCCACAAGGGGCTGCGCTCCATCTCGGCGGCGCTGTCGAAGTCCGGCGGGGAGAAGAAGTACGCCCGGCTGCGCGTCGGCATCGGCCGCCCGCCGGGCCGCCAGGCGCCCGCGGACTTCGTGCTCAAGCCCTTCAACTCGAAGGAGCGCGCCGAGCTGCCGCTCGCCATCGACGAGGCGATCCGCCTCCTCGAGGACTTCTAGGGCTTTCCGCCCCTAGCTAGCGGCGACGGGCCTCTTTGAGCTCCCTCGGGAGGTTCTCGTCGTTCCTTCTCCACGCCCCGGAGCGCTCCAGGCGGAGGTAGACGACCGGGCAGTTGACGCAGCGCGGCGCACTCCCGCAGCAACGCTTCTTGATCCTTAAGCCCAGCGGGTTGTCCGTCACCCGCACCCGGCTCTTGCGCCGCGAGCGGCCTGCCGCGTAAACCCTATCCTTAGCTCCCATAGCCTCGTCTACCCTAGCCGGGCTGCTTCCGGGGGAGAAACCGCCTCGGAACAGTACAGCTAGGATGAGGGCGATCGGAAGAGAAGCCGGGGCTAGCCGACCTCCCCTCCCCGGCGGGGCGAACCGAGGGGGATCCCCATGGCAGGAGCGCTGCGGCGCCTCGCTTCGATGCTGGGCATCGGACCGAAGCGGGAGGAGCCCGCCTCGCTCGAGGCCGGCTGGCTCGTCGTGGGGCTGGGCAACCCGGGCGCCGGCTACGCCCGGACCCGCCACAACGCGGGACGGCGCGCCCTCGAGCGCCTCGCCGCGGAGGAGGGCGCCGCCTTCCACCAGGTCTCGGGAATCCCCGCCGAGGTCGCCCAGGTCGGCCTCGGCGAGGAGGCCGCGCTGCTCGTGAGGCCCACGACGTACATGAACACCTCCGGCGAGGCGGTAGGCCCCCTGGCGGAGCGCCTCGGCGTCGCGCCCGAGCGCGTCGTCGTCCTCCACGACGAGCTCGACCTCGCCGCCGGCCGGGTGCGCATCAAGGCCGGCGGCTCGGACAACGGGCACAACGGGCTCAAATCCCTCGCGCTCGCGCTCGGCTCCGCGGCGTTCCCCCGGGTGCGCGTCGGCATCGGCCGCCCGCCGAGCGGGGTGCGCGTGCCCGACTACGTGCTCGCGCCCGAGGCCGCGCCCGACGACGACGCCGAGGAGACCGCGGCGCTCGCAGCTCGGCTCGTCGTCGCCGAGGGCCTCGCCCGCGCCCAGCACCGGATCCACTGCCGCCGCGGCTAGCGGCCGCCGCTCGGGCGGGTGCGGGGGATATGTCCCCGCGCGCCTAGACTCTGCCTACATGAGTTCGCTTTCGGCCGAAGCCGCCCGCCGCCGCACGTTCGCGGTCATCGCCCACCCGGACGCCGGCAAGTCGACGCTCACCGAGGCGCTCGCGCTGCACGCGCACGTCATCGCCGAGGCGGGCGCCGTGCACGGCAAAGCCGGGCGCAAATCCACCGTCTCCGACTGGATGGACATGGAAAAAGACCGCGGCATCTCGGTGGCGTCGTCCGCGCTGCAGTTCCCCTACGCACCGGAGGGCCACGAGGGCGAGCCCTACATCATCAACCTCGTCGACACGCCAGGCCACGCGGACTTCTCCGAGGACACCTACCGGGTGCTCATGGCCGTCGACGCGGCCGTCATGCTCATCGACGCAGCCAAGGGCCTCGAGCCGCAGACCCTCCAGCTGTTCCGGGTGTGCAAGGCCCGCGGCCTGCCGATCGTCACCGTCATCAACAAATGGGACCGAGTCGGGCGCGCCCCGCTCGAGCTCGTCGACGAGATCGTCTCCGAGATCGGGCTGCAGCCCACCCCGCTCTACTGGCCCGTCGGCGAGGCCGGCGACTTCCGCGGCCTCGCCCGCGTCGGCGATGGCGGCGAGCCGGAGGAGTACATCCGCTTCGAGCGCACCGCCGGCGGCTCGACCATCGCGCCCGAGGAGCACCTCGACCCCGAGGCCGCGGAGGCGCGCGAGGGCGAGGCGTGGAGCACCGCCGCCGAGGAGGCCGAGCTGCTTGCCGCGGACGGCGCGACCCACGACCAGCAGCTCTTCGAGGCCTGCGAGACCTCCCCGCTCATCTTCGCCTCCGCGATGCTCAACTTCGGCGTCCACCAGATCCTCGACACCCTCTGCCGCCTCGCGCCCGCCCCGCGCGGCAGGTCCAGCGACCCCGCCGCCCTCGAGGCCGCGACCGGCGCCATCGACGAGCGCCGCGAGCCCGCCGACGAGTTCTCCGGGGTGGTGTTCAAGGTGCAGGCCGGCATGGACCGCAAGCACCGCGACACGCTCGCGTTCCTCCGCGTCGTCTCCGGGGAGTTCACCCGCGGCATGCAGGTCACCCACGCGCAGTCCGGCCGAACGTTCTCCACGAAGTACGCGCTCACCGTCTTCGGCCGCAGCCGCGAGACCGTCGAGACCGCCTACCCCGGCGACATCGTCGGCATGGTCAACGCCGGCTCGCTCGCGCCGGGCGACACGATCTACACCGGTAAGAAGGTGCAGTTCCCGCCGATGCCGCAGTTCGCGCCCGAGCACTTCCGCACCCTGCGGGCGAGCCACCTCGGCAAGTACAAGCAGTTCCGCAAGGGCCTGGAGCAGCTCGACGCGGAGGGCGTGGTGCAGATCCTGCGCAACGACGCGCGCGGCGACGCCGCCCCGGTCATGGCGGCGGTCGGGCCGATGCAGTTCGAGGTCATGCAGGCGCGCATGGACAACGAGTACAACGTCGAGACCGAGACCGCGCCCGTGCCCTACAAGGTCGCGCGCCGCACCGACCGCGAGAGCGCGGAGAAGCTCGCCGCGCAGCGCTCGGTGGAGGTCTTCACCCGCACCGACGGGGCGCTCATCGCGCTGTTCTCCGACAAGTGGAAGCTCAACTTCGTCGCCAAGGAGAACCCCGACCTCGTCATCGAGCCACTCATGGCCGACATCTAGCAGCGCCCGAGACAAAGTCATGTCGCCGCTGTTTCGCCGCCGGCGCCGGGGCCGGGTGCTCGCCTACGAGGCGGGCGTCCTCCACGTGCACACCGCCGAGGACCTCGTCGTCGTCACCACCACCGCGGAGGCCGCCTCGCTGCTGTGCCGGGAGGCGGGATCCGGCCGGGCGTTCCGGCTGCGCCGCGAGGGCGAGCGGACCGTGACCTTCGAGCCCGCCGAGAACCCCGACGACCCGCCGGTCCTCGACCCCGATCGCGGCTGGGTGGTGCCGGTCTCCCCGGGGCTGGGGGATGAGCTCGCCGCGCTGGGCGCGCCCGGCCCTGGCGGCTACGAGTTCTCCTCGCTCAACCTCGCGCTCGTCGTCGAGGACGAGCCCTAGGCCCGCGCGGGCCCGGCCGTCTCTTTCAGCCGCCGCTCGAGGAGCTCCCCGTCGAGCCAGCTGGGCGCGAGCTCGCCGAACTCCGCACCGGAAAGGCGGCCCGAGCCCTCGGGGACACCGCCGAGCCAGGGCGCGTCCCCGCCGGCGGCCGCCATCTCCTCGGCGGTGAGCCTGGCTGCGAGGTCCGGCGTCGCCGGCAGGCAACCGCCGACGACGCCCGCGACGCGCAGCCCCCGGCGCCGCGCGGCCTCGAGGGTGAGCTCGAGGTGGTTGAGGCTGCCGAGCACGCTCGAGGTCACGACGAGAAGCGGCGCGCCGAGTTTGCCCGCGAGGTCCGCGATCGTCCAGCCCTCCCCGAGCTCGACGAGCAGCCCGCCGGCGCCCTCGGCGAGAAGCACCCGGTCGGGCCGGTCTATCTCCTCTAGCCTTGCTGCGATGTCGTCGAGCTTGGGCTGGGGCAGGCCAGCGCGCCTCGCGCTCATCACCGGGGAGAGCGGCTCCGGGAGGCGCACGAAGTTGTAGGTCTCCTCCACCCCGGCGAGGCGCCGCACCGCCGCGAGGTCGCCCGCGCCCTCGGGCTCGCCGGTCTCGATGGGCTTGGCGGCGGCGACTCTCCTGCCGCGGGATTTAAGCGTCGCGGCGAGCGCCGCGGTGGCGACGGTCTTGCCGACGTCGGTTCCGGTTCCGGTGACGAGAGCGATCACTTACTCCTCCTTCCCGCGAGCGCCGCGGCGGAAAGCCCTGCGGCGATCCGGTCGATCTCTTCCTCGGTGCAGGTAAACGGGGGCATGGCGTAGACGAGGTTGCGAAACGGCCGCAGCCACACCCCGGCCTCGACGGCGGCGGCCGTCGCGGCCCGGGCGTCGACCTCGTCGTCGAGCTCGACGACGCCGATCGCGCCGAGGCAGCGCACCTCCTTGATCCCCGGCTCCCCGGCGAGTGGCTCGAGGCCGGTCTCGAGGCGCGCCTCGATGGCGGGCACGGCCCGCTCCCAGTAGCCGTCCTCGACGAGGTCGAGCGCGGCGTTGGCGACGGCGGCGGCGAGCGGGTTGCCCATGAACGTCGGGCCGTGCATGAGCGACCCGCCGCCGTCGGGGCTGTCGACGAGCCGGGCGACCTCCCCCGTCGCGAGCGTCGCGGCGAAGCTCAGCACCCCGCCGGTGAGCGCCTTGCCCACGCACAACACGTCCGGGGAGACGCCGGCCCGGGCCGCGACGAACGGCGCGCCGGTGCGCCCGAAGCCGGTGGCGATCTCGTCGAGGATGACGAGGATGCCGCGCTCCCGGCAGACCTCCGCGAGCCCGGCGACGAGCTCGTCGTCGTGAAAGCGCATCCCGCCGGCGCCCTGGACGACGGGCTCGACGATGAGCGCCGCGATTCGGGATTCCGGGTGGGTGGCGTCGTGGCGGTCGATGCGCTCCTGCGCGTCCCGAAGGTAGGCGTCGATGGCCTCCCGGTCCGAGCCGCGGGCGGGCGGCTCGGGGAGGAAGACCTGTTCCTCGATGACGCCGCGCCACAGGGAGTGCATGCCGCCCTCGGGGTCGCACACGCTCATCGGGGCGCGGGTGTCGCCGTGGTAGCCGCCGCGCCAGGTGAGGAACCGGGTGCGCTCGGGGAGGCCGCGGCCGCGTTGCGCCTGGAGCGCCATCTTCATGGCGACCTCGACGGCGACGGAGCCCGAGTCGGAGAAGAACACCGAGTCGAGCGCCGGCTTCGGCCCCCGGCCGCCGGGCCGGCGGTTGGCGAAGGCGACGAGGCGCTCCGCGAGCCTCGCCGCGGGCCCGTGGGTGAGCCCGCCGAACATGACGTGGGCCATCTCGTCGAGCTGCCGGTGCGCCGCGGCGAGGAGGTGCGGGTGGCCGTGCCCGTGGCAGGCCGCCCACCACGAGCTCATCGCGTCGATGAGCTCCCGGCCGTCGGCAAGGGTCAGCCTCGTGCCGCGGGCGGAGCGCACGACGAGCGCGTCCTCCGGGCGAGTGCGGGGCGCGTACGGGTGCCAGACGTGGGCCCGGTCGGCGGCGAGCACGCGCTCGGCCGGCCACGCGGCGCCTTCGGGTGCGGTGATGCGCGTCATGCCCCCTAGCTATACACTGTTCAATTCCGACGCTGAACACCGGATATCCCCTCGCCCACCCAGGCGCTACCCGAGCCAAGGAAGGAGGCCGCCGTGGCCTCGACCGACGCCCCGCACCCCGCCAAAGGCCCGCTCGAGGCGGCGTGCGCCGCCGCGCTCGACGAGTGGCGCTCGGCGGGACTCGAGCGCCGCCCGGCGAGCTTCTTAAGCGCGCAGGATCCGGTGTCCGTCGTCGACGGCGAGCGGCTCGTCAACTTCGCGAGCGCCAACTACCTCGGGCTCGCCACCCACCCCCGCGTCGTCGAGGCGGCCGCCGCCGCGGCCCGGAGGCTCGGGGCGGGCTCGGGCGGATCGAGGCTCACCGCCGGCACCACGGACCTCCACCTCGAGCTCGAGGCCGAGCTCGCCTCGTGGCTCGGCTACCCCGACGCGGTGCTCTTCGGCAGCGGCTTCAGCGCGAACGTCGGGCTGCTCGGCGCGCTGGGCGAAAAGGGTCGTCTCGTCTGCTCGGACGCGGCGAACCACGCGAGCATCATCGACGGCGCCCGCGCCGCGCGGCAGGCCGGCGCCGGGCTCGCGGTCTACCCGCACCTCGACGCCACCGCAGCCGAGGAGGCGCTCGCCGCCGCGCCGGACGCGCTCGGCATCGTCGTCACCGACGGGCTGTTCTCCATGTCCGGGGATCTCGCTCCCATCGCCAAGCTCTCCCGCGCCGCGCGGCGCCGGGGCGCGGCCCTCGTCGTCGACGACGCGCACGGCATCGGCGTTTTGGGCGCGGCCGGCCGGGGCGCGTTCGAGGAGGCCGGCGCCGAGCGGCCGGACGTGCTCGTCGGCGCGCTGAGCAAGGCGCTCGGCGGGGAGGCCGGCTTCGTGTGCGCCTCAAAGGAGGTGTGCGAGCTGCTGCGACAGAAGGCCCGGACCTACGTGTTCTCCACCGCGCTGGCGGCGCCGGCCGTGGCCGCGGGGCTCGCCGCGGTGCGCCTCGCCGCCGGCGAGCCCGAGCGCCGCGGGCGCCTGGCCCGGCTCACCACCCGGCTGCGCGGCGGCCTCAAGGAGGCGGGCATCCCCGCCCTGCCCGGGACGGGCCCCATCGTCGCGGTGCCCGCGCCCGGAGCCGGGGTCGCGGTGACGGCCGCGCGCCGGCTGCGCGGGGCCGGGCTCTTCGCCCCGGCGATCCGGTATCCCACCGTGCCCCGCGGCGGGGAGATCGTGCGCGTCACGCTCATGGCGACCCACACCGAGGAGCACGTCGACCGCCTCGTCGAGGAGCTCGCCGGGGCGCTGGCCGCCCCCGCCGGGGCCTAGGAAGAGGGACGCGCCCCAGCGCCCTACCGCGCGCCGCGCGGGCGCCGCGCGGGCGCCGCCCGGCCTCGGCCCGGGGCCGCGTCCGGGGCGATAGATAGTATCCCGGTAGTAACGACGGCCGACGCCTCGAGTACGGGTCCCGGCCTTCCCCCGACGACGACGAAGGGACCGACATCCATGGCCCGGACGACCACCCTGCTCGGCGCGCTGGCCCTCGCGGGCGCGCTGCTCGCCGCCGGCGGCTGCGCCGGCGACGCCGACGACCGCCCCGAGAACGACACGACCTCCTCCTCGGCCGCGGCGAGCGCCACCACGACGAGGAGCAACGAGCGCCCCGCCGAGAAGCCCGACCGCGAGCGCGACGAGCCCGAGGAGGCCGCGCCCGAGGGCGAGCCCGCCGGCTTCTCCCCCGCCGAACCCGGCTCGGCCCCGGACCTCGCGATCTCCTCCTGCGGGGACCCGTCGATCCACGAGCGGGGCACGACGTTCTTCGCCGACGGCACGAGCGGCTGGACCCAGTTCTGCCAGGACCAGATGTCCGGGATCGCCGGCGGCGCGCCGAGCTCGTTCGACGTCTCCCACTGCCTCCCCGCGGGCGAGGCGACCCAGTGGCGCAACACGGTCTTCACCGACGGCTCGTCTGGTTTCACCCAGGGGTGCGCCACCCCGGCGCCCTCGGTGCACTGCCCGGCCAGCGGCGCGTGGGTGCGCCCCGGCGAGGCGTGCCCGCCGGTGAGCCGCGATGAGGTCTCGCCCTGGGTGCGCGGGCAGCTCGAGTGGGCGGAGTGCCTGGAGGCCGGCAACCCCGTCGAGGTGTGCCGGGAGCGCTAACCCATCACCGTCCGGAACCCGGCCCCCCGCGGGCGCCCGCCGGGGCCGGTACCGGCGCCGGCCCTGGCGAGCGATCCGCAACAACATTTGCCTACTAACTACCCCGCGCCTCGCCCTTTGGTTCGGTTATATTCGGTGCCACAAGAAGAAACTCCCTTTCAAAAAGGACGTGGCAGCGATGGCTGCGAAGAAAGTTGAGAAGGTCACCGTCCTCGGCGCCGGCGTGCTGGGCGCGCAGATCGCCTTCCAGGCGGCGTACGCGGGCTTCCCCGTGGTGAGCTACGACATCGACGACGACGCGGTGGAGGCCGCGAAGAAGCGCTACGAGTCCATCAAGCGCAGCTACCTCCTCCACCTCGACTCCGCGACCGAGGAGGCCGTGGACGCCGCCCGGGAGCGCGTGACGCTCACCAGCGACCTCGAGGAGGCGGTCTCGAGCGCGGACCTCATTATCGAGGCGGTGCCCGAGGTCCTCGAGCTCAAGCGCGAGTTCTGGGAGAAGGTCGGCAAGATCGCCGGCCCGGACACGCTGTTCGCGACGAACACCTCCAGGCTGCGGCCGAGCGACTTCGCGGACTCCTCCGGCGCCCCGGAGCGCTTCGTGGCGCTGCACTTCGCCAACCGGCTGTGGACTCAGCGCCTCGCGGAGCTCATGCCCACCCCGAAGACCGACGACGACGTCGTCGACGCGGTCGAGGACTACGCCAAGCGGATGGACATGGTGCCCATCGTGCTGCGCAAGGAGCACCCCGCCTACCTGCTCAACACGCTGTTGGGCAACCTCGTCACCGCCGGCGTGCAGCTGTGGATCGACGGGATCGCCGACTACCGCGACATCGACCGCGACTGGCACCTCGGCCACGGCGACCCGCACGGCCCCTTCCGCATCATGGACATCATCGGGCTGCGCACGATTCTTAACTCCACGCGCACCAACCCCGGCATCCGGGACGCCGAGTGGGGCCAGGAGTTCGCCCGCCGCCTGCAGGAGGACTTCATCGACAAGGGCAAGCTCGGCGTCGAGACCGGCGAGGGCTTCTACAAGTACGACGAGGACGGCAACCCGCTCAACTGGTAAGGCCGCGCCCCGCTGTGCCCCCGCCGCGCCCGCGCCGCCGGCCCTACGGCCTGCAGCGCGATGCCAATAAGCGTGAGTGGGGGTACAACGGAAGGCAGAGGGTTCCGATAGACAAAAGGAGGAAGAACCTATGGCTACGTCCATCAAGAACGTCACCGTCCTCGGCGCCGGCGTGCTCGGCGCGCAGATCGCCTTCCAGTCGGCCTACGCCGGCTTTAACGTCGTGAGCTACGACATCAACGACGACGCGCTCAAGGCCGCGCAGGACCGCTTCGAGTCGATTAAGAAGAGCTACAAGACCGCCCTTCCCGACGAGGCGACCGACGAGAAGCTCTCGGAGGCCTCCGGGCGCATCACCCAGACCGCGGACCTCGAGGAGGCGGTCAAGGAGGCCGACCTCGTCATCGAGGCCGTGCCCGAGAAGATCGACCTGAAGAAGAAGGTCTGGACCGACGTCGGCAAGGCCGCCCCGGAGCACACCATCTTCACGTCGAACACCTCCACCCTGCTGCCGAGCTCGTTCGCGGACGCCTCGGGCGCGCCGGAGCGCTTCCTGTCCTTCCACTTCGCGAACCGGCTGTGGGTCCAGCGCCTCGCGGAGATCATGCCCACCGAGAAGACCGACGAGAAGTACGTCGAGGAGCTCGAGGCCTACGCCAACGACATGCAGATGGACCCCGTCGTCCTCAACAAGGAGGAGCCGGGCTACATCATCAACTCCCTGCTCGTGCCCTTCCTCGAGGCCGGCCAGAGCCTCTGGGCCCGCGGCGTCGCCGACTTCAAGGACATCGACCGCGACTGGACCATCGGCATGGGCGTGAACAACGGCCCCTTCCAGATCATGGATGTCATCGGGCTGCGCACCGTCTTCGCAATCTCCGAGGACAAGATCGAGGAGGCCGGCGCCGGGTGGCGCAAGGAGTTCGTCAAGCGCCTCAAGGAGGAGTACGTCGACGAGAACAAGCTCGGCGTCGAGACCGGCGAGGGCTTCTACAAGTACGACGAGGACGGCAACCGCGTCGACGACTAGTCTCCGCTAGCCGCGAAGCCTCAGCGCCCGCCGCACCGGGTCTTCCCGGGCGGCGGGCGCAGTCATCTCTCGGGGCGCCGGCAGAGAGATCACGCCACGGTCCGCGCGGGGCCGCTATTCGTCGCGGCGGGCACGCCTCTTCTGCAGCAGGTACCTCAACTCGCAAACGATCGAGCACCCCACGAGCGCCGGCCCTGCCCAGAACCACGGCATGGGCAGCCAGCCCGCCACGAGCCCGAGGAAGAAGAGCACCCACGCGGCGAGATTGAGCAACTCGTCGGGCTCGGTCGTGTTCGCCGCCATGGTGTCCTTTCTCGTCGAGGGCCACCCGCCGGGCGGGCCCGAAAGCTCGTCGCGCGGCGGCGCGCCTCGGGCCTCGGATCGGCGGGAATCGTTCTCTCCCCCGCCCACGGTAACGGCCGCCCGAAAGGCGGCAACCAGGGCAGGCGGCGCGGCCGGCGCCGCTACAGCGGGGATACGGAAAACGCGGCCGCCGGGGACCCTGGGTCCGCCCGGTGGCCGCGCTATCGGCTAGCTAGCCCCTAGGTTTCTAGCTCTCCTGGGACTGGTCTCCCTTGCGGCGGCGGCCGAAGAAGACCGCGGCGCCGCCCAGCGCGAGGAGCGCCAGGGCGATCGCGCCGATCGTCGCGACGTTCGCGCCGGTCCGCGCGAGCGAGCCGCCCTGCGCCTCGGCCTGGTGGCCGGCGGCGACGGGCTGCGGCGCAGCATTCTGGCCGGGCGCGGCGTGGGAGCCGGCACCGGGTTGCGCGCCGGGGTTCTGACCCTCGCCCTCGGGCTTGTGCTCGTCGCCCTTCTCGCCGGCGGGGCGGTCCCCGACCTCGGTCGGGTTATCGGGGTCGCCCTTGTCCTCGGGCTGGGCGCCCGGCTCGACGTCCTTGCTCGGTGGGTCGGCCGGCGGCACCTCGTCGCTGCCGGAGCCGTCGGTGGGGCCCTCGGGGTCCGTCTGGCCGGTCGGCGGCTCCTGGCTGCCACCCGGCGGGGTGGGCTGCCCGCCCTCGCCGTCGCAGTTCTCGCCGGCGGGCGGGGTGACCTCGCCGTCCGGGGCGACCTCGAAGGTCACGGTCGCCCAGTCGGTGGCGTTGTCGTCGTTGCCGACCTCGACGGCGCGCACCTTAATGGCGTAGGTGCCGGGCTTCGAGAAGGACCACGAGTTGTGCAGGTGGAAGCGCTCGGGGCGCTCGATGCGGGACGCGCCCTCGCTCGAGGCGAGCATCTCGTGGCTGCGGTCGATCGGGTTGAGGGTGTAGGCCCACCACTTCGCGCCCTCGGGCGCGGAGACCGGCTCGAGCTCGACGGCGTAGTTCGCGTCGCCGGGCGCGTGCTCGGTGCTGAACCCGGGCCACAGCTGGTTGCCGTGCTGCGTCTGGTCGAGGTGGTAGATCTCGTCGCCGGCGTCCTTGAGGAACGGCGCGGCCTCGAGCTCGCGCTCGCGGACCGGGCGGCGCATCTTCTTGTCGACGACCAGGGTGGCCGCCTCGGGCAGGCGGTCGACCCGCTCCTTGGCGTGCTGGCCGGTCTCGTCGCCGACGGCGAGCTCGAGCCCGGCGTCGGTCTCGACGGGGCCGAGGTCCACGTGGCCGCCGTCGATGGCGACGGGGGTCGCGTCCAGGGCGGTCGGCCGGCAGACCTTCACGTCGCCGGACTCGGCCGGCGGCTGCGGGTTCGGCTCGACCGGCGGGGTCGGGTCGGGCTTCTCCGAGGGATCGGGCTTCGTGGACGGATCCGGCTTCCCAGAAGGGTCGGGCTTGTCCGAGGGGCCCGGCTTGGCCGGGGGCTTCGCGTCGCCGCCCTCGCGCGGCACGAACGGCGCCTCGGGGAACTCGAGGTGCAGCGGCTTGTTCGCGGCGAGCTCCTGCCCGCTCAGCGTGATCGCGCCGACGTTGGCGCGGCTGTCCGGGATGAGGGTGAGGTCCGCGGACTTAATCTCCTCGGGCTCGCGGCACTCGGCCTCGTGCTCGACCTGGCTGCGCATCCCCTCGGACGAGGTGAACTGCACGTCCTGGTAGCAGTGCCCGTCGAGGGTGCCCATGACCTGGAAGGTGAGCCGCTCGTCGTCGGGGGTCGCCTCGATGGCGACCTCGCCGTCGCCCTGGTGCTTCACCTCGAGGGTGACGCCCCGGTCGGAGACCTCGACGTCCTCGTCGCGGAACTCGGGCGCGGGGTCCTTGGTCGCCGGGGTGGGGTACTCGCCGGCGGTCTTCTGGGTGCTGGCCTCGTCGTCGCCGCGCGTGAAGCTCAGCGGCTCGGTGACGAAGCGGGGGCTCTCGGCGCCGTCGGCGGGGATGAACACCGCCTGGTAGTCGGCGGCCTGGGAGCCGAGGAACTCCGGGTGGACGGCCTTGCCGCCCTCGACGGGGACCTCGGCGAGGTAGTAGCCGTCGATGAAGAACACGGCGGTGCCGGTGTCCTTCTTGTTGCCCGTGTCGAGCCTCAGCTCGTTGAGGTGCTGGGCGCCGGGGATCTTGGAGCCGTTCTTGTCGTGCTTCCCGATCGTCAGGGTCGGTTTCGCCTCGCCCTCGGCGGGCGCCTTGTCGAAGGCGGCCCGCACGTCGCCGATGCCGTCCTCCTTCGGGGCGGTGCCGCCGACCTGCCAGACGAGCGTCTGCGGCTCGGAGGCGACGAAGTTGCCGTCCTTGTCGCGGGTGGAGGCGCGGAACTGCAGCTCGTAGCGCCCCGGCTTGGAAAAGCTCGTCCGGTTGTGGGTGTGGGTGCCGGGCTTGATCCACGCGGAGCGCAGCCCCGGCTCGTGGCTGGAGAGCAGCCGGGTGACGGGGAAGTCCTCGTCGGTGGCGGTGTGGTAGTCGACCCGCCCCGGCCCGTCGAAGCCGACGAGGTCGAGGGTGAAGGAGCCGTCCTTGAAGCCGTCGGCGGGGATGTTGGTGTCGGCGCCGAAGCCCGACCAGATGGACTCGCCGCTCGACCAGTAGGCGGGCGCGTCCCAGATGAGGTCGCCCGGCTTGCCGAGGAACGACTGCCGCGGGTCGTCGTCGACCTTCCCGATGTAGGAGGCCTTGGCGCCGGGCTGCCCCTTGCTCAGCCAGTTGACGGTCTCCTCGATGGGGCGGGTCTGCCGGCCCGCCTCCGAGCGGAGGTTGAAGCCGCCGTCCTGCCAGAAGATCTTGGGGCTGTCGACGTGGCGCTGGGTGGCCACGAACTTGCCGTCGTCCGGCCCGGCGAGCGCCGGGGTCGCAAGCCCCCCGGCCGCCAGGGCGGCGACGGCGACGCTGACCGCCACGCGGCGGCCGCTCGTCATCGTTTTCACGTATCCCTCCGTGGACTGTGTCGGTGATTCCGTTATTGGAATTGAGACTCAGTGTAGCGGAGGTTCAGCGCGCCCCGACGAGCTACTCAAGGAGCTCGGAATCGAGGCTCCCGTGGCGCGAGCAGGTCGCCTGCCAGCCGGACGGGCGGACCTGCACTTTCATGCGCCGGCCGCACAGCTGGCAGTAGCGCGGCGGCTCGAGGCCCGCGGCCGCCCCCGGGCTCAGTCGCGTCGCGTCCGCGGCCGGCCCGCCGCTGTAGGGGTGGAATTTCGGCGCGTCGCCGAGGACGACGGCCTCGGCGAGCTCCCCTAGAAGCCCGCGCTCGCGGGCGAGTCGTGCATCGACCATGACTTGTTGTCCTACACGACCCGGTTGAGGACCTTGAGGGGCAGCTGCACCTTGCCGAGCATGTCGAGGTCCTGCTCCGCGGGGCGGCCCAGGGTGGTGAGGTAGTTGCCGGCGATGAGCGCGTTGATCCCGCCGAGCAGCCCGGCCTCGGTGCCCTCGGGGCCAAGCGCGAGCTCGCGGCCGCCGGCATACCGGATGATCTGCTTGGGCAGCGCGAGCCGCAGCGCCGCGATGGCGCGCAGCGCGTCGGGGGTCTCGATGACGGGGTAGTCGGCAAACGGGGTGCCGGGGCGGGGGTCGAAGAAGTTGAGCGGCACCTCCTCGGGGTCGATGCGCTGGAGCTCCGCGATGAACTCGGCGCGCTGCTCGAGCGACTCGCCCATCCCGATGATCCCGCCGGAGCAGATCTCCATGCCGGCCTCGCGCACGAGGTCGAGGGTGTCGCGCCGCGACTGCCACGAGTGGGTCGTCACGACGTTTTCGAAGTTCGACTTGGCGGTCTCGAGGTTGTGGTTGTAGCGGTGCGCGCCCGCCTTCTTCAGGCGGAAGGCCTGCTCGCGGTCGAGGATGCCGATAGAGACGGAGACCTCGATGTCGACCTCCGCGTGGATGGCGCGGATGGCCTCCTCGACCTGGCGCATGAGCCGCTCGTCGGGCCCCTTGACCGCCGCGACGATGCAGAATTCGGTCGCGCCGGTCTTCGCGGTGTTCTTCGCGGCCTCGACGAGCTCCGCGATGTCGAGCTGCACCGCGCGCACCGGGGTCTCGAAGCGGCCCGACTGGGAGCAGAAGTGGCAGTCCTCGGGGCAGCCGCCGGTCTTGAGCGAGATGATCCCCTCGACCTCGACCATGTCGCCGCACCACTTCAGCCGCACCTCGTGGGCGAGCGCGAGCGCCTCGGGGATGTCGTCCTCGGGCAGGGTGAGGACCTCGAGGACGTCCGCCTCGCCGATCCCCTCGCCCCTGTCCAGGGCGGTCTCCCTCGCCCGCTTGAGCACCTCGCTAGCCATCGGCCCTCTCCTTAAATCCGTGAGTCGATCGAACCGTGCCACCCCTCGACCCGGGCGCGCCGCGCGGCCGGGAGGGTTGCGGGGATCACACTAGCCGCAAGGCTGAACGTCGTTCAATTCGGGCGCGGCCGAGGACCTGCGCCGCCGCGGGCGGCCCCTCCCCGGCCGCGGACACGGGTGCGCGCTAGAGTGGCGCACAGCATTGTTCAACAATCTGCGTGGCGGGGCTTACCCTCCCGCCGCCGCGAGACCTGACAAAGGAGGCACCCATGTCCGGCACCGCTGCGGGCGCCCGCATCGACCTCAACGCCGACCTCGGGGAGGCCAACGGCGGCGTGCCCGTCGCCGACGACGAGGCGATGATCGCGCTCATCTCCAGCGCGAACATCGCCTGCGGCTTCCACTCCGGCGACGCGCGCACCATGCGCGCCGCAACGAGCGCCGCGGCCAGGCGCGGCGTCGCCGTGGGCGCGCACGTCGCCTACCGCGACCAGGCCGGCTTCGGCCGCCGGTTTATCGACTACGACCCCGAGGAGCTCGCCGACGAGGTGCTCTACCAGATCGGCGCGCTCGACGCGATCGCCCGCTCCCAGGGCACGAGGGTCGGCTACGTCAAGCCCCACGGCGCGCTCTACAACGCGATCGTCAAGAACCGCGAACAGGCCCGCGCCGTCGTCGCGGGCGTGCGCGCCTTTAGCGACCTGCCGATCGTGCTGCTGCCCGGCGGCGTCGCCATCGAGGAGGCGGAAAACGCGGGCTTAACCGTCGTGCGCGAGGCGTTCGCCGACCGCGGCTACACGCCTGAGGGCACGCTCGTTCCCCGCGGGAAGCCCGGCGACCTCTTGGACGGCGCCGACGCCGTCACCGAGCGGGTCCTCGGGCTCGCGAGCTCCGGCACGGTCACCGCCGTGGACGGCAGCGTCGTCGACGTCGCCGCCGACTCCATCTGCGTGCACGGCGACTCCCCCGACTCCGTCGCGATGACCGAGGCGATCGTGAAGGCCCTCGACGAGGCGGGCGTCGAGCTGCGCCCCGCGGTGGGGGCCTAAAAAAGATGGCCGACATCGAGATCAGACCCGTGGGCCGCCGCGGCCTGCTTATCGAGCTCCCCGACCTCGACGCGGTCGCCGCGTGGCGCGCCCAGCTCTCAGGCTCCCCGCTGGACGGCCAGGTCGACGCCGTCGCCGCCGCCCGCTCGGTGCTTCTCACCTTCGACGCGCCCGCCGCCGCGCACGCCGCGCGCGACACTATCCAGGGCCTCGAGCCCGGCCCGCCCGACCAGTCGGAGGCCCGCGTCATCGACGTGCCCGTCGTCTACGACGGGGAGGACCTCGCCGAGGTCGCAGACGAGCTCGACCTGTCGGAAGAGGCACTCGTCGAGTGGCACTCGGGCACCCAGTGGACCGCCGCGTTCGGCGGCTTCGCGCCCGGCTTCGCCTACTGCGCGCCCGCCGACGCCGACCAAGCTCGCTCGGTCGCCAGGCTCGAGTCGCCGCGCACCGCGGTGCCAGCGGGGGCGGTGGGGCTCGCCGGGGAGTTCTCCGCGATCTACCCGCGCACCTCGCCGGGCGGCTGGCGGCTCATCGGCTCCACCGACGTGGCCCTCTGGGACGCGAGCTCCGACCGGCCCGCGCTCATCGCGCCCGGCGACACCGTGCGCTACCGCCCCGTGCGCGAGGCCGCGCGCCTGAGCAGCAGCGAGGAGGACGGCGCGGGCGAGGCCGCCGGGACGGGCCCCGGCGACGCGGGCGAGGCCTCGGCCAATCCC
>NZ_JH815192.1:441728-458423 GCF_000296405.1 Corynebacterium otitidis ATCC 51513
CCGTCGAGACCAGCGCCGGCGCGCGGCGCTGCCAGCCCGCCGCGCCGATCCTCCTGCCCGCCGGCGCGAGGCTCACCGTCGCGCCGCCCGAGCGCGGCCAACGCCGCTACCTCTCGCTGCGCGGCGGGATCCTCGCCGACGGGGAGGAGCTCGGCAGCCTGTCGAGCGACCAGCTCTCCGGGCTGGGGCCGAAGCCCCTCGCCGCCGGGGACGTGCTCTCCGGCGCGCCAACCCGAGCCCCGCGCCCCGCCAGGGCCGCGACCAACCCCTTTAGCCTCGGGCGCGAGGGCGGGCGCGACCGCGCGACGCTTCGGGCCGTGCCGGGCCCGCGCGACGACTGGTTCGCCGGCGGCGCCGGGCAGCTTGAGGGCCGGGACTTCACGGTTACCCCCGACTCCAACCGCGTGGGGCTGCGCCTCGACTCCGGCGGCGCGCCCTTGAAGCGCGCGAGAAGCGGGGAGCTCAAGAGCGAGGGCATCGCCGCCGGGGCGATCCAGGTGCCGCCCAGCGGCGAGCCCGTCGTGTTCTTACGCGATCACGCCGTCACCGGCGGCTACCCGGTCATCGCCACCGTCCTCGAGGAGGACCTCGACCTCGCGGCCCAGCTCTCCCCCGGCTCGCTCGTCGACTTCCGCCTCGTCGACCCCTAAAAGACCCAGGCCCGAACGCCGGCCCTCGGTCGGCGGGCCGGGCGCTCCCCTCCCCCGTTTCCCGCCGCTGGTTTCCCACGCCCGCGACACCCCGCGTAGAGAAAGGACACCATCCCCATGGCCGAATCCGGCGAGTTTCCCTTAAGGCGCGTGCTCATCGCCAACCGCGGCGAGATCGCCGCGCGCGTCGCGCGCGCCGCCCGCGACCTCGGCATCGAGTCCGTGGCCGTGTACTCCGAGCCCGACGCCGGCGCCCTGCACACCCGCGTCGCCGACGAGGCCTACGCCCTTCCCGGCTCCTCGTCCGCGGAGACCTACCTCAACATCCCCGCCCTCCTCGAGGTCGCCGAGCGCGCCGGCGCCGACTGCGTGCACCCCGGCTACGGGTTCCTCTCCGAGAACCCCGACTTCGCGCGCGCCGTCTCGGATGCCGGCCTCACGTGGATCGGGCCGAGCGCCGAGACGATCGAGAAGCTCGGCGACAAGATCACCGCCCGCACGCTTGCCGAGAAGGTCGGCGCGCCGCTCGCGCCGGGCACCGACGAACCGATGTCGAGCTTCGAGGAGGCCCGCGACTTCGCCGACGAGCACGGCCTGCCGATTGCCATCAAGGCGGCGTTCGGCGGCGGCGGCCGCGGGCTCAAGGTCGTGGAGAACCGCGAGGACATCGAGGACGCGTTCGCCTCCGCCGGGCGGGAGGCCAAGGAGGCCTTCGGGCGCGAGGAGTGCTTCGTCGAGAAGTTCCTCACCCACCCCCGCCACGTCGAGGCGCAGGTGCTCGCCGACAGCCACGGCCACGTCGTGGTGGCGGGGCTGCGCGACTGCTCCACCCAGCGCCGCTTCCAGAAGCTCATCGAGGAGGCGCCCGCTCCCTTCCTCACCGACGAGCAGCGCCGCGACATCACCGAGGGCGCCCGGGAGATCTGCCGCGCGGCCGGCTACCTCGGGGCGGGCACGGTGGAGTACATCGTCGCCGAGGACGGCACCGTCTCCTTCCTCGAGGTCAACACCCGCGTCCAGGTCGAGCACCCGATTACGGAGGAGACCTCCGGGGTGGACGTCGTCGCCGAGCAGTTCCGCGCCGCCGCCGGGCTGCCCCTCAGCATCACCGAGGACCCCACTCCGCGCGGCCACGCGTTCGAGTTCCGCATCAACGCCGAGGACGTCGCCAACGGCTTCGCCCCCTGCCCAGGGAAGGTCACCGAGTTCACCGTCCCCACCGGGCCGGGCATCCGCGTCGACTCCGGGGTCGCCGCCGGGGATTCGGTGCCGCCCTACTACGACTCGCTCATGGCCAAGCTCGTCGTCACCGGCCCCGACCGCGACACGGCGCTGAAGCGCGCCCGCGCGGCGCTTGCCGAGTTCACCATCCGCGGGGTGCGCAGCGTCCTGCCCTTCCACCGCGACATGGTCACCCACCCCGCCCTTGTCGGGGACTCCCTGTCGGTCTACACCGACTGGGTCGACAAGGAGTACGAGCCCACCCTCGAGCCCGGCGTCGACATCGCCGAGGTCAACGAGGAGCGCGAGTACCTCGCCGTGGAGATCGACGGGCGCCTCCACCGCATCGGCGTGCCCACCCGGCTGCTCGCCGCCGGGCCCGCGCCCGCCGGCGCCGCGGACGGCTCGGACGACTCGGGGAAGAGCGCCGCCGGCGGCGACAATGCCGTGACGGCGCCCTACGACGGGACGCTCACCTCGTGGAAGGCCGCAGACGGCGACGAGGTCGCCGAGGGCGACGTCGTCGCCACCTTCGAGGCGATGAAGATGGAGCACTCGCTCACCGCGCCGAAGGCCGGGACGCTCAAGCGCGTCGCGGCCGAGGGCGACCGGCTCTCCTCCGGCGAGACGATCGCGGAGATCTCCTAGCGTGCGCGCCAGCGAGGCCGCCGACACCCTCCGCCGCGCCGCGTCCGCCGGGCGGCTCCGCCCCGGCGAGCGCCTCCCCGAGGAGCGCGCCGCCGCGCACCTCGGGGTGTCGAGGAACACCCTGCGCGAGGCGTTCGCCGCGCTCGTCGCCGACGGGATCCTCGTGCGCGAGCCGCACCGCGGCGTCGTCGTGGCCGCGCCGGGCGCCGCCGACGTCGCGGAGATCTACACCGCCCGGCTCGTCATCGAGCCCGCCGCGCTGCGCCTCGGCGGGGGCCTCGACGAGGGACGGCTCGAGGCGCTCGTCGCCCGCGCCGAGGCGCTGCGCGACAACGGCGAGCTCGACGCCGTCGCGGACGCGAACCAGGAGTTTCACCGCATGCTCGTCGCCGCCGCGGGCTCTCGGCACCTCGACCGGGAGATGGGCCGCCTGCTCGCGCTCATGCGGCTGGGCTTCCTGCGCATCGCCGCGGCGGTGCCCGGCTTCCACGCCCGCTTCGTCGCCGACAACCGGGCCGTCGCCGACCTCGTCGCCGCCGGCGACCGCTCTGGCGCGGCCGCGCTGCTCGAGTCGCAGCTGGCGCGCACCCGAGAGCTGCTCGCCGGGCGCGCCGACGGCGAGCGCGCCAGCACGCCGGCCTAGAGGCGCCGCGGCGCCGCGCCCCCTCTCTCTTCAGGCCTCGGCGGGGATCCCGAGGGCCTAGAGCTCGATCCAGAAGCGCGCCGTGGGGTCGCCCTCTCCCCGGTCGAGCTCGACCGCCGGGCGGCCGCCGTTCTTCTCGATGACCGCGCGGGAGCCCGCGTTCGTCTTGTCGCACGTGACCAGCAGGCGCCGCAGGCCCCGGCGGCGCGCCAGCCGCTTCACGTCGTAAAGGGCGCGGGCGGCGTAGCCGCGGCGGCGCCGGTCCGGCCTGATCGAGTAGCCGACGTGCCCACCGCGGCGCTTCAGCGCGTCGGTGAGCTCGAGGCGCAGCTGGATCGAGCCGACGACCTCCCCGCGCTCGACGACCCAGAACTGAGCGGAGCGCACCAAACCGGGCCGCGCGACGAACTCCTCGGCGCGCAGGAGGCGCACCCAGCGGCGGAACACGTCGGGGTTCTCCAGGCGCCAGCCCTTAACGAGGCTCGCGCCGGGCTGCTCGGCGCCGCGGAAGGCGCGATAGGACTCGAGGTAGGCCAGGCGCAGGCCCGGGGTCGGGCGGACGAGCATCGCGGCGCCTCCTTGGGGCGGAGTCATCGATCCCCGCGCGGCGCTCCAGCGCCCCGCGCGGGCCGGGGCGCGCCGGCGGCGGCCGCGCCCCTTTTTTAAGGAATCACCGCATTCTAGCCCGCGGCGCGGGCCCGGGCGGGGCTTTTCTATCGGCTGCCCCCTACTGCCAGAGCGCCGCGATGCCCGCGACGGAGCTGATGCCGAGCACGACGGTGAAGAGCCACACGACGACACCGACGGCGAGCAGCCAGCGCGGGTAGCGGTAGCCGCGGAGCAGGTCGCGGCGCCTAAAGCCCACCCAGAGCACGACGGCGAAGCCGATGGGCAGGATGAGCCCGTTGAACGCGCCGGCGAAGATGAGCAGCGTCTGCGGCGGGGTCTTGAGAAGCGCGAAGACGAGCGCGCACCCGGCGATGAGCGCGACGGTGATGCCGGTGCGCACCGCGGGCCTCGTCGACTGCTTCGTCACGAACGTCACCGAGGTGTACGCCGCGCCGATGACCGAGGTGAGCCCCGCGGAGAACAGCACGATCCCGAAGATGCGCACGCCGATCTCGCCGGCGGCATGGAAGAACACGTCGCGCGCGACGTTGTCCTGGCTCAGCGACACGCCGGTGGCCACGACGCCGAGCACCGCGAGGAAGAGCACGATGCGCATAACCCCGGTGACGAGGATGCCCGCGATCGAGCTGCGGGTGATCGTGCCGACGTGCTCGGGTCCGGTGAGCCCGGAGTCGATGATGCGGTGCGCGCCGGCGAACGTGATGTAGCCGCCGACGGTCCCGCCGATGAGCGTGGTGATGACGACGACGTCGACCTGCTCGGGCGCGACGACGTTCTTTAGGGCCTCCCCGACCGGCGGCTGGGAACTGATCGCCACATACAGGGTCAGCAGGATCATCACGGCGCCTAAGAACACGACGATCTTGTCGAGCGCCGCGCCCGCCCGCTTGGAGAGGAACACGACGATCGCGACGCCCGCGGCGATGAGCCCGCCGACGGTGGCGTCCATCCCGAGCATCGCATTGAGGCCCAGGCCCGCGCCGGCGATATTGCCAACGTTGAAGACGAGCCCGCCGAAGAACACGAACGCGCCCATCACCCAGCCGAGCCCGGGCACGACGGTGTTGCCCAGCTCGTTGGCCCGCATCCCGGACACGCCCATGACGCGCCACACGTTGAGCTGCACGCCGATGTCGACGATGAGGGAGAGCACGATCGCAAAAGCGAG
This sequence comes from Corynebacterium otitidis ATCC 51513, assembly GCF_000296405.1. Classification (GTDB taxonomy): domain Bacteria; phylum Actinomycetota; class Actinomycetes; order Mycobacteriales; family Mycobacteriaceae; genus Corynebacterium; species Corynebacterium otitidis. Next base: position 446,689 of record NZ_JH815192.1, read on the forward strand.
CGCCGCGCCCAGTTGCGCGGTGAACGCGCTGGTCTGGGTGAGGAAGCCCGGCCCGATCGCGCTCGTGGCCATGAGGAACATCGCCCCCATGACCGCGGAGCGCTTCGTCGCCGCCATCGCCGGGCTGGCGGCCTTGTCGGTCTCGGCGGCGCTGCCGCCGCTGTCTTTCTCGGCACGCTCGGTCACGGGCGCTACCTCCCTGGGTGTGTGTTACTGCCGTGGTGTGTCCTGACCCCGTATCGGGGCTTTTTAGCCTTCGTCCGATTATCCCGGGACGAGCGGCCCGCGTCCCGGGATTGCCGAGACGCCCCTCACCGGGGAGCGCGCGTGGGTCGCGCGTCTCTTCCCGGAGGACCACGCGACTGTAGCGCACCGCGAATCACACCCATGGATTCGGCCCGGGCGCGCCGCGAAAAGCCGCGCCGGCGAGGCCGGGCGGCGGCGCTAGGATGGCCCCCATGCCGCGAACGACGCCCATGGCGGAGGAACTTGCCCGCGCCGAGGCCGAGGGGGCCATCGCCCTGGCCGCCCACCGGCTGCCGCTGCGCCGTGAGCTCGGTGAGGTCACCGAGCTCACGGTCAACGGCGTCAACCCGCCGGCGGTGCTCACCGAGCCCGAGCCCGACGCCCCCGTGAGCCTCCGGGTCTCCCGGAAGCGCGCGGAGCCCCTCGACCTCGCCGGGCGGCGCGTCGCGGAGATCGCGAACAAGGGCTGGTTCTGGGCCACCGAGGACGCCCGCGACCCGCGCTGGGCGGGCTCGGGCTTCCTTTCCGGGCCGCAGCGCATCACCGACGGGCACGTCGCCGCCGCCACGTCGATGGCCGGGGGCAAGCCGGTGTGGCTCGTGCCCCGCCAGGACGGCACCGCCATGGCCGTCGCCGTCGACGTGCCCAAGGAGATTCTCGCCGCCACCCCGCGCGCGACGAACCGCATGCTCATCGCCGAGGGGCTCTCCTCGCTGGGGCTGCCCGCGCAGCGCCTCGCGCGGCGCGCCGTGGAGTCGTGGGCCAGCGAGCTGGGCATCCCGCTCACCGAGCCCGAGCCGGGCTGGCTGCGGCTCGGCGACGGGCGCGGCACGCGGGTGGAGTTCTCCCCCGAGGGCTTCGCGCTGCGCGCGATCGACGACTCCGCCGAGTCGCACTCCCCGGACGGGATGCTCGCCGACGCGGCGTACCTCGCCGCGGAGCACCAGCTCCTCCTCGACGGGACGCTGCCGCGCGCCCACGCCGAGCTCGACCTCAAGAACAACACGGTCGAGATCGCCTCCCGCGACGCCGGCCGGGCCGTCGCCGCGCGCGCGATCGTCGCCGCGACGTACACCGGCTCGCGGTGGACGTGGGGCTGGGCCGACGAGAACCTCCCCGACCGGGCGAGAGAGGCCTCCGAGCGGGCGCGCCGCTTCGGGCGGCGCCACGGCATCGTCCCGCTCCTCACCCCCGCGCTGCCGCGCCGCCTCGCCGAGGAGCTGCGCCTCGGCGAGGCGATCCGCCCGGTGCTGCGCTCCTGGACGCGCCTCGACGTCGAGGTCGCCGAGGGCGTCACCGCCGTCGTGCTCGCCGACGCGCCAGAGCTGCACCTGCCCGCGCCCAGTCGCCCCGCCGCGAGTGCCGCGCTGCGCCGCGCGCAGCGCTGGCTGCCCGAGCGCGTCGACCGGGGCCGCGCGGCCGCGGCCTACGCCGCCGCCCGCGGCCTGGCGGCCTCGCAGCTCAAGGGGCTCGACGGGGCCGAGTTCTAGGCGCCGACCCGGCCGCGCCCGCCGCCCCGCCTCGGGCGGCGCGCCCCGGCGGGCGCACCGACCCAACGATCCCGGGCAGTCTCGCTAGCCCGCGAGGGCGCGGCGGTAGGACTCGGGGTCGACCTCGGCGGTGGAGGCGTGCTGGAAGCTCGCATCGTGGTCCTTATCGACGAGCACAGCGCGCACCCCCTCGGCGAAGTCGGGCTGGCCGCGCATGTGCTTAGCTAGCCGGTCCTCCGCGGCGATCGCGTCGCTCAGCGAGGCCGAGTGCGCGGTGTGGGCGAAGAGCTCCGCCGTAGCCACCAGAGAGCTCGGCGCCGCCTCGCTCAGCAGGCCGCGCACCTCGTCGCGGCCGAGCCGGCCCGGGCCCGCCTCGCTGGGCAACTGCTCGATGCGCGCGTCGATCTCGGCCCACGTGTCGGGAGAGAACACCTCGCCGATGCTCTCTAAGGCCGGGGCGAGGCGGTTCTCCCCCAGCCCGACGGGCGCCTCCCCGGCGGCATCGCGCGGCACCGCGGAGTCGCGCAGCGCGGCCTCGGCGCCCCGCTCGGCGATCTCGTCCTTGAGCCCGGCCAGGCGCTCCGCCGGCGCGGCGTGGCTCGCGAGCCCCGACCAGAGGAGCTCCGCGGCGTTGAGGCGGAAGCCGGTGAGCCCAAGGAAGCGGCCGAGCGCCCGGCGGGTCGCCTCGTCGGCATCAATGTCGAGGCGCTGGAGGGTGTAGCTCATCCCGACGTCCGTGTTGAAGCCGATGGGGGTCTCCGGCATGGCGGCGACGGTGTTCTCCGTGACGACAAGCGAGCCCGAGTGCGCGGCGAGCCCAAAACCGCCGCCCATGACCACCCCGTCGGCGAGCGCCACGACCGGCACCGGGTACGACTCGAGGGTGATCATGACGCCGTACTCCTCGGCGAAGAACGCCTCGGCCGAGGGCTCGTCGCCGGCGAGCACGAACTCGCGGGCGCGGCGCACGTCCCCGCCGGCGCAGAACGCCCGCGGCGAGCTCGAGGCGATGACCACCTGGTCGACCTCGCCGCGCCACTCCTCAAGTTTGGCGGCGATGATCGAGCTCATCTCGGGGTTGATGCTGTTGAGCGCCTTCGGCCGGTCGAGGAGCAGCTCGCCGGTCGTCGCGGCGTCGGTGCGGCGCAGTCGCGCGCGGACGGGTTCGTCAGTAGACATGCCCCAAGTCATACCCCACCGCGCCCCGCGCCCGCGGCCATCTTTTCGCCCCCGCGGCGCGACGGGCCCCGGCCCGGCTCGTCGCCGGGTCGGGGCCCCTTCTCACGTAGTCGACAAAGCTAAATCACCGGGCCGCGCCCGAGCGGGGCGCGGCCGGCCGTCGCGCAGCTATGCCGCGCGGTTCAGGGCGGCGGCGAACATCTCCGGGGGCTGCGCGCCGCTCAGCGCGAGCTTCCCGCCGATGACGAAGTGCGGCACGGCGTTGACCCCCATTTGGTGGGCCTGGTTCTCCTCGTCGCGCACGACGTCGGCGTACTTGTCGGAGTTGAGAACCTCCTCCACGGCCTCGCGGTCCAGGCCGATCTTGTTGACCGCGATGTCGGTGAGCACCTCGTGGTCGCCGAGGCACTTCCCGTCGCTGAAGTACGCCTTCTTCAGCTCCTCGTCGGCGCGGTCGGCCTGCTCGTCGCCCTCGGCGAGCTGAAACACCCGGTGCGCGTCGAAGGTGTTGCCCGGCCTGGCGGTGCGCCAGTTGAAGGTCAGCCCCACGGCCTCGGCGGCGCGGGCGATCTGCTCCTGCGAGGCAATCGCCTGCTGCTGGTCGACGCCGTACTTCTTCGCCACGCTGTCGGCGACGGTACCCTCGGACTCCTGCGGGGCGTTCGGGTCGAGCTCGAAGGCGTGCCAGCGCAGCCGCACGTCCCCGCGTTCGAGGCCGTCTGTCTGGTCGACGGCGAGCTGCAGGTTGCGCTTGCCGATATAGCAGAACGGGCAGACGAAATCGGACCAAATATCAACATCGATAGCCATGCCCCGCCACCGTACGCGCCACCCGCGCCAACGGCCGCCCGGCCGGAGCGCGCCCCGGGGCGCGCGGGCGGCGGCGCCGACCTGGGTCCGGCGGCCGCGCCCCGCTGCCGCGGGACCGCCCGACGATTCCGTCCGGGTTGCCGCTACTCGGCGGCGAAGAGATAGTTGCGCCGCCCGTCGACGAGCCCGGCCGTCGGGCGCCACCGGTCCCCCTCCAGGGCAAAGGCCCGGTAGCCGAGGGCGGCCATCTCGTCGAAGACGTCGGCCGCGGAGTGGCCGTACTTCTCGAGGTGGCGCTCCTCGATCTCGAGCATGGCGACCGGGTGGTACTTCTCGAGCGTGCGGCGCGCGCCGCGGATCATCTCGAGCTCGGCGCCCTCGATATCGGCCTTGAGCACGTCGACCCGCGGCAGGTTGAGCTCCCCGATGAGCGAGTCGAGGCTGCGCCGCGGGGTGCTCAACACCCGGGTCTCGGAGAACTCGTCGCGGTAGATCTCCCCCGGCTCGAGGTCGTCGGCGACGTACGCGCGCCCGTAGACCGCGTGGCCGCGGCGGTACGGCACAGCGAGGCGCACTTCCCCTCCGTCCTCCTCCCCGAGGGCCGCGCGCTTCACCGTGAGCCGGCCGCGGTCCCCGAGCAGCCGCGCCGCACGAGCCAGACGCCCGGCCAGCACGGGGTTCGCCTCGACGGCGAGCACCTGCGCCCTGGAGCGCAGCCACATCTGCGAGGTGTAGAGCCCGAACTCGGCGCCGACGTCGACGCACACCGAGTCCGGGCGGATGAGGCCGGCGAAGGCCTCGAGCTCGTCCTCGATGAACCACGCGTGGCGCGACGCCCATCCCGTCGCCGCATCGAGCAGGCCTGACGGCCGACGCGAGCTAATCGAAGCGTTCATAAAAATCCAAGCTAATGGATTGGCCGTGTTGGTCGTCTCTTCGGCGAGGCGTGTAACGCCAGGACCTCGCCAGACATGTACAAGGTGCGGGCCCACACCCCTTGTTGTCGTCTCGGCCCGCGGCACTGAGCCGCGGTCCGGTCCGCGGCGGAAAGGACGAGGTCCGACGATGATCTCTCGCACGCTCGCCGCGGCGCTGGCCGCGGCCCTGCTGACAACAACTCCCCACATAGCTTCGGCGGCGCCTGCGCCCGCCTCCGAGCCCAGCCAAGACGCCGGAGAAATTTTCATCGACGACGCGGAGCTCCTCGCCGAAGAGCTGGGTATCGACGAGGCGACCGCCCGGGACTGGCTCATAGGCGAGGATGAGTTTCTCGCCGCAATAGACCACGGCCGCGCCGCAGCCTCGGAGATCTTCCTCTCGGCGGCCTGGACCCCAGAGAACGAGCCCGCGGCTGCACGCGGCCGGGTGACCTTCACCGGCGAGCCGCCCGCGCCCGTGCGCGAACGCTTCGAATCGCTCGGCTTCCCGGTGGAGATCCGTACCGACGCTGCTCACGGCGAGGTTAAGCTCGAGCAGATCAGGGCCGATCTCATGGAGGAGCTGGCTGAAGCCGCCGAACTCGACGGGCTCACCGGAGACATCACCGAAGACGGGGAAATTCACTTCGGTTACCACCTCGCCGAGTCCGAGGACGCCCCTGCGGAAGCCGAGGAGAGAATCGCCGACGTCCTCGCCTCCGCCCCGGTGGAGACGGTCGCCGAGCCCGATCCCGCCAGCGTTGCCGTCGACGAAGTGCTCCGCGGCGGCAACTCGGTGAACGGTTGCACGCTGGGATTCGCCGCCACAGCACGTGGAGTGCGCGGTGCAATCAGTGCGGGACATTGCCCAAATTCTGCGGGCAGCCCAGCGGGAAGCACAGCTCCTTTACGATTCGTCCGAGCACACATTGGCGCGCTCGGGGATTCTCAGTTCCACTCGACAACAGACCGGATCAGCAATAGTGTTCGCGTCTCGCGCGCTAGCTCGACACGCGCGATTACCGGGACAGCGACTCCGGTGGCTGGCGCCACCGCCTGCAACTATGGCAAGACGAGGGCTCAGTCCTCGTGCACGAGGATCCGGCGGGCGAATCACGCGGTGCACTCGAAAAACGGACTCATTCAGCGGCTAGTGCAAACCTCTGGGACGTTCACAAATCGCGGCGATAGCGGCGGACCGTGGTACTCGGGCGGCCGTGCCCTGGGTGTTCACTACGGGAAGTCCGGGGGGTACTCGACCTTCACGTCTATCCGTGCCGCCGAGACTGCCCTCGGCGCACGAGTATTCACCGGATAAGAAGAGCCGATGAGCAGTTTCCTAGGCCCTCGCTCGGCTATCGTCACTCTCACCGCGCTGGCCCTGCGCATAGGAGGATGCTCCATGCCCAGCCCAGAGCCCACGCCCGCCCCTGACCCGGTGATTCTCACCTACGAGGCCAGCGCGGACGTCGGTGCGCCCGAATCCTCCTTCGAGGGGATCATCTGGCCCGGCTCCGACGGAGTGCTCGTCGGGATCAGCGACGAGGGTCAGACCTACGGGCTCTATTTCCCCGCCGGCACCGAGTTCTTCCCGGAAAGTTCATCGCTCATCCTTCCCGGCGGGCAGGAGATTCCCCTTTGGAAGAGACGTGGAGCTTTCTGGGGGCTACGAGCCCGCACCCGACGAATCTCCGGCGGCAGGCGAGCCGACCGAGTACTTCGCGGTCAACGACCCGAGCTAGGGCAACCGGACGAAACGATGGCCACGGGGTCCTCCTTCGAGGAGATCTACGCCGAGCACCAGCCGCGTATCTTCGCCGTCGCCCGGCAGCGGATCCGCGACCGCGCCCTCGCCGAGGATGTCACCTCGGAGGTATTCCGCATCGCCTTCGAGTACCACCGCTCCGGCAGGAAGCTCACCTCCCCGTGGCTGTACACCACGCTGCGCCACCTGGTGGCCAACCAGTACCGCCGGGCCCGCAGGGACCTCGACTACCTCGCCACGCTCGGCGCGGGGCGACGCGACGCCGCCGGCGAGGGCGCCACGGACGCCGCGCTCGTCGTCGCCCACGCGCTGCGCCGCCTGGCGAAGGATGACCGGGAGATCCTGCGCATGGCCTACTGGGAGGACCTCTCTCGCGCGGAGATCGCCGCGGTTCTCGGCTGCTCCGCGGGCGCGGTGCGGGTGAGGCTTCTGCGCGCGAGGAAAAGACTCGCGGCGATACTCGGCGAACCGGCAGCCCCGTCATTACCTGGAGGAGGACGGCGATGAACGACCCGCTGGCCGACAGGATCAGGAGAGCCCGCCCCGCGGGCCCCCAAGCCGGCGACGGGCTGAGTCCGCGGGCACTAGAGGACTTCGAGGCCATCACCGGACGGCCCTTCGGCTCCCTTCGGGAATCGGGTCGGTCGGAAGACGCTCCCCGCACCCCGCTGAGGAGACTCATCGCCCATCCCGCCCTTTCCGCGGCGGCCGCGATCGCCCTACTCGCCGGCGCCGGAGCACTGGTCGTCAACCTCGACGGGGAGGTCCAGACCGCGGCGCCTATGGATTTCGGAGAGCCAGAGTCAGGGCCCGAATCGTCAACACCCCATGCGGCCCTCAGGACGGTGGCTAACAGTGCGGACCTCGTCGCCATCGTCGAACCTCGATCCCCCGGGGACGCTGGAGACGATCCCTCACTGCGTCTGACCCTGGTTGAGCCCCTGGCTGGCGATGCGGGCACCGGAGCCGAGCTTGATGTGGCTCGTCCCGAAGATCCGGCCCTGCTAGCTGCTCTCGACGGAAGCACCTCTGGACCGCTCGTGGTCTTTCTCGCCGAGGGTGAGTCTGCCGGCTCCTATCGACTCGTCGACTCCCCGCTCGCGGTCCTCCGGATCGAGGGAGGAAGGCTTACCGCCGAGACTCCCGGCGAGGGCGCCGAGGAGTCGACCGCCACCCTCGACGACCTACGCGAGCTGCTCTGAAGAGCGAGCACATCAGGCTCGCCCACCGAACCCAGACTGCCCGCACAGTCAGGCCGCGACCGTCCGGCCGCTCGGTAGCATGAGTGCAACGTTCCGGCGAGCGCGTAACGCGTGAAGACACCGGTGATGGACGCACGGCAGAAACAAGCAGAGGGGCGTGGTTGTCGGTGGCTGGGTTTGATTCGATCATCAACGTCGACGAGCTGCTGCCCGACTTCTACTTCACCTCCACCGACTCCAAAGGCGACTCGCTCACCAAGAGGGTCCGCAACCGGATCCGGGACTTCGCCGACGACGAGAAAACCCCCGGCATCCTCACCTCCTGGGGCCGATTCAAGACAGCCCGAGCGACGATCCAGCAGACGCTGCTCGACCATCCCAACGAGGCGACGCCGCTGATTCTCGAGGCGCTCGGCTACCGCACCCCGAAGCGTGTCACATTCGAGACCGCGCAGGGCCAGCTCGAGCTGACGGCCTCCACCGCCGACGGTGTCGTCGCATTGGCGGCGGAGCCGGTGGCGGATATCTCCGAGCTGGAAACCACCGCCCGACCCGCCAACACGGTGACCCGGGACGAGAGGTGGATTGCCGGACCCGCACCACGAAACAACGTCGATACTGAAGCAGCCGACATCGGCGAGGAGAACGACGATCTCGCCGGTGCCGACACCGCCGAAACCGTCAATGCGGGTAACGCCCCTGAAGCCATTGCGGCCAGCACGCCGCGGGGCGGGGGCTTGCCGGTCTTCAAACTGCTCACCGAGATCTTCCTCGCCGACGAACCACCCGTCTTCGTGCTCGTGGCTGCGGGCGGCTGGCTGGTGGTGGCTGAACGCGACAGCTGGCCGCTGGGCAAATACCTCGCGATCAACCTCGCTGCCGTCGTGGAACGCGCCGATATCACCCAGGCCGGGGAAACCGCCCACGCCGTCTGCCTCACCTGCAGAGAAAACCTCTCCCACCTACCGGAGCGGGACTCGTGGCTGGAAGCCACCCTCGCCGAGTCACGCAAGGCCGCAGCGGCGGTCTCGGACGATCTACGTGAGGCGATTCGCCAGTCGGTCGAGCTGATCGGCCAGGATGTCGCCGCCCAGCACCGCGAAGCAGGCATCACCCTCACCCCAGACGATGGTGAGCTGATCGGCCGGCAGGCGTTGCGGTATCTCTACCGGATCATGTTCGTCCTCTTCGCCGAGGAATCCCCCGAACTGGAGATCCTGCCCGCCGGGGTGCCGGAATACGAGGCGGGCTACGGCACCGCCCGCTTAAAAGAGCTCATCTTGTCGCCGCCGACGGGTCTGCAGGCCAGCCTGGGACGGCATGTATATGACTCGCTGCAGGTGATCTTCCGGTTGATCTCCACCGGCCACAACCCCGACAAACCGGCGAGGGATGACACGTGGGTGCCGGATGATGCCGCCGGCGACCCCGGACTAGTCTTCCGCGGCCTAGAAGCCGACCTCTTCTCGAACGAGGCCACCAGCCTGATCGACAAGTTCGGGTTGAACAACGACACTCTGATCTCCGTGCTGCGGCTGTTGCTGTTGACTCCGGAGCGGCCGGGCCGGCAGCGCGGCTTCGTCTCGTATGCCAGCCTGGGGGTCGCCCAGCTGGGGCAGGTGTATGAGGGGCTGATGTCGTTCCACGGCACCATCGCCAACCGACAACTCGTCGAAGTCGCACCCGGCGGCGACCGGACCAAAGGCAGCTGGGTCGTCGAAGACACCTCCGATATCGCCGGCCAGCTGCCGGACGACTCCGTCGTCGTGCGCCGCATCGACCACGGGCGTGCCGGTGTGGAAAGCATCCCGGTGCGCTACCAGCCCGGCGACTTCGTCTTCCACGCCTCCGGCCGCGACCGTGCCCGCTCGGCGTCGTTCTACACCCCACAGGTGCTCACCAGTTTCACCGTCGGCCAGGCGATCGCCGAACTCGAATCCTCCGGACGCATCCAGTCCGCCGATGACGTGCTGGATCTCCGTGTGTTGGAGCCGGCATTGGGTTCCGGCGCGTTCGCCGTGGAGGCCGTCGACCAACTCGCCCACCTGTATTTGAAAAAGAAACAGGACGAGCTGGATGAGCGGATCCAGCCGGCGGAGTTCCAGCTGCAGCTGCAGCGGGTGAAGGCGTGGATCGCGCTGCACCGCGTCTACGGCGTCGACTTGAACTCCACGGCGGTTGAGTTGGCAGAGATTTCTCTGTGGTTGGCGACGATGACCGGGGAGTTGACCGCCCCGTGGTTCGGGCTGCACCTGAGAAGAGGCAACACACTCATCGGGGCGCGCCGCAGCGCCTACAGGCGAGATCAGTTGAAGAAGAAGGCCTGGCTGAAAACCCAGCCCGACCCGGTCGCCTTCCCCCACAGCCAGAGCGATGGTGGGGTAGACGAAACCAGTGGTCTTGCTGGTCGGGTGTGGTCATTCCTGCTGCCCAGCTCGACGTGGGGTGCCGGTGTGGATTCCGCAACGGTGAAGAAGCTTGCCGCCGACCACGTCAAGAACGTAAAGGCCTGGCGGCGCAGCGTGCAGAAGAGCCCGGATTCCTCGCAGGTGAAACGTCTGGTGGCGCTCTCGCGGCGTGTCGAGGTGCTGTGGGCCTCGTCGGCGGAGCGGATGCGCATCGCCAACCAGCACGCCAAACGCGACATCCCCGTCTGGGGACAGACCGATGTCACCAACCCTGGTGCTGTCGACAAGACCGTGGTGACTCGATCGGAGATCGAAGACTGGCTCACCGGGGACGAGAACAATGCCTACCGCAGGCTGCGGCTGGTGATGGATGCCTGGTCGGCGCTGACGTTCTGGCCACTCACCGACAACGACACGGTGGTTGACAGAGTGCGGGTGGCTCCGCCCGAGTGGGACGAATGGCTCACCACACTCGAAGAACTCCTCGGCCAAGACCCGCTCAAACGCACCGGTGGCACGAGCGGCCAGCTGGAGTTGGGTGAGGCCGACGGCTGGTTCGAACTCGCAGAGGCGGAAAAGCAGTTCCTCTCCTTTGGCGGGGCGCGCCGTGTTGACCAGGTGGAGTCTCGTCACCCGTGGCTCACTGTTGCCCGCCAGGTCGCATCGCGGCAGGGATTCTTCCACTGGGAGCTCGACTACTCTGACGTGTTCGCCACCAGCGGCGGCTTCGACCTCGTTACCGGAAACCCACCCTGGGTACGTCCCCGTAGCGATGACGAGATGGTCATCGGCGAGTTCGACCCGTGGTTTAAGCTCACCGGGAAACACACCCAGAAAGAAACCACCGCCAAACAACACCAGGTCCTCACCCACCCCGGCGTGACCGACGCCGTGGTGCGCGACTCGGCTGCTACCCAAGCGACGAGCTCGTTTCTTTCCAGCCCGGTGCGCTACCAGCTTTTGGCCGGGCAGCGCACCGATCTATACCGCTGCTTCATGCCCACCACCTGGTCGCTTACCGCGCCCGGCGGGGTGGTGGGGCTGATCCACCCGGAATCGCACTTCACCGAAAAGAAAGCCGCACCGCTGCGCCGCCAGGCCTACCTGCGGCTACGCCGCCACTGGCAGTTCGTCAACGAATTGAAGCTCTTCGACATCCACGATCTCGTCAAGTACGGGGTGCACGTGTACGCCGGGCGACAGGCCGCCCCGGACTTCATCCAAGCCGTCTCGCTCTACCACCCGGATACCGCGCGCGACTCGCTCAAACACGACGGCACCGGCCCCGTGCCCGGATTGAAAGACGACAACGACCGCTGGGATCTGCGCCCGCATGCGGATCGAATCCAACACGTCACCACCGACACCCTTACCCTGTGGGCCGACCTCATGGAGGACTCCGATACCCCGGCAGGTGAGGCGCGCATGGTCTACACCGTCAACACCGACGCCGCCCGCGTGCTGCAGACGCTGGCGAAGGCCCCGCGGGTTGCGGAGCTGGGTTTGCAGTACTCGCGTGGCTGGGACGAGAGCATCGATAAGCGCAAAGGTTGGTTTGATCGCGGCTACGCGGTGCCCGGCTCGTGGGATCGGGTGATTCTTCAGGGCCCGCATCTCGGTGTGGCCACCCCGATGATCAAACAACCCAACCCGAGCCTAAAGCACAACCAGGACTACACCGCCGTGGACCTCGAGGCGATACCCGCGGATTTCCTGCC
>NZ_JH815192.1:458523-485555 GCF_000296405.1 Corynebacterium otitidis ATCC 51513
ATGGCAGCCACCACCGGCTACCGCACCATGTACCCCGCGGTCCTACCGCCTGGCACGGAACACGTCGATGCGGTCTTTTCAGCTTCAAGTACTCACTCGCTGCGCGGAACGATCGTGCTCGGGGCTATGGCAGCTTCGCTTTTGGCTGATTTCCAAATTCGCGTGTCGGGTAAGTCAGATCTCCGCGGTGACACCGGAAGCATCCTGTCTCTCCCCTCCGGTTTGGCAATCGATCGGTTAGCCGTTCCGGCGTATTTGCGGCTGAACTGCCTCACCGGGGCCTATGCCCCGCTGTGGGAAGAACTCACCGAAACAGAGTGGACGCCGGAGGTCCCGGTGCGCACCACGAAGGATCGGTGGCACACTGAGAACCTGCTGAACGCTGCCGTGGCGATCGCCCTCGGTGTCGGGATCGAGGATCTGGTGATGATCTACCGGACTCAATTCCCGGTGCTCTACCAGCGTGACAAAACCGACCTCGTGGATCGGAATGGTCGGGGAGTACCGAAGGACATCACCAAGACCCACACTAAAGCCGCCACAGCCGACGGCGACGAGCCGCTCTCGGTCGAGGAGCGCACCTGGGCCCACCCCCAGTCCGGCGTCGAGTACGTCTTCGAGTACCCGTTCACCCCGCTCGACCGCGAGGCCGACCTCCGCGATTGCTATCAGGAGATCAGCGAGCAGCTCGACTCGCAGGAGTGATAGGTCGCCTGGGCGGCAAGATCCCGCGGGAAAAAACCACGCGCAAGGCGCGAAAGCGCGCGTTGCTCTGTCGCGCCGCGGCTCCATCAGCGCGGGGCGGAGCCCGGGTTAGCCGGCCGGCTACGTCGTTCGCGACGCAGCCGGCCACCGAAGACGTTAGCCCTCGCGCTCCTCGGCAGCCTCGAGCCAGGAGGTCTCCAGCTCGTCGTACTCGTCCTTCGCCTCGGAGAGCTGCGTGCTCAGCTTGGTCATCGCGTCGGTGTCGACGGCCTCCGCGGCGTCGGCGAGTTCCTTCTCGAGCTTGTCGATCCGCTGCTCGACGCGCGACATCTTCCGCTCGAGGGAGCGCATCTCCTTCTGCAGCTCCCGGTCGCGCTGCCCGCCGCCCGAGGGCTCCCTCTCCCCCACCGCGGCGTTCTCCTGGGCGGGGACGGTGCTCTTCGCACCGGCGTCGGCGGTGAGCGCGCTGACGTCGTTCGCGCCAGAGGAACCCTCCTCCTGGGCTGCGCGGCGCTCGAGGTACTCGGCGATGCCGCCGGGCAGGTGGGTGAGCCTACCGTCGCCGAAGAGCGCGTAGGCCGAGTCGCATATCCGCTCGATGAGGTAGCGGTCGTGGGAGATCACCACGAGCGTGCCCGGCCAGCCGTCGAGCAGCGACTCGAGCTCCTGGAGCGTGTCGATGTCTAGGTCGTTGGTGGGCTCGTCGAGGAGGAGCACGTTCGGCTCGGACATGAGCACCCGGGTGAGCTGCAGGCGCCGCCGCTCCCCGCCGGAGAGGTCGCGGATGAAGGTGCGCTGCCGCTTGCGGCTGAAGCCCAGCCGCTCGGCGAGCTGCGAGGCGCTGATCTCCTTATTCCCGATGTGGGTGTAGGTCGCGACGTCCTCGACGGAGTCGAGGACCCGGCGGTCGACGTCCAGGTCGTCGAGCTCCTGGCGCAGCCACCCGAGCTTCACCGTCAGGCCCTGCTCGCGGCGCCCGGCGGTGAGCACGTCGTCGCCGGCGAGCGCCCGCAGCAGCGTGGTCTTGCCCGAGCCGTTGACGCCGACGAGCCCGACGCGCTCGCCCGGCGCGAGCCGCCACGTGAGGTCCGTAACGAGGGGGCGCCCGTCGGGCGTGGCGACGGTCGCGTCGATTAAGTCGATGACCTTCTTGCCGAGCCTGCGCTCGGAGAACTTCATGAGCTCGACGCTGTCGCGCACCGGGGGCACGTCTTTAATGATCGCCTCGGCTGCCTCGACGCGGTAGCGGGGCTTGGAGGTGCGGGCCTGGGGGCCGCGGCGCAGCCAGGCGAGTTCCTTGCGCGCGAGGTTTCTGCGTCGCTGCTCGGCGGCCTCTGCCTGGCGCTGGCGCTCGGCGCGGGCGAAGACCCAGTCGTTGTAGCCGCCCTCGTAGACGTCGACGGTGCCGTCGTGGACCTCCCAGGTGTGGGTGGCGACGGTGTCGAGGAACCAGCGGTCGTGGGTGACGACGACGACCGCGCAGCGCCTGGAGAGCAGGTGTTTGGCGAGCCATTCGACGCCCTCGACGTCGAGGTGGTTGGTGGGCTCGTCGAGGAGCACGAGGTCGAGGTCCTTCACGAGCGTCGCGGCGAGCGCGACGCGGCGGCGCTCCCCGCCGGAGAGCCCGGTAACCGGGGTGTCGAGGCCGAGCTCGTCGATGCCGAGCCCGGTGAGCACGGCACGCGCCCTGGGGTTGGAGGCCCACTCGTAGACCTCGAGGCCTAGGGGCTCGAGGATGGCGGCGCCGACGGTGTCGCCAGCGAGGTCGGTGTTCTGCCCGACGAGCTCGAAGCGGAGGTCGCGGTTGCGGCTCACTCGCCCGCCGTCGGGCTCGTCCTTCCCGGCGAGCAGCCGGATGAGGGTGGACTTGCCGCCGCCGTTGAGCCCCACGACGCCGATGCGGTCGCCGGCGCCGATCCCGAGGCTCACGCCGTCGAGCAGCGTCTTGAGACCGTAGGACTTCTCCAGTAGATCGGCGCTGACGAGGTTCTCCTTCGCCATGTGGGGCACCTTCCTTCCCGTCGTGCTGACCATTGACTCTAAGGCCCGGCTCGGGCCGAGCGGGCGGCCGCTCCCGCCGCCGGACGCGGCCCCGCCGACGACCGGGCTTAAGAGCCCGGATACGCGGCCTCGGCGGCCGCCGCGGGCGTAGCCTCGTCACGTAGCTCCGCCGCGGGCCCGCAGCCGATAACCGCCTACGGCTCGCCGCCGATGACGCGCGCGCCCGGCGCGGGCCCTGCGGCGAGCAGGTGCTCGACGCCGCGGGAGCGCAGCGCCTCGGAGGCGGCCTGTTGTTCCTCCTCGCCGGCGAGGAGTGCCACGACGGTGGGCCCGGAGCCGGAGACCACCACCCCGGTCACGCCGGGGAGCTGACGCAGCTCGAGAAGCGTGTGGGCGATGCCGGGGCGCAACTCCATCGCGGGCGCGGCGAGGTCGTTGGCGAGCGCCGCGCCGAGGCGCTCCGGGTCGCCGGCCTTGAGCGCGCGCGCGGCCTCCCCGCGGCCGCGCACCGGTTGCGGGGCGGTGCCCGCGGCGCGCATCTCGTCGAGCCGGGCGAACACCCCGGGGGTGGGCAGGGAGACCTGGTGGGGCACGGCGATCCACCGGAACTCGTGGGGCGCGTCGATGGGGGTGAGGCGCTCCCCGCGGCCGGATCCCGCGGCCGCTCCGCCGAGCAGCGCGAACGGCACGTCCGAGCCGAGGCTCGCGGCGATCGTGCGGAGCTCCTCCTCGTCGAAGGCGGCGCCGCGGCGCTCGAGGTAGGCGTTGCCGGCGCGCAGCGCGGCGGCCGCGTCGGCGGAGCCGCCGGCCATGCCGCCGGCGGCGGGCACGTTCTTCGTCAGGCGGGCCACCGCGCTGCCCCAGGCGGGCCGGCCGGTCTCCTCGCATCGCTTCTTGAGCGCTGCCAGAGCCCGGGCGGCCAAGTTACTGGAGTCGGTGGGCACGCCCGCGGCGAACGGCCCGTCGGCGGTGACGGCGTCGGCGCCCCAGCCGGCAAGGAACTCGACCTCGACCGTCCCGGCGAGGTCGAGCGCGACGAACACCGTGGAGAGCCCGTGGAACCCGTCCGAGCGCGCCGGACCGACGGAGAGGAACGCGTTGATCTTCGCCGGTGCGCTCGCCGTGATGTGCTCGCTCACTTCGCGCTCTCCCCCTCCCTGTCCTGCTCGAGGTCGCGCGCCGCCCGGGCGAGCGCGACGAACGACTCCACGCCGAGGGCCTCGCCGCGGAGCTTCGGGTCGATGCCGGCGGCGGCGAGCGCCTCCTCGGCGCGCGCCGCGGAGCCCAGCGAACCGGAGAGCGCGGCGCGCAGCGTCTTGCGGCGCTGCGCGAAGGCCGCGTCGACGAGCGGGAAGACGAGGTGGGCGTCGCCGGGCTCCCAGCCGACGGAGCCGGGCTCGTGGCGCTCGAGGCGCACGAGCCCCGAGGCGACTTTCGGGGCGGGCCAGAAGACGTTCTTGCCGACCGCGCCCGCGCGGGCGACGTCCCCGTAGAACGCGGCCTTGACCGAGGGCACCCCGTAGGCCTTCGAGCCGGGCGTAGCTGCGAGCCGCTCGGCGACCTCGGCCTGGACCATGACGAGCACGCGTTTAATCGTGGGGAACGTCTCGAGCAGGTGGATGAGCACCGGAACGGAGACGTTGTAGGGCAGGTTCGCCACGAGCGCGGTGGGGTCCTCGACGTCGCCGGGCGCAAGCGTCAGCGCGTCGGCGCGGATGACGGACAGCGACTCGTGCTGGCGCGGGGCACGGGCCTCCGCGGTGCGGGGCAAAAGCTCCGCGAGCCGGGTGTCGATCTCGACGGCGGTAACCCGCCCGACCGCGCCGAGCAGCGCCAGGGTCAGCGAGCCAAGCCCCGGGCCCACCTCGACGACGTGGTCGCCCTCCCCGACGCCCGCGGCGGCGACGATGCGGCGCACGGTGTTCGCGTCGTGGACGAAGTTCTGGCCCAGCCGCTTCGTGGGATTAAGCCCCAGCGCGTCGGCGAGCTCCCTGATCTCGGCGGGCCCGAGCAGGCGCGGTTCGCTTCCCTCCATGGCCCCTTAATCTAGCGTGCCCGGATACGCGACAGCCGCCGCGGGTGGCGGCGGCTGTCGTAGGTGCGCGGCCCGGCCGAAGGTCTCCAATAAATATGGCCGGGCGCGGCGCGAGGCTGGCTGCTACTTAGCGCAGGCCGAGCTTCGCGGTGCAGGCGGGCCAGGCGCCCCAGCCCTGGCTGGCCTGGACGCGCTCGGCGACGGCGATCTGCTGCTCGCGGGTCGCGAGGTGGGCCTGCGGGGCGAACTCGCCGCCGCCGTGGCCGAGCCAGGTGCCCTGCGCGAACTGCAGGCCGCCGGAGTAGCCGTTGCCGGTGTTGATGCTCCAGTCGCCGCCGGACTCGCACTGGGCGATCGCGTCCCAGACGCTGCCGCCGGCGACGGCGGGCGCGGGCTTCGAGGGGCCCTGCTGCTGGCCGCCGCCGTTGCTGCCCTGCGGGGCGGGCGCCGCGGGCTGCGGGGCGGCGACGCCGCGGCGGATCTTCGCCGGGCGGGCCTCCTGGACGACCTTCTCGTCGACGATCTTCTCGTCGACGACCTCGCCGTTGACCTTGGAGACCTCGCGGGTGATCTCCTTGACGCCGTCCTCGCCCGGGTCGTCGACGACCTCCTCGCCCTCGGCGAGGGACTCGTCGTCGGTGTACTCCGCGTCGACCGAGTAGCTCTCCTCCTCGGTCTCGGTGTCAGTGGTCTTCTTCTCGATGGTGATGCGCTGCGCATCCGAGACCCGCTCGTCGAGGCCCGGGGTGACGGTGTCGTCCTCGCCGAGCTCGATGCCGCGCTGGGAGAGCACGTCGGCGACGGTCTCCGCGGCGACGGCGGCGTAGGTGACCTCGCCGCCCTCGTCGATCGCGACGATCTTCGGGCTGGTGACCTTGACGGTCATGTTCGCGCGGACCGGCTCGGAGCCGTCGCCCTCGGCGCGGGCGCCCGCGGCGACCGCCGGGGACTGCGCGAGGAGCTCGTCGACGGTCTCGGCGGTCGTGGAGGCCTGCTGGCTCTCGCCGTCGATGACGAGCGCGACCGGCTTCGCGCTGCGCACCGTGATCTCGGAGCTGCTGGCCAGCTGCTGGGAGGGCGCAGGCGCGACGAGGTCGTTCTCGCCGACCTCGACGCCGGCGTCGTTAAGCGCGCCCTCGACGTCCTGGGAGAGGGTTGCCAGCTCGATGCGCTCGCCGTTGACGTCGAGCACGACGTTCTTCTGGGTGGCGGCGACGGCCACGCCACCGACGACGAGGGAGGCCAGCACGCCGCCGGTCGCGACCTTGAGCGGCATGGAGGTGGCCAGGGTGTTGCGGTTGTCGGTCATAAGAGAACTAGCTTTCCGTCCCTTGGGTAGACATCGCGGTCATCTCTCACTGCGGTCCGACGGCCCCGGGACACCCCCGCGCCCGATGGTCTGGGCGCGACGGCCTCCCGGGGCCGCCCGAGCGGCGGGGCGCAGCTGCTGCGCCGCCGGCCGAGTCGGTTTGTAACGATACGATAACGGTCCGGCCCCGTCCAACGAATCCGCGGGCGTGTTTCCCGCCGCCGCGGCGGATCGGGCCGCGGGCGCCGCCCCTCAAGTAAAGATTGAAGGAAGCCCGAAAGGCTCGCGGCGCGCGCCGCGAGCTGGGAGTTTCCCGCCACCGCCCGCCCACGGGGCTTGGGGGGCGGCTCGAGCCCCGTCCCGGGACGTGTTTTCGATCACAGCGAGCGGCTCGGCGCTCCCCCAATCCGCGGGGTGGGCCCGGGCGGCGCTAGGCCGGGGTTATTCGCCTAGCCCGTAGACCCGGTCGAAGGTGCGAGCCACTCCTGCGGCGAGCACTTCCGGGTCCTCGCCGCGGACCTCGGCGACGCGGCGGAGCTGGTGGCCGACGAGCGCGGGCTCGTTCTTCCCGCCCCGGTAGGGCTCGGCGGTAAGAAAGGGCGCGTCGGTCTCGACGAGGAGCTGCTCGACGGGCGCGATGCGGGCGGCCTCGCGGAGCTCCTCGTTGCGCTTGAAGGTGACGTTCCCGGAGAAGCTCAACACGTAGCCGCGCTCGAGGGCCTCCTTCGCGGTCTCCAGCGGGGAGGAGAAGCAGTGGAGGATGACCTCCCGGGGCCTCTCCTTTGCCGCGTCGAGGACCTCGAAGACCTCCTCGTCGCCCTCGCGGTTGTGGATCATCACCGGCTTGCCGAGCTCGCAGGCGAGATCGACGTGCCAGGCGAAGGACTCCTTCTGCACCGCCATGGGCGCGGTGGTCTCAGGTTCGCGCTCGAGCCAGTAGCCGTCGATGCCGGTCTCCCCGACCGCGACGCAGCGCGGCCTCGAGGCGAGCTCGCGGAGCTCCGCCTTCGCCGCCCCGTCGAGCTCCCCCGCGCGGGTCGGGTGGATCGCAACCGCGCAGTAGACCCCGGGGTCGGCCTCGGCGGCGGCCGCGGCGGCGCGACACTCGGCGAGGTCGTCGCCGACGGTGCAGACCCGCTCCACGCCCGCGGCGCGGGCCCGGTCCATGACGGCGCGCACCTCCTCGGGGGTTGTAGCCCCCACCGAGGCGAGGTGGGTGTGGGAATCGGTGAGCCCCGGCACCGGCTCGGCGGGGCGGGGCTGCGGCCTGGGCTTCTTCCTCGACATGGCTGTTAATTCTATTGCCCGGCAGTCGAATCGAATCCGGCGGCGCTAGCTGCGGCGTTCCTATGCTGGGCGCCATGAAGGCTGTCACCGTATCCCCCACCGCCCTCACCGACGCCGAGCTCCCCGACCCGACACCTGGGGACAACGACCTCCTCGTCGCCGTGGAGGCGGTCTCCGTCAACCCGATCGACTACAAGATGCGCGCCCGCTACGAGCGCGACGCCGACGGCACCAAGGTCCTCGGCTTCGACGCCGTGGGCACCGTTAAAGAGGTCGGAAAGAAGGCCACCGGCTTTCAGCCCGGCGACCGGGTGTTCTACGCGGGCGCGCAGCACCGCCAGGGCACCAACGCCGAGCTCCACGTCGTCGACCACCGCATCGCCGCCCACGCCCCGGAGAGCCTCAGCGCGGCCGACGCCGCGTCGCTGCCGCTGGTGAGCCTCACCGCCTACGAGGGCCTCTTCGACCGGCTTCAGGTGCCGGAGACTGGCACGCCGTCGATCCTCGTGGTCGGCGGCGCGGGCGGGGTGGGCAGCCAGGTCTCCCAGCTCGCCAACGCGCTGACCGACGCGTTCGTCTTCTCTACCTTCTCCCGCAGGGAGTCCCGCGACTGGCTGGAAAAAGTCGGCGCCCACCGGCTCGTCGACCACAGCGGAAACCTCGTGGACGCGCTGAAGGAGAACCTCGTCGACTACATCTTCTCCACGCACTCGAACGGCCGCGCGGAGGAATACGCCGCGCTGCTGCGCCCGCAGGGCAAGGTGCTGCTCATCGACAGCCCCAAGGACTTCACCTACGAGGCGTTCAAGCAGAAGTCGATCTCCGTGCACTGGGAGTCGATGTTCACCCGCCCCAACTTCGAGACCGAGGACATCGCCCGCCAGCAGGAGATCCTCGCCACCGTCGCGCGGCTCGCCGACGAGGGGAAGATCCGCCCGCTGACCACGACGATCCTCGAGGGGCTCTCCGCCGAGACCTTCGAGCGCGCCCACGAGCTGCTCAAGACCGACCGCTCGATCGGCAAGCTCGTCGTCACCTACTAGCCCACGAGCCCACCGCCGAGGGCACCAGCCCCGGGCCGTTGGGGCGCGGGGACGCGTGCCCCTCGCCCGCGGATTCGCCGCCGGGCTCCGCGGGGCGGCGCACCCAACGGGCCGTCGGGCTGCCCCGGATCCGGGGATACCGAGCGCGAAAAAGCGCCCTCCCCTTTGTGCTCCCCGCCACCGGCGTGTCGCCGGCGGGGAGGAAGGGGAGGGCGCGTCGCGGGCTGCTCGACCGTCCCGGGGCCGTATTTTTCACGACCCCGATGCTCAACGAGCCCGGTGCCTATCTGGCTAGCCCATCACCGGCGCCCAGTCGGGGCCGGTCTCGGCGAGCTCCGGGTCGAGCTTGCGGATGATGGGCTTGGGCTTCTCCAGCGGGGTGCCCGGCTCGACGTCGATCCGCTCCCAGCGCGCCTGCTCGACGGTGTAGTCGCCCGTGATGATCGGGTAGCTCTGGCCCTTCTCGGGCAGGCCCACGCCGACGAGGTCGACCGGCGCGTCGTCGGTGACCTCCCGGATCTCGGGCTGGGCGGCCCAGATCCCGTCGCGGCCGAGGGTCTCGTGGACCTGCTGCGCGATGTGCGGGAGGAACGGGGTGAGCATGACGTTGCAGTCGCTCACCGCCTGCAGCGCGGTCCACAACACCGTCGCGAGTCGGCCGCGGTCCTCCTCGTTCTTCGCGAGCTTCCACGGCTCCTGGGAGGCGATGTACGCGTTCGCCTCGCCGACGGCGTGCATCGCCGCGGTAACGCCCGCGCGGAACCGCGAGCGGGAGATGTTCTCCCCAACCTCGTCGAGCTGCCGGGCGGTGAGCTCCAGGATCGCGCGGTCGGCGTCGGTGAGCTCGCCCGGCTCGGGCACCTCCCCGAAGTTCTTGTGCGCCATGGACACCGTGCGGTTGACGAGGTTGCCCCAGCCGTTGGCGAGCTCGTTGTTCACGCGGCGCACGAACTCGTCCCACGTGAAGTCGGAGTCGGTGTTCTCCGGGCCGGCGACGGCGATGAAGTAGCGCAGCGGGTCCGCGCCGAACTCCTTGAGGAAGTCCTTGACGTAGATGACCACGCCCTTCGAGGAGGAGAACTTCGAGCCCGACATGGTGAGGAACTCCGAGGAGACGACCTCGGTGGGCAGGTTGAGCTCGCCGAGCGCGTGCGTCTCGCCGCCCTTGGCGCCCTTGCCCGCGTACCCGAGGAGCTCGGCGGGCCAGATCTGGGAGTGGAACGTGATGTTGTCCTTGCCCATGAAGTAGTAGGACAGCGTCTCGGGGTTTTGCCACCACTCCTGCCACGCGTCGGGCTCGCCCTTGCGCCACGCCCACTCAATCGAGGCGGACAGGTAGCCGACGACGGCGTCGAACCACACGTAGAGCTTCTTGGCGGGGTTGTCCTGCCAGCCGTCCACGGGGATGGGCACGCCCCAGTCGATGTCGCGCGTCATCGCGCGCGGCCGCAGGTCGTCGAGCAGGTTGAGGGAGAACTTCAAGACGTTGGGCCGCCACGACTCGCGGGTGCGCAGCCAGGAGCCGAGCGCCTCCGCGAGGGAGGGCAGGTCGAGCAGGTAGTGCTCGGTCTCGACGAAGTCGGGGGTCTCCCCGTTGATCTTCGAGACCGGCTGGATCAAGTCGATGGGGTCGAGCTGGTTGCCGCAGTTGTCGCACTGGTCGCCGCGCGCCCCGTCGGCCTGGCAGATCGGGCAGGTGCCCTCGATATAGCGGTCCGGCAGGGTGCGCCCCGTCGAGGGCGAGACCGCGCCCTTGGTCGTCTCCTTGAGCATGTAGCCGTTGTCGTTCAGGCCGCGGAAGAGCTCCTGGACGACGGCGTAGTGGTTCCGCGTGGTCGTGCGGGTGAAGAGGTCGTAGCTCAAGCCCAGCCCGGCGAGGTCCTCGACGATCTGCCGGTTGTAGCGGTCGCAGAGCTCCTTGACGTGCACGCCCTCCTTGTCGGCCTGCACGAGCAGCGGGGTGCCGTGCTCGTCGGTGCCGGAGACCATGAGCACGTTTCGGCCGGACATTCGCTGGTAGCGGGCGAAGACGTCCGAGGGCACGCCAAAGCCGGCGACGTGGCCGATGTGGCGCGGCCCGTTGGCGTAGGGCCAGGCAACCGAAACGAGCACAGATTCTGTCATGGAAGCAATGATAAGACACACCCCGCGCGGGGCATGACCTGGGGCGCTAAGGGGCGAAAAGAAAAATCCCGCCTCCCCGGCGGGCCCATTCGGGCCCCTTTTCGGGGAGGCGGGCGGCGCGGCCGGAAGGGGCGCTCTGCGGCGCCCCGTTTTGTTAGGCCGCGGGAGTGGGAGCCGGCGCTACTTGTTGCGCTGGCCGGAGACCTTATCGGCGAGCCGCTGCGCGGGGCTCGGGTTGCTCTTGCGCTCCTGGAGCTCGCGGTGGATGCGGCGCTCGCGGGCGAGCTTGCGGTTGAAGATCCGCTGCTCGCGGTAGTCCGCGTAGATCACGTCGGAGCGCAGGTCCTTGACGATCGCGAACATGAGCAGGATGACGATGAGCAGGAACGGGGTCGCCGCCACGATCGTCACGTTCTGCAGGTTGTCGAGCTGGTCGCCGCCGCCCGAGATGAGCAGCGTGAAGCCCACCGCCGCGGCGATGAGCCCCCAGGCCGCGGAGACCCACGGGGTCGCCTCGACGCGGCCGCTCTGCGAGAGCGAGCCCATCACCGTGGACGCGGAGTCCGCCGAGGTGATGAAGAACGTCGCGAGCAGCAGGACGGCCAAAAGCCCGGCGACGAAGCCGCCCGGCATGGTGTGCAGCAGGTCGAAGAGCTGCTCCTCGGCGACGCCGTCGCCGTAGATGTCCTGGCCCTGCGCCTCGCCGGTGATGGCCGCGCCGCCGAAGATGGCGAACCACACGGTCGACAGGCCGGCGGGGATGAGCAGAACGCCGAAGCAGAACTCGCGGATGGTGCGGCCGCGGGAGACGCGGGCGAGGAACATGCCCACGAACGGCGACCAGGAGATCCACCACGCCCAGTAGAACACGGTCCACGTGCCGAGCCACTCGGCATCGGAGGTGGTGTTCGTGCGCGAGGCCATCTCGAAGAACTGGGAGAGGTACGCGCCGATCGAGCTGGGCAAGAGATCAAGCATCGCGACGGTGGGCCCGACGACGAACACGAAGATCGCGAGCAGCGCCGCGACGATCATGTTGAAGTTCGAGATCCACTGGATGCCGCGGCCCACGCCGGAGAGCGCGGAGAGCAGGAACGCCAGCGTCAGCACGCCGATGATCCCCGCGATGACGAAGGTCGTCGGCTCGTTGACGAGCCCCGCGGCCGAGAGCCCCGCGCTGATCTGCAGGGTGCCCAGCCCCAGGGAGCAGGCGGTGCCGAAGATCGTCGCGATGATCGAGAGGATGTCGATGAGCTGGCCGAGCCAGCCGCGGGCGAGCCGCTCGCCGATGAGCGGGGTGAACGCCGAGGAGACGAGCTGGCGGCGCCCGATGCGGAACGTCGAGTAGGCGATCGCCAGGCCGACGATCGCGTAGATCGCCCACGGGTGCAGCGTCCAGTGGAACATCGCCGAGGCCATCGCCGACTCCACGTCGCCGGGCTCGTGGCCGGGCACGCCCTGGAGGTAGAACTCGAGCGGCTCGGCGGCGCCGAAGAACATCAGCCCGATGCCCATGCCGGCGGCGAACATCATCGCGATCCACGAGATGGTGCGGAACTCGGGCTCCTCGTCGCTACGCCCGAGCTTGATGGGCCCGAAGTGGCTGAGCGCGATGACGATGACGAAGGCCACGAAGATCGTGCTGAAGAGCACGAAGGACCAGCCGAGCTTGTCGAGCACGAAGCCCAGGGTCGCGTCCGCGACCGTGGAGAACGACTCGGAGCCGATGGTGCCCCACAGCACCACGGCGAGCGCCACGACCGCCGCGACGCCGGTGACGATCCAGTTGATCGGCGCGTGCTTGGTGTCCTCCGACTCGAGGGCGATGTCGTCGGTGTCGTGGACGTGCTCGGTGATGTCCTCGCGGCCGTCGATCATGTCCGACAGCTGGGTGGTGGCCGTCTCCGGGAACGGGGAGTCGGCCTGCTGCGAGGGGTCGTAGGTGTCTGCTGCTTGTTCTTGGGGGATCTGCCGGGCGGAGGCCGCGGAGTCCGGGTCGCCGGAGCGCTGGACCTTCTCCCCTGGTGAATCCTCGTGATCGGACGTACTCATAACCCTCGATATTGAGTACGACTTGGAAAAATATCAAACCTTCCTGGATAAGCCCCGGGCCCGCGCCCGGCGGGAGCGCTCCGGCCGGGCGCCACGGGGAGGGCTACTGCGCGGCGTTGTAGACGTCGCGGTTGGCCACCCCGGTGCCCTCCGCGACGCGCTTGCACGCGTCTTTGAGCCGCAGCCCCTCGCGCTCGGCGAGCTCCCGGGCCCGCTCGGCGAGCAGCTCGACGCTCGGCGGGCCGGGCCTCGCCCCGTCGACAACGACGGTGATCTCCCCGCGCGCGCCCGCCGCCCACGCTGCGGCGCGAGACAGGGGGCCGCGCCAAACCTCCTCGTGGGTCTTGGTGAGCTCCCGGCACACCGCCACGCGGCGCTCGCCGCCGAGCACCTCCTCTGCCAGCCGCAGCGTCTCCTCGATGCGGTGCGGGGACTCGAAGAAGCACGCCGCGCGGCGCTCCTCTTTAAGCCCCTCGAGCCAGCGGCGCTTCGGGCCGGGCTTGCGCGGCGCGAAGCCATCGAAGATGAAGCCGCCGACCTTCAGCCCCGAGAGCGCGATCGCGGTCGTCACCGCCGAGGGCCCCGGCAGACAGGTCACCGGCAGGCCGGCCTCGTGGGCGGCGTCGACGAGGCCTAATCCCGGGTCGGAGACCACCGGCATGCCCGCGTCGGTGACGACGAGCACCGGTCCGAGCCGCGCGGCCTGAAGAAGCTCCGGGGCGCGGGAGGCCTCGTTGTGGTCGAAGTGGGAGACCACCTTCCCCGCGATCGTCACGCCGAGCGCCTCGGCGAGCGCGCGGGCCCGGCGCGTGTCCTCCGCCGCGACGAGCGGCGCGGAGGCGAGCGCCTCCTTGAGCCTCGGGGAGGCGTCCAGCGGGTTACCCAGCGGCGTCGCCGCGAGCACGATGCCCCGCTCCGGGAGCGTCGACCGGTCCTCCTCGCGCACTGCCATGGCTTCAAGCTTCCCACACCGGGCCCGGCGGCGGGCCGGCAAGGTCGCCTAGACTTACCGGCCGTGAGACCCGCAGCGCCCGCGACGACCTCCCCCGCCCCCGGCCGCGGAACGCCCGGCGCTCCCCGCGCGGCGGGCGAGCCGCCCGCGCCGCGGCGCTACCGCTGGGGCCGGGCGGACACGATCTCCACGGTCATCGTCGCGCTGCTGGCACTCGTCACGCGGCTCGTCGGGCTGGGCCGCATCACCGACCACGGCACCCCGGTCTTCGACGAGAAGCACTACGCGCCGCAGGCTTTCGACATCGCGGTCGGCGGGATCGAGACGAACCCCGGCTTCGGGCTGGTGGTGCACCCGCCGCTGGCGAAGCAGCTCGTCGCGCTCGGCGAGGAGGTCTTTGGCTACGGGCCGTGGGGCTGGCGGATCGTCATGGCGCTTCTGGGCTGCGGGGCGGTGCTCGCGACGATGGCGCTGGTGCGGCGCCTGTCGTTCTCGTGGCGGGCGGCGACGGTGGCTGGGCTGCTCGGCGTCGTCGACGGGGTGCTGCTCGTCGGCGCGCGCTTCGGGATGCTGGACATGGCGCTGGTGACGTTCGTCGTGCTCGCCGCGTGGGCGCTGGTGCGCGACCAGCAGCAGGTCTACGCCCGGCTCTTCGCCGCCCGCGCCGCGGGTACCTTCGGCGGATCGCCGCTGGGGCCGAGGCTGGGCTTTCGGTGGTGGCGGTTCGCCGCCGGGGTGTTCCTCGGGCTCGCGGTGTCGGTGAAGTGGTCGGGGCTTTATTACATGGCGTTCTTCGGGCTGGCGACGGTGGCGTGCGACTGGTGGCTGCGCCGCCGCTTCGCGGCGAGGACGCCGCTTGTCGGGGCGCTCGGCCGGGACGCTTTTCCCGCGTTCGCCTCGCTGGTGATCCTGCCGGCGGGACTCTACCTGTGGAGCTGGCGCTCGTGGTTCGCCTCGGAGACCGCGCACCTGCGCCACGCCGTGACCAGCGGCGCGGTCGATCAGGGCAGCTGGCTCGCCCACCTGCCGGATTGGGCCGCGGGGTTTATCCGCTACCACCTCGACATGCTCGAGTTCCACGGCTCGCTGACGACCTCGGGCGGGCACGATCACCCGTGGGACTCGAAGCCGCTCTCCTGGCTCGTCGCCGCGCGCCCGGTGCTCTACTACTCGGACACGGATATCGAGTGCGGCGCGGGTACCTGCCGGCGGATGGTCTACCTCTTCGGCACCCCGGCGATCTGGTGGCTCACCGTGCCGGTCGTCGGTTATGCCGCGTGGCGGCTGGTTACCCGCCGGGAGCTCGCCGTGGTCTGGCCGCTCGTCGCGTTCGCCGCGGGCTTTATCCCCTGGCTTATCGCCTACGACCGGCAGATGTACTTCTTCTACGCCGAGCCGCTCGTGCCGTTCACCATCGCGCTGCTTGCGCTCGCGTGCCGCCGCATCGCCCGGCTCGGCCCTCCGGTCGCCGCCCGCTGGGCGGCCTCCTGGCCGGTGGCGAGGCTCGCCGGCGGGCCGCTGACGTGGGGCGGGCTGAGCGTGGCGGCCTATCTCGCGCTCGCGGTGGGGATGTTTATCTACTTCTCCCCCATCCTCTACGGCACGCTGATCCCCGACTGGTGGTTCCAGTCGATGATGTGGCTACCCTCCTGGCGCTGACCCGCCGGTTGTCGACGCGTCTTAGCCGACGCCGCGGGCGCCGAGGGCGCGCAGCCCGGCGCGCCACCGGCCGAAGCCGTCCTGGCCCGCCCACGTCGCCGCGGCGAGCACCGCGGTGAACAGCAAAAGCCCGAGGTAGGCGCACTGGGAGCTATCGGCCGCGCCGACGACGACGTCGCGTAGGAAGAAGCCCACGGTAAACAGCGACAGCGCCCCTAAGAAGGGCACGAACCCGATGAGCCAGCGGGGCCACGCCGCGCCGAGCAGCAGGCTGAGCGCCACCGCGAAGGACACGGCCGCGCCGTGGACGAGCTGGTTGGAGAGCTCCGGGTCCGCACCCGGGGGCAGCGGCCCGCCGCCGGGGTCGACGGGCGCGATGCCGGTGGTCTGGCGCAGCAGCCCAACACCCCACCAGACGTGCGCGGCGGCCGTGAGGATCAACAGGATGCGGGCGACGACGAGGCCGATGAGGCGCCTGCCCGCGCGCCGCGAGAGTTCCCCGCCGGCCTGGGCGAGCACCGCGTCGGAGAAGTCGGGGGCGGGGGCCTCCTCGGCGGGCGCGTCGCTAGGTCCGAGCTCGTCCTGGAGGCGCACCGCCCGGGAGAAGAACTCGCCGCACTGCTCGCAGCTGTCGAGGTGCGCGGCGAGCACGTCGTCCGGGATCGTGCCGCTCTCCCCGTCGAGCCGGGCGGAGATCTCCGCCTGGATGTCGCCGTGGCCGATCATCGGTTCAACGCGCCGTCCCAGCTCACCCGCCCGGGGCCGAAGACGACGATGACGAGGAGGCTGGCGATGAGCAGCACCGGGAACTCGAGGGCCGCCGCGGCGTCGAAGATGCCCTCCGGCAGCCCGAGCACGGCGACGGTCACGGCGACGCCGGCCGCGAGGATCGCGGCGACGAGCGTGGTGAGCAGCCCGGTGATGAGCAGAAGGGAGCCGAGCACGAGGACGACGGCGCTGGTCCAGGCCATCGCGGTCGGCGAGAACACCCCGGCCTCCTCGAGGGTGCGGGCGGTCTCGGCGGGCCCGTCGACGATGAGGACCCGCACCGCCTCGAGCGCGAAGATCGCGCCCAAGATGACGCGGATGACGAGCAGCGCGCCGTCGCGGATCGCCGGTCTATCCATGGCTCCCCACTATATCCGGCCCCAGACCGCCGCCCCGGCCATCGGCCCAGCCGGGGCTGAGGCGGCATCTCCCCGGAAACTGCGGGGCGGGGCGTGACAGTCTAGGGAGGCATGGCACCTGAGATTTCCCCCGACCTCGTCGCCGGCGAGGACGGGCTCAACCGGCCGCGCTGGGCGACCGGCAGCGCGCTTCTAACCGACTACTACGACACCGAGTGGGGCCTGCCCGTCACGAGCGAGTCCGGGCTCTTGGAGCGGGTCTGCCTCGAGGGCTTCCAGGCCGGCCTGTCGTGGGCGACGATCCTCAGGAAACGCCCCGCGCTGCGGGAGGCGTTCGCCGGCTTCGACGCGGCCGCCGTGGCCGCCTTTGGCGACGGCGACGTCGCGCGGCTCATGGCGGATCGCCGCATCATCCGCAACGAGCGCAAGATCCACTCGGCGATCAACAACGCTCGGGCGACGCTCCGGCTGCGGGAGCGCGGCGGCCTGCCGCGGCTGGTGTGGTCCCACCAGCCGGAGGAGACGATCGCGCCGTTGCGTCTCTCGGAGGTCCCCACCCGCGACGAGAACTCCGCGGCGCTCGCTAGGGAGCTCAAGGAGGCGGGCTTTAGCTTCGTGGGGCCGACGACGATGTTCGCGATGATGGAGTCCATCGGGGTGATCGACACCCACCTCGTGGGCTCGCACCGGCGCGGCTCCTCGGGTCTGTGGCGCGCCGACGGCACGAGGCTGCGCTCCCCGCTCTAACGGGCCGCCGCGCCGCCGGCCCGAGCAAGGCACCGCGCGCCCGGCGCGTGTCGCTCGCCGGGCGATCGCACGAGGGCCCCGCCGCCGACGGCGGGCGTTCCTGCCGGTGGCGGGGCCTTGTGGTGGGGCCAGCGGGGCTCGAACCCGCGACCAGCGGATTATGAGTCCGCGGCTCTAACCGACTGAGCTATAGCCCCCGTCCGCGCCCCGCCGAAGAATGCCGTGGGGCGCGCCGAGAGCGATCTTAGCGGGGGCGATGGCAAGAGCCGGCGACCGGCCGGGCGGCAATGGTATACCGGGGCTCACGGCCCCGGCAGCGTCACCCCGCTGGGGCCGCCGATAGCTGACAGAAAAAATAGGTCGTTAACTTCCGTAAGAAAGGACTGGGCAGCACATGTCTGCCGCCACGAGCACCGAGATTCGCCTCGTCTCCCGGCCCGAGGGCTGGCCGAGCAGCGAGAACGTCGAGCAGGCCGAGGTCGAGCTCCCCGAGCTCGACGACGGCGAGGTGCGGGTGAAGAACACCTTCATCTCCGTCGATCCCTACATGCGTGGCCGCATGAGCGACGCGCCTAGCTATATCCCGCCCTTCGAGCTCGGCAAGGTCATGGCCGGTGGCGCCGTCGGCCGGGTCGTCGAGTCGCGCTCCTCGGACTTCTCCGAGGGTGACCTCGTGCAGAGCCAGTACGGCTGGCGCACCGTCGCCCAGGGCCCGGCCGGGGACTTCACGAAGCTGCCCGACAACGACGACATCCCCGAGTCCGCCTACCTCGGGATCCTCGGCATGACGAGCCTCACCGCGATGACCGGGCTCGTGAAGATCGCCGAGATCCAGGAGGGCGACGTGGTCTTCATCTCCGGGGCGGCGGGCGCCGTGGGCAGCGCCGCCGGCCAGTTCGCGAAGCTGCTCGGCGCGAAGCGCGTCATTGGCTCCGCCGGCAGCGACGAGAAGGTCCGCCGCGCCGAGGAGAAGTACGGCTACGACAAGGTGCTCAACTACAAGAAGGCGCCGATCCGCGAGCAGCTCCTCGAGGCCGTGCCCGAGGGCATCGACGTCTACTACGACAACGTCGGCTCCGACCACCTCGAGGCCGCGATCGAGGTGTTCAACGACTTCGGCCGGGCCGCGCTGTGTGGCGTCATCGCGACGCTCAACAGCGCGAAGAAGAACCCCGGTCCGGACAACATGGGCGAGCTCGTCAAGAAGTCGCTGCGCCTGCAGGGCTTCACGGTCGGCCGCTACCCGGACTACCAGCCCATCGCCCGCGAGCAGATCACGGAGTGGTTCACCGACGGGAAGCTCAACTACGACGAGACCGTCGTCGACGGCATCGAGAACGCCCTCGACGCGTTCATCAACATGATGCGCGGCGAGAACACCGGCAAGATGGTCGTGCGCATCCGCTAGACCAATCCCTAGCGATTGCTGGACCCTTAAAGCCGCCTTATGATGCGGCCATGAATTCCCAGCATTCGCTTCCCCACTCTCCCGCCGACCGGCCCGGCCGGCGGGGGTTTTCTCGTCGCCGCTTCTTCGCCGGGGCGGCCGCCGGCACCGCCGCCGCGGGCGCGGCCGCGCTGCGCCGCCCCGCGCGCGCCGCGAACGCCGGCGCGTTTCGCCACGGCGTCGCCTCCGGCGACCCGCTGCCCGGCTCCGTGATCATCTGGACCCGCGTCACCCCCACCGAGGACGCAGCCCCCGGCTCCGGGCTGGGGCCCGAGTCGACCGTCGGCTTCGAGGTCGCCGCCGACCTCGACTTCCGCGACATCGTCGCCGACGGCCAGGTGAGCACGGGGCCGGGCGTGGACCACACCGTCCACGTCGAGCTCACCGACCTTCAGCCCGACACGACGTACTTCTACCGCTTCCGCATCGTCGGCGGGCCGCTCGACGGGGAGCTCTCGCCCATGGGGCGCACCCGCACCGCCCCGAACCCCGGCGACCACGTCGAGAAGCTCACCGTCGCGTTCGCGTCGTGCACGAACTGGGAGGCGGGCTTTTATAGCCCCTTCTACGACCTCGCGGACCGGGCGTGGGCCGAGGAGATCGACCTCGTCACCTTCCTCGGGGACTATATCTACGAGTACGCCAGCGGCGAGTACCCCGGCCCGCGCGGCATCGCCCGGGAACACGAGCCCGCCCACGAGATCGTCAGCCTCGCGGACTACCGGGCGCGCTTCGCGAAGCAGCACACCGATCCCGCCGCCCAGGAGGCGCACGGCGCGGCGCCGTGGATCGTCATCTGGGACGACCACGAGGTCACCAACGACACCTGGCGCGAGGGCGCCGAGAACCACGACGAGGCGAGCCAGGGCCCCTATCTCGAGCGCCGCAACAACGCGATGCAGGCCTACTTCGAGTGGCTGCCGGTGCGCGCCACCTCCCCCTCGAAGGAGGGGCATATCTACCGCTCGCTCGACTTCGGGGACTTGGCGCACGTCTCGGTGATGGACCTGCGCACCTACCGCGACGAGCAGCCCACCGCCTTCAACCACAACCACGCCAACGGCACCGGACCTGATGGGCAGCGCACGATCTTAGGCTCCGAGCAGTTCCAGTGGCTCGCAGACGACATCCGCTCCTCGCGGGCGCGCTGGAACGTGCTGGCGAACTCGGTGATGTTCGCGCCGCTGAACTTGAGCCTCGTGCGCGATGACCGGCGCACCAGCGACGTCGCGGAGTTTTTGGGGCCCCGCTCGGCGCCCGGCATCCCGCTGAACTACGACCAGTGGGACGGCTACGCCGCGGACCGCGAGCGGCTCCTCGACGTCCTCGAGGAGCACAACGCCCAAACCGGCGCGGAGTGCCTGGTTCTCACCGGGGATATCCACACCGAGTGGGGCAACGAGATCTACTCGCGGCGCTCCCTGCTCGGCGCGGAGGCGGTGTGCGCCTCGGTGACGGCGCCGAACGTCGCCGACGCGCTGGGCCTTCCGCCGGGCAACGGGATCAGCCGGCTCGCCGAGGACGTCATCAAAAACGGCAACCACCACGTGCGCCACGTCAACCTCGACGCGCACGGCTACGGGATCGCGCGCCTCGCGCACGACGGGGTGGATCTCACGTGGCTGCGCGTCGACGACCCCTACGTCGAGCAGTACGCCCTCACCCCCGCCGTGGAGATGCGCTACGAGCCGGGTCAGGGCCTGGTCAGCTAGGTCTTTTCCCCGCCCGGGCCGGGCGATTTTGCCCGCCCGGGCAGCGGGGCTATAGTGGGTCACCGTCGCCAAGGGCGATGATCCCCTATAGCTCAGTTGGCAGAGCATTCGACTGTTAATCGAAAGGTCACTGGTTCGAGCCCAGTTGGGGGAGCAACACAGATAACGAACGTTAGGCCCGAGCCCGGGACATCCTTAAGGGCGCGGGCCTTTTCCCATGCCCGCAGCCGGCACGACAACGCGAGGCAAGGCCCTCCACTCGCGAGACGGACCGGAGCGGGGCGCCCGAGTGAGCTCCCCGAGCTCCGCCCGGACGCACTACCGATCGCAGCCTATTCGGCTTCGTCGCCGAGACCGTGTTCGCGGAAAAAATCCGCCACGGCCGAGGTCGCCGAATACGGCGTACCATCCGCGAGCTTCGGCCCCCGGTCGTCACCGGTGGGCCACTCGTGTTCCATCTCGCCGACGGCAACGTGCTGAACCCCAGTCCCCGCGGCGCAGCCGTACCACGTGAAGCTCACGATCTGCTTGCCGATCCGATCGGCCTCCGGCTCAGCGGCGCAGCCATCGCGCTCCCGGAAACGCTCGACCATCGCGCGGGCAGCCAGCAACGTCGAGCCCTTGCGCGGCCCGCCGTCGATGGAGATCACCCCGTCCTTGCCGCCGTGGATCTCGAGGAAGGCCACCGGCCCCTCGGCGCAGCCCTCGTACGTGCCTGGATAGTAGGCGCCCGCCACCGACGCGATCGCGCGGAACTGCTCGGGCATCCGGCAGCCCAGCAGCGCGGCGAAGCCGCCGCCGTTCGACATCCCGACGGCGTAGATCCGGTCGTGATCGATTGAGTAGACCCTGTCGAGCTGCTCGATGAGATCGCGCACGTAGGCAACGTCGCCGTCTTTATCGTTGGTCGCGGCGTACGGCGCGCCCTGCCACGCCTTGTCCTGGCCCGCGGGCAGCACGGTGATCGCACCGAGACCATCGAGACCGAAATCGGCCATGTCCTGCGGGCCACCCTGGTAGCCGTGGAATCCGAAGACCACCGGGGCAGGCGTAGCCGAATCGTAGTCCTCCGGAATGACAACAAGCGCGCGCCGCTCCTCGCCGGAGGTCACCGTGTAGAGGGAGCCGCGCTCCCCCGCCCCCGGGGACGAGCGCTGCCCGTTGAGCGTGTCGATGAGCCCGCGGTGCGCCTCGGGCGAGCCGATCTCGCTGATATCCACCCCGGGGATCGGCTGTTCGTCCGGGTCGAGCGTGGGCGCGGACGCGAGAGGGTTGTCGATCTCCACCTCTTCGGCGGCGGCATCCCACCGGATGCCCACCGCGAGGGCGAGGCCCACCGCCACGGTCGTCAGCCCCGCGAGGAACTCCCGACCGCCGAGAACGCGCCCGCCGCGCCGGGAGGGGGTCTGCGCCTTCGCCAATTCTCCTGAATCCTCTCTTCCCCACCGTCGGATCAGTGCTTTCTCGGCGGACAATTCCGCACTCCGCCAGGACGCCCGCCTACCGGCCAGAGACCCCGCCCGCCAGGCGGTAGACTGGCCGGCACACCGAGAGGCAACGCTCGGCCAGCGTCACTGCCATAAGCACTAGACACAGGTGAGACACATGATGCAGTTTATAGTGGGCGCCGCCGCAGGCTACGTATTCGGCACCAAGGCGGGCCGCCGCCGCTTCGAGCAGATCAAGCGCGGCTACCAGACCGCGGTGAACTCCCCGGCCACGAAGGCCGCGCTCAACGCCACCCGCAAGGCCATCGCCGACCGGCTCGACCCCAACCCCCGGATGCGGGAGGTTAAGGACCTAAGCGACAACCCGCGCCGCCGCGGCGACGACGAGCCTGAGACCGGCCCGGTCGTCCTCGAGCCCGAGGACCCAAAGGACTAGCCGAATCTAGCCCGGTTTAAGCCTAGCCTAAAACACCACCGCGCGGGCGCTGTCTAGCGGCCGGCCCGGTCGCGCGGCGCGCTGCGCGCGGCGCGCTCGTCGAGCTCCCGGCGCGCCTGCTCGAGCGCCATCATGTCCGCGAACATCGCGCTGTAGCCCTCCGCTCCGGGCCGCGAGCGCTCGAGCTTGCTTTTCAGCTGCGCGATCTCGTTGGTGACCTGCCCGGCCTGCAGCCGGGCGAGCACCCCGTCGGCGTAGGCCCCTAAGTCCTGGTCCTCGGCGGCGGGCACGGGCTCCACGGCGAGCTCCGCGACGAGCTTCTCCCCGCCGGGGGTCTTGTCGCTCACGCCGCTCACCCAGCCGACGCCGCCGGCCCCGGCGCGCGCGCAGCCCCCGGCCTTGGCCACGCCCTGGCGCACCGCGCGGTAGCTGGGGTGGGTGAACGCCTCGGCGCTGACGGAGTCGACGGCGTCGGCGGCCTCCTCGGGGTACTGCAGCGCGAGCTTTAAGATCTCGCGCTCGCCCCACAGGCCTGGGGCCTTGGGGTTGGGCCGCTCGAGGCGGCGCTCGGTGGCGCTGGGCGCGGGGGCCTGCGGCTCGGGGGCGCGGGCCGCTCTCCGGCCCCCGCCGGAGGTGTCCTTGGCCTCCTTTTCGACCATGCGGGCGACCTCGTCGGCGTTGCCCCAGCCGCTCAAGATGGCGAGCCGGTTGGCGTACTGGCCGCGCAGCGAGTCGTCCTTGATGGCCGCGACGATCGGCACGCAGCGCCTAAGCGCCTGGAGGCGCAGCTCGGGGGTGGTGAGCTGGTAGTCGTCGAGCACCGCGCCGAGGACGAACTCGATGGCGGGCACGCGGCCCTCGACGAGGTCGCGCAGCGCCCCGTCGCCTCGCTCGAGGCGCAGGTCGCAGGGGTCCATGCCGCCGGGCGCGACGGCGACGAAGCTCTGGCCGACGAACTCCTTCTGCCCGTCGAAGGCGCGCATCGCGGCCTGCTGGCCGGCCTCGTCGCCGTCGAAGGTGTAGATCACCTCGCCGCGGACGATCTTCTCGTCGAGCATGAGGCGGCGCAGGATGCGCATGTGCTCCTCGCCGAAGGCCGTGCCGCACGCGGCGACCGCGGTTTTTACGCCCGCGGCGTGCATGGCCATGACGTCGGTGTAGCCCTCGACGACGACGGCGCGGTGCTCCTCGGCGATGTGCTTCTTCGCGAGGTCGAGCCCGAAGAGGACCTTGGACTTGTGGTAGAGCATCGTGTCCTGGGTGTTCATGTACTTGCCCAGGGGGTCGTCGTCGAAGAGCTTCCGCGCGCCGAAGCCGATGGTGTCGCCGGCGGGCGACTTCACCGGCCAGATGAGCCGGCCGCGGAACTTGTCGATGGGCCCGCGCTTGCCCATCTGGGAGATGCCCGCCTCCTTGAGCTCCTCGAAGGTGAAGCCCTGGCCAAGCAGGTGCTTGGTGGTGGCGTCCCAGCCGCGCGGCGCGTAGCCGCACTCGAAGTCGTAGATGAGCTGCTTGCTAAAGCCCCGCTTGAGGAGCTGCTCGCGGGCGGGCTCGGCCTCGTTGGTCTCGAGCTGCTCGCGGTAGAACTCGTGGGCCTTGCGGTTCGCGGCGAGCAGCCGCTGGCGGGTGCCCGGCTCGACCCGGCGCCCGGAGCCGCCCTGGTAGTTGATGTGATAGCCGATCTTCTGGGCGCAGGCCTCGACGGCCTCGGGGAAGGAGAGCTGCTCCATCTCCATGAGGAAGGAGAACACGTCCCCGCCCTTGCCCGTGGAGAAGCAGTGGTAGTAGCCGCGCTGCGGGCGGACGTGGAAGGACGGGGTGCGCTCGTCCTTGAAGGGGCTTAAGCCCTTGAGCGAGTCGTTGCCCGCCGGCTTGAGCTGCACGTACTCGCCGACGATCTCCTCGATCGGGGTGCGCTCGCGGATCGCCTCGATGTCGCTGTCCGGAATCCGCCCCTTCGCCATGGCCCCAAACCTACCCGGGCGGTCAACATCCCAGGCATTCCCGCCGCCCGGGTTTCCACGCCGACATCTTTTCCCGGCCGGACTGACGGTGGGATACTTGATAGCCATGAGCGACCCTCAAGAGCCCCGAAGTTCCGGCCGGCCCCGCGGGAAGGGCACCCGCCTGATGGTCTCCGCGGCGGTGGGCGCCGCGCTGCTCCTCGCCGGCTGGCTCGGCATCGACCTCATCGACGGCTCGACCGAGGGCGAGCCCGCCGCGGGCCAGGAGCCCGGCGAGCTGCCCGAGTGCGAGCTCGCCACCCTGCCCGAGGAGGCCGACGAGGTCGTCGACGACATCCTCGCCGGCGGGCCGTTCGCCTACCCCGAGAACGACGACACCCACTTCGGGAACTACGAGGGCCGCCTGCCCGAGGCCGACGGCGACTACTACCGCGAGTTCACCGTCGAGACCCCGGGGCTTGACCACCGCGGGCCGCGGCGCATCGTCACCGGCGGGGACTCGAGGGACCCGGACGTGTGGTACTACACCGACGACCACTACGAGTCCTTCTGCGAGATCCCTGATGCCGACTAACGAGATGCTCGAGCTGCCCCGCGAGGTCGCCGGCCTCGGGGACCTCTACGGGCAGCTCGCCGAGCTCCTCGGCGGGCCGGAGCCGACCAACCTCGACGGGCTCGCCGACCGGCTCAAGGAGGCTCGCGCCCGGGCGCTTGCCTGCCCCGGATGGCGGCTCGACGCGAAGGAGGCGCGCCTCCTTGGCCGCGTCGCGGGCGACCTGGGTGTGGCGCTCCTCGGGCCCGGCGCGCCCGGGCAACAGCGCTAGCCGGGCCCGGGCCCGGCTAGCCGAGGAAGGGCCGCAGCTCCGCGGCGCGGCGCGCGACGCGCTCGAGGCGCGTCTCGGTCATCGAGGCGATCTGGTCGACGACGACGCGGTTCGCCGCCGCCTCGTTAGGAGCGGCCTCCCACCATGCCCGGAAGCTCGGGTCGAGGCTCAGGGGCGCCCCGGCGTGGAGGTAGTCGAACACCCGGTAGACGCGCTCGCGCTGGCGCAGCTGTCGCGACTGGTGGGCGCGCTGGTCCATGACGTAGATGACCGCGATGGTCTTTAACAGCCGCACCTCGGCCGCGGCGTTGGGCGGCACGACGAGCCGGCCCGTGGCGCGCCCCAGCGGCTCGCCGCCGGCCTCGTCGAGGGTCGCGGCGACCGCGGCGCCGACGAAGCGCCCGACGAGCTCGCTGGTGAGCCGCTTGAGCCTAGCCAGGTCCTTGAGGCTCCCGCCGTAGTTCATCGCCTCGCCGACGACGGGCAGCTGGCGCAGGCTGTCGGAGGCCGCGACGAGCTCGTCGGGGGTGCCGCCGAAGGCGGCCGCGCCCTTCTCCGCGAGGCGGGCGATCTCCACGAAGTCCTCGAGGACCTTCAGGCTGATCCGCCCGGAGACGATCCCGTCCTCGACGTCGTGCACCGAGTAGGCGATGTCGTCGGCCCAGTCCATGGCCTGCGCCTCCATCGAGGGCTCCTCGTCGTCGTGGC
Source organism: Corynebacterium otitidis ATCC 51513 (assembly GCF_000296405.1). Classification (GTDB taxonomy): domain Bacteria; phylum Actinomycetota; class Actinomycetes; order Mycobacteriales; family Mycobacteriaceae; genus Corynebacterium; species Corynebacterium otitidis. Next base: position 484,104 of record NZ_JH815192.1, read on the forward strand.
CCTCGCGCACCCAGGCGAGCACGTCGGCGTCGGCGTCGTAGCAGCCGTACTTGCGCCGACCCTTCCCGTCGGGCGCGGTGCGCAGCACCGGGTACTTGCACGCCGCGTCCAGCGCCGCGCGGGTGAGGTTAAGCCCTAGGCTCTCGCCGTCGGCGGTGAGGACCTTCGGCTCGAGCAGCGTGAGGATCCGCAGCGTCTGGGCGTTGCCCTCGAAACCGCCGCAGCCGTTCTCGCCGAGCGCGAGCTCGTTGAGCGCGACCTCCCCGTTGTGCCCGTAGGGCGGGTGGCCGATGTCGTGGGTGAGCCCGGCGAGCTCGCAGAGGTCGGGATCGAGCCCCAGGCCCTCGCCGATGCCGCGCGCGATCTGCGCGACCTCGAGCGAGTGGGTGAGCCTGGTGCGCGGGGTGTCGCCCTCCCTGGGCCCGACGACCTGGGTCTTGTCGGCGAGCCGGCGCAGCGCCGCGGAGTGCAGCACGCGCGCCCGGTCGCGGGAGAACGCGCTGCGCTCGTCGTCGCGGCCCAGCTGGCTGCCCTTGGGCCCCTCGGGCGCGCGGCGCGCCCGGTCGGCCTCGTCATAGCGGTACATCGATCATCCCCCTGCCGTCTCTCCTCGCGTGCCCGCGGCCTCGCCTCGCTCGTCCTCGCCCGTGGAGAGCACCGCGATCCGGGCGCGCCGCGAGGGCCGCACCCACCCGTCCAGCGCGCGCAGCCCCCGCTCGAGGGCGCGTGCCGCCGGCGCCCCGAGGAAGGCCTCCACGTCGCGGACGATCAGCCCGCCGGCCTCGTGGTAGGCGGTGAGCCACCAGCGCCGCCGAGGAAAGCGGGTCGGCGCCGCCGCCGCGCCGCGCGCGGCCGCGTCGATCCCGAGCGCCCGGGCGACCCGCACGGAGCGCAGCGCGTGGAGCGGGTCGGTGACGATAAGCACCGGGGCGCTCCCCCACTTAGAGCCGGCGAGCGCGCGCAGCGAGCCGGCGGTGTCGTTGCCGGCGGGCAGCTCGTCGATGCGGTCCTCGGCGACGCCGTGGGCGACGAGCCACGCCCTGCCGGCGCCGGCCTCGGTGAAGCGGTCGCCGGGCAGCCGCCCGCCGAGCGTGACGATCCGCGCGCCGCTTTCCCGGTGGGCGGCGGCCGCCTCCTCCAGGCGCGCGGCGAACTGCTTTGAGGGCACCCCGTCGTACTGGGCGGTGCCCATCACGGCGATGACCGCGCCCTCGGGCACCGGCCGGTTCAGGCTTCTCGTCCCGTAGGCCCACGCCGCGGCAAGCGCGGCCGGCGGGTAGGCCGCGGCCGCTCCCGCGGCGAGGGCTAGGACGCGCTTCATGGGACATAAGCCTAGGCCAGGCGCCCCGGGAGCTGACGTATTGTGGTGGGCATGTTCGCACCCCAGTCGAAGTCGAACCCCCGCCGGCGGCGGGCGCTCGCGGCGGCGCTGGCCGGCGGCGGGCTCGCCGC
>NZ_JH815192.1:485655-516161 GCF_000296405.1 Corynebacterium otitidis ATCC 51513
GCTCACCCCCGCGATCGCCGCCGAGCAGCCCGCGGCCGTCCTCGCGCAGGCCCCCGCCGAGGCCGCGCCCGACGCCGCCGCGGCGGCCGCCAACCTCGAGTTCTCGTCCACCGACATCGCCGACGAGGCGGGCGTCCTCGACCCAGGCACGATCGAGGAGCTCCAGGGCCAGATCGACGAGTTCAAGGCCGATAGCGGCCGCGCGCTGCTCATCGTGTTCAGCAACGACTTAGGTTCGCGCAACAACGAGGAGATCTCCCAGGCGATCATGGCCGAGCACGGCGGCTCCAACACCGCTCTGCTCGCCGTGGACGTCGAGCACCGCATCAAGGCCATCGCCGCGGGCTCGCAGTGGAGCCAGTCCGAGGGCGAGCGCCTCGACGAGGCGACCGCCGCGCCGCTCGCGGGCGACGACTTCGCCGGCGCGGCCCGCGCCTTTATCGACGCGGCCGCCGGCAACTCCGGCGGCTCCGGCGGCGGCTGGGGCATCGTGCTCGGCGCCGGGGCGATCGTCGTCGTCGGCGGCGGGGGCCTGTGGCTCTACTCGCGGCGCAGCGGCAAGAAGCGCGAGGAAAACGAGCTCGAGCAGGCCCGCCGCGTCGAGCCCACCGACCACGCCCGGCTCGTCTCCCAGCCGCGCCACGCGCTCGAGACCCTCGCCGAGGAGGCGGTCGTCGCGACCGACGAGTCGATCCGCCTCGCGGACGAGGAGCTTCGGCTCGCGCGCTCCGAGTTCGGCGCGGAGCGCACCCGCCCCTTCGAGCGCGCGATGGAGCGCGCCACAACGGTCATGCGGCGCGCCTACCACACCGAGGAGCGCCTCGGCGGGCCGCTCGAGGAGGGCGAGCGCAAGAACATGCTCGCCGCGATCGTCTCCCACTGCGCGGAGGCCCAGGCCGAGCTCGACAAGCAGGCCGAGGCCTTCAAGGAGATGCGCGGCATCCTGCTCACCGCCGACACCAAGGTCTCCGAGCTCACGCAGCGCACCATCGACGTGCGCTCCCGCCTGCCGCGCGCCGAGGAGACGCTCGCCGCGCTCGGCGAGAAGCACTCCGCCGAGGCGCTGAGCTCCATTAGCGACAACGTCACGCTCGCCGCCGGCTCGCTCGACGAGGCCGAGCGCCACCTCGAGGAGGCCCGCGCGCTCGCCGACAAGCCCGCCGGCCAGCAGCAGGGCCTGGTCACCGCGATCCGCGACGGCGAGCACGCCGTCGAGGTCGCCGGGCGCATGCTCGCCGCGATCGAGAACGCCGACGAGGACATCCACGCCGCCGAGGACAACCTGCCCGATCTCATCGAGGAGATCTCCGGGGAGATCGACGAGGCCGCAGAGCTGCGCTCCAAGGGCCACGCGATCGGCACGAAGGCGAACTGGGACGACCTCGACCGGCTCGTCACGGAGGCGAAGGAGGCGCTCGCCGGCGCGCACGAGCGGGGCCGCTCCGACCCGCTGCGCACCATGCACGAGCTCACCGAGCTCGACTCGCGCATCGACGACGCGCTCGACCGGGTCCGGGAGAAGACCGCCGACCAGGCCCGCCTGCTCGAGCTCTACGGCAAGCAGGCCCGGGCCGCGCGCCGCGCGATCCAGGCCGCCGAGGACCTCGTCGCCTCCCGCGGCCGCATCGTCGGCCGCCAGCCGCGCGCCGCGCTCGAGGAGGCCAAGCGCATGCTCGAGGACGCCGAGGCGAGCCGCACCGACAACCCGCGCCAGGCCATCGAACAGGCCCGCGGCGCCGCGGAGCGCGCGGACGCCGCCCGCAAGGGCGCGCAGCGCGACGTCGACGACTACCGGCGCCGCCACTCCAGCGGCGGCGGGGGCGGCGGCGCGTTCCTCGCCGGGATGCTCGTCAACGGGATCTTGAGCTCCGGCTCGCGCGGCGGCGGCTTCGGCGGCGGCGGTTTCAGCGGCGGGGGCGGCTTCGGCGGCGGCGGGGGCGGCGGATTCTCCGCCGGCGGCCGCTTCTAGCGAGGCTCCCCGCGCCCGAATAGCTCTTTCGCCTCTCCCCCGCCCACGCGGCGGGGGATTTCTCGTCGCCGACCGCCGTCACCGGGGCCTGCCCTGCCGCCGCGGCCACGTCGAGCGGTTCCCGGGGCCGGGCTCAGGCGGGGCGCAGGGCGCGCGGCTGGTCGACGAGGCGGCACACCCAGGAGAGGAACGCCGCGTCGACGGCGGGCATGCCGGTGGGCTCCTCGGGGTCGGCCTCGCCGATGGACACCCCGGCGCGGGTGGGCCTAACGACCGCGACGGGGCGGCCCTGGGCGCGGATGGTGCGCGCCCGGGCCACCGACTTGCGGCGCACGAGCTCGTAGGCGCGCCCGTCGCACGACGCGGCAAGGGTGCGGACGGTCAGCCCGTCCTGCGCGGCGAGGAAGATCCGCCCGTCGCCCGCGGTCGCGCGCACCTTCACCGAGAACCGTGAGCTGAGCCGCTCGATGAGGAGGCGCTGCTCCGCGACGACGAGCACGTCGTTGCTCTCCCGGGCGACGACGGCGCCGCGCTCGTCGACGAGCTCGTCGCCCACCCAGCGCCACGCCCCGTCGAAGCCGGTGGCCTGCCGGTCGGCCCTCTCTGCCACGCCGGCCGCCTCCCTTCCGCGCGAGGTTTCGTCGTCCGATGACCTTTGGGGCACCAATCTACCCCCACGGGCGAGGTGTCGCCGCTAGAGGAGGAACGTCAGCAGCGCGAGGATCGTCGCGGCGACGAGCACGACGATAAGCACCGTCGAGGAGCGCTCGAGGCGGGCCTCGAGGATGAGGCGCGCGAACCAGCTGAGCGCCGCGACGTCCGCGTCGGTGAGCGCCACGGTGGCGGGGCTCTCCACGGCGGGGTCGGCGGCGTCGCGGGCTCCGGCGGCGGCCTCCGCGGTGGCGGGGCCCTCCGCGCCCGGGGAGGGCGCGCCGACGGGGCTCGTGGCGAGCTCGAGGACGGCGGAGCGCACCCCGCCGCCGGTGCCGGTGAACTGCGCGACCTTCGCGCCCTCGGCGTCGACGACGACCCAGTCGCCGCGCGCCTCGTTGACGAGTGTGAAGCGCCCGGCGGGAAGCTCCGCGACGAGCTCCTTGTCCCGCCCGAGGCGGCCGCGCAGGCGCATCACCTCGCCGTCCTCGCGGGTAATCGCCGCGCCCTCGTCGCCGCGCTCGAGGGTCCACTCCTCGCCGGCGACGGTGGCCTCGTCGGAGCCGAATTGGCCGAGCTCCGCGGGCCCGGACTCGACGAGCAGCGCGGTGCGGCGGCGCCTTTTGCCCCAGGAGGTGAAGCGCGCCTCGAAGGCGTCCTCGGCTAGCATCCGGCCAGCCGCGCGCCCAGGTAGGAGGCGAGCTCGGCGCGCGGGACGCGCTCCTGCTTCATCGAGTCGCGGTCGCGGACGGTCACGGCGTCGTCCTCGAGGCTGTCGAAGTCGACGGTGACGCAGTAGGGCGTGCCGATCTCGTCCTGGCGGCGGTAGCGCCGGCCGATCGCGCCGGAGGTGTCGACCTCGATGTTCCACAGGCCGCGCAGCTCGTTGGCGATCTCCCGGGCGAGCGGGCCGAGGGGCTCCTTCTTCGACAGCGGCAGGACCGCGACCTTGACCGGGGAGAGCCGGTAGTCGAGGCCCAGCACGGTGCGGGTGTCGGTGCCGCCCTTGGCGTTGGGCACCTCCTCCTCGCGGTAGGCGTCGACGAGGAAGGCCATCATCGCGCGGCCGAGGCCCGCGGCGGGCTCGATGGTGTAGGGCAGCCAGCGCTCGCCGGTCTCCTGCTCGAAGAAGGTGAGGTCCTCGCCGGAGCCCTCCTGGTGGACGCGCAGGTCGTAGTCGGTGCGGTTGGCCACGCCCTCGAGCTCGCCCCACTCGGAGCCGGTGAAGTGGAAGCGGTACTCCACGTCCACGGTGCGCTTCGAGTAGTGGGAGAGCTTCTCCTTCGGGTGCTCGTAGAGGCGCAGGTTGTCCTTGTTGATGCCGAGGTCGATGTACCAGTTGAGCCGGTCGTCGATCCAGCGCTGGTGCCACTCCTCGTCCTCGCCGGGCTTGACGAAGAACTCCATCTCCATCTGCTCGAACTCGCGGGTGCGGAAGATGAAGTTGCCCGGCGTGATCTCGTTGCGGAAGGACTTGCCGATGTTCGCGATGCCGAACGGGGGCTTCATCCGCGAGGAGGTCATGACGTTCTTGAAGTTGATGAAGATGCCCTGGGCGGTCTCGGGGCGGAGGTAGTGGAGGCCCTCCTCGTCGTCCACGGGGCCGAGGAACGTCTTGAGCAGCCCGGAGAAGTTCCGCGGCTCGGTCCACTTGCCCGGCTCCCCGGTCTCGGGGTCGTTGATGTCGGCGAGCCCGTTGGCCGGCGGGTGGCCGTGCTTCTCCTCGTAGGCCTCGAGCAGGTGGTCGGCGCGGTAGCGCTTGTGGGTGTGCAGCGACTCGACGAGCGGGTCGGTGAAGACCTCGACGTGGCCAGACGAGATCCACACCTGGCGCGGCTGGATCACCGAGGTATCGAGGCCCACGACGTCCTCGCGGGAGGTGACCATGTGGCGCCACCACTGGCGCTTTATGTTCTCCTTGAGCTCCACGCCGAGCGGACCGTAGTCCCACGCCGAGCGGGAGCCGCCGTAGATCTCGCCCGCCTGGTACACGAGTCCGCGGCGCTTACACAGGTTGACAACGGTATCGATCAGCGAGGACTTCGCCATGGTGAGTTGCGCTCCTTCACGACATGGGTGCGGCAGAAGACTTCGGCGCGGACCCTTCGCACCCAGCCCCGCCTTCGGGCCCGGGTCGGGAGTCCGCGACGGTTTTCATCCTACGTGGCGTGAGGAACGAGACAGCCACCGCCCCGCCGTGAGATTGCTTGCTCGCCGGGCGGGAGGCCAGGCAGGCCGCGCCCCGCCAACCGGGGCGGGCCGGCGGCCACCCGCGCGACACGCGCGCCTAGGCGCGGTGGTCGGTGCTGGCGAGGCGGCTTTTTTGACTAGTATTTGCTATACAATTAGCCAACTCGAGCACTGGAAGGGGCACCGACATGGCAGGACATTTCGCCGAGAATCCCGGGCGTTCAGGCGCCCCACTCGACGATCCCGCGGTGTGCCGCGCCGCGGGCGTTCTCGCCGCGCTCGACTCGCCGCTGCGCATCACCCTGTGCCGGCTGCTCGGGCGGCGCCCCCACGTCGTGCGCGAGCTCGTCGCCGCGCTCGGGCGCTCCCAGCCTTTAGTTTCCCAGCACCTCAAGATCCTCCGCACCGCCGGCGTCGTCGCCGCCGAGCGCCGCGGCCGGGAGGTCTCCTACCGGCTCGCCCGCCCCGAGGTCGCCGTGCTCATCGACCTCGCCGCGGAGCTCGCACGCCGCATCGAGACCGGCGACGAAACCCCCATCGAGCTGCGCGAGCTCAGCCTCGCCGCGGCGCAGCCCGCTGAAGACGACGGCGCGCCCGAGGCGCCCGCCCGGCCCGCCGGGGCGCTCGCGGCGATCGCCCCCGAGGAGCCCGCGGCCGAGGCCGACCCCGAGGCCGGCGCGCTGCGCCCGCCCTGCTGAGCCGCGCCCCGCCGCGCGCGGCCCTGGGGTTTTGTCCGCTCCCGTGGTTTAATGAAGGTGAAAACGAACTGAAAATCACGGTTAGCGCAAAGGAGCCCGATCAGCCATGGTGAGCCAGAAGGCACGCATCCCCAAGCTCGGCAGCCGCAGCACGCGCCAGCGCACCGCGGTCATCGACACGATCATCGACTTAGACAACTTCGCCTCCGCGAAGGAGATTCACCGCGAGCTCGAGCGCCGCGACGCGAAGGTCGGGCTGACCACCGTGTACCGCACCCTGCAGTCGCTCGCCGACGTCGACGCCGTCGACGTGTTGCGCATGGGCAACGGCGAGACCCTCTACCGGCACTGCATGACCGACCAGCACCACCACCACCTCGTGTGCGTGGACTGCGGCACGACCCTCGAGATCAAGGGCGGGCCCGTGGAGACGTGGGCCGAGGAGGTCGCCAAGGAGCACGGCTACACCCTTACCGGCCACGACGCGGAGATCTACGGCCGCTGCCCCGCCTGCCAGAAGGCCAAGACCGAGGAACGCGCCGCCGACGGCGAGGCCGACTCCGGGGAGGCCTCCGCCTAGCCGGCCACCTGCCCGAAGGCCAGGCCGATCACCCACGTCACCAGCGCCGCGCCCAGGCCCACGGCGAGCTGGCGCAGCGCGCGGCGCAGCGGCGGCTTCCCGGAGAGCACCCCGGTCAGCGCGCCGGTGCACGCCAGCGCGAGCGCCACGACGACGCACGCGACGACCGCGCCGAGGCCCGTGCCCGCCCCGAACGCGAAGGGCAGCACCGGCAACAGCGCCCCGGAGGCGAAGCAACAGAAGCTCGACGCCGCCGCGACGAGCGCCCCGTCGGCCGGGGCGTCCTCCCCGCCCCGGCGCCCCGCGCCGGGGAACGCCCCCGTCGCGCCGCCCGAGCGGCGCTTCACCGCGGCGAGCGTCTCCCGGGCGCGCTCCTCGGCGGCCTCCTCGCCCATGCCGCGCGCCCGGTAGACGAGCGCGAGCTCGTTGGCGTCGACGTCGAGGGCCGGCAGCGCGGCGCTCGCGTCGTCGCTCGGCTCGGAGGCCTCGACGAGCTCCGCCTGGGAGCGCACCGAGATGTACTCCCCCGCCGCCATCGACAGCGCCCCGGCGAGCAGCCCCGAGATGCCGGTGGCGAGCACCACCCCGCTCGGCAGGCCCGTGCCGAGCACGCCGAGCACGAGCGCGAGGTTGCTCACCAGCCCGTCGTTCGCGCCGAACACCGCGGCGCGGAACCCGCCCGACATGCGCTCCCGGCCGCGCGCCGCGAGCCCGCGGACGACCTCCGCGTGGATCCGCTCGTCGGCGGCGATCTGGTCGGAGGCGTCGTCGTCGTCGAGGTACGGGGTGCGCGTCTCGGCGTTCTGCATCATCGCCAACACGACGATCCAGCCGAAGCGGCGGGCCAGCCACGCCTTAAACCGCGTGCCCAGCCCCGGGGCGATGGGCATGCCCACCTCGTCGCCGAGCTTGTCGCGCCAGTACTCCTCGTGGCGGGACTCCGCCGCGGCGAGCTTCAAGAGGATGTCGCGCTCCTGGCCGGAGCGGCTGCGCGCCAGCTCCCGGTAGAGCGCCGCCTCGGCGCGCTCGTCGGCGAGGTAGCGGCGCCACCTCTTGATCTGCTTGGCCGACGGCCGTGTCTCGACGAGCTCGGAGTCCCTCTCGCCCACCTGCGCTTCGCCCCTCCCATCGGCGGCCCGCCGCCGCGCCGGGCGGGCCTATCTAGCGCGTCCCGCCGAACCTGCGGTCGCGGCGCGCGTACTCCTCGATCGCGCGGAACAGGTCCTCGGCGGTGAAATCAGGAAAGAGCTTATCTTGATAGACCAGCTCTGCATAGGCCGACTGCCACAACAGGAAGTTCGACAGCCGCCGCTCCCCGGAGGGCCTAAGGAAGAGGTCCACGTCGGGCATGCCGGGGTCGTAGAGGTAGCCGGCCAGCGTCTGCTCCGTCACGCGGGAGGGGCTCAGCCGTCCCTCGGCGGCGTCGCGGGCGAGCCTGCGGGCCGCGTCGACGAGCTCGGCGCGGGAGCCGTAGTTCACGCACATCGCCAGCGTCATGCGGGTGTTTCCCGCGGTGAGGCGCTCGGCCTCCTCGAGCTCCCGGATCACCGAACGCCACAACCTCGGCCTGCGGCCGACCCACACGACGCGCACGCCCTTGTCGTTGAGGACGTCGCGCTGGCGGCGCAGCACGTCGCGGTTGAAGCCCATGAGGAAGCGCACCTCGTCGGGGTTTCGGCGCCAGTTCTCCGTGGAGAACGCGTACGCCGAGAGGTACTCCACCCCCGCGGCGAGGCACGCGTCGATGACCTCCATGAGGACGGCCTCGCCGCGCCGGTGGCCCTCGGTGCGCGGCATGCCGCGCCGCTTCGCCCAGCGGCCGTTGCCATCCATGACGAGGGCGACGTGGCGCGGGATGCGCTCGGGGGGCAAGTCGGGGGGCACTAGCTTCTCGCTCACGCCACCCGATTCTGCCAAACCTCGCCCCGCCGGCGGCGCACGCCCGACCCGGGCGCGGCGGGCGGGTACCTAGGCGCCGCGCGCCGCGCCAAGCGCCCTGATCGAGCCCTCGAGGTGGTAGTGCAGGTGCGCGGTAACCAGCCGGTGCGCCTCGGCGGCGCGGCCCCGGCCCGCGTCGAGGATCGCTGACGCCTCCTCCTCGCGGCCGCGGCCGAGCAGCCACATGGCGTGGAGGACCTCCTCCTCGCAGCGCGCCGCGCCCGGCGGGCGGCACAGCCCGCACACCGCCCCGCCGGCGGGCGCGTGGAACGCGTGGTGGGGGCCCGGGCGGCCGCACTGCGCGCAGGAGAACAGCTCCGGCGCCCAGCCGGAGTGGCCCATGAGCTCGAGCAGCACCCGATCCAGCCCCGGGGTGGGGTCGGCCCCCTCGGGCAGGTCCGCCAGCCGGGAGAGGAAGCCCAAGACGGCGTCGAAGAAGAACGGGTCGCCGCCGTAATCGGCGACGGCGAGGCGCTCCGCGGCCTCGAGCGCGGCGCAGCCGGCGGCGTAGCGGTCGAAATCGCCGATGATGCGCGTCGAGAAGAACTCGACGGTGTCCGCGCCGGTGATGGTGGCGAGGTTCTTGCCCTCGTAGAGCTGCACGCTGAGCTCCACGAAGAGCTGGAGCCTCGAGCCGAAGCGCGAGCGGGCGCGGCGCACCCCCTTCGCCACGCCGCGCACCACCCCGTGGTCGCGGGTGAGCAGCACGATGACGCGGTCGGCCTCGGCGAAGTCATAAGTCCGGGTCACCAGCGCGAGGTCCCGGTAGCTCGGCCGGCGCACCTGGCTAGAACCCCAGCCGGCCCAGCGCCTTGGGGTCCTCCTGCCAGTCCTTGAGGACCTTGATGCGCAGGTCGAGGTACACGTTGCCGCCTAGAAGCTCCATAATCTTCGGGCGCGCGAGGTAGACGATCCGCTTGAGCCGCCGGTCCTGGTGGCCTTTCAGGATCGCCTTCTGGCCGGGGCGCTCGACGTAGATGATGGCGTGCACGTCCGTCACCCCGGGCCGGGTGGGGCTCGGCAGGATCTCGTCGACCTGGCAGGCCACTGAGTGGGGCAGCTCGTCGCGCAGCCCGCCAAGCGCCGTCTCCCGGATGAGCTCCGCGATGCGGGTCTCGACGTCGTCGTCGGTGACGTGGTCGTCCGGGTAGAACTTCGGCCCCTCGGGCAGAAGCCCCGAGACGAGCCCCGCGAGCTCGTCGACCTGCTCGCCGCTGCGCGCCGAGACGGGGATGACCTCGCACTCGCCGCCTAAGAGCTCGTGGACGGCGACGAGCTGCTCGGCGATGCGGTCCTTGGAGACCGTGTCGATCTTCGTCACCACCCCGATGAGCGTCGTCTTCGGCGCGACGCGGCGGACGTTCTCGACGATCCACCGGTCGCCCGGGCCGATCTTCTCGTTCGCGGGGATCGTCACGCCGATGACGTCGACGTCGGCGTAGGTCTCCTTGACCGCCTCATTGAGGCGCTCGCCCAACAGAGTGCGGGGCCGGTGCAGGCCCGGGGTGTCGACGACGACGATCTGCGCGTCCTCGCGCTGCACGAGCCCGCGGATCGCGTGCCTCGTCGTCTCCGGCTGGTCGGCGGTGATCGCGATCTTCTCGCCGACGAGCGCGTTCGTCAGCGTCGACTTGCCGGTGTTCGGCCGGCCCACGAAGCTCAAGAACCCGGAGCGGAAGCCCTCGGGGGTGTCACGGAAGTCGATTCCTCACTCACCTACTAGCACTAGAAAAGCCTGACAATGACGGTCCCGCCGCGGCGCCCCGCGGCGGGATTAGCATAGCGCGCCGATTGGTCCCCTACCCGCGGAGCGCGGCGGCGGGCACGGCGGTGAACTGGTGGCGCGGGCTGGCGAAGACGTCCTGGTTCTCGACGATCTTCAGTTCGCGGGAGCCGGCCTCCCGCGTCGCGGCGAGCAGGTCATAGACGCTCGAGGCGGTGCGCTCGAGGGACTCCTTCGCGTCCCCGGTGTCGATGTAGTGGCCCGTGAACAGCGCCGCGGTGACGTCGCCGGCGCCGTTGAACGCGCCCTCGACCTTCGGGGTCGCGACGAGCCACTCCCCCGAGTCGTCGGAGACGAGCAGCTCGACCTCGCCGTCCTTGGTCTCGGGGCGGTTAAGCGAGGTCACGAGGATCGTCTTCGGGCCGATCTCCTTCGCCCGCTCGACGGCGCCGAGCGTGTCCTCGAGGTCGCCCACCGGGTGGCCGGTGAGGTAGCCGAGCTCGAACTGGTTGGGCGTGATGATGTCCGCCGCCGGCACGACCGTGTCGCGCAGCAGCGGCGGGATCGAGTCGTCGACGAAGCAGCCGGTCTCGTCGCTGCCCATGACCGGGTCGCAGGCGTAGACGGCCTTCGGGTTCTCCTTCTTGATCGCCTCGACGGCCTTGACGATCGCGCCGCCGATATCGGGCCCGCCCTGGTACCCGGAGAGGATCGCGTCGATCTGGGGGAACGCGCCGCGCTTGCCGATGCCCTCGATGATCGCGGTGACCTCGTCCGCGGGGATGAGCGGCCCGGCCCACTCCCCGTAGCCCGTGTGGTTGGAGAAGTTCACCGTGTGCACCGGCCACACCTCGTGCCCGGCGCGCTGCAGCGGGAACACCGCCGCGGAGTTGCCGACGTGGCCGTAGGCGACGGACGACTGGATCGAGAGAATGCTCATGGCGCCATTCTGCCACGCCGCCTGGGCCGCGGGCCCGCGGCGGAGCCGACCGGGATCGAGCCCGCCCGCCCGGGTGCGCGACGGCCCCGAGGACGACGAGAAGGGCCCCGGCCGCTGGTTGCGGCCGGGGCCCTCATCTGGGGTTCCCCTAGCTGGGGTCAGGCGCTACTGGCGCCGGCGAGCGAAGAGCAGCGCCGCGCCGGCCGCGACAGCCGCCAGGCCGACGCCCGCGATCGCGAGCACCCCGCTCACGCCCGTGGACGCGAGGCTCGAGGGGGCACCCTGCTGCTGGGCGGGCGCGCCCTGCTGCTGCGGGGCGGCGTTCTGGGGCTGCTGGCCCGCGGGCTTCTCGCCCTCGGCGTCCTCGCGCTCGTGGACGTCCTGCTCGGCGCGGTCGATCGCCTCGGGGTCGGGCTCCGCCGGGACCTGGCCGGCGTCGTCGGCGCCCGGGCCGACCGGGATGCCGCCGTTGTCCTTGCCCTCGGGCTTCTCGGTCTCGCCGTCGCCCTTGGCGTCGCCGCCCTTGCCCTCGTCCTTGGGCTTGTCCTCGGGCTTCTCACCCTCGTTCCCGGGCTTCTCGGGCTGGCCCGGCTTGTCGTCGGGGTTCACCAGCGGCGGGGCCGGCTGGGGCTCGATGCCCGCGAACTCGACCGCGGCGTGCGAGTGGGAGCCGTCCGCGTAGCGCACGAGCACCGGGACGAGCGCCGGCTTGTCGGCCGGGAACTCCGGCAGGGTGACCACGCCGGTCTTCTCGTCGATGGTGGTGCCCTCCGGGGCGGAGGAGCCGATGAGCTCGAATCGGGCGCCCTCGGGGGCCTCGACCTTCTTGCCGGAGCGGTCGGCGAAGACCGGGCGGCCGGACTGCACGCCCTTCGCGTCCTCGTCCTGGTCCTCCTTGACCGGCTCGTAGGAGACCTCGAGCTGGCTGGCGACCGACTCCTCGTTGTCCTCATCCTTGTCGAGGGCGAGGAAGCGCACCTCGGCGACGGTCTCGGAGCCGTCGGGGAAGGTCACCTTGAGCGGCACGACGACGTCGGTGTCGGTCGCGGCGCCGGTGAGCGTGACCTCGCCGGTCTTCTCGTCGACGGAGGCGCCCTTCGGGGCGGTCTCCTTGATGAGCTCGAAGCGGGTGCCCTCCGGGACCTTGCGGGCGCCCGGCTTGACCTGCGCCTCGACGGCCTCGGACTCGGCCGTCTCGGTGGCGGTCCCGTCGAGGTTCTCCTCGCCGGCGGAGAGCCGGTAGGAGACGGCCTCGGGCTCGGGCTCGCCCTCCGGCTCCTCGCCGGGCTGGCCCTCGTCGCCGGGGTTGTCCTGCTCGTCGGGCTGGACCTCGCGCTCGACGAGGGTGGGCTCGCCGGAGCGGCGCACGTTCTCGTCGGCCTCGTCGCGGCCGTCGGCGACGTCGTCGTACTCGACCTGGAAGCGCTCCGCGAGGGTGGCCTCGAGCTCGGGCTCCTCGGTCTCGCCGCCGAGGCTCCCGGAGAACCGCACGGAGGCCTTCGCCTCGTAGTCCTCGTCCGCGCCGGAGGTGACGACCACCGGGACGTTGAGGGTGACGCCGGTCAGCGCCGACTCGGGCACGGTGACGACGCCGGTCTTCTCGTCGACGGTGGCGCCCTCGGGGGCGCCCTCGCCGAGCGCGAAGTGGACGTCCTCCGGGGCCTTGGCGAGCTCGCCCTCGTCGTCGACGAAGAACGGCGTGCCGGACTGGATGCCCTCGGCGTCCTTGTCCTGGTCGTGCATGACCGTCTCGTAGACCGGGCGGCCGACCTCGTCGGAGATCTCGCCCTCGTCGTCGGCGCCGGCGGGGGCGACGAAGACGCGCGCCTCGCCCTGGCCCTCGAGCTGGCCGAGCGGGCCGCGCTGCTCGACGGGCACGGTGAGGCCCTCCTCGGGCAGCTCGGCGGCGGGCCCGGCGGTGAGCGTGAGCTTGCCGGTCTCGGGGTCGAGCTCGAGGACGATCTCGTCCTCGCCCTCCGGCTCGCCGGCGCGCAGGACGTTGGGGTTCTCCTCGTCCGCCGCGAGGCCCTCGGGCAGCTCCTCGCCGAAGGCGAAGGTGGAGCCCTCGTGGGCCTCGACGGGCTCGCCGTCGGCGGTGGTGAGCGTCGGCTCGGCGCTCGCGGTGCGCTCCTCGGCGTCCGGGGCGATGCGCAGCTCGTCGTAGCCGATGACGTGCGGCTCGGCCTGGACGAGGAAGGACGTCGCGGCGACGACGTGGTCGCCGCTGCGCAGCACGGCGGTGTAGACGTCGCCGTTCTCCGCGTCCTTCGGCACCTCGAGCTTGGCGCACTCGCCGGCCTGCTCCGGGGTGACACCGCACTCGCGGACCTCCTCGCCGTCCGGGCCATACCAGACGACGGAGTTCTCGAGGTTGGCGAGCTTCCCGTCGACCGACAGGGAGACCTCGTCGCCCGGGCGGGCCGGGTTCTCCTGGTGGTCGCGGTCGAGCGAGAGCTCGGTGCCGGGCGCGTCGATGAGCGCGATGTTCACGTTCATCCACTTGCCGCCGCCGTCCTTGATGTTGTTGGTCAGCAGCTTCTTCCAGTTCTCCTTGTCCTTCAGGAGGTCAAGGATCTTCTGGGGGATGACGCCCGGGCCCTTGGTGGCGATGTCGATGCCCTCGCGCAGGACGTCGCGCCAGCGGTCGCCCGCGTCGAACGGGTCGAGCGGCGGCAGCCACGGGGTGTTGTAGTTCGGGGCGTTGAAGACCGGCTGATGGTAGGCGCTGTAGCCGGGCACGACGTTGCCCTCGGGGTCCTCGACCCAGATGTAGAGGTTGTGCTGGTTGTAGTCCGTGTTCTTCGGGAAGCGGACCCGGAACTTGCCGTCCTTGTCGACCTTCGCGCTCGAGGTCGCCGCGATGTACTCGGGGTGCTCCTCGAGGAGGGCCTTGGTGCGCTCGGCCTTCTTCGCCGGGTCCTGCACCTTGAGGATGCGGTTGGCGCGGGAGCCCTCGTGGGTGAGCGTCGAGACGTGCACGGTGTAGCCGTCCGCGCCGCGGTCGCCGATGCCGTTGTAGGCCTTGGCGGTGTTGGTGTCGTTGCCGCGCTCGATCCACACGCGGCCGTCGACGAAGTGGTTGCCGCGGATGAGGTCGCCGATCGGCCCGAGCAGCGGCTCCTTGGGCTGGATGGGCTTCTCCGCGGAGACGTAGTCGCCCGGCTTCTCGTAGAACCACAGCGCGGTGCGGTGGATGTTGCCCGGCGCGTCCTTGACGACGCCCTCGTTGGTCATCTCGGGCTTGAAGTTGCGGAACGCGTTGGGGATGCCCGCGCCGGACTGGCGGAACTGGACGAGCTCGTTGCCGGTGGAGGGGTTGACGGTGTCGTCGGCCCAGATGCGGAAGCGCTGGTTGGCCTGGTCGGAGCCGAAGACGTGCTTGGTGCCGTTGGCGTCGGTCCACTCGGGGATCTTGAAGGCGAAGGCGCCGGTGCCGCCGTTGGCGTGGTCGGGCAGCTCGTGGACGGCGGCGGAGTAGACCGGCGAGACCGAGCCGTCGGCGTCGATCCACTGGGCGTAGACGGCGGTGCCCGCGGGGGCGCCCTCGTTGCCGTGGCGGGAGTTGGTGGTCAGCCAGCCGATCGGGCGGGGGTTAACGACCCACGCGTGCCCGGAGATCGTCGACGCGCCCTCCTCGTTGTTCTCGAGCTGGGCGCCGTCGGTGATGATCCCCTGCGCGATCGCGTCGGCGGGGATGGCCTCGGCGGCGGGGGCCTCGGCGGGCTCGCCGCCCTCCGGGTCGACCTCGGGGGCGCCCTCGCCCTCCGGCGCGGTCGTCGAGACGGCCACGTCGTCCGGGTTCTGGGGGGCCTCCTGGGCACCGGCGATGCCCGCGCCAGCCACGGAGGTGACCGTAAGCACGACGGTGGCACCCGCGCCGAGCAGCCCGCGGGTCAGGCGCCCGGGGCGCTGAATCCCGGCGAGCGCGCGGGCGCTGGCCGAACGCTGCGGCAGGTGGGAATCCATGGTTCTCCTCTCGCGATGGTTCCTCCGCCCCCGGCGCCTGGCGACCACTGCTTTGCGACCGCGTACGACAACCTGAGAGCGACCTGAACAGCGACGGTTACACCAGCCTTAATTCTGACGGTCCATCGCGTCATTCGAGGCGCCCATAATGGTTCTAAAGACCAAAGAAACCGCCGTGTCCGCAGGTAACGTGAAGGTTAGGAAAACTAAGGTCTCACTTATGCTTTTCAGCGGGGACGATGCCCGCGCAGCACCCCGCCGACACCGCGCGTTTACCGCGCCGACACCCGCCTCGGGCGGCACACCGAGGCTCCCCTCGCCTCGCGGGGGTTGCCCCCGTCCGGGGGAGGGCGAGTTCGACCCTGATGAAATCCGGAGTCGATTGGAGCGTTCCCGCGGGCCTGAGGCGACAAAAAGCGGGCGCGGGGCGGGGGTTTCTCTCCCGCCCCGCGCCCGCCAGTCATCGGCTCGGGCGCCTAGGCGCGCGCTTCTACCAGCGCAGCCGCGCCGCGGCGACGGCGCCGAGGCCCACGAGCGCGGCGGCCACGCCGAGGCCCAGCGCGCTCAGCGCGCTGTTGACGCCGGTGTTGGCCAGGCCCGCGGGCTGCTGGCCGCGCGCACCCTGGGTCGCCTGGACCGGGGCCTGGGCGTCTGCGATCGGGCCGCCGGCCGCGGAGCCGGACTTCCCGCCGCCGTTCGTAGCGCCGCCGGCGGCGCCCTCCTCGGAGCCCTCGCCCTTCTCGGGCTTGACGTCCTTGCCGGACTCCTCGCCCTTCTCGGATTCCTCCTCGTCCTCGGTCTTCTCGCCCTGGTTGGCGGAGAAGGTCACCTTGGTCGTGAGCTGGGAGCCGTCGGCGAAGGTGACGACGACGGGGACCTCGACGTCCTCGCCGGCCTCGAGGGCCTCCTCCGGGAGGGTGACGACGCCGGTCTCCTCGTCGACCGAGGAGCCCTCGGGGGCGTCCTCGCCGAGCGCGTAGGTCGCCTCGGGCTCGTCGCTCGGGGCGACGGGCTGCTCGTCCTCGCCCTCGAGGAAGACGGGCGTGGCCGACTGGATGCCCTCGGCCTCGTCGTCGTTGTCGACGTCGACGATCGGGTAGCGCACGGCGAAGCCGTCGGCGGCCTCGCCGGTGAGGCTCGCGGAGAACCGCACCGAGGCCTTCGCCTCGTAGCCCTCGTCCTCGCCGGAGGTGACGACCACCGGGACGTTGAGGGTGACGCCCTCGAGCGCGTCCTCGGGGACGGTGACGACGCCGGTCTCCTCGTCGATGGTCGCGCCCTCGGGCGCGTCGTCGCCGAGCGCGAACTTCACGTCGCCCGGGGTCTTGGCCTCCTCGCCCTCCTCGTCGACGAAGACGGGCTTGCCGGACTGGATGCCCTCGGCGTCCTTGTCCTGGTCGTGCATGACCGTCTCGTAGACCGGGCTGCCGAAGGAGTCGACGGCGTCCTTGTCCTCGTTCTTGTCCTTGTCGTCGTCGGCGACGGGCTCGATGTCGATGCCCTCGAGCGCGGCGAGCACCTCGCTCAGGGTCGGGTCGCTCTCCGCGCCGGCGAGATCCTTGAGCGCGGCGGCGGCCTCCTCGTTGTCGACCGCCTCGGCGAGCGCGTTGAGCACGTCGCGGAAGGTCGGCTCCTCGATGCCGGCCTCGGTGAGCGCCTCGTTGAGGTGCTCGATGCCGAAGCCGATGGCCTTCTCCCCGCCGAGCGCGTCGATGACCCGGGAGGCGGCATCGGCGAGCGAGACCTCGTTCTCGCCGATGTAGTCTTCGGCCGCGAAGACGGCCTCGGTGCCCGCGGTGGAGCCGTCGCCGAAGGAGATCGACACCGGCACGGTGGTCGCGCCCTCCTCGGGGAGCTCCGGCAGGGTGACCACGCCGGTCTCCTCGTCGATCTCGGCGCCCTTCGGGGCGTCCTCGCCGAGCGCGTAGGTCGTCTCGACGTCGTCGACCTGCTCGGCGTCGTTGTTGTAGATCGCCGGGGCCTTCGACTGCACACCGGAGGCGTCCGGGTCGGCGTCCTGGCGGGTCGGCTCGTAGACGATGATGTGGTCGTCGACGTCGTCGGCGGTGGCCACCGCGACGCCCGCCACGGCGAGCGCCGCCGCGGAGCCCGCGACGACGACGGCGCGCCCGGCGCCGCCGAGCCGCGCCCGGGTTGACGGCGAATGCTTCATGGTGATCGCTCCATCCCTCCCAGATATCACTGCAGTCACTTTAACCACAGTGGTAACACGGTAACGGGGGCAACGATAGCCGCGGCGGCCCAGGTGGGCAAGGTTTCCAGGACTGGGGCGGGGGCGCCGCGCTAGGTCTCCGAGCCCTCCCCGGGCTCGGCGGGCACGTCGACGACGACGTGGCGGGTGCGCACCTGGCCGCGCCGGTCGGTGCCGCCCTCCGCGCGGAGCTTCAGCCCCGCGATGTCCACGTTGGTGCCCGGCAGCGGCACCTTGCCCAGCCCGTAGCCCATAAGCCCGGCGACGGTGTCGACCTGCTCCTCGACCTCGGCGGGCAGCTCGATGCGGTAGCCGATGGCGTCCTCGACCTCGTCGATCAAGTCCTCGAGCACGAGGCGTGCCACGACCCGGAAGCGGCGCGGGCCGACCTGCTCGACGGGGGCCTCCTCGCCGGCGTCGTGCTCGTCGGCGATCTCCCCGACGATGTCCTCGAGGATGTCCTCCAGGGTGAGCACCCCGGCCACGCCGCCGTACTCGTCGATGACGACGACCATGTGGTTGTGCCCCGCCTGCATCTCGTGGAGCAGCTCGTCGAGCGGCTTCGAGTCGGGCACGAACACCGGCTCGGCCATGACCTCGGTGACCGGGAGCGCGGCCGCGTCGCGCGCGGCGCGCCCCGGGCACTCGACGACCGCGCCGACGAGCTCCTTTAAGTGCACGATGCCCACGACGTCGTCGAGCCCGTCGCCGACGACCGGCAGCCTCGAGAAGCCCGAGCGGATGCACAGGCTCAGCGCCCGGCGCACGTCCTTCTCCGCCTCGATCCACACGACCTCCGGGCGCGGCACCATCGCCGCGCGCGCCACCGTCTCGCCCAGGTCGACGACGTTTAAGAGCATGCGGCGCTCGTCGTTCTCCACCGCGCCGCGGTTCGTCGCGAGGTCGACCATCTCGCGCAGCTCGACGTCGCCGGCGAACGGCCCGGACTTGAAACCCCGCCCAAGTGTCGCGGCGTTGCCCGCCGCGACGAGCGCGCGGGCGACCGGAACCGTAAGGGCGAAGAACGGCCGCCCGAAGAACGCGGCGCGCAGCGCCACCGGGTAGGCGAAGCGGCGCCCCACGGTGCGGCAGGCCACCGCGCCGAGCGCGTAGAGCACGACCGCGACCGCGGCGATCGCCGCGGCGATCGCCCACGCGTTGAGAGCTGCCGCGCCCGCCGCCGCGCCGCCGGCCGCGACCGCGAGCCCGAGCCAGCGGGCGAGCACGAGGGCGCTTAAGTGCTCCGCGCGGCGCTCGAGAAGCGCGCTCAGCCGCTTCGCGCCGGGGCGCTCCTCGTGGGCCATCTGCGCGACGCGTGCGCCCGACACCCCGCCGAGTGCGGCCTCGAGGAGCTCGCAGATGAGGACGACGGCCCCGCCGAGGACCACGCACGCGGCCGTGGCAAGCGGGCTCACTGCTCCCCTCGGCCGGGGGCGGGCTCCCCGATCGGCGGGATCCCGCCGCCGGGCACCTCCCGGTCGAGCCGCTCGCGGTCCGCGGCGCTGGGGAAGGCGCGCTCCCCGGTGGGCTTCGGCTGGAAGCTCACCCCGGCGGCGCGCCGGTCGTCGTACCAGTCGGCGAGGATCTCGTTCTGCAGGGCGAACATCTCGCGCTCCTCGGCGGGCTCGGCGTGGTCGTAGCCGAGCAGGTGGAGGCAGCCGTGCACGGTCAGCAGCGCGAGCTCGTGGCCGAGCCCGTGGCCCGCGGCGTCGGCCTGGCGGCGCGCGAACGCCGGGCAGAGCACGATGTCGCCGAGCACCCCGGCGGGCTGCTCGTCGCGCGGGTTGCCGAGCCCCGGGCTGAGCTCGTCCATGGGGAAGCTCATGACGTCGGTGGGGCCCTCGAGGTCGAGCCACTGGACGTGCAGCGCGGCGATCGTGTCCTGGTCGACCAGCGTGATCGCGAGCTCCGCGTCGGGGTGGATGTCCATCCGCTCGAGCGCGTACGACGCGACGTCGGCGATCATCTCCTCGCTGACGTCCGGGTAGCCCGACTCGTTGAGAATCTCGATGCTCATCGCTCCTCCTTGGCTCCCTTGTCGCGCGACCAGCGGTAGCGCCCGCCGGCGGCGGGCTCTGCCTCCCCGCCGTCGCGCGCGGCGCGCTCGTCGTAGGCGGCGACGATGCGGCTGACCAGCCCGTGGCGCACGACGTCGCCCGAGCCGAGCTCCGCGATGTGGACGTCCTCGACCCCGGCGAGCACCTCGCGGGCGTCGGCGAGGCCCGAGCGCCGGCCGCCGGGCAGGTCGACCTGCGTGTCGTCGCCGGTAACGACCATCGTCGAGCCGAAGCCCAGCCGCGTGAGGAACATCTTCATCTGCTCGACGGTGGTGTTCTGCGCCTCGTCGAGGATGATGAACGCGTCCGAGAGCGTCCTACCGCGCATGTAGGCCAGCGGCGCGACCTCGATGACGCCGGAGTCGACGAGCTTGGGGATCGCGCTCGGCTCGAGCATGTCGTGCAGCGCGTCGAACAGGGGCCGCAAATACGGGTCGATCTTCTCATCCAGGGTGCCGGGTAAAAAGCCGAGTTTCTCCCCGGCCTCGACGGCGGGCCGGGTAAGCACGATGCGGCTGACCTCGCGGTTCTTTAGGGCCTGCACGGCCTTCGCCATCGCGAGGTAGGTCTTGCCGGTCCCGGCGGGGCCGATGCCGAGCACGATCGTCGCCTCGTCGATGGCACGGAGGTACTCGCGCTGGCCCTGGGTCTTCGGCCGGATCTCCTTGCCGGCCTTGCCGGCGATGACCTGCTCGGCGACGCCGCCGGTCGCGCCCTCGCCCGAGCCGGCGAGCATGCCCGCGGCCTGGGCGACGGTATCCGGGGTGACGGCCTGCCTGCGGCGCGCCGCCGACTCGAGCTCCCCGAGCACGCCCTTCGCGTGGCGGACCTTCGGGCCCGGGCCCGTGAGGCGGAGCTTCGCGCCGCGGGCGAAGATATCGCAGCCGGTGAGCTTCTCGAGCGCGGTGAGGTTCTCGTCGTTGACCCCGCAGACTTGCGTGGCGACCTGCGGCACGAGGGTCACGGTGCTGGCCACCACCGGGGCCGGTGAACTGCTTGTGGGCACTGGTTAGCGCTCGCCTGCTTTCTTCGTCTGGTGTCGGCTTCGGCGTCTTGCCCTACCAGGTGACGCGCCCGATCCTACCAAGCGTCCCACAGCGCCCTCAGCGCGCTGATCGCGACGACGCCGGCGGCGGCGGTGCGCACCACCTCGCGGCCCAGGCGCACGGGCCTGGCGCCCGCCTCGATAAGCCCCGCGGCCTCGTCCTCGCCGATGCCGCCCTCGGGGCCGACGAGGAACCACGCCTCCCCGCGGGGCTCGCCGGCGGCGCGGGTGAGCGGGGCGTCGGCGTCCTCGTGGAGGAGGAAGACCGCCGCCCCGCGCCCGGCGGCCTCGGCGACGCGGTCCTGCAGCTCCCCGGTGGAGAGCGGCTCGGCGACGCCGGGCAGCCAGGAGCGCCGCGACTGCTTCGCGGCCTCCCGGGCGGTGGCGAGCCACTTCTCGCGGCCCTTCTTAGCCTTAGGCCCCGACCAGCGCGCCACGCAGCGCTCGGCCTGCCAGGGCACGATCTCGCCGACCCCGGCCTGGGTGGCGAGATCCACGGCGAGCTCGGAGCGCTCGTGCTTGGGCAGCGCCTGGACCAGCGTCACCCTAGGGCTCGGTGCCGGCTCGTCGACGGCGTCCTCGACGAGTGCTGTGAGCCCCTGCTTCCCGTCGAGGGCCTCGACGCGGCAGCGGGCGCGCCGCCCGCGGCCGTCGACGAGCTCTAGGGCCTCGCCGACGCGCAGCCGCTTGGCGCCCGCGGCGTGGCGGCCCTCCGCGCCGGCAAGCGCGACGAGCGCGCCCGGCTCGAGGGGCTCGCCCTCGGCGAGGAACACGGGAAGGGACATGCGCTCTCCTTCGGCGGTCGGGGCCCTGCGGGTCGCCCGCGATCCTAGCGGTGGAAGAGGTGGCGGATGCGGCTGAAGAGCGACTCCTCGCCGTCGCCGTCGGCGTCGACCCGGGAGCGGTCCTTGCGGTGGTCGCGGACCTTCTCCAACAGGTCGCGGGCCTTGTCGTCGAGGTCGGTGGGCACGTGCACGTCGACGTGCGCGATCATGTCGCCCCGACCGGAGCCGCGCAGCCTCGGCATCCCCTTGCCCTCCAGGGTGACCTCCTCGGCGGGCTGGGTGCCGGCCGCGACGGCGACGGCCTGCTCCTCGCCGGCGAGGTCCTCGACGGTGAGCTCCGTGCCGAGCGCCGCGTCGATCATCGGCACCCTAACGGTCAGGTGCAGGTCGTCGCCCTGGCGGGTGAAGACCTTGTGCGGCTTGATGGAGACCTCGACGTAGAGGTCCCCGGGCTCGCCGCCGCCGCGGCCGACCTCGCCCTCGCCGTTGAGCCGGATGCGCATCCCGTCGCCGATGCCGGCGGGCACGTTGATCTGCACGTCGCGGCGCTTCTTGTGGCGACCCTCCCCGTCGCAGCGGGTGCAGGGGTCCTCGATGCGGGTGCCGAAGCCCTGGCAGGTCGGGCAGGGCCGCCGGGTGACGACGTTGCCGAGCAGGGAGCGCTGCATCTCCTCGACCTGCCCGCTGCCGTGGCACTGGGGACACGTCGTGGGATCCGACTTCGACTCGGAGCCGGTGCCGTCGCAGTGCTCGCAGCGCACGGCCGTGTCGACGGTGACGTCGCGCCGCACACCGGTGAACGCCTCTTTCAGGCTGATCGTCAGGCGCAGCAGCGCGTCGTTGCCGGGCTGGGTACGCGAGCGCGGGCCCCCGCCGCCGGCGCCGCCGCCGAAGAACGTCTCGAAGATGTCCCCGAGGCCCCCGGAGCCGAAGCCGCTAAAGCCCCCGGCGCCACCGGGCTGCCCGCCGCGCGGGTCGAGCGGGTCGCCGCCCATGTCGACGATGCGGCGCTTCTCCGGGTCGGAGAGCACCTCGTGCGCGTCGGAGATCTCCCGGAACTTGTCGGCCGCCTCCTCGGAGGGGTTGACGTCCGGGTGGTACTTGCGCGCGAGCTTGCGGTAGGCCTTCTTGATCTCCTGCTCGCTGGCGTCCTTGTCGACGCCGAGGATGCCGTAATAATCCCGAGCCACGAAACTAGAACCCGTCCCCTACTTCAGTCGGAAAACCTCAACCTCGTTCGCCCGGCCGCCCGAGGCAGCGCGGCGTCGGGCGGCCGGGGCGCCGCCCGAAGCGGTGATTCTTCCTTACTGCCAGCCCCGCCGGGCGCGGCGGGGCGCGGGGCGGCGCGCGATCCGAGTCGACAGTCTAATAAGCCCCGCGCCCGGTTTCGCCATCCGTTCGCTGCCGGCCGACGCTAGCGAAAACGGCTTTCACCAGCGGCGGGCGGGCGGGGCTTTAGCCGGAGAGGTAGCGCGAGACGTACTGCGCGACGATGCGCACCTTGGACATGGTGTTGGGGTAGTCCATGAACATCGGGCCGACGACCCCGAGCCCGCCGAGCGCCCCGCCGCCGAGCCCGTAGGCGGTCGTCACGACCGAGGCGCTGCGCAGCTCGTCGGCGTCGTTCTCCTCGCCGATGACGACGTTGACGTGGCCGGGCTGCGCCGCGTTCGCCAGGAGCCTAAGCATGACGACCTGCTCCTCGAGCAGGTCGAGCAGCACCGGGGAGTTCTCCCCGAGCCGCGGCGACATCCGCGAGGCGTTGCCCATGCCCGCGAGGATGAGCCGCTCGTTGGACTCGTCGACGAGCGTGTCGCGCAGCACCGCGGTCACCCGCCGGAGCGGCTCGGCGAGCTCGCCGAGCTCGCCCTGGTCGCCCTCGACGAGCGTGCCGAGCGTGGCGACCGCGCGGCTCGTCGTCGTGCCCACCATCACCGAGTTGATGAGGTCGCGCAGCCTCGCGACGAGCGCCTCGTCTAAGGGCCTGTCGAGCTGCACGTTGCGCTGGTCGACGCGCCCGGTGTCCGTGATGAGCACCAAGAGGAGGCGCTCCGGGGCGAGGGAGACGACCTCGCAGTGCTTGATGAGGGTCGTCTCGAGGTTGGGCAGCTGCACCATCGCGACCTGGTGGGTGAGGTGGCTAAGAAGCTGCACGGCGCGGCGCAGCAGGTCCTGCAGGTCCACGCCCTCGGCGAGGAAGCGCTCGATCGCTCGCCGCTCCGAGGGGCTCATGGGCTTGACGTCCTGGATGGTGTCGACGAAGCTGCGGTAGCCCTTCTCCGTGGGGATCCGCCCGGAGCTCGCGTGCTCCTGCTCGATGAGGCCCTCCGACTCGAGGACGGCCATGTCGTTGCGCACCGTCGCCGAGGACACGCCCAGCCCGTGGCGCTCGACGAGCCGCTTCGAGCCCACCGGCTCCCGGGAGTCGATGTAGTCGGTCACGATCGCGCACAGCACGTCCTGGCGCCGCTTGTCCGTCGCGCTCGTCAACTCCGCCACCCCCCTTCGTTGTGGACGTTGTGGCCCAAGGCCCGCCGCCCCGGCCTCCGCCGGCGCGGGCCGTCGCGGGGCCCGCCGCCCGGCTCTCGGGCGGCGCGGCCGCCGCGCGGTGTCTCTCCCCCATCTTAGTAGCGCCCGGCGCCCCTCCCGGCGAAAGCGAGGCGAAACCTCTCGCGCCGGAACGGCCCGCCGGCGCGGGGCTTCTTAGAGCGCGGCCGCGGGGTCGCCCTCCTCGGCGAGCAGCAGGTCGGTGACGATCCCGTCGGCGAGGAGCCGGCCGGCGTCCGTCACCGCGAGCCGCCCGGGCTCGGGCCGGTGGAGCAGCCCGCGGCGAACGAACCGCTCCGCGGCGGCGCGGCCTTGCTCGTTGAGCCGGTCCTCCGGGATGCCCGAGCGCATCCGGAGGCCCAGCATGACCCGCTCGGTGTGGTGCTCCCGCTCGCCCAGGGTCTCCCCGCCGGCGATGGGCAGCTCCCGGCCGGAGAGGGTTGTCGCGTAGCGGGCCGGGTGCTTGGCGTTGTAAAACCGCCGGTCGCCGAGGTGCGAGTGGGCGCCGGGGCCCGCGCCCCACCAGTCGCCGTCGACCCAGTAGATCTCGTTGTGCCGGCACTCCCCGCCGGGCCTGGCCCAGTTGGAGACCTCGTACCACTCGAGCCCCGCGGCGCGGAGCTTCGAGTCGATGATCTCGTAGCGGTCGGCGAGCCGGTCCTCGTCCGGCTCGGGGAGCTCCCCGCGGCGCACCTTGCGGCCCATGGCGGTGCCGCGCTCGACGATGAGGGAGTAGGCGGAGACGTGGTCGACGCCCGCCTCGAGCGCGGCGTCGACGCTGGCGCGCACGTCCTCGTCGCGCTCGCCCGGGGTGCCGTAGATCAGGTCGAGGTTGACGTGCTCGAAGCCCGCGGCGGCCGCCTCCTTGGCCGCGGCGACGGCGCGGCCCGGGGTGTGGCGCCGCTCGAGGACGGCGAGCACGTGGCGCGCCGCGGACTGCATGCCCAGCGACACGCGGGTATAGCCCGCCTCACGGATGCCCTCGAAGAACTCGGGGTCGGTGGACTCGGGGTTCGACTCGGTGGTGACCTCCGCGCCGTCGACGAGCCCGACGGTGTTACGCACCGCGTCGAGCAGCCGGTTAAGACCCGTCGCGCCGAGCAGCGAGGGCGTCCCGCCGCCGACGAACACCGTCTCGGCCTGGCGCCGGTCGCCGCTCTCGGCGAGTTTCTCGGCGGCGAGCTCGAGCTCGATCTCGATGGCGTCGAGGAAGCTGCCCTGGGAGGCCGCGGAGCCGAGCTCGCCGGGGGTGTAGGTGTTGAAGTCGCAGTACCCGCAGCGCGTCGCGCAGAACGGCACGTGGAGATACACCCCGAACGGAGTATCCGGCCGCGCGGCGCCGGGGATCGGGCTCGTGGCGGAAGAAGAGGAATCCATTGTCGCCCCTCAGGCTAGCCCTCTAGCCTTCGCGCCCGAAAGCGCCCGGCCCGCGCGGGGCGAAAGTGCCCGGCCCGAGGCGGGCTAGCTCGCCGCCCCGGAGTTGCGCTGCGCCTTACGCCTGGCGTTGACTCTCGCTGCGACCGCCTCGACGCGGGCGCGCTCCTCGAGGAAGGCCGGCGGGTGGTTGCCCCGCATCGACGAGGCGAACGCCGGGTGCTCGGCGATCACGGTGGCGCGCCAGCCCTCCGCGGCGGCGTGCACCCGCTCCTTGACGTCGCGGTAGAGGTGCGGCAGCGACAGCGAACCCAGGTCCCTGGCGCCGCGCTCCGTGGCGGCGAGCACGTAGTCGACGACCTCGCCGAGGTAGGAGACGGTGGAGGCGGTGCGCTCCTCGAGCGCGCGGGAGAGCTCCGCGACGACGATCGGCGAGTCCGCCACCGGGTGGCGCTCGAGTAGGTCCTCCGCGTCGAGGCGCGCGGGAGCGGCGGGCCGGGGCCCGTCGGGCGCGGCGTCGAGCTCGCCCGCGCCCACCCCGGTGGTGAGCGCCTGGCGCAGGCCGGCGAGCTCGCCGACGACCGCCCGCGCGTCCGAGCGCGCCTCGTCGACGATCTCGTCGAACTCGGTGAGGCACTCGGCGGCGAGCTCCCCGTCGAAGTCGCGCGTCGCCTCCGCGAGGTTCTCCACGTAGCCCGCGACCTCGTCGCCGATGTCGAAGAGCTCCTGGGTGAGCTCCCAGTGCCGCAGTGAGGCCGCCGCGCGATGCATGGGAATCCAGCCGCTCCTTTCCAACCGTTGCGCCGGGACGCGGCCGGACGCCGGCGGGTCCGCCGCCCGCCCGCGCCCCCGGGGCCGGTGACGACGGCCGCCGCGATCGTGGTGACGGGTCGCTACTCTAGGCCACCGCGCCGGCCCCGGCGGCGCGGCGCGCCGGGGCGGGGCCGCTAGCCGTAGATGCCCTCGATCTGGGCGCGGAAGTGCTCGGCGACGACGTTGCGCTTCACCTTGAACGTCGGGGTGAGCTCGCCCTCCTCCTCGGTGAGCTCCCGGCCGAGGATGTGGTACTTCTTGATGCCCTCCGCGTGCGAGACGCTCGCGTTGGCGTTGTTGATGGCGTCCTGGATCTCCGCGCGCAGCGCGGGCTGCGCGGCGAGCTCCCGGATCGAGGTGCCCTGGGAGAAGCCGTTGCGCTCCTTCCAGCCCTCGAGGTTCTCCTCGTCGAGGGTGATAAGGGCCCCGACGAAGGGCTTGCCCTCCCCGACGACGATCGCCTGGCTGATGAGCGGGTGGGAGCGCACGATGTCCTCGAGCGGGGCGGGCGAGACGTTCTTGCCGCCCGCGGTGACGATGAGGTCCTTCTTCCGTCCGGTGATGGTGAGGTAGCCGTCCTCGTCGAGCGTCCCGAGGTCGCCGGTGCGGTACCAGCCGTCCTCGGTGAAGGCTTCCTTGGAGGCCTCCTCGTTCTTCCAGTAGCCCTCGAAGACGATGTCGCCCTTGATGAGGATCTCGTTGTCCTCGCCGATGGTGATGCTCACCCCGCCGACCGGGCGGCCCACGGTGCCGACCTTGGTGTTGACGAAGTTCACCGCCGCGGCGGCGGTCGTCTCGGTGAGGCCGTAGCCCTCGTAGACCGGCACGCCGAGGCCGCGGAAGAAGTGGATGAGGTCGGGGCTCATCGGCGAGCCGCCGGTGATGCAGTAGGCGACGTTCCCGCCGAGCGCCTGGCGGATCTTCTGGTAGATCGGCTTGTCGTAGAGGCGGCGGCGCAGCTCCTGGCCGCGGCTCGGGCCCTCCTTCTCGTCGAGCGCCTTGGAGTACTCGATGGCGGCGCGCTCCGCGCGATGGAAGAGCAGCCGGCCGACCACGCCGCGGCGGCTCGCCTGCTTGACCGCGGCGTTGCGCACCTTCTCGAAGACGCGCGGCACGCCGAGCAGCAGGTTCGGCTTCGCGCGCTGCAGCTCCACCGGCAGGGTCTTCGTGTCCGGCCAGTGGCTCTGCGTCGCCCCGTAGATCGTCACGGCGAGCGCCACCGCGCGGGCGAGCACGTGCGCGAGCGGCAGATAGGTGAGAACCGTCGTGCCGGGCCTGGCGATCGCGCCGATCGGGTGGGTGGCCAGCGCGCGTACCTGGGAGAGCCAGCCGTAGTGGGTCAGCCGGCAGCCCTTGGCCCGCCCGCTCGTGCCCGAGGTGTAGACCAGCGAGGCAAGCTCGTGGGCGTCGGTGGCGTCGATGCGGGCGTCGACGTCGGCGTCCGACTTGCGCGCGCCCTCCGACTTGAGCAGCGCGATCGCCCCGGAGTTGATCTCCAGCACGCGGCGCAGCCGGCGCTCCGAGCCCTCCTCGACCTCCTTGGGGTCGACGGCGAAGGTGGAGAGCACCTCCGTGTTGTCCTGGGTCTCGCTAATGGCGAGCACCGCCTCGGAGTTGTCGACGATGAACTCGATCTGGCTGAGCGACGCCGAGGGATAGATCGGCACGGAGACCGCCCCGGCCGCCCAGATCGCGAAGTCGAGCAGGCTCCACTCGTAGCGCGTCGAGGACAGAAGAAGGATCCGGTCGCCCTTCTCGATGCCCAGCGCGATGAGCCCGCGCGCGACGGCGTAGACCTCGCCCAAGAACTCCTCCGCGGAGACCTCCACCCAGTCGTTGCCCTGCGGGCGGATAAACAGCGTGCCGTTCGGCCGCGCCCTGACCTGGTCGATGAGCGCGGTCAGGCAGCTCTCGTTGTCCTCGACGTGATAATCCGCGGGCGTGCTCGCGACGCGTCCCATGGCCTTAACTCGCTTTCCGTGTTCGCTGCCGGCCCCGCTCCCGCCGGGTGAGGCCCCGCGGCGAGCGCGACGCGCGTCGCGCGGCGGGGGCGCCGGGTCGTTCCTTGGCGACCAAGCCTATCCCACTTCCTCCCTCCCGCAGGCCGGGATCCGCGCCCGTCTCGGCGCCCGCGGCTCCCGGGCGCGGCGTTCGCCCACCGCACGGGTCCGCGCGGCGCCGCGGCGCGGCACCGGGCCGAGGCACGAAAAAGCCCGGGCGGCGGGCGCGGCCGCGCAGGGGCCGACCGGGCGCGATAATTGCTAAGGTAACGCTCGCCATTTATTCATCAACCCGGCCCGGCCGGGGAAGGAGGCCGCCGCCATGGCCACCGGATTCCAGGGGTTCGTCCTCACCTCGCTCCTCCACGCCGAGGAGGTGCCCGCCACCGTCCTCGAGACCGGTTGGGCCGCGCCCCACCTGCGCCGGCTCCGGATGCGTGCCCCGGGCGTGCTCCTCGCGGCCGACGAGCCCGACGCGTACCTGCGGATGTGGTTCCCCAAGCCCGGGACCTCCAAGCAGCACCAGCGCGCCTACACCATTACCGAGCCCGACCTCGAGCGCGGCGAGTTCACCCTCCTCGCCGTCATCCACGAGCCGCTCGGCCCCGCGGCCGGGTGGTTCGCCGCCGCGGAGGTCGGCGACCGGATCCCCGTCATGCGCTACGGCGAGCCGAAGCACCCCGACTACGCGGGCGCGCGAGGCCACCTGCTCGTCGGCGACGCCGCGTCCTACCCGGCGGCGCGCGGGCTCATCCCCCGCCTCCGGGAGCGCAGCGCCGCGCCGATTACGGCGCTCATGCTCGGACTCCACGACGGCGACGCGGAGCTGGCGCTGCCCGCGGTGCCCGACTGCGAGGCGCGCTGGGTCCCCGCGCCCGACCCGGCCGCCTGGCCGGGGCTCCTCGCCGCGGAGCTCTCCACAGGCGACTGGCGCGGCTGGACGGCGTGGGTCGCCACCGAGACCAAGGCGACCCGCGCCGCGAAGAAGGCGCTCCTCGGCGCCGGCCTGGAGAAGAACAAGCTCGCCGGCCAGGCCTACTGGGTGCGCGGCCGGCAGCTCGGCCGCAGCCGCGACGCCGCCGCGGCGGGCCCGAGCACATAGATTCGCCCGCGGCACGGGCGCGGGGCGGCGGGGCTAGAAGACGAGGCTCAGCAGCCAGAGCACGACGAGCACCGCGAGCAGGATCCACAGCGCCTGCGTGACGTAGCTCGTCGGGTAGCGGCGCCGGTTCTTCGGCCGCCGCTTGTCGCGCTTGCGCAGCTCCTCCGGGTTAGCCACGGGCGCCCTCCCCTCGCCGATCGGCCTTCCGGCTGGCCGCCCGCCGGTCGCGGGCGCGCCCCGCGAAGCCGGCCGCCGCGTCGAGCGCGGCGAGCAGCAGCCACGCCGCCGCGGCGCACGCCGGCAGCGCCACCGCGAGCAGCACGATCACCTGCACCACCATCGGCGCGGAGGTCAGCTGCTGCACGAGCCAGTCGTAAAGGTCTTCCATAGGTCTCCGGGCCAGTCTAGCGACTCCCGGCCGCCGGGCCGACCGGCCGAGTAGTCTCGGGGGCCATGACCAGCGGAAGCGAGCACCACGAGCCCAGCGCCCACCGCGAACCCGTCGCCCCGCCAAAAGGGCGGCCCGCCCCCGGCTCGGTCACGGTCGACGCGCCATCCATCGCCGTCACCGGCGAGGTCACCGACGCGTCCGCCGTGTTCCACTCCATCCCGTTCGCGACGATCCCCGGACCGTTCCGCCCCTCCGAGACGATCCCCCGCCACACCGGCCCCGCCGAGGCGAAGCCCGCCCACGACGGCACCGCCGGCGACAAGGACGCCACCGCGCTGACCCTGTGGGTGCCGCGCGGCACCCGCCCCGGCGACGATCTGCCCGTCGTCGCCTATATCCACGGCGGCTCCTACGAGGAGGGCAGCCACGAGGACGAGCGCGTCGACGGCGCCGCCTACAACGAGCGCGGCGTCATCCTCGCCTCTATCGGCTACCGCCTCAAGCTCGAGGGCTTCGCCCAGTTCCACGACGACCCCGAGTGGCACTTCCGCGGCACCGACGACGCGAGAAACGGGCTCTACTGGCTCGCCCGCAATATCGAGGCCTTCGGCGGGGACCCCACCAACATCACCCTTATGGGCCAGTCCGCCGGCGGCGGCGCGGTGCTCTGGCTGACAAGAAGGGACCACCTCGTGCCCGGGGTGCGCCGCGTCATCCCCATCTCCCCGGCGTTCCCCCGCGTCACCGCGAAGAAGCGCAAGGGCAAGCTGCGCGCCGCCATGGGCGTGCCCGTCACCAGGGAGCACTTCACCCGCCGCTGGGAGAAGAACCGCGGCTCCTTTGAGCGCGGCTACCGCCGCTACCGGCTCACCCACCCCCTCGACGTGCCGGTCGGGCCCGCGCCCTTCGACCCCGGCGACCTCGCCGAGCTGCCCCGGCTCGTCACCGTCACCCACGACGAGTTCCACACCCTGCCCGCCATGCGCTGGCTCGACTCCCACCGCCTCGGCGGGCCGCTGTTCCGCCCCGGCGCGAAGGCCTTCGCGCTCAACCCGCCCGCCCGCTCGTACCTCGACATGCTCCCCGACCGCGACCGGGAGGCGCGCTGGGTGCAGCTCGCGAGCGACGCGCTCGTGCGCCGCTGGGCCGCCCAGACCCTCGAGGAGGCGCCCGGCCGCTCCTGGCTGCTCGAGTGGCTCGGCGACGGCGACACCCCAGCGGAGCACAGCGGGGACCTACCGCACGTCTTCGGCAAGCACCCCGCCTCGGGCCCGATCCTCGACATCATCGCCGGCTTCGCCCGCGGCGAGGAGCCCGGCTGGGAGCGCTCCGCGCCGGGCACCGGGCGTAAGGCGCTGGGCATGAGCATCGTCGACGGCTCCACGAGGGAGCTCTCCGACCCGCTGCGCTCCGCGCGGCTGGGCTTCTGCCCGCGGCCCGGCACGGGCCGCTAGGCAGGCCGCGCCCTGGCGCGGTGTGCGGAAAGCGCGGCCGCGGCCGATGGCGCGGCCCAGGGGCGCCGAGC
>NZ_JH815192.1:516266-517467 GCF_000296405.1 Corynebacterium otitidis ATCC 51513
GCGCCGCCCCGCGCCGTGCCGGCGCCCCGCCGCGGCGCCGCTCAAGGGCACGAGGCACGACAACGCCCCGCCCGCGCGCTGTTGCGCGCACAGAGCGGGGCGATGCCGCGAGAGGCGGCCGGGGCCGGCTAGAACTCGAGGATCGGCGGGAAGGACACCATGCCGTCGAAGACGGAGAACGCCGGCCGGTCGAGGGTGATCGTGCCGAGCTCTTTGAGCCGCGCGGCGTAGCCCGCGGCGAGCTCGTGGCGGCGCTCCTCGGGCAGCTCGTGGTCTTTGAGCTGGTAGCCCAGCGAGACGTGGAAGACGTACTCGTCGTGGTCGACGCGCCGCCAGCCGGTCGCCTCGGCGATAAGGTCCCGGAACTCGCGCAGCCGGGTCTCCTCGACGGGCCGGACGAGCGCCTTGGCGTTGCCGTCGACGGCGACGTCCTCGACCTCGATGTCGACGGGGCCGATCTCGGGCAGGCCGGCGGCCTCGACGCGGGCGAGCGCCGCCCGGGAGATCTGCGGGATCGTCATGCCGCCGCGCACCCAATCGGGGATCTCGCGGGCGCTATCAGAAAACGCCTCGTTCATCCCGGGAAACACCGTCATGTGCATGCTCGCCGCGGGGTGCCGGCTGAACTGCCCGGCGCCGAAATCGGCGGCCAGGTCCGCGACGATGCCCTGGAGCGTGTCCATCGCCGCCGAGCCCCGAGGCACCGGGGCGATGACCGTCCAGCCGGGGAAGCGCCTCGGCTCGGTATCGGTGAGCCACTTCTGATAGCTGCCGTCGAAGGCGGGATCCACCCCGCCCGCGAAGGACTGCTCGTCGGTCGTGCGCCGCTTCGACAGGGCGGATTCCGTCGTCCCCACTGCTCTCGTCCCTACTTTCATCCTCGACGTGCGCTCGCGCCTCACCGCGAAACAGCACATGGTGCTAACAACCCGCGAAGGGCGAACCTCACCCTATCCCAGGCGTCGAGGCAGCGCAGCGCGGAGATGGGCGACGAGTCATCGCCCCGCGCCGGACTCCTCGCAGGCCCACCGGCCGATCACCCCGGGCACCGAGGCAGGCAGGGCGCTGACGATCTCCTCGGCGTTGGATTCCGCCTCCACCGCGGTGACCACCGCCTTGACCCGCCCGCCGGCCTGCCCACCGCGCTGGCCGAGCGCCGCCGGCGCCGCAGCCGGCCCGATCGCGCGCGCGGCCTGACCCG
>NZ_JH815192.1:518922-530234 GCF_000296405.1 Corynebacterium otitidis ATCC 51513
GGCCCGGGTGGCGGCCTGCGCGGCGCTGGTTGCGGCCGCGCGCCAGGCGTCCGCGGCCTGCGCGGCGTCCCCGGTGCGTGAGGATCTAGCCCGCTGCTCGAGTTCGGCGAGGCCGGGCAGCCCGCCGCAGGCGGGCGCTGGGAAGGAGAAGGAAGCGAACCGGCGCGGCGGCCGGGGCGGGAAGCCGGCCACCGCGAAGCTCGCGGCGCCGCGCTCGAGGGCCGCTGCGGAGGCGAGGTCCTGGCCGGTGACGGCCGCGAACGTGGCGCCGAGGCCGTCCGCGGACCAGGCGAGCTCGTCGGCGAGCGAGGACAGCACGGCGCGGGCGGAGCCGTCGCCGCCGCGCAGGAACCCGCCGTGGTGCCCGCCGAGGTTGCCCAGCCCGGAGATCGCGGAGAAGCTCCCCGACAGGGCGGTCGACTGCGCGCGGGCGGCGGCGCCGCGCAGCTCGTCGGCCGCGCCGCGCAGCTGCTCTGCGGCGCGAGAAAGGGCGCGTGGATCTAGGCTGAGCTGCACGGTCGTCTCCCCCGCTCGGTGGTGTGCCCGCCGGTCGTGGTCTTCGGGGCGGGCGGTTGGAACGGTGGGCTTAGACGACGGCGTCGCCCGGGCGGGTTCCCGGGCGGCGCGCCGCTTAACGGAAGGCGCAGGAAAAGCGCCGGCTAGTTGAGGTTGCCGCGGTAGACGACGTTGCCGATGCTGAACTCGGCGTCGGAGAGCGCCCCGACGGTCGTGTCGTAGGGGAAGCGCAGGTTCGTCGCCGCGCCGGCGCCGAGCGGGAGGTCGAGGCCGTCCTGGTTGACGGTGCCGGCGTCCTCCGCGGGGAGCCGGTCGACGGACTCGCCGCCGATCTCGAGGGTGGGCTCGTCGAGCGAGTCGGGGTGGAGCGGCTCCTCGTTGTCGTTCCTGATCCGCACGGTGATGATCGCCCCGCCGTTGGGGCCGGCGGTGGGCTGCTGCAGCGTCCAGGTCACGCCCATACCCTCGTCCTCGATGCGGTCGTGGGTCTCAGGCGGGTCGACGACGATGGGCTCGGTCTCCTCCGGCTCGGCGGTGGGCGTCGCGCTCGAGGTGACCTCGATCTCCTCGTCCGGGTTCCCCGAGCCGTCGCCGTCGCCGCAGGCGGTGAGGGCGAGAAGGCAGCCGGCGACGCCCGCCGTGAGCCACCGGGATGCGCGCATCCGAGTCATGTCCACCTTTCCGCCGGCGCGCGACGCGCGTCCCCGGCGAGCGAGAAGAAAAATAACCGGCCACCAGTCTAAAACCCCCGCGCGCCCGCCGGTAATCTCCCGTACCCTGCCGCCGGAGGGCTGAATAATTAGCCGGGGGCACCCGCGCCGCGCCGCTACACTCGGCGGCCATGGATACGCTCAGCTACGACCAGCTTCGCGCCCGCGGGACCCGCAAGTGGACGGTCTACCCCGAGGACGTGCTGCCCGCGTTCATTGCCGAGTCGGACTTCCCCACCGCCCCGGCGGTCAAGGACCGGCTGCGCCGCGCGGTGGAGGATGAGACCTTCGGCTACACGCCGGGCTCCTCGGACCTGCAGCAGTCACTCAGCGACTTCTACGCGGACCGCTTCGGCTGGCGGCCGCGGCCGGAACTCATCGACTGGGTGCCCGACGTCGTGCGCGGCCTCACCCTCGCCGTCGAGCACCTCACCCGGCCGGGCAGCGCGGTCGTCGTGCCGCAGCCGGCCTACCCGCCGTTCCTCTCCATCCCGCAGGCCGCGGGCCGCGAGAAGATCGACCTCGACGCCAACGGTGGGCTCGACCTCGCGGAGCTCGAGGAGGCCTTCGAGAAGGGCGCGGGCTCGCTGCTGCTCTGTTCGCCCTACAACCCGCTCGGCTACACGTTCAGCGCCGAAGAGCTGGGCGACCTCGTGGAGCTCGCCGCGCGCCACGACGCGCGCCTCCTCGTCGACGAGATCCACGCCCCGCTCGTCCTCGACGGGACGCACGTGCCCGCCGCCAGCCTCTCTAAGAAGGCCGCCGAGGTGTGCGTCACGGTGACCGCCACGTCGAAGGCATGGAATATCGCGGGCCTGAAGTGCGCGCAGATCGTCTTCAGCAACGAGGACGACCACCGGATCTGGCGCGGGCTCGACAAGGTCACCAAGGACGGCACCGGCACCCTCGGGGTCATCGCGGCGGCGTCGTGCTACCGCGACGCGCGCGACTTCCTCGACGAGGAGGTCGAGGTCATCCGCGCCAACCGCGACCGGCTCGTCGAGGAGCTGCCCCGCCGCGTGCCGGGCCTAAAGGTCGCCCGCCCGGAGGCGACCTACCTCGCGTGGCTCGACTTCCGCGACACCGCGATCCCGAACAACCCCGCCGCGCACCTCCTCAAGCACGGGCGGGTCGCGCTCCAGGAGGGCACGAACTTCGGGCTCGGCGGCGAGGGCTTCGCCCGCCTGACGTTCGGCACCTCCCCGGAGGTGCTCGGCGACCTCATCGACCGCATCGCCGAGGGCGCCGCAGCCTCCTAACGCTCCCCACCCGCATCCCGCCTGGCGGGATGGTGTCCCCGGGTGGTTTTCGCGGGGTGGACGCCGGCAGTAGACTCTTTCTTCATCATTCCCAGCGATTCGTGAAGAAAGACTGCTCAACTATGACGTCCACTACATCATCGGGCTCGCGGCGTCTGTCGCCCTGGCTGGTCGTCGCGACGGCCTTCATGCTGTTCTCGATGTATTTCGGCGCCGGGAACCTCATCTTCCCGCCGGTCCTCGGCGTCGAGGCCGGGGAGAACTTCGCCCCCGCGATCATCGGTTTCCTCGGCGGCGGCGTGCTCCTGCCGGTGCTCGGCATCATCGCCATCGCCGTGTCCGGCACGAACGTCCGTCACCTCGCGGCGCGCGCCGGCGTCGTCTTCGGCATCATCTTCCCCGTCGTCGCCTACCTCTCCATCGGCGCGTTCTACGCGCTGCCCCGCACCGGCGCGGTGAGCTTCTCCACCGCGATCCAGCCGCTCACCGGCTGGGACTCGCTGGCCGCCTCCGCGGCGTTCAACTTCGTGTTCTTCGGCGTCGCGCTGCTGCTCGCCTCGAACCCGTCGCGGCTCATCGACAACCTCGGCAAGATCCTCACCCCGATCCTGCTCGTGCTGCTCGTCGTGCTCATCGTCCTGTCGATCGCGAACTTCTCGGACACCCCCAACGAGCCCAACGAGCAGTACGCCGACGCGCCGCTCGCCGGCGGCTTCATCGAGGGCTACCTGACGATGGACTCGATCGCGTCGCTGGCGTTCGGCATCGTCGTCATCAACGCGCTGCGCTCCGCCGGCGTGAAGCCCGGCCGCAAGCTGCTCGGCGGGGTCATCAGCGCCGGGGCCATCGCCTGCCTGCTGCTGGGCCTCATCTACGTCGGCCTCGGCGTCATCGGCCTGCGCATCGAGGGCGGCGAGCAGTTCGAGGACGGCGCCGGCCTGCTGGCCTACACCGCGGGCTCGGTCCTCGGCGGGCCCGGCCAGGCGGTCTTCGGCGCGATCGTCATGCTCGCCTGCCTGACCACCGCCGTCGGCCTCATCGCCGCGAGCTCCGAGTTCTTCAACTACCTGCTGCCCGGCGTGTCCTACCGGGCGTGGACGATCATCTTCACGCTCGTGTCCTTCGTGCTCGCCGCCGCCGGCCTGGAGACGGTCCTCAACATCGCCGCCCCGGTCGTCGAGTTCATCTACCCGCCGGCGATCACGCTCATCCTCCTCACGCTGGTGGAGCCGATGCTGCGCGGCAAGTTCTTCTTCTACTACACCTTCCGCGTCGCGATCTGGACCGCGGTCGCGTGGTCGGCGATGATGTCGCTCAGCGGCCTGGGCCTGAGCTTCCTCGAGCCGGTGATCTCCTGGGCGCCGATGCACGACGTGCAGCTCGGCTGGGTGCTGCCCGTCGCGATCGCCATCGTCGTCGGCGTCATCGCCGACGCGATCCGCCCGCACGAGCCGCCGGCCCGGCCCGGCCACCCCGGCCCCGCGGAGCAGGACCGGGAGGTCGTCTCCTCCCCCGGCGCCACGGCGAGCCACCCGGCCGCCTAGGCCTTATTAAGGCTCCCGCCGCCCCCGCCCGCGCCGCGCGGGCGGGGGCATTTTTCATGCCCGCGGACACGAGGGCGGCAACGCTCGCCGGCGGCCGCGAACCGCCGGGCGGAACTACACTGGGCGGGATAGCGACCCCGCGCCGCGGCCGAGCGACACCGATCCAGCCCCGCCGGCGGCGCGGGCCCGCGCGAGGACTCACCAAAAACCGCGAATGAGGGAGCGTCATGACTACCACCCCGCTGTCACTGATCGACTTTTGCACCGTCTACGGCGACGAGGCGCCCGGCGCGTCGATTAGGCGCTCGGTGGCGTTCGCGCAGCGCGCGGAGCGCCTCGGCTACGGGCGGATCTGGTACGCGGAGCACCACAACATGCCCTCGATCACCTCCTCGGCGCCGGCGGTGCTCATCGCGCACATCGGCGCGCACACCGAGCGCATCCGGCTCGGCTCGGGCGGGGTGATGCTGCCCAACCACTCCCCCTACGTCATCGCCGAGCAGTTCGGGATGCTCGCCGAGATGTACCCCGGCCGCATCGATTTGGGCCT
The DNA here is from genome assembly GCF_000296405.1 of Corynebacterium otitidis ATCC 51513. GTDB lineage: Bacteria > Actinomycetota > Actinomycetes > Mycobacteriales > Mycobacteriaceae > Corynebacterium > Corynebacterium otitidis. The sequence continues at coordinate 523,502 of NZ_JH815192.1, forward strand.
CGGCCGCGCGCCGGGCACGGACATGAACACCCTCGGTAGGGCGTTGCGCCGCGACCCCAACGCCGCCGATAACTTCCCCCACGACGTCATCGAGCTGGGCCGCTACCTCGCGGGCGACTCGCCGGTGCCGGGGGTGCAGGCGATGCCCGGCGCGGGCACCAACGTGCCGCGCTACATCCTCGGCTCCTCGATGTTCGGCGCGACGCTCGCGGCGCGCCTCGGGCTGCCGTACGCGTTCGCCTCGCACTTCGCGCCCACGCACTTGAAGCAGGCGACGCGCTACTACCGGGAGAACTTCGAGCCGTCCGAGGAGCTCTCCGAGCCGTACCTCATCGCGGCTGTCAACGTCACGGCCTCGGACGACGAGTCGGACGCGCACCGCCAGAACGAGCTCGTGCGCCGCCGGCGGCTGGCGCGGATGGTCTCCCGCGGCGAGGGGCGCATCACCGAGGAGCAGCTCGACCAGCTCGTCGACTCGCCGCAGGGCCAGCAGGTGCTCGACATGCTGCGCTACACCGCGGTGGGCACCGCCCCGCAGATCCGCGAGTACCTCGAGGAGTTCCGCGACTCGGTGGGCGCGGACGAGCTCATGATCTCCGCGCAGGGCCCGACCGCGAAGGAGGCGGACCGCTCCGTGGAGATCCTCGCCGACGCCTGGGGCCTCGAGCCGAACGGCGTGGCCGCCGGCGACCCCCGCGAGCGCTAGCGCGCCGCATACCTCTATTACCGGGCCGCCTCGGCGGCCCGGGCGCACAAACACCACGCACGACGCCGGCCCCGCCGGGCGAAACCATCCGCCCGGCGGGGCCGGCGTTCTTGTGCCTTCGCGGCGAGGGCGCCGCGGCGTCGCGGCGCTAGCCGCGCCCGCCCGGCTCGCCGCCGGACGCGTCGCCGCCGCCCTCGTCGCCGTCGTTCTCGGCCGAGGTCTCGGGCGCGTCGTCCTCGTCGACGTCGCCGATGCCGATCGTGCCGCCGACGCGCAGGTCGCCCTTGAGGCGGAGGTTGCCCTCGGCGTCGTAGTCGATCTCCGGGGGCTGAATGGGCTTGCCCTCCTCGTCGTAGCCCGGCGCGGTGACCGCCTCGTAGGCCTCGAGCTTCTCCGGGCTATCGGCGGTGTCCCACTTGCGGGTGCGCACCCCGCGGGCGGCAGCCGCATCGTCGTGCATGCCCTTAAACAGGGAGGCCATCATGACGAACGCCATGAGGAAGAAGGGCACCGCCCCGATGATGACCACCTGCTGGAGCGTCTCGATGCCGGTGTCGCCGCCGAGCAGGAGCAGCGCGCCCGCGACCGCGCCGATGAGGCAGGCCCACAGGATCCGGTAGACCGTCGGCGAGGCGTCCTCGCGGCCGGTGCCGAACATGTCGTTGACCAGGCCCGCGGAGTCCATCGACGTGACGAAGAAGAGGATGATGACGACGATCGCGAGCCCCGACATGAGGTTGGTGAGCGGCAGCGACTCGAGCAGCGTGAACAGCGCGGCGGGCACGTCCTCCTGCTCGACGACGGGCTCGGTGATCGCGCCGGGGTTGTCGAGCTCGATCTCGACGCCGGCGCGCCCGAAGATCGAGAACCAGATCACGACGAACACGGCGGGCAGGAGCAGCGCGCCGCCGATGTACTGGCGCACCGAGCGGGCCCTGGAGATGCGGGCGAGGAACATGCCGACGTAGGGCGACCAGCAGATCGTCCACGCCCAGTAGAACACGGTCCACTTGCCCTGCCAGCCGGGGTTGGTGTTGAACGAGTCGGACCAGAACATCATCCGCGGCAGCCAGTCGAGGTAGATCCCGAAGGATTCGACGATCTGGCGCACGAGGATGAGGGTCGGGCCGGTGAAGAACACGAAGATCATGAGCGCGACGGCGAGCCCGATGTTGAGGTTCGAGATCACCTTGATGCCCTTGTCGAGCCCGGCGGCCACCGACAGGGAGGCGGCCGCGGCGATCGCCACGATGACGAGCAGCTGCACCCAGCTGACCTCGGGCACGCCCCACATCTTGTTGAGGCCGGAGTTGATCTGCAGCACCCCGAGCCCGACGGAGACGCCGATGCCGAAGGTGGTGCCGAGGATCGCGAGCACGTCGATGAGCCGGCCGGGGGTGGCGTAGATGTGGCGGCCGAGCAGCGGCGCGAACACCGAGGACAGGCGCGGCGGCAGGTGGCGCTTGTAGATGAAGTAGCCGAGCGCCAGGCCGGGCACGGTGAAGAGGATCCACTGGTGGATCGCCATGTGGTAGAAGGTGAACGCGAAGCCCTCCTCGACGCCCTCGGGGGACATGGGTTCGGCGTCGCCCATGGGCACGTTGTAGGAGTGGTTGATGGGCTCCGCCACGCCCCAGAACATGAGCACGGCTCCCAGGCCTGCGGCGAAGAGCATGCAGAACCACGACACGAGCGAGTGCTCGGGTTCCTCGTCGTCGTCGCCGAGCTTCATTGTCCCGTAGCGGGAGACGAAGATGACGAGCACGAAGATGAGCATGAGCGACGTGCCGCCGATGTAGAGCCAGTTGAAGTTCTCGAGCAGCCAGTCGGAGGCGGTGGTGATCGCGTCGTGGACGGCGTCGCCGAAGAGGAGGATCGCGCTGACGAACACGACGATGAAGCCGACCGCCCCGTAGACGACGAGCGGCTCGCCGCCGTGCTTGAGCTGGCGGCGCTCCTCGCTGCCGACCTCGGCGCCGGCGGCGTCGACGGTCGCGGGCGTGAAGAGGGTGGCGGCGCGACCGCCGCCGCGTTCCTCGTCGTCCTGGTTGGCGGCCTCGGTGTCGGATTGAGCCATGGTGGGGATTCCCCGTCTCTGGTTGTGCGAAGCGGCCGGCCCCGGGCGCGCGGGCGCGGGGCCGGCCGGGAAACAAACAACCCCGAGTCTACCGCGGCGTATCGTTTCGCCCTGCGAAGGGTTAGGGCCGCGGCCGGGCTAGTCGAAGAGCACCGCGAGCGCGAGGATGACCGGCGCGGCGACGATCGTGGTGACCACTCCGGAGTCTCTGGCCATCGCCTCGCCGGTGCGGAAGCGCAGCGCATAGGTGTAGACGTTCTGCGCGGTGGGCAGCGCGCCGAGCACGATGACCGCGAAGAGCGCGTCGCCGCCCAGCCCGAAGGCCAGGCCGATCGCCGCGGAGATGAGCGGGTGGAAGATATTCTTCGCGACGACGAGCGCCAGCACCGGGGCGGTGATGCGCACGCGCGAGCCGGCGAGCGACATGCCGAAGACGATGACCGCGAGCGGCACGGACGCGCCGGCGAGGATGCCGGCGGGCTCCGCGACGACGCCGGGCACGGGCACCCCGGTAATGGCGAAGGCCAGCCCCGCGAGCGAGGCGAGCAGCATGGGGTTGCGCAGGGGCACGACGACGAGGTTGTGGAGCCAGCCGTGCCGGCCGTGGTCGGTGACGATGTCAAGCGCCGTCGTCGTCACCGGGGCGTACAGCCCGACCTGGAAGAGCATGACCGGGATGACCGCCGAGGTGTTACCCAATACGTAGGCCGCGAGCGGGATGCCGAGGTTCCCGGCGTTCGCGTACGAGGCGGCGAGCATCCCGATGATCGACTCCCCGCCGTTGGCGCGGAACCCGAAGCGGATGACGAAGAAGAACACCACCCCGCTGGCGAGCGCGGCGAGCGAGACGACGACGAAGGAGACGTTGAGGATCTCCTCGAGCGGGTTGGTGGTGATCTGGTGGAACATGAGCATCGGCGTCGCCACGAGGTAGACGAACGAGCCGAGCGCACGCCTCCCGCTACCGTCGAGCGCGTCGAAGCGCTGCAGGGAGTACCCGACGGCCATGATCACACCGACGATCGCGAAGCCCTCGAGTGCGTCCCACACGCCGGACTATTGTGCCATGCCCAACTTTTCGCCCCGGGAGGAACGCCCGCCCGATGGAATCCTTTCGGGGCCTCGCTCGTTCACCGGGCATGGCACACAAGCTCTTTAGTCCCATTACCTTCGGCGCCCACGAGGCGCCCAACCGCGTCACGGTCGCCGGCCTGACCAGGCAGCGCGCAGGCGAGGACGGGCTGCCCACCGAGCTCCACGAGCGCTACTACTCGCAGCGCGCCTCCTTCGGGCTCGTCGTCACCGAGGGCAGCTTCGTCGACTTCTCCTCGCGCTCCTTCCCCGGGCAGACCGGCATCGCCAACGACGAGCAGCAGGCCGCGTGGACGCGCGTCGCCGACGCCGTGCACGACAAGGGCGGGCTGCTCTCCATCCAGATCATGCACGGCGGCCGGGTCTCCGCGCCCGAGATCCAGCGCGGCGCGCCCACCGTCGCGCCCAGCCCCCACTCCGACGGCGTGAAGTTCCACGACTGGGACGGCTCCTCGAAGGAGGCGCCCACCCCGAAGGAGCTCAACGTCGACGAGATCGCCGAGATCGTCGAGACGTTCCGCCGGGGCGCGCGCCGCGCCGTCGACGCGGGCATCGACTTCGTCGAGGTGCACGGCGCGAACGGCTATCTGCTCCACCAGTTCCTCGCGCCCAGCGCGAACCACCGCACCGACGACTACGGCGGCACGCCCGAGAAGCGCGCCCGCCTCGTCCTCGAGGTCGTCGACGCGGTCGCCGACGAGATCGGCGACGAGCGCACCGGCGTGCGCCTCGCGCCGCAGTTCCCCGTCCAGGCGCTCGACGAGTCGGACGACTCGGACGCCGCGGCGACCTACCGGGCCGTCGGCGAGGGGCTCGCCCGCCGCGACCTGGCCTACGTGTCGCTCTCGAGCCCGAGCCTTCGGGCCGCGGGCGTGGCCGCGGTGCGCGACGCCGTGCGCGAGCGCGGCATCCCGGTGCTCGCGAACGCCAGCGCCGCGACCGAGCCCACGAGCCTTGAGGACGCGGAGTCCTTCCTCGACGAGGGCCTCGGCGACGCGGTGGCCGTGGGCCGGCTGACGATCTCCAACCCGGACCTGCCGATTCGCTGGGAGCGCGGCCTCGAGCTCACCGAGCCCGACCAGGCGACGTTCTACGGCGGCGGGGCGCACGGCTACACCGACTACCCGTTCCACGACGACCCGGAGCCCTACCGCCCCTAGGGCCCCGACCGAGACCCTCCCGGCGACCTGAGACGAAGCTGGCAACTTCCTGCCAGCACTTGGGGCTGCTGCTAGGGTCTCGGCATGACGTTTTTCCGCCCCGCCGCCGGCGCCGCCGCGGCGGTGCTGGCCTGCGCGGCGGCGCTTGCGGGCTGCTCGGCGGGCTCGACCGCCGCGCCCGTGGCGACCGGCTCGGAGCGCGGCGTGACGGTGGCCCTCACCACCGGCCCGGCGAGCCTCGACTTCACGACGACGACGGGCACCGCGGTCTCCGACGCGATGATCGGCACCGTCTACGAGACCCTCGTCTCCGTCGACCCCGACGGCGAGATCGAGCCCCTGCTCGCCACCGACTGGGAGGTCTCCCCCGACGGGTTGACCTATACCTTTAACCTCCGCGAGGGCGTGGAGTTCTCCACCGGGGAGCCGTTCGACGCGCACTCCGCGAAGTTCTCCCTCGACCGGGTGAGCTCGCCCGCGTGGACGAACGGGCTCAAGGCCCGCCTCGACCCGGTCGACGAGGTCGTCGCCGTCGACGACCACACCCTCGAGCTGCGCCTCGACCGCCCCTCGAACGGGCTGCTGCGCGACCTCGCGGGCGTCGTCGGGGCGATGATGACGCCCGGCGGGGTCGACGAGCTCGCCACCGACCCGGTGGGCACCGGCCCCTACGAGGCGGGCCGCTTCCTGCCCGGCCAGTCGCTCGAGCTGCGCGCCCGCGGCGACTACTGGGGCGATCAGCCCGCCAACGAGGCGGTCGTGTTGCGCTACTTCCCCGAGGCGACGTCCGCGGTCAACGCGCTCGCCGCGGGCGACGTCGACGCGGTGTGGCGGCTGCCCGCGCCCTCCCTGCTCGAGGGGCTCCCCCGCGACGGCGGCTGGCAGGTCGACGTCGGCACGAGCGAGGGCGAGTTCCTCCTCGGCATGAACAACAAGAAGGCGCCCTTCGACGACCTCGCGGTGCGCCGCGCCGTGCTCACCGCCGTCGACCACGAGGCGATCCGCGAGACGGTCTACGAGGGCCTCGGCGTGCTCACCGGCGGCACCCCGGTGCCGCCCACCGACCCGTGGTTCGACCCCACGCCCCGCTACCCCTTCGACCCGGCGCGCGCCCGCGCGATCCTTTCCGAGGCGGGCTACGCCACCGATGGCTCGGACCCGCGCCTCAAGGTGACGATGACGGTGCCGGCCCGGCCCTACACGATGAACGCCTCCGAGCTGCTCTACTCGCAGCTCACCGACGTGGGATTCGACCTCGACCTCGAGCTGGTCGAATTCCCGCTGTGGATCGACGACGTCATCGGCCGCCACGACTTCGAGATGACGCTCGTCGCCCACGAGGAGCCGCGCGACATCCCGCAGCTCTTCGGCGACCCCGACTACTACCTCGGCGTCGACTCGCCGGCGATCCGCGGGCAGCTCGCCCGCGCGCAGGCCGCGCCCCCACAGGACGCCGCCGACGAGATGGCCCGCGCCGTCGACATCATCATGGCCGAGGCCCGCGCCGACACGATGCTCAACGTGCCCACCATCGTCGCCTCCCGCCCGGGACTTCGCGGCGTGGAGCCCACCGACATCGCCGAGGGCCTGCCGCTGGCGAGCCTGAGCCTCGAGGAGGGCAAGCAGTGACCGCCGCGCAGGTCGACACGCAGGCCGCACCCGGGGCGCGGCGCGCCCGGCCCCGCGGGCTCGCGGCGC
>NZ_JH815192.1:530419-542426 GCF_000296405.1 Corynebacterium otitidis ATCC 51513
CGGCGCTGGGCCGCGCGGCCGCGCTGCTGGCGGCCGCCTCGGTCGTCGTGTTTGTGCTGCTGCGCGTGCTGCCCGGCGACCCGGCGGCGGTGGCGCTCGGGGTCAACGCCACCGACGAGGAGGTCGCGGAGCTCTCCGCGCGGCTGGGCCTCGACCGCCCACTCATCGTCCAGTACCTCGACTGGGTGGGCGGGCTGCTCACCGGGGACCTCGGGGTGTCCCTGTCCAGCGAGCAGGACATGACCCCGATCATCGCGGACCGCGCGCAGGTCAGCGCGATCCTCTGCGGCCTGGCGATGCTGCTCGCCGCGGCGATCGCGCTGCCGCTCGGCGCGTGGGCGGCGCTCCGGCCGAGAGGAGGAGGCCGCTTCGCCGCGGTCATCAGCCAGGTGGGCCTCGCCGTGCCGAGCTTCCTGCTCGGCATCGTGCTCGTCGCGCTCTTCGCGGTGCGGCTGGGCTGGCTGCCCGCCAACGGCTGGGTGCCGCCCGAGGCGGGCCTCGGGGAGTTCGCCTCCCGGCTCGTCATGCCGGTCGCGGCGCTCGCGGTGGTCCAGGGCGCGATCCTCACGCGCTTCGTGCGCGCCACGTTCTCCGACGTCGCGGGCCGGGACTTCTTCCGCACCGCCCGCGCGCTCGGCCAGTCGCGCGCCGGCGCGCTTCGCCGCCACGGGTGGCGCTCGGCGGCGGGCCCGCTGCTCGCGACCGGCGCGGTGCAGCTCGCGCAGCTCGTCGCGGGCGCCGTCGTCGTCGAGCGGGTGTTCGTCATCCCGGGGCTGGGCAGCCTGCTCGTCGACGCCGTCGGCCAGCGCGACCTCACCACCGTGCAGTCGGTGGTGATGATCATCGTTGCCGCGACCATCGCGATCACCGCGGCCGCGGACGTCGCCGCCGCGGCGGCCGACCCCAGGCCCCGCTCGACCGGAGGGGAGGACAGGGCCCGATGAGCACCTCAACCGCGCGCCGCCGCATGCCCGCGGGCGGCTGGGTCGGCGCGATCATCGTCGCCGCCGTCGCCGCCGTCGCGTTGCTCAGCGCCGTGTGGCTGCCTTTTGACCCCAACCACGCCGAGCCCGCCGCGCGGCTGGCCGGCCCCGGCGCCGAGCACCTGCTCGGCACCGACCGCTTCGGCCGCGACGTCGCCTCGAGGCTCGCGGCCGGGGCGCGGGTGAGCCTCGCCGTGGCGGCCGGGGCGACGGCGATCTCCGCGGCGCTGGGGATCCCCGCGGGGCTCATCGCGGCGCAGGCCGGGGGTGCCGCGCGCCGCGTCGTGCTGGGAGTCGCCGACCTGGTCGTCGCGGTGCCCGCGCTGCTCATGGCGATCGTCGCGGCCGCGATCGCCGGGCCGTCGACGACGACGTCGCTCGTGGCGATCGGGGTCGCCGGGGCGCCGAGCTTCGCGCGCGTCGCGCTCGCCGGGGCGCGCGCGATCCTCTCCCAGGACTTCGTCGCCGCCGCGCGCCTCTCCCGGCCGGGCAGACTCTCAGGGCTTCGGGTCGCGCTCGTCCACGTGCTCCCCGGGATCGCGGGGCTCATGGCCGTCCAGGCGTCCATCACCGCCGCGCTCGCGATCCTCGCGGAGGCGGGCTTGAGCTTCCTCGGGCTGGGCACCCCGCCGCCGCTCGCCTCCTGGGGCCGGATGCTCAACGACGCCCAGGACCACCTCGCCACCGCGCCGCACCTCGCGGCCGCGCCCGGGCTCGCCATCGCGCTCACCGTGCTGGGCCTGGCGCTGCTCGGCGACGGGCTGCGCGACGCCGCCGGCGGCCCGGCGGCGGGAAGGGGGCGGCGATGAGCCCGATCTTCGAGGTCTCGGGGCTTCGCGTCGGCGACGTCGTCGGCCCCGTCGACTTCTCCCTCGAGCCCGGGGAACGCCTCGGCATTCTCGGCGCGTCCGGCTCGGGCAAATCGCTCACCGCGCTCGCGCTGCTCGGGCTCGCGCCGCTGCCGGTGTCGGGCTCGGCGAGGCTTTCCGGCCGTGAGCTCGTGGGCCTGCCGGACCGCCGGGCGCGCCGGCTGCGCGGCCGGCGCATCGCCATGGTCTTCCAGGAGCCGATGAGCGCGCTCGACCCGCTCATGACGATCGGCGGGCAGCTCTCCGAGGCGCTCGCCCGGCGCGACGACTCGCTGCCCGACAAGGGCGTCGAGGAGGCGCTCGCCGAGGTGGGCCTGCCCGCCGAGGCCGCCGGGCGCTATCCCTTCGCCCTGTCGGGCGGGCAGCGCCAGCGCGTTCTTATCGCCATGGCGCTCGCCGCGGAGCCCGACGTGCTCCTCGCCGACGAGCCGACGACGGCGCTCGACGCGGTCGTCGAGGACGAGATCGTCGACCTGCTCGTCCGGCTTACTAAGGAGCGCGGCGCGGCGCTCGTGCTCATCTCCCACGACGTCTCGGTCGTGAGGCGGGCCTGCCCCACCGCGCTCGTCGTCGACGGCGGGCGGGTCGTCGAGCGCGGCGAGACCGAGCGGCTGCTGGCGGATCCCGGCCACCCGGCAACTGAGCGGCTCGCGGCGGCGCTCGATCCGGTGGAGCCCGCCGCCGCCCGCCCCCACGGCGAGCCGGTCGCGAGTCTTTCCGGCGTGTCGCGCTCGTTCGGCGGGCGCGCCGCGCTCTCGGGGGTGGACCTCGAGGTGCGCCGAGGCGAGCGCCTCGGGATCGTGGGGGCCTCCGGATCGGGGAAGACCACGCTTCTGCGGCTGCTCTCGGGCCTGGATCGCCCGGATGTCGGGGAGGTGTCGGTGGCCGGCCGCGCGCAGCTCGTGTTCCAGGACCCGGCCGGCTCCCTCGACCCGCGCTGGCGGCTGTGGCGCAGCGTCGCCGAGCCGCTGACCGGCCCCCGGCGCGAGCGCCGAAAGACGGCCGAGAGGCTGCTCGCCCGCGTCGGCCTCGAGGGCCGCGGCGACGATCGCCCCGGCTCGCTCTCGGGCGGGCAGCGCCAGCGCGCCGCGATCGCGCGGGCGCTCGCCGGGGAGCCGGACCTGCTGCTTGCCGACGAGGCGGTCTCCGCGCTGGACCTCGCGGTGCGCGGGCAGATCCTTGGGCTCCTCGACGAGGCCGCCGGCGTGCGCCGCGGGCTCGTGTTCGTCTCCCACGACATCGCCGCGGTCCGCGCGCTGTGCGACACGATCGCCGTGGTGCGAGGCGGCGAGATCGTCGAGCGCGGCGCCACCGCCGAGGTGTGCGCCAACCCCGGCTCGGAGTACACGCGCCGCCTCCTTCAGGCGGCCGCGCCGGGCCCGCGCCGCTAGCATTGGTCACCGTCGAGACCGCCCGCGAACCCAGATAAGGAAGGTGGCCCGTGGCCCAGGCCGGAGGAATCGTCGTCGTCGGCTCCATCAACGCCGACCTCACCGCCCGGGTGGCGCGCCATCCCTCACCCGGCGAGACCCTCATCGGCTCGGGCGGGGAGATCACCCCGGGCGGCAAGGGCGCGAACCAGGCGCTCGCCGCGGCGCTGCAGGGCGCGGCCGTCTCGTTCGTCGGCGCGGTGGGCGACGACCCGCAGGCCGAGGCCGCGACCGCGCTGCTGCGCGAGGGCGGCGTGGACCTCTCCCGCGTCGCGACCGTTTCGGGCCCGACGGGCCTGGCGATCATCACCGTCGACGACGCGGGCGAGAACTCGATCATCGTCGTGCCCGGCGCGAACGCCGACGTCTACGAGGCGCTAGTCGACAAGCACCGCGCCGCGATCGAGGAGGCGGCGGTCGTCCTCCTCCAGGGGGAGATCCCCCCGGCCGCGAGCGCCGCGGCCGCTCGCGCCGCGCGCGGCCGGGTGGTGCTCAACCTCGCGCCGGTCGTCGAGCTCGACGCCGAGACCGTGCGCGCCGCCGACCCGCTCGTCGTCAACGAGCACGAGGCCGCGCTCGCCGCGGGGATCCTCGGCGGCGAGGCCCCCGAGGGCGAACCCGAGCCCGAGGAGCTGGCCGGGCGGCTCGTCGCGCTCGGCGTCGCGTCGGTGGTCGTCACGCTGGGGCCGCGCGGCGCGCTCGTCGCCGAGGGCGACGACCTCTCCCACGTGGCGAGCCCCAGCGTCGAGGTGAGGGACACCACCGGCGCGGGCGACGCGTTCACCGGGGCGCTCGCCGCGCGCCTCGAGAAGGGCGAGGGACTCCTCGACGCCGCGGCCCACGCCTGCCGGGTGGGTGCCTTCGCCACCACGCGTCCCGGCGCCCAGCCGAGCTACCCCGGCCCCGGCGAGGAGCTCCCCGCGGTCGCGGACGCCGGCCCCGCCGCCTAAGGCGCGGCCGCGCCGCGATCCTTCCCGGCCGGAACGATCCCCTCCTCCCGGCCGCTCCTCTCCCCCGCCGAGCTGCGGCGACGCCGCTGCCCGGCGCCTCCCGCGGGCCCGGGGCCCGCCCCGCGCACCCTGGCGTTTCGGCCCGGCCCTCGAGGCGGGGCGTAGACTGCGGGGACGTAAATCTCAGGGCGGGGTGGAATTCCCCACCGGCGGTAGCGCGGGAGCGATGATTCCCGCGGAGCCCGCGACCCCCGTCGCCGCGACGGTTTCCCGGCGGCGGGGCTGACCCGGTCGAAGTCCGGGGCCGACGGTCACAGTCCGGATGGGAGAGATGAAAGTGGTAGACCCGCGTGGACTTTTTTACTGAACTTCTCGACGCCAAGATCGAGATCGGCGACACCGAGATCCTCTGGCGGGAGATCGTCGGCAACGGCTTCGGGCTCGCCTCCGCGATCGGCGGGATGCGCCGCTCCGTGTGGGCCTGGCCGGTGGGCATCGTCGGCAACGTGCTGCTCTTCACCGTGTTCCTCGGCGGGGTGTTCAACACCCCGCAGAACCTCGACCTCTACGGGCAGGCCGGCCGGCAGGTCATGTTCCTCATCGTCAGCGTCTACGGCTGGGTGACGTGGCGGCGCGCCCGCGACCGCGGGGTGCGCGAGCCCGAGGGCACCGACCCGAGCCGCTCGATCGTCTCCGAGCCCGCGGAGACCCGCGAGGCCGTGCAGCCCCACTGGGCGAGCGCCCGGGAGCGGGTCGGCATGGTCGTCGTCGCGATCCTCGGGACGGCGCTGTGCACGTGGATCTTCGACGCGCTCGGCTCGTGGGGCCCGCTCGCGGACGCGTGGATCTTCACCGGCTCGCTGCTCGCGACGTTTGGGATGGCGAAGGGTTGGACGGAGTTCTGGCTCATCTGGATCGGCGTCGACGTCGCCGGGGTGCCTCTGTTGCTCGCCGCCGGCTACTACCCCAGCGCGGCGCTCTACATCGTCTACGCGGCGTTCGTCATCTGGGGTTTCGTCACCTGGTTGCGCGTCCAGCGCCGCGACCAGGCCGCCGAGGCGTCCGAGACGCACCCCGCCCAGGAGGCGTCCTGCCGCTGACCATCGGCGAGGTTCGGGCCCGAGCGCTCACCTGCACGAACGGCCCCGGAATAAATATTGCCGGCGAAACATTGTCGTGCTAGTTTCCGAACTGGAAGCCAGAGGCCGAAAACATTTCTTCCGGGCACCAACTCCACGAGCCCGCGCGCGAGCGCGGGCTCGTGCGCGTCTTTGGGGGTTCGCGCCGCGTCCACCGAGGCTACAGAATGCGCAGGCCGGCGAGATTCCCGCCGGCGCTGGCCCGCAGGCCCCGGGCCCCGAACGCGCCTCGGCCCCACAGTGCGCTGAGCATTGTCCCCACAACTTTTGCACGCTAACTTCTGTTATCGGGAGCCAGAGGCTGAAATATTTCCTCCGGGCACCGACTCCATGAGCCCACGCGGGAGCGTGGGCTCATGTGTATCTCTAGGCCGCTCCCCGCGCCGCCATGGCGGCATGGCGGGGTCCAGATACGCCGCGGCGCGGCCCGCCCGGGGATGTTGGTGTCCGGGCGGGCCGCGCCGAGCGCGGTGCACGTTGGTTTTACGCGACCTTCGCGGTGACGGTCGTGTCGACCGTCTTCATCGCGTTGGAGTAGGGGCACATATCGTGGGCCTTGCTCACGACGTCGTCGGCCTGCTCCTGGTCGAGGTCGAAGAACGTCGCGGTGATGTCCGCGGTGATGACCATGCCGGAGTCGGACTTGTTGATCGTGGCAAGCACCTCGACCTCGGGGTCGCGGGAGACGCTGATCTTCTCCTGGTCGAGGATCGCGTGCACCGCGCCGTTGAAGCACGCGGCCCAGCCGGCGCCGACGAGCTGCTCGGGGTTGGTGCCCTGGCCGTCGCCGCCCATCTCCTCGGGGCGGCGCACGTCCAGGTCGATGCGCTTGTCGTCGGTGACGACGTGGCCGTCGCGGCCCCCGCCGGTCGCGGTGGCCTTGCCGGTGTAGACGGGCTTGAGGGAACTCATCGCCACATACCTCCTTGGTCGATCGCTTGGACGATCGCGCTCGGTTTCGCCTTGGTGAGCATCGTGCATCCCCGCGCGCCCGGCGCTGGCCCGGGGCCCGGGGCGATGACGGCCGCCATGCTAGACGCGCACCAAGAGGCCCGCCACGGTCAAGAGGAAAGCCCCACCTCATCGGGCGGGGCGGGGCGTCGCGTGGCGGGGCTCCCGGCGGGGCCGGTGCCCCGCCGTGGTCGCGGCCGCCTAGTCCTCGTCGGTGGAGAGCGCCGCGACGAACGCCTCCTGCGGGACGGTCACCGAGCCGATGGCCTTCATGCGCTTCTTGCCGGCCTTCTGCTTCTCGAGCAGCTTGCGCTTGCGGGAGATGTCGCCGCCGTAGCACTTGGAGAGCACGTCCTTGCGCACCGCGCGGATGTTCTCCCTGGAGATGATCTTCGAGCCGATCGCCGCCTGGACGGGCACCTCGAACTGCTGGCGGGGGATGAGCTCCTTGAGCTTCTTGGTCATCTTGTGGCCGTACCACTGGGCGTTGTCGCGGTGGACGATCGCGGAGAACGCGTCCACCGGGTCGCCCTGGAGGAGGATGTCGACCTTGACGAGGTCGGCCTCCTGCACGCCGATCTCCTCGTAGTTGAGCGACGCGTAGCCGCGGGTGCGGGACTTCAGCGTGTCGAAGAAGTCGAAGATGATCTCGCCGAGCGGCATGATGTAGCGCAGCTCGACGCGGTCCTCGGAGAGGTAGTCCATGTTCTTCATCTGCCCGCGCCGCGACTGGCACAACTCCATCGTCGGGCCGACGTAGTCGGCGGGCACGATGACGGTGAGGTCGACGATCGGCTCCTCGACCTTCGCGGGCTTGCCCTCGGGCCAGTCGGAGGGGTTGTGCACCGCGATGACCGAGCCGTCCTCCGCGGTGACCGTGTACGTCACCGACGGGGCGGTGGCAATAAGGTCGAGCCCGAACTCGCGCTCGAGGCGCGCGCGGGTGATCTCTAAGTGGAGGAGGCCTAAGAACCCGCAGCGGAAGCCGAAGCCCAGCGCGACGGAGGTCTCCGGCTCGAAGCTCAACGACGCGTCGTTGAGCTGGAGCTTCTCCAGCGCGTCGCGCAGCGCCGGGAAGTCCTCCTGGGAGATGGGAAACAGCCCGGAGAACACCATCGGCGCGGGGTCCGCGTAGCCGGTGAGCGCCTCCTCCGCGCCGTTGGTCGCCCAGGTGACGGTGTCGCCGACCTTCGTCTCGCGGACGTCCTTCACGCCGGTGATGAGGTAGCCGACCTCGCCGGGGCCTAGGCCCTTGCACTTCTTCGGCGTCGGGGAGACGATGCCCACCTCGAGCAGCTCGAGGGTGGAGCCGGTGGCCATCATCTTCGCCTTCTCGTGGGGGCGCAGCTGCCCGTCGATCATGCGGATATAGGTCACCACGCCGCGGTAGGTGTCGTAGACCGAGTCGAAGACCATCGCGCGCGGCGGGGCGTCCGCGCCGGCCTCGCTCACCGGGGCGGGCACCTTCTCGCAGAGCCGGTCGAGGAGCTCGGGCACGCCCTCGCCCGTCTTCCCCGAGACGCGCAGCACCTCGTCCTCGTCGCAGCCGATGATCCCGGCGATCTCCGCGGCGTACTTGTCGGGGTCCGCGGCCGGCAGGTCGATCTTGTTGAGGACCGGGATGATCTCTAAGTCCTTGTCGATGGCCATGTAGAGGTTCGCGAGCGTCTGCGCCTCGATGCCCTGGGCCGCGTCGACGAGCAGGATCGCGCCCTCGCACGCGGCGAGCGCCCGGGAGACCTCGTAGGTGAAGTCCACGTGGCCGGGCGTGTCGATCATCTGCAGGACGATCTCCTCGCCCTTCGCGGCGCCGCTGCGCGGCACCCACGGCAGGCGCACGTTCTGCGCCTTGATGGTGATGCCCCGCTCGCGCTCGATGTCCATGTTGTCGAGGTACTGATCGCGCATGTCGCGGTCGTCGACGACCTTGGAGAGCTGCAGGATCCGGTCCGCAAGAGTCGACTTGCCGTGATCGATGTGCGCAATGATGCAGAAGTTCCGGATCCGGGCGGGATCCGTGAACGTCTCCTCCGCGAAACTGCTCGACATATCGCTTCCGTCAGGTCCTTCCCCGTGCTTCCTAAACGCTTGACCATCCTAGCCGAGGCGCCGCTATACTCTTAAGCCAGCGAATACCTCCCGCACCACGCCGACACCTGCGAGGCCGACATGGCGAAGAAGACCCGCGAGCGCCCCGTCCTGGAGTTCGTCAAGAACCTCCTGCCGGGCAGCGACGTCCCGCCCATGCAGGCCGGCCTGCGCCGACTCAACTCGCGCCTCGGGTTCCGCGCCGACTCCGACGAGGCCCGCGAGCGGGAGCACTCCCCCATCGCCATCCACAGCACCCTGGACACGCAGCGCAGCATCTACTACGCGCCCGACATGGACGGCCAGCCCGAGCCCGGTGAGGTCGTGTGGATCTGGGCGCCCTGCGACGGGCCCGACGCCCCGCTGCGCGACCGCGCGATCCTCGTCATCGGCCACAACCGCACCACCGTGCTGGGGCTGCTCATCTCCCCCAACCCGACGCACGCCGAGGAGCCCCACTGGCTCGACATCGGCGCCGGCGAGTGGGACGAGTCCGGCCGACCCTGCTGGCTGCGCCTCGACCGGGTGCTCGAGGTCTCCCAGCTGGGCATCCGCCGCCAGGGCGTGACCTTCCCCAGGCCCCGCTTCGAGCGCGTCGCCACGAAGCTGCGCTCCTCCTACGGCTGGAGCTAACCCACCACCCCGCCCCGCCGCGCGGTTTCCGCGGCCGCGCCGGGCACGCTAAGATGTCTCGAGTTGCCCGCCGGCGCGTCGGACGAGGCGGTCAGGACCTTGGGTCCGCCAGAATTCCGGCGCCGAGGCGCGCCCGCCCCGCGCGACGTCACGCGCGGGGCCCGCGCCGGGAGATCGCCGGGCGGCAGCCGTAACCAGCTGTCTATCGAAGCCAAGAGGTATCGAGACCATGCCGAACATCAAGTCGAAGAAGAAGCGCGTCCTCACCAACGAGAAGGCCCGCCGCCGCAACAAGGCGGTGCGCTCCGCGGTGCGCACCCAGATCCGCAAGTTCCGCGAGGCCGTCGAGGCCGGCGACAAGCAGGCCGCCGAGGCGCAGCTGCGCGTCGCGTCCCGCGCGCTCGACAAGTCCGTCTCCAAGGGCGTCTTCCACCGCAACAACGCGGCGAACAAGAAGTCCCGGATGGCCGCGGCCCTCAACAAGCTCGACTAGCGAGCAGCCCGAGAGGCCACCGAGAACAGCGCCCCGCCCCTCCCCCACCGGGAGGCCGGCGGGGCGCTTTTCGCTGCGCCTTCCACGAGAAGGAAGAATCCCCCGGCCCCGGGAGGCGGGGCGCGGGGGATCTATCGAGCGCTTCTGGTTTCTAGAGGTACTCGGCGATTTTTAGAGATACTCGGCGGCGAGCTCCACGACGCCGACGACGGCGATGATCGCGCCCGCGACGATGAAAAACAGGCCCGCGCCGATGTCGATATACGGCCCGGCGTTGATGAGCCGGCGGCGCACCGCGTTCGACGACACCACCGTCGCGAACGCCGTGAACAGCGCGATCGAGGGCAGCCACAGCGCCGCGATGATGAGCGCCGCGTCCGCCGGCGCGGGCGAGGGCGGCAGCGCCGGCGCGATGAGCGCCGCCTGGAACAGCACGATCTTCGGGTTCGCGAGGTTCGTCGCGAGCCCGATGCGCAGGCAGTGCCACGGGGTGCCGAGCTGCTCGCTCGCAGACAGGTTGCGCAGCTCCGGGTTGCTGCGCTGCTTCAGCCCGGAGAGCAGCATCCCGCGGCCCATGAGCGCGATAAACGCGCCGCCCACGAGGCTGACGATGCTGACGATCTCCGGGTAGGCGGTAAACAGCGCCGCCGCCCCGACGACCGTGAGCGTCGTCCACAGCAGCACCCCGATGTGGGTGCCGGCGATGGTGAAGTAGGCGTGCTTCCTCGACTTCGTCGCGACCCGCGTGGCGAGCAGCACGTCCGGCCCCGGCGAGGCTGATCCTAAGAGGTTGAGCCCGGCGATGCCGGCGAGCGCGGCCGGGCTCACGACAGGCGGTCCAGCAGGTCCTCGCGGCCGAAGAGCTTCGCGCTCTCGATGGCGGTGGGGTGCCCGGCGTTCGCGTCGGCGCCCGCCTCGAGGAGGACGTCGATGACCTCGTCCTCCTTCTTGAAGATCGCGCCCGCCAGCGGCGACTGGCCGCGCCCGTTGAGCTGGTCGACGTCCGCGCCGCGCCGGGCGAGCTCCCGGGTGAGCTCGGCGTGGCCCTTGTACGCGGCGAGCATGAGGAGGCTGTTGCCGTCCTGGTTGGTGAGGTTCACGGCCACGCCGTTATCGACGTAGTCCACCAGCGCGAGATCCCCCTCGCGCGCCATGTCGAAGAGCCGGCCGGCGAACTCGGCGACGTCCTCGGGTACCTCGGAGTTGGTCATGGCGCCCAAGTCTAACCGGCGAGCCGGCTGATGCGGTTAACCGCCGACTCGACCTCGAAGGCCGGGTCGCCGCCCTGCCCCTTGACCGCCGCGTCGAGGTCCGCGACGAGGATGACGGCGCGGCTCACCGAGTCCCCGGTCCAGCGGCGCGCGATCTTCGCGGTCTTCTCCACGACGAACGGGTGCGCCCCGAGGCTCCCGGCGAGCTCCCGGGCGTTGACCCGGCCGGTCGTCGAGTAGAGGCGGGCGATCATGCCGACCTTGTTCGCGAGCGCCGCGGCGAGCGCCACGGGGCTCATGCCCAGCTGGATGGCGCGCCTCGCGGCGGACACGGCGCGGGTCGTCTGCCCGGTGACCGCCCAGTCGGCGACGTCGAAGCTGCTCACCTCCGCCACGCCCGAGTAGTAGGCCTTCACCGTGGCGGTAGTGATCTCCCCGTCGGCGTCGGCGACGAGCTGCTCCACCGCGGAGGCGAGCTCCCGAAGATCGGAGCCGACGCCCTCGAGGAGGGCGTGGACGACGTCGGGGGTGACGCGCTGGCCGCGCGCCCGGAACTCCGCGGCCACCCAGGAGGGCAGCTCGCGCTGGGTGGGCGGGGCCGCGTCGTGCACCGCCGCGATCTTCTTCAGCCGCCCGGCGAGCTGCTTCGCGCGCCCGCCGCCGGTGTGCTCGACGAGGAGGTAGATCCCGGGCCCCGGGTCGGCCGCGGCCTGGAGCACGAGCCCGGCGGGTTCCTTGCCGGCGGCCTCGGCGTGGCGGATGACCGCGATGCGGTCCTCCCCGAACAGGGAGGGGCTGAGCACCTCAAGCAGCTCCGAGGGGGTGAGCTCGGCGGCGTTCATCGTCGTCACGGCGACGTCCTCGCGGTCCGCGCGGATCTCGTCGACGACCCGGCTGCGGGCGCGCTCCACGAGGAAGTCGCTGTCGCCGAGAAGGAGGTGCACCTGCTCCATGGCCACCCATTGTGCCACCGCGGACGCCGGGTCCCCGCCCGGGCTCTAGGGCGGCTAGAACCGGCCGTCGGCGGCGCGCTGGGTGCCGTCGCGGTGGAGGCGCACCTCCCCGTCGCGCTCGGGGAAGAACACCGGCCGCCCGTCGGGCAGCACCGTGGGCCGGTCCCTCGGCCTGCCGCCCGCGCCGGTCACGACGAAGCCGTCGGCGCCGGGGTGCGCGGCCGCGGCCTCCTCGAGCGCGGCGTCGAGGCCTTGGGTGTCGGCGGGCACGGCGACGAGCTCGAGCTCGCCCCACGGCACCGCCGGC
>NZ_JH815192.1:542956-553978 GCF_000296405.1 Corynebacterium otitidis ATCC 51513
CGAGCGCCGCCGCGCCCAGCACGACCGCCCCGGCAGCCCAGCCGGCGCGCCCGCACAGCACGAGGAAGAGCAGCCAGCCGTAGGCGACGGCGACCACCCCGGGCGCGACCTCGACCCCCGCGCCAGGGAGCCCCGCCGCGACGCGCGCGACCGTCGCCACCCAGAACGCCGCCGGCTCGGCGATAAGCAGCAGCCCGGCGGCGAGCGCCCCCAGGCCGGGCACCGACGCGGCGAGCGCGGCTAAAAGCCCCACCACCGTCACGGGTGCGACCGCGGGCCCGGCGAGCAGGTTCGCGCCGACCGCGACGAGCGAGACCCGCCCGGTCATCGCGCTGATCAGCGGCGCGGTGGCGACGTCCGCCGCGAGGGCGACGGCCATCGCCCGGCAGCACACCGGCGGCCAGCCCGTGCCCGCCCGCAGCGCCGAGGCCAGCGGCGGGGACAGCGCCACGATGCCCAGCGTCGCCGCCACCGACAGGGCGAAGCCCCACTGGCACGCGAGGTCCGGGTCGACCAGCACGAGGGCGAGGACCGCGACCCCGAGGGCGGTGAGCGGCGCGGCGCGGCCCCCGCGGAGCACCGCGACGAGCCCGACGACCCCGCTCGCGGCGGCGCGCAGCACCGAGGGCTCCGCGCCCACCACCGCGACGTAGCAGGCGAGCACCGCCAGCGACACGACCGCCCCGGCCTTCGGACTTACGCCGCACAGCGTCGCGAGCGCTGCCGCTCAGCCCGCGACGAGCGCAATATTCGCGCCGCTCACCGCCGAGAGGTGGCTGAGCCCCGAGTCGACGTAGGCCTGCTGCTCCACCGCGTCCTGGAGGCTCGTGTCGCCGAGCACGACGCCGGGGATGAGGCCCTGGGAGCGCTCCCCCACCGCGCGCTCGACGGCGCCGCGCAGCCGGCCGCGCACCCACGCCGCGAGCGGCGCCGCGCGCAGCAGCGGGTGCTCAGTACTCCAGCTAAGGATCGCGGCGAGCGCGACCGCCCACGCGGCCGGCGCGGCAACGGCGAGCAGCCTCCCGGCCACGACTCTTAGACCCGCACCTCGTCGGCGAGCGCGGCGAACTTCGCCGGCCCGATGCCGGGCACGTCGAGGAGCTGCTCAACGGAGCTAAATCCCCCGATCTCCTCGCGGTGCTTGACGATCGCCGCGGCGGTCGCCTCCCCGACGCCTTTTAGGGTGGTGAGCTCCGCCTCGGCCGCGGTGTTGAGGTTGATCGGGCCCGGCCCGCCGGGCGCGGCGGCGCCGGCGGGCGGCGGGGGCGGCTCCGCGCCGACGGCCGGCACGGCGATCTGCTCGCCGTCGACGAGGCGCTGCGCGATGTTGAGCCCGCCGAGCTCCGCGTTTCCGAGCGGCTCCGCGGCGGCGAGCGCGTCGCTCACCCGCGAGCCGGGCGGCAGGGTCACCAGCCCCGGGTGGGCGACCTCCCCGACGACGGCGACGACGATCTCTTCGGGTTCCGCCGCGGCCTCCGCCCCGGCGTCGGGCGCGGCGGCCGCGGCCTGGGGCAGCGCCTCGGGCTCGAGGGACTCGCCGCCCGGCTCTCCCCCACCGCCGAGCAGCGCGCCGATCGCCCACACCGCGGCGATAGCGGCCGCGGCGGCGCCGGCGAGCGCGAGGCGGCGCGGCGTGATCGAGATCGCCCCGCCCGCGGGCGGGTCCTGCTGCTCGGCGTCGTCGTCGAGGAGCCCGCCGAGGCGGCGCCTGGCATCCATGGCGGGCACGCTAGCCTGCCGGTCCCGCAGACCGCCTCGGGGCGCGGCCGCGGGCCTGTGGATAACGTCGCTAGTCCGCGGGTTCCTCCACAGCGCGGCGCACGGCGATGCCCACCGCGCCCGGGCCGAGGTGCACGCCGAGCGGGTGGGCGAGCTGCTGGACGGTCACCAGCGAGCCCTCCGGGAGCTTGGCGCGCAGCTGCCGCGCGAGCCGCTCGGCGGCCTCCCGGGCGGCGTGCTCCTGGACGACGACGCGGGCCGGGCGGCCCTCGGCGTGCTCCTCGGCGAGCTCGCCGAGCCGCTGGAGGGCCTTGGCCTGGGTGCGGGTCTTCGCGGCGAGCTCCACCGCCCCGGAGCTCAACGTCATGATCGGCTTCGTCGCGAGCGCCGACATCATCGCCGTGCGCGCGGTGATGCGCCCGGAGCGGCGCAGGTCGTCGAGCCGGTGGACGTACACCCACGTGCGGGTGCGGGCCAGCGAGTCCATGGCGGCCTCGTGGCACTCGGCGACGGTGGCGCCGGCGGCGGCCCGCTCGGCGGCGTCGACGGCCGCGAGACCGAGCGCCATGCCGGTGGTGCCGGTATCCGCGACGAGCACCGCCCCGTCGGGGAACACGGCGGCCGCGGTCGCGCCCGAGGACCACGTGCCGGAGAGCTCCTTCGCGACGTGGAGGGCGACGACCCCGTCGTCGCCGCCGCGCTCGAGCTGTCTGGCGTAGACGGCGCAGAGCTCAAGCGCGGAGAGCCCCGCCGTCGAGGAGCGGTCCTCGCCGGTCATGACGTGGAGCTGCGCCACGGCGATATCGTGCTCGCGGGCGAGGTGGTGCGGCAGCCCGGCCGAGGAGTCGACGACGATCTTCACGGTCATGGGACCCCACCCTATTCGCCGGGGGTCTCGTCGCCGGCGTTCCACGCCTCGAGGAACCAGCGCGAGCCCGCGCCGAGCGCGGCCCTCGTGCCGAGCTGCGCCCAGTGGCAGTTGTTCAGCCCCACGAACCACGGGTAGGAGTCGGTCGGCGCGTCGAGGAGGCTCGCGGTGAGCGCCGAGATGACCCCGCCGTGCGCGACGACGAGCAGCGTCTCGCCCTCGCGCTCGGGCGGGAGGAGGAGTGCCTCCTCGAGCCCGGCGCGGGCGCGGGCGGCGACGTCGAGGCGCGACTCCCCGCCGGGCGGCGCGAAGCCGGGGTCGAGGCGCCAGCGGGCGCGCTGCCCGGGGTAGGCCTCGTCGACCTCGTCCCTGGCCTTGCCCTGCCACTCGCCGAGCGCGGTCTCCCGGAACCTCGCGTCGAAGGAGACGCCGAGGTCGAGGCCGTCGGCGACGGCGGCGGCGGTGTCCGCGGCGCGCGAGAGATCGGAGGACACGACGCGGGCGATGCCGCGGCCGCGCAGGAGCCCGGCGGCGTCGGCGGCCTGCCGGCGGCCGAGCGCGGTGAGCTCGGTGTCGAGGCGGCCCTGCATGCGCCCGGCGCGGTTGAAGTCGGTCTGCCCGTGGCGCAGAAGGATGAGGCGGGAAAAACTCACTGGCGTGTCGCGGGGGATCGGGATGGTTGGTGATTCGCTGGGTCGGTTCGGCCCGGGGATGCCGGGCCTAGAACTCGTCCTCGTCGGGCGGGCCCTCGGCGAGCGGGATGTCGTCGATGCTGCGCGCCTCGCGCGGGTCCGAGTCGGCCTCCCACTGGCCGGGTCGCTCCGGGGTCTCGAGGCCCTCGACCTCGATGAGGGGGCAGTCGCGGTAGAGCCGGTCGAGCGCGTAGAACTCGCGCTCCTTGTCGCGCTGCACGTGCACGACGACGACGCCGTAGTCGAGGAGCACCCAGCGGTTCTCCCGGCCGCCCTCGCGGCGCTTCGGCTCGAGGCCCGCGGCGCTGAGCTGCTCGTCGACCTCGTCGACGATGGAGCGGACCTGCCGGTCGTTGTCCGCGGACGCGATGACGAACGCGTCGCTGATCGCGAGCACGTCGGACACGTCGATCGCGACGACGTCCTGCGCCTTGCGCTCGGCGGCGGCCCGCGCCGCCAGCGCGGCGACGCGCCTGGCCTCACTCGATGCTGTCACACGACTCCCTTGAGAAATTCTCGCTCCGCGCGCCCCGCGGTGTCGGGGCGCTGCCTGGGTACGGGCCTATTGTCGCACGCCGGCGGCGCCGCCGGGTAGCCCGGCCCGCAGGGCGCTTACTCGACGCCCTGGGGCTCGTCCTCGCGCATGGGGAAGCGCTCCCCCGTCGGGGAGGGCGCCGTCGCGGTCGCGCCGCTGGGGTGCGACTCGTAGAGGCCGCGCTTGGCGAGGTACTGCACCACCCCGTCGGGCACGAGATACCACACCGGCCGCCCGGCGGCGGCGCGCTCCCGGCAGTCGGTCGAGGAGATCGCCATCGCCGGGACCGTCACCAGCGAGACGCGCTCGCGGTGCACCTCGGGGATGATGTGGTCGTCGAGCTGGTAGCCCGGCCTGGTCACGCCGATGAAGTGCGCGAGCGCGAACATCTCCTCCCAGTCGCGCCACGACACGATGCTCGCCATCGCGTCGGCGCCGGTGATGAAGAACAGCTCCGCGTCGGGGAACTGGGCGTGCAGGTCCTGGAGCGTGTCGATGGTGTAGGTCGGCCCGCCGCGGTCGATGTCCACCCGGGAGACCGAGAACCGCGGGTTCGAGGCGGTCGCGATGACCGTCATGAGGTAGCGGTCCTCGGCGGGCGTGACCTGTCGGTCGGCCTTCTGCCACGGCTGGCCGGTCGGCACGAACACCACCGTGTCGAGGTCGAAGCGGTCGGCGACCTCGCTCGCGGCCACGAGGTGGCCGTGGTGGATGGGGTCGAAGGTGCCGCCCATGATCCCGAGACGGCGGGGGCGAGCAGTGGCCATGGCGACTAACCCTACCCTGCGCCGGCCGGGGCCTTAGGGCCGCACCTGGCCGGTGCCCTCGAGCACCCACTTCGTGGTGGTGAGCTCGGGCAGGGCCATGGGGCCGCGGGCGTGAAGCTTCTGGGTGGAGATCCCGATCTCCGCGCCCATGCCGTAGACCTCCCCGTCGGTGAAGGCGGTCGACGCGTTGATCATCACCGCGGCCGCGTCCACCCGGTCGGCGAAGGCCTGCGCGGTGGCGTAGTTCCTCGTCGCGATCGCCTCGGTGTGGCCGGTGCTCCACTTCGAGAGGTGCTCGAGCGCGCCGTCGAGGCCGTCGACGACGGCGACGGCGATGTCCATGGAGAGGTACTCGTCGCGCCAGTCGGACTCCCCGGCCTCGACGACGTCGCTCGCGCCGAACGCGCCGAGCTCCTCGGGGTCGCCGTGCACGGTGACCCCCGCCTGCTGGAGCGCCTCGACGACGCGGCGCTTCGCCTCATCCGGCAGCGCGGCGTCGAGCAGCGCGCCCTCGGTGGCGTTGCACACCGAGGTGCGCCTGGTCTTGCCGTTGAGGAGGATCTCGATCGCCTCGTCGAGGTCGGCATCGCGATCGATGAACACGTGGTTGTTGCCCGTGCCCGTCTCGATCGCGGGCACGGTCGCGCCGGTGACGACCGCGTCGATGAGCCGCGCCGAGCCGCGCGGGATGACGACGTCGACGAGCCCGCGGGCGGTCACGAGGTCCTGCACCGAGTCGTGCGTGTCGCAGGGCAAAAGCTGCACGCCCTCGCGCGGCAGGCCGGACTTCTCGAGCACGCCCTGGAGGATCTCGACGAGCTTCTCGTTGGAGTGCCGCGCCGACTTCGAGCCGCGCAAAAGCGGCACGTTGCCGGACTTGATGGCCAGGCCGAAGGCGTCGACGGTGACGTTCGGGCGCGCCTCGTAGACCATGCCCATCACGCCGAGCGGGACGCGCACCTGCTTCATGTGGATGCCGTTGGGCATCACCGAGCCGCGCACCACCTCGCCGACCGGGTCCGCGAGTCCCGCGACCTTGCGCAGCCCGCCGGCGATCCCTTCGACGCGCTCCGCGTCGAGGGAGAGCCTATCGAGCAGAGAGTCCGACAGCCCCGCCTCGCGGCCGGCCTCGAGGTCCCGGCGGTTCGCCTCGAGGACCTCGTCGGTCGCGGCCACGAGCGCGTCCGCCGCGGCGGCGAGGATGTCGTTCTTCTCCCCGCTGGTCAGCGCGCCGATCCGCGGGGCCACGCGCTTCGCGGCGCGCGCCTTGTTAAGAACCTCGCTGCGTTCTGCGTCACGGTCAACTGTCGTGGAAGTCATGGCCGCCATGGTAGCGACATCTCCCGGCCCTGGCCGCCGGCGTCGCACGCGCCCCGGGCGCCCGGGGCGCGAGAAAATACCTCTAGTAGCCGGCCTTGGGGTCGACCTCAGTGGGCATCTTCTCGCCCGCCTCGAAGGCGCGGGCGTTGTCCACCGCGAGCCGGCCGGTGAGCGCGTGCATCATCGGGATGGTGTTCGCGACGTGCGGGGTAATAAGGCAGTTCTCCAGGCCCCACAGCGGGTGGTCGTCCGGCAGCGGCTCCGGGGCGGTGACGTCGAGCGCCGCGCCAGCAATGGCGCCGCCGCGCAGCGCCTCGACGAGCGCGTCGGTATCGACGAGCCCGCCGCGGCCGGCGTTGACGAGGAACGCCGAGTCCTTCATCGCCTCGAGCTCCTTTTTACCGACGAGCCCGCGGGTCTCCTCGGTCAGCGGCGCGAGCAGCACGACGTAGTCGGCCCTACCCCACACCTCGCCGAGCTCGTCGAAGGTTGTCACCTCGTCGGCGCCCGCAACGTCCCTGCCCGAGCGGTTGACGGCGACGACCCGCACCCCGAACGGCTCGAGCAGCTCGATGAGCCGGCGGCCGATGCCGCCCGCCCCGACGATCGCGACGGTCTTGTCGTGGAAGAGGAAGTCGGTCTTCTCCTGCGCCTCGTCCTGCGTCGACCACGAAGCCCGGGCGGTCGCGAACTTGTAGAGGTGGCCCGCGCCCAGCATGAGCGCGAGCGTCGACTCCGCGACGGTGTCCGCGTACAGGCCGCCGGCGTTCGCCCAGCGCACCGCGTCGGTGAGCAGGCCCGCCTCGGCAAGCCCGTCCATGCCCGCGTACGTCGTCTGCACGAAGCGGATGTTCTTGGGCAGCTCGGGCAGGTCGCCCGCCCCGCCGGAGAAGAACAGGAAGTCCGCGTCGTCGACGCTCTCGACGCGCTCGTGGCCCGCGGCCTCGAGCTCCTCGGCGGGCTCCTCCCACACTTTGGGCAGCATGACGAACTTCATCGGCGCGCTCACATCCTTTATAAAAACTCAACGAAAAAGGTGGTCTAGCTAAGCGCCCCGGCCGCGTGACAGCGGCCCGGCGGCTGGCCCCCAAGGATAGGCGCGCCCGGGCCCGTCGCGCCGGCGAACGGGCCCGGGCCCGAGCTCCGCGCGCGGCGGCGCGCCGGAGCTCAACGGGATCGACGGGTCGTTAGGGATCGATGTCGTAGTCGGCGAGGTAGTCGACGTGGATGACCGAGCGCCGCTGGTTCGGCGGCAGGTTCTCGGTGCGCTTGCCCTTCATCTCGTTGAGGGTGTCGGAGCCGAAGTTCACCTCGCCGCGACCGACGACCTCGCCCTCGGGGCCGACCAGGTCGACGATCTGGCCGCGCTCGAAGTTGTTCTCCACGTCGGTGACGCCCACGGGCAGCAGCGACTTGCCGCCCTCGCGGATCGCCTCGACCGCGCCCTCGTCGAGCTTGAGCGTGCCCTTCGACTCCGCGGCGTAGAGCGCCCAGAACTTCCACGCCGAGAGGCGCTCCGGGCGCGGGTCGAACACGGTGCCCACCTGCGCGTCCTCGAGCGCCGGGCCGATCGACTCCGCGGAGGTGAGCAGCACCGGCACCCCGCCGCGGGCCGCGAGACGCGCCGCGGAGACCTTCGAGGCCATGCCGCCGGTGCCCACGGCCCCGCCGTCGCCCGCGACGACGCCCTTCAAGTCGTTGCCGTCGCGCACCTCGGAGATGAACTTCGCGCCCGGGTCCGCGGGGTTGCGGTCGAACAGCCCGTCCACGTCGGAAAGGAGGATGCACGCGTCCGCCGCCGCGAGGTGGCTAACAATCGCGGCGAGCCGGTCGTTGTCCCCGAAGCGCATCTCCGACGTCGCGACCGTGTCGTTCTCGTTGACGATCGGCACCGCGCGCATCTTGCGCAGCTGGTCGATGGTGCGCTGCGCGTTGCGGGCCCGCACGCGGTTCGCCGCGTCCGAGGCGGTGAGCAGCACCTGCCCGATCGTGCGGCGATAGCGCGCGAACGACAGGCCCCACTGGTGCGCGAGGTGCACCTGGCCCACCGCGGCGGCCGCCTGCTTCGTCGCCAGGTCGCTCGGGCGCACCTTGAGCCCCAGCGGACCCATGCCGGCGGCGACCGCGCCGGAGGAGACCATGATGACGTCGGAGTCGGCCGCCATGCGCGCCTGGATCGCGTCGACGAGCCGGTTGATCTTGTTCGGGTCGACGGTGAAGTTCTCGTCCGTCAGCGACGACGAGCCGATCTTGACGACGATGCGCTTCGCCTGCGTGATGCGCCGGCGCATCTCGGACTCGTGGCCGAACGCCGCGCCGTGCCCGCTCGCGCCCGGGAAGTGCGCCTCGTCCGGGGCGCCCTGATAGGGGGCGAGGGGAAGCGAGTCGGGGTGTGTCGGTTCAGAGGTCGACGAACTCATGGTTTCTCATCCTAGCGAGAAGACCACCGCCCGGCCGCCGGGCCGCGAAAGCCCACTATGTCCGCCCCGCTAGCCCTGCCAGCGCTCCGTCGAGCCCTCCTCGCTCTCCTCGTACTGCTCCTCGTCGATGAGCCCGCGCCGCGCCTGCGAGGCGCGCTTGCGCTGCGCGGCGGTGGAGCGCTCCGTGCGCTCGAGGCGCGGGTCGTGGCCCCGCGAGGTGAACGTCACGTCCTCCGCGGTCGGGGTGAGCGGCTCCCACTCGAAGCTCACCCCGCCGATCGTCACGGTGCAGCCCTCCACCGCGCCGGCCGCCTTGAGCGCGTCCTCGATGCCGGCCTTGTTCATCCGGTCCGCGAGGAAGCCCACCGCCTCGTCGTTCTCGAAGTCGGTCTGCGAGATCCAGCGCTCCGGCTTGCGGCCCCGCACGACGAACTCGCCCGGGTGGTCGACGTCCGGGAGCACCTCGAAGTCGCCGGCCGGCTCGTCGACCGGGCGCGGCCGGATGACCTGCACCGGGGCCGCCTCCCCGCGGCGGGAGCGGCGGCGTTCGCGCTCCTGGTCCCGGCGGTGCTCGGTGACGATCTCCAAGAGCTTGTAGCGCAGCGGATCGAGCCCCTTGCGCGCCACCGCGGAGACGATGAACACCGGCCAGCCGAAGCGCTCCTCAAGCTCGGGCACGACAAACTCGGCGAGCTCCTCGGCCTCGGGGACATCGGCCTTGTTGAGCACCACCACCCGCGGGCGCTTGCGCAGGTCGCCCAGACCGGTGTCCTCCTCGAGCGCGTCCTGGAACTCGCCGAGCTCATGCTCGAGGGCCTCGATATCGCTTACCGGGTCGCGGCCCGGCTCGATGGTCGCGCAGTCGACGACGTGCACGAGCACCGAGGTGCGCTCGATGTGGCGGAGAAACTCCAGGCCCAGGCCCTTGCCCTGACTCGCGCCGGGGATGAGGCCGGGCACGTCCGCGACGGTGAAGGTCTCGTCGCCCACGCCCACGACCCCGAGGTTCGGCTGCAGGGTGGTAAACGGATAGTCCCCGATCTTCGGGCGCGCCGCCGACAGCACCGAGATGAGCGACGACTTCCCCGCCGAGGGGAAGCCCACGAGCCCCACGTCCGCCATGGACTTCAGCTCGAGGACGAGCTCTCGCTCCTCGCCCGGCTCCCCCTTGAGGGCGAAGCCCGGGGCCTTGCGCTTGTGGTTCGCGAGCGCCGCGTTGCCCAGGCCGCCCAGGCCGCCCTCCGCGGCCATGAAGCGAGTGCCCTCCTCGACCAGGTCGGCGAGCGTGTTGCCCGACTGGTCCTTGACGACCGTGCCCGCCGGCACGTAGAGCACGACGTCCTTGCCGCGCGCGCCCATCCGGTTGTCGCCCGCGCCGTTGCCGCCGCGCTCGGCCTTGATGTGCGGCCGGAAGTGAAAGTCGAGCAGGGTGTGCGCCTGCCCGGAGACCTCCAGCAGGATGTCCCCGCCGTGCCCGCCGTTGCCGCCGTCCGGCCCTCCGAGCGGCTTGAACTTCTCCCGGTGCACGGACGCGGCGCCGTGGCCGCCCGCGCCGGCCTGCAGGTAGAGCACCACGTGGTCGACGAACTGCGCC
The DNA here is from genome assembly GCF_000296405.1 of Corynebacterium otitidis ATCC 51513. Taxonomy (GTDB): domain Bacteria; phylum Actinomycetota; class Actinomycetes; order Mycobacteriales; family Mycobacteriaceae; genus Corynebacterium; species Corynebacterium otitidis. The sequence goes on from NZ_JH815192.1 coordinate 552,872, forward strand.
ATGATCCTTAAGCCTAGAGCCTTTCCATAGACAGACGGCCGCCCCGCGGCGCTGCCGCGCGGGCCTCGGTAGACGAAAAGCCCGCCCCGGGTCCGGCCGGCGGAACCCTGCCGCGTCGTCGCGACGGGCGGGGTCCCGGCGGCCGCCAGCGGGGCGGGCCGGGGCGTCGTCGCCTCCCCTAATTGATGCGGGGAGGCGCCGGCGCCGAAGTGTTACATCAGGGAGAAAAGCCCTAGGCGGTGGCCGCCGGCTCGTTCTCCACGATGTTGACGGTGCGGCGCTTCTTCTTCGTCGCGAACTGCACCTGGCCGGTCTTCAGGGCGAAGAGCGTGTCGTCGCCGCCGCGGCCCACGTTGACGCCCGGGTGGAACTTCGTGCCACGCTGGCGCACGAGGATCTCGCCCGCGTTGACCTGCTGGCCGCCGAAGCGCTTAACGCCGAGGCGCTTCGCGCGGGAATCGCGGCCGTTACTAGTGCTCGATGCACCCTTCTTAGTAGACATGTCGGTGTATTCCCTCCCTAGCTGTTCGCTCGCGGCCCGTTATCGGCCCACGATCCTACTTGATGCCCGTGATCTTCACGACCGTGTGGCGCTGACGGTGGCCCTGGCGCACGGCGTGGCGGGTCTTGTTCTTGAAGTGCAGGATCTTCACCTTCGGGCCCTTGGTCTGGTCGACGATCTCGGCGTCGACGGAGACCTTCGCGAGATCCTCCTTCTTGGAGGTCACGGTGGAGCCATCAACGGTGAGAACCGGGGTCAGCGAGATCGCCGTACCCGGCTCACCCTCGAGCTTCTCGACCTCGACATGGTCGCCTTCGGCGACCTTGTACTGCTTTCCGCCAGTCTTGACGATCGCATACATCGGAGGGCTACCCCTTCTACTTCCTCATCCTCGGCTCGGGCCTGGCCCGACTCGTTCGTGTATTTCAGCTCTCGACAGCGCGAGACGCGAGCGCCAAGGCTCCGCTCCGGTCGGGCGAGCCCCAGGCACAATGACTGTGGAATGATACCCCAGCCGCCGCGGCTACCACAAACCCGCCCGCCGGGCGCGACGCCCCGCTAGCGGCGCGTCGCGCCCGCGCGACGTGCCCGGCGCCGCCGGCGCC
>NZ_JH815192.1:554608-569882 GCF_000296405.1 Corynebacterium otitidis ATCC 51513
TCGGCGCGGCCGCCGGTCGCCTCTTCCGCGTCGCGGTCCGGCGCGCCGGCGTCGACGTCCTCGCGGGCGTCGGCCGCCTCGTCGGCGGCGTCGACGACGTCGTCCTCGTCGCCGCGGCGGCGCCGCTCGGCCTCGAGGTAGGCCTCGGTCTGCTCGCTGTCGACGGGCTCGTCGAAGAGCACGAGCCCGCGGCCCTCACAAGCCTCGCACGGCTTGGAGAAGGTCTCCAAAAGCCCGGTGCTGATCTTCTTGCGGGTGAGCTGCACGAGCCCCAGCGAGGTCACCTCGGAGACCTGATGGCGGGTGCGGTCGAGCTCGAGCTCCTCGTTGAGGCGGCGCAGAACGAGGTCCTGGTTCTCCTCGAGGACCATGTCGATGAAATCGATGACGACCATCCCGCCGACGTCGCGCAGCCGAAGCTGGCGCACGATCTCCTCGGCGGCCTCGAGGTTGTTGCGCGTCACCGTCTCCTCGAGGTTCCCGCCCGAGCCGGTGAACCGCCCGGTGTTGACGTCGATGACGGTCATCGCCTCGGTGCGGTCGATGACGAGCGAGCCGCCCGAGGGCAGGTAGACCACCCGCTGGAGGGCCTCCTCGATCTGCTCGTCGATGTTGAGCTCCTCGAACGCGTCGCGCCCGCCGTGGGCGCCGCGGTCGTAGCGCTCGAGCCGGTCGCTCAAGGACCCGGCGACGGACTGCACATAGGCGTTGACGGTGTTCCACGAGCGCCGCCCGTCGACGACGAGCCGGTCGACCGACTCGTTGAACAGGTCGCGCACGACCTTGACCAAAAGGTCCGGCTCCTCGTAGAGCGCCACCGGCTTCGCTCCCTTGCTGGAGCGCTCCTTCTTCGCGCGGCGCTCGATGTCGTCCCACAGGCGGGTGATGCGCTGGATATCGGCGCCGATCTCCTGCTCGTCGACGCCCTCCGCGGCGGTGCGCACGATCGCGCCGTCGCCCTCGGGTACGAGGCCCTTGACGACCTTCTTGAGCCGGTTGCGCTCCCCGGCGGGCAGCTTGTGCGACACCCCCGCCGTCGAGCCGCCCGGCGTGTAGACGAGGAAGCGGCCCGCGAGCGAGACGTGCCCGGTGAGGCGGGCGCCCTTGTGGCCGGAGGGGTTCTTCGTCACCTGGACGAGCGCCTGGTCGCCGTTCTTGAAGACCTGCTCGATGCGGCGGGAGCGCCCGTCGAGCCCCGCGGCCTTCCAGTCGACGTCGCTGGCGTAGAGCACCCCGTTGCGGCCTTTGCCGATGTCGATGAACGCCGCTTCCATCGAGCGCAGCACGTTTTGCACCCGGCCGAGGTAGACGTTGCCGATGAGCGAGGCCTGCCCCTCGGAGGTGACGACGTGCTCGACGAGCCGGCCGTCCTCGAGGATGCCGACCTGGGTGAGCGTGCCCTCGCCGTCGCGCTCCTTGTCGCGCACGACGATGGTGCGCTCCACGTCGCGGTGCTTGGCGTGCGCGGCGGCCTCGTCGGCCTCGGTGAAGGCCGGCTGACCGTTCCGGCTGCGCTCCTGGCGGCGGCGCCGCTTCGCGGCGAGCCTCGTCGAGCCACGCAGCGCGACCGGCTCGTCGCGGCGCTCCGGCTCCTTCTTCTCGGATTTGTCCTTGGAGTCCTTGGAATCCTTCGAGTCCTTGGCGTCCTTGCCGCCCTTGGCCTTGTCCTTGCGGCGCCGCTCCCGACGGCCGCGCCCGCCGGTGGCCTCCTCCTCGGCGTCGTCGGAGTCCTCGTCGTCCGCGGTCTCCTCGGGCGCCTTGAACAGCGGGGCGCGGCGGCGGTTCGACGATCCGGCCGGCTTCGGAGCGGGCTCGGCCGCCTCGCCGGCGGCGTCCCCGGCGGGCTCTCCCACCTCGGTCTCGGCCGGCTCCTCGGCCTCGTCGCCGGCCTCGGCCTCGTCGTCGCGCTCGGCGGCGAGGTCGCGGTCGACCTTCTGCTCGATCTGGTTGATCTCGTTGGCGACGTTCTTCTCCACCCGCTCGCGGAGCTTCTCGTCGGCCTCCTTCGCCTCTGCGGCATCCCGCGGCTCGGCGAGCGCCTCGAGCAGGCGGCGGGCGTCCTCCTCGACGAGCGTGCTCTGCGCGACCTTGGTGATGCCCAGCCCGTTGAGCGCGACGATGAGCTCCCGCGACGTCGCGCCGAGCCGCTTCGCGAGCTCGTGGACGCGCTGCTTCGGCTTGAGCGAGGCGGCGTCGAACTCGCGGGCGGCGCGCCTCGTCTCCTCCGAGACCGCGCCCTCGCTCGTCGCGCCCCGGCGGCGCCGCGACCCGCCGCGGGCGGGCTTGCCCTGCTTCTTCTTGTCGGCCTTACCGTCGTCCCCCTTTCGGGACGCGGCAGACTCTTCGGCCTTGTCGGCCTTCTTCGCGTCGCTGGCGGCGGGCTTCTCGTCCTTCTTCGCGCGCCTCGCGCCGCGCTTGCTCTCGCGCTTGGGCTGCGTCTCCTCGGGCTCGTCGCCCTTGTTGCCCTTCGCGTCGGGCTGCGCGCCGGCGGCCTTGGGCTTCGCGGAGTGCGTGCGGCGGCGGGTGGGCTTGCCCTTCGCCTCCTCGCCCTTCTTCGGGCTCTCGGACTGCTTGTCGCCCTGGTCCTTCTTCGCGTCCGCGTCCTTCTTGGCGCCCTGGTCCTTCTTCGCGCCGGACGACTTGGCCTTCCCGGCGCTTTTCTTGGCGCGGGCGGGCTTCTTCTTTGCGGACTCGTTCTCGCCCTCGGTGGAGGAGGTCGTGTCGGCCTCGGCGTTGGCGGTTGTCGCCTGCGCGTCCTTGACCTTCTTGTCCGTCGGGCCGCCGCTCGCGCTCGCCCGGCGGCGGCGCCTCGCCCCCGTGGCCTTCTTCTTTTCGTCGCGGGTGTCGTTCTCGGAGTTCGCCACCGTTTCTCTACTCTCCTTGTGTTTTTCGTCGCGCCGCGGGCGAACCGCGGCGGCTCGGCGCGCGCCTCGCTGGGGGCGGCGCGCCGGCGCGCGGGGGCCAGGCTCGTTCCGGCCGCGCCGCGCGTCGTGGGTCTATGAAGTTGTCGATGCGGCGCTACTCGGGGCCTCTCGTTTCGGCCCCGGCGCCGGGGAAGATGGTGCCGCCCGCCCGCGCCGCTGGGCGCGGGGCGGGCGGGGTTGAGGATCTTAGCCTCTGTGGTGTTTTAGAGGTTCGGGAACCAGATGCCGATCTCGCGCTCGGCGGACTCCGGGGAGTCGGAGCCGTGGACGACGTTCTCCGAGACGGTGAGCCCGAAGTCGCCGCGGATGGAGCCCGGCGCGGCCTTGGCGACCGGGTCGGTGCCGCCGGCGAGCTGGCGCCACGCGTCGATGGCGTTCTCGCCCTCGACGACGCCGGCGATAAGCGGCCCGGAGGTCACGAAGTCGACGAGCTCGCCGTAGAAGGGCTTGTCCTGGTGCTCCTCGTAGTGCTTCTCCGCGGTGGCGCGGTCGGCGACGCGCAGGTCGAGGGCCGCAAGGGAGAGGCCCTTCTTCTCGATGCGGGAGATGATCTCGCCCACGAGGCCACGCTTGACGCCGTCCGGCTTGATGAGGATGAGGGTGCGTTCAGTCATGCCGCCATGCTACCGGAGAAGGCCCGCCGCTCCGGGGCCCGGGACCCTAGCTGTGTTGGGTGGTTAAAAGCCCGCGCTCCATGCGGGCGATGAGCCGGGAGCGCAGGTGGAAGATGTACCACCACACCGCCGCGAAGATCGCGGCGGGGAAGAACAGCGAGGCGTGCACGAGAATCCCGCCGGCGACGGCCGCGACCTGCAGGGCAATGATGACGACCTGGATCTTCGGCACCCGCTGGAGGAACGCGGCAAGCAGCATGAGGGTGGCGAGCACCGTGATGTAGCCCCAGTTGAAAGGCGTCCAGTGCTCCCCGCCGTCGACGCGGAGGATGACGGTGAGCGAGAGGTAGAAGGTGATCGCCTCGAGCACGAGGGTGCCGGCCTGCACGCCGCGCAGGCCCTTCATGGGGTCCTTGGCGGGCTCGTGGCCGCGGCCCAGGGGGCCGACCTCGGAGGCGTGGTCGTCGTTGGTGGTCACGCGGGCTCCTTCCCGAAGAGGGTGCGGGCCTCGCCTGCGGTGACGACCGAGCCGGTGATGATGATGCCCGAGCCGGACTGGACGTCGGCCTCCTCGGCGAGCTCCACGGCGAGCTCGATGGCGGTGGGCAGCGAGTCGATCTCGTGGACGCGCTCGTCGCCGAAGATGTCGCGGGCCCGCTCGGCGAGCTCCTCGGCGGGGATTGCGCGCGGCGAGGTGTTCTGGGTGATGACCACCTCGTCGAGGCGCTCGTTGAGGATGGCGAGGATCCCGTCGGCGTCCTTGTCGCTCAAGATCCCGACGACGCCGATGAGCCGGTCGAAGTTGAAGTCGCGCCCCAGCGCGTCGCTGAGCGCCTTGATGCCGTGCGGGTTGTGGGCGGCGTCGATGAACGTCGTCGGCGCGGAGCGCACCCGCTCGAGCCGGCCCGGGGAGGTGACGGCCGCAAAGCCTGCGCGCACCGCCTCCTGGTCGAGCTGGTGGCCGGGCGCGGCGCCGAAGAACGCCTCGACCGCGGCGAGCGCCGTGGCGGCGTTTCTCGCCTGGTGCTCCCCGGAGAGCGGCAGCATGATGTCCTCGTAGCGCCCGGAGAGCCCGTTGATGGTGAGCATCTGCCCGCCGACGGCGACCCGGGACTCGACGACCCCGAACTCCACGCCGGCGCGCGCGACGGCGGTCTCGGTGTCGACGGCGCGCTGGAGGATGACGGGCATCGCCTCGGGGTCCTGCTCCGCGACGATGGCGATGTTCTCCTTCGGCGCGATGACATCCTCATCGTCCGTGCGGCGCGGCTTGATGATCCCGGCCTTCTCGCCGGCGATCTCGGCGATGGTGTCGCCTAAGTAGTCGCGGTGGTCGAGGCCCACCGGGGTGATGACCGCGACGTCGGAGTCGATGACGTTGGTCGCGTCCCAGCGCCCGCCGAGGCCCACCTCGACGACGCCGACGTCGACGGGCGCGTCCGCGAACGCGGCGTACGCGATGGCGGTGAGGACCTCGAACTCGGACATGGGGATGCCGGTCTTCTCGTCGACCATCTCGACGTAGGGCTTGATGTCCTGCCACGTCTCGGCGAAGACCCGCGGGTGGATGGGCTTGCCGTCGATGGCGATGCGCTCGGTGATGAGCTGCAGGTGCGGGCTCGTCGTGCGCCCGGTGCGCCGGTGGAAGGCGCGCAGCAGCGACTCGACCATCCGCACCACCGAGGTCTTGCCGTTGGTGCCGGCGACGTGGATCGTCGGGTAGGCGCGCTGCGGGGAGCCGAGCAGGTCCATGAGCATCTCGATGCGCTCGAGCGAGGGGTCGATCTTCGTCTCGGGCCAGCGCTGCTCGAGCTGCGCCTCCGCCATGCTGAGGTTCGCGAGGTCGGTGCGGGTCACCGGGTCCTCGATGGGCTCCTCGTCGGCCTCGTCGCCCTCGAGGTTGAGGGAGAGCCCCGACTCATCCAGGGTGGCCTCCCCGATCCGCGGCTCGTCGCCGGAGTCCTCGCGGTTCTCGCCGGTGAGCTCGGCGCGCAGCGCCTCCGCGTCGGTCTCTAGGCCCTCGTCCTTGCGGTTGTCGCCCTTGTTGACGGCGTCGTTGTCGTCTCGGTCGGCCACGGTCCTACATCGCCTCCAAGCGAGTCGTGATGCGCTCGATCTCCGCCTCCGCGACGGAGCGGCGCTCGCGGATCTTGTCCTGCACCTCGGCGGGCGCCTTGGCGAGGAAGTTGGGGTTGTCGAGCTTCTTCGAGGTGGTCTCAAGCTCCTTCTCCGCGGCCTTGAGGTCCTTGGCGAGGCGGGCGCGCTCGGCGTCCTTGTCCACCGCCTCGGAGGTATCCAGCGCCACCTCGACGGTCGCGCCCTCGAGGCGCGCCTCGATGCTCGCCGTCGGGTTGAAGCCCTCGCCGGGCTCCTTGAGCCTCGCGAGCTGGGCGATCGCGTCGCCGAGCCCCTCGAGCCCCGCCGGGGCGAGGTCGACGCGGGCGGGCACCCACTGGTTGGGCTTAAGCCCCTGGTCGGCGCGGAAGCGGCGGATCTCGGTGATGAGGCGCTCCGCGTCGGCGACGTGGCGCGCGGCGTCCGTATCGACCGGCGCGCCGGCGGTGGTGTCCTCGGCGGTGGGCCACGGGGCGAGCAGCACGCTCTCGCCGCCGGTGAGCGCGCACCACAGCTCCTCGGTGATGAACGGCATCGCCGGGTGCAGGAGTTTGAGCACGACGTCGAGGACGCGGCCGAGCACCCGCTGGGTGGCGGTGCCGCGGGCGGTCTCGCCCTCGCGGGGGATCTGCGTCTTGGCGATCTCGACGTACCAGTCGCAGAACTCGCCCCACGTGAAGTGGTAGAGCTCCTCGTTGGCCTTGGCGAACTGGTAGGCGTCGAGGTTCCGGTCGACGCTGGAGCGCACTTCCTCGAGGCGGTCGAGGATCCAACGGTCCGCGTCGGTGAGCTCGTCTCGGGCGGGCAGCTCGCCGACGTGCGCGCCGTTCAAGAGCGCGAACTTCGTGGCGTTGAAGATCTTCGTGACGAAGTTCCTCGAGCTCGCCGCGTGGTCCTCGCCGACCGGCAGGTCGGTGCCCGGGTTCGCGCCGCGCGCGAGCGTGAAGCGCAGCGCGTCCGCGCCGAAGCGCTCCGCCCAGTCCATCGGGTCGATGCCGTTGCCCAGCGACTTCGACATCTTCCGGCCCTTCTCGTCGCGCACGAGGCCGTGGAGATACAGGTCGGTGAACGGCACCTGGGGGCGGCCCTCGCGCCCGGCGCCGAGGATCTCCGGGGTGGTGGTCGAGGCGAACGTGCCGAACATCATCATCCGCGCGACCCAGAAGAAGAGGATGTCGTAGGCGGTGACCATCACCGAGACCGGGTAGAACTTCGCCAGCTCCGGGGTTTTCTCGGGCCAGCCCATCGTGGAGAAGGGCCACAGCGCCGAGGAGAACCACGTGTCGAGCACGTCCGGGTCCTGGGTGTAGCCGGCGGGCGGCTCCTCGTCGGGGCCGACGCACACGACGTCGCCGTCGGGGCCGTACCAGATGGGGATGCGATGCCCCCACCACAGCTGCCTGGAGATTGTCCAGTCGTGCATGTCGTCGACCCAGTCGAAGTAGCGCGGCTCGAGCGAGGCGGGGATGAGCTCGGTGTCCTTCTTCCGGATCGCGTCGCCGGCCATGCGGGCGAGCTCGTCGACCTTGACCCACCACTGCATCGACAGGCGCGGCTCGATCGGCTCCCCGGACCGCTCCGAGTGGCCGACGGAGTGCACGTAGGGCCGCTCCTCCTTCTCGATGCGGCCCTGCTCGGCGAGCGCCTCCCTAATCGCGACGCGGGCGTCCTCGCGGCTCATCCCGTCGAAGCGGGTGCCCGTGCCAGCGATGTGGCCGGTCTCGTCGATGACGCTGGGCATCTCCAGGCCGTGGCGCTGGCCCATCGCGTAGTCGTTGGGGTCGTGGGCCGGGGTGATCTTCACCGCGCCGGTGCCGAACTCGCGGTCCACGTAGTCGTCGGCGATGACCTCGACCTCTAGGTCGTCGCGCAGCGGGTGCGGGAAGCGCTCGCCGACCAGGTGCCGGTAGCGCTCGTCCTCGGGGTGCACGGCGATCGCGACGTCGCCGAGCATCGTCTCCATGCGGGTCGTCGCGACGACGAGGTGCGGCTCGTCGTCGTTGAGCGAGCCGTAGCGGAAGGACACGAGCTCGCCCTCGACGTCCTTGTAGACGACCTCGATGTCGGAGACCGCGGTGCGCAGCTTCGGCGACCAGTTGACCAGCCTCGTCGCCCGGTAGATGAGCCCCTTGTCGTAGAGCTGCTTGAAGATCGTCTGCACCGCGCGGGAGAGCCCCTCGTCGAGGGTGAAGCGCTCCCGATCCCAGTCGACGGAGTCGCCGAGCGCGCGCATCTGGCTTAAGATCGTGCCGCCGTACTCGCGCTGCCACTCCCAGACCTTCTCGACGAACTCCTCGCGGGAGTAGTCGAGCCGGTCCTTGCCCTCGGTCTCCTTCAGATGCGCCTCGACCTTGGTCTGGGTGGCGATCCCCGCGTGGTCGGTGCCCGGCAGCCACAGCACCTCGAAGCCCTGCATCCGCTTGCGGCGGGCGATCGAGTCCATGAGCGTGTGGTCGAGCGCGTGGCCCATGTGCAGCCGGCCGGTGATGTTCGGCGGCGGCAGCACGATGGAGAACGGCGGCTTTTCACTCGACGCGTCCGCGTGGAAGTAGCCGCGCTCCACCCACTTCTCGTAGAGTTCGGGCTCGCGCTCCGTGGGCTCCCAGCTCGCGGGGAGCCGATCGGCGGGGTTCTTCGAGTCAGTCACGGCGCCCATCTTAACGGCCCCGCCCGGGCCCAAGGCCCGCTAGGCCGACCAGCGCGCGGGCGCCTGGTCGACCTCCACGGGCTCCTCGCCGCGCACGTGCGCGGCGGTGATCGCGACCTGGCCCGGCTCGTCGCGATCGGGGATCTCGTACATGACGGGCACGAGGAGCTCCTCCATGATCGCGCGCAGCCCGCGCGCGCCCGCGCCCCGCTCGATCGCGAGATCCGCGACGGCGCCGAGCGCCTCGTCGGTGAAGCTCAGCTCCACGTCGTCCATCTCGAAGAGGCGCTGGTACTGCTTCACGAGCGCGTTGCGCGGCTCGGTAAGCACCCGCACGAGCGCGTCCCGGTCGAGGTCGTCGACCGTCGCGACGACGGGCAGGCGGCCGATGAACTCGGGGATGAGGCCGAACTTCACGAGGTCCTCGGGGCGGACCTGGGCGTAGACGTCGCCCTGGGATTTCTTCTTCTCGCCCGCGGGTTTGAGCGCCGAGCCGAAGCCCAGCTTCGAGCCGCCGGCGCGCTCCCCGATGACCTTGTCGAGGCCCGCGAACGCGCCCGCGACGATGAAGAGGATGTTGGAGGTATCCAGCTGGATGAACTCCTGATTGGGGTGCTTGCGCCCGCCCTGCGGCGGGATCGAGGCGACCGTGCCCTCGAGGATCTTCAAGAGCGCCTGCTGCACGCCCTCCCCGGAGACGTCCCTCGTGATCGACGGGTTGTCGCCCTTGCGGGTGATCTTGTCGATCTCGTCGATGTAGATGATGCCGCGCTGCGCGCGCTCGATGTCGTTGTCCGCGGCCTGCAGCAGCTTGAGAAGGATGTTCTCCACGTCCTCGCCGACGTAGCCCGCCTCGGTGAGAGACGTCGCGTCCGCGAGAGCGAAGGGCACATCCAGGAGCCGCGCGAGGGTTTGCGCGAGGTAGGTCTTGCCCGAGCCCGTGGGCCCGAGCAGGAGGATGTTCGACTTCGCGATCTCCACGTCGTCGTCGCCCTTCGCGTGCCGCGAGCCACGCCCGGCGGCCTGCTCCGCGGCGCGCACCCGCTTGTAGTGGTTGTAGACCGCGACGGCCAGGGTGCGCTTCGCGCGGTCCTGCCCGATGACGTACTCGTCGAGGAACGCGGCGATCTCCTTGGGCTTGGGCAGGCGCTCGGCCTTGTCCTTCCCGGAGCCGCCGGAGCGGGTGGCCTCCTCCTCGATGATCTCGTTACACAGCTCGATGCACTCGTCGCAGATGTACACGCCGCCCCCGGCGATGAGCTTCTTGACCTGCTTCTGGCTCTTGCCGCAGAACGAGCACTTGAGGAGATCGGCGCTTTCTTGCATACGTGCCATGGGTGTCTTTGAAGAAAACTCGCTTCTCGTGATCGGTCGCTGGGTGACGTCGACGTCGAGGCAAGCGGGCTGCCCGCCGGCCTTACATACTCGCCCGCCCCAGCCTACCCGCTTCGGCCCCGCCGGCGGGCGCGCGCCGCGCGCCGCGAGGGCAACCCCCGCCCGGGTGCTCCCCCTTCGCCCGGGCGGGACTCGCCGCCGGGCGGCTACGCGCCGGCACCCCGCAGCGCGTCCGCGACGCGCACCGGCGCGCCGGTGGATTCCACGACCTCGTCGACGGTGACGCCCGGCGCGCACTCGACGAGCTCAAGCCCGAGCCTCGGGTCCACCTCGAAGACCCCGTAGGTCGACACGATCGTGTCCACACACCCCGCCCCGGTGAGCGGCAGCTGGCAGCGCGCCACGATCTTCGGGTCGCCGTTCTTCGTGAGGTGCTCGGTGATCGCGACGATGCGCTTCGCGCCGTGCACGAGGTCCATCACCCCGCCCATCCCTTTGGCGAGCACGCCGGGCACCATCCAGTTGGCGAGGTCCCCGAACTGGGAGACCTCCATGACGCCGAGCACCGCGACGTCGATGGAGCGCGAGCGGATCATCCCGAACGAGTCCGAGGAGCAAAACGTCGACGCGCCGGGCGCGGCGGTGACCGTCTCCTTCCCGGCGTTGGTGAGCTCCGGGTCGAGCTCCTCCTCGCCCGGGTACGGCCCGACGCCGAGCAGCCCGTTCTCCGAGTGGAGGACGACCTCCACGCCGTCGGGGACGTAGTTCGCGACCCTGGTGGGCATCCCGATGCCCAGGTTGACGTACGCGCCGTCCGGCAACAGGCGCGCGACCCTCGCCGCGGCCTCGTCCTTCGTCCACGCCATGGTTCTCCTTAAGCCTCGCTTCCGTTCCCGGCGGCGCGCGGGGTGACGGTGCGCCGCTCGACCTTGACGTCCTGCCTGCCGACCTCGACGACCCGGTCGACGGCGATACCAGGCACGTGCACCTCGTCCGGGTCGAGCTCGTCGACGACGTACTCCGCCTGCACGATGGTGAGCTTCGCTGCGCGCGCGACGTCGGGGTTGAAGTTCCGCGCGGTGAGCCTGAAGACGAGGTTGCCGTAGCGGTCGGCCTTGTGCGCGTGGACGAGCCCGACGTCCGGGGTGAGCGCCTCCTCGAGGAGGTAGAGCTCCCCGCCGAACGAGCGGGTCTCCTTCGGGGCGGTGAACTCCACCGGGGTGGGCGGCTGGCCGCCCTCGCCGGGCCGGTAGCGCTTCGGCAGCCCCGTGGTCGTCATGTCCGTGCCCACCCCCGCGGAGGTGTAAAAGGCGGGGATCCCCGCCCCGCCGGCGCGGAGTTTCTCCGCGAGCGTGCCCTGCGGGACGAACTGCAGCTCGATATCGCCCTCCAGGTAGCGGCGCAGGTACTCGGCGTTGTTGCTCACGTACGAACCGATGCTCGTCGAGATTCGGTCGGCGGCGAGCAGCCGGCCGAGCCCGGCGTCCTCCCTGCCGAGGTTGTTGGAGATGATGGTCAGTCCGCTCGCGCCCTGCTCGATGAGCGCGTCGATGAGGACCTCGGGCACGCCGACGAGGCCGAAGCCGCCGACGGCGATGCTCACCCCGTCGGCGATGTCGGCGACGGCCTCCCGCGCGGTCCAGTGGGTCTTGTCGATCATGAGGCAACGATAACAGAGATATATGCCACACTTCCGGGTTATTATTTTGCTATTCATAGCTTTCGTTGCCCGGTCGCCGCGCGCCGGGCCGTGCTAGCGTGTCCCCCATCACATCGATTCCAGGGAGGACGCCATGACCCATCCGCTCGACTCCAGCCCGGCCGACTTCTACGACCTGTTCTCCGACATTGACGGCCCGGAGCTCGACGCGTGGCGCCAGGCCCAGGCCTTCGCCGCCGAGGTGCGCACCCGCATCGCGAAGGACTGGGAGAACGCCCACTACCCCACCGACCTCGTCGCGCTCGCCGGGAAGCAGGGCCTGCTCACCGACGCGGTCGACGTGCCGGGCCAGCCGACGATCACGCCGCTGGCCTCTAGGCTCATCACCATGGAGGTCTCCCGCGCGGACGCCTCCATGGCCACCGCGATCGCCGTGCAGGCGGGCCTCGCGATGCAGGCCATCGACCAGTGCGGCTCCCCGGAGCAGCGGGAGGCCTGGCTCGGGCCGCTCGCCCGCGCGGAGAAGCTCGGCGCGTTCGCGCTCACCGAGCCCACCCACGGTTCCGACGCCGTCGCCCTCGAGACCACCGCCCGCAAGGACGGCGACTCGTGGGTCATCGACGGGAAGAAGAAGTGGATCGGCAACGGCCACGGCGGCGACATCACCGTCGTGTGGGCGCGCATGGAAGGCGGGGACAACGACGGCGAGGTCGGCGGCTTCCTCGTGCCGCAGGACGCGCCCGGCTATCACTCCCAGGCGATCGCCGGGAAGGTCGCGCTGCGCGCCATCCCCCAGGCCGAGATCGAGCTCGACGGGGTGCGCGTCGACGAGTCACAGCGCCTGCCCGGCGCGACGAGCTTCCTCGCCGCCTCGAAGGTGCTCTCCGGCACTCGCGTGGGCGTCGCGTGGAGCGCGCTCGGCATCGCCATCGACTGCTTCGAGACGGCGCTTAACCGCGCCACGGAGCGCCGCCAGTTCGGCAAGCCGTTGGCGAGCTTCCAGATCATCCAGCAGCGCCTCGCCGACATGCTCCAGAAGCTCACCGCGATGGCGCTGTACTGCCGGCGCATCTCCCAGCTCGAGGCGGAGGGGCGGCTGCGCCACCAGCAGGCCTCGCTGGCGAAGGTGCACAACACCCGCGGCGCGCGCTACATCGCCGCCGAGGCGCGCGACCTGCTCGGCGGCACCGGCATCCTCTTGGAGAACCACGTCATGCGTCACATGGCCGACATCGAGGCGCTCCACACCTACGAGGGCACCGACACCATCCAGTCGCTCATCGTCGGCAAGACGATCACGGGGATCTCCGCGTACGTGTAAAAAACCCGCGGCGCCGGCCGGCGGGGGCTATTCAGCTTCGCCGGCGCCCGGCGCGGGCCCGAGCCCGAGGTTCGCCCGCAGCGTGTCGCCCTCGTAGGCCTCGGGGTAGACGCCGCGCTCCTTCAGCCTGGGTACGAGCTCGTCGACGACGTCGTCGATCCCGCCGGGGATGAGGTAGGGCGTCACGGTGAACCCGTCGACGGCGCCCTTGTCGGCGTATTCGGCGAGCCGGTCGGCGACCTCGTCGAAGCCGCCGACGAACGCGCGGGGCCGCGCGGTGAGCTTCGCGATCGCCGTGTCCCTGATGGACCAGCCGTGGGATTTGGCCTCGGCGCGCAGCCGGTCGGCGACCTTCTTCGCGTCGGCGAACTGGAAGCGCTCGCCGCGGCTGCCGTCGGTGCGGTCGATGACCGGGTCGAAGTCCGGGAGCGGGCCCTCCGGGTCGAGGTCGGAGAGGTCCCTGCCCCAGTAGGCCTCGAGGAAGGCGATCGCCTGCTCCGGGCCGACCTGGAGGCGGCGCAGCTCGCGCTCCTTCTCCTCCGCCTCGGCGGCGGTGGGCGCGAGCACGAACTCCGCGGCCGGCATGATCGCCACGGCGTTCGGCTCCCGCCCGGCGGCGACGGTGCGCTCGACGATGTCCGCCCGGAACTCGACGGCATCCTCAAGCCTCGAGTAGGGCAAGAAGATCACCTCCGCGTGGCGGGCGGCGAAGTCGCGGCCCTGCGGGGAGACGCCAGCCTGGAAGACCACCGGCTCGCCCTGCGGGCTCCTCGGCAGCCCCGGGGCGTGGGAGACGCGGTGGTAGTCGCTCGTAATCGTCGTGGGCAGTCCCCGCCACGAGGCGCGCGCCGCGGCGAGCACGTCGGCGGCGTTGACGTAGCGGTCGCGAAACGGCAGGTAGCCGCCGCGCTTGAAGTTCTCCCCGATCCACGGGTCGATGGTGGTAACGACGTTCCAGCCGGCCCGCCCGCCGGAGACGAGGTCGAGGCTCTGCAGCCGGCGCGCGAGGTCGACGGCGTCGTTGTACGTGGCACTCTGCGTGGCGACGAGCCCGATGCGGGAGAACTCCGCGGCGAGCGCCGCGAGCAGGCTCTGCGCGTCGGGGCGGCCCGCGACATCCAGCTCGAAGATCTCTCCGTTGTTCTCCCGCAGGCGCAGCCCCTCGGCGAGGAAGAAGTAGGCAAACCCGCCGCGCTCGGCGGTCTGGGCGACGCGCCGGTAGGTCTCGAACGCGACCTGCGAGCCCGCCTCCGGCGAGCGCCACACGACGTCCGGGTTGACGCCGTGGACGAACACCCCGAAGCGCAGCACCCCGCTCGGGCGAAAACCCTCGGCCACCGTCATCGTCCTCCTCGCTTTCTTCGCTCACGCCGCCCTGCGGCGCGCTAGTCGTACTCGACGTCGGTGTAGGACTCCAGGGAGTGGGTCTCAGACTCGGGGATCGCCTCCTCGGGCAGGTCCCACTTCTTAAGCGACTCGAGGTAGAGCCCCTCGTCGATGAGCTCGTTGAACGCCGCGGCAAGCACCGGCGCGAGCCCGTCGCCCCGCTTCGTCGTCGACGCGATGAGCGTCTCGTCGGGCCAGCCCTCGTTGACGCGGCCGACGATGACGAGGTCGTCGCGCATCGACTCCCGGTAGCTCGCCGACGGGCTCGGGTCCATGATCGCGTCGACCCGGCCGGCGGCCCCGGCGAGCACCATGTCCTGCCCGTTCGCGTAGTGCGCAAGCTCCGCGGGCTCCTTGCCCTCGGCCTCTAAGAGCTCGTTCCAGTCGAGGAGGATCCGCTCCTGGGTGGTGCCCGCGCCCACCGCGATCCGCAGGCCCGAGATATCCTCGTAGGACTCGATGGTGCCCTCGAACTCCGGCCGCGCGGAGAACGCCATCAACGCGCCCCGGCTGGTGGCGAAGTCGAAGCGCTCCAACCGCTCGCGCGTGACGCCGATGTTGAAGTGCACGACCTCGACGTCGCCGGTCGCGAGCTTGAGCGGCCACGCGCTCCAGTTGATCGGCTGCAGGTCAAGCTCGAGGCCGAGCTTGTCCGCCAGGAGCTGCGCCTGGTCGATCTCCACGCCGATGGGCGTCTCGTTGTCCGTGGCGAGCAGCGCGAACGGCGGGCCCGGCTGCGACGGGTAAGCCACGGTGAGCTTCCCGTCCTCCTTGATGGAGTCCGGCACCGCCGCGGCGAGCTCCGGGCTCTCCTCGGCGCGGATGAGCCCCCGGTCGGGGCTCAAGTCCAGATCCGTGTAGGCGGCGTCCTCGATGGGCTGCGGGTCCGCGCAGCCCGCCGCCAGAGCCCCGGCCAACGCCGCGGCGAGCGCGGGGCGGGCCAGGCGCCCGCGGCGCGTCAACGTCGAGAAAACCATGCCCCGGAAGCATAGCGAGCGCTAGACCGATCGGTCTTTTCGAAGACAAAAAGGCGCCCCGGTAGCCCGGCGCGTGGCCGAGCGCACGAGGCGCCTCTTATGGTGCGGCGAGCGGCGATCACGCAGCTCGCGGCGCTAACCGCGGGGAGCAACCTTTCCCGCGCGGCGGCCGGGAGGCGGTTTCATCCACCCCGGCACGAACCGCACGGCGCGGCGCCTGCGCCGGGCGCCTCGGGCCCGGCTGTTAGGACCGGGCAGCGCGGCGCGAGCCGGCCAGCGCCAGCCCGCCCGCGGC
>NZ_JH815192.1:570047-626976 GCF_000296405.1 Corynebacterium otitidis ATCC 51513
GTCGCGGCGAGCGAGCCGGAGCCCTTCTGCTGCGCGCCGGCGCCCGGCTGCTGGCCCGCCGGCGCGGTGGGCGCGGGGGTCGCAGGCGCGGTGGGCGCGGGATCGCCCGCCTGCTGGCCGGTGTCCTCGGCGGAGCCCTCGGGGTCGGTGGGCTCGCCCGGGCCGGGTTCCTCGCCCGGGCCGGGCTCCTCGCTCGGCCCGGTGGTGTCCTCGCCCGGGGCGGGCGGCGTGCTCGGGGCCGGCAGCTCGCTGGGGCCCGCTCCCTCGTCCGGGTTGCCGGGCGCGGGACGGCACTCGCCGAGCACCTCGGAGCCGCGGAGGCTCACCCCGTCGGTGACCGCGTCGTCGGCCCACAGCGCCCGCGCAACCGAGCGCACCAGGCCCTCCTCGGCGCAGGGCTCAACGCCGAGGAAGCGGCCGAAGCCCTCGTTGGCGACGTTGGGCAGGTTCTCCGGGCGCTGGTACTCGGCATCGGCGGGATCGAGGACGAACGTGCCCTTGTCGAGCACGAGGCGCTGGGAGGCGTTCTGGCAGGCCTCGTCGCACGTCGCCCACAGCACGCCCTCGACCGGCTGGTAGTCGAGCGCCATGACGCCGTCGAGCGAGGTCTCGATGCGCTGGCGCAGCTCCGCGCCGTCCTCGGCGAGCGTCACGACGAGGACCTCGCCGGTGGCCTCGACGCCGACAGCGAAGGTGTCGCCCGGCAGGTCGGGGATGTGGGCGATGGCCTCGAGGCCGGCGTTCGCGCCGATCTCTCCCGTGAACTCCTTGAGGTTCCACTCACGGGTCGCGGCCAGCGTGCCGCGCTGCCCCTCGGGGTCTGCGGGGAGCTCGAAGCGGAGGATCGAGGGCCTGGAGACGTCGTTGTTGGCGTTGTCGCGCTCGGTGGCGACGAAGACCGCGCCGTCGGGGCCGACCGTCACGCCCTCGGCGTCGGGCTCGCCGGTGCCGTCCGGGTAGGTGAGGTCGAAGACGAACGCCACCGTGTACGCGGCCTCGCCGGGAACCGGGTCGAGCCCGTAGAGCACGCCGCGGTCGTTGTTGACGACGTAGGCGCGGCCGTGGTCGTCGAAGTCGACGCCGGACATGTCCTCCTCGGAGAACGCCGGGTCGTCGACGGTGATGTCGACGATCTCCGCGTCGTGCCACGGGGTGGGCAGGTCGCCGCGCCCGAGCTCCTCGCCCTCGGCGACGTTGGGGCCGCCCTTGGTGGGCGCGCCGGTGCGCTGAAACTCGCCGGTCTTGTCGGGCAGCCGACCCAGGCTCGTGGGCTCGTGGCTGGTCCACGAGACGAAATCGACGACCTCGCCGTCGGCGTTCGAGAGGGTGACCTCGTCGTCGCTGCCGAGCCCGAAGCCGTCGTCGTGGGTGTCGGTGTAGACCGCGAGGTAGCCGCCGGACTCGATCTCCGTGCCGGGCGGGAAGGTGATCGGGGTGTGGTCGTGGTTATCGTCGATGATCGTCCACCCGGAGACGTCCACCGAGTTGTTGTCGTCGGTGTTGGCGATCTCCACCCAGTCGCCGACCGGGTCGCCGGTGGTCTTCACCTCGTTGATGACGACCGGCGAGTCGGCGCCGGCCGGAGCGGCCACCGCGGCCGCCGGCGCGACGGCCAGGACGCCCGCCGCCAGAACGCCGCCCAGGGCGCCCCACTTCACTGCCATGTCACTCCTCTATCTATTTCCCCGCCCGGCCCGCGCGGCCGGCTCGTCGGGCTTCGTTCTCCGCGGCGAGGCTACCGAGCCGGGGTGCACCGAAGGTGACGCGGAAGAAACCTGCGGCAACTAGTGGGTTACACGACACTCCTTACGTATATAAGGCCGCGCCCAAGGGAGCAGCGGAATGCGTTAGTCCCTCACCTCGTGCCGCGCGGCGATAGCTTCGCTGTGAAGTCCCCGGCCGCCGCCGGGATCAACGCCACCACATCCAAAGGAGATCCCCATGTCGCCGCGCACAGCCATCGTCGTCGCCCTCGCAGGGTGGGCCCTCGCGATTGCTACCGCCTTAGTCGTCATGGACTTCGACGTCGCGGCCGCGATGACGAGCCCGATCGTCGCCATCGTCGGGTTTATTGCTCTCGCCGCGATCGTCGGCAACGCCGCCCGGGCGCACCGCGGCCAGGCCGCCGAGTAACGGCCCGCACCACAGGGGCGCACCCCCATTCGCGGCTCGCGAATGGGGGTGCGTTGTCGCTGTACCCGGCGGACTCGCCGGCCGAGATTCCCTAGTTCTTCAGCGGGCGGCGGTGGGCGGCCATGTGCTCGGCGCGCGCGGCGTTCGCCGGCTGGGTGATGATCCGGGCGGTCTCCTCGGTCTCCCGGCGGGCGAGCTCCCCGAAGCTTGTGGTCTCCTCCCCGTCGCGGGCGGTGTAGACCCTCGCTAGAGCCTCCCCGATGAGGCGGTCGGTCTCCGAGCCGTCGGTGTAGCTCAGCGGCTCGGCGTCAGCCGGGTAGGCCGGCAGCGCCGGCTCCGGGGCGGGCTCGTAGCCGTCGGCGAGCTCCCGGGCGAGGTCGAGCGCCGCGGCCAGCACGTGGTCCAGCGAGATCTCCACCCTCGTTACCTCCCGGTCGAGCACTCCCGCCTCGAGGGCCTCGTGGGCGCCGCGGAACCGCTTCGAGGTCATGATCGCGCGGAAGGCGCGCTGGTGCGGCTCGTCGACGCCGGCGGCGACGAGGTTCTTCAGCAGCCGCACGGTGCCGTTCCAGCCGGGCAACAGGCCCAGGGTGGGCTCCGGGAAGGACAGCCGGGTCTCGGTGTGGACTACCGCCGCGTCCGAGGCGAGCAGCAGCTCGAGCCCGCCGCCGAGCGCGTTGCCCCGCGCCGCGGCGACGACCGGGAAGGGCGCGGCGCGCAGCGCGTTGAGCGTGTCGATGCCCTGGCGCATGAAGCCCGCGACCTCGTCCGGATCGCCGGCCTTCGCGAGCGTCGCGAGCGTCTTTAAGTCCGCGCCCGCGGAGAACGCCCGCTCCTCGTCGTTGCCGATGACCAGCGCGGTGAGATCGTCGCGCTCCGCGGCCTGCGCGAACGCGTCGAGCACCGCCGGGCTGCACGAGTTCATCGGGGTCGTCAGCGTCGCGAGCCCCACCCCGTCAGGCAGCCGGTAGACCTCGGCGCCGTCGGTGGCGATGATGCGCTCGGCGTCCTCGATCAGCGCCGCGGCGGTGACCACGCCCTCGCGGCGGGCGCGCGGCTGCGCCTCCCCGCCGGTGCCGAGGACCGTGTCCGCGTCCGGGTAGAACCCGCCGCGGTCCGCGGCTGCGCTCAGCAGCGGGTGCGGCTCGTCGAAGAGCGCCACGACCTTATCGAGCCCGATCGAGTCGGCGAGCTCGAAGGGCCCGCGCTTCCAGCCGTAGCCTAGCCGCATGGCCGCGTCGATCGGCTCGACGGTGTCGGCGATCTCGGCGGCGACGTCGAGGCAGTAGCCGAGCGTCGCGCGGAACACGTCGCGCGCGTAGCGGCCGGCTGGGGTGTCGGTGTCGAGGACCTCCGCGGCGGTCCTCTTGGCGAGCGCCTCGTCCTCGGCGGGCTTCGCCTCGACGTAGTCGTGGGCGGAGAAGTCGTAGACCTCCCCGCGGCCTCGGTAGAAGCCGGACTCGCCGGTGCGGCCCGTGTAGCCCTTCTCTAAGAGCTCGGCGAGCTCGTCGGTGTCGGCGAGCTTGTAGCGGTGGTAGGCGTCCCCTTGACGCATCGCGGCGATGAGGCTGCCCCACAGGGAGGGCACGAGCTGCAGGCCCACGAAGTCGAGCAGCCCGAAGATGCCGGTGCGCGGCACGCCGAAGGGCTTGCCGAACACGCGGTCCGCCGTCGCCGGGTCGATGCCCTGCTCGAAGGCGAGGACCGCGCCCGCCGCGAGCCAGAGGTTCCCGATCCGGTTGGCGATGAAGCCCGGGGTGTCCCGGCAGCGGATCGCGACCTTGCCGAGCTGGCGCTCCGCGACGTCGACGAGCCGGTCGACGATCTCCGAGTCGGTCTCTTCGCCGGCGACGATCTCGATGAGGCGCATCGTGCGCGGCGGGTTGAAGAAGTGGGTGATGAGGAAGTCCCGGCGGAACTGCTCGGAGGCGCCCTCGGTGAGGGTGGCCAGCGGGATCGACGACGTGTTCGAGCTCACCGGCGTGCCGGGGGCGCGGTGCTCCTCGATGCGGGCGTAGATGTCCCGCTTGATCTCGGGGTTCTCGACGACGGCCTCGACGACCCAGTCGGCCTCGGCGACGCGGTGGAGGTCGTCGTCCACGGTGCCGGGCGTGACGCGCTCGGCGAACTCGGGCAGGTAGAAGCCGCGCTGCTTCACCTGCCGCTCGATGCCAGATCGGGCGCGGCGCGCCCGGTCCTCCCCCTCGTCGGGGAGGTCGAGGAGCCAGACCTTGCCCCCCGAGTTCGCGAGGTGCGCGGCGATGCCCGATCCCATCGAGCCTGCCCCGACGACGACGGCGGTGTCGATTCGTGCCACGGGTGGTGCCTTCCTTAAATCCGGTGCGGTGGTGGGGTCCTGGAGCGGGTGGTGCCTTAGAGCGCCTCGACGACCGCGGCGATGCCCTGCCCGCCGCCGATGCACAGCGTCACCAGGCCGAGGGACTTGCCGGTGCGGCGCAGCTGGCTCAAGAGCTTGACGGTGAGAATCGCGCCCGTGGCGCCGATCGGGTGGCCGAGGGCCACCGCGCCGCCGTCGATGTTGGTCTTCTCCGGGTCGAAGCCGAGCTGGTCCTGCACGGCGAGCGCCTGCGCGGAGAACGCCTCGTTCGACTCGATGAGGTCGATATCGGAGAGCTTCAGGCCCGCCTTCTCCAGCGCCTTGGGCACCGCGGCGACGGGGCCGAGGCCCATGTAGGCGGGGTCCACGCCGCCGATGCCCCAGCTCACGATGCGCGCGAGCGGCGTTGCGCCCGCCTCCCTGGCCGCGGCCTCGGAGGCGAGGACGAGCAGCGCGGCGGCGTCGTTGATGCCCGCGCCGTTGCCCGCGGTGACGGTGCCGCCCTCCTGGAATGCGGGCTTGAGCCCGGAAAGCGTCTCGACGGTGGTCTCGCGCAGGCCCTCGTCGGTGTCGAAGTCGACGTTCTCGCGCTTGCGCCGAACCGAGACGGGGTGGATCTGCTCGTCGAAGCGGCCCTCGTCGCGCGCGGCGATCGCGCGGGCGTAGGACTCGGCGGCGAACTCGTCCTGGCGCTGCCGCGAGATGCCATAGCGCTCGGCGATGTTCTCCGCGGTAATACCCATGTGGCCCGAGCCCATCGGACAGGTCAGCGAGCCGGTGAGCCAGTCGTAGACGACGCCCTCGCCCATGCGCAGCCCCTTGCGGGCGTCCTTGACGCTGTAGGGCGCCTGGCTCATGACCTCCACGCCGCCGGCGAGCGCGACCTTCGAGTCGCCGGATTTGATCTGCTGCGCGGCGCTGACCAGAGCCTGCAGCCCGGAGCCGCACAGCCGGTTGACCTGCAGGGCGGTCGCCTGCTCCGGGATTCCTGCGTCGAGCGCGAGCGCGCGGGAGAGGTAGAGGTCGCGCGGGCGGGTGGGCAGCACGTTGGCGACGACCGTGGCGTCGACGGTCGCGGGCGAAATACCCGCCCGCTCGATCGCCGAGCGGGCGATCTCCGCGCCTAGGTCGATGGGCGCGGTCTGGGACAGCGAGCCCTGGAACTTGCCGATCGCGCTGCGCGCGCCGGATAGGATCACCACGTCGTTGTCGGCCATCGTCTCCTCCTCGGTGAAACGTGTGGGTCTATAGCGCCGCCTCAGCCGGCGGCGCGGACTACCCGACAGTGTAATCCCGCTCACCTAACCCCGCCGCGGTTTCCTGCGTCGCCCCACCCCCGCCCCGGACGGGACTCCCCTCCCCGGCGGTCGGATCCCGCGGACGACGACGGCGGGGCGCCGGCGCGCCCCCTCGTCGAACTCGAGGGGAAGCGCCCGCGCCCCGCCGGGGCCGGTAGCAGCGGCTTACTGCCTAGTCGTGGAGCTTGCGGTACTCGAAGACCTGGTCAATGATCCCGTAGTCCACCGCGTCGGGCGCGGTGAGGATCTTGTCGCGGTCGGTGTCCTCGCGCACCTGCTCCGGGGTGCGGCCGGTGTGGCGGGCGAGCGTCTCGTCCATCTGGGTGCGCATGCGCTCGATCTCCGCGGCCTGGATCTCGAGGTCGGAGACCTGGCCCTGCGCGCCCTGCGTGGCAGGCTGGTGGATGAGCACGCGCGCGTTGGGCAGCGCGGCGCGCTTGCCCTTCGTGCCCGCGGCGAGCAGAACCGCCGCCGCGGAGGCCGCCTGCCCGAGGCACACGGTCTGCACGTCGGGGCGGACGTACTGCATTGTGTCGTAGATCGCGGTCATCGCGGTGAACGACCCGCCCGGCGAGTTGATGTACATCGTGATGTCGCGGTCCGCGTCGAGGCCCTCGAGGACGAGGAGCTGCGCCATGATGTCGTTCGCCGAGACGTCGTCGACCTGGCTCCCGAGGAAGACGATGCGCTCCTCGAAGAGCTTGGCGTACGGGTTGGTCTCCTTCGTGCCGTAGGCGGACTGCTCGATGAAGGAGGGCAGCACGTAGCGGGAACTCGGCATCTGGAACTGGCTGTTCATCATTGTCCTATCTACCCCTTCTTGCGTTCTTAGAGCCTTAGTTGGTCGTGATCGTGCCGCCGGGGGCGGAGTCGATGACGTGGTCGACGATGCCGTAGTCCTTGGCCTCCTGCGCGGTGAACCAGCGGTCGCGGTCGGAGTCCTTGGTGATCTGCTCGAAGGTCTGCCCGGTGTGCTCGGCGATGAGCTCGGCCATCTCCCGCTTCGTGGAGGAAAACTGCTCGGCCTGGATCGCGATGTCCGCGGCGGTGCCGCCCACGCCCGCGGAGGGCTGGTGCATGAGGATGCGCGCGTGAGGCAGCGCGAAGCGCTTGCCGGGGGTGCCGCCGCTTAAGAGGAACTGGCCCATGGAAGCGGCCAGGCCCATCGCGTAGGTCGACACGTCGCAGGGCGAGTACTTCATCGTGTCGTAGATCGCCATGCCCGCGGTCACCGAACCGCCGGGCGAGTTGATGTAGAGGGCGATGTCGCGCTCGGGGTCCTCGGCGCTAAGAAGCAGGATCTGGGCGCACAGCTTGTTGGCGATCTCGTCGTCGACCTGGCTGCCGAGGAAGATGATGCGCTCCCGAAGCAGCCGCTCGTAGACGGAGTCGCTCAAGTTCAGGCCGGAGGGCCCCTCGGCGGAGGTGATCGTCTCGCTCATGGATGCAGCAGCTCCTTTAACTAACAGTCGGTCGTCTCGTGGCACTAAGGCGGGCGCCGACCAAGCCCCGCGCCCGCCGGTTTTCGGGCGGGGGGTGCGGGGCGGCCCGCCCGGTCCGGGGACCAGCCTACCCACCGCCCCGGCCCAGCCCGGACCGTGTTCGCTCACAGCGTTAGACCCCGGACGCCGCCGGGGATAGCGAAGCGGGCCGGCCCCGGTGAATCCGGGGTCGGCCCGCGTTCCCGCCGCCTTTTAAGCCCGGGCGGCGGCTGTCAGGAGGCTAGGACTAGTCCTCGTTCTTCTCCTCGGCGGCCGCGGCCTCCTCGGCGGCGGTGTCGCCCTGCTCGTCCTCCTCGCCGAAGAACTCCTTCGGGTCGACGTCCTTGCCGTTCTCGTCCTTCGCGGAGGTCCGGCAGATCGCCGCGGCGAGCGCCTTGCCGCGGCGCACGTCGGCGTACAGGTTAGCCATCTGGCCGGACTGGTTGAGCTGCTGGACGAACGTGTAGGGGTCCATCCCGTAGGACTGCGCGGTGAAGAGGATGTGGTCGTTGAGGTCCTGCTGGGAGACCTCGGGCTCCTCCCGCTCGGCGAGCGCGTCGAGGAAGAGCTGGGTGCGCACGGCCTGCTCGGCGTTCTCGCGCTGCTCCTTGTCGAACTCCTCGCGCTCGATGCCGGCCTGCTCCAGGGTGGAGTTAAGGGAGGCCTCGTCGTTGGCGAGCTGGCCGAGCAGCTGCTGGTGCTGGTTGGCGACCTGCTCGTCGATGACGCCCTCGGGCAGCGGGAACTCGGTGGCCTCGAGGGCCTTCTTGAGGACCTCGTCGCGCAGGGTGGAGGCCTGCTGGGTCTTGCGGCGCTCCTCGAGGCGGCGGCGGGTCTGCTCGCGCAGCTCGTCGACGGTGTCGAGCTCGGAGGCCTCCTGGACGAACTCGTCGTCCAGCTTCGGCAGGGCGCGCTCCTTCGTCTCGTGGACGGTGACCTTGACGTTCGCGGTCTTGCCCTCGTAGGAGTCGAAGTCGAGCTTGGACTCGAACTCGTTGTCCTCGCCGGCCTTGAGGCCGCGCAGCGCGGTATCGAGGCCCGGGAAGAGGCCGCCCTCGCCGACGCGGTAGTGCAGCTTGTCCTCCGCGAGGTCCTCGACGTCCTCGCCGTCGATGCTCGCCTCGAGCGAGATGACCGCGATGTCGTCGGTCTTGAGCTTGCGCTTGGTGGTCTTCTCCTCGGCGAAGCGGTCGCGCAGCTGGTCGATGTCGGCGTCGACGTCCTCGTCGCTCACCTCGACCGCGGGCACCTCGACGCTGATCTCGGAGAAGTCCGGCACCTCGAACTCGGGGCGCACGTCGAACTCCGCGACGAACTCGACGAAGTCCTTGTCCTCGATCTTCGTGTCGGTGATGCTCGGCTGGCCGAGCGGGTTGAGGTTCTCCTCGTTGACCGCCTGCTGGAAGCGGACCGGCACGATGTCGTTGACGACCTGCTCGAGGATGGGGCCCCGGCCGAAGCGCGCGTCGATCAGCTGGCGAGGGGCCTTACCCGGGCGGAAGCCGGGGATCTGGACCTGCTGGGCGATCGTCCGATACGCCTGGTCGAGCTCGCCGCTCAGCTCATCGAAGTCGACGGTGACGGTCAGCTTGACGCGGGTGTCGCTCAGCTTCTCGACGGCACTCTTCACGAGTCACTCTCCTGGGATCACATTGCCGATGCTCTCGCATGATGATTACGGGTACGTCGGGACGACAGGATTTGAACCTGCGACCCCCTGCTCCCAAAGCAGGTGCGCTACCAAGCTGCGCCACGTCCCGTACGAGCAGAAAGCATACCCGGACGCCGGGGCGGCGACGCACGACGGGGCCCCGGAAAACCGCGCCCGCCCGCCTGGTCCAGAAACGCGAACACGGCCGCCGGCTACGCGGTCGATCGCTCCAGCGATCCGGACCGGGCCGGCGGCCGTGACGCTCACGTGGAGGGAACGACGGGAATCGAACCCGCGTCTTCAGCTTGGAAGGCTGAGGTATTAGCCACTATACGACGTTCCCACGGCGCACGGCGCAGTCTAGCCGAGGCCGAAGCCCACCGGCCAATCCCCTGGCGGCGCGGGAACCCGCGCCGCCGCCCGGCCGTTATCCTTAGTGACCCCGGCGCGGGCTCAAGCGGGCGGGGCCGCGATCCCCGCGGCCGCGCCCGGCCCGCCCGAGACCCCTCCTTGCCCACTATCGAGACGCGATCGGGGAGCTGACAGCACAGCCGTGACTCTTCTTCTCATCCTCGCGGTCATCGGCGTCGTGGTCGCCATGGCCGTGGTCATCAGCAAGAACAACCAGAAGCAGCGCGAGGCCGCCGAACTCGTCGACGCGCAGGCCGACGCCCGCCGCTGGATCGAGCGGCTCGGCAGCCAGGTCTTAAGCCTGAACGGCACGGACGAGCCCTCCACCCGCGCGCTGTCGGACGCCTCGGAGCGCTACACCGCCGCGTCCGCCCAGATGAGCGAGGCCCGCTCCGCGAAGCAGGCGCGCCTCGCCCGCGAGTCCGCGCTCGAGGGGCTGCACTACGTCAACGCGGCCCGCGAGCGCATGGGGCTGCCCGCCGGTCCGACGCTCCCCGCCCTCGAGGGCCAGCGGGAGGCCGGCGCGGTCTCCGAGGACCGCTCCGTCGAGGTCGACGGCCAGACGATCACCGCCTCGCCGAGCGCCTCCGACGAGACCCCCCACTACTACCCCGGCGGGCGGGTCGCCGGCCGCCCCGTGCCGGCCGGCTGGTACTCGGCGCCGTGGTGGGCGCCGGCGGCGGCCTCCGGGGTGTGGACCGCGGGCTCGCTCCTTCTTTTTAGCTCCCTGTTCACCGGCATGGCGGGCGTCGGCCCGGCCGTCGCCGCGGCGGGCGCCGCGGACGCGGGCGGCGACCCGGGCGCGGACGGCGGCGACGCCGGCGATGCCGGGGACGGCGGCGACGCGGGCGACGCAGGGGGCGACTTCGGCGACGGCGGCGGCGATTTCGGCGGCGGCGACTTTGGTGGCGGCGATTTCGGCGGCGGCTTCGACTTCGGGGGCTTCGACTTCTAGCCCCGGGGCCTGACGCCCGCGGGCTTAGGGAACGCCGACGGCCCCGCGCTGGGAGGATCATCCCTCCCGGCGCGGGGCCGTTTCTTCTGTCTTTTCCCCGGGCCGCGCCTCGCGCGCCCCGCGGGCGAGAACGGCTAGCGGCGCTTCTCGTAGTCCGCGAGCTGCCCGATGCGTCGGCTGTGGCGCTCCTCGCCGCTGAACTCCTGGCCGACGAACGCGTCGACGATGGCGAGCGCCTCGTCCCGCTCGTGCATCCGCCCGCCGAGGCCGATGAGCTGCGCGTCGTTGTGCTCCCGGGCCAGGGTTGCGGTCTCGACCGACCAGGCGAGCGCGCAGCGCGCGCCCGGCACCTTGTTCGCCGCGATCTGCTCGCCGTTGCCCGAGCCGCCCAGGACGATGCCCAGCGAGCCGGGGTCGGCGACGGTGCGCTCCGCGGCGTCGATGCAGAAGGCCGGGTAGTCGTCGGCGGGGTCGAACTCGTGGGCGCCGCAGTCGACGACCTCGAAGCCCTTGCCGGCGAGGTGCTCCTTGACGGCCTCCTTGAGCTCAAAGCCGGCGTGGTCGGCGCCGAGGTAGATGCGCATCGCTGTGGTTCTCCGTCCGCTGTGGATTACGACAATCGGGTGGCTGTCGCCGGTGTTAAGAATAATGAAGGCCCCGCCCGCCGGGGGCGGGTGGGGCCTTTGAGGTTTCGCGCGCCTCGGCCGCGCTAGGCGCCGGGGCTGGGCCGCGCCTCGTCGCCGTCGCCGCTGGAGAACATCTTCCACAGCACGAACGCGGCGATGACGATGAGGATGAGCGGGAGGAGCTTCACCACGAGGCTCACCGTCGCGCCGATCGCGGCGACGACCGCGACGATGCCGCTGATGAGGAACACGATCGCGCAGACGATGGAGACGCCGCGGTTGTCGCGCCACGTGGAGTAGGTGGCGATGCCCGCCATCGCGGCGAGCACGGTCGAGACTAAGAGCGTGCCCATCTAGCTCACCTGGGGGCTCTCGGTGCGGGTGCGCTTGAGCTCGAAGAAGTAGGGGTAGTTCGCGAGCCTAACGGCCGCGTCGAAGATCTCCCCGGCCTCCTCGCCGGTGGGAACGCGGGTGATGACGGGCCCGAAGAAGCCCACCCCGTTCAGCGCGATCGTCGGGGTGCCGACGTCGTCGCCGACCAGGTCGATGGCGCCGTTGTGGTACTCGCGCAGCTTGTCGTCCCACTCGGTGGTCTCGGCGACGTCGGCGTAGGCCTCGTCGAGCCCGACGGCCTTGAGCGAGCGGCGCAGCAGGTCGGTGAACCGCTCGGACTGGTCGGTGTTGTTCTCGTCGTTCTTGTGCAGCGCGGTGCCGACCTCGGTGTAGAGCTCGTCGACCTTCTCGGGCTTCTCGGTCTTCACCGCGGCGAACACGCGCGCCGGCCCCCAGGCGCGGGCGACGCTCTTCTTGTAGTCCTCGGGGGCGTCGTCGTTGTTCTCGTTGAGGATCGCCAGCGACATCGGCACCCAGTCGACCTCAACGTCGCGGACCTTCTCGACCTCCTTAACGAAGCGCGAGGTCTGCCACGCGAACGGGCACAGCGCGTCGAACCAGAAGGTGACCTTCTCTGCCATCTCTTCCTTCACTCCTTTAGCTATCCGCCCCGCGTCCGGCGGGCGGCGGCCCGCCCGGCGGGAGCGCGTCGTAGGTAACCTGAGTCTTGCTTCGTCGACCCCGGCCGGCCCGGGTCAACCGGGCCGCGGGGGCTGCTGGCGCCCAGGTTAACCGCTTCCGCGCGGTCGTGTTGCCGCCCGAAGGATCCCGAGGGCCGCCCGGGACGGGGCTTCCCGCCTGTCCGGGGCGGGAGCTAGTCGTCGGCGATGGCGTCGAGCGGCGGGATCGCCGCGGCGCGGCGCGCGGGCCAGGCGGCGGCCGCGACGCCGACGGCGACGCTCGCGGCGAGGATCCCGAACTGCGCGGCGATGGGCACGCTGATGGTGTTGAGCCCGGTGTCGCGGATGACCTCGAGGAACGCGAGCCCCAGCCCGAGCCCGACGGCGATGCCCAGCGCCGCGCCGAACACGGCGATCTGCACGGCCTCGAGGACGACCATGAGCGCGACCTGGCCGCGGCGCGCGCCGACCGCGCGCATCATGCCGATCTCCTGGCGGCGCTCGAGGACGTTGAGGGTGAGCGTGTTGACGATCCCGAGGATCGCGATGACCACCGCGAGCGAGAGCAGCGCGTAGAGGATCGCGAGCAGCGCGTCGATGAGGGCGTCGACCTCGGCGCTTAGGTCGTCGGCGTCGAGGACCTGCGCGACGAGCAGGTCCTCGACCGCGTCCTCGAGGTTGGCCCGCAGCGCCTCGTGGTCGAAGCCCGGCTCGGCGTGCACGTCGACGCGCATGAGCTGGGCGGTGGACACGAGGTCGACGGCCTCCCCGGCGGCGGCCGGGGAGACGAAGAAGCCCTCGTAGATCTCGTCGGCGCGGTACGTGGCGAGCAGCGGCGCGCTCGTCCCCTCCCCGCCGAGGCTGGGCGCGACGTCGAGCTCGTCTCCGACCTCCCAGCCGAGTCGCTCGGCGACGGCCTCGTGGGCGACGACGCCGCGCTCCCCGCGCAGGTCGAGCGGGTTCTCCCCCGCCCCGTCGGCGGCCTCGACGACGTCGAAGGGGTACGCCTCGGTGAGGTCGCCGTCGACGACGTAGGAAAACCCGAACTGCGCCCCCTCGCCGAAGAGATCCGCCCCGGAGACCGTCACCGGCGCCATCGCGGTCTCCATCGTCGAGTCCACCCCCTCGGCGCCGGCGACGCGCCAGCCCGCCTCGGCGGGCAGCGTGATGCCGGGGGTGAGCGTGCCAACCATGAAGTCGGAGGCGATCTGCTCGTCGAGGATCGTCGCGACGGACGCCTTCATCGACGAGCCGAGCATCCCAATCGCGCTCACCAGCGCCACGCCCAGGGTGAGGGCGAACGCCGTCGTCGCGGTGCGCGTCGGGGTGCGCCGGGAGTTCTCCGCGGCGAGCCTGCCCATCGCCCCGAACGGCCAGCCCACGACCCGCCCGATGCGCGGCACGACGGGCAGGGAGGCCGCCGGGGAGGCGAGGAACACCCCGACGAACACGGCCACCGCGCCGATACCGACGACGATGGCGCGGTCGCGGGTCTCGAGCGAGTCCCACGCGACCCCGACGACCGCGGCGGCGACCCCGGCGGCGAGCACCGCCGCGCCGGCGACGGTGCGGGCCTTGAGCGAGCCGCGCGCCCCCGCGGCCGACGCGCTCATCGCCGCGACCGGCGGCACCGAGCCCGCGCGGCGGGCGGGCGCCCACGCGGAGAGCACCGTCACGAGAACGCCGACGACGACGGGCACGACAAGCCCCGTGGCGGTGATGCCCAGCCCGCCGCCGACGCCCTCGACGCCCAGAGCCGACATCGCCGCGACGATGAGAGCGACGAGCCCGATGCCGAGCCCCACGCCGAGCGCCGAGCCGACGAGGCCCAGCACGACGGCCTCCCCGACGACGGAACCGGTGATCTGCCGCCTCGAGGCGCCCAGCGCACGCAACAGCGCGAACTCGCGGGTGCGCTGCGAGACGGTCATGGCGAAGGTGTTGGCGATGAGGAACGTGCCGACCAACAGGCCCACGCCGCCGAAGGCGACGAGGAAGTAGTTGATGAAGTTTAAGTCCTCGCGCAGCTGCTGGGACTCCTCCTCGGCGAGCTCTTTACCGGGGGTGGCCTCAAGCCCCGGGTGCTCGTCGGTGAGGCGCCGGGCGGCGGCCTCGGCGTTGGGGTCGTCGCCGTGAAGGTCGACCGAGAGCCTGGGAAGCGCCCCGCCGGGGTGGTAGCGCTCGAGGTAGGAGCCCTCCTCGGCGCGCACCGCGAGCTGGTCGTTGGCGGGATCGTCCTCCTCGCCGAGAACGATAAGCCCGCTCACCGTGCCGTCGCGCGGGCCCTGCGAGTCGACGATCGTGATCTCGTCGCCGACCTCGAGGCCCGCGCCGCGGGCGGCCTTCTCGCCGAGGAGGTACTCGTCGGGACCCTCGGGCGCGGCGCCCGCGGTGATCGTCTCCGGCGTTCCGACGCGCTCGCCGGGCCCGTACCAGGGCGCAATCTGCGCGCCGCCGGTCTGGAGGGTCTCGCCGTCCGGGCCGCCGACGACGACGGGCTGGCTGCCGAGCACGGTGGCCGCGGCGACCTCGTCGTCGGCCTCGATGTCGGCCCTCGCCTCCCCGTCGAGGGCCGCGGGGTCGTCCTCGGCGTCGACGACAACGTCGACGCCGGCGTACTGCCCGGACACCAGCGTCGAGAACGTCGACGCCATCATCGCGGTGAACATGAACGCCCCGGCGATGAACGCCGTGCCGAGCGCGACGGCGACGACGGTGAGCGCCATGCGTAGCTTGTGGGACCACAGGCTGCGCAGGCTCACCGCGAGCATGGGATGGGACTTCAGGGACGGCAGTGCCACCGCGTTCTCGCCTGCCTTCCTAGGAGCGCTCGATGTCGGTCATGACCCGCGAGATCGCCTCGAGCCCGGGCTCGGTGAGCTCCTCGACGATTCTTCCGTCGGTGAGGAAGAGCACCCGGTCGGCCCTCGCGGCGACGCTGGGGTCGTGGGTGACCACGACGACGGTCTGCCCGTCGTCGTCGACCGCGGAGCGCAGGATCCCTAAGACCTCCTTCGAGGAGTTCGAGTCGAGGCTGCCGGTGGGCTCGTCGCCGAAGACGAGCTCGGGGCGCGCGACGAGCGCGCGGGCGCACGCGACGCGCTGCTGCTGCCCGCCGGAGAGCTCCGAGGGGCGGTGGTCGAGCCGGCCCGCGAGTCCCAGGCGCTCGGTGACCTCGACGAAGAAGTCCTTGTCCACGCGGCGGCCCGCGATGTCGGAGGGCAGGGTGATGTTCTCCGCGGCGCTGAGCGAGGGCACAAGGTTGAAGGACTGGAAGATGAAGCCCAGCCGGTCGCGGCGCAGCTCGGTGGCCTCGCGGTCGGACATGCCGCTCAGCGGCGTCTCGCCGATGTACACCTCGCCCGAGCTCGGCCGGTCGAGGCCCGCGAGGCAGTGCATGAGCGTCGACTTCCCCGAGCCTGAGGGCCCCATGATCGCGGTGAACTCGCCCGCGGCGAGCTCGACGTCCACCCCGGCGAGCGCGGTGACCTTGGCCTCGCCCTCGCCGTAGTGCTTCTCGAGGCGCTCGGCGCGCGCCGCGGGCCGCCGCCGCTCCCCCGGGCCGGACTCGGGGCTTTTCTCCCCGGCGCCGGGTCCCTCGTTTCCGGCGCCCGCCGCGCCCTCGGGCTCGACGGCCCGGGGCCGCGCGCCCGGCTCGTCGATGACGGGACCGCGCTCGTCGCTGTCGTCGGTGCGGCGGTGCCGGCCGCTTGCCGTGTTGGCCACCCGCGCCTCCCCCTCGCGTCCCCGCCGCCCCCGGTCTTCTGCCGGGCCGGCGGCGGCCGGTGTGATGTCTGCCCGCTCAACCATAGCCGCGCGGCGCAGAAGCGCCCGCGACGCGGCCGGCGGCGACCGCGCCGCCGCCTAGAATCGGTTGCTACCGGCCGGGCCCACGGCCCGGCGAGACGAAGCGAGTTAGCGAGGAAAGGACGACCGGAGGACCCATGAGCTCGACGAACCTCACCCGCGAGGAGGCGGCCGCGCGCGCCGCGCTCATCGGCAAGGTGCACTACGACATCGACCTGGACCTGACGGGCGCGACGGACCGGGAGGCGGACACGTTCCGCTCCCGCACGAGCGTCGACCTCGAGGTCAACGAGGCGGGCTCGACGTTCATCGACCTGCGCGCCCGCGGGGTGCGACTCGTCGAGCTCGACGGGGTGGACGTCACCGCCGACGCGCTCGCCACGACCGAGGCGGGCTGCTACGAGAAGGACGAAGGCATCGCGCTGCGCAACCTCAAGGCGGGCGACCACCGCCTCGTCGTCGACGCGGACGCGGTGTACTCGCGCACCGGCGAGGGGCTCCACCGCTTCGTCGACCCGGTCGACGGGGAGACCTATCTTTACACCCAGTTCGAGACCGCCGACGCGAAGCGCATGTTCGCGTGCTTCGACCAGCCCGACATCAAGGCCACCTACCGGCTCTCGGTCGCCGCGCCGGCGCACTGGCGGGTGATCTCCAACGCGGAGCCCGACACCGCCACCGAGGGGGACTCGGCCCGCCACGAGGTGGTGGTCGACTACCCGCTCTCGACGTACCTCGTGGCGCTGTGCGCCGGGCCCTACCAGGGCGTGACCGACGAGTGGCGCGGCCGGCTCACCCACCACCCGGAGACGCCCGCGGGCCAGCCGAAGGAGCTCTCCGTGCCGCTGGGGGTCTACTGCCGCGCGTCGCTGATCGACTCGCTCGACGCGGAGCGCATCCTCACCGAGACGAAGCAGGGCTTTGACTTCTACCACCGCAACTTCGGCTTCGCCTACCCGTTCGGGGTCTACAACCAGGTCTTCGTCCCGGAGTTCAACGCCGGCGCGATGGAGAACGCCGGCTGCGTGACGATCCGCGACGAGTACGTGTTCTCCTCCACGCCGACGCAGTACCGCTACGAGCGCCGCGCCGACACGATCCTCCACGAGCTCGCCCACATGTGGTTCGGGGATCTGGTGACGATGCGCTGGTGGGACGACCTGTGGCTCAACGAGTCGTTCGCGACGTGGGCGTCGGCGATCAGCCAGGCGGAGGAGACCCAGTACGACACGGCGTGGGTGACGTTCGCGAACGTCGAGAAGTCCTGGGCCTACGAGCAGGACCAGCTTCCCACCACCCACCCGATCTCCGCGGACGCCGGCGACATCGAGACCGTCGAGGCGAACTTCGACGGCATCACCTACGCCAAGGGCGCGAGCGTGCTCAAGCAGCTGCAGGCCTACGTCGGGCGCGAGGAGTTCTTCGCGGGCGTGAGGCGCCACTTCGCGGCCCACCAGTTCTCTAACGCGACGTTCGACGACCTGCTCGGCTCGCTGGAGGAGGCCTCGGGGCGGGACCTCTCCGGCTGGGCGGAGCAGTGGCTGAAAACCACCGGGCCCTCGAGGCTCTACCCCGAGTTCAACCTCGAGGACGGGCGCTACTCCTCGTTCGCGGTGCGCCAGGAGGCCGACTCCCCGCGCGAGCACCGCGTCGCGGTGGGCCTCTACCGCCTCGAGGGCGACACCGTGAACCGGGTGCGTCGCGTCGAGCTCGACGTTTCGGGCGGGCGCACCGAGGTGCCCGAGCTCGCCGGCGAGGAGGCCGCGGACCTCGTGCTAGTCAACGACGACGACCTCACCTACTGCCTCATGGGGCTGGATGAGGGCTCCACCGCCTTCGCGCTGGAGAACATCGACCGCATCGCCGAGCCCATGGCGCGCACCCTGTGCTGGTCCGCGGCGTGGGAGGCGACCCGCGAGGGGCGGCTCAAGGCCCGCGACTTCGTGCGCCTCGTCGCGCGCGGCGCGAGCGCCGAGACCGAGCTCGCCGTGCTCGAGAAGGTCCTCTCCCAGGCGGTCACCGCGCTTACCCGCTACGCGGAGCCCGAGTGGGCCGCGGGCGAGGGCCGCAAGCTGCTGGCCCGGGAGCTGCTCGCCGGCGCCCGCGGGGAGCGCCCCGAGCCCGCGCTCGTCTTCGCCCGCGCGCTCGCCCGCGTGCCGCTCACCGACGATGCCGCCGACTACTTCCGCGGCGTGCTCGCCGGCGAGGCCGGGTCGCTCACCGTGGATGCGGACCTGCGCTGGACGGCTCTTACCGCGCTCATCGCCGGCGGGGCTGTCACCGCCCCCGAGCAGGAGGTCGCCCGCCTCGAGGAGCAGGACCGCACCGCCAGCGGCGCGCGCCAGGCGCTCACCGCCCGGGCCGCGGTGCCCGAGCGAGCGGTCAAGGAGCGCGTCGCCGACGAGATCTTTTCCGGCGGGCTCTCCAACGTCGAGCTGCGCGCCGCGCTCTCCGGGCTCGCCGCGCCCGGCGCGGAGTCCCTCCTCGACGGGGTCGCGGCGCGCTACTTCGACGAGGCGCAGCGGGTGTGGGACGAGTTCTCCACGGAGATGGCCACCACCACGCTCGAGGGCCTCTACCCGCGCTGGGACGTGAGCTCCCGCACCGTGGAGCGCACCGGCGAGTTCCTCGAGGCCGAGCGCAGCCACGGGCTCAAGCGCATCCTCGTCGAGCGCCGCGACGCGCTCGAGCGGGCGCTTCGGCTCCGCTCGGTCGACGCCGAATAGGGAGCCCAGCCGCCCCGCCCCGGGGTCCGCGCCCCGCGGGGCGGCGGCCGCCTAGCGCAGGTGCTTCGGGGTGGGGGTGCGCACCCGGATATTCGCGACGTCCGAGCGAAACAGCCCGTGCGAGTAGGACAACGCCCGCTCGTCGGAGTCCCTCGCGATGCGCTCGATGCGGGTCAGAGGCAGGGTGCGCGGCACCTCAAGCAGGCGCTGCGCCTCATCGTCGGGCAGCGCCGCGGTGAGCGTCTCCTCCTTGGAGACCGCCACCACCCCGTAGGCGTCCTCGAGCACGTCGCGCATGTCCCCGGTCAAGGTGAGCTCCCCGGCGCGCGGGAAGATCGCGACCGGCAGGTAGACCGTCTCCACCGACAGGGGCATGCCGGCGACCACCCCGAGCCTGGTGACGGCGGTGACCTCCTCGCCGGCGGCGAGCCCCAGCGCGGCGCGCGCCTTCGAGTCCGGCTCCTGCTCCTCGACGCGCAGCGCGCGCGCGTCGACGTCCCAGCCCTGCCGCTCGAGCTGCGCGACGAGGCTCGTCGCCGAGGAGAGCTCCACGGGCGGGGGCAGGCGCCGCACGTACGTCCCCCCGCCGCGGCCGCGGCGGCGCTCGATGAGCCCCTCGAGCTGCACGATGTCGAGCGCGTGGCGCACGGTCATGCGCGCCACGCCGAAGCGCTCGACGAGGTCGCGCTCGTTGGGCAGCCGGTCGCCAGGCTGGAGCTCATCGCCCGCGATCCAGCCTCTGATCTCCGCGGCGATGGCGACGTACGCCGGGGTCTTGCTGGGAAGCTGTTGAGCCACGGAGCCACGGTACCACCAACGTATAAAACGTCACATATAAGTCCGGGCGTGGTGCCCGCCCCGCCGGCCGGGGTCTCACGGCTGGTCGCGGCGGATGAACTCGCGGGCCGTCGTCGCGGAGACCGCCGCGAGCGGCACGCCCACCCCCGGCAGCGTCGACGAGCCCGCGAAGTACAGCCCCCGCGCCCGCCGGGAGCGCTGCCGGCCGCGCAGCAGCGCCGACTGGCCAAGAGTGTGCGCGAGGCCCAGCGCACCGCCGCGCCACAGGTGGAACCGCCAGGCGTAGTCCCCGGGCCCGATGGTGCGCCGCACCGCGACCTCGGGCTCGAGGGGGCCGTCGCTCAGCCCCGCGCGCGCCAGCGCCGCGGAGACCCGCCCCACCGCGAGGTCCGCGATCTTTTCGACCCGCGGGTCGCCTCGGCCGGCCCGCCACGCGGAGCCCCGGCCGAGGGACGGGTCCGCGCGGGTGGGCACGAGGATAAACAGGGCGTCCCCGCCGGGCGGCGCGAAGCCCGGCTCCGTGGCGGTTGGTCTGGAGACATACACCGACTCCGAGGCGCCCAGCGCGCGCAGCCCCACAGCATGCCCGCGGGCGCCGCGGTAGACGGCGTCGAAGTCGCGCTGCCAGTCCGAGGCGAAACAGAAGGTGTGGTGGCTAAGCCTGGGCAGCGCGCGCGTTAAGCCCAGGAGCACGACGACCGCGCCGGGGCCGGGGTCGCGGCTTCGCCACCACGACTCGGGGTGCTCCGGCGGGGCGCCTTCAAGGAGCTCGTGCTCGGCGTGGTGCGCGTCCACGCAGGCGACGACCGCGTCGGCGGGGACGCGCTCCCCGCCGACGGTCACGCCGCGCACCCGCCCGGCGCGGGCGTCGATCGACTCGACCGGGCAGCGAAGGTGGATGCGCGCCCCGTGGCGCAGCGCGGCGCGCTCGAGGGCCGCGACGACCGCGCTAAATCCCCCGGCCGGGAAGTACACCCCCTCGGCGAGGTCCGCGTGGCTGAGCAGCCCGTAGAGCGCGGGCACGCGCTTCGGTTCCCCGGCGAGGAACACCGCCGGGTACTCGAGCGCCTGGCGAAGCAGCCGGTCGCCGGCCACCCGACCGGCCGCCGCCGCGAGCGAGGTTGCGAGCGCCGGCGCGAGCCGCGGGAGCGCCCGCGCCCCGGCGAGGAGGTCTGTGGGCCGGTCGAAGGCGGTGTAGAGGAAGTGCTCGACCGCGAGGCTGCGCAGCCGCCCGGCGCGCTCGAGGTAGGCCTCAAGCCGCGCGCCCGAGCCGGGCTCGCGGGCCTCGAAGGCCGCCGGCGCCCCGCCCGTGGTGAGAGTGAGGGTCTCTCCCCCGTCGCCGAGGATCCGGTAGGCCGGGTCCAGGCGATAAAGCGGGTGCTCGGCCTCGGTGCTGGTGCCCAGCTCCCGGTAGAGCCGCTCGAGGAGCTCGGGCAAAAGGTAGAAGCTGGGGCCGGTCTCGAAGCGGAAGCCGCCTGCCTCGAGGACCCCGGCGCGGCCGCCGACCTCGCCGGTGGCCTCGAAGACGTCGACGTCGTGGCCGTCGGCGGCGAGCAGCCCCGCCGCCGCAAGCCCCGCCACCCCGGCGCCGACGATAGAGATCCTCACGGCGCCACCCGCGAAAGCCACGCCTCGCGCGCCGCGATGCGGGCCTTCGCCGCGGCGGGCACGCTCACCCGGCGCTGGGAGATCTCCGCGACGCTGAGGCGCGAAAGCCGCCTCGCGAGCTCCTCGTAGAGCCCGGCGGCGACCCGCACCCCGACGCGCGCGCGGCGCGGCAGCCGGGCCGCGGCAAGCCGCGCCGCCTCGAGGTCGCCCGTCGCCTCGGCGAGCAGCCGGTCCTTGTCCGAGTCGGTGAGCGCCCCGAGGTAGCTGCGGCCGAGCTCGCGCTCGTCGACCCCGAGGTCGCGCACGAAGTTGACGTACTGCAAAGCCCGCCCGAGGCGCCGCGCGTCCGCCTCGAGCTCGTGGTCGTTGGGCGGGCCCTCGAAGAACACCGCGAGGCACAGCAGGCCGACGGCCTCGGCGGAGCCGTAGACGTAGTCCTCGAGCTCCCCCTCGGCGAGCGGGGCCGGGTCGAGGTCGCGGGCCATGGAGCTAAAGAACGCCTCGAGCGGCTCGGCGGGTAAGGAGCAGCGCCGGGCGAGCTCCCCGAAGGCGTGGAGCACCGGGTCGGGCGAGAACTCCTCCCTGGGCGCGGCGAGCGCCCGGCGCCGGTAGTCGCTAAGCAGCGCGGCGCGCTCTTCTTCGGGCGCGGCGCCGTCGACGATCTCGTCGGCGACGCGCACCACCGCGTACAGGCAGGCGAGGTCCCCGCCGATGCGCCGCCCGCTGAGCCTCGCGGCGAGCCCGAAGCTCGTCGAGTAGCGGGCCATGATCGCCGCGGCGCTGCCGCGCGCGGCCTTGAGGTAGCGGCCCTTCGCGTCCGTCACGTGGGTCCGCGGCGCTACTGGTCGCGGTAGGGCCGGGGCACCTCGGGCTCGCCGAGGCCGAGCATGAGCCGGTTCGCCCAGTTGAAGAACGCCGCCGCGTTGACGATGTCGAGCACGTAGGTGGCATCCACGTCGAGGTCCGCGAACTTCGTGACCGTGTCCTCGTCGAACTGCATGGGGCTCGTGGTGAGCGCGACGGCGGCGTCGCGCACCGCGTTCCACAGCGGGTCCGACAGGTCGGCGCGCACCCCGCGCTCCAGCAGGCTTTTGACCTCGTCCTCGCGGCCGGACTCCTCGATCGCGCGGCCGGCGTGCACCGACGCGCAGAAGGTGCAGCCGTTGTAGCGCGACACGACCGCGGCGGCGAGCTCCCGCTCGGCGCGGCCGGCGCCGCCCTCGGTGTTGTAGAAGATGTCGTTGTCGGTGAGCGTGCGCGCCTTGAGCGCGTCCGGGTCGCGCGCCAGCAGCCGGAAGTAGGGGTTCGCGGCCCGAGACGGCTCGACGAGCGCGTCGCGCTGCTTCTCGGTGAGCTCGTTTTCCGGGATCGGCTCGGCCCACGGCACCCAGCGCAGCGGGTGGGCGACGAACCGCTCCGGGGAGGCGATCCCGTCCGGCCGAGAGACCTCGAACGAGCCGCCCTCGCCGCCCCAGCGGGCCTCCTCGCCCTCGAGGCGGGCGGGCTCGTGGACCTCGGGCTGGCCGTTGATGACCTGCAGCGCGTGGATGACGCGCAGCTGGAAATTAAGGAAGGACACGAGCTGATACAGGCTCACCGCCTCGTCCAGCCCCCAGCCGCCGCGCGCGAGCCGGCCGAGCACCTCGGGCCGCGAGTCGCGCGGGTGGAAGGTGAGCAGGTGCGCCACGTCGAGCGCGGCGGCGAGCCGCTCCCCGAAGACGGCCGGGTCGTGGACCGCGACGCCGCCCGGCTCCGACTCGCTGGTGAGCCCCGACTCCCGGTAGACGCCGTACGGCCCGCTCGAGCGGTCGCGCTCCGCCGCCTCGAGCACCGCGTCGCGCAGCTCGCGGTCCTCGACGTCGAGCATGAGCTCCGAGTAGTAGGTGCCCGCGGTGCGCACCTGCAAAACGGTCGCGACGTAGCTGCCTACCGCGAAGCGTTCCCCGTGGCTGAACGTGCCCGGCTCGTCGGGCTGCATGAGCGCGTAGAAGCTCTCCTGCGCGTTGTCGACCGCGGCCGGCCGCTCGAGGCGCACCCCCGCGAGCGGGCTGTCCGGGTTGACGTTGGCAAGCAGGTTGATGAAGTCCACCTCGCCGGCTCCCTTCCTAAACACACTCACTTCGCTCGCCCGGCCCCGCGGCTCCGCCAGGGCCCGGGCGCCCCGGCTCCTAGAGGCCGAGGTTCAGGCCCCCACTACGGTACCGCGCCCCGGGGATCGCCTCGAGCAACAGAGACGTGTGCGGCGAGGACGGGTTACCGAAGACCTCCTCGACGGGGCCCTGTTCGACGGCGCGGCCCCGGTGCATGACGGTGACGCTATCGGCGATGTCGCGCACCACCGCCAAGTCGTGCGAGATGAACAGCGAGGTCAACCCGAGCTCCCGGTTGAGCCGGCCCAGCAGCTTAAGGATCTGCGCCTGCACCGTGACGTCCAGGGCGGAGACCGCCTCGTCGAAGACGATGAGCTCGGGCTCCACGACGATCGCCCGCGCGATCGCGACGCGCTGGCGCTGCCCGCCGGAGAGCTCCCCCGGGCGGCGCGACGCGAGCGCCGGGTCGAGCGCGACCTGCTCGAGGGCCTCCCCGGCGCGCGCCAGCGCCTCCCTCTTGCCCAGGCCCTTCAGGTTGCGCAGCGGCTCCGCGACGATGTGGCCGATCCGCTGCCTCGGGTCGAGCGAGGAGTACGGGTTCTGGTAGACGAGCTGCACCCGGCCGCGCAGGCTCCGCAGCCCCGCCCGATCGAGGCCGGTGACCTCGGTATCCCCGATCTGTACCGAGCCCGCGGTGGGGCGCCTAAAGCCCGCGACCGCCCGGGCTAGCGTCGACTTCCCCGAGCCGGACTCCCCCACCACCGCGTGGGTGTGGCCCCTTGGCACCTCGAGGGAGACCCCGCCGAGCGCCTGGAAGTCCCCGAAGCGCTGCTCCAACCCGGAAACCTTCAGCAGCGGCTCGCCCTCAGCCTCGGGCGGGGTGCCCTTTGCCGGCCGGTCGACCGCGAGCGAGGGCGCGTCGGCGAGCAGCCGGCGCGAGTAGTCGTCCTCCGGGTCGGTGAGCACGCGCTGCGCGACGCCCGACTCGACGACGCGGCCCTCGTGCATGACCGCGATGCGGTCCGCGCGGTCCCCCGCCACGGCGAGGTCGTGGGTGATGAAGAGGATGCCCACCCCGAGGCGCTCGCGCATCCGGTCGAGCAGGTCGAGGATCGTGCGCTGCACCGTGACGTCGAGCGCGGAGGTCGCCTCGTCGGCGATGAGCAGCGCCGGGTCGAGCGCCACCGCGCCGGCGATGAGCGCGCGCTGCTTCATGCCCCCGGAGAGCTCGTGCGGGTACTGGGCGGCGCGGCGCTTCGGGTCGTCGATGCCCACCTCGCCGAGCAGCTCGACGACTCGTTCGAGGCGCTGCCGGCGGCTTAAATCGGTGTGCAGGGCGAGCGCCTCGCCCACCGAGTCGCCGATGGTGCGCACCGGGTTGAGCGAGTTGTTCGGGTCCTGCGGGATGAGGCCCACGACCGGTCCGCGCAGCCTGCGCCACTGCTTCTCCGGCAGCCGCGTGACGTCCCGGCCCTCGAGGCGGATCGCGCCGCCGGCGATCGTCGCGTTGGGCGCAAGCAGCCCCGTCGCGGCCCTGGCGGTCGTCGACTTCCCGGAGCCGGACTCCCCGACGATCGCGGTGAGCTGCCCGCGCGCCACGGTGGCGCTCGCGCCGCGCACCGCGGTGATCTCGCCGCCGCGGGTGCGGTAGGTGACGGTGAGGTCGTCGATCTCGAGCAGGGGCTGATCGGTCGCGTCGCTCATCGGTAGCCCTCCTGGATCCGCTGGCTCAAGTGGTTGGCGGCGACGACGACGGCGACAATGACGAGCCCGGGCAGGATCGTCAGCCACCACGCGGTCGCGATGTGGTCGCGGGCCTCGGCGATGAGCAGCCCCCACTCGGGCGTGGGCGGCGGCGCGCCGTAGCCGAGGAAGCCCAGGGTCGCGAGCTGCAGCAGCGCCGAGCCGAACTGCACGGCGGCGAGCCCGATGACCGGGGCGAGCGAGTTGGGCAGGATGTGGCGGACAAGCACCTGCCCCCTGCTCGCCCCGGAGCCGTAGGCGGCCTCGACGAAGTCGCTCGCCGCCACACCCAGCACCTGGGAGCGCGCGAGCCTGGCGAACGTCGCCACCGACGTCACGCCCACGGCGAGCGCCGCGTTCCACGTCCCGAAGCCGAGCAGGATGATGACGCTCAAGCTAAGAAGCAGGGAGGGCACGGCGAGCAGCACGTCGACCGCGCGCATGATCACCGCGTCGACCCAGCCCCGCGCGCTGCCGGCGACAGCGCCGAGCAGGGTGCCGGCGACAAGCCCCACGGCGACGGCGGTGACTGCGCCGAGCAGCGACTCGCGCGCCCCGTAGACGACGCGGGTGTAGAGGTCGCGGCCCACGGCGTCGGTGCCGAACCAGTTCTCCAGGCTCGGCGCGGCGAGCGGCTCGTGGCTGCCGACCGTGGGGTCCTGGCTGGTAAACAGCCCCGGGGCGAGCGCCGCGGCGAGCGCGACGATAAGCACCGCGGCGGCGACGGCCGTGCCGGCCCCGCCCCCGATGCCCCGGGCGAGGCCGCGGGCCCCGCGGGAGGTGGCGCGGCCGCGGCCGGGGCGGGCGGCGTGAAGGAGTGCGGTCATAGGGTGCTCGGCCTCCTCACCCTCGCGTCAAGCAGCGGGTAGAGCAGGTCGACGACGAGGTTGATGACGATGTAGGCGAAGGCGGCGATGACGACCACCGCCATGAGGACCGGGGTGTCGCGGTTGGCGACCGCCTCGACGGTGAGGCGGCCCACCCCGTCGATGCCGAAGACCTCCTCGACGA
The DNA here is from genome assembly GCF_000296405.1 of Corynebacterium otitidis ATCC 51513. GTDB lineage: Bacteria > Actinomycetota > Actinomycetes > Mycobacteriales > Mycobacteriaceae > Corynebacterium > Corynebacterium otitidis. Next base: position 595,737 of record NZ_JH815192.1, read on the forward strand.
CGACGGTGCCGCCGACGAGCTCCCCGAAGAGCAGGCCGGCCATGGTCACCGCGGGCAGGAGCGCGGCGCGCGCCACCGAGCGGAAGAACAGCCAGGCCCGGCCCGCGCCGCGGGCACGGGTCACCGCGACGTGCGGCTCGCGGTAGACCTCGTCGACGGAGCGGATGAACACCTGCGCCAGCGGACCGGCGATCGGCAGGCTGAGAGCGACGGTGGGCATGAGGTAGCGCTGCCACGGCTCGGGGTTGATGACCGGCACCCAGCCGAGCTGGAAGGACAGCACCTGGATGAGCACGATCGCGATGAGGAACAGCGGCACCGACACCACGAGCGGCGGCAGGGCGCGCGCCGCGGAGCGCAGCCACGCGGCCTGGGGCAGCGCCGCCGCGAGCGTGAGCCCGAGCGCCAGCGCCACCGCCACGACGAACGCGAGCCCCGCGAGCGCGAGCGTGGCGGGCAGGTTCTCCGCCAACAGCGTGGTGACCTGGGTGCCGGTCTGCACCGAGTAGCCCCAGTCGCCGGTGAGGAACCCGACAAGCGTCACGAAGAACTGCACGACGACCGGCCGGTCGAGGCCCATCGAGCGGCGGATCTCCTCGAGCTCCGCGTCGCTTAAGCCCAGCTCGTCGGAGCCGAAGCGCGCGGTCACCGCGTCCGAGGGCAGCGCGTGGAGCAGCACGAACGCGAGCGTGAACGCCGCGATCAGGACGACGAGCGACTGCCCCACCCGCCGCCACGCGGCCCGCGCGGTCACTGCGCGCTCCTTTCGGCCTCGTCGACGGTGACCTCGTAGAAGTTGGGCCGGCCGATTGACTCGTCGCTTAATCCCTCGATGCCCGGCGCGACCGCGTAGACGACCGGCTCCTCGAAGAGCGGGAGGATGTAGGCGTTCTCCGTGAGGTGGTCCTGGACCTTTCCGGTGATCTCGGCGCGGCGCTCGAGGTCCGGCTCCGCGGTGACGGCCTCGAGGAGGCGCTGGAGCTCCGGGTCGGCGGGCTCGTCGCCGCCGTCCGCGTCGTTGAGCAGGGCGTTTCTCTTGTCCCGGTGGTAGAGCGAGACGATGACGTCGAAGTCGGCGCGGCCGACCATGGTGTGGCGCAGCTGGATCTTCTCCTTGTCCTTCGAGTCGGAGTCCTGGGCGGCCTGGTCGCCCGGGTTGAGGTGGAGGCCCACCCCGATGCGGGCGAGCTGCTCCTGGATCTTCGTGACGACCTCCCGGGAGCGGGGCTGGGGCAGCGCCTCGTTGATGGTGAACTCGAGGGTCTCGCCGTCCTTCTCGCGCAGGCCGCCGCCCTGCCTGGTCCAGCCGGCCTCGTCGAGGAGCCGCTCGGCGAGCTCCGGGTCGTAGGTATAGGCGCCTTCCTGCTCCTTGTAGCCGGCGGCGGTGCGCGCCATGGCGGACGCGGCGAGCGGGTAGGAGTCCGAGAAGAGCGTGTAGAGCACCTCCTCGCGGTCGATCGCGGCGATGAGAGCGCGGCGCACCCTGATGTCCTGCAGCTTCGGGTGGGTGAAGCGGAAGGCGATCTGGTTGTTCATCCCGTTGGTGCCGTAGGCCTGCACGTCGACCCCGTACTCCTCGAGCAGCGGCTCCTCGGGAGCGGGGATCTCCCGGGCGATGTCCGCCTGCCCGGAGCGCACCGCCCCGACGCGCACGGAGTCCTCGGCGGCGAACACGTAGTGCACCTCGTCGATCTCCGGGCGGCCGGAGTGGTCGCGGGCCTCGGGCGCCCAGTCGTAGTCGTCGCGGGCACGCAAAACGAGGCGGGTGCCCAGGTCCTCCTCGGCGACGACGAACGGGCCGGTGGCCACGACGTTGGTGGCGTTGCCCGGCCCGAAGCCCTCGCTGTCGAAGTCGAGCGTCTCGTCGGAGAGGATGCCCGCGTTGAACGAGCTCGTCGCCTGCACGAAGCCCGGCTCCGGCTTGTCGAAGTGGAAGCGCACGGTGTGGTCGTCGAGGACCTCGCCGTGGGAGTAGTTGGTGATCTGCTCCGAGCCGGACAGGGTGCGCGAGTCGTCGCCGTCGGCGAAGAGGTCGAAGTTCTTCACGACCGTCTCGGGCGTGAGCGGCGACCCGTCGGAGAACGTCACGTCGTCCCTAATCGTGAAGGTGAACTCGGTGGCGTCGTCGTTGACCTCCGGGAGGTCGGTCGCGAGCCACGGGTGCAGCTCGAGGGTCTCCGGGTCCTGGTAGAGCAGCCGGTCGGCGATGTTGTTGACGACCGCACCGTTGGGGTAGAAGCCCGCCTCCGGCGGGTAGAGCGTCCTGAAGAACTGCGGCTCGAGGTAGGTGATCGCCACCGCTCCAGACCCCTCGTCGGGGGCGGCGCAGCCGCCCGCGAGAAGGGACCCCGCGGCGGTGATGGCCACGGCCGCCCGCGCCGACTCGGATCTCAGCATGCCGGTAGTTGTAGTACAGACTATCCGGTCTATCAAGACCGTTCACTGCGGTCTATTTTCAGGCGGCTGTAAGCTGACTGCCATGACTAGCCAGCCGAGCCGCCCCACCCTCGTCATCGTCGGCGGGGGGCCACGCGGCATCTCCGTTCTCGAGCGCGTCTCCGCGGGGCTCGCCGGCCTTGAGGCGACCGTGCACCTCATCGACGACGTGCAGCCCGGCGCGGGCCGGGTGTGGCGCACCGACCAGACCCACACCCTGTGCATGAACACGCTCGCCGGCGCGGTCACCCTCTTCACCGAGCCCGGCTCGACGACCACCCAGCCGGTCGTCGAGGGCCCCACCATGCACGAGTGGATCCGGCTCATCCGCGAGGAGTTCGACGTCGCCCACCTGCCCGGCGGGGAGCGGGAGACCACCGCCGACATCCCCGAGGCGCACCGCGAGACGTTCGCCCGCCAGCCCGTCGACCCGACAGTCGTCGAGGACTACCGCGAGGAGATCGCCCGCACCGAGGACTACTCGAACCCCTCGCGCGGGCTCTACGGCGACTACCTGCGCTGGGTCTTCGAGCTCACCGCGGGCCACCTCGACCCGGAGCTTGAGCTCCACGTCCACACCGACCGCGTCGTCGCCGTCGAGGAGCGAGGCGAGCGCGACGTCGTGCGGCTCGCCGGCGGCGGGGAAATCACCGCCGACGCGGTGGTGCTCGCCCAGGGCTGGCTCACGCCCGCCGCGAACCCCGAGGAGGATCACCTCGGGCGCGCCGCCGAGTCCGGGCAGGCGACGTGGGTCCGCCCCGGCAACCCCATCGACCAGGGCTTCGAGGCGGTGTCCGCCGGGGAGACGGTCCTCGTCCGGGGGCTCGGCATGGGCTTCTTCGACGCCGTCACGCTTCTTACCGTGGGCCGCGGCGGGCGCCACGTCGAGGACGAGTCCTCGCCCGCGGGGCTGCGCTACGAGCCCTCGGGCCGGGAGCCGCGCATCGTCGCCGGCTCGCGGCGCGGCTACCCCTTCCTCCCGAAATCCGACTACCGCTCCCTGCCGCCCAACGCGGAGATGCCCCGCCTGAAGCGCGTCATCGAGGAGCTCTCCGGCGCGGGCCGCGGGGAGATCGACTTCACCACCCAGGTATGGCCCGCGATCCTGCGCGACGCGCTCGCCGCGTTCGTCGAGCGCCTCGCGGAGCTCGACCCGGGGGCGCTTAACGCCCCGCTCGCGGAGGTCGTCGCCGACATCGACTCGCTGCCCCTCGAGGAGCTCCGCGGCAGGCTGCGCGGGCACCTCGCCGACCCGGGCTCGGAGTTCTGGCCGGCCGACTGGTTCGAGCCGCTCTCCGGGTTCACCGGCACCGTCGAGGAGATCACCGACCAGGTCGCTAAGTGGCTCGCCCGCGACATCGACGAGGCGGCCAAGGGCCGCGACTCGGCGCTCAAGGCGGGCCTGTGGTCGATCTCCTCGGCCCGCAAGCCCGCCGCGATCCTCGGCGAGGACGGCCGCTACACCGCCGAGTCGCGCCGCGGCAGCTTCCACTCCTTCATGGCGCTCGGCGGGATGGTCGGCTCCGGGCCGCCGCTCTTCCGCTCCCGTGAGCTCCTCGCCCTCGTCGAGGCGGGCATCGTCGGCTTCGTCGGCGCCGGCACCCGCCTCAAGGCCACCGGCGACGGCTTCGCGCTCGGCAGCGACACCCTCCCCGAGGGCGAGACGGTCTCCTCGACGACCCTCGTCGACGCGTGGCTCCACCAGCCCTCCATCGCCCACCCCGGCGACCCGCTCACCGAGGGGCTCGTCGAGTCGGGCCGGGTGCGGCCCTTCGCCCACCCCGCCTCCGACGGCCGGGCGCTGCCGGGCTCCTCGCCTGAGGTCGAGGGAGTCACGAGGCGCGTCGTGCGCGCCGACGGGACGCTCGACCCGAGGCTCCACCTGCTCGGCATCCCCACCTCGGACCAGTGGGCGGACACGACGATCTCCCCGTTCCCGGGCACGGATCCGAAGTTCCTTCGGGAGACCGACGCCGCCGCCACCAGCGCGCTCGACGTGCTGCGCGCGGCCGCCGATAGGGCCGAAGACTAGGTGCCTCGGGCCGGGCGGCGCGGGACGGTTGTCGGCTAGGCGCGCAGCCGGGTGGCGGAGCCCACCCGGTTGAGGGCCTGCTCCACGTCGGCGAGCAGGTCCTCGAGGTTCTCGATGCCGACGCTGAGGCGCACAAGGCCGGGCCCGATCTCGAGCGGCGAGTTCGCCGCCGACTGGTGCGTCATACGGGCGGGGTGCTCGAGGAGCGACTCCACCCCGCCGAGGGACTCCGCCAAACAGAACAGCCGCGTTGAGCGACAGAACTCCAGGGCGGCTTCCTCGCCGCCGGCGAGCTCGATGGAGATCATCCCGCCGAAGTCCGCCATCTGCCGCTCGGCGACCTCGTGGCCCGGGTGGGACTCGAGCCCCGGGTAGTGCACGGTCGCGACCTCCGGGCGGGAGGCGAAGTACTCCGCGAGCGCCCGGGCGTTGTGGCTGTGGCGGTCCATCCGCACCCCGAGGGTCTTGATGCCCCGGTACGCGAGGTACGCCTCGAACGGGGAGGGCACCGCACCCACCCCGCCCTGGAGGAAGAGCAGCTTCTCGTCGAGCGCCTCGTCGCTGGTGACCACGAGCCCGCCGAGCACGTCCGAGTGGCCGCCTAAGTACTTCGTCGCGGAGTGCACGACGACGTCCGCGCCGAACTCCAGGGGCCGCTGCAGATACGGGGTGGCGAAGGTGTTGTCCACGACGACGGCGGCGCCGCTGCCCCGCGCGGCCGCGACGACCGCCTGGATGTCCGTCACCGCGAGCAGCGGGTTGCTCGGCGTCTCGAGCCAGACGACCCTCGTGTCCTCCTCGATCGCGGCCTTCACCTGCGCGGCGTCGGCGGTGTCGACGACGCTGTAGCGCACGCCCCAGTCCTTGAGCGACGTGTCGAGCAGCCGGAACGTGCCGCCGTAGACGTCGTTGCCCAAGACCACGTGCCCGCCGGGGCGGAGCAGCGCGCGCAGCAGCGTGTCGGTCGCGGCCATCCCGGAGGCGAACGCCCGGGCAAAAAGGCCGCCCTCGAGGCGGGCGACAACCTGCTCGAGGGCGGTGACTGTGGGGTTTCCGACGCGGGCATACTCGTAGCCGCCCCGCAGACAGGCGACGTCGTCCTGCGCGTACGTCGTCGACGCGTAGATGGGCACGTTGATCGCCCCGGTCTGCCCGTCCGGGCGGTAGCCCGCGTGGATCGCCGCCGTGTCGAAGCCCTGCGGCGTGGCCCGGGCCTGAAGCGCCTGGTCGAGTGCCGCGACCCGACGCGCGGCGGTGCCGGCGTCGGCGCGGTTTCCGTGCTGGGAGTGATCGGTCATAAGCGGTGTCCTCAAATAGAAGAAGTCGTCGTCGGCCCTACTCGGCGGGCCGCCTCGTGCCTGCTCCCCGCCCGATTCCGGCGGGGCGTTAGCCCGCATAGTAGACCAAGCGGTTCACTTTGAGTGGGGTTTAGTTTCACCGCCCCCGCCGCTCGCCCCCGGGGCGGGCTAGCTCACCTGCGCCGCTAGAGTGTGATGTGCCCGAACGCCGCCCGGCCGGCCGCCGGCGCGGCCACCTCTCCCCGCGCGGGCAAGCAAGGAGGACTCCACAATGACGCCACGCGGCGCCGCCGCGCCCCCGCGCCAGGCGCGGGGGCTGAAAACCAGGCATCTCAACTTCATCGCGCTCGGCTCCGCGATCGGCACGGGGCTGTTCTACGGCTCCGCGGAGGCCATCCAGGCCGCCGGCCCCGCGGTGCTGCTCGTCTACCTGCTCGCCGGCGCGGTGGTCTACCTCATGCTCCGCGCGCTCGGGGAGATGAGCGTGCGCCACCCGATCTCGGGCTCGTTCTCCGCGTACACCCGCCACTACCTGGGCCCGTGGTCGGGCTACATCACCGGCTGGATGTACGCCTTCGAGATGCTCATCGTGTGCCTCGCTGACCTCACAGCGATCGCGATCTACATGCGCTTCTGGTTCCCCGACACCCCGCAGTGGGTGTGGGTGGCGGTCACGCTGCTCGTCGTGGGCGCCGCGAACCTCGCCTCGGTGCGGTGGTTCGGCGAGCTCGAGTTCGCGTTCACGATCGTCAAGGTCACCGCGGTGATCGGGATGATCCTCGGCGGCGCGGCGATCCTCGCGTTCAACCTCGGCACCAACCCGGAGCAGACGGGCATCGACAACCTGTGGAACGACGGGGGCTTCTTCCCCAACGGGATCGGCGGGATGATCTCCGCGTTCATCCTCGTGCTCTTCGCGTTCGGCGGCACGGAGATCATCGGCGTCGCCGGCGCCGAGGCCGAGGACCCCGACCGGGCTATCCCCAAGGCGATCAACACGGTGCCGCTGCGCATCCTGCTGTTCTACGTGGGCTCGATCCTCGTCATCCTCATGCTCAACCCGTGGCGCACCGTCGACGGCGAGGAGTCCCCGTTCGTGCAGATCTTCTCGCAGCTCGGCGTGGACTGGGCGGCGGCGCTGCTCAACGTCGTGGTGATCTCCGCGGCGCTCTCCGCGATCAACTCGGACCTCTTCGGCGCCGGCCGGGTGCTCGCCGGCATGGCCAGGGAGCGCCTCGCGCCGAAGCCGCTGGCGCGCACCTCGAAGGCGGGGGTGCCGGTCTTCACCGTCGGCGCGCTCATCGGGATCCTCGTCATCGGCGTCGTCCTCAACGCCGCGCTGCCCGACCGGGTCTTCACCCTGGTCGCTGCGCTCGCGACGTTCGCGACGGTCTTCGTGTGGCTGATGATTCTCCTCGCCCACGTCGCCTCGCGGCGCGGGATGAGCAAGGAAGAGCAGAGAAACCTCGGCTTCCCGGTGCCGCTGTGGCCCTACGGGCAGTACTTCGCGATCGCGTTCATCGTCTTCACCTTCGGGATCATGATCGCCGAGCCGCAGTACTGGACCGCGCTCGCCGCCGGGGTGATCTTCTTCGCGGCGATGAGCATCATCTACGCGATCGCCCGCCGCCGCGGCGCGCGCGCCGACGAGCCCGCCGAGGGCCTCCAGGGAGGCGAGTAGCGCTCCCCCGCGGCGGGCCCGGGCCCGGATCCCGCCTGCCGCGAAAGAGAACAGACGACCGGCGCCCTGCCGGGCGGCGATACTGCCGCCGGCGGGGCGCCGGTGTCTGCAAGGCCCCGAAGCGTCCCCGGGGCCGCGCGCTGTCCGCCCCTAGGCCGGCGAGGCCGCGGAGCGGCGGGAGGCGCTAGTCGTTGTCCTCCGCGGCGTGCGCGCCGGTCGACTGCGCCTCGTCGGGCTCGTCGAGCACCGCCGGGCGCTGCACGCCGATGCCGTTCGGGTACGGCGTAGTGATGCCTGCCTCGTTGAGGGCCTTGAGGATCCGGATGTGGAGGTAGCGCTCCACGTCCCAGTGGCTGCCGGGCAGCGTCTTGATCGAGATGCGGTACGAGATGTGGTCGGTCTCGAAGATGGAGACGCCCTGCATGTTCGGCTCGCCGAGCACGATGTCCTTGATGGGCTCGTCCTGCATGCCGCGCTTGATGGCGTCGAGGATGACGTCGCGCGCCCGGTCCGGGTCGTTGTTGAGGCTCACCGGGATCTGCAGGCGGGTGATCGAGAAGTCGTCGGTGTGGTTGCCCACGCGCAAGATCTCGCCGTTGCGGACGTACCAGACAACCCCGTCGATGTCGCGCAGCGTCGTCAGGCGCAGCGAGATATCCTCCACGTCGCCGATGATGTCGCCGCCGACGTCGATGGTGTCGCCCACGCCGAACTGGTCCTCGACGAGCATGAACACGCCGCTCAAGAAGTCGCGAACGACCTCCTGCGCGCCGAAGCCGATCGCGATGCCGGCGACGCCGGCGGACGCGAGGATCGGGCTGATGTTGAGCCCGAGGTTCTCGAGGATCATGAGCGTCGCGAGCGTCCACACGACGATCGCGACCGTCGACTTCCCCACCGACGCGAGGGTCTTCACGCGCGCGGCGCGGCGTGTGGCCTGCAGCTCGTCGGCCTTCTCCTTCGAGTCGGTCAGCGCGATCGCCGAGCGGGCCCGGCGGCCGTGGACCTTCTTCTTCGTGTTGGCCATGTTGTGCTGCGCGAACTTGTTGATGATGCGGCGCAGCACCAACTGCAAAACGGTCGCGACGAGCAGGATGATCGCGATGCGCACCGGACGCTCCACGAGCCAGTCCTGGACCTCGGGGCGCTCCCAGAAGCTCACCGCCTCGTTGGCGATCTGGTCGAGCGTCGGCGAATCTTGAGCGAGCAGTGCGGTCGGGCTTCCTCCACTAACCATGACCGCCCATGGTAACCAGCCCCTCCGGGCCGCGCGAGGAACCCGGCCCCGCCGGGGCCTGCCCCACCCGCGGGTAGGATTGGGGGCCATGTCGCCCGCCCCGTTGCCGAACCCCACCCCAGGCCCCCAGCCCGCGGACAACTTCTACGAGGCGGTCGGCGGGCACGAGACCTTCGAGAAGATCGTCGGGGGCTTCTACCGCCGCGTGCCCGACGACGACATCCTCGGGCCGATGTATCCCGAGGACGACCTCGAGGGCGCGCGCTGGCGGCTCACCGCGTTTCTCGAGCAGTACTGGGGCGGGCCGAAAACCTACTCGGAGGTCCGCGGCCACCCCAGGCTGCGGATGCGCCACCAGCCCTTCCCCGTCGACCGGGCCGCGGCGCAGCGTTGGCTGGACCTCATGGGCGCCTCCCTCGACGAGATCGACGAGGAGACCCTGCCCGAGGAGTACCGGGCCGCGATCTGGAACCACATGCGCCAGGTCGCCGCGATGCTCATCAACACCCCGGACCGCTAAGCCTCAGGCCGCGGCGCGCGGCCGTCCTAGGCCATAGCCCGGGCCGCCCGGCCGCGCGGGTTTTTAGACGAGGGAGAGCCCCGTCGAGTGGTAGACCGTGCCGAACGGCGCGTCGATCCTGATCCACCGCCCCACCGTGGAGACCCGAAGGTAGCGGGGCACGTCCATGCCGGCCTTGAAGCCGGGGATGAGCCCCAGCGAGGTGCACGTGAAGATCATCCGCATGGGGATCTTCGCCGTGCCCTCCTTCGACTCGACGGTGAGCACGTCCTGGTTCATGAGGCTCGCCGGCGGGCCCAACGGCCCGGAAAACTCGCGGGCTAAGCGCTGCCCCTCGTCCGCAAGCGAGCGCACCACCGCGACAGGCACGGTGTCGACGAGCCGAAAACCCGCCGCGGGCGGCAGCGCGCCCGGCCACGACGGGTCACACGCCGGGCCCAAAGCGAGCACCTCACCGGGGTGGTCCTCGCGGCCGGCGAGCGCCTCGCGGGCGTCGCGCACGCGCACGACCGCGCCGTCGCGGCCCGCCGCGCCCCGAATCCGGCGGGAGGCGATCACCTCGAAGGGGGTGGTGGTGAACACGTCGACGGTGCCGTCGCCGTGGTCGCGCAGCCTGGCGAGCGCGCCCGCGTCGAGGCCCTCGGCGCGGGCGAGCAGCGCGAGCAGCCCGGGCGCGCCGCCCTCGAGTCGCAGGGTCTCCGGCTCCACGGGTCCCACCGACCTCCTTCTCGTCGTCGCTTCGGCCCCCGCCCGCCGCCGCGGCGGCCGGGGGCTTTTCGTGGTTTAGAGCTCCTGGCCCGCGCTGATGAGGTTGAGGGCCGCCTTGTGGTCGTCCTGAAGCGGCACCGGGCGGCCCGACTCCAGGTCGACGACGACGAACACGGTCTCGACCTCGCAGGCGACCGTCCCGTCGGTGGTGACGATCTCCTGCTTCGTCGTGAACGACGTGTTGCCGATCCGGCTCACCCAGGTGCGCACCATGATGTACTGGTTGTCGTCCGGCTCGACGGGGGCCAAGTAGTCGAGCTCCACGTGGCGGACGAACATCGGCGGGAAGTTCCCGTCCGCGCGCCCCAGCACGCGAACCGCGAAGTTCGTGCGCGCCTCCTGGCTGAGCTCGAGGTACTGGGCGTTGTTGAGGTGCCCGTAGCGGTCGAAGTCGTTCCAGCGCAGCTGCACCTTCGCGTGGTGCACGCCGTCCTTGACGTGGGTGGGCTCGCCCTCGCCCTGCGGGATCGGGGTGTCCTCGTGTGCCATGCTCGCTAGAGCCTCCTTTTAAAAAAAGCCGTGTCAGTGTGTGTCCGTGCAAGCCCGCGCGCCGCGCCCCGGGGCGATTAAACGGCCCGGGGCTTGAGGGGTCGGTTCCTAGCGGGAGAGCTTGCGGTGCGTGCCCGCGGACGGGCGCGCGGCCTCCGCGCCGAGGCGCTCGACCTTGTTCTTCTCGTAGTCCTCGAAGTTGCCCTCGAACCAGAACCACGAGCCCTCCTCGATATTGCCCTCCCAGGCGAGGATGTGGGTGCACGTGCGGTCGAGGAACCAGCGGTCGTGGGAGATGACCACCGCGCAGCCCGGGAAGTCGCGCAGCGCGTTCTCCAGCGAGCCGAGGGTCTCGACGTCGAGGTCGTTGGTCGGCTCGTCGAGGAGGATGAGGTTGCCGCCCTCCTTGAGCGTGAGCGCGAGGTTGAGGCGGTTGCGCTCGCCGCCGGAGAGCACCTTCGAGGGCTTCTGCTGGTCCGGGCCCTTAAACCCGAAGGCCGACAGGTACGCCCGAGACGGCATCTCGTTCTGGCCGACCTCGATGTAGTCCGCCCCGTTGGAGACGACCTCCCACACCGACTGCTCGGGGTCGATGTTCTCCCGATTCTGGTCGACGTAGCTCAGCTGCACGCTGCCGCCGACCTCCACGGAGCCGGAATCCGGCTCCTCGAGCCCGACGATCGTCTTGAACAGCGTGGTCTTGCCCACGCCGTTGGGGCCGATGACCCCGACGATGCCGTTGCGCGGCAAGGTGAACGACAGGTCCTTGATCAGCACGCGGTCGCCGAAGCCCTTGGTGAGGTTCTTAGCCTCGACGACCTTGCTGCCCAGCCGCGGCGGCGTGGGGATCTGGATCTCCTCGAAGTCGAGCTTCCGGTGCTTCTCCGCCTCGGCGGCCATCTCCTCGTAGCGCTCGAGGCGGGCCTTGTTCTTCGCCTGCCGGGCCTTCGAGCCGGAGCGCACCCACTCCAGCTCGTCCTTTAAGCGCTTGCGCAGCTTCGCGTCCTTCTTGCCCTGCACCTCGAGGCGCTTCTGCTTCGTGTCGAGGTAGGTCGAGTAGTTGCCCTCGTAGGGGTAGAGCTTCCCGCGGTCGACCTCGCAGATCCAGCCCGCGACGTGGTCGAGGAAGTAGCGGTCGTGGGTGACCGCCACGACCGCGCCCGGGTAGTCGCGCAGGTGGTTCTCCAGCCACTGGACGCTCTCCGCGTCGAGGTGGTTGGTCGGCTCGTCGAGGAGCAGGAGATCCGGCTGGGAGAGCAGCAGCCGCGCGAGCGCGACGCGGCGCCGCTCGCCGCCGGAGAGCTTATCGACCGGCCAGTCGCCCGGCGGGCAGCGCAGCGCCTCCATCGCCTGGCCGATGCGCGAGTCGATCTCCCACGCGTCCGCCGCGTCGAGCTCCTCCTGGAGCTTGCCCATCTCCTCCATGAGCTCGTCGGAGTAGTTGGTGGCCATCTCCTCGGCGATCTCCTCGAAGCGGCGCTTCTTCTCGAAGAGCTCGCCGAGCCCGTGCTCGACGTTCTCCCGGACGGTCTTGTCCTCGTCGAGCTCGGGCTCCTGGCGCAGGATCCCCACCGTCGCGCCCGGATCGGGGAACGCCTCGCCGTTGGAGGGGTGGTCGAGGCCGGCCATGATCTTGAGGATCGAGGACTTGCCGGCCCCGTTGGGGCCGACCATGCCGATCTTAGCGCCCGGGAAGAACGCCATGGTGACGTCGTCGAGGATGACCTTCTCCCCGACCGCCTTGCGCACGTTCTTCATCGTGTAGATGAACTCGCCCATGTGGTCCCTTCGCTTGAGGAAGATTAACGACACCTAGAGGCTACCCGATGGCCCGCGCCGCGGATCGACGATCGATCCGCCCCCGCGGCAGGGCCTAGGTGTCGGCCCGCCCGCGGCCGGCGGGGCCGGGCATCTCGCCGGTGTAGTAGCCGTCCAGGTCCTCCCCGCGGCCCAGGCTCTGCAGCCACGCGTTGTAGGCCTCGACGTCCTCGTCGACGTCGGACTCGTCGGCCTTCCTGTCCTGCCGGCGGCCCTCGTCGCGCTCGGTGGTGAACCACTCCCAGAACAGCACGCCGAACACGACGACCAGCGGGAAGGAGCCCGTCGCCCAGGCGATGCCGCCGCCGACCTGCTGGTCGAGGAGCAGGTCCGGGTCCCAGGGAAGGTTGAGGGTCGAGTAGAAGTCCTCGGCGATGATGTCCTCGAGCTGCATGAGGTACACCCCGAAGTAGAGGTGGAACGGCATGGAGAGCATGAGCCACAGAAGACGCACGGGCACGCTGTGGCGCCGCTCGAGCGGGTCGGCGCCGATCATCTCCCAGAAGTACAGGTAGCCCGAGAGGAAGAACACGAAGTTCATGCCGACGTGCCCGCCGTGGTCGCTCACGAGCAGGTCGTAGAGCGGGGTGACGTAGACGAGGTAGAAGAACACGAGGAACTGGGCGGTGTTCACGCCCGGGTGGGTGATCCAGCCGGTGAGCCGGTTGAAGCACAGCGCGCTCGTCCACTCATAGAGCCCCGGCACACCGTGGGCCTCGGGGCGCTCCTCGACGGGCGGCACGACCGCCATGATGAGGCGAAACGGCGCGCCGAGCACGAGGAAGACGGGCACGACCATGGCGAGGCCCATGTGGACGAGCATGTGCACGGAGAACAGCGCCATCATGTTCATGCCCAGCCCGTTGCTCATCATCACCGCGAGCGTGATTGCACCGATGAGGAACGACGTGGTGCGCCAGCCGGACCACGGCTCGCCGCGCCGCTTGAGCTTGACCACGCCGTAGACGTAGAGCGCGGCGAACGCGACGCCGGCGACGCCGAAGATGAGCTCGGGGCGCCACATCGTCCAGATGTTCCAGAACGTCGGCTCCCGCTCGAGCTCGAAGCCCAAGGTGAGCTCCATCGGGGAGATGTTCGGGTCGTTCGGGGCCGGCGGCGGGGTGCGCCCCATCGTCACGGCGATGCCCGCCACCAAGGCCATGAGCGCCACCTCGACGATCGCGAGCCGGCGAAACGGCGCTGGGTTCGAGGGCTCCCGCTCGAGCTGCGGGATGGTGATCGAGCGGTGCGCGAAGCCGAGCAGCGCGAGCGCGACGATGCCCACGGTCTTCGTGACGATGATGAGCCCGTAGGCGGTGCTGAAGAGGTCGGTGAAGCTCACGCGCAGCGCGGCGTTGACCACCCCGGAGGCCGCGAGCCCGATAATCGAGACGAGCGCGAGCGTCGAGTAGCGCCGCACCGCCACCGCGAGGCCGGGCCCCAGCCTGCGGCAGTGCGCCACGAGCGCCATGAGGCCGCCCACCCAGATCATGAGGAAGATGACGTGCCACAAGAGCGAGCTCAGGCCCCAGTCGTGGTTGCCGCCGGCCGCGGAGTGCCCGTCGAGGCCGAGCGGCACGACCATGAACAACCCGCCGATAAAGAGCAGCGGCTGGCTCGTCCACTTCTTCGACGCGAGCCCGAGGATCCCGACGACAAACGAGATGATCGCCACCGCGAGCCACGCCTGCGCCGCCGAGACCTGGGAGATCGCCGTCGGCCACGCCTCCGGGCGCGCCGCCTCGGACAGCGGCACTCCCGAGACGTCCGAGAGCGTCGTCGGGATCGAGGCGAGCGCCACGCAGCCGTAGGTCAGCGCCGCGAGCGAGCCGGTGCGCGCCGCGAGGTAGCCGTCCACGTTCAGCGGCGCCTCGAGGATGCCCTGGGCTGCGGGCTTGCCCTCGGGCAGGCGCGGCCGGATGAAGAACGCCGAGGCGAGGAACGAGCCGGTTCCCAGCGCGGCGACGATCCAGCCCACGCCGCGCAGAAACGGCAGCCCGGCGGTGGTGAGTCGCCCCGGGTCGGAGATCCCCAGCATCTCCAGGGAGTCGGACAGAAAGCCCCAGGACACCCCCGCCGCCGCGGCGCCCGCCACGAGCGCGAAGAACACGTACAGCGGCCACGACACCCGCGGGCGGCGCCGCTGCTCCCCCGGCGCGGGGCCGCCCGCCCCGGGCGCGTCGCGGTCGGCCTCGCTCCCAGCCCCAACAGTCATGCGCCAAGCGTACGGCCCGCCGGCCCGCGGTCGGAAGCCACGAGCAGGGGGTGTGCGCCGCCTCATAGGGGCCGAGGCGTTCGCCCGCCCGTTCGGCGCTGCGCTAGGCTATCGATGGCTTTTCGCGGCACGGGCCCAAGCCCGACGCTCCAAGCCTGGCCCCTATAGCTCAGCGGATTAGAGCAACCGGCTTCTACCCGGTGTGTCGCGGGTTCGAATCCTGCTGGGGGCACCAACTGTTCCGGGGCCCTGCTACGGGAAAATGCCGTATCGCTCCCGGGGCGCCCCAAGAGCCGGGGTCCCGCCGCTCCCCGAATCCCCAAAGGCGCCGGCGTTGGCAATCCGCCTCACCGCCGATCACGCTATGCCTTGCGCAACCGGCGTGCCCGGCCAAAAACGAAACACCCTCGTCACGGGCAACGACCCGCAATGATCAGGTCTCTATACCGCAGAGCCCCACCGCAACTTCCCGTCTAGGGAGTTAGCCAGCACAAACGCAAACAACCGAACTCATTCGCTCTCTGTGTGAGTCGCTGGTGCCTGAACAACCGCGCTTTTCACCCATGACGCAGGGCGCTCACCGCGACGAAAGTGACGACAGCGCCGCGCTCCCGCGCCGGCTCGCTATCTCCGCCGGATGAGCCATGGAACAATGTCGGCAGCGATTGCTTCGCTTCGGCCAGGACCGCGCACCGGAGAAGGAACCGAGACCATGGGACGACACGCACGCGCAACCCGCCCCGCGACCGGGGCCGACGGCCAGCGGGAACCGGGGAGGCTGGTGCGGATCTCTCGGATCGCGCTGCTCGTTTTTCTGGCGCTCTCCGCGGCGGCGACGGTCGTCGGGCTCGTCGTGCAGTGGCCGGGCGACGAGGAGCCGCGCGTCGCCCCGGAGTTCGAGTCGGCTTTTAGCTTCTCCCGCCCGCAGGTCACCGGCACCGTCGAGGAGACCGGGCCGGGCAGCTGCCAGGACCCGGGCGTGGGCCAGGTGATCCCCGAGGGCTCCGAGCCGCAGCCTGCGGCCCCGGGCCAGGAGGAGTGCACCCACATCGTCGTCGAGCTCACCTCCGGGCAGAACGAGGGCGAGCGCGTGCTGCTCGTCAACAACGGGCTACCCGGCGAGGCGAACCTCAACGAGGGCGACGACATCCGCCTCAGCGAGACCGACGGCGAGGCCGGGGAGCTGCGCTACGCATTCACCGACTACCCGCGCGGCACCGCGCTGCTCGTGTGGGGCGCGCTCATCGTCATCGCGGTCGTGGCGCTCGCGGCGTGGCGCGGGGTGCGCGCCCTGATCGGGCTGGCCGTCACCCTCGTCGTGGTGGCGGTGTTCCTCCTGCCCGCGCTGCTGCGCGGGGCGAGCGCCCTGCCGGTCGCGATCACCGCGTCCTCGGCAATCCTTTTGCTCGTGCTCGCGCTGGTGCACGGCGCGACGTGGAAGACCGCCTCCGCGCTCGGCGGCACGCTCATCGCGCTCGCGCTCGCGGCGGTGCTCTCCTCGCTCGCGATCGAGACGACCAACCTGCGGGGCTTGGGCAGCGACGACAACTTAAAGATCCTGCTCTACCTGCCCGACGTGTCGGTCGAGGGGCTTTTGCTGTGCGGCTTCATCATCGGCGCGCTCGGCGCGCTCAACGACGCGACGGTGGCGCAGGCCTCGACCGTCAACGAGCTCGCCGCGGCAGACCCGAAGGCCTCCCCGGGGCGGCTGTTCCTCGCGGCGCTTCGGGTGGGGCGCGACCACATCGCCTCGATGATCTACACGCTCGTGCTCACCTACACGGGCGCGGCGCTGCCGCTGTTGCTCCTGCTTACCGTCGCGGGCCAGCCGATCGGCGAGATGCTTTCTAGCGACATCATGGCCACCGAGCTGCTGCGCTCCATCGTCGGCGCGATCGCGCTCACCCTCGCGGTGCCCATCACCACGGCGATCGCCGCGGTCACGGTCACCGGCCGGCCCGGGGACGGCGGGCACTCGCACGTCAGCCACGCCCACTAAGGGGGTGGCGCCGGCTAGCCCCGAAGGCCGCGCCCGGACGCGTTGGCGCGCCTCCCAACCTGTGTGCGCGTAGCATCACCGGCCATGGATTCCCCGCTTGCGCTCAGCATCATCGGGCTGGCCGTCATCCTGGGCACCGTCGGCCTGCTGCTCTCTAACCGGGCCCACCCGGTCGTCGCGATGACCCTCGTGCCCGTCGCGGGCGCGCTGATTGCCGGCTTCGGCCCCTCGGCGATCGGCGAGTTCTTCGGCTCCGGGCTGGAGTCGGTGATGAACGTCGTCGTGATGTTCGTCTTCGCGATCGTGTTCTTCGGGATGCTCTCCGACGCGGGTTTCTTCCTGCCGGTCGTGGGCTCGCTCATCAGGGCGACCAAGGGCCGGGTGCTCGCCGCGGCGCTCGGCACCGCGGCGATCGGGATCGTCGCCCACCTCGACGGGGCGGGCGCGACGACGTTCCTCATCACCATCCCCACGCTGCTGCCGCTCTACAAGGCGCTGCACATGAGCCGCTACGTGCTGCTCGCGATCCTCGCCTTGAGCGCGGGCGTGATGAACATGATGCCCTGGGCGGGCCCGCTCGGCCGCGCGGCCTCCGTCGTCGACGAGGATCCCGTGCAGCTGTGGCACCACCTGGTGCCGATACAGCTCTCAAGCATCGTCGTGGTCTTCCTCATCGCGGCGCTGCTGGGGGTCCTCGAGTCGCGCCGCATCGCGCGGCTGCGGCGCAGCCCGGAGTTCATCGCCGCCGGCCCGGTGGACACCGACAGGCTCGCCGCGGAGCTGGTCGAGCGCTGGGAGCACGACAACGCGCGGAACAAGGTGACGCTGCGGCGCGGGCGGGCGGTGACCATCGCCAACGTCGCACTCGTCGTCGCGCTGCTCGCGGTGCTGCTCGGCGGGGTCGTGCCGCCGGCGCCGGCGTTCCTCGTCGCCACCGCGATCGCGCTGCCGCTCAACTTCCCCGCCGCGAAGGACCAGACCGCGGCGATCCGTCGCCACGCGCCCGCGGCGCTCGCGATGGCCGGGGTGATCCTCGCGGCCGCGATGTTCCTCGGCGTGCTCGAGGAGACGGGCATGCTCGAGCACATCGCGCTCGGGCTGCTGGCCGTACTCCCCGAGGCGTGGGGACCGGGCCTCCACGTCATCGTCGGGGTCCTCGGCGTGCCGCTCGACCTGCTCACCTCGACGGACGCGTACTACTTCTCGATCCTGCCCATCGTCCAGGAGACGGTCGCCGAGTTCGGGGTGTCGGGCACGGGTGCGGCCGCGGTGCTCATCATCGGCAATATCGTCGGCACGTTCGTCAGCCCCTTCTCCCCCGCGCTGTGGCTGGCCATCGGCCTGGCGGGAGCGAACATGGGCAAGCACATCAAGGTCACCTTCCCGCTCGCGTGGGCCTTCGGGGTGATCATGGTGCTCGCCGCGGAGGCCTTCGGGCTCACCGCCTAGGCACCGAGCCGCCGGCCGGGCGCGGCGGCCCGCTCACTACAGTGGATGGCGATACGACCCGCGTCGCCAAGGACCCTCTCCCGGCGCCGCGGGGCACCTGTTGACTGGCGAACGAAGCGTGACGGAAAGCTGGGCGCGAAGAGACGATGGCGAAGATTCCCGCGAAGGACAACCGGCTGGTCTGGATCGACCTGGAGATGACCGGGCTGGACGTGCACCGGCACACGATCGTCGAGGTCGCCGCGGTCGTGACGGACGCGAACCTCGAGATCCTCGGCGAGGGCGTCGACCTCGTCGTCCACGCCAGCGACGAGGAGCTCGCCGAGATGGACGACACCGTCACCGAGATGCACGCATCGAGCGGGCTCACCGAGGAGATCAAGGCCTCGACGACGACGCTTAAGGAGGCGGAGGACGCGGTGCTCGCGCTCATCGAGGAGCACTGCGACCCCAAGCATCCCGCGCCGCTGGCGGGCAACTCCATCGCCACGGACCGCTCGTTCATCCGCGAGCAGATGCCGCGGCTCGACGAGGCGCTGCACTACCGCATGGTGGACGTCTCCTCGATCAAGGAGCTCACCCGCCGCTGGTTCCCGCGCGCCTACCAGAAGCAGCCGCCCAAGGGGCTCGCGCACCGCGCGCTCGCCGATATCGTCGAGTCGATCAGGGAGCTCGACTACTACCGCCGCGCGGTGTTCCTCCCCGAGCCGCCCACCACCGAGGAGGCCCAGGAGGCGCAGAAGGCCGCGATCGACGCGTTCGCCGAGCGCCTCGGCTAGGCGCGCGCCGCGCGCGACCGGGGTATTTGCCCCGCTATCGAGCGGTGGGTTAAGGTATCTCTCGCTGTTTCAGGCAGCGATGGTGGACGTAGTTCAGTTGGTAGAGCACCAGGTTGTGATCCTGGCTGTCGCGGGTTCGAGCCCCGTCGTCCACCCCGACGGCCCGGGGCCGCGGCGATAACGCCGCGGTGCCGGGTTCTTTCTTTTCCGCGGCCTCTCCCCCGGGCAGGCGCCGCGGCGCCGCGGCGCCCCAGCGCCCGCGAACCGGGCGCAGATTCTCGAGGGCCCCTAGTCGAGGAGCGCCTCGGCGAGCAGCTCGTCGGAGCGCTCCTGGGCCGCGACGTCGGCCGAGCCGCTCGCGACCATGATCTCGTCGACGCCGCAGTAGCGGGCGATCTCCTCGAGCCGGTCCCGCACCTGATCGGGGGTGCCGACAACGGCCATGCCCAGCTGCCGGTCGAGGCGGTCGCGCTGCTGGCCCGTCGCCCGGGCGAGATCCCCCTCCTTGAGTTTCCCGGGCGGCTGGGTGGGCTCGAAGCTGCCGATCGAACGGGCCGCGACCTGCGACCACGCCTCGGGCAAAAGCAGATCACGCGCGGCCTCCTCGGTGTCGGCGACGGCGACGGGCAGCGCGATGAGGCTGCGGGGCCGATCGCCCAGGGGCCCGGGACGGAAGTCCCGCCGGTAGGCGGCGAGCTGCTCGTGCTCGGCGCGCCTACCGTCGGGCAAGAGCTGCGGGCCGCCGGCGATGACCCCGAGCCCGAGGCGCGCTGCGAGCTGCATGCTCCGCCACGCGGAGAGCAAGTAGACCGGGGTGGGCTCCCCGCCGTCGAGGGCGGCGGGGTCCTTAGGCCGAAGCGTCACCGACGAGGTGCCCGCGAGGAAGGAGACGAACTCCTCGAGGCGCTCGGGATAGGCCTGCGCGTCGGAGCGCTCCTGGCCGAGCGCGTCGCGCACCGCGGCGGTGAAACCTAAGGAGGAGCCGATCCCGGCGTCCACGCGGCCCGGGTAGAGCGCCGCGAGCGTGGCGACATACTCGGCGGCGACGATCGGCCGGTGGGCGGGCAGCATGATGCCCGAGGTCCCCACCCGGATCGTCGAGGTGCGCCCCGCGACGGCGGCGGCAAGCAGCGCGGGCACCGAGCCGGAGATCCCCGGCACGGCGTGGTGCTCGGCGAGGTGGAAGCGCGTGTAGCCGAGGCGCTCGGCCCGGCGGGCGCGCTCGATGACGCGCGCGAAGACGTCCGCATCGGACTCGTCCTCGCGGCGCACGGCCCGATCCAGGATCGATAGGCGAAGCATCAACCCCAGCCTAGGCGGGAGCGCTTAGGCGTCGAACTGCTCGGCGTTGCCGGCCTTCCACTGCTCCCAGGGGATATTCCAGTAGCCGAGCCCGTCGGAGCCGGGCAGCTGGTCGGCGGTCGTGTTCTTCACGTAGACGAGGTCGCCGCGCTTCGAGATGCTCTGGAACCACTGGGCGTCCGCATCGGTCATGTTGATGCAGCCGTGGGACTGGTTGGTGTTGCCCAGCGCCCACTGCGCCCAGGGCGCGCCGTGCACCCAGATGCCGGAGTAGGACAGCTGGGTCGCCCACTTCACCGGGGTGCGGTAGCCGCCGTCGTCAAGCGACAGGCCGAAGGTCTCGGAGTCCATGACCATGGACTCGCGCTTCTCCCCCACGACGTAGGTGCCGTTGGGCGTCGAGCGCCACGAGTTGTCCGTGCCCAGCGAGATGGGGATCGTGCGCAGCTCCTCGCCGTTCTGGTAGACGGTCATCGTCTTCGTGGCGTCGTCCACGACCGAGTAGTTCGAGTCCCCGACCTCGAACGTCGCGGCGACGTTGTCGCCGCCGTAGATCCCCCCGCCGAAGTTCTTGCCGTAGGTGTCGGCCTTCGCGGTGACGGTCGTGCCCGCAGGCAGCGGCTCTTTCGCGCGCCACAGGACCTCGGTGGGGCTGATCCAGTAGAACGCGCCCTCCACGCCCGTATCCGTCGTGACGCTTAAGGCCTTCTCCGCGGCGCGATGGTCGCCCGGCACCGCGTCGAAGCTAAACGGCACCGCCTGGCCGCCGCCAACGACCGAGCCGTCCGCGATCGCGATGGTGGGCTCCGCGGTGTAGTCCGGCGCGACGGTGGTAAACGAGACCTTCTCGGTCTCGCCCTCCTGGTCGGTGATCTTCAGGGAGTAGGAGCGCCCGTAGCCGAGCGGCTCGGCGGTGCGCCACGTGCCGTCCCCGGCGGTCTCGTCCTTGACCTCGCGCCCCTCCTCGTTGGTGAGGGTCACGTCACGAAGACGGCCGCCCTCCGGGGAGACCGTCACCGGCTCGACGGGGCTCACCCCGGTCTCCCCGTCGGAGACGGAGACCTCGTAGCCCGCGGCCTTCGGCGCCTTGTCCTTGTCGGCGGACAACCCCGCGGCGATCTCCGCGCGAATCTGCTCGAGATCCGGGTTCGTCGCCGCCACCGCCACGACGGTGCCGCTGACGAGTGCAAGCGCAGCTACGGCGCTAACCACGGCCTTGCGACGCGACTGACGCTGCACGATGAAACCCCCTAAATCCGCCACCTAGGTGCCAAGGCGGCGCGATCATCCCCGAATTTTCCCAATCACATGTAGCACCCCGGCCGGACAGGCCGGCCGGCCACACAATCGGTCCCTTTAACCTACCACCCCGCGGTCCCGCCTGGATCCCCAAACCGCGGCGCGCCGCCCACGCCACGCGGCCACTCGACAACCCTCATGAACCCGCCGCGAGCTGGGGATTTTACTTCCCCGTAGCCGAGCCGTAGACTACCTATCCGTCGCCGAGCGGCACGGAAACGGCCGCGACGGAGTCTGCGCCATTAGCTCAATTGGCAGAGCAACTGACTCTTAATCAGTGGGTTCGGGGTTCGATTCCCTGATGGCGCACTTTTCACCCCCGCCGGGTTTCTCGGCGGGGGTTTTTCGTATCCCCCGGCCGCGGGATCGATGGTCTAGCGAACCCTAGCACCGGGCGCCCTCGACGGCGCGCTAGAGCCAGCCCTGGTCGCGGGCGATCCTCGCTGCGTCGTGGCGGTTGTGCGCCTGCGTCTTCGCGATCGCGGCCGAGAGGTGGTTGCGCACCGTTCCCTCCGAGAGGTGGAGCTCCTTGGCGATCTGCCGGATCGGCCCGCCGCGCGCCGCGACGCGCAGCGCCTCCTGCTCGCGGCCAGTGAGCGGGGTGATGCCCGCGGCCAGCGAGTCGGCCGCGAGCGCGGGGTCGACGACCCGGTAGCCCTGAGCGACGCGGCGCACCATCTCCGCCAGGCGGTTGGCGGGGGTGTCCTTGACTAAGAAGCCCGCGGCCCCGGCCTCCATCGCGCGGCGCAGGTAGCCGGGCCGGCCGAACGTCGTGACGACGAGGAAGCGGCACGCCGTGCGCTCCTCGTTCAGTCGCGCGATCGCCTCGATGCCGTCGGTGCCGGGCATCTCGATGTCGACGAGCGCGACGTCGGGGCTCTCGCGCCGCACGACGTCGATGTCGGGCTCGAGGGCGAGCAGGGCGGACAGCCCGCCGCGCACGAGGTCCTGGTCGTCGGCGAGCACGATCCTCACGGTGTCCATGGGGTGACCTCGATTCTCGTTCCGGGCTGCTCGGGCGTGGTCCCGGGATAGTCGGGGTAGGCGGCCGCGACGCTCAAGCGGGCGCGGTGGGCGGCGGCGCGCTCTTTGAGGCCCGCGATCCCGAAGCCGGGCCGCGACCGCTCGTCGATGCCGACGCCGTCGTCGGCGACGGTGAGGCTCCCGCCCGCCGCGCTCACGGTGCAGCGGGTGGCCCGGGAGTGGCGGATGACGTTGGTGACGGCCTCTCGCAGCGCCCAGGCCAACAGGTCGTCGCGCTCCCCGCCGCCCGGGGAGACGTCGACGTCCGCGTCGATCCCGGCGGCAGCGAGCGCCCGGCGCGCGGCGGCGGCCTCGCTCTCGAGCGTGGGTTCGCGCAGCCGGGTGACGGTCTCGCGGATCTCGTGGAGCGCGTCGCGGCTGAGCGAGTAGATCTCGTCGAGCTCGGCGCGGGCCCGCTGGGGGTCCGCCTCCACCAGGCGGGAGGCGAGCTGCGCCTTGAGGGAGACGACCGTGAGCGAGTGGCCGAGCAGGTCGTGGACGTCGCGGGCGACGCGCTCCCTATCCTCGGCGAGGCGCTTTTGCTCCTCGACGGCGCGGGCGCGGGACTCGGCGGCCTCCGCGAGGCGGATGACGACGATGAAGACGACGCCGATGCCGGGTCCGAGCGCGTGCCAGACGATCCCGCCGGCGGCGACGTAGCCGGTCGCGGGCAGCGCCCACAGCGCGATCGCGGCGGGGATGCCGCGCCTGGCGGGCAGGCCGAACGCGACGAGCGCGGAGAAGTACGGCGTGAAGGTCAGCGCCCCGCCCGGGCCTATCGCCGGGATGGTCGCCGCCGCGAGCGCGGCGAGCGCGAGGCAGGCGGCGGCGAGCCCGCGGGGCTCGGCCGGCTTCGGGGCGTCGGCGTCGACGCGGAGGATGCCGGCGACGTAGGCGGCGCCGAAGGCGATCGTCGCGCCGACGGCGAGCGCCACCCAGCCGGGGTGGGCGTCGCTC
The DNA here is from genome assembly GCF_000296405.1 of Corynebacterium otitidis ATCC 51513. Lineage (GTDB taxonomy): Bacteria > Actinomycetota > Actinomycetes > Mycobacteriales > Mycobacteriaceae > Corynebacterium > Corynebacterium otitidis. The sequence continues at coordinate 619,039 of NZ_JH815192.1, forward strand.
GTCGCGGCGAGGGTGAGGGGGGTGAGGAGGAAGACGACCCAGATGACGGAGTAGAGCGCGCGGATCGCGGCGTTCGCCCGCCCCGGGTTGGCCTCGCTGGTCACGGTGAATAATTCTGCCACGGGGCGGGCCCTCTCCGCGGCTACCTGCGGGTCGCGCGCCGGCGGCGCAGCACCACGCAGGCCGCGGCGAAGACGATCGTCCACGCGGCGAGGTTGGCGAGGACGAACCAGAGGTCCTCGTGCCGGGCGTAGGAAACGGCGCCGGGGTCGAAGACGTCGCCGTCGGTGACGGGGTAGCGCGCGAGCGCCGTCGCCCCGTACATCGGGGTGTAGCGCCCGGCCTCGAGCAGGGCCCCACCGAGCGGTATGAAGGCGTTGCCGGCGAACCCGAGGATGACGAGGATGCCGCTGGCGGCCCCGACGGCCGCGTCCGAGCGGAACGCGAGCCCGGCGGCGAGCCCGAAGAGCGCGAAGGGCAGCGCCCCGACGAGGCTGAGTCCCGCGGTGAGCACCCAGCGCCCGGGGGTCATCTCGGTGGAGCTGGCGAGCCCGGCGATGTTGAGCACGACGATGGGCAGGATCGCGGCGGCCGCGGCAACGAGCGTCTTGACGAGCACGAACCCGCCGTCGGGCAGCCTGGTGAGCGCGAGCTGCCGGCCCCAGCCGCTCTCGATCTCGACGGCGGCCGCGCCGGCGAGCGAGGTCATCGCGTTCGCCGCTCCGTAGACGCTGATGCCTAGGAGGACGTAGGCGCTGGTGTTTCCGTGGCCGGAGGGCAGCGGCACCGTCGAGAAGTCCGAGGGCACCTCGACGGCGAGGAAGATGAACAGCGGCAGCACCGCGATGAAGAACGTGTTGGTGAAGTTGCGCAAGTTTCGCCACAGGTCGAGGCGCAGGTAGGTGAGGATGTTCATCGGTCCGTGTCCTTTCGCTCGGCGGCAGTGAGGTGGGTGAAGGCCTCCTCGAGCCCGGCCTGCCGGATCCCAAGATTGCGGGCGCTCGTGTGGTTGAGGAGGTGGCGCGCGAGCTCGTCGGGCCGGTCGGTGCGCAGCTCGACGACGTCGCCGTCGGCCTCGTGGCTGGTGCCCGCGGGCAGCGCGGCGAGCTCCTCGGCGGTGGGGCGCCACGTCGCGGTGACGTGGGCGAGGCCCACCGCCGAGCGCACCTTGGCGGTGGGCCCGTCGGCGATGACGCGCCCCTCGGCGAGGAGCACGGTGCGCGACGCGTAGCGCTCGGCCTCCTCGAGGTAGTGCGTCGCGAAGAGCACGGCCGTGCCGGAGCGCGCGATGCCGGCGACGATCCCCCAGAACTCGCCGCGGGCGGTGACGTCCATGCCGGCGGTGGGCTCGTCGAGGACGAGGACGTCCGGGCGGGGCAGCAGCGCGAGCGCGAACTTCAGGCGCTGGCGCTGCCCGCCGGAGCACTTCACCACCTTCCGCTTGGCGAAGCCTTCGACGCCCGCGGTGCGCATGGCCTCGTCGACGCTTAGGGGGTTCTCGTGGAGCGCGGCGATGAGCTCGACGGTCTCGCGGACGGTGAGGTCGGCGAGCAGGCCGCCGGTCTGCAGCACCGCCCCGAGGCGCCCGCCCCGGGCGGCCAGGCGCGGCGCCTCGCCGCAGACGGCGACCGTCCCGGACTCGGGGCGACCGAGCCCGAGGATGAGGTCGATGAGGGTGGACTTCCCCGCCCCGTTGGGGCCGAGGAGCGCGACGACCTCGCCGCGGGCGACCTCGAGGGAGACTCCATCGACGGCGCGGACGCGGCCGCCGGAGCCGTCGGGGAAGGTTCTGGTGGCGCCGGTGATGGAGATGGCGGGGACCGAGTGGGCGGCGCCTGGCGTCGAAGATCTCATGGACCTGAGTCTTCGCCGGCCAGGGGCCCGAGACGTAGGCCGGATGCCGTCGATGCGCCATGACGTTTGTCATGGTTAGGCCCCCGGGAAAGGGCGCCGGCGCGCCGCCCTCCCCGGGGCTGTTGGACCGCGGGCTAGCTGGTGGCCTCGTCGATGTCCTCCGAGGTGACGACGGGAGCCTCCGTCCCGTCGGAGAGCTCCAGGCCGTTGAGCCGCTCGTCGGGGTCGTAGAGGCCGATGTTGAAGTCCTCGTCGCGCATGGTCTTCATCGCGGAGGCGAGCATGCGCCGCGCGATGGGGTCGACGGCGACGACGCGGTTGATGTCGACGTAGATCGTGCTGCCGGAGAAGCCGTACTGCTGGATCTCGTGCATGATCCGCTCGGCGGCCGCGAAGTTGATCGTGCCCTGCAGGGTGATGAACGTCGTGGAGCCGTGGCTCTCGATCGAGCGGACCGCGTGGGTGCCCTGCGCGATGGGGTTCATGAGGTGCAGCCCCATGTCGTTGGAGAGCTTGTGGAACAGCGCGGTGCCGCGCACGCTGTTGCCCGCATCGTTGAGCCTGGGCGAGAACGTCGCGATGCCCAGCTGGCCGGGCAGCACGCCGATGAGCCCGCCGGCGACCCCGGACTTCGCGGGGATGCCCACCCCGGCGAGCCAGCGGCCGGCCTGGTCGTACATGCCGGCGGCGCTCATCACGGCCATGGTCTGGCGGCACACCGCGGTGTCGAAGATGCGTTTGCCGGTCACCGGCTGAATCCCGCCGTTGCCTAAGGTCGCGGCCATGACCGCTAAGTCGTCGACGGTGACCTCGATGGCGCACTGGCGGATGTAGCTCAACACCGCGTCGTGGGGCTCGTCGGTGATCTTGCCGTAGTTGGCGAGCATGTGCGCGAGCGAGAGGTTGCGGTCCGCGCCGCTGAGCTCCGCGTCGACGAGGTCCTGATCCAGGCTGAGCTCGCGGCCGGCCATCTCGGAGAACATCGAACGGATCCGCTCGACGCGGTCCTCGACGCTCGAGTCGGGGCCGTTGATGAGCTGGTTCACGGCGATCGCGCCGACGTTGATCATGGGGTTGAGCGGGCGGTGGGTGTCCTTCTCTAAGGACATCTCGTTGAACGCCTCCCCGGAGGGCTCCATCCCGACGGTGTGGCGCACCTCCTCCAGCCCCAGCTCCTGGAGCGCGAGCGCGTAGACGAACGGCTTGGAGATCGACTGGATGGAGAACTCCACGTCGCTATCCCCCGCGGAGTACACCCTTCCTGAGACGGTGCACAGCGCGAGCGCGAGCCGGTCGGGCTCGGCGTCCTTGAGCTGGGGGATGTAGTCGGCCAGCTCCCCGGCGTCGTGGTCCCGCACCTGCTCGAGCAGGTCCTCGAGGTAGGCCGGGATCGGGGATTGGATCGTCGACATGTCGCCGCTCCTCACACGCAGGTCGTCCGCACGGTTCGCCCCGCGGCCACCGGCGCGTCAGGCCGGGCCGCGGGCGATATCGCCCACAGGCTACCCCGCCCTCCCCGGTCCCCGCCCGCGGCGCCCCAACCGGACCCGGTCGCGGGGCTAGCATGGCGAGCACGACGAAACGAAACCCCAACGAAAGGACGAGATAGCGCCATGACCACGCTCGTCATCGTCGACGTGCAGAACGACTTCTGCCCCGGCGGCTCGATGGCCGCGCCCCGCGGCGCGGACGTCGCCGCGAAGCTCAAGGACTTTCTTAGCGCCAACGCCGGCTCCTACGACCACGTCGTCGCCACCCAGGACTGGCACATCGACCCGGGCAGCCACTGGTCCGACGACCCGGATTTTCAGGACTCCTGGCCGGTGCACTGCCCCGCCGGCGAGCCGGGCGCGCAGCTGCACCCCCTAGTTCCCACCGCCCCGATCGAGGCGCGCTTCAAGAAGGGCATGTACGACGCCGCCTACTCCGGCTTCGAGGGCCGCCTCGACGGGGAGGAGGACGGCGCGCTGCTCGGCGACTGGCTGCGCGAGCGCGGCGTCACCGATATCGACGTGTGCGGCATCGCCACCGACTTCTGCGTCAACGCAACCGTCGGCGACGCGCTCGAGCAGGGCTTTACGGTCCGGGTGCTCTCGGACTTGAGCGCCCCCATCGACGAGGACGGCGCGAAGGCGAAGCTCGAGGCGCTCGCCGGGCGCGGCGCGACGATCGTCGAGGACTCCGCCACCCTCTAGCGGGGAGCACGAGGAAATGCCGAAGGCCCCGCCCGCGCCCCTCGACGGGGCCGCGCGGCGGGGCCTTTCTCTCTCCGACTGCCGGGCGGGCGCCCGGCCGGCGAGGGCTTAATTAGTAGCGCTTCGCGAGCGCCTTCTGGAGGTCCTTCAAGTCCTTGCGCTTCTTGCGGGAGCGCACCACGGAGATCGTCACCAGGCCCGCGACCGCGGCGCCGACGCCGAGGAGGATCTTCTGGGTCTGGGGGTCGCGCAGCCACTCGAGGACGCGCTCCTTGCCCTCGTTGGCGAGCGACTGCGGCTTCGTGCGCTCGGAGAGCCGATCCAGCGTGCTCGCCAGCTGGTTGCGGGTGCGCTCGATATCTCGCTGGATGTCCTCGATATTGCGTGCCACGTGCCCTCCATCGATGTCTGCCGAAAATCGCGTTACACCGCGCCGGCCTCTGCCCGCTGTCGTCGCCCGGGCACCGGCGAACGCCCCCGGGCCCGGCCGCACTGCCCGGCGGTGGCTCCGGCGCGGTCGATCTATCGGACAGTGTACATGCGGCGCTCCGCGCCCCGGGCGGCTCCGGGGCGAATGCGGCTATGGTGGCGGCATGGCTGAAGACACGAGCACCGTCCGCCTCGAGCCCGGCGACAAGGCGCCTGAGTTCACGCTGCTAGACGACCGCGGCGAGGAGGTCTCCCTGGGCGACTTCGCCGGCAGGCGCGTCATCGTCTACTTCTACCCCCGCGCCAACACCCCCGGCTGCACGACGGAGGCCTGCGACTTCCGCGACAGCCTCACCGAGCTCAACGACCAGGACATCGCCGTCGTGGGCATCTCTCCGGACCCGGTCGACAAGCTCGCGAAGTTCCGCGACGACCACGAGCTCACCTTCCCGCTGCTCTCCGACCCGGAGAAGGACACCCTGCGGGCCTACGGCGCGTTCGGGGAGAAGAAGAACTACGGCAAGGTCGTCGAGGGCGTGATCCGCTCGACCTTCCTCGTCGAGCCGGACGGCACCATCGGCGAGGCGAAGTACAACGTCAAGGCCACCGGCCACGTCGCGCGCTTCCTGCGCGACCTGAAGGCCTAGGGGCCCTCTAAGCCAGGCCGGCTAGGCTGGGCAGGCGTCATGACGAAGAATCCTTCCCCCCGCGAGCCCGCCTTAGGACCCGCCTCCGACCTGGGGCTGTGGCTGGGTGGCTACCGGCCCGAGGAGTCGACCGACAACACCGACGGCACCGCGATCCTCGTGCCGCGGCGCCGCCCCGTGCAGCGCCGCAGCCGCGAGCGCTTCGCCCGGATCCTCGCCGCCGCCCGGGAGGTCCTGTTAGAGAGCGGCATCGAGTCCTTCACGTTCGACGCGGTGGCGCGCCGCGCGGACGTGCCGATCGGGACGCTGTATCAGTTCTTCGCGAACAAGTACGCGCTCATCTGCGAGCTCGACCGGGCGGACAGCAGCGCGGTCACCGAGGAGATGCGCGGCTTCCTCGAGGAGACGCCCTCCGCGCAGTGGCCGCGCGTCGTCGAGGAGCTCATCGACCGGATGGCGCGCCTGTGGCGCACCGACCCCTCCCGGCGCGCGGTGTGGCACGCGGTGCAGTCCACCCCGGCGACCCGAACGACGACGATGGCCAACCAGATGCCCGTCGTCGCGCTCGTCGCGCACGCGGTGGCGCCGCTCTCCCCGGGCGCGTCGGACACGGAGCGCGGCCGGCTCGCCGGGTTCCTCATCCACGCGGGGATCTCCATGCTCAACCTCGCGGTGCAGAACTTGCCCCGCGACGAGGACAAGTTCGACGACACCGTCGAGGAGACCAAGCGGATGCTCATCTCCTATCTCTTCCTCGTCGCGCAGGACGGCTAGCAAAAGCATCCGCGGCTCCCCTCGCCTGCCCAACCCCGGGCGGCAAGGTATTCGGCGCGGCCCCGGTGCCCCTCTCCACAGACAGGCCTCGGGCTTTTCGACGCTTTCCCTAGCTAGCCCGCCTGACTCATACAGCTCGCCCGTCGAGGCCGAGCTGCCCGCACAGTCAGGCCGCGACCGTCCGGCCGCTCGGTAGCATGAGTGCAACGTTCCGGCGAGCGCGTAACGCGTGAAGACACCGGTGATGGACGCACGGCAGAAACAAGCAGAGGGGCGTGGTTGTCGGTGGCTGGGTTTGATTCGATCATCAACGTCGACGAGCTGCTGCCCGACTTCTACTTCACCTCCACCGACTCCAAAGGCGACTCGCTCACCAAGAGGGTTCGCAACCGGATTCGGGACTTCGCCGACGACGAGAAAACCCCCGGCATCCTCACCTCCTGGGGCCGATTCAAGACAGCCCGAGCGACGATCCAGCAGACCCTCCTCGACCAGCCCAGCAAGGCCACCCCGCTGATTCTCGAGGCTCTCGGCTACCGCACCCCGAAGCGTGTCACCTTCGAGACCGCGCAGGGCCAGCTCGAACTGACCGCCTCCACCTCGGACGGTGTCGTCGCATTGGCGGCGGAGCCGGTGGCGGATATCTCCGAAGTGGAAACCACCGCCCGCCCCGTAGAACCGGTGACCCGCGACGACACGTGGATCGCCGGACCCGCGCCCCACGCCACCGGAAACAGCGACTCCGCCGATACCAGCACCGTCAACAAGGACCGCGACAGCTTCACCTCCGGGGATGCTGCCGATCTTGTGGGCAACGCGGGAAACACCATCGAGGATTCCACCGCCGCGCCGCGGGGCGGGGGCTTGCCGGTCTTCAAGCTTCTCAGCGAGGTTTTCCTCGCCGACGAACCCCCAGTCTTCATACTCGTGGCTGCGGGCGGCTGGCTGGTGGTGGCAGAGCGCGACAGCTGGCCGTTGGGTAAATACCTCGCGATCAACCTCGCTGCCGTCGTGGAACGCGCCGATATCACCCAGGCCGGAGAGATGGCCCACGCTGTGTGCCTCACCTGCCGGGAGAACCTCTCCCACCTACCGGAGCGGGACTCGTGGCTGGAAGCCACCCTCGCCGAGTCACGTAAGGCCGCAGCGGCGGTCTCGGACGATCTGCGTGAGGCGATTCGCCAGTCGGTCGAGCTGATCGGCCAGGATGTCGCCGCCCAGCACCGCGAAGCAGGCATCACCCTCACCCCAGACGATGGGGAGCTCATCGGCCGGCAGGCGTTGCGGTATCTCTACCGCATCATGTTCGTCCTCTTCGCCGAAGAATCCCCCGAACTCGAAATCCTGCCCGCCGGGGTGCCGGAATACGAGGCGGGCTACGGCACCGCACGCTTAAAAGAACTCATCCTGTCGCCGCCGACGGGACTGCAGGCCAGCCTGGGACGGCACGTATATGACTCGCTGCAGGTGATCTTCCGGTTGATCAGTCAGGGCCATAACCCCGACCAGCCGGGTGAGGGTGACACGTGGAGTCCGGATGATGCGGCCGGCGACCCCGGATTAGTCTTCCGCGGCCTCGAAGCCGACCTCTTCTCCGATGAGGCCACCAGCCTGATCGACAAGTTCGGGTTGAACAACGACACCCTCATCAGCGTGCTGCGGCTGTTGCTGTTGACGCCGGAGCGTCCGGGCCGGCAGCGCGGCTTCGTCTCGTATGCCAGCCTGGGGGTCGCCCAGCTGGGCCAGGTGTATGAGGGGCTGATGTCGTTCCACGGCACCATCGCCGACCGCCAGTTAGTTGAGGTCGCCCCCGGCGGCGACCGGACCAAGGGCAGCTGGGTGGTCGAGGACACCTCAGATATCGCCGGCCAGTTGCCGGACGACTCCGTCGTCGTGCGCCGCATCGACCACGGGCGTGCCGGTGTGGAAAGCATCCCGGTGCGCTACCAGCCGGGTGATTTCGTGTTCCACGCCTCGGGACGCGATCGGGCCCGGTCGGCGTCGTTCTACACCCCACAGGTGCTCACCAGTTTCACCGT
>NZ_JH815192.1:627116-659597 GCF_000296405.1 Corynebacterium otitidis ATCC 51513
CACGCCAAGCGCAATATCCCCGTGTGGGGACAACCCGACACCGCGAATCTCACTGACAGCAACGAGAAGGTTGTCACTCGCGCCCAGATCGAGGATTGGCTCTCTGGCGACGAGAACAACGCCTACCGCAGGCTGCGGCTGGTGATGGATGCCTGGTCGGCGCTGACGTTCTGGCCACTCACCACCAACGACACGATCGTTGACGGTGAGCCGGTGGCTCCGCCCGAGTGGGACGAATGGCTCACCACACTCGAAGAACTCCTCGGCCAAGACCCGCTCAAACGCACCGGTGACACGACCGGTCAGCTGGAGTTGGGTGAAACGGGTGGCTGGTTCGCATTGGCCGACGCCGAACAACAATTCCTCTCCTTTGGTGGCGCCCGCTCTGTCGACCAGGTGGCGTCCCGTCACCCGTGGCTCACCATCGCCCGCCAGGTCGCATCGCGGCAGGGGTTCTTCCACTGGGAGCTGGACTACTCTGACGTGTTCGCCACCAGCGGCGGCTTCGACCTCATCACCGGAAACCCGCCGTGGGTCCGCCCCCGTTCCGACGACGAGATGGTCATCGGCGAGTTCGACCCGTGGTTCCAACTGACCGGGAAACACACCGCCAAAGAAAAAACCGCCCGCCGCAACCGCGACCTGCAAGACCCGCGGGTCGCTGCCGCCGTCATCGACGACAGCGCGGTCACCGCAGCGACCGCCGCCGTGTTGGGCAACCAAGCCTTCTACCCACAGCTTGCCGGCCAGCAGCCGGATCTATACCGCGGGTTCATGCCCACCACCTGGTCGCTTACCGCGCCCGGCGGGGTGGTGGGGCTGATCCACCCGGAATCGCACTTCACCGAAAAGAAAGCCGCACCCCTACGCCGCCAGGCCTACCTCCGGCTGCGCAGGCATTGGCAGTTCCTCAACAAGCTCATCCTTTTCGAGATCGATGACCACGTGACCTTCGGGGTGCATGTGTATGCCGACCGGCAGGTGGCCCCGGATTTCCTCCAGGCCGTCTCGCTCTACCACCCGGATACCGCGACAGACTCGCTCAAACACGACGGCACCGGGCCCGTGCCCGGCTTAAAAACCGAAGACGACAAGTGGGACATGCGGCCGCATGCGGATCGGATCCAGCACGTCACCACCGACACCCTTACCCTGTGGGCCGGGCTGATGGAAACCCCGGAGACCCCGGCAGGTGAGGCGCGCATGGTCTACACCGTCAACACCGACGCCGCCCGCGTACTACAGACCCTGGCCAAGGCCCCGCGTGTGGCGGAGCTGGGTTTGCAGTACTCGCGTGGCTGGGACGAGAGCATCGATAAGCGCAAAGGTTGGTTTGATCGCGGATATGCGCAACCCGCTTCGTGGGATGGGGTGATTCTGCAGGGCCCGCATCTGGGTGTGGCGACCCCGATGATCAAACAACCCAACCCGACCTTGAAACACAATCAGGACTACACCGCCGTGGACCTCGAGGCCATACCCACAGACTTCCTGCCCGCGACCGGCTACCAACCCGAAACCGGTGACGGCACGGATCGCGACGCCGCCTACGGATACTGGACCAAAGACGGTGTCGGCCAGGTGCCGGTACGCGACCAGTGGCGCATCGCCTGGCGCGAAATGGCGGCCACCACCGGCTACCGAACCATGTACCCCGCAATCATCCCTCCAGGGGCAGAACATGTGAACGCGGTCCATTCTGCAGGCGGCAGCGCCGATTTCAAGACACTCATGATATTCGGGACAGTCGCGTCGAGTTTGCTGACGGATTTTCAGTTGCGCGCTACAGGTACTTCGCACATGACCGGAGACTTGGTCGATGGCCTAACGCCAGTGGCATCAAACCCGGCGATCGACGATTTCGCCGTGCCGGCATATCTTCGGTTGAACTGTCTTACCGAGGCCTACGCCCCGCTCTGGGAGGAGATCGTCGGCACCGAGTGGACTCCGGAGGTTCCGGTGCGAACCACGAAGGATCGGTGGCACGCTGAGAACCTCCTTAACGCTGCCGTGGCTATCGCTCTCGGCGTCGACATTGAGGATTTGGTGATGATCTATCGCACCCAGTTCCCGGTGCTCTACCAGCGAGACAAAACAGATCTGGTCGACCGGAACGGCCGCGGCGTGCTGAAGGACATCACCAAGGCCCACAACAAGGCCGCCACGGCCGATGGCGACGAGCCGCTGCCGGTCGAGGAGCGCACCTGGGTTCACCCGCAGTCGGGCGTCGAGTACGTCTTCGAGTACCCGTTCGCCCCACTCGACCGCGAAGCCGACCTCCGCGATTGCTATCAGGAGATCACCGAGCAGCTCGACTAATCACTGGCACCGAATCGACGTGACCGCGGATCTCGATCCATGGTCGCCACGATTCGCGAGTCCTCGTAGGCGCGGAGCCGTGCTTTCTGTCCCGCTTCCCTACCGCTGATCTCTAATCTGCAGGAACGCCCGCGCCCCGCGGGAGATCGCGAACGCCCCGAGCGCCGCGCCGACGAGCGCGGGAGAAACCCGCATGCCGCACTCGATGACGAGGGTCAGTGCGAAGACGTCCGTGGCATCGAAGGTGAGGGCTTCTGGGATTCTCACGTGTGTGGGTTTCTTTCGACTACGAGAATAGTGCTAGCCTGGCGAGCGTGCCGGATACCACCGTGTCCGCGCCTTCAGGCAGCGACTATTTGGTCTGATTGTTGTTGCGCCCGCCATGCTTCCGGTCTCGCCAGTCGAGTCAGTGGCGGGCGTTACTTGTGCGCGAGGCGCGCCCGCTCCGTGGAACACCCCGTCAGAGCCTCGCTACCAGGCCAGACTCGTGCTCCGGGATCCCGAAATCGGAACTACTCCTCACCGGGGCACGCCTATGCCAAGACCTTCAACAACAAGACGAACGATCGGCGGTTCAACGGGTGCAGCCACCGCCGTCGTGCCCTCGCCGCTGCGGGATGAGATTCGCGCCGAGTGTTTCGAGTTTGGTGAGAGCTTCGGCTAGTCCTCGCCCATGTCGAAGTCCTCGTCGTAGCTGTGCGGGTCCTGGTTGAGGAGCTGGTGCTCGGCGGAGGTGTCGCCCATCGCCTCGAAGCGGGCGTTGTCGCGCCTCGCGCGGGGGATGACGTCGTCGGGGTCATCGACCTCGACGACGTGGCCCTGGTCGCGCAGCCGGTTGATGCCCTCGAGGAGCATGCGCCGCCCGATCGGGTTGGAGCCCTCCACGCGGGTGAAGTCGAGGCGCACCCGCTCGAGCAGCCCCTCGTGGCGGTTGATGGTGCGCCACAGGCGCTCCGCGGCGCTGAACCCGATGTCGCCCTGCAGCCCCACGACGGTGGTGTCGTCCTTGTCGGTGATGAACCGCACCGCGGAGCGGCCCCTCGGCTCCGCGGCCATGAGGTGAAGGCCCATGTCGCGGGAGAGCCGCTGGAAGACCTGCACGCCGCGGAAGCTGTTGCCCGACGAGTCCAACCTCGGGGAGAACGCCGCCAGCCCGATCTGCCCGGGCAGCGTGCCAAGCACCCCGCCGGCGACGCCGGACTTCGCGGGGATGCCGACGGTGACCATCCAGCGGCCCGCGGCGTTGTACATGCCCGCCGACGACATCACCGCCTGCGTCTGGCGGGCGACGTCGACATCCAAGATCCGCTCGCGGGTCACCGGCTGGCGCCCGCCGTTCGCCAGGGTCGCGGCCATCGCGGCGAGGTCCCTCGTGGTCACCATGATCGAGCACTGGTGGATGTAGCTGCGCACCGCGTCCTGGGCCTCGGCCTGGATGACCCCGTAGTTGCGCAGCATGTGCGCCAGCGCGAAGTTGCGGTCGGTGCTCTGGTACTCGGACTCGACGAGCCGGCGGTCGATGGCGAGCTCCCGGCCCGCGAGCCGCGAGAGGAACTCGCGGATGCGCTCGGTGCGGTCCTCGACGCCGGAGTCCTCCCCGTTGATGAGCTGGGTCGTGGCGATCGCGCCCGCGTTGATCATCGGGTTCATCGGCCGGTTCGTGTCGCCGTCGAGGGAGAGCTCGTTGAACTTCTCGCCTGAGGGCTCCATGCCGACGGTCTTGATGACCTCGTCCGCGCCGAGCTCCTGGAGGGCCTGCGCGTAGACGAATGGCTTGGAGATCGACTGGATGGAGAATTCCAGCTCGTCGTCGCCGGGCCGCAGGCCCGCCGAGTACACCGTCCCGTCCAGGGTGCACAGCGCCGCGGCGAGCGGGTCGGGGTCCGCCTCGGCGAGCAGCTCGATGTAGTCCGCGACCGAGCCGCCGTCGAAGTCGGCGACCTCGCCCAGAACGTCGTGCAGGTAATCCTCGATCATCGTCACGCCACCCCACCCTAGGCGGCGCGCCCGCGCCCCTGGCGGGCGTTTCCCGGCGGCCACCCCCGCGCGGGCGCCGCCCTATACGGTCGGCGGCCCTGAAAAACGCCGCGATCGTCGCCGCCCCGCTGCTCGTCGCGCTGCTGCTTTTCCTCGCCGACGGGCCGCTCGGCGCGGTGGCCGCCCCGATCGGGATCGCCGTGGTGCTCGCCGCGGTCGGCTGGCTCAGCGACGACTAGGGCCCGCGCCCCCTTGTTGTCGGGGCCGCGGGCCTTAACTGGTGCGCCCGGGGAGACTTGAACTCCCACGTCTGAAAAGACACTAGGACCTAAACCTAGCGCGTCTGCCAGTTCCGCCACGGGCGCTAAAGGCATGCGACTGCTGCTGGGCTGATTCTAGCGAAGCGGCGGAACGCGGCTGGCCCGCGCCCCGGCCGCGGCACTAGCCTTGGGGTCGTGAAGGACACCAAGCCCGCCGCGAAGCGCCCCAGGAAGCGCGTGAAGGCCGTGCACGTGCTCTTCCTCGTCGCCGCGGTCGCCGCGACCATCGCGCTCGCGTGGTGGCAGTGGACCCGCTTCCAGTCGGGCTCGGGCACGTTCCAGAACCTCGGCTACGCGCTGCAGTGGCCGCTCTTCGGCGCGTTCTTCGTCTTCGCGTACCGCAAGTACCTCCAGTACGAGAACCGCATGATCGACCAGAAGAACGCCGGCGACGACGGCCCCTTCGAGCTGCGCTCCGCCCGCCCGGGCACAGGCGACGCCCCCACCGAGATCGAGGAGGGCTTCCTGCCCGAGCGCCCCGAGCCGAAGACCCCGGAGGAGCAGCCGGCCCGGCCCAGGCGCCGCGGCGACGGGGACCTCTCCGGGCTGCCGGGAGGACCCCAAGAAGGCTAGCCGGGCCCGCTAGAATCGGAGGCCATGACCACACGCAACGAGGAGCCCGCCCGGCGCGCCGACCGCTCCCCCGAGGACGGCGGTTCCCAGCCCATCCACCCCGAGCGCAAGAGGCGGGTGCGCACCGCGCTTCGGCTGTTCTCCGTGGCGGCGTGGGTGACCGGCACGTTCCTCATCCTGCTCGTGGTGCGGATGATCGCCGAGTACGGCTTCAACGTGGACATGCCCTCCTGGGCGACGTGGGTCGCGATCCTCCACGGCTGGTTCTACATGCTCTTTTTGCTCGCGACGATCAACCTCGGGCTCAAGGCCCGCTGGGAGCCGGCGACCTGGCTGGTCACGGCGATCTCCGGGGTGGTGCCGGTGTTCTCCTTCGTCGTGGAGGGCTGGCGCCGCCGCGAGGTGACCCGCGCCTTCAGGCTCCACGAGCGCTAACCGCGCGCCGAGCGCGGGCCGGGCGACAGCCCGCCGGGAACTACTCGCCCTCCGCGGCGAGCCTGCCGATCGGGTCGACGAGCCCGGAGAGCGCCTTGCGGCGGTGAGAGCGCGCGTCCTTTTCCTCGCGGCTGAGCTCCGCCGAGGTGCGCCCGCGAGCGCCGTCCTCGTCCTCCTCGGCGGGCACGAAGAGCGGGTCGTAGCCGAACCCGCCCGTGCCGCGCGGCTCGCGCAGCAGCCGGCCCTGCCAGCGGCCCTCGGCGGTCCACTCGCGGCCGTCGGGGCTCACCAGCGCGCACACCGACACGAACGCCGCGCCCCGGCGCTCGTCGGGGGCGTCGCGCAGCTGGCTTAAGAGCAGCTCGTTGTTGGCCTCGTCGGCGCCGTGCTCGCCCGACCAGCGCGCCGAGAGCGGCCCCGGCATGCCGTTGAGCTCGTCGACGGCGAGCCCGGAGTCGTCGGCGACGGTGACGAGCCCGGAGTGCTTGGCGCCGGCGCGCGCCTTGATGAGCGCGTTGTCCTTGAACGTGCGGCCCGACTCGGTGGGCCGCGGGTAGTCGGGGGCGTCGCCCTGGGAGACGAGCTCGACGCCGTCGACGCCCGCGGCGCTTAAGATGCGGCGCAGCTCCTCGAGCTTCGCCGGGTTGTTGGATGCGACCAGAAGCTTCATGGCTAAAGAATCGTCCCTTTCCCGCCCGGGGCCGGCCCCGGGCGCGGGTCGTGTGGCGGGGTGGGGTGGCTTAGTCGGCGCCGCCGCGCAGGGCGGCGCGCTGCTCCTCGACGAGCCGGCGACAGCCCCCGGCCGCGAGGTCGAGCAGCTCGCCGAGCTGCCCGCGGTCGAAGGTGCCGTCCTCGCCGGTGCCCTGGATCTCGACGAAGCGGCCCGAGGCGGTCATGACGACGTTCATGTCGACCTCGGCGCGGGAGTCCTCCTCGTAGGGCAGGTCGAGGCACGCCACCCCGTCGATGATGCCGACCGACACCGCGGCGACCGGCTCCTTGAGCGGGGTGCCGGGCACGACGCCGCGGGACTGCAGCTCGGCGATGGCGTCGGCGAGCGCGACGTAGGCGCCGGTGATCGCGGCGGTACGGGTGCCGCCGTCGGCCTGGAGCACGTCGCAGTCGAGCTGGATGGTGTTCTCCCCCAGCTCGGAAAGGTCCACCGCGGCGCGCAGGCTGCGGCCCACGAGCCTAGAGATCTCGTGGGTGCGGCCCTTGACCTTGCCGCGCATCGACTCGCGCGGGCTGCGCTCGTGCGTCGAGGCCGGCAGCATCGCGTACTCGGCGGTGAGCCAGCCCTCGCCCGAGTCGCGCTTGAAGCGCGGCACGCCCTCCTGGATCGACGCGGCGCAGAGCACCTTGGTGTTGCCGAACTCGGCGAGCACGCTGCCCGCGGGGTTGGTCGTGAAGCCGCGGGTGAGGCGCACGGGGCGCAGCTCGCTCGTGGCGCGCCCGTCGGCGCGCGTGAAATCGTCGTTGGCCATGGCCCCACCCTAGCGCCCGGGGGGCTTACGCCTAGGGCTCGAAGGTAGCGCCCGGGTGGCCGAAGGAGACGGGCCCGGGGAACTCCGCGGCCGCGGCGTCGAGCGTCTCCTCGACGGAGACCCACGGCGGCACGTGGACGACAACGAGGCGGCGAGCCCCCGCCTCCCTAGCGGCGCGGCCGGCCTCCGCGGCGGTGAGGTGCATCCGCGGCGCGGGGCCCGCCTCGGCGGGCCCCCAGTTCGCCTCGCAGAAGAACACGTCCACCCCACGGGCGGCCTCGACGAGGTCGGGCGTGGGCCCCGTGTCGCCCGAGTAGCAGAGGCTCTGGCCCGTCTCGGGCTCCTCCACCCGCACGGAGAACGCCGGCACCGGGTGCACCGCCGGGAAGCCGGTGAGCCTTAGGGAGCCCACCCGGACGGGGGCGCGGTCGCCCCAGGGCCGAAACGCGAACTGGTCGGCGAGGTTGTCGACGCCGCCCGGCTCGTCGGTCGCTCCCGCGCGCCCGAGGACGCCCGGCGCGCCCTCCGGCGCAAGCAGCAGGCTGCGCCACCGGGCGTTGCGCTCCGGGTGGAAGCGGCGCCACACGAGCAGGCTCGGCACGTCGAGGCAGTGGTCGGGGTGCAGGTGGCTTAGGGCCACGTTGACGGTCGCGGGGTTGCAGTGCCGCTGCAGACGCGCGAGCGTGCCGGGCCCGAAGTCGAGGACGATCCTCGTGGGGCCCTCGGGGGCGGGCTCGATCGCCCCGCGCCCGGGCTCGCGCGCGGCGGGGGCGCCCGCCGACTCGAGCAGGTACCCGGATGCGGGGTTGTCGGGGCCGCTGACGCTGCCCGAACTTCCCAACACTGTCAGCCGCATGGTCACTCAAGTGTGCCACGGCCAGGCGGCGAAGGGTTAAACCGGCGCGGCGCCGCGGCCCCGGTGGCGCGGGGTCCTAGCGGGCGGTGCCGGAGAAGGACACCCCGCCCGCGACGTCGAGGTCGCCGACGCCGGGCCCTAAGAAGCGGCTGGCGAGCTCGGTGAAGGTGGAGACCTCGCCGGTGGTCTCGAAGCGGCGCTCGGGGCGCTCCTCCTCGGCGAAGAGGTCGCGCTCCGCGCAGATCTTATAGACGTCCTTAGTGGCCTCCTCCGCGGAGGAGACGAGCGTGACGTTGTCGCCGATCGCGAGCTGCAGCACGCTGGAGAGCAGCGGGTAGTGGGTGCAGCCCAAAACGAGGGTGTCGACGCCGGCGTCGCGCAGCGGTGCGAGGTAGTTCGACGCCGCCTCGAAGACGGCGTCGCCGGTGGTCTCGCCGCGCTCGACGAAGGTGACGAGGTCGGGGCAGGCCTGGGCGTGGATCTCGATCGAGGGGTTGATGGAGAACATGTCCTGGTACGCCCCGGAGGTCATCGTGCCGACCGTGCCGATGACGCCGACCTTCCCGTTCCTGGTGGTGGCCATCGCGCGGCGCACCGCGGGCTTGATGACCTCGACGACGGGGATGTCGTAGCGCTCGCGCGCGTCGTGGAGGAACGCCGCCGAGGCGGTGTTGCAGGCGATGACGAGGATCTTGCAGCCCGCCTCGACGAGGCTGTCGGCCACCCGCTCGGCGTGGCGGCGCACCTCGGCGATAGGCAGCGGGCCATACGGCCCGTACTTCGTGTCCCCGATGTAGTGGATGGGCTCGCCGGGCAGCTGGTCCATGATCGTGCGCGCGACGGTGAGCCCGCCCAGCCCCGAGTCGAAGATCCCGATCGGGGCGTGCTTGGCGGGGTTAGACGGGGAGCTCGACATCACGCCTGGCATGGTAGCTCACCCGCGCCCGGGCCCCGCCCGCGGCGGGCGCGACTACAGTGGCGCACGCCGAGGCGCGCCCGGCGCGCCCCGGGGCCTTCCTTCTCGCGAGAGACTCCAACGCCGCTAATCGAAAGGAGCTGGTGGCGCCGTGACCGCACCGATGAGCCCCGCGGCGGGGCTTTTGGGGGACGCCCTGCCGCTCAACCTGGGCACCAACCCGTTTGGCTGGACGACCGGCGAGGACGCCGCCCACGAGATCCTCGACGCCTTCGTCGAGGCCGGCGGGCGGCTCATCGACACCGCGGACGTCTACCCCGCGTGGTTCAACGAGCGCGGCGAGGCCTCCGAGGAGATCGTCGGCTCGTGGCTCGCCCGCCAGGGCGAGGACTTGAAGGAGGAGCTCGTCGTCGCGACGAAGGGCGGGCACCGCGTGCCGGTCGACTCCGTCGACAAGGAGCGCCTCACCGCCGCGGCGGAGGCCTCGCTCAGGCGCCTCGGGGTCGAGGCGATCGACCTGTACTACCTCCACAAGGACGACCCGGAGGTGCCCATCGACGACCAGGTGGAGGCCGCCGCGGGGCTCGTGGAGCGCGGGCTCGTGCGCCGCATCGGGCTGAGCAACCACTCCCCCGAGCGGACCCGCGCCTTCCTCGAGGCCGCGCGCGGCACCCCGGCGGCGCCGGTGGCGCTGCAGCCGGAGTACAACCTCCTCAGCCGCGCCCGCTACGAGCGCTCCTACCGGCCGCTGGCCCGCGAGTTCCGCCTCGAGGTGTTCCCCTACAAGTCGCTCGCCTCGGGGCTGCTCACCGGCAAGTACGCCTCCAGGGAGGACCTCGAGGGCGCAGCACGGCAAGGCGCCTTAGAGAAGGCCTACACCCCGGACGCGGAGCGAGTCCTCGAGCGGCTGCGCCGCGTCGCGGACGTGCGCGACGAGGAGCCCGCGGCGATCGCGCTGGCCTGGCTGCGCGCCAAGGGCGTGACCGCGCCGCTGGCGTCGGCCTCGCGCCCGGAGCAGCTGCCCGCGCTGATCGAGGGCGCGCGCGTCACGCTGAGCTCCTCGGAGGTCACGACGCTCGACGCCGCATCGCAGTCCTTCGCCCGCCCGGAGGGCGACGACTAGGGGCGATCCCCCGGCGCGGGGCGCCTCCCCGGCGGGGTGGGTTAGTCGCGGTCGGAGCGGCGGCGCTCCCCGAAGACGACGCCGGCGGCCACCCCGCCGAGCGCGCCGAAGAGATGCGCCTGCCAGGAGACGCCCTCGTTGATGGGCAGCACGCCCCACAGCAGGCCCGAGTAGGCGATGCCGAGCACGACGCCGAGGATGATCTGCCCGATCGAGCGGTTGAAGATGCCACGCACGAGCAGGTAGGCCAGCCAGCCGTAGACGAGCAGCGAGGCGCCGACGTGCACGGTGCCGACCCCGCCGAAGAACCACGTGCCCAAGCCCCCGATGAGCACGACGAACGCGGTCGTGCCCCACCAGGCTCTAGCCCCGGAGAGCCCGATGAGGAAGCTGAAGATCGCGCCCGGCACCGTGTTCGAGATGAGGTGCCCGAAGGAGACGTGCAGCACCGGGGAGAAGAGCACCCCGATAAGCGAGGAGGTGTCCAGCGGGCGGATGCCGTACTGGGTGAGCCCGCCGCCGAAGGCGAAGACGTTGATGAGGTGCACGCCCCAGATCACGGCGACGTAGCCGATCGCGAAGAGCAGCCCGGTGCGCAGGCTCGAGCCGGCGCGCTCACGCCACGTGGGCGCGGGGTTCGCGGGCTTGCCGGGACTACTGATCGGCTCGCCGGCAGACGGCGCGCGCCTGGTCACGGGGCGCTCGCGGGGCTTATCCCCCATGACGCGGCGGTAGTAGTCCTCGAGTCGGTCGTCGTTGTCGGCCATGGCCCTTTAACCTCCCGCTCCTTGTCCCTGCCTCGTGCCTTCGACCCGCCCGGCGCGGGCTGGCTAGTTGGAGCCCATGAGCGCCTGGAGCAGCGAGTCCTGGTTGTAGGCCAGCCACTCGACGAGCGTCTCGGACTCCTCGGCGGCGTCGATGGCCTCGACGTCCATGCCCGTAAGGTCGAGGCCCGCGCCCGCGGCGACGTAGAGCCGCAGGTCGTTAAGCGCCGCGAGCCAGCGGTGGGCGTCCTCCTCGCTCAAGGTGACGTTCACCCCGCCGGTGGGGCCCAGGTGCTCGGAGACGACCTGGAGGTTCTCGATCTTGCCGCGGCAGATGTCCGTCTCGTGGAGGCTGCGCAGAAGACCGTTGTCCCCGTCGAACTCCTCGTCGCCCTCGCGCTCGAAGTCGGGCAACAGGCGCTTGAGCGCCGGGTCCTCGGGCGGCTCCTGGTGGCCGGAGTTGATCCCGGTGATCTCGGAGAGCTCGTCCTTCGGGGCGGACTGCACCCGGGCGATGAGCGCCTCCGCGACGCCGGAGGCGAGGTTGCCTAGCACCTCGCGCTCCATGGGCTCCAGCGTGGTCTGGTAGCGCACCGCCCGCGCGAAGCGCTTCGACCTCGTCCACGGTTTCATCTCTTGTTCTCTCGCCTCCCTGCTCGTTGCCGCCGGCCGCAGTACCCGCTACTTGGGCGCCTAGCCCGCCTGCTGCATCGTCGCCCACAGCCCGGCGATCTGCAGCTTCTTCACGTCGGTCTCGACCTTGTCCTTCGAGCCCGAGGACACCGCCGCCTTGCCCTCGGTGTGAACCTGCATCATGAGCTCGTTAGCGCGCTTGCGGTCGTATCCCAGCACGGTCTGGAACACGTAGGTCACGTAGCTCATGAGGTTGACAGGATCGTCCCAGACCACGCAGATCCAGGGCAGGTCCTCCGAGGACGCGACCTCGACCTTCGTCTCCTCGTCGAGGTCCGGGGCGGCGGTGGGCTGGCTAAGGACCACCATCAAGCTGTCTCCGGCGTCGTACATACCTCACAAGAATAATCAACGCCCCAGCCCCGCGCGCAGCGCGTTCCGCCCCTCGGGACGGCGCCGGCTGCCGTCACAATCCGCGGGCCGCTCGACCTAAGGTTGGACACTAGCTGACCGGCGCCCCGGAAACCCCTCGGGGCGGCATAGGAACCAAGGAAGACCCCACGAGCCGAAGGACACCCCACGCCATGACCACCAACCCAAGCAGAAGCGCCCGCCACGCCGAGGAGCCCACCCCCAGGCGCCAGTCGACGTCGCTGCTCACCGACAAGTACGAGCTCACCATGCTCCAGGCCGCGCTCGCCGACGGCACCGCCGAGCGCGCCTGCACCTTCGAGGTGTTCGCAAGAAAGCTGCCCAACGAGCGCCGCTACGGCGTCGTCGCGGGCACCGGCCGCGTCCTCGAGGCCGTCGAGGACTTCGTGTTCACCGACGCGCAGATCGACGCGCTCGACTTCCTCGACGAGCGCACGAAAAACTACCTGCGCGACTTCCGCTTCACCGGGCAGATGGACGGCTACCGCGAGGGCGAGCTCTACTTCCCGCACTCCCCGATCCTCACGGTGCGCGGCACGTTCGGCGAGTGCGTCGTGCTCGAGACGGTGATCCTCTCGATCCTCAACTCGGACTCCGCCGTCGCGACCGCCGCGGCGCGCATGGTCGTCGCCGCCGACGGGCGCCCCATCCTCGAGATGGGCTCGAGGCGCACCCACGAGTACGCGGCGGTGACGTCCTCGCGCGCGGCGTACCTCGGCGGGTTCTCGGCGACCTCGAACCTCGAGGCGTCGTTCCGCTACGGGATCCCCGCCTCCGGCACGGCCGCGCACTCGTGGACGCTCGTCCACGCCGGGGAGGACGGCTCCACCGGCGAGGCCGACGCGTTCCGCGCGCAGGTCGACACGCTCGGCACCGACACCATCCTGCTCGTCGACACGTTCGACATCGACCGCGGCGTCACCACCGCCATCGAGGTCGCCGGCACCGAGCTCGGCGGGGTGCGCATCGACTCCGGCGACCTCGGCGTGATGACCCAGAAGGTGCGCCGCCAGCTCGACAAGCTCGGCGCCTACAACACGAAGATCGTCGTGTCCTCCGACCTCGACGAGTTCGCCATCGCCGGGCTGCGCGGCGACCCCGTCGACTCGTTCGGCGTGGGCACCTCCGTGGTCACCGGCTCCGGGGCGCCCACCCCGGGCATGGTCTACAAGCTCGTCGAGGTCGACGGCATCCCCGTCGCGAAGCGCTCCCGCAACAAGATCAGCAATGGCGGCGCGAAGCGCGCGATCCGCACCCACCGCGCCTCCGGCACCGCGATCGAGGAGATCGTCCTGCCCTTCGACGCGCCCGACCCGGACGTCGGCAACGCCGAGATCGAGCAGCTCACCGTGCCGCTCATCCGCGACGGGCGGGTCGTCGACGGGCTGCCCGACCTCCACGAGTCGCGCGAACACCTCGCCGCGCAGCTCAAGAGGCTGCCCTGGGAGGGCCTGGCGCTCTCGAAGGACGAGCCGGCGCTCGATACCCGCTTCGAGGGCTTCTCCTCCTAAAAGCCCCGCCCCCGGCGGGCCGGGCCCGCGCCGCTAGGCTTGGGGGCCGTGAACGCCACCCCGAACCGGGCAGACGAGCCCGACGAGGAGCCCACCCGCCGGCTCCTCGACGCGGCGGTCGACGCGCTCGGCGGCTCGAGGCGCGACGGCCAGGTCGCTATGGCCGAGGCGGTGAGCCGGGCTCTGAAGGACTCCCGCCACCTCGCCGTGCAGGCCGGCACCGGCACCGGCAAGTCGCTCGCCTACCTCGTGCCCGCGGTGCGCCACGCCCAGGAGACCGACACCACGGTGGTGGTCTCCACGGCGACGCTCGCGCTGCAGCGCCAGCTCGTCCACCGCGACCTGCCCCGCCTCGTCGACGCGCTCGCCCCGCACCTTGAGCGGCGCCCCACCTTCGCGATCCAGAAGGGCCGCTCGAACTACGTGTGCCGGCAGCGCCTCAACGCCCCCGAGGCGCCCGAGGGGGAGCTCTTCGACGCCGCGGAGCTCTCCTCCCTCGAGCGGCAGGTCCAGAAGGTCCGCTCCTGGGCCGCGGACACCGAGACCGGCGACCGCGACGACCTGCCCGCCGGCGTCTCGCCGCGCGCGTGGGCGCAGGTGTCGGTGAGCTCAAGGGAGTGCGTCGGGCAGAAGCGCTGCCCGTTCGGCGAGGAGTGCTTCGCGGAGCTCGCCCGCGAGAAGGCCAGGCGCGCCGACATCGTCGTCACCAACCACGCGCTGCTCGCGATCGACGCGATGTCGGGGGCGAACATCCTGCCCGAGCACGACGCGGTCATCGTCGACGAGGCCCACGAGCTCGACGGGCGGGTCACCTCGGTCGCAACCCAGGACCTCACGGTCGCGGCCCTCAAGCTCGCCGCCGGGCGCGCCGGCCGCATCAACGAGAAGACCGGCGGCCTCGAGGAGGCGATCGACGACCTCGACGGGCTGCTCGGAATCGCCCCGGCCGGCCGCTGGACCGAGGCCGACGACGACGCCACGAAGATCCTTACCGGCCTGCGCGACGAGCTCGCGAAGCTCACCACCCGCGCCTCGCGCGCGCCCGAGGGGGAGGCGGAGAACAACCCCGAGCGCGCCGCGGAGCGCTCGACGCTCACCAACCACCTCCAGGAGCTGCGCGACGGCGTCGTGCGCGTCCTCGACGCGCTCGGCCACGAGGGCGAGGGCCCGGCCGCGGACGTCGTGTGGTTCTCCCGCGACCGCGGCGCGCCCGCCCTGTCGGTCGCGCCGCTGTCCGTGGCGGGGCTCATGGCCTCCGGCCTGTTCGCGGAGAACACCGTCGTGCTCACCTCAGCGACGCTCGCGGTGGGCGGCAACTTCGACGCCATGGCCGCCGCGTGGGGCCTGAAGGCCGGCACGTGGGACGCGCTCGACGTGGGCACCCCCTTCAACCCGGCGCGCTCCGGGATCCTCTACGTCGCAACGAGCCTGCCCGAGCCGCGCCGCGGGGACATGCCCGAGGAGACGATCGAGGAGATCCGCCGGCTCATCCTCGCCGCCGGGGGCCGCACGCTGGGGCTGTTCTCCTCGAAGCGCGCCGCGCAGGAGGCCGCGGAGCGGCTCCGCCCGAGGCTGCCGATGGACGTACTGTTGCAGGGCGAGGATTCGATCTCCTCGCTCGTGGAGGCGTTCGCGAAGCAGGAGAACACGTGCCTGTTCGGGACGCTGACGCTGTGGCAGGGCGTCGACGTGCCCGGCCGCTCGCTCAGCCAGGTCATCATCGACAAGATCCCCTTCCCCCGCCCCGACGAGCCGCTGCTCAAGGCCCGCCAGGAGGCCGCGGACGCGAAGGGCCGCTCCGGGTTCATGGAGGTCGCCGCGACCCACGCGGCGCTGCTCCTCGCGCAGGGCGCGGGGCGGCTCATCCGCTCGGTGAGCGACCGCGGGGTCGTCTCGATCCTCGACCGCAGGCTCGTCACCAAGCGCTACGGGGGCTTCCTTCGGGCCTCGCTGCCGCCGTTCTGGGCGACGACAGATAGGGACACCGTGCTCGGGGCGCTGGGGAGGCTCGTGGCCGCGCCGCGCACCCCCGCCGGGCGCTAGGAGACGCCCCGCAGGGGCCCCGCCGCCGGCAGCCCGAGCGCGGTGGTCGTGTCCGGGTCGACCTCGGTGAAGCCGGCGTCCACCACCGGCACCGCCTCGTCGAGCGCCGCGGCGCGGGCGAAGACGTCGTGGGGCACCTCCCTCGCTGTAAGCGGCAGGCCGCGCCCGGCCCAGTCGACGACCCAGTCGGTGGGCATCGCGGCGCACAGGAGCATCGAGGCGTGGCCGGCCTGCGCGGCGGCCTTGCCCGCGCTGAGGCCCAGTCCCCCGTCGAGGACGACGACGGGGTCCTCGCCCTCCACGGCTCCGGGCTCGTCGGTCTCGAGGTCGGTGCCCTTGACCTGAAGCTTCGCGACCGCCTTGGGCACCTCGGAGACGGTGGCGGGAACGAACGCGCGGGCGGCGGCACCGGCGGCCTCGACGGTGTGGCCGGGCACGTCCTGGGCGTCGTCCCAGGCCTTGTTGCGGGCGCGGCGGGCGACCTTGCGGATGCGGTGGCCGTACCAGCGCGAGAGCTGCTCGGCGTAGCGCTCATCGAGGCACACCTCGACGACGGCGCGCGCCGCGGCGGCGATGAGGTCGCTGCGCGCGGGCGGGTCGGCCTTGGGGATGCGCAGGGCGAGCTGCATCGCCCACACCGTCGACGGGTCGTCGGGGTCCTCGACGTGGTCGCGCCCCATGCCCTCGGCGAGCAGCCGGTGGGCGCGCTCAATCGATGCGTTCGACTCCATGCCGGCCACGCTACGCCCGCGCCCGGTCCGGCGACTTCGGCGCCTACGCCTCCCGGGCGAGGCGCATCACCACGTCGACGACCCAGGCCATCTCGCCCGAGCCGAGAACGAGGTCCGCCGCGCCGGCGAGCGCCGGCTTCGGGTCGTAGCCGACGCCCACCCCGGCGGCGGTGACCATGTCGATGTCGTTGGCGCCGTCGCCCACCGCTACGGTGCGCGCCATGGGCAGGCCGTGGCGCTCCGCGAGGGCGCGCAGCTCGCGCTCCTTGGCCTGGCGGTCGACGATCTCCCCGACGACGCGGCCGGTGAACGTTCCGTCTGAGACCTCGAGGGTGTTGGCCTTGAGGTGGTCGACGCCCCAGCCGGGCGCGAGGTTGTCGAGGACGTTGGTGAATCCCCCGGAGGCGAGCGCGACGAGAAAGCCCGCCCCGCGGGCGGCGGCGACGGCCTCCTCGATGCCCGGGGTGCGCTCGAGGCGGGCGGCCACGCGGCCTGCCGCGGCGACGTCGACGCCCTCGAGGGCGCGCACCCTGGTGCGCAGCGACTCCTCGAAGTCGAGCTCCCCGGCCATCGCGCGGGCGGTGACGGCGGCGACCTCCTCGCCGCGGCCCGCCTCCTCGGCGAGCAGGTCGAGGACCTCGCCGGTGATGAACGTCGAGTCGCAGTCGAAGCACAGGATGCCGCTCGGGCGGTGTGGCGCACTCATGGCGGCCATTATCGCACCGCCGCCCCGGCTCCGCCCTCGGGCGTCGGGCGCGGGCGCGCGGCCACGAAAAAGGCCCCGGGGCCCGGGCGGCGTGGTTGCCGCCCCGGGCCCCGGGGTCGTCGTCGGAGGGAGGTCGAGGAGCTAACTCGGCTGCTTCTCCGACTGCTCGGTCTTCGCCTTTCCGGCGCCGTGGTCGACCGCCGAGTCGTGGCCGACGTGCGCCTCGCGGCGCATGCGCTCGACCATGTGCGGGTAGTGCAGCTCGAAGGCCGGGCGCTCCGAGCGGATGCGCGGCAGCGAGGTGAAGTTGTGCCGCGGCGGCGGGCAGGAGGTCGCCCACTCGAGCGAGTTGCCGTAGCCCCACGGGTCGTCGACGGTGACGACCTCGCCGTAACGCCAGGACTTGAAGACGTTCCACACGAACGGCAGGACCGAGGCGCCCAGCAGGAAGGAGAACACCGTGGAGATCTGGTTGAGCGTCGTGAAGCCGTCCGAGTCGAGGTAGTCGGCGTAGCGGCGCGGCATGCCCATGTTGCCGAGCCAGTGCTGGACCATGAACGTGCCGTGGAAGCCCACGAACGTCAGCCAGAAGTGCACCTTGCCGAGCCGCTCGTCGAGCATGCGGCCCGTCATCTTCGGGAACCAGAAGTAGATGCCCGCAAACGACGAGAACACCAGGGTGCCGAAGAGCGTGTAGTGGAAGTGCGCGATGAGGAAGTACGAGTCCGAGAGCTGGAAATCCAGCGGCGGGGAGGCGAGCATGACGCCGGTCATGCCGCCGAAGAGGAACGTCGCCATGAAGCCCACGGCGAAGATCATCGGCGTCTCCCAGCTGATGTGGCCGCGCCACATCGTGCCGACCCAGTTGAAGAACTTCACGCCGGTCGGAACGGCGATGAGGAAGGTCATGAAGGAGAAGAACGGCAGGAGCACCGCGCCGGTGACGAACATGTGGTGCGCCCACACCGCCATGGACAGCGCGCCGATCGACAGGGTCGCGAAGACCAGGCCGACGTAGCCGAACATCGGCTTACGGGAGAAGACCGGGACGACCTCGGAGACGATGCCGAAGAAGGGCAGCGCGAGGACGTAGACCTCGGGGTGGCCGAAGAACCAGAAGAGGTGCTGCCACAGGATGGCGCCGCCGTTGCCCGGGGCGTAGATGTTGCCGCCGAGCTTGCGGTCGTAGAGCACGCCGAGCGCCGCGGCGAGCAGCAGCGGGAAGATCAGAAGCGCGAGCAGCGAGGCGACGAGGATGTTCCACGTGAACACCGGCATGCGGAACATCGTCATGCCCGGCGCGCGCAGCGTGAGGATGGTGGTGACCATGTTGATGGCCGAGGCGACCGTGCCCACGCCGGTGGCGCCGACGCCGACGATCCAGAAGTCCGCGCCGATGCCCGGGGTGTGGATGACGTCGGAGAGCGGCGAGTACATCGTCCAGCCGAAGTCGGCGGCGCCGCCCGGGGTGAGGAAGCCCGCGAGCATCGCCACGCCGCCCATCGTCGTAATCCAGAAGCCGAACGCGTTGAGCCTCGGGAAGGCGACGTCGGGCGCGCCGATCTGCAGCGGCAGGATGTAGTTGGCGAAGCCCCACACGATCGGGGTGCCGAAGAGCAGCAGCATGACCGTGCCGTGCATGGTGAACAGCTGGTTGAACTGCTCGTTGGAGAGGAACTGCAGCCCCGGGGTGAAGAGCTCGGCGCGGATGAGCAGCGCCATGAGCCCACCGAGGAAGAAGAAGCTCACGGACATGATGATGTACATGATCCCGAGCTGCTTGTGGTCGGTGGTGGTGAGAAACTCCCAGGCCTTCGAGCCCCGGCGGCCGTTACCCGCGGGGGCCGGCCGTTCTGGCGCGACGTAGTCGTCGAGCCGTGGCGCCACGGCAGTCATAAAATCCTCCTGACAACTGGGATGACGGCGGGCGCTCGGAAGCGCTCGCCGCAGCCGCAATGATTGTGGGTTTATCTTAAAGCAGCCCCACGTGGGAGACCACTTCGCCCCGGACAGGCCGCGGCCAGGGAACCGCGAGGCGCGCGCCAGGATCGAGGCCCGCGGGCCCGGGGCCCAGGAGCCACACAGGCCACGGGGCTTTCGCGCCGCGGGCGGCGCGCCGCGTCCCCGCCCGGGCCGGGCCTCCCCTGCCCCGCCGCGGCTGCACCCGTCGGGGATCAATCTTTCGGCTGCCCGGCAGGGGCGGCGCGGGTGGGGCCGGACACACGGGCGCCCCGCGGCCGGGCAGGCCACGGGGCGCCTCGGGAGCGAGAGGGCTAGAAGACCCAGTCCTCGTCGGTGGTGCTCTCGGCCTTGCCGATGACATACGAGGAGCCCGAGCCGGAGAAGAAGTCGTGGTTCTCGTCGGCGTTGGGGCTCAACGCGGAGAGGATGTTGGGGCTCACGCGGGTCTCGTCGGCCGGGAACATCGCCTCGTAGCCGAGGTTGTTGAGCGCCTTGTTCGCGTTATAGCGCAGGAAACGCTTGACGTCCTCGGTCCAGCCCACCTCGTCGTAGAGGTCCTCGGTGTACTGCGTCTCGTTGGCATACAGCTCGAAGAGCAGATCCGAGGTGTACTCCTTGAGCTCGTCGCGCTTGGCCTGGTCGACGTCCTCGAGGCCCCGCTGGTACTTGTAGCCGATGTAGTAGCCGTGCACGGCCTCGTCGCGGATGATGAGCCGGATGATGTCCGCGGTGTTCGTGAGCTTCGCCTGCGAGGACCAGTACATCGGCAGGTAGAAGCCCGAGTAGAACAGGAAGCTCTCCAAAAGCGTGGAGGCGACCTTGCGCTTGAGCGGGTCGTCGCCCTCGTAGTAGGCGAGCACGATCTTCGCCTTGCGCTGGAGGTTCTCGTTCTCCTCAGACCAGCGGAACGCCTCGTTGATCTCCTTGGTGGAGGCGAGCGTCATGAAGATATTGGAGTAGCTCTTCGCGTGCACCGACTCCATGAACGCGATGTTGGTGTAGACCGCCTCCTCGTGGAGGGTGCGCGCGTCCGGCAGGAGCGACACGGCGCCCACGGTGCCCTGGATGGTGTCGAGGAGCGTTAAGCCCGTGAACACCCGCATGGTGGTGCGCTGCTCGACGTCGGTGAGCGTCGACCAGCTCTTGATGTCGTTGGAGACCGGGACCTTCTCCGGCAGCCAGAAGTTCCCGGTGAGACGATCCCAGACCTCCTGGTCTTTGTCGTCGGGGATCTCGTTCCAGTTGATCGCCTTGACGGGCTTGTCGTGGCCTTTGAGGTAGGACTCGTAGGTGCCCTCAACGTCGAGGCCGGGATCGCTAGCCATGGTTCCTTAAGTGCCCCACAGTTCTTCGACGACGCCCGCGGACGAGCCGCGGCTTTCCGCCCAGATTCTAGTCCCGTGTCTTCTGGGGGCATGAACTATCGAGCTCTAAGAGACGAACGGGCGGCGCGCCGGGGGGCGAGGTGTCCCCGGCGCGCCGCCCGCCCCCGGCCCCGCGGGGTCGGCGTGGCCGACCCTTGGGCCTAGAGCATGCAGCTCACGCAGCCCTCGACCTCGGTGCCCTCGAGCGCCATCTGCCGCAACCGGATGTAGTAGAGGGTCTTGACCCCCTTGCGCCACGCGTAGATCTGGGCGCGGTTGATGTCACGGGTCGTGGCCGTGTCCTTGAAGAACAGGGTGAGAGACAGCCCCTGGTCGACGTACTTCGTCGCCACGGCGTAGGTGTCGATGATCTTCTCGTAGCCGATCTCGTAGGCGTCGCGGAAGTAGTCGACGTTGTCGTTGTCCATGTGCGGCGCCGGGTAGTAGACGCGGCCGAGCTTGCCCTCCTTGCGGATCTCGATGCGCGAGGCGATCGGGTGGATCGAGGAGGTCGAGTTGTTGATGTAGGAGATCGAGCCCGTCGGCGGCACCGCCTGGAGGTTGCGGTTGTAGAGCCCGTCGCGCATGACGTCCGCCTTGAGCTCGGCCCACTCCTCCGGGGTCGGGGTGTGGGCGCTCGAGTTCTTGAACAGCTCGGCGACCTTCTCGGTCTTCGGGGCGAAGTCGGCCGGGTCGAAGGAGTCGAAGTAGCTGCCGTCGGCGTAGTCGGAGTCCTCGAAGCCCTCGAACGCGCGGCCGCGCTCGCGGGCGAGCCGGTTGGAGGCGCGCAGCGCCGCGTAGAGCACCGCCGCGAAGTACGCGTTGGTGAAGTCGAGGCCCTCCTCGGAGCCGTAGTGGATCCGCTCGCGGCCGAGGTAGCCGTGGAGGTTCATCTGGCCGAGCCCGATGGCGTGGGCGGCGGCGTTGCCCTCCCTGACGGAGGGCACCGAGTCGATGGAGGTCTGCTCGGAGACCGCGGTGAGCCCGCGCACGGCGATCTCGACGGTACGGCCGAAGTCGGGCGAGTCCATCGCCGCGGCGATGTTCATCGAGCCGAGGTTGCAGGAGATGTCGTGGCCGATGGTCTCGAAGGTGAGGTCCTCGTTGAGCACCGAGGGGGTGTTGACCTGCAGGATCTCGGAGCACAGGTTGGACATGTTGATCCGGCCCTTGATCGGGTTCGCCCGGTTCACCGTGTCCTCGAACATGATGTAGGGGTAGCCCGACTCGAACTGGATCTCCGCGAGGGTCTGGAAGAACTCGCGGGCGTTGATCTTCGTCTTGGAGATGTGGTCGTTCTCGACCATCTCGCGGTAGTGCTCGGTGATCGGCAGGTCGCCGAAGGGCACGCCGTACTCGCGCTCCACGTCGTAGGGAGAGAAGAGGTACATGTCCTCGTTGCGCTTCGCGAGCTCGAAGGTGATGTCCGGGATGACCACGCCCAGCGAGAGGGTCTTGATGCGGATCTTCTCGTCGGCGTTCTCGCGCTTGGTGTCGAGGAACGAGAGGATGTCCGGGTGGTGGGCGCTTAAGTACACCGCGCCGGCGCCCTGCCGCGCGCCGAGCTGGTTGGCGTAGGAGAAGGAGTCCTCGAGGAGCTTCATCACGGGGATGACGCCGGAGGACTGGTTCTCGATGTGCTTGATCGGCGCGCCCGCCTCGCGGAGGTTGCTCAGCAGGAGGGCCACTCCCCCGCCCCGCTTGGAGAGCTGCAGCGCGGAGTTCACCGAGCGGCCGATGGACTCCATGTTGTCCTCGATGCGCAGAAGGAAGCAGCTCACCGGCTCGCCGCGCTGGAGCTTGCCCTCGTTGAGGAAGGTCGGGGTCGCCGGCTGGAAGCGCCCGGTCATGATCTCGTCGACGAGGCTCTCGGCGAGCCGCTCGTCGCCGTCGGCGAGCGAGAGCGCGACCATGCACACGCGGTCCTCGAAGCGCTCGAGGTAGCGGCGCCCGTCGAAGGTCTTCAGCGTGTAGGACGTGTAGTACTTAAAGGCCCCGAGGAAGGTCTTGAAGCGGAACTTGTAGGAGTAGGCGCGCTGGAAGAGCGCCTTGATCGTCTCGAAGCTGTAGCGCTCGAGCACCTCGGCGTCGTAGTACTTGTTGCGCACCAGGTAGTCGAGCTTCTCCTCGAGGTTGTGGAAGAAGACCGTGTTCTGGTTGACGTGCTGGAGGAAGTACTGGTTGGCGGCCTCGCGGTCCTTGTCGAACTGGATGCTCCCGTCCGGGGCATACAGGTTCAGCATCGCGTTGAGCGCGTGGTAGTCGAGGCCCTGGGTGTCGTCGTTGGCCGGCGACGGCGTGTGCGTCCCGAAAGTCGTGGTCATGGCGGTTGCCTCGTGCTCCTTCCCCGCCGGGCTGCGCCGACGGTCAGCGGTATCGGGTTTCATTATTGACTTATGGTTTATCAAAAAAGGGCCCGTCTGCAGCGGGCTACTGGCGCTCCGCGCCGAGGGGCTCGAGGCCCAGGTCCTCGGCATGCGAGAGCAGGTTGTGGCGCACCACCGCGACGTCCTCGTCGGTGCCGCGCAGCTCGAAGCGGTAGACATAAGGGACGCCGCACTTCGCGGCGATGACGTCGCCGGCCTTGCCGTAGTCGGCCCCGAAGTTCGTGTTGCCCCCGGCGATCACCGCGCGCAGCAGATGACGGTTGCGCTCGTCGTTGAGGAAGCGGATGACCTGGGGCGGGACGGGCTTGGGCTGGCGCTTGGCCAGCGAGACCCCGCCGCCGTAGGTCGGGCACACGAGCACGAAGGGCTCCTCCACTACGAGCCCGTCCTCGCTCGCGCGCAGCGGGATGCGCCGGGCCGGGAGGTCGAGCTTGTCGACGAAGGCCTTGGTGTTGCCCGTGGCCGACGAGAAGTAGACGATGAGCACCCTTGCCCCCCTCTTCGTCGCTATCGCGGGGTTGATCCGGTTACCCGTGTCGCGGCCCCCGCGCGCCGCCGGCCGGCGCTACGCGGCCTGGGCCTCCTGGGCCAGCGCCTTGATGCGCTCGGGGCGGAAGCCGGACCAGTGCTCACCGTCGGCCTCGACGACCGGGGCCTGGAGGTAGCCCAGCGCGAGCACGTAGTCGCGCGCCTCGTCGTCGGTGGAGACATCGACCTGCTCGTAGTCCAGGCCGGCGCGGTCGAGCGCCTTCTTCGTCGCGTTGCACTGCATGCAGGCCGGCTTGGTGTAGAGCGTGATAGCCATAGTGATGTCTCCCCGTCCATCGAGTGGTTTCGCCGGCGCGGGCGCCTCGTCCCGCCGCTGACCGGCCATGATTCCCCGCCGTGAAGCGATGGAAACGACACTATACTTTGGCCCAACTGGACGCAAGGGATACCACATGTGGTAGTTACAGCCGTGATATTCGCTGTTCGGCCCCGGGCGGTGGACCATATGTAGCGCCCCCACCCGGGAGGCCTCGCGCGGCGCCGCGACGAATCCGCAGGTGGCCGGGGACGACACGGTATTGTGATATTGCTCTCACGTGTCGTGCGGGTCGGTACGCCCGCACCCCGGCGGCACGGGCAGCTTCCCAACGGCACGAAAAAGCCGGCCGCACCTTGAAGGGACGATCCCCTCGAAGGTGCGGCCGGCCGTAGCGCGGCGCTTCGCCTAGCCCTGGCGGGCCTTGAAGCGCGGGTCGCGCTTGTTGATCACGAAGACCTTGCCGTGGCGACGCACAACCTGGGCGCCCGGCTTTTTCTTCAGCGACCGAAGCGACTTGCGGACCTTCATCGGGCGCTCCTTTCCATGTCGTCGATGCCGTGCCCCGCGTGGCTCCCGACGGGCGCCGCCGCGCCCCGGCCGGGCCGCGCGACCCGCTTCCGGGCGGCACGAAGCCAAGATAACGGCGGATATTCTAGCCCACACTTTCTCCCCGGCCAAACCAGCTCGGGCCGCGGTTAGGGTGAGGGCAGGCGGCGGCCGCGCCGGCCGCCCATCCGACCGAGGAATGGAGGAGCCATGCCCGAGGAAAGCCCGCAGGGGGAGGTCCGCCGCAGGCTGGGCGTCGCGCCCGAGATCGACCCCGCCGGCGAGATCGAGCGCCGCGTGTCGTTCATCGCCGACTACCTCTCAGGCTCCGGGGCGAGGGCGCTGGTGCTGGGGATCTCCGGGGGCCAGGACTCGACGCTCGCCGGGCGGCTCAGCCAGCTCGCCGCGGAGCGGGTGCGCTCCCAAGGCGGGAGCGCGAAGTTCGTCGCCGTGCGCCTGCCTTATGGCACGCAGGCCGACGAGGACGACGCGCAGCTCGCGCTCGACGTCATCGCCCCCGACCGGCGGCTCACCGTGGACATCAAGCCCGCGGTCGACGCGTCCGCCCGGGCGGCGGCCCGGGCGCTGGGAGTCGAGCGGCTCGGCGATAAGAACGTCGGCAACATCAAGGCCCGCGAGCGGATGATCGCCCAGTACGCCATCGCCGGGGAGCTCGGCGGGCTGGTGGTCGGCACGGACCACGCCGCGGAGAACGTCACCGGCTTCTTCACGAAGTTCGGCGACGGCGCCGCCGACCTCGCGCCGCTGACCGGGCTGACCAAGTCCCAGGGCGCCGCGCTGCTCAAGGAGCTCGGCGCGCCGGCCAAGACGTGGGAGAAGGTCCCCACCGCCGACCTCGAGGACGAGCGCCCGGCACTGCCCGACGAGGAGGCCCTGGGCGTGAGCTACCGCGACATCGACGCCTACCTCGCCGGCGGCGAGGTCCCCGGGGACGCCGCGCGCCGCATCGAGGAGCTGTGGCGCACAGGAGAGCACAAGCGCCACCTGCCGCCGGGCCCCGACGACGAGTGGTGGCGCTAGCCTAGGCGCGCGGTCACCCGCCGGACTGCGTCGACCAGCGCGTCCCCGTAGGCGGGGCCGTGCGTCTTCGCGTGCACGGCCAGCGGGTGGAGCTGGTGGGCCGGGATGTCCTCCCGCCAGCCCTGAGGCAGGGGGTGGACCTCCTCGTAGCCCGCGAAGATCTCCTCGAGGCCCGGCGCGCCAAAAAGCGCGAGCATCGCGAGGTCCGTGACCCGGTGCCCGCCGTGCGCCGCCGGGTCGATGAGCACCGGCCCGTCCTTGCCGAAGAGCAGGTTCCCCGACCACAGGTCGCCGTGGATCCGCGCGGGCTTCGGGTCGCCCCAGTCGTGCCCGCGCACGAGCCGGCAGGCCTCCTCGACCTCCTCGAGGCCGCCCCGGTCGAGGTGCCCCGCGGCCACCGCGTCGCGGGCGAAGGGCAGCACGCGCTGCTCGACGTAGAACTCCGCCCAGTCGTCGGTGGGGGTGCACTCCTGTTCCGCGGTGCCGATGTAGTTCGGCCCGTCCCAGCCCGGCGGCGGGCAGCCGAAGGCCTCCGCCCCGGAGTCGTGGAGCCGGGCGAGCTCCCGGCCGGCGGTCCTCGCCGCCTCAGCGCTCGGCCTGCCGGCGGGCACGCGGCGGGTGACGATCTCCTCGTCGCTCGCCTCGACGACTTCTGCGACGAACGAGCGCTCGTGCGCCCCGTCGGCGAGCCAGCGCAGCCCCTCGGCTTCGGCGCGCGCGGCGAGCCGCTGCGCGGGGCGCTTGGTGACGGTGTCCCTCGACATCTGCGGCACGACGGCCTCCTCTACCTCGCCGCCCGACCGGGCCTTAGGGGCGGCGCGTCGACGACGGCTTCGCAGCCCGGTCCCGTTCCGCGCGATGGTAGCCGCGCCCGCGCCTCCCGCGCCGCGGCGCCGCACTCCGCGCCCGCTGTGCGCCCCGGGAAGTCCCAGCTTAGCACCATTGCCAGATACCCCATAGGGGTATACATTCGGGGTAGGGCCCCTTCCGGTCGGCGGCGCACCCTCGCGCCCGCGCCGGCACGGCCCGACAAAGACGCACGCAGGACCCGGCCCGCGTCGCCGCGCGGGCCGGGCAGGAAGGAGAAGGCATGAGCACCGAGCACGCCCACGCGGGCGGCGCCGAGGCCGACGCCCCGCACGATGACGGGCACGGCCACCACGACCACGACGATCGCAGCTCCCACCACGGGCACGAGTCGCACGCCGGGCACGACCACGACGAGCACGCGGGGCACCACCACGGATCGCACGGCCACGGCGGCCACGGGCATGGCGGTCACGGCGACCACGCCGCGCAGTTCCGGCGCCTGTTCTGGATCATGCTCGCGCTCGCCGTGCCGGTGGTCGCGTTCAACGACATGTTCGCCGACCTCATCGGCTACCCGCTGCCCGACCAGGCCTGGGTGCCGTGGGTCTCCCCCGCGGTGGGCACCGTCATGTTCCTCTGGGGAGGCTGGCCGTTCCTCAGCGGCGCGGTCGACGAGGTCCGCTCGAAGAGCCCGGGGATGATGCTGCTCGTCGGGCTCGCCCTCACGGTCGCGTTTATCGCCTCGTGGGGCGCGAGCCTCGGCCTGCTCAGCCACGAGCTGAACTTCTGGTGGGAGCTCGCGCTGCTCGTGGTCATCATGCTGCTCGGCCACTGGATCGAGATGCGCTCGCTCGCGCGGACCAGCTCCGCGCTCGACTCCCTGGCAGACCTGCTGCCCGACGAGGCGGAGAAGATCGACGGCGACGAGGTCGTCGCGGTCTCCCCCGACGAGCTCGAGGTCGGCGACGTCGTCATCGTCCGGCCCGGCGCCTCGGTGCCGGCGGACGGGCGCGTCGTCGAGGGCGCCGCCCACGTCGACGAGTCGATGGCCACCGGCGAGTCGAAGGCGGTGCGCCGCGAGGCCGGGGACCGCGTCGTCGCCGGCACGATCGCCACCGACTCGGGCCTGCGCGTCGAGGTCACCGCCACCGGCGAGGAGACGACGCTCGCGGGCATCCGCAAGCTCGTCGCCGACGCGCAGGAGTCCTCCTCGCGCGGGCAGCGCATCGCCGACCGCGCCGCGGCGTGGCTCTTCTGGTTCGCGCTCGGCGCCGCGGTCGTCACCGCGGCGGTGTGGGCGGCCGTCGGCCGGCCCGAGGACTCGGTCGTGCGCGCCGTGACGGTGCTCGTCATCGCCTGCCCCCACGCGCTGGGCCTGGCGATCCCGCTCGTGGTGGCCATCGCTTCGGAGCGCGCCGCGCGCGGCGGGGTGCTCGTCAAGGACCGGCTCGCGCTCGAGTCGATGCGCACCGTCGACGCGGTGCTCTTCGACAAGACCGGCACGCTCACCAAGGGAGAGCCCACCGTCACCGGGATCGACGCGGCGGACGGCCGGGGCGACGACGAGGTCCTTTCCCTCGCGGCGGCCGCTGAGGCCGACAGCGAGCACCCCCTCGCCCGGGCGATCGCCGGCGCGGCGCGGGAGCGCGGCCTCGACGTGCCCGAGGCCAAGGACTTCTCGTCCTCGCCCGCCGTGGGGGTCGCGGCGAGCGTCGCCGGGGCGAGCGTCGAGGTCGGCGGCCCGCGGCTGCTCGAGGAGCGCGGCGCGCCCGAGCGCCCCGCGGCAGCCCGGTGGCGCGAGGAGGGCGCGATCGTCCTCCACGTCCTCGCCGACGGAAAGGTCGCCGGGGCGCTGCGGCTCGCCGACGAGATCCGCCCCGAGTCGCGCGACGCGATCGACGCGCTGCACGCCGCGGGCGCGCAGGTCGCCATGGTCACCGGCGACGCGAAGGCCGTGGCGGACGCCGTCGCAGGCGAGCTCGGCATCGACCGGGTCTTTTCCGGCGTCCGGCCCGAGGACAAGGCGGCCAAGGTCGCCGAGCTCCAGGGCGAGGGCCGCACCGTCGCCATGGTCGGCGACGGCGTCAACGACGCGCCCGCGCTCGCGCGGGCCGACGTCGGCATCGCCATCGGCGCGGGCACCGACGTCGCCATCGGCTCCGCCGGGGTGATCCTCGCGTCCTCCGACCCGCGCTCGGTTCTCTCGGTCGTCGACCTGTCGCGCGCGAGCTACCGCAAGATGGTGCAGAACCTCGCCTGGGCGGCGGGCTACAACCTCCTCGCCGTGCCGCTCGCCGCGGGCGTGCTCGCGCCGATCGGCGTCGTGCTGCCCATGAGCGTGGGCGCTATCCTCATGTCCGCCTCGACCGTCGTCGTCGCGCTCAACGCGCAGCTCCTGCGCCGCGTCGACCTCGACCCCGAGAAGAGCGCCGCGAGGTTCCTCGACCGGCCCGCCGCCCAGGCGGGCGCGCCAGGCGCGGAGACCGGAAAGGACTAGGCCCAATGAGCACCCCATCCCCCGCCCCGCAGCCGCCGGCCGGGCACGGCTACATCAGCGACAAGGACCGCTACCTCGCCCGGCTCAAGCGGATCGAGGGCCAGACCCGCGGCATCCACCGCATGGTCGACGAGAGCGCCTACTGCATCGACATCCTCACCCAGATCAGCGCCGCCACCGCCGCGCTGGAGAACGTCGCCGTGGACCTCCTCAAG
The DNA here is from genome assembly GCF_000296405.1 of Corynebacterium otitidis ATCC 51513. Classification (GTDB taxonomy): domain Bacteria; phylum Actinomycetota; class Actinomycetes; order Mycobacteriales; family Mycobacteriaceae; genus Corynebacterium; species Corynebacterium otitidis. The sequence goes on from NZ_JH815192.1 coordinate 655,570, forward strand.
GACCACTTAAGGCACTGCGTCGCCTCCGCCGTCCAGGAGGGTGGGGACGGCGCCGAGGAGAAGATCGAGGAGGCCGCCGCCGCGATCGCCCGGCTCGTGAAGTCCTAACCCGAGAAGGCTGGCCGCGTGGGCTTATCGTGGCCCAACTGTGGCCTAAAAGCCCGTGAGGGCGTCCTTTTTCCCGACGCCCGAGAGCCAGAGAACGAGCCCCGCGCCCGCCGTGTTCCCGCAGGTAGATACGGAAAAACCCCAGGCCTTAGGCCTGGGGTTTCTTCTTCGTGGTGGAGCTAACGGGATTCGAACCCGTGACCCCCACACTGCCAGTGTGGTGCGCTACCAGCTGCGCCATAGCCCCTTGGGAACCGCTCCGTGCGGAACGGTTGATTACCTTATCCCGGACTCCCGCCAGGGACAAACCTAGAGGTCAACGGGAGTTTAGCCGGCGTTTTCCTCGAGCGCCTCGGTCACCCAGTCGTCGCTGAGCTGCTCGAGCTGCTCGCCCTCGACGAAGACGGCCGGCACGGCGACGGAGTCGGCGTTGCTCGCGAACCACTCCTGGTTGCGCTCGCTGATCTCGATGGCCTTGTCGAGGAACTCGCCCGAGGAGATCGCCTTGACGGTCTCCGAGCTCGCGCCGAGCTCGTCCGCCGCGTCGGCGAAGTCCTCCGGGCCCCAGCTCGAGACGATGTCCGACTGGTGCGCGAAGACGAGATTGCGGAAGTTCCAGAACACCTCGGCCGAGTCGTGCTCCTCAACCGCGAGCAGCGCGGCGAACGCGTGATGGGAGAAACCCTCCTGGTCCTTGCCGTCGAGGAAGGTCTGCGTGCGCAGCGTGAGCTCCATCTTCCCATCGCGCAGCGCCTCGAGGAGGTCGTCCTTGTCCGCCTCGTTGGTCTCCGCACAGTGGGGGCAGGAGAAGTCCTCCGCGATCGTCGCGTGGACGACGTCGTCGCCGGCGTCCTCGGGGCGGATGACGAACTCGTCACCCTCGAGGTCCACCGTCGCGGGAAGATCGTCTACCGTCTCCCCGACGAAGTCCCGCGCCTCCTGGTTGCGCCCCGCGACGTAGATCGCCACCGCCGCGACGACCGCCACGGCGATGAGGATGACGACCACCCACTTAAAGCCGCTACCCGACTGGTTCGGGGACGAGACCTTCTTACCCTTCGTGCTCACAATGCGCTCCTCTAGCTGTTGCGTCGTTCCAGCTGGATCGGTGCCGGCGCCCGTGGCCCCGAGCAGCCACGCACGGACCGCAGTCCCCCCCGAGCTTAAACGACCGGCCGCACAGCACCGACATAACTACAGACCCAGGAAGGACAACACATATTTTGAGCTTTTGGCGACCCCTGTCACAGTGTAGGGTTTTCGTGCATGGAATCTTTGCAGTCGGTGCTCGACACCATCTCCGACATCATCTGGGGACCATTCCTCCTCATCCCCCTGCTGCTGCTCTCCGGGCTGTACCTGACCATCCGGCTGGGGTTCCTCCAGTTCCGGACCCTCGGTAGGGCGCTGCGCCACGCCTTCGTCGACGACAACGAGGGCAAGGGCGACATCTCGAACTTCCAGGCCCTCACCACGGCGCTCGCCGCGACCGTCGGCGTGGGCAACATCATCGGCGTGGCCACGGCGCTGTCCATCGGCGGGCCGGGCGCGCTGTTCTGGATCTGGGTCACCGGACTTGTCGGCATGGCCACGAAATACGCCGAGACCTACCTCGGCATTAGGTTCCGCACCACCGACTCCAACGGAGAGCAGGTCGGCGGCCCGCAGGTGTACCTGCGCCGCGGCATCTCCGGGCCGCTCGGCGGCATCCTCGCCACCGCCTACGCGATCTTCGCGGTCGTCGCGTCCTTCGGCATCGGCAACCTCACCCAGGGCAACGCCGTCGCCAACGGCCTCGAGGACACCTTCGACATCGAGCCCATCCTCACCGGCGTGCTCCTCTTCGTCGGCATCGGCTGCGTGCTGCTCGGCGGCATCCAGGCGATCGGCCGGGTCACCTCCGCGTTCGTCCCGCTGATGATCATCATCTACGTCATCGGCGGCATCATCGTGCTCATCATCAACGCCGACCAGCTGCCGGGCGCCATCGCGCAGATCTTCTCCGACGCGTTCACGGGCACCGCCGCGACGGGCGGCTTCGTCGGGGCCGGAATCCTCGTCGTCCTCCAGATGGGTGTCGCCCGAGGCATCTTCTCCAACGAGTCAGGCCTCGGCACCGCCGCGATCGCCTCGGCCGCGGCGCGCACCTCGCACCCCGTGCGCCAGGGCCTCGTCGCCATGACGCAGACCTTCATCGACACTCTCATCGTCGTGAGCATCACCGGCCTCTGCATCGTCGCCACCGGCGTGTGGGACCAGGGCGAGGACCGTGCGGGCACGATGACCGCGGACGCGTTCTCCGCGGGCCTGCCGGGCGATTGGGGCGGCATCATCGTCTCGCTGTCGGTCGTGTTCTTCGCGTTCTCGACGATCCTGGCGTGGTCCTACTACGGCGAGCGGTCGCTCGTCTCGCTGGTCGGGCGCTGGGCCTCGATCCCCTACCGCATGTTCTTCACCGTCGTAGCGTTCGTCGGCACCGTCACGGAGCTCTCCATCGTCTGGACGTTCTCCGACATCGCGAACGGCCTCACGGCGCTGCCGAACCTCGTCGGGCTCCTTATCCTCTCCGGCCTCGTCGCCCGGGAGACCAAGGACTACCTCAAGTTCGACCCGAAGCTCACCGCAAGCCCCGAGGCCTGCCGGGACTTCCTGCACGAGCAAAACATCAACTGGGAGTAACGACTCCCTAGGCACTGCGCCACCCCGGGCACCTTTTAAGGGCCCGGGGCTCTTTTATTAGAAAGGCTCGCCCGGGGCCCTGCACGACGCCGCAGCCGCGAGGAAAACACCCCGAGGACCAGAGACGTCGGAAACTATTCGGGGGATACGAGTAGGAACGGCCGTACGCGCCCACCAGGCGCGACGAAAACCCCGACAACAGACGCTGCCACGGCGCACTAAACGTCACGCTCACCTCGGCACACTCGGTACAGAGAGGGAAAACGAGCCTGCAACCGCAAGGGCCCACACGGCACATGGGGAGAGGACGAACGCGAATCTAGTCCGCGACAGAGCCACCATGCCCATGCAGGGGCCAGGAACCTAGGCCCCAATCACCACGAGAAACGTGGCACTCCGGCCTCCATTGCTGAACACATCGGCCCTCGCGCTGTCCCGTGGACCCGGACGCGGAACGATCAAAAGACGACGGCCACGTCGTGACACGGGGAATGAACCCGCGCATGCAAAAAAGAGGTGTGGAGTGCACCAGCCTAAGACCACAAACGGCCAGGATCAGTGCAACCCACACCCCACATATTCAACAATAACGTGTTGGCGGTAACCTACTCTCCCACACCCCACCAGGTGCAGTACCATCAGCGTGAATGGGCTTAGCTACCGGGATCGGAACGGAACCGGGCGGACCCCCACCACCATCAACCACCAACACAAACCACAACACAACACCACAAACAGGTGCTGCGCCAGACACCACACAGCAGACACAACCCACGACCACATATTGATTGCGGCAAACCAACCCACCAGCAGCCATACAGCCACCAAAAACAAAGTGTTTTCGAGTCGGTGAATTAGTACCGGTCACCTCAACACCCCTTCACAGAGCTTCCAGCCCCGGCCTATCAACCCCATCATCTCTAGGACACCTCAAAAGAAACCTCATCTCGGAACAGGCTTCCCGCTTAGATGCTTTCAGCGGTTATCCCTCCCGCACATAGCCAACCAGCAACACCCATGGCAGAATGACTGGCACACCAGAGGTACGTCCATCCCGGTCCTCTCGTACTAGGGACAGCCTTCCACAAGTTTCCACGCGCGCGGCGGATAGAGACCGAACTGTCTCACGACGTTCTAAACCCAGCTCGCGTGCCGCTTTAATGGGCGAACAGCCCAACCCTTGGGACCAACTCCAGCCCCAGGATGCGACGAGCCGACATCGAGGTGCCAAACCATCCCGT
>NZ_JH815193.1:0-147169 GCF_000296405.1 Corynebacterium otitidis ATCC 51513
GAAAAGTACCCCGGGAGGGGAGTGAAATAGTTCCTGAAACTGTGTGTCTACAAGCCGTCAGAGCCTTTGGGTGATGGCGTGCCTTTTGAAGAATGAGCCTGCGAGTCAGCGGCGCGTCGCGAGGTTAACCCGCCTGTGGGGTAGTCGTAGGGAAACCGAGTCTTTGTTGGGCGGTTGAGTGGCGTGTCCTGGACCCGAAGCGGGGTGATCTACCCATGGCCAGTGTGAAGCAGCTGTAAGAGGTTGTGGAGGCGCGAACCCACGTAGGTTGAAAACTGCGGGGATGAGTTGTGGGTAGGGGTGAAAGGCTAATCAAACTCCGTGATAGCTGGTTCTCCCCGAAATGCATTTAGGTGCAGCGTTGCATGTTGAGCGTGGTGGAGGTAGAGCGACTGGTTGGTTGAGCGGGATTATGCGTCTTAGTGATACCTGCCAAACTCCGAATTCCATTGACGTGTTGTGTGGCAGTGAGACTGTGGGGGATAAGCTCCATTGGTCGAGAGGGAAACAGCCCAGATCGCCGGCTAAGGCCCCTAAGGGTGTGCTAAGTGGGAAAGGATGTGGGGTCGCGAAGACAGCCAGGAGGTTGGCTTAGAAGCAGCCATCCTTGAAAGAGTGCGTAATAGCTCACTGGTCGAGTGGTTCTGCGCCGAGAATGTAGTGGGGCTTAAGTACACCGCCGAAGCCGCGGCGCCATGGTTTGCATGGTGGGTAGGGGAGCGTCGTGCGTGTGGTGAAGCTGCCTGGTGATGGGTGGTGGAGTGCGTGCGAGTGAGAATGCAGGCATGAGTAACGATGAATCAGGTGAGAATCCTGGTGGCCGTATGACTAAGGGTTCCTGGGTGAAGTTTGTCTGCTCAGGGTGAGTCGGGTCCTAAGGCGAGGCCGTCGGGCGTAGTCGATGGGAAACGGGTTGATATTCCCGTACCGGTGCTGCCGCGTTCTTATGGTGAAGCGTTGATACTAACTGTGCCGCATCCCGGATCGACAGCCTTTCGGGGTTGTTGGTTTTTGCGGGGTGTGGTGTGGGGCCTGATGCGTGGTAGCCAAGTGATGGGGTGACGCAGTGTGGTAGCCACGCCTCCGGTTGGTTGTGGGGGTGTAAGCGTGTGGCCCGTGTGGTTGGTAAATCCGCCGCACATTGTGGGTGAGGCGTGATGCGTAGCCACCTTGTGGTGGTGATGGTGGTGATCCTGTGCTGTCGAGAAAAGCCTCTAAGCGAGTGGTGGTGTTGCCCGTACCCGAAACCGACGCTGGTAGTTGGGTTGAGTATACTAAGGCTTGCGGGTGAACTGTGGTTAAGGAATTCGGCAAATTGTCCCCGTAACTTTGGGAGATGGGGAGCCACCTTGGGTCGCCAACACGAGCGGTTGGTGGGCGTGGGGTGGTCGCAGAGGCTAGGGGAAAGCGACTGTTTACTAAAAACACAGGTCCGTGCGAAAACTTATGTTGATGTATACGGACTGACGCCTGCCCGGTGCTGGAAGGTTACGAGGAGCTGTGGGCCCATCCTTGTGGTGGGTGTAGCGGTGAATTTAAGCCCCAGTAAACGGCGGTGGTAACTATAACCATCCTAAGGTAGCGAAATTCCTTGTCGGGTAAGTTCCGACCTGCACGAATGGCGTAACGACTTTCCTGCTGTCTCGACCACAGGCCCGGTGAAATTGCAGTACGAGTAAAGATGCTCGTTTCGCGCGGCAGGACGAAAAGACCCCGGGACCTTTACTATAGCTTGGTATTGGGGTGTGGTTCGGTTTGTGTAGGATAGGTGGGAGACTGTGAAGCTGCGCCGCTAGGTGTGGTGGAGTTGTTGGTGAAATACCACTCTGGTCGTTCCGCGCCTCTTGAACCTTGGCCCATGATCTGGGTTGGGGACAGTGCCTGGTGGGTAGTTTAACTGGGGCGGTTGCCTCCTAAATGGTAACGGAGGCGCCCAAAGGTTCCCTCAGTCTGGTTGGTAATCAGGTGTTGAGTGTAAGTGTATAAGGGAGCTTGACTGTGAGAGTGACTGCTCGAGCAGGAACGAAAGTTGGGACTAGTGATCCGGCATCTCCTTGCGGTTGGGGTGTCGCTCAACGGATAAAAGGTACCCCGGGGATAACAGGCTGATCTTCCCCAAGAGTTCATATCGACGGGATGGTTTGGCACCTCGATGTCGGCTCGTCGCATCCTGGGGCTGGAGTTGGTCCCAAGGGTTGGGCTGTTCGCCCATTAAAGCGGCACGCGAGCTGGGTTTAGAACGTCGTGAGACAGTTCGGTCTCTATCCGCCGCGCGCGTGGAAACTTGTGGAAGGCTGTCCCTAGTACGAGAGGACCGGGATGGACGTACCTCTGGTGTGCCAGTCATTCTGCCATGGGTGTTGCTGGTTGGCTATGTGCGGGAGGGATAACCGCTGAAAGCATCTAAGCGGGAAGCCTGTTCCGAGATGAGGTTTCTTTTGAGGTGTCCTAGAGATGATGGGGTTGATAGGCCGGGGCTGGAAGCTCTGTGAAGGGGTGTTGAGGTGACCGGTACTAATTCACCGACTCGAAAACACTAGTCTCGTGTGGCTGTGTGTGTGTTGCTGGTGGGTGTCTTGCCGCAATCAATATGTGGTCGTGGGTTGTGTCTGCTGTGTGGTGTCTGGCGCAGCACCTGGTGGTGTTGTGTTGTGGTTTGTGTTGGTGGTTGATGGTGGTGGGGGTCCGCCCGGTTCCGTTCCGATCCCGGTAGCTAAGCCCATTCACGCTGATGGTACTGCACCTGGTGGGGTGTGGGAGAGTAGGTTACCGCCAACACTTCAACTTTGAATATGTGGGGTGTGGGGTGTGCCGCCCTCGCCGGTCTCCTTAGTGGGGGTTGGTCGGCGCGGCACACCCCACACCCCTTTTGCGTAACTATCTCCGCCCGTGATGGTGGGGCTATGTTTTGCGTAACCCACATGTCCTTCCGTTTGGGGCTGCTGGTTGGCGGCGGAGCGATCGTCGGGCGGGGCTTCGCGCTCCGGTAGGCTTGTCGCAGTACGCGTCCGTCGATCGAAGTTGGGGGTAGGGCAAGGCGATGAGTAACGAGCGTGGGGATCGCGACTTCTCGGGCGTCGCCAGGCAGAAACGTTCCGGCCACAAGCCGAAGCCCTCGTCGCGTAACCGGAAGCCCGGTAGGCCTTCTCGTCACGCCGGCCGCGGTGGGCGAACGCGAGGGTCCGACTCGAACGTGCGCTACGCCCCGCAGTCTGAGGCGTTCCGTGATCGGCGGGTGGAGCAGCGCAAGGCCGAGCCCGAGGTTCCCTCCGAGGTGAGCCTGGCTGATCTTGACCCGCTCGTTCGGCAGGATCTTCGCGTCCTGTCGAAGAAGAACGCCGACGACGTCGGGCTGCATATTGCCGCCGTGTCTCACTTCATCGACGAGGACCCTGAGCGCGCCCTGGTCCACGGGCGGGCTGCGAAGAACCGGGCGGGTCGGGTGTCTGTCGCCCGCGAGGCCAACGGTGTGGCCGCCTACCGGGCGGGGCAGTGGAAGGAAGCCCTCGCGGAGCTCCGCGCGGCCCGCCGCATGAGCGGCGGCCCGGGTGCCATGGCGGCGATGGCCGACTGCGAGCGTGCTCTCGCCCGGCCCCGCAAGGCCATCGACCTTCTTAGCTCCCCGGAGGCGGGTCAGCTCGACCGCGAGGGTGCGATCGAGCTCCGGATCGTCGTGGCCGGGGCGCACCACGACGTCGGCGAGCACGACGCCGCCCTCGAGGTGCTTGCCGCGGCGCGACCCGCGAAGGACGCAGCAGACGTCACCGGCCTCCGGCTCGCCTACGCGTACGCGGACGCCCTGCTCGCCGCCGGCAACCCCGTTGAGGCTCGGGAGTGGTTCCTCGCGGTTTCCGCGCACGACGAGGAGGGCTTCTTCGACGCCGCCGAGCGCATTGACGAGATCGACGCCGCGGGGGCTGAGTAGATGTCGGCCTTCGAGGGCTACGACGGCCTGCTTGTCGATCTCGACGGCACGGTGTGGCGCGGCGACGAGCTCATCCCTGGTGCGGATGAGGCCCTGTCCGCCGGTCCGTCCGCGGTGTTCGCGACGAACAACGCCTCGCGTTCGGCCTCCGCGGTGGCGGAGAAGCTCCGCGCCCTGGGTGTGCCGGCCGAGGCTGGCGACGTCGTGACCTCCTCGGCGGCCGCCGCGCGGCTCGTCGCCGAGAGCGTGCCGGAAGGCGCCGCGGTGCTCGTCTTGGGGACCGACGCGCTCGTCGACCTCGTGGCGGCGGAGGGCCTGCGCCCGGTCTCTAGCGCCGAGGACGAGCCCACGGTCGTCATCCAGGGCCACAGCCCAGAAACGGGTTGGCCCCAGCTCAGCGAGGCTGCGCTCGCGCTGCGCGCGGGCGCGAGGTTCGTGGCGACCAACCTGGATAGCTCGCTGCCCTCGGCCAGGGGCCTGCTCGTCGGCAACGGCTCGATGGTGCGCGCCGTCGCCAACGCCACCGGGTGGGAGCCGGAGTGCGCCGGCAAGCCCGAGCCGCACATGTACGAGATGGCGGTGTCCTCCCGCGGCTGGCGGCGCCCGCTCGTCGTCGGCGACCGGCTGGACACGGACATCGCCGCCGCGGCGCGGGCCGGCTATGACTCGCTGCACGTGCTCACGGGCGTCTCCCGTGCGGGGGATCTTCTCGCCGCCCGGGAGGCCGAGCGGCCGACGTTCATCGCCCCTGACTTCGGCGCCGCTTCCCGCGCGCCGCTCGAGGAGTTCCGCCCCCGGCCGGTCGAGGGCGTCGAGGCCTCCGACGACGAGGATGGCGGTCTCGTCGTTTCGGCCCGGGTCGGTGGCCACGAGGGGCTTCTTGGGCTCGTGCACGCCGCGTGGTCGCTTCCCGAGCCGCCGCGCGCCGTGCGCGGCGCGGACGACGACAGCCGCCGGGTGCTCGAGGGGTGGGGCCTGTGAGCGCGCCCGTGCCCCACGACTCACGGGGCCCCTCGGCAGACGAGATCCGCCGCTCGGTGGGCGAGGTCCTCGCCGAGGAGGGCCACGAGCTCGCCCGCGAGGCCGAGATCCTCGAGCGGGCCCACGAGCTGCTGCGCGGGGCGCTCGACGAGCCGCGCGGCGAGCACTAGCCCGCCGCCGGCGGCTGATTGTTGACGGACACGACTACTTTAGGGCGGTTTTCAACCATGGTGGCACGCAGGAGACTCGACGCGGAGCTCGTCAAGCGGCACCTGGCGCGCTCGCGGGAGCAGGCCAGCGAGCTCATCAAGGCCGGCGCGGTCACCGTCGACGGCTTCGCCGCGAAGAAGCCCGCCACCCAGGTCACCGGCGGGGCGTCCATCCGCGTCGCCGAGGGCGCCGTCGACGACTGGGCGTCGCGCGGGGCGCACAAGCTCCTCGGCGCGCTCGAGGCGTTCGAGCCGAAGGGCCTCGACGTGGCCGGGCGCCGCGCGCTCGACGCGGGCGCCTCGACCGGGGGATTCACCGACGTGCTGCTGCGCCGCGGCGTCGAGGAGGTCGTCGCCGTGGACGTCGGCTACGGCCAGCTGCTGTGGCGCCTGCAGAACGACGCTCGGGTGCTGGTGCGCGACCGGACCAATATCCGCTCTCTCACCACCGCCGACACCGAGGGCCCGGTGGACCTCATGGTCGGGGACCTGTCGTTCATCTCCCTCGAGCTGGTGCTGCCCGCGATCCGCGACTGCCTCACCCCGGGCGCCGACCTGCTTCCCATGGTCAAGCCCCAGTTCGAGGTGGGCCGCGAGCGGCTGGGCAGCGGCGGGGTCGTGCGCGATCCGGCGCTGCGCCGCGAGGCCGTGATGGGCGTCGTGGCGGCCGCCCGGAAGCTGGGCCTGAGCCTGCGCGGGGCGGTGGCCTCCCCGTTGCCGGGGCCGAGCGGGAACGTAGAATTTTTCCTGTGGCTCGTCAACGACGCCGGGGAGAGCGCCCCGGCCGACGACGTCGCCGGCGAGCTAGTCGACGTTGCCATTAAGGAGGGTCCGCAATGACGTCGGGTTCCCCTGGTTCGCGGGAGATTCTTCTGGTGCCGCACATGGGGCGGCGCTCCAACGCGCTCGCCGCGTCGCGGGCCGCGGAGATTCTCCTCGCCGCCGGGATCGGGGTGCGGGTGGTCGAGCACCGCGACCCGAGCCAGTTCGACGACGACCCGGTGCTGGGCGGGCTGGAGCGCTTCCCGCACACCCCGGCCGCGGCGGAGGGCGTCGAGCTCATCCTCGTGCTCGGCGGGGACGGCACGTTCCTGCGGGCCGCGGACCTCGCGCACGACGCGGACCTGCCCGTGCTGGGCATCAACCTCGGCCACGTCGGGTTCCTCGCCGAGTGGGAGGCCGCCTCGCTCGAGGAGGCGATGCGCCGCGTCGTGGAGCGCGACTACCGCGTCGAGGACCGCATGACCCTGGATGTGTCGATCTCGAACTCGGAGCTCGACTTCCACGCCAGCGGTTGGGCACTCAACGAGGTCTCCATCGAGAACCTCAACCGGCGCGGCGTGCTCGACGCGACCCTCGAGGTCGACGGCCGGCCGGTGAGCTCGTTTGGCTGCGACGGGATCCTCGTGTCCTCGCCGACGGGCTCGACGGCGTACGCGTTCTCCGCGGGCGGGCCGGTGCTCTGGCCGGAGCTTGACGCGCTGCTCGTCGTCCCGAACAACGCGCACGCGCTGTTCACCAAGCCGCTCGTGGTGAGCCCCTCGTCGGTGGTAGCCATCGAGTCGACGACGACGACCGCGCCGACGCTCGCGGTCATGGACGGCTTCCGACCGGTGGCGATGCCGCCCGGCTCCCGGGTCGAGGTCGTGCGCGGCTCCCGCCCGGTGCGCTGGGTGCGGCTCGACGACAAGCCGTTCACCGACCGGCTCGTCACCAAGCTGCGCCTGCCGGTCTCCGGGTGGCGCGGCCCCGCCGGCGAGCAGGGCGAGGAGAAGGCCTAGCGCCGCCCCGCCTCGGCCCGCCCCACCGGGCATTCGAACGTCCATTCGAAAGACGTCCGGCTCCGCGCTAGGCTTGGGGCCATGCTCAGCGAGATCACGATCGAGAACCTCGGGGTCATCCCGCGCGCGACCGCCGAGTTCAGCCCCGGACTGACGGTGGTGACCGGCGAGACCGGCGCCGGCAAGACGATGGTGGTCACGAGCCTGCGCCTGCTCGCCGGGGCGCGCTCGGACTCGTCTCGGATCCGGCAGGGCGCGGCGAAGGCGATCGTCGAGGGGCTCGTCGACGTCGAGGCCGCGGAGGAGGGCGCCCGCGCCGCGGCGCTCGACGCGGTCGACGAGGCCGGCGGGACGGTCGACTCCGGCGAGGTCGTCGTCTCCAGGGAGGTCAGCGCCCAGGGCCGCTCCAAGGCCCGGCTCGGCGGGCGGCTCGTGCCCGCCGCGGCGCTGGCGCGGTTCACCGAGCCGCTCGTCGCGATCCACGGCCAGAACGACCAGCTCCGGCTGCTCTCCGCGGAGCAGCAGCTCGCCGCGCTCGACCGCTTCGGTGCGGACATCCCGCCGCTGGCGGAGTCCTACCGGGAGGCGTTCCGCGAGTACTCGGCCCTCGCCAGGGACCTGAAGCGCCGCACCGCGAAGCGGCGCGAGCTCGCCCAGGAGGTCGACCGGCTCGACTACGCCATCGCCGAGATCGACGAGGTCGACCCGCAGCCGGGCGAGCTCGAGTCGCTCAGCGAGACGATCAAGCGGCTGCAGAGCGTCGACGGGCTACGCGAGGCGGTGACCACCGCGGTCGCCGCGATCGACGGGGCGGGCGCGCTCGAGGAGTTCGCCGGCGCGGAGGACGCCGAGGGCGCCGCCGACCTGCTGGGCCGGGCGCAGTCCGCGCTGCAGGGCACCGAGGACTCCGAGATCGACGGGATCGCCGCGCGGCTCTCCGAGCTCACCGCCGCGCTCACGGGCATCTCCGGGGAGCTCGGCCAGGTCCTCTCGCAGCTGCCCACCGACCCCGAGGCCCTCGAGGGCGCGCTGCAGCGCCAGAGCCAGCTGAAGTCCCTCACCCGCAAGTACGCCCCCGACATCGACGGGGTGATCGAGTGGCGGCGCAAGGCCGAGCGGCGCCGCTCCCAGATCGACATCAGCCCCGAGGCGATCGAGGAGCTCGAGCGGCGCCTCGCCGAGGCGAAGGAGAGGGTCGAGTCACGCGGGGTGAGCCTCAGGGAGGCCCGCCGGGAAGCCGCCTCGCGCCTCGAAGCCGAGGTCACCGAGGAGCTCCACGGGCTCGCGATGCCCAAGGCCTCAATCGTCGTCGCGATGCGCGAGTCGAAGCCCACCATCGACGGGCTCGACGAGGTCGAACTCGAGCTCAAGGCCACCGGCGGGGCCAGGCCCGCGCCGCTCGCGCAGGCCGCTTCCGGCGGCGAGCTCTCCCGCGTCATGCTCGCCGTCGAGGTCGTCCTCGCGAAGACGAGCTCCGGGGCGACGCTCGTCTTCGACGAGATCGACGCGGGCGTGGGCGGCCGCGCCGCCGGCGAGATCGGCCGCCGGCTCGCCCAGCTCGCGGAGCACAACCAGGTCATCGTCGTCACCCACCTGCCGCAGGTCGCCGCGTTCGGCGACCGGCACCTCGTCGTCACCAAGGAGGTCACCGACGAGTCGGTCACCTCCGGGGTGCGCGCCCTGGACGGCGAGGAGCGCGTCTCCGAGCTCGCGCGCATGCTCGCCGGGCTCGACGACACCGAGACCGGCCGGGCGCACGCCCGCGAGCTCCTCGAGCGCGCCCGCGCAGATGCCGCCCCGCGCGCCTCAACCACCGCGGCCGCCGGGTAGGGGACAATGGCGCGCATGAGTCTGTTCTCCCGCAAAGAAGAGCTGCCCGGCCTCAGCGCACCCATCAGGGACTTAAGCCGGGCGACTCGCGCGAGCAAGGCGGTCCAGAAGGTCGCCGCGGGCGACATCGTCGTCATCGCTGAGCCGAATATCTCCCGCGGTACCGCCCAGCTGCTCGTCGACCTGGAGCCCGCCGCCGTGGTCAACACGGCGCAGTTCTCGACCGGGAGCGTGCCGCTCTTCGGGCCGCAGATGCTCCTCGACGCCGGCATCACCCTCGTCGAGGACGCCGGCGTCGACGTTCTCGAGCACCTCCGCGACGGCAAGACCGCGAGGCTCACCGACTCCGGGGAGCTCTTCCACGGGGAGACGCTGCTCGGCTCGGGCCGGGTGCTCACCCAGGCGGGCGTGGAGTTCGACTTCTCGGAGGCGGAGCGCAACCTCGTCGAGCGCGTCGAGGCCTACTTCGGCAACACCGTCGAGTTCCTCCGCTCCGAGGCGCCGCTGCTCATCGACGGGCTCGGCGTCCCGGAGACCGGGCTCGACGCCACCGGCGAGGCGGCGCTCGTCATCGCCCCGGGCCCCGAGCAGGGCCGGGTGCTTAAAGACCTGCGGGGCTTCATCAAGGCGCGCAGCCCGATGATCGTCGCCATCGACGAGGCCGCCGACCTCGTCGTCGAGCAGGGCTACACCCCAGATGTCGCGCTGGGCGACCCGACCCGCATCCAGGCCGCGACGCTGCGCGCGGCGCGCCGCGTGGTGCTGCCGGCCGCGCCCGACGGGCACGCCGCCGGCCTCGAGCGGATCCAGGACCTCGGGGTGGGGGCGATGACGTTCCCCGCCGCGACCGAGTCGACGACGGACCTGGGACTGTTGCTCGCGCACTTCCACGGAGCGGACCTCATCGTCAACGCCTCCGAGCCGCTCACGCTCGACGCGATCATCGGGGAGCGCGCCGGCCTCGGCGAGCCGCTGCAGTCGCCGGCGGCGCTTCTCACCCGGCTGCGCGTCGCCGATAAGCTCGTCGGGGTCGCCGCGGCCGCCGAGATCGGCACCCGCCGCGAGGGCGCGGGCGGCGCGTGGCTGCTCGCGATCCTGGGCGTGCTCGCCGCGATCGTCTCCGTCGTGCTCGTCGCCGGGTTCGGCGGCGGCGACGGCTTCGCGGAGAACCTCGAGCAGACCTTCGGCAACCTCGTCTAAACCGATTCCGCCTCGCAGAGGAGGCGGGGTCGGGTGACCCCAAGGAGGAACCAAGCACATGTCAGGACATGCGAAGGGCGGCATGCTCGTCGCCGGCCTCGGCTTCGGCGTGGCCGCCGGGGTGGCCGCGGGCGCGCTCGTCATCGCCCCGAACCTGCCCGACGGCTCGGCCCAGGAGATCAACCAGGTGCGCGCCGAGCGCGACGACGCCGAGGAGCGCGCCCAGTCCAACGAGGCGCAGGCGAAGGCCGCCGACGGGGTGGCCGCCGGGCTCGCGGAGGCGGCGCTCGGCGGGCAGCTCGACGACGTCGGCGTCGTCGTGTTCGCCGCCGCGAGCGCGAACCCGGAGGACCTCTCCGAGGTGGAGCGGCTCCTGGAGGCCGCCGGCGCCGGCCCGGTGAGCGTCATCGAGCTGACCGACCGGTTCTTCTCCTCGGAGGGCGCCGACGAGCTCAAGTCGCTGGTGAGCAACACGCTGCCCGCCGGCGCGCAGCTCAGCGAGGACAACCTCTCGCCGGGCACCCACGCAGGTGAGGCGCTCGCCGCCGCGCTCATCGACGGCGAGGACTCCGACGCGGTGAGCGACGAGGACCGCGAGCTGCTCCTCGACACGCTCGCGGACGCGGGCTTCTTAAGCTACGAGGGCGCCGAGCCCGCGGCGGCCGCGGTGTTCGTCGGCGGCGACTCCGACGGCGCGGGTAACGCCGCGTTCGGCGCGGGGCTCGCCGCGGAGTTCATGACCGCCGTCGCCGGGGAGGCCGACGGCGCGGTGCTCGCGGCCCGCCCGGGCAGCGCCGCCGACGCCGGGGCGATCGGCCGGGTGCGCTCCGCGGGCGTCGACGGGCTCTCCACGGTCGACTCGCTCGACCGGGGCTGGGGCCGCGTCGCGACCGTGCTGGCGCTCGCCGAGGCGCTCGACGGCACCACCGGCGACTACGGCGCCGCGAAGGGCGCGGACGCGCCCGTCCCGCGGGCCAACTAGCCCCGCCGCGGGAGGCCCCGGATCGCCGCCGCGGCGCGGCCCGGGGCGAGGTCGAGACGACGAAGGGAGCGCGACAAGCGTGAGCCACACGTTCGAGGTCACCAGCTCGAGGATCCTGCTCGAGGCGCCGATCATCGCGGTGCGCAGCGACGAGGTCACCATGCCCGGCGGCGGGAGCGCGACCCGCGAGGTCGTCGAGCACTTCGGCGCCACCGCCATCGCCGCGGTCGACGACGACGGGCGGGTCGCGATGGTGCGCCAGTACCGCCACACCGTCGGCCGGCGGCTCTGGGAGCTGCCCGCGGGCCTGCTCGACGTCGCGGGCGAGGACCCGCTCGACTGCGCGCGCCGCGAGCTCGTCGAGGAAGCCGGCCTTAAGGCGGAGAGCTGGGGGCTGTTGCTCGACCTCGTGCCCTCCCCGGGCTACGGCGCGGAGACGATCCGCGTGTTCCTCGCCAGGGGGCTGCGCCCCACCGAGCGGCCCGAGGCCGCCGAGGAGGAGGCTGACATGGAGCTCGAGTTCTGGGACCTCGACGAGGCGGTCAACGCCGCACTCGACGGCCGGGTGGTCAACTCGATTGCCGTGGCGGGCCTGTTCGCCGCCCGCGAGGTCCTTTCCGGCCGGCGCGAGCCGCGCAGCACCGACGAGCCCTTCGACCTGCGCCCCGAGGCGCTCGCCCGGCGGCGCCGGGCCGCCGGCGTCGAGCCGGACATGAAGCGGATCGACCACCCGTGACCTCCCCGGCGGAGGCCTCCAAGCGCTGGCTGACGATGCTCGCCGTGGAGCGGGGCTTAAGCCGCAACACGGTGAGCAACTACCGCCGCGAGGCGGAGCGCTACTCCGCGTGGCTGAAGGAGGCGGGCATAGGCTCGCTCGACGAGGTCACCGCCCGCCACGTCGAGCGCTACGTCCTCGACCTGCGCCGCGGCGACGGCGATCGCCCGGGCCTGTCGGCCGCGTCGGCGAACCGGGCGCTTTCCGCGGTGCGGGGCCTGCACCGATTCGCCGCCGCGGAGGGGCTCGCGGCGCGCGACCCCGCCGCCGACGTGCGGCCGAGCCAGCCCGCCCGCCGCCTGCCGGAGACGCTCAGCATCGACGAGGTCGAGCGGCTGCTCGCCGCGGCCGACCCCGACGAGGGCGCGGAGGGGCTGCGCGACCGCGCGCTTCTCGAGCTGCTCTACGCCACCGGCATGCGGGTGAGCGAGGCGGTGGGCTTGAGCGTCGACGACGTCGCGGAGCTCTCCGGGGAGCTGCCGTTTCTCCAGGTGACGGGCAAGGGCGACAAGCAGCGCCTCGTGCCCGTCGGCTCGCAGGCGCTCGCCGCGCTCGAGGCGTACCTCGTGCGCGGACGCCCGGCGCTAGCGAAGGGCCGCGGCCCGGCGCTGTTTCTCAACCTGCGCGGCGGGCCGCTGTCGCGGCAGAGCGCCTGGTCGGTGATCAAGCAGCGCGCGGCTAAGGCCGGCATCGAGCGGGAGGTCTCCCCGCACACGCTGCGCCACAGCTTCGCGACCCACCTTCTTGAGGGGGGAGCCGACGTGCGCGTCGTGCAGGAGCTCTTAGGCCACGCGTCGGTGGCGACGACGCAGCTCTACACGCACGTCACCGCGGAGAGCATGCGCGAGGCGTGGCGAATGGCGCACCCGCGCGCCTAGCGCGCGTCCGGGCCGCGGGCCGGGGCCTCGGCCCGCGGCGGAGGGCGGGCCGGTAGCCTGGCGGTGGCCGGCTGTTGGCTATTTTTTTACATCACGTGCACGCGAGCGAAGGGAAGTGGCCGTGAGCGAAGGGCAGTTGTTCGACTCCAGCGGTCTCGAGGTGGGGCTCACCGGCAGGCCCCGCCGGGAGATCCCCGAGCCCCGCCCGCTCGAGAAGCACGGTCCGGCGACGATTATCGCGATGTGCAACCAGAAGGGCGGGGTGGGCAAGACCACCTCGACGATCAACCTGGGGGCGTGCCTCGCGGACTACGGGCGGCGGGTGCTCATGGTCGACCTCGACCCGCAGGGCGCGCTCTCGGCTGGGCTGGGGATCCAGCACGACGAGCTCGACGTCACGGTCTACAACCTGCTGGTCGGCGACGACGTCGACGTCCGGGAAGTCCGCCACCGCACCGCGATCAAGGATTTGGACTTGATTCCGGCGAATATCGACCTGTCGGCCGCGGAGATCCAGATGGTCAACGAGGTGGGCCGCGAGCAGACCCTGGCCCGGGCGCTGCGCCCGGTGATGGGGGAGTACGACTACATCATCATCGACTGCCAGCCCTCGCTGGGGCTGCTCACGGTCAACGCGCTGGCCTGTGCGCAGGGGGTGCTCATCCCCATGGAGTGCGAGTTCTTCTCGCTGCGCGGCCTGGCGCTTCTCACCGACACGGTGGAGAAGGTCCGCGACCGGCTGAACTTCAACCTCGAGATCCTGGGCATCTTGGTGACGATGTTCGACCGGCGCACCTCGCACAGCCGGGAGGTGATGTCGCGGGTCATCGAGGTCTTCGGGGACACGGTCTTCGACTCGGTGATCACGCGCACGGTGCGCTTCCCGGAGACGTCCGTGGCGGGCGAGCCGATCACGACGTGGGCGCCGCGCTCGCAGGGCGCGGAGCAGTACCGGCAGTTCGCCCGCGAGGTCGTCGAGCGCGTCGAGGGGGACTAGCGCCGCCGTGGCGGAACCTACGAACGCCGCCGCGGGCGAGGGTGGTTTCCGCGTCGCGCTGGCGAACTTCACCGGCCCGTTCGACCTGCTTCTGCAGCTCATCGGGCAGCGCAAGATGGACATCACCGAGGTCGCGCTCGCCGAGGTGACCGACGAGTTCATCGCCTACACCAAGGAGCTCTCCCGGGAGGCTCGGCTCGAGGAGACCACCGAGTTCCTCCTCGTCGCCGCCACACTCGTGGACTTAAAGGCCGCCAGGCTCCTGCCGCGCGGGGAGGTCGACGACGAGGACGACCTCGAGCTGCTCTCCAGGCGGGACCTGCTTTTTGCGAGACTTCTGCAGTACCGCGCCTACCAGCAGGTCGCCGCGACATTCGCGCGCTGGCAGCGCGCCGCCCGGCGCGCCTACCCGCGCCAGGTGGCCTTAGAGGAGCGGTTCGTCGACCTCGTGCCGCCGGTGCGGCTTGGCCACGACAAGGACTCGTTCGCGCGGCTCGCGGCGGCGTCGCTGCGCCGCGACCCGCCCGACGAGGTCGAGACGGATCACGTGCACCGCCCTGCGGTCTCCGTGCCGGAGCAGGCCGGCCGGCTGCTTTCGGGGCTGAAGGCCGCGGGGCCGGGCTCGTGGCTGAGCTTCGGGGAGCTGTGCGCCGACTGCGCGGCGTCGATGGAGGTGGTGGGCCGGTTCCTCGCGCTGCTCGAGCTCTACAAGGCCCGCGCCGTGGAGGCCGAGCAGCCCGAGCCGCTCGGCGCGCTCGACGTGAGCTGGACCGGGCTGGATGTCGACCCCGCGGTCGTCGCGGCGGCGAACTGGGACTAGGCGAGGGGTTCCTATACTGGCCGGCATGGCTGCGATCATCGACGTCTCCCAGCTGCCCCGGCTGCGCCGGCGCGCGACGCTCCTGCACGCGACGATGGGCGGGCACGCCCCCACCGTCGGGATCCCCGGCGCGCTGCCCGCCGACTTGGAGGGCGACTTCTCCGACCCGGAGAGCCCCCTGCCGCACACGGTGCCCGCCGACCCGAAGGCCCCCTTCGAGGCGCGCGGCATCTCTAGCGACACGCCGGTGATCATCTACGACGAGCAGGGCGGCGTGCCCGCGGCGCGCGTGTGGTGGCTCGCGAAGGTCGCGGGCCTGACCAACGCCGCGGTCCTCGACGGGGGCCTTCGGGCGTGGCTCGACTCGGGCCGCGAGACCGGCGAGCTCGCCGATCTCTCGAGCGTGGGGAAGCCGGGCTCGATCGACGCGGCGCCCGAGTGGGAGCGCCTCGTCGACGCCCAGGGTGTGAAGTCCGCGCTGGGGGAGTACAACCACGTCGTCGTCGACGTGCGCCCGCCGGCGGTGTTCCGCGGCGACGGCCCGGCCCACCCGGCGCTGCGCTCCGGGCACATCCCCGGCTCGGTGAACCTGCCGCTCGGCGAGTTCTACTCGAAGCCCGGGTACTTCAAGGGCTTCGACGAGCTGCGCGACACGCTCGAGCCGGTCGCGGGCCCGGCCGGGGCGATCGTTTTCACGTGCGGCTCAGGCGTGTCGGCGTGCGTGGGCGCGCTCGCGGCGAACGTCGCGGGCTATGGCGACGTGCAGGTCTACGAGGGCTCGTGGAGCGAGTGGGGGCACCGCTCGCAGGACGAGGCGGAGTTCCCCGTCGAGACCGGGCCCGCGGCGTGACGGAGCCGGTCTCCAGGCTGCGCAGCGCGATCGAGTCGATCCTCCTCGTCGTCGACGAGCCCGCCCCCGTCGAGGCGATCGCCCGGGCGCTCGACGCGCCCGAGGGCGACGTGCGCGCGGAGCTCGACGCGATCGGGGAGGAGCTCCGCGCGCGCGGCAGCGGGGCGGTGTTGCGCGGCGGCGAGGAGGGCTACCGGCTCTACACGAGCCCCGACAACGCCGAGGCCGTCGAGGCGTTCCTCGTCTCCGGCTCGCGCTCGAGGCTCTCGCGCGCCGCGCTGGAGACCCTCGCGGTGGTCGCCTACCGGCAGCCCGCGACCCGCGCGCAGGTCGCCGCGGTGCGCGGCGTCAACGTCGACGGGGTGATGCGCACCCTCAACCAGCGCGGCCTCATCCGCGAGACCGAGGAGCCCGAGGGCCACGCCCGCCGCTACGAGACGACCGCGCTGTTCCTCGAGCAGCTGGGCATCTCCTCGCTCGAGGAGCTGCCCGACCTCGCGCCGCTTTTGCCCGACGTCGACCTCATCGACGAGGAGGACGAGTAGCGGCGCGTAGTTGGGGTAGGATCCCACACGGCCGCGCCCCGAGCCGACGCGGCCGCGCGCCCGGGCGGGGAAAAGGACCCGCCGGCGGGCGCGACGACGGGGCGCGATAATCGAACACGACACTTGGCAGAAACGGAGTATTCCCGTGACTGATTCCGCTCGCCGCGATGGCACACCGGGAGGCCCGCCGAGGCCCGACGACGTGCAGCCCAACCTCGCGGCCTCGAATCGCCAGCACCCCGACACCGCCGCCGCGGAGCCCGCGGAGCCGATCCGGCTGCAGAAGGCGCTCTCCCGCGCGGGCGTGGCCTCCAGGCGCCACGCCGAGGCCCTCATCGACGCCCGCCGCGTCGAGGTCAACGGCCGCACCGTCGAGCGCCAGGGCATGCGCGTCGACCCCAACCGCGACGTCATCCGCGTCGACGGGGTGCGCGTGAACACCAACGAGAACCACGAGTACTTCGTGCTCAACAAGCCGCGCGGCATGCTCTCCACCATGTCCGACGAAAAGGGCCGGCCCTGCATCGGCGACGTCGTCGGCGAGCGGGTCGCCGCCGGCCAGCGGCTCTTCCACGTCGGGCGGCTCGATGCCGACACCGAGGGCCTCATCCTGCTCACCAACGACGGGGAGCTCGCCCACCGTCTCACCCACCCGAAGTGGGAGGTGGAGAAGACCTACCTCGCCGAGGTCCTCGGCGAGGCGACCAAGCAGACGGTCAAGGCCCTTACCGCCGGCGTCGAGCTCGACGACGGGCCCGCCAAGGCCGACGAGGCGGCCGTCATCGACGTCAACGAGGGCCGCTCGATCATCCGGGTGACCCTCCACGAGGGCCGCAAGCACATCGTGCGCCGCCTGCTTAAAGAACTGGGCTTCCCCGTCCAGCGGCTGGTGCGCACGAAGATCCACACGGTGCAGCTCGGCGAGCAGAAGCCGGGCCGGATGCGCGCCCTCAACTCCGCGGAGCTGCGCAGCCTCTACAAGGCGGTGGGAATGTGACCGACAACGACAAGACCCTAAGCAACGCCCCCGGCGGCGGGCTGCTCGTCGCGATCGACGGGCCGTCCGGCACCGGCAAGTCGACGACCTCGCGCGCGCTCGCCGAGCGGCTCGGCGCGAAGTACCTCGACACCGGCGCGATGTACCGCGTCGCGACGCTCTTCACCCTGCGCTCCGCGATCGACCCGCAAGATGCGGACGCCGTCGTCGCGGCGACCCGCGACCTGCCCGTCGAGGTGAGCGACGACCCCGCCTCCCACGACGTGCTGCTTGCCGGGGAGAACGTCGCCGACGAGATCCGCGGCCCCGAGGTCACCGCCAACGTCTCCGCGGTCGCGGCGATCCCCGAGGTGAGAGACAACCTCGTCGCCCTGCAGCGCGAGCTCGCCCACAACACCGGGCGCATCGTCGTCGAGGGCCGCGACATCGGCACCGTGGTTCTGCCCGACGCGCCGGCGAAGGTGTTCCTCACCGCCTCGGCGCAGGTGCGCGCCAAGCGCCGCTTCGACCAGGACACCCGCGCCGGGCGCGACGTCGCCTACGAGGACGTCCTCGCCGACGTCAAGCGCCGCGACCGCGCGGACTCGACGAGGGAGTCCTCCCCGCTGCGCGCCGCGAACGACGCGACCGTGGTGGACACCTCGCACTTAAGCCCCGCGGAGGTGCTCGACCGGCTGGTCGGCATCGTCGCGGACTCGGCCAGCCCCGCGCCGCGGGACGGAAGGGAGGCGCCCCGTGACTAGGGACGCGGACAACGACCAGGAGACCGGCTTCGAGGAGCCGCGCGACGGCGGCGGCTGGGCCGCCCAGGACTTCGATGTCAGCGAGTTCGGCGGCTTCGACTTCCCCGAGGAGTCCGACGAGGACTCGTGGCGCGAGGTCGAGGAGTCCTTCGGCGTCGAGCACGCCCCGAAGGAGAAGCTCTTCACCGTCGCGATCGTCGGGCGCCCCAACGTCGGCAAGTCCTCGCTGGTCAACCGGGTGCTCGCCCGCCGCGAGGCCGTCGTCGAGGACACCCCCGGCGTGACGAGGGACCGCGTGTCCTACCTCGCGGAGTGGCAGACCACGCGCTTCTGGGTGCAGGACACCGGCGGCTGGGACCCCAACGCCAAGGGCATCTTCGGCGCCGTGGCCCGCCAGGCGGAGGCCGCGATGGCCACCGCCGACGCGCTCGTCTTCGTGCTTGATGCGAAGGTCGGCGTCACCGAGACCGACGCCGTCATGGCCGAGAAGCTCCGCCGCGCCGACCAGCCCGTCTTCGTCGTGGCGAACAAGTTCGACTCCGACCAGCAGTACGGCGACGTCGCGGAGCTCTACTCGCTGGGCCTGGGCGAGGTCTACCCGGTCTCGGCGCTGCACGGCCGGGGTGCTGCCGACCTGCTCGACGCGGTCGTCGCGTCGTTTAGCGGCACCCCGCGCGCCGGCGAGCTCGAGGAGGGCCCGCGGCGCGTCGCGCTCGTCGGCAAGCCGAACGTCGGCAAGTCCTCGCTGCTCAACAAGATCTCCGGCGGGGACCGCTCCGTCGTCGACGACGCCTCCGGCACGACCGTCGACCCGGTCGACGAGATCGTCCAGCTCGACCGGCGCGCCTGGCGCTTCGTCGACACGGCGGGCCTGCGCAAGAAGGTGAAGAACGCCTCGGGGCACGAGTACTACGCCTCGCTGCGCACCCGCGGCGTCATCGACGCCGCCGAGGTGTGCGTCGTGCTCATCGACGCCTCCGAGCCGGTCTCCGAGCAGGACCAGCGCGTCATCAACATGGTGCTCGACGCCGGCAAGGCCCTCGTCTTGGCGTTCAACAAGTGGGACACCGTCGACGAGGAGCGCCGCTTCGAGCTCGAGC
The DNA here is from genome assembly GCF_000296405.1 of Corynebacterium otitidis ATCC 51513. Taxonomy (GTDB): domain Bacteria; phylum Actinomycetota; class Actinomycetes; order Mycobacteriales; family Mycobacteriaceae; genus Corynebacterium; species Corynebacterium otitidis. The sequence goes on from NZ_JH815193.1 coordinate 18,614, forward strand.
GGGAGATCGACCTGCAGCTGCAGAGCCTGCCGTGGGTGACGCGGGTGAATATCTCCGCGCTCACCGGCCGCGCGCTCAACAAGATCGAGCCCGCGATGATCGAGGCCCTAGAGAACTGGGACGAGCGGGTGCCCACCGGGAAGCTCAACTCGTGGGTGCGCGACACCATCGCGAAGAACCCGCCGCCGATGCGCAACAACCGGCTGCCGCGGATCCTCTTCGCAACGCAGGCCTCGACCCGCCCGCCGACGATCGTGCTGTTTACCACCGGCTTCCTCGATGCCGGCTACCGCCGCTACCTCGAGCGGCAGTTCAGGGAGTCCTTCGGCTTCCACGGCACCCCGGTGCGCATCGCCGTGCGCGTCCGCGAGCGCCGCGGCAAGAAGAAGTAGCCTCCCGGCCCGGCCCGCCCTCGGCGGGAGCGAGAGCCCCGGCCCCTCGACCCGGCGCCCCTGAGCGGGCGCCCGGCGGGGGCCGGGGCCCTTTCTATTGCGCGGCGCGGCGCAGCACGAACGCGTCGGTGCGGTAGGGAAGCGCGACAGCCTCGTCCTCGCTGAGTCCCGTGTGCTCGAAGAAGTACCACTCGAGGTTCGACTCGACGCGGCTTCTTATCTCCTCGCCGGAGCGCAGCCAGTAGGAGCGGGTGCGGGTGAGCTCCACGAGGTCGGCGAAGGTCTTCTCCTGCGCCCAGCGCAGCCTCAGGGTCTCCGCGACGCGCCACGGCCCGGCGGTCTTCGGCACGAAGCCCTCGGCGAGCACGTCGCCGGAGTGCATGATCCGGGCGAGCCGAAGCACCCAGGGGTCCGCGACGTCGATGGTGTTCCACGCGAGCACGACGACCCCGCCGGGGCGCACCACCCGGTCGAGCTCCCGGCAGGCGGCGGCGTGCTCGAGCCAGTGCCACGTCTGCGCGCACGCCGCCGCGTCGACCGAGGCGTCGGCGAGCGGCAGCGCCTCGGCGCGGGCCCGCACCGCCGGAATACCCGCGCTGCCTCGAAGGAAGCCGGCCATCTCGGCGCTGGGGTCGAGGCCTAAGACCCGGTGGCCGCGCCTCGCGAGCGGCGCGGCGAGCTTGCCCGTGCCCGCGCCGACGTCGAGGACGACCTGTCGCCCTGAGAGCAGGTCGAGGACCTCGTCCGGGTAGCCGGGGCGCGCGTCGTCGTAGGCGCGGGGCGAGCCGACGAAGGCGCCGGCGGAGCGGGCGCGCTGCGCCGTGGAGCGGAAGCGCGGCTGCGCCTGCCGCGAGCGGCGGCCGGCCGGTTTAGCCATCGCTAACCACTCCCTGAGCTAGAGCTTTGGTTTCCTTGTGCATTCAAACAGAAGGATGATAAGTTGAGGTAACGCTTCAGAGGCCTAAGTTTATCTCAGTCGCCGCGGTGCTCACCGCCGGGGCGCTCGCGTTTTCCGGCTGCACGAACTCCGCGCAGCCCGCCGACGAGGGCTCGGGCGCGGCCGAGGGCCGCACCGTCGAGGGCCAGCTCGGCCCGGTGACCGTGCCTGAGAACGTCGAGTCCGTCGTCGTCCTCGAGGGGCGCCGCGACCTCGACATCGCGCTCTCCCTCGGGCTCCCGCTCGTGGGCTTCCCCTACCAGGAGGAGGGCACCCACGACCTCGACGCGCCGTTCGCCGAGGAGCTCGCCGAGGCGGAGGACAACGGCGCCGAGCCGCTCTTCCTGCGCGAGGAGCCCAACGTCGAGGCGATCGCCGCCGCCGACCCGGACCTCATCATCAGCCGCGTCGACGACGTCGAGCCGCTGCGCGACGAGCTCGAGGCCGTCGCGCCGGTGCTCGCCATCGGCGACCAGAACGTCTCCACCTGGCAGGAGGACCTCAAGCTCGTCGCGGAGGCCACCGGCCGCGAGGACGAGGCCGAGCAGATTATCGCCGACTACGAGGCGGAGGTCGCCTCGCTGCGCGAGGAGTTCGCCGAGGTCCTCGACCAGCACACCTTCGCGCCGATGGGCTACAACTCCGAGGAGATCAACGTCGCGCCCAACCGGCTGCTCTCCACCGTGCTGCGCGACCTCGAGGCCACCCCGTCCGAGGCGTTCGCCGACGCCATCGAGAAGGACGACGGCACCCAGTCCTACAGCCGCGAGCAGATCGTCGACGCGTTCGGCGACGCGGACGCGCTCATCGCGATCATCAACGACAAGGAGACCTGGGACGAGGCCAACGACAACGACCTCTTCAACCAGCTCCCCTCGGTCGAGGAGGGCCACGTCGTGCGCTCCGACCGGCAGACCCACGAGGGCGCGGCCCTGACCGCGAAGCACTGCCTCGAGCTCATCCGCGAGCTGCTCGAGACCTTCGAGGACGCCTAAGCCCGTGACCCGAACCGCCCACCCCGGCCCCAGGCTCGCGGCCGCCGGGCTCATCGGGGTTGGCGTCGTCGCGATCCTCGCGGCGGCGTCGGTCTTCGTCGGCGCCCGGGGCTTGAGCCCCGCCGAGGTCGTCGACGCGATCACCGGAGCCGGCACCCCGGAGGCCGCCGCGATCGTCGGGGGCCAGCGCGTGCCCCGCACGGTCGTCGGGCTCATCGGCGGCGCCGCGCTCGGCGTCGCCGGGGCGCTCATTCAGGGCCACACGCGAAACCCGCTCGCCGACCCGGGGCTCCTCGGCGTCACCTCCGGCGCGTCGGTCGCGGTGGTCGTCGGGTTGTCCTTCTTCGGGCTCACCGGCAGCGCCGGGATCCTCATCTCCTCGCTGGTCGGCGCGGCCGCCGCGACGGTGCTCGTCGGGGTGCTGGGCGCGGTCGCGGGCCGCAAGCGCGACGCCTCGCCGGCCGCGCTCGTGCTCGCCGGCGCGGCGCTCTCGGCGTTCCTCGGCTCCGCGACGGGGATCCTTCTGCTCATGGACTCCTCGGCGCTCGACATCTTCCGCTTCTGGACGGTCCGCTCGCTGGCCTCCGGCTCGCGCACCGTCGACCTGCTGCCGCTCGTCGGCCCGCTGCTCGTCGCCGGCTTCCTTCTGGCGCTGCCGCAGCTGCGGGTGCTCGACGCGCTCGCGCTGGGGGAGGACACCGCCCGCTCGCTGGGCCGCAACCTCAAGTGGAGCAGGATCGCGGGCCTGGCGTCGATCGCGTCGCTCGCCGGCGGGGCGACGGCGATCATCGGCGCGGTCAGCTTCGTCGGGCTCGCCGCCCCGCACATCGTGCGCGGGCTCGTGGGCCGCGACTACCGGCTCGTCGTGCCGCTCTCCGCGCCCGTGGGCGCGGCGCTCGTGCTCGCCGCCGACATCATCGGCCGCATCGTCGTGCAGCCCGCGGAGCTTGCCGTCGGCGTCGTGCTCGGCATCGTCGGCGGGCCGGGTTCCTCCTGCTCGTCTACCGGCTATATCGGAGGCGCAAGTGACCACTACCACCACGGCACCGGATAAGACGCCCGCGCCGCGGGTCGTGGCGCGCCGCCCGCAGCGCCTCACCCGCGGGCCGGTCGTGTGGGTCGCGGCGGCGGCCGCGCTCGTCCTCGCCGCGACGGTCGCGCTCGGGGCGGGGGACTACGGGCTTAGCCCCGACCGCATCCTCGCGACGCTCACCGGCCACGGCGAGCCGCTCGAGGAGCTCGTCGTCTACCAGCTGCGGCTGCCCAGGCTCGTGCTCGGGCTCGCGGTCGGCGCGATGCTGGGGATCTCCGGGGCGATCACGCAGACCACCGCGCGCAACGGCCTGGCCTCCCCGGACCTCCTCGGCGTCACCAACGGCGCGTCCGCGGGCGCGGTCGCCGTCATCGTGCTCGGCGGCGGCACCGGAAGCGAGCTCACCTCGGTGCTCGGCGGGCTCGGGGTGACCGCCGCGGCGCTTATCGGCGGGCTCGTCTCCGCCGCGCTCGTCGGCGCGCTGCTCTACCTCACCAGCGGCGGGGCGCTGCAGGTCGTGCTCGTCGGCGTGGGCGTCTCCGCGTTCTTCAGCGGATTGACGAGCTGGCTGCTCGTCGAGGCCTCCATCGACGACGCGGAGCGCGCCTCCGCGTGACTCATGGGCTCGCTCGGCGGCGGGCGCAGCATGACCGAGGCGACCCTCGCCCTCGGGGCGCTCGCCGTCGCGGTGGCGATCCTCGTCCCCACCGCGCGGAGCCTCGGGGCGCTGCAGCTGGGCCGCGACCAGGCCACCGCGCTCGGCTACGACGTCGCGAAGAGCAGCGCCGCGGTGCTGCTCGCGGCGGTGATTCTCGCCTCCGTCGCGGCGGCCGTCGCCGGGCCCATCGGGTTCATCGCGCTGGTCGCGCCGCACGTCTCCCGGCTGGCGTCCGGCGCGCCGCGCGCTCCGCTGCCGCTCGTCGCCATCGTCGGGGCCGCGCTCGTCGTCGGCAGCGACGTCGTCGCGCGGCTCGTCATCGCCCCGCTCACCCTGCCCACCGGATCGGTCACCGCGCTCGTCGGCGCGCCGTTTCTGGTGTGGCTGCTCGTCAGAGACCGAAAGGCAGGTTCCTAAGTCACCATGACCGCGACCACCACCACCGCGCTCGAGGCGAAGGGGCTGACCGTCCGCATCGACGGCAAGGAGATCCTCCACGGGATCTCCGCGGCCGTGCCGAGCGGCAAGATCACCGCGATCGTCGGGCCCAACGGCTCGGGCAAGTCGACGCTTCTGCGCTCCTGGTCGCGCCTGCAGCGCTACGCCGGGCACGCGACCGTCAACGGCGACGAGATCTCCCGGGTCAAGCCCAAGGACTTCGCGCGCCGCGTGGCGCTCTTGCCGCAGAGCCCGCTCGCCCCGGAGGGCCTGACCGTCGAGGGGCTTGTCTCCCGGGGCCGCGACCCGCACCGCCGCTGGTGGGAGCCGTGGCGCGAGTCCGACCGGGAGATCGTCGCCCACGCCCTGGAGCTCACCGACCTCTCCGAGCTTGCCGGCCGGGAGCTCGACTCGCTCTCCGGCGGGCAGCGGCAGCGCGCGTGGATCGCTCTCGCGCTCGCGCAGTCGACGGGCATCGTGCTCCTCGACGAGCCGACGAACTTCCTCGACATCACCTTCAAGCTCGAGGTGATGGACACCGTCAAGCGCCTCAACGAGGACACAGGGCTCACCGTCGCGATGGTGCTCCACGACCTCGACCTCGCGGCGCGCTACGCGGACAGGATCATCGTCGTCAACAACGGGGAGATCGCCGCCGAGGGCAGCCCCGCCGACGTCATCACCGAGCTCATCCTCGGCGAGGTCTTCGCCGTCGAGGCGAGCCTGCTCACCGACCCCAGGAGCGGCTCCCCGGTCATCGCGCCCTACCGGCCGCTGCGCTCCCGCCACTAGGGGCGCCGGCCCGCTCCCCGGGGCCGAGGCAGGGGAGAGGCGCTTCCTCTCGGCGGAGCGGGGCTGCTCATATCTCTTCGTGCCTGGCGATGTCCGCGTCCTCTAGCGCGGGTAGGGATCCTCTCGACAGAAGCCCGCGCTCCGCGGGCTTCTTTGTTTGTTCGGGGAACGACCCGGTTACGACTCGTCGGCGCGGGCTCGCGGCCTGCGTCGTGGATCGACGAGGCCGCCGCTCGGGCCGCCCCGGAAGAGGAGGGGAACGGCTCGAAAGCGCCGCTGTATCCGCAGGTTGTCGGACGCGTTGCGCTCGTGTGTTCGAACCCAAAAGAGTCGCGTCCAACCGGGCTGGAAATATCCGGTGTGTCCACAAACCAGACACCGGGCGCGAGCGGGGATGACCGCCGCGACGCACCCCGGTCTTCCAGCCGGGCGACCGGCGAGAAAGGATCTCCCATGACGATTCGACACCGTGCCCTCACCGCCGCGGCCGCGCTCGTGGCGCTGGCGTGCGCCGCCTGCGAGCCGGTCGACGACGCCTCCGAGCCGGCGGAGGATACCGCCGCCGAGGCCCAGGAGGTCGAGCAGGCCGACGCCGCCCCCGAGGCCGAGGATGTGCCCCGCGAGCACGCCGCGGCGCTGAAGCAGGCCGAGCGCTACATCGAGTTCTCGGCGTTCTCCGAGGCGGGCCTCTTCGAGCAGCTCACCAGCGAGTACGGCAGCGGCTTCCCGCCCGAGGCCGCGCAGTACGCGATCGACAACCTCGAGGTGGACTGGAACGAGCAGGCGCTGAAGCAGGCGAGGAGCTACCTCGAGACGTTCCCGATGAGCGACCAGGAGCTCCGGGAGCAGCTCATCAGCGAGTTCGGCGGCCAGTTCACCCCGGAGCAGGCCGACTACGCGCTCGCGAACCTCTAGCGGCCCGGCGCCGCGGAAAGCGCCGCGCGGGAGGTAGGGAAACGGAAATAAGAAAACAACGCGGGCCGCGACCCAGAAAGTGGGCGCGACCCGCGTCGTTGCAATAGAAAATGGTCGGACTGACAGGATTTGAACCTGCGACCCCTACACCCCCAGTGTAGTGCGCTACCAAGCTGCGCCACAGTCCGCCGCCGCCCTTTCAGCGACGGGAGAGACTGTAGCCCACCGTCCCCGGTTCTTAAAAAACCCGCAGGCCAACGGGGCCTAACCCGGCGCCGGGCCCGGCCTTCGATAGAGTTTGTCGATGGCGCACCCGCGCGGCCCGCCGGCCGCGCACCGGTGCAATTGTCAGCAACCTCGCACGTCGTCGGCAGGGAGGCGGATTCCAGGTGGCAAGGATGTCGTGGCTCTGGCGGGCGCTCGGCGCGTCGACGGGCAGCCACCGCCGGCGCAGCGGGCAGCTCGCCGACCGGGCGCTCGAGCGCGCGGGCGAGCTCGCCGGGGCGGGCGAGCGGGCCGTCGCCGAGGAGGCGCGCGCCGCCACGAAGGGCGGGAAGATCAACGACGAGGCGGCGCTGCTCGCCGCGCTCGCCGCGGGTTCGCGCCTGAGCCTCGGGATTGAGCCCTACCGGGTGCAGCTCCAGGCCGTCTCGCGGCTGCTCGCCGGCGACGTCATCCAGATGGCCACCGGCGAGGGCAAGACCCTTGTCGGCGCGCTCGCCGCCGCGGGCTTCGCCTTAAGCAGCTGCGACGTGCACGTGCTCACCGTCAACGACTACCTCGCCCGCCGCGACGCGGAGTGGATGGGCCCGCTCCTTGAGCTCTTCGGGCTGTCGGTCGCCTCGCTGGGGCAGGACTCCACCAGCGCCGAGCGACAGGAGGCCTACCGGGCGAGCGTGCTCTACTCGCCGATCAACGAGGTCGCCTTCGACGTGCTGCGCGACGCGCAGGCCGCGGACCTTAACGAGACGGTCCACCGCGACGCGCCCGTCGCGCTCGTCGACGAGGCCGACTCCGTGCTCGTCGACGAGGCGCTCGTGCCGCTCGTGCTCGCCGGCGCCGAGCACGCCGCCGCGCCCTCGGGCGAGATCACCGCGGCCGTCTCCCGGCTCGAGGCCGACCGCGACTTCGAGGTCGACAGCGCCGGGCGCGCGGTCTACCTCACCGACGACGGCGCCGAGGAGGTCGAGCGGGCGCTGGGGATCGAGTCGCTCTACTCCGACGAGCACGTCGCCACCACGCTGGTGCAGGTCAACCTCGCGCTCCACGCCCGAGCGCTGCTCGCCCGCGACGTCGACTACATCGTCGCCGACGGGAAGGTGAAGCTCGTCGACGCGTCCCGCGGGCGCGTCGCCGCGCTGCAGCGCTGGCCCGACGGCCTCCAGGCCGCCGTCGAGGCCAAGGAGGGCCTCGAGATCACCGAGGGCGGCCGCATCCTCGACTCGACGACCGTGCAGGCCCACATGGCCCGCTACGAGACGGTCTGCGGCATGACCGGCACCGCCGTCGACGCCGTCGACCAGTTGCGCCAGTTCTACGACCTGCGCGTCTCCGAGATCGAGCGCAACCAGCCGACGAAGCGGGTCGACGAGCCCGACCGGATCTACGCCACCGCCGAGGACAAGCTCGCCGCCGTGACCGAGCGCATCGCCGCCGAGCACGCCGCCGGGCGTCCCGTGCTCGTCGGCACCGACGACGTCGCCGAGTCCGAGCGCGTCGCGGGGCTCGCGAGGGAGCGCGGCATCGACGCCGCCGTCCTCAACGCGAAGAACGACGAGGAGGAGGCCGGCATCATCGCCGAGGCCGGGCGCCCCGGGGCGGTGACGATCTCCACGCAGATGGCCGGCCGCGGCGTCGACATCAAGCTCGGCGGCGCCGACGAGGCGGAGCGCGACCGCGTCGTCGACGCCGGCGGGCTGTGCGTCATCGGCACCTCCAGGCACCGCACGAGGCGCCTCGACGACCAGCTGCGCGGCCGCGCGGGCCGGCAGGGGGACCCGGGCTGCTCGGTGTTCTTCGCCTCCCTCGAGGACGACGTCGTGCGCGTCGGCGGCGCCGGCGAGAAGGTCGTCGCCACCCCCGGGCCCGACGGGCGGCTCGACGAGAAGGAACTCTCCGGCTTCGTCGCGCACTGCCAGCGCGTCACCGAGGGCCAGCTGCTCGAGATCCACGCGCAGACGTGGCGCTACAACAAGCTGCTCGCCGACCAGCGCGAGATCATCGACCGGCGCCGCGCGCGCCTGCTGGAGACGGACGCCGCGCTCGACGAGCTCGCCGAGCGCGCCCCTAGCCGCGTCGAGGAGCTCTCCCCGCTGCCCAAGGAGGCGCTACTGCGCGCCGCGCGGCAGGTCATGCTCTTCCACCTGGGCGACGAGTGGAGCCGCCACCTGGAGACCATGGACGACGTGCGCGAGTCGATCCACCTGCGCGCCATCGCCCGGGAGACCCCCATCGACGAGTTCCACAAGATCTCCATCGAGGAGTTCCGCGACCTCGCGCGCCGCGCCGTCGACCGCGCCGTCGAGACCTTCGAGTCCGTGCCCGTCGACGAGGACGGCGCGCACCTGGACGAGGCGGGGCTGGCCCGCCCGTCGGCGACGTGGACGTACATGGTCTCCGACAACCCGCTCGATCAGCACGGCTCCGCGGCCTCGGGCATCCGGTCGATCTTCACCTAGCGCGACCCGCCTCGCCGGGGTTGGTGACGAGCGCGCCGCCCGGGCCGGGCGGTGGCGTGCACTATGATCGAGGGTGACGTGACAAGTTTCGCCGTTGGAAGCGGAGGTTCCACACATGGCTGACAGCAACGACTACCGCGAGCCCCAGGCGGAGACCACCTCGGTCTTCCGCGCCGACCTGCTCAAGGAGATGGAGAACGGCTCGGAGGCCCCCGAGCAGGACCTCGGGCAGGACCTCCCCGCGGGCGCCGGCCTCGTGGTCGTCAAGCGCGGCCCCAACGCCGGGGCGCGCTTCCTCCTCGACCGCGACGTCACGCTCGCCGGCCGCAACCCCGAGGCGGACATCTTCTTGGACGACGTCACCGTATCGCGGCGCCACGTCGAGTTCCGCCGCACCGGCTCCGGCGGCTTCGAGGTCGTCGACCTGGGCTCGCTCAACGGCACCTACGTCAACCGGGAGCCGCGCAACGCGAGCGCCCTGAGCTCCGGCGACGAGATCCAGATCGGCAAGTTCCGCCTCGTGTTCGTCGCGGGCCCCGGCGAGAAGTAGGCCCGCCCGGCTAGACTGGAGCGCCGTGACTTCCCCGCAACCGAGCTTCCAGCCGCGCCGCACCATGTCGATTGGTGCGGTGCTCGACCAACTGCGCCGGGAGTTCCCCGATGTCACGCTCTCCAAGCTGCGCTTCCTCGAGTCCGAGGGGCTCGTCTCCCCGTCGCGCACGCCGGCGGGCTACCGCCGCTACGACGATTCCGACGTCGAGCGGCTGCGCTACGTGCTGCTCGCGCAGCGCGACCAGTACCTCCCCTTAAAGGTCATCCGCAGCCAGCTCGAGTCGCTCGACTCCGGGGAGGTCACCGCGCTGACCGGCGCGCGCTCGGCGCGCCAGGTCGTCACCGCGGACAGCTTCCGCCGGCCGCGCCGGGTGCGGCTCACCGACGAGGAGGCCGCGGAGCGCGCGGGCGTGAGCGAGGACTTCCTCGCCGAGCTCGTGCGCGCGGGCCTCATCACGCCGGACGGCTCGGGCTACTTCGCCGCCGAGGACGTCGACATCGCCTCCTCGGCGAAGGCCCTGGAGTCCTTCGGGCTGGACATGCGCCACCTGCGCGCGGTGCGTCAGGCCGCCCAGCGGGAGGCGGACCTCATCACCCAGGCGGCGGGGCCGATCGCCAGGCGCGACGAGCCGGACGCGCAGGCCCGCGCCGAGGAGTTCGCCCGCGAGATGAGCGCGACGCTCGTCTCGCTGCACGCGAGCGTGCTGAAGTCCCGGCTGCGCTAGCCGGCACCCGCCCCGCGCCAAGTACGCGGCGCCGGGGCCGCCGCCTTACCCTCGCCGCGGGCGCATCGGCGAGGTCAACGAGAGAGGGATGGAAGGGATTCACATGGGAGAGAACGCTGTGGCGGCCGAGCTCATCGCCGTCGAGGCGATCGGCCCGGAGTCCTTCCCGCTGGCGCTGTTGCGCGCCACCGACGAGAGCCGGGTGCTGCCGATCTGGCTCACCCCGGTCGCGGCCGCGCGGCTGCGGATGCGCGGCGCGGGCCAGGGCTTCCAGCGCCCCGACGCGCTCGACCTCGTCGTCGACCTCGCGGAGGCGACCGGCCAGGAGATCGCCGAGGTGCGCATCGCGAGCGCGTACCGCGGGGTGTTCCACGCGGTGATCACCTTCGACAGCGGCGTGGAGCTCGACGCGCGGGCCTCGGACGCGATGGCGCTGGCGGTCGCCGCGGAGCTGCCCATCCTCGTCGAGCGCGACGTGTTCGCCGAGTGCGGGGTGTTCGCGACCGCCGCGACGATCGCCGACGCGCTCGGCGTCGACGTCCCGGAGGGCGCCGCCGAGGGCGAGGAGCCCGACTCGGCCTCAGGCGACGCGGCCGCGGACCGCGAGTTCGAGGAGCTCATGCGCTCGCTGGGGGTCTCCGAGTCGGACCTCGACGGCGACGACGGGGAGGGCCCCGGCGACTAAAACACCCGAAACGGATGTGACTGGTGTGGGTAAAGTTTCTTCTGTTGCGGCGTGTTGCCGGGCCGGCGGCCGGGCGGGCGCTACGATGGGGGTCGTCTTGGCCGCGGGGCGCATAATAGAGGCGTTCCCCGCGCGCAACGCTTATTCGAGGACCCAGCGAACCACCAGGAGTGTGCCAGCGTGACGAGTGCCCACGGCGAAGCCGTCCAGGAGGCCCTATTCGACCTCGGCCCCGACGAGTCGGTCGGCTACCGGGTGCCCATCGCCTGCCAGGTCGCGGGCATCACCTACCGCCAGCTCGACTACTGGGCGCGCACCGACCTGGTGAAGCCCTCGATCCGTAACGCGCGCGGCTCGGGCTCGCAGCGGCTCTACTCCTTCCGCGACATCCTCGTCCTCAAGATCGTCAAGCGGCTCCTCGACACGGGTATCTCCCTGCAGAACATCCGACTCGCGGTCGGGAAGCTGCGCGACCGCGGCGTCGACGACATCGCCGAGATCACGCTCGTCTCCGATGGGACGACCGTCTACGAGTGCCGCTCGGCCGACGAGGTCATCGACCTGCTCGGCGGGGGACAGGGCGTCTTCGGCATCGCGGTCCCGGGCCTCATGAAGGAGCTCTCCGGGGAGATCGCGAACTTCCCCGCGGAGCGCGTCGCCGGCGGCGGCGCGGAGGTCATCGGCGTCGACGAGCTCGCCGCGCGGCGCCGCCGCAAGTCCTCCTAGGAAAACAGAGAAAAGAAAAGCCGCCCGGCCCTCGCTACTGCGGGGCCGGGCGGCTTTGGCGTGGGCGTCGGTCCGGGCGGTAGGCGCGCCGCCTGGCACACCCCGCGCGGGAGGGGAGGGGCGGCCGCGGCGGCACTCCGGCACCGGAGGGGCCGGCCGGGCTACTCCTCGGGCGGACCCTCGGCCGGCGGCTCGTCGGCGGGCGGCTCCGGCGGGGCCTCGGGCTCGGGGGCCGGCGGCTCCTCGGCCGGGGGATCGGGCGCGAAGTTCTCGATGACCGGCTCCTCGTGCTCCGGCGGCTCCTCGCCCTCGCCCTCCTCCTCGGGCGGCTGCTCGCCTAAGAGCTGGTCGTAGAGCGGCTGGCGCTCGCGCGGCTCGTCCTCGGGGCCCTCGTAGCGCCCGCCCGCGAACTGCGCGAGGTCCTCGGCGGTGCGGGCACGCTGCTCGCCCTCCTCGGAGGAGGCCGTGGGCTGAAGCACGATGACGCGGTAGACCTTGTCGGCGCCCTCGATGGGGTGGAACGGGCGGCGGTAGTCCTCGGCGGTCTCGGTGGTGACGACGGCCTCGGCGTCGTCGATGAGCGCGTCCTCGACGGTGACGTCCCGGTCGCGCTCGAGGAGCTCGCCGGCCTGCTCGCCCTCGGCGAGCGCGGCGAGCGCCGCGATCCCGGCGTCCCCGTCGGAGCCGAGCGCGAAGGACACGGCCGCCGGCTCGAGGCCCGCGGGGTCGTCCGCGGTGGAAAGGAGGCCGACGCCCTCGGCGAAGGCGGGCTGCGGCTCGCCCTCGGCGCGCTCCCGGTTGGCGGCGGCGAGCAGGTCGTCGGCGACGGGGGAGTCCACGGCGATAAGCGCGGCCGCCTCGGAGACGTTGGTGGTGAGCGTGGGGCGCACGCAGCGGTCGTCCTGCCGGGGCCCATCGGCGAGGTAGTCGTCGAGGAGCGCCTCGGTGAGGGCGGTGTTCTGCGTGGCGATGGGGACCTCGAGCTCGCCGGCGGGGCAGTCGCCGGCCGCGTTCGCGTCCTCGTCGTCGCGGCCCACGAGCCACGTCACGAGCGCCGCGACGAGCAGCGCGGTGGTGATCACGGCGACCACGATCCACCCCGAGACCTGCGCGTTGCCCTTTCCGGAGCGGTGTCTGGCCACAGGCGTCGTCCTTTCGTTGAACGTTTCACGAGGCGGGCGGCCGGTCGTCGCCCCGCGGGATCACCGCTCGGGGTCCGGGGACCGCCCTAAGCGACCTAGTCTATAGGCATTCCCGCGCGGGCGAGGACGCCGAGCAGGCGGGCGCGCAGCCGCCGGCCGCGCGCCGCGAGCCGCTTCTGGCGGGCGACGTAGGTGCGCTTGCCCTCGGGTGTCTCGATGGGCACGACGCCGTAGCCCAGGCCGCGCACGTCGTAGGGGGATGCCTCCATGTCGAGGACGCGGGTGTCGCGCGCGAGCTCGAAGCAGTCGAGCAACAGCTCGCCCGGCACGAGCGGCCCGAGCTTTCCCGCCCACTTGTAGAGGTCCATCGTCGCGTGCAGGCAGCCCTCCTGCTCGCAGGCGGGCTGGGTGTCGCGGCTCAGCCGCGTGGCGTTCCTGGGCCTGGCCTCGGGCGTGAAGAAGCGGTAGGCGTCGAAGTGGGTGCAGCGCAGCTCGTGGGACTCGACGACCTCGTCGCTGCCGGCGCTCCCGAGGCGCAGCGGCAGGTCGTGGCGGGTGTTCTCGGCGCGGTAGACCATCGCCCACTCGTGCAGCCCGAAGCAGTCGAAGTGCGCGGGGCGCTGCGCCGTGCGGCGCAGGAGCTCGGCGATCTCGCGGGCCTTGGCGCCGTGGCGCTGGAGGAACTCGTCGGCGTCGACCGCGAGCGTCCCGTCGGGGCGGGGCGAATAGAACGCCCGCCCGGCGAGCTCGCCAGCGTCCTCGAGCGCGACACCGACGCCGGGGTGCCAGGTTTTGAGCTTGCCGGGGCTGAGCCAGTAGTAGTCGAAGAGGAAGTCCTGCACCGGCTCCTTCTCGTGGCGCCGCCGGCGCTTGAGGTGCGCGTCGGTGAGGCGCTCGGCGCGGCGGCGGTGCCGGGCGGCGCGCTCGCGCCAGCGGGCCGGGTTTAGGGTCAGGGGAGCGGCGAGCGTTGTGGGCGTTATCCTTCCGCCTCCTCGTGGGTCCAGTCGGAGACCGTGCCGACGTATTCCTCGATCAGGTCCTCGAGCGTGACGATACCGCGCAGCCGGCCCGCGGTGCGCACCTGGGCCATGTGCGCGGAGCGCCGGTGCATCGCGTGGAGCGCATCGTCGAGCGGGGAGTCCCCGTCGAGGGTGATGAGGGGGCGCAGCAGCCCGCGGGGGATCGGCTCGCCGGTGCGGCCCAGCCGGTCGAGCACGTCCTTGACGTGTACGTAGCCCAGGTAGGCGCCGCCGGGGTCGGTGACGGGGAAGCGGGAAAACCCCGTCTCGCGGACCGCCTCCTCGAGCTCCCCGATGGTGGGCCCGCCGGGCCTGAACGGCAGGGTGCGGACCTTCTCGACGGGGATGAGCACGTCGCTTAGGGGCCTCCCCTCGGAGCGCAGCGCCTTGGTGAGGCGGGCGTGCTCGTCGGCGTCGAGGAAGCCCTCCTCGCGGGACTCGGCGATCATGTCGGCGAGCTGCTCCTGGTCGACGGTGGAGTCGAGCTCGTCCTTCTGCTCGATGCCGAGCGCCTTGAGCACCATCCGCGACAGGAAGTTCAAGAACAGGATGAAGGGGCGGGTGAGCCGCACCCAGCCGAGGATGAACGGCGCGACCCACATGCCGATGGTCTCCGGGTTGGCGATGGAGAAGTTCTTCGGGATCATCTCGCCGATGATGATGTGCAGGTAGGTGATGATCGCCAGCGCGATGAGGAACGCCGCGGGGTGGAGGAGCTGCTCGGGCACGCCCAGCCAGGTGAACGGCTGCTCGATGTAGTGGGCGATCGCTGGCTCGGCGACCTTGCCGAGCACGAGCGAGCACAGCGTGATGCCGAACTGGCTGCCCGCGAGCATGACGGAGAGGTTCTCCGTCGCGGTGAGCAGCCGCTTGGCGGCCTTGCTGCCCTGGTCGATGAGCGCGGTGATGCGGTCCTTGCGCGAGGAGATGAGCGCGAACTCGCTGGCGACGAACACGCCGTTGCCGGCGAGCAGCGCGGCGATGAGCACTACGGACCAGACGATTTCCATCAGAGATACTCCTGCGCTTCCGCGGTCGTGACCGGGGTGAGGATGAGCGAGTCGACGCGGCGCTCGTCCATGACGTCGACGCGGGCGAGCCAGCGGCCCTCGTCGGCGGGCTCCCCGCCGCTAAAGCCACCGGACTCGGCGGGCGGGAGGACGGCGACGTCGCCGACGGCGGGGATCCGCCCGAGCGCGGCCATGACGAGCCCGCCGGCGGTCTCGTACGGCCCGTCGGGAGCGCGATAGCCGGTCTCCTCGGCCAGGTCGTCGAGCCGCGCGAGGCCCGTGACCCGCCAGCTCTTGCCGAAGCGCTCGAAGTCCTGCTCGGCGGCGCGGTCGTCGTGCTCGTCGTAGACCTCGCCTAAGATCTCCTCGACGACGTCCTCGATGGTGACGATGCCGGCGGTGCCGCCGTACTCGTCGGCGACGAGGATGAGCTGGGAGCCCGCCGAGCGCACCGCCGTTAACACCGCGTCGCCGTCGAGCGAGGCCGGCACCGTGGGGATCGCGCGCGCCAGCGGCGCGAGCGTCGTCGTGGCGCGGTCTTTTTCGGCGACGCCGAGCGCGTCCTTGATGTGCACCACGCCGAGCGTGTTGTCGAGGTCCCCGTCGACGACGGGGAAGCGCGAGTGCCCGGTCTCCCGGGCGAGCGCCACGAGGTCCGCGACCGTCTGGTCGCCCTCGAGCACGTCGGTCGTGGCGCGCGGGGTCATGATCGCCTCGGCGGTGACGTCGCCGAACTCGAGCGAGGCCTCGAGCATCTCGGCGAGGTCGGGCTCGATGGAGCCCTCTCCCGCGGAGTTGCGCACCAGCGAGCCGAGCTCCTGGGGGCTGCGCGCCGAGGCGAGCTCGTCGGCCGGCTCGATCCCGAAGCGGCGCACCGCCCAGTTCGACGTGCGGTTCATCGACCGGATGAACCACGCGCACGCCTTCGTGAACGCCTGCATCGGCATGACGACGAAGCGGGCGGTGGCCAGCGGCATGGTGATCGCGATGTTCTTCGGCACGAGCTCGCCGAAGATCATCGACAGCACCGTCGCGACGATCAGAGCGAGGATGAGCGCCACCGGCTGCGAGGCCGAGGCCGAAAGGCCCACGAGGTCGAGGAGCGGCTCGAAGTAGCCGGCGAGCACCGGCTCGGCGAGGTAGCCGGTCGCCAGCGTCGTGACGGTGATGCCGAGCTGCGAGCCGGACAGCAGAAACGACAGGTGGGTCACGCCCTCGCGCACGGCCTTCGCGCGCCGGTCGCCGACCCGCTCGACGTGGTTGTTCACCGTCGAGCGCTCCAGCCCCGTCAGCGAGAACTCCACCGCGACAAACAGGCCCGTCAGCGCGGTGAGCAGGACGAACCCGACGAGCGAGGCGATGCTGATGACGATGTCCATGGCTGATAGTGGAGTCTAGCGCCTAGGCCGCCCGCCGCGGCGGCGCGGGCCGCGGCGCCGACCGCGCGAACCCGACCCCGGGCCGGGGGCGGGAGCGCCCTTCTTCTGCCCGGGCTGGCCCTTCGGCCCCCGGGCGGGACCCTTCCCGCCGGGCTGGGGCGCGCCGAACGGCGCGAGCGCCTCCCCGGAGGGCTTCCGGGCGCCGGTGAGCTCGCTCAGGCGCTCGTCGCCCGGCTCGACGCGCTCCGCCGGCGCGTCGACCCCGGCCTTCTTCAAGAGCTTTGCCACCTCGTCCTCGCGGTCCTCGGTGACCAGCGTGACGACCCGGCCGGCGCTGCCGGCGCGGGCGGTGCGCCCCGCGCGGTGCAGGTAGGTCTTGTGCTCGACGGGCGGGTCGACGTGGCAGACGAGGTCCACCCCGGAGACGTCGATGCCGCGCGCCGCGATGTCGGTGGCCACGAGCACCGGCACCGAGCCGTCGGCGAACCCGTCGAGCGCGCGCTGCCTCGCGCCCTGCGCCTTGTCGCCGTGCAGGCCCGCGGCGTTGATGCCCGCGCGGCGCAGCTTTTTCACCAGCCGGTCGACGCCGCGCTTGGTGCGCACGAACATGATCGTCGTGCCCCGACGCGCGGCGATCCACGTCGCCACCGCGTTGCGGTTCTTCCCGTCGCCGACGAGCAGCCGGAAGTGCTCCATCGTCTCCACGCTCGCCGCGACCGGCGCGGTGGAGTGCTCCGCGGGCTCATCAAGGAACTCGTCGACGAGCCTGGAGACCTCCCCGTCGAGCGTCGCGGAGAACAGCAGCCGCTGCCCGCCCTTCGGGGTGGCGCGCAGCAGGCGGCGCACCTGCGGCAGGAAGCCCATGTCGGCCATCTGGTCGGCCTCGTCCAGCGCGGAGATCGCCACGCCCGCGAGGTCGAGCGCCCCGCGGTCGACGAGGTCCTGCGCGCGCCCCGGCGTCGCGACGAGCAGCCCCAGGGGCTTGGTGAGCAGCCTCTCGTGGCGCGCGACGGGCACCCCGCCGACGACCGCCGCGACGCCCACGCCGACGGCGCGGCCGTGCGGCTCGAGGCGCTCGGCGATCTGCACGGCGAGCTCCCTGGTGGGGGCGAGCACGAGGCCGCCCGGCCGGTACGCCGCGGGCTTGACCCCGGCGAGCCGCTGGAGGATGGGAAGCCCGAAGGCGAGCGTCTTGCCCGAGCCGGTCGGGCCGCGGCCCAGCACGTCCCGGCCGGCGAGCGCGTCGGGGATCGCGGCGGCCTGGATGGGGAAGGGCTCCGTGAGCCCCTGCGCCTCGAGCGAGTCGACGAGCGCGGGGTCAAGCCCCAGGGTGGCGAAGGTGGTCATTCGGTCAACCCTAGCGCCGCGGCCTAAAGGTTTAGGAGACGGGCTTCTCCGCGCGGTCGCCGGACCAGTCGGTGTGGAAGCTGCCCTCGGCGTCGACGCGGCGGTAGGTGTGCGCGCCGAAGAAGTCGCGCTGCCCCTGGATGAGCGCGGCGGGCAGCCGGTCGGCGCGCAGCGCGTCGTAGTACGCCAGCGAGGACGCGAACACCGGCGCCGGCAGCCCGAGGCGCGCCGCGGCGGCGACGACGCGGCGCCACGGGTCGATGAGGTCGGTGAGCTGCCCGGAGAAGTACGGCGCCGCGAGCAGCGAGCCGAGGCCGGGATCCTCGTCGTAGGCCTCGACGATGCGGTTGAGGAACGTCGCGCGGATGATGCAGCCGCCGCGCCAGATGCGCGCCAGGTCCCGCGGGTCGACGTCCCAGCCGTGCTCGCTCGAGCCGGCGGCGATCTCGTCGAAGCCCTGCGCGTAGGCCACGAGCTTCGAGGCGTAGAGCGCGCGGCGCACGTCCTCGACGAACTCCTCGCGGCTTAGGCCCAGGTCCTCGAAACGCGCGGTCGTGCCGCCCGGCAGGTCGCCGGCGGCGTCGCGCTGCCCGGCCGCGGAGGACAGCGCGCGGGCGAAGACCGCCTCGCCGATCGCGCTCACCGGCGCGCCCAGGTCGAGCGCCGCCTGCACCGTCCAGCGCCCGGTGCCCTTCTGCCCGGCGGCGTCGACGATGACGTCGACGAGCGGCTTGCCCGTCTTCTCGTCGACCTGCGCGAGCACCTCGGCGGTGATCTCGATGAGGTAGGAGTCCAGGTCGCCCTTGTTCCACTCGCGGAACACCTCGGCGATCTCCCTCGGCTCGAGCCCCGCCCCGTAGCGCAGCAGGTGGTAGGCCTCGCCGATGACCTGCATGTCGGCGTACTCGATGCCGTTGTGCACCATCTTCACAAAATGGCCCGCGCCGTCGGGGCCGATGTGCGTGCAGCACGGCTCCCCGTCGACCTTCGCGGAGATGTCCTCGAGCAGCGGGCCGAGCGACTCGTAGGACTCCTTCGGCCCGCCGGGCATGATCGAGGGCCCGTTGAGCGCGCCCTCCTCCCCGCCGGAGATGCCCGCGCCCACGAAGTGCAGGCCCCGCTCGGCGAGCTCCCGCTCGCGGCGGATCGTGTCCGTGTAGAGCGCGTTGCCGCCGTCGACGATGACGTCGCCCGGCTCCATCTCCGCGGCGAGCTCCCCGATGACCGCGTCCGTCGCCGCGCCCGCCTGCACCATGACGATCGCGCGCCGCGGCCGCTCGAGCGAGGCGACGAACTCCTTCACCGACGCGGCCGGGCGGAACTCGCCCTCCTCGCCGAAGGAGTCGATAAACGCGTCCGTCTTGGCGGCGGTGCGGTTGTACACCGCGACAGCGTGGCCGTGCCGGGCGAAGTTGCGCGCGAGGTTCGAGCCCATCACCGCGAGCCCGACGACCCCGACCTGGGCTAAGGGAGAAGAGTGAGTCATGGCACCCAAGGCTACCCGAGCGGCCCCGCCCGGGCGCCGGGCGATCCCCGGGCCGCCGCCGCGCGGAACCCGATCGGCGAACCGCGCCCGAACGCCGCGGCGCTGGCTTAGGCTGAGGGGCCATGGAGATCATCAACTGGTATCGCAAGGCCTCGGAGCGGGACTTGAGCGCCGACGAGCTCGACGTCCTCAACGGGCAAAAGGTCGGCCTCGCCGGGCACCTGGGCATCGAGTTTTCCGCCCTCGGGCCGGAGTCGGCGGCGGCGCGCCTCGAGGTGGGCCGCGAGCACCTTCAGCCCGCGGGCCTCGTCAACGGCGGCGTGTTCGCCTCGATCGGGGAGACGGTCGCCTCCGTCGCGGGCATCGTGCGCGCCGGCGGCGTCGCCGTCGTGGGCGTCAACAACGACACGAACTTCATCCGCTCGGTGCGCTCCGGGGTCATCGAGGCGACCGCCGAGCCCATCCAGCTGGGCCGGCGCACCCAGCTGTGGCGCGTCGACATGCGTAACGAGGACCGCCTCGCCGCGCAGACCATCCTGCGCACCATGGTGGTCGGCTAACGACAAACGGGGCGCCCGAACCGCGGCGGTTCCTCGCTCCGGAGCCCCGCGACCTTATTCCTCCGACGACCGCTCGTAAGCCAGCGCGCCGTCGACGACGAGGCCCACGGGCTCGCCCTCGACCGGGCGGCGGGTCCCGGCGTCGGCCCGAAAGGTCTCGCCGCCGGCGAGCACCGTGGCGCTGTAGCCGCGCCCCGTAAAGAGGGCAGAGGAAATAATCCCCCGCAGCGCGCCGGGCTCCTCCGGCGAGACCAGCCGGGTGTGCGTCGCGGTGAGCGCGAGCGTCATCGCCGCCGCCCGCGGCGCGCCGTCGAGCCGAGCCACGGGCAGGCGCAGCGCCCCGCCCAACGCCACCGCCTCATCGCCCTCGCGGGCGGCGGGAACGAGGGTGGCGTCCGCGATGAACTGCGCCACCGCGGAGCTCGCCGGGCGCTCCAGCAGTTCGGCCGGGGTCGCGAGCTGGCGGAGACGCCCCTCAGAGAGCACCGCCACCCGGTCACCCAGCGCCAACGCCTCCGAGCGGTCGTGCGTGACGTGGATGGCGGTGAGCCCCTCGCGCTTGGTCAAACCCACGAGCTCACGCCGCAGCGCGTCGCGCAGCGGCTCGTCGAGGGCCGACAGCGCCTCGTCGAAGAGCAGCACCAAGGGCTGGGCGACCACCGCACGCGCCAGCGCCACCCGCTGCCGCTGTCCACCGGAAAGCTGCTCCGGGCGGCGCCGCCCTAGGCCGGGCAGCCCCACGAGCCGAAGTACCCGCTCCACGCGCTCGGCGACCTCGCCGCGCGGCAGTCTACGGCGCTCCAAGGGATACGCGATGTTCTTCGCCACGCTCAGGTGCGGCCAGACGGCGTGCGACTGGAAGACCATGCCGATCTCTCGGCGCTCGGGAGGAAGCCCGGTCACGTCGCGCCCGGCGATCGAGACCGATCCTGCGCTGGGCTGCGCGAAGCCCGCGACGGCCCGCAGCAGCGTCGTCTTGCCCGAGCCCGAGGGCCCCACCAGCGTGAGAAACTCGTGCGGCTCGACGGCCATCGAGACCCCGTCGACGCCCAGGGTGCCGTCGGGGAACTCGACCTGAAGACCCGCGATGTCGATGGCGGGAGTCATGCTCTGCTCGCTCCTTTCTTCGTCCCTCGGCCCGGCGACCGGACCACGAGAGCCAGCGCGGCGACCCCCACCACAGCGAAAAGCAGCGCGAGGGCGGCGGCCTGGTTATAGTTGCCCGCCTGCTGCAGGTTAAATAGCTGCACCCCCAGCGTGGTCGAACCCGGAGCGATGAGCAGCACCGACACCGTGAGCTCCCGCACCGCGGTGACGGCCACGAGCGCGGCGCCCGCGACCGCGGCGGGCAGCGCCAGCGCCCCGGTGGTGCTCAGCAGCGCGCGCAGCTCCCCGGCGCCGGCGACGCGGGCGGCCTCCTCGAAGGCCGCGGGGCTCGAGGAGAGCGGGCCGCGCACCGCCTGCACCACCAGGGCGGTGAACGCACAGACGTAAGCGCCGAGAATCACCCAGTGGGTGTTATAGATCCCGGTGTAGCGCCCGAGGATCAGCCAGCCCACGCCGATGATGAGGCCCGGCAGCGCGGTAGGCAGCAGGACGGTGAGGGTGAGGGCGACGTTGCTGCGCGCCGGCACGCGCGTGGTTACCAGCGCGATGAGCCAGCCCAGTGCTCCGCAGATGAGTGCCGCCGAGAGCGCCAGGGTCACCGAGGTGGCGATGGCCTGGCTGGTGCGCGGGTTGGTGAGCGCGGCCGTGAAATTGCCCAGGGAGATGGTCTCCAAAGTGAACGGCACGCCGGGCGCGGGCAGCAGGGCTCGATAGACGAGCGCGAGGATCGGGGCGAGCGTCGCGGTCAGCCCGAGCACCCAGCCGACGACCGTGGCCGGCAGCCGCAGGGCCCCGAGCCTGGTGATCGCCGCGGCACCGCCGTCGGAGCGAGACCGGCCGGCGCGCCGGGACACCACGAAGTCCGCGATGACCGCCACCACGCCCAGGACCAGCAGCACCACGCCGATGGTGGAGACCGTCTGCAGCGGGTTGGACACGGTGCCGGACTCCATGAAGCGGTACATCATCGTGGCGAGGGTCTCGACGCCCGCGGGAGAACCGATAATCGCCGGGATCCCGAAGTCCGCGAGGTTGGCGACCGCTGTGAGGGTGAAGGCGCTCAGCAGCGCGGGGCGCAGCAGCGGGAGCGTCACGGTGCGCAGCACGGTAAATGGCCCGGCCCCGGAGAGCGCGGCGGCCTGCTCGAGGTCGGCGGGGATGGCTCGCAGGCCCGCGGAGACCACGACGTAGACGATGGGGTAGGAGTGCAGCGTGAGCAGGACAATCACGCCGTCGAGGCCGTAGATATTCCACAGCTCGCCCTCGACCAGCCGGTTGATGCCCTGGTTGGGCCCGGCGAGCTGCAGCCAGGCGATCGCCCCGACGAACGGCGGCATGACGAGCGGGGAGAGGAGCAGCAGGCGCAGGGGCCCGGAGCCGTAGGCGTCGGAGTGGTCGAGCAGGAGCGCCACGGCCGTTCCGATGACGACCGCGAGGACGGCCGAGACCGTCGTCGAGATCAGCGAGTTGAGCGCCGCCTCGCCCAGGCCCCTCGACAGCAGCTCGGGCAGTTGATTGCCGCCAAGCGCGAGGCTGATGACTAGGCCCAAGGGCGTGAGGATCACGCCCGCGACGACCAGCCACAGGGCGAGGCGCAGCAGGCTAACCCTTGACGGCATCCTGGAACGCCTCGACGGCGGCCTCCTGGTCGCGGGTGACGGCCTCCAGATCCGGGGTGAGGAGCTCGATCTCGCTGAGCGCGGCGGCTCCCTCCGGGGTGCCGGCGTCCTCGCGCACGGGAAGGTAGTTCTGTTCCACGGCGAGCCCCTGGCCCTCGAGGGAGATGAGGAACTCGAGGTACTTCTTCGCGGCGTCCTGGTTCTTCGAGTCGGCGAAGATGCCCGCGGGCTCGGTGACGAAGGGGGCGCCCTCCTCGGGGTAGATCACCTCGACGGGGGAGCCCTGCTCCTTGAGGTCGCGCGCCAGGTAGTCGACGAAGACGCCGTAGGGGTGCCCGCCGGAGGCGACCTCCTGCGAGGTGGGGCCGTTCGACTCCGCGATCATCGGGGAGTTTTCGCCCAGCGCCTCGAACCAGTCGTCCCCGAGGGAGGGCTCGTTCCGCCACACACTCGCGTTGAAGGCCGCGGCCCCGGACACCGCCGGGTCCGGCATGACGATCTGGTCCTGGTACTTCGGGTCGGCGAGGTCCTGCCAGGAGCTCGGGCGGTCGGCCTCCTCCGTCTCGTTCTCGTTGTAGGCGATGACGGTCGGGATAATCCGGGTGCCGACGTAGTTCTCGGTGCCGCGGGCCTCCTCGATGACCTCGGAGGTGTCGAGATCGCTGATATCGGCGAGCACCCCGTCCTCGGCGTAGGTATCGAAGGTCGCGGAGTCGGCGGCCCAGAGGATATCCGCGCCGATCTCCCCGGCCTGCTGCTCGGCGGCGATGCGGGCCTTGAGGTCCCCGGTGCCGGCCCGGTAGACCTCGACGTCGATGTCCGGGTTCTGCTCGGTGAAGGCGGCGTTGATCTCGTCGACCTTGTCCTCGGGCTCGGACGTGTAGACGGTGAGGGTGACGGTCTCGTCGCCCGAGGCGGTGTCGGTGGGTTCGGGGTCGGCTGCGGGCTCGGAGCAGGCGGCGAGGGTGAGGGCACCGCACGCCGCGACGGCGGCGGTGAGGGGACGAAGGCTCATGGTGGCTCCTCAGGAAACTGGATAGCGATTGTCTCTCGTATTGTGACACGCACTATGCCGGTCTGCAGGACGAGGAATTCGCCGGTGGCTATCCGCTAAACGGCGCACTGGTGGAGCTGCACTGGCCGCCCTCGCCGTCGTGTCCTCTCTACGCTCGTGCCCCGACCGTCGCGGAGAGGAAAAGGGCGAGGCCCCCAGAGAGACAAGAAAACCCCCGGCCCACCGCGAATAGCGGCGGGGCGGGGGTTTCTTTCCGCGGCTACGGCCGCGGTTGAGAGCCCTACTTGTTCTTGCGGCTGTAGATCGCCTCGAACTCCTCAGGCTTCTCCTCGGCGAGCTTGTCGAGGCCGGTGCGGCCGACGACCTGCTGCCGGGTGGTGGTGAGCTCTCCGCGGCGGCGGGAGAAGATGTTGCTCACCCAGGAGACGAGGGCGTTGAAGCGGCTGCGGCGGCCGGACATGTACCACAGGTGCACGCCGAGCCACATGAACCACGGGACGAGGCCGGCGAGCTCCGAGTCGCCGATCTTCGCGACCGCCTTGAAGCGGGAGATGATCGCCATGGAGCCCTTGTCGTAGTAGGAGAAGGGCTCGCGGTCCTTGGGGTCCTCGCCCTCGGCGCGCTTGGCGATCTGCTGCGCGGCGTAGACGCCGGACTGGATCGCGACCTGCGCGACGCCGGGGAGCTTGTCGCGGGACATGACGTCGCCGACGATGAAGACGTTGTCCTTGTCGCCGACGGTGAGGTCCTCATTCACCGGGATCTTGCCGCCGCGGTCGGGGTCGATGCCGACCTGCTCGGCGATGCGCGCGCCGAGCGAGGAGGCGGACACGCCGGCGGACCAGACCTTGGCGTAGCTCTCGAGGGTGACCTCGTCGCCGTCCTTGGTCTTGTAGCTCACCGAGGTGGCGTCCACGTTGGAGACCATCGCGTTGAGGCGGACCTCGATGCCGAGCTTCTCGAGCATGCGCTGCGCCTTGCGGCCGAGCTTCTTCCCGAACGGGGGAAGGACCTGCGGCGCGCCGTCGAGGAGGTAGATCTTGACGTTGTCGGGGTTAATGTTGCGGAACTCGCCGGAGAGGGTGCGGTGGGCCATCTCCGAGAGCTGGCCGGCGAGCTCCACGCCGGTGGGGCCGGCGCCGATGATGACGAAGTTGAGGAGCTTCTGGCGCTCCTCGGGGTCGTCGGTGAGCTCGGCGCGCTCGAAGGCGTCGATGAAGCGGCCGCGGATCTCGAGCGCGTCGTCGAGGGTCTTCAGGCCGGGGGCGTACTGCGCGAAGTGGTCGTTGCCGAAGTACGACTGGTTGCCGCCCGAGGCGAGGATAAGGTCGTCGTACTCGAAGTCGCGGCGGCTCGGCCCGATATCGGCGGTCACCGTCTGCTCGTCGACGTTGATGTCCTTGACCTCGCCCTTGACGATGTAGAGGTTGTCGAGGTCGTCGAGGATCTGCCGGTTCGCCGGGGCGATATCGCCGGGGCTAAGGAGCCCGGTGGCCACCTGGTAGAGCAGCGGCGAGAACAGGTGGTGGTTCTCGCGGTCGATGAGGGTGACATCGACGTCGGCGTTCTTAAGCTCGCGGGCAGCGAACACGCCGGCGAAGCCGGCGCCGACGATAATGACGTGACGGCGCCCGGTATCGGGACGGAAAGCCATAATCGTCCTCCTTTTCACGCGTAAGTGTGTGCCGTTTGTCCACCGTAGCGGGAGGCCCGGGCAGCCGCCTGGGCCTTTTCGGACCCTCGGCGCGGCCCGTGTTGCATAAAACACCCGCGGGCCTCCGTTACGGGCGCCCATTGTAGTACGTGTGTCCTATTCCGCGAGCACACCGCCGCCACCGGCCTTCGTCGGGCCGGTATGTCGCGCCTCCTCGCTGGCGAAACGCCCGCTAGGATTGCGCATCGGGCGCCGCCTGCCTTAGGCCGCGCCGCGCGGGCATCCCCGGGCGGCGGGGCGGGGGCCGGCGGCCTGAGACCGGAAGCGTTGGCGTGGCGAAGGGGGCGTGGGCGAGGACGTGTCGGGGGATCATCTGTCGCACATCGACGCCGCCTCGTGGCCCGGGGTGGCCGCGGTGCCCGCGCCGCCGCTCATCAGGCTCAAGGCGCGCGCCGCGGAGGCCGGCTTCGCGCGCGCCTGCCAGGCCGCCGGCGTGGAGCTCGACCCGGACGAGGGAGCGGACCTCACCGTCGACCACGAGGAGCTCTTCGCCCGGCTCGCCGCCGGCGGCTGGGTGGGGCTCTTGGAGTCCTACCTCGCCGGCGAGTGGCGCGCCGAGGACCTCGCGGGCGTGCTCGAGGCGCTGCTTCGCGCCGGCTACCAGCCCTCGAGGCGCCGCCTCAAGGCGGGGGAGGCGACCGGCGGGGCGCTGCCGCCCCGGCTCGTCGCGCTGTGCTCCACCGACGGGGCGAGCCACTTCTTCGGGCGCTTCGCCTCCTCGGTGGGGACCAGCGTGCGCGAGACGCTCCCGGCCGCGGGCCGCGAGGAGCCGCGCCGCTTCGTCGAGCGCACCCGCTACTCGCGCCCCGTCGACGTCGCCCGCGCGGACCTGAGGGAGGCGCAGCGCCGCGCCGCGGAATCGCTGCTCGACCTCGCGCGGGTCCGCCCGGGCAGCCACCTGCTCGAGCTGCCCGCCTCGGGCGGGGTGCTCGCCGGCCTCGCAGCGCGCCGCCAGGCGACCGTCGACGTGCTCAGCGCCGACGAGGCGAGCCTCGAGGCGCTGCGCGAGCGGCTCGTGCTCGACGGGGTGGGCGACCAGGTCCACGCCGAGCACGTCGACGCCGCGGTGCCCAGGGGCGTGCCGGGCCGCTTCGACGCGGTCGTCTCCATCGAGTACCTCGAGACGCTCTCGCCGAAGCAGCGGCGCCGCTTCTTCCGCTTCCTCGACCACGTCGTCGGGCCCCGCGGGGAGGTCGCCCTGCAGTCGGTGGTGCGCGGCGCGGCGCTCGGGCCGGCGGGCGAGGCCGCGCTCGACGGGCTTCGGGCCTATATCTGGCCCGGGCTGTCCTACCCCTCGGACGGGGAGGTCTACCGGCTCGTCGACCAGGACACGGGGCTCCGGCTCGTCGAGGAGCACCGGCTCGACGTCCACGCGGAGGAGACGCTGCGCCTCCAGGCGGAGCTGTTCCGCGCGCGCCGCCGGGAGGCCGCGGCCGCCGGCTTCGACGTCGTCTTCCGCCGGCTGTGGGACTTCCAGTACGCGCTGCGCCTCGCGCTGGTGCGCATCGGCGCGCTCGAGGCGAGGCAGTGGCGCCTCGTGCGCCGCCGTCCCCGCTAGACCCGGGCAGAGAACACCGCCGGCCCGCGGGCCCCGACGATGCGGGGCGCGGGCCGGCGGCGCAGTAGCGCGGCTTGTGCTCGGCTACTCGATGTCCTCGAGCGCGGTGGAGCGGGTCTCGCGCATCATGAAGATCGCGACGAGCGAGGCGCCCGCGGCGATCGCGAGGTAGAGGCCCACCGCGCCGACGCCGAAGCTGTAGACCAGCTGCGTGGCGATGAGCGGGGCGACCGCGGCGCCGAGGATCGCGGAGAGGTTATAGGCGATCCCGGAGCCGGTGTAGCGGATCGCGGTGGGGAAGAGCTCGGGCAAAACGATGGCCATCGGCCCGAAGATCAGCCCCATGAGGAACATCCCGATCCCCAGGAACACGCCCACCGAGGCGAGGCTGGCGTTCTCCGGGGCGAGGAACAGCTCGAAGGTGAAGGAGAACGCGAGAATCCCCAGCGTCGTGACGAGCAGGGTGGGCTTGCGGCCGAACCGGTCGGCGCACCACCCGGCCAGCGGGATGCCCACCATGAACGCGACGACGGTGACGAGCTGCACCTTGAGGAAGTCCTCGTAGGCGAAGCCCAGCCCCGCGCCCGACTCGGGATCCTCGATGCCGAAGGAGAGGATCCACGTCGTCACGAGGTAGAAGAGCGTGTAGCAGCCCACCATGATGAACGTGCCGGCGATAACCGGGCGCCACGCCTTGGTGAACACGTCGCGCAGCGGGGCGCTCGCGCGCTTCCCCTGCGCCACCGAGTGCGTGTAGACGGGCGTCTCGTCGAGCTTGAAGCGCACCCACAGCCCGATGGCGACCATGATCGCCGAGGCGAGGAACGGCACGCGCCAGCCCCACTGGAGGAACGCCCCGCCCGGGTCCGTCGGGGCCTCGTCGAAGGCGGTCACGAGGATGAGGAAGAGCCCGTTGGCGAGGAAGAAGCCGAACGGCGCGCCGAGCTGCGGCCACATCGCCGCCTGCGCGCGCTTGCCCGAGGCGGCGTTCTCCCCGGCGAGCAGCGCGGCGCCCGACCACTCGCCGCCGAGCCCGATGCCCTGCCCGAAGCGCATGAGCGCGAGCAACAGCGGCGCGAGGAAGCCGATCTGCTCGTAGGTGGGCAAAAGCCCGATGATGAACGTCGCAATACCCATGGTGAGCAGCGCGAAGACGAGCGAGTGCTTGCGGCCCACCTTGTCGCCGAAGTGCCCGAAGATCACCGAGCCCAGCGGGCGGGCCACGAACGCGAGCCCGAACGTTGCGAACGACGCCATGAGGTTGACGAAGCTGCTGCCCACGTCGGGGAAGAAGAGCACGGGGAACACGGCCACCGCGGCGGTCGCGTAGACGTAAAAGTCGTAGAACTCGATGGTGGTGCCCACCGTCGAGGCGGTGATCACCCGGGCGCGCTCGCGCCGGCTCGTCGCCGGCGGGCGCTTCAGTGTCGTCGTCACCGGAGAGACGCCTCCTTTATTTCTCTGTGCGGTTGTCGGCGTTGCGGCCGGCAACGCCGTCGGCTAAATGCCAGACACCCTACACCGCCATCCCGCAAAATGATACATCCGTACCGCAAAATGGGACACCCGCCGACCGCGGGCCCGAGCCGCCGGGCCGCGCCCTAGCGCCGGCTAGGATGAGGCCACGCCCGCCCGAGCCGGCACCGGCCAACACCGCCGGCCCTGGCCCCGCAACGCTCATTCAGGGAGGAGCTTCATGCCGACACGCCTCACGGACCTCGCGAAGTGGAAGAAGGAGGGCCGCCGCTGGGCGATGCTCACCGCCTACGACTTCTCCACCGCCCGGGAGCTCACCGCCGCCGGCATCGAGGTCCTGCTCGTCGGCGACTCCGCCGCCAACGTCGTCTACGGCTACCGCGACACCCAGCAAGTCTCCCTCGACGAGATCACCTACCTCACCGCCGCCGTCGTCCGCGGCGCCGGCGACGCCCTCGTCGTCGCCGACCTCCCGTTCGGCACCTACGAGGCCTCCGACGAGCAGGCCGTGAAAAGCGCCACCGAGCTCATGGGCCGCACCGGCGCCCACGCCGTGAAGATCGAGGGCGGCGAGCGCATCGCCCCGCGCATCGCAGCCCTCGCCGCCGCCGGCGTGCCAGTCTTCGGCCACATCGGCTTCACCCCGCAGTCCGTCCACCAACTCGGCGGCTTCAAGGTCCAGGGCCGCGGCAACAAGGCCGACGACCAGCTCCGACGCGACGCCCGCGCCGTCGCCCGCGCCGGCGCCAGCGCCATGGTGCTCGAGATGGTGCCCGCCCCCGCCGCCCGCGACATCACCCGCGAGGTCGACGTGCCCACCATCGGCATCGGCGCCGGGCCCGACACCGACGCCCAGGTCCTCGTCTGGGCCGACGCCGCCGGATTCCCCTCCGACCGCAAGGCCGCCCGCTTCGTCCACCGCTTCGCCGAGGCCGGCCAGGAGATCCGCGCCGCCGCCAGCCGCTTCAAGGAGGCCGTCGAGGCGGGAACCTTCCCCGACGCCACCCACTCCTTCCGCGACTAAAACCACCCAAACCCGCGCCCGCAGCGCCGCCGCTAACCGAAGGAGCACCACTAAAGCCGTGACCACGCCCCGCGTCATCACCACCACCGAGGGGCTCGCCGCGTTCCGCGCCGAGTCCCAGACACCCATCGCGCTCGTGCCCACGATGGGCGCCCTCCACGACGGACACCTCTCGCTCGTCCGCGCCGCCGCCGCGCCGGGCGACGCGCGGGTGGTAGTCTCCATCTTCGTTAACCCGCTCCAGTTCGCGCCGGGCGAGGACCTCGACGCCTACCCGCGCACCCTGGATAGGGACCTCGAGCGCCTCGAGGGCGAGGGCGTCGACGCCGTCTTCGCGCCCACCGAGGACGAGATGTATCCCGCCGGCAAGCGCACGACGATCCACCCCGGGCCGACGGGCCAGGTCCTCGAGGGGGAGAGCCGCCCCACCCACTTCGCCGGGGTGCTCACCGTCGTCTACCGGCTCTTTCGCGTCACCGGGGCGCGACGCGCGTACTTCGGGCAGAAGGACTACCAGCAGCTCGTGCTCGTGCGGCAGATGGTCGAGGACCTAGGCCTCGGCGTCGAGGTCCACGGCGAGCCCATCGTCAGGGAGGGCGACGGGCTGGCGCTCTCCTCGAGGAACGTCTACCTCGACCCCTCGCAGCGCCGCGCCGCCGCCGCGATCCCCGCGGCGATCGACGCCGCGACCACGGCCGCGCCCCGCGGCAGGCAGGCCGCCCTCGACGCCGCGGCCGAGGCTCTCGTCGCCGAGCCCACCGTCGAGGTCGACTACATCTCCGTGCGCGGCGCGGACCTCGGCGAGCCGCCGAGTAGCGGCGAGGCCCGCGTCCTTATCGCCGCGCGGGTGGGCACCACCCGGCTCATCGACAACTCGCCGATCGACCTCGGGTAGCGGCGACGGCCGGGCGGGGAAGGGGAGAGGTCCCGCCCGCCCGGCCGCGGCTTAGCTTCTAGAGGATCACCTCGCCGAGCAGGAAGCCCAGCCCCACGGCGACGGCCAGGCCGACGATGCCGGGCAGGAGGAACGGGTGGTTGAACACCCAGCGCCCGATCCGGGTGGAGCCGGTGTCGTCCATCTCCACGGCCGCGACGAGCGTGGGGTAGGTGGGCAGGACGAACAGTCCCGAGGTCGCCGCGAAGCTCGCGACGGCGGTCACCGGCCCGACGCCGAGCGCAAGCGCTGCGGGCATCATCGTCTGCGTCGTCGCGGCCTGCGAGTAGAGCAGCGTCGAGGCGAGGAACAGCACGACGGCGAGCAGCCACGGGAAGTCGGCGAGCAGATCGCCCGCGAGGTCGGTGAGCTGATCGAGGTAGTGGTTGATGAACGTCGCGCCGAGCCACGCGACGCCGAGCACGCACACGCACGCCGACATGCCTGAGCGGAACACCGGAGCGCCGAGCAGGTCCTTCGGGCTGGTCTTGCACGTCGCGACGATGACGAGCGCGGCGGTGAGCATGACCGTCATGATCGCCTCGTTGCGCCCCAGCGTCGGCTCCTCGATGAGCCCCAGCTGCTCGGAAATCAGCGTCGCGTACGCCATCACGGCGACGACGGCGACGAGGAAGATGAGCACCGAGCGCTTCGCCGCCGGGCCCGACTCGTGGCCGCCCGGCCGCGGCGGCTCGACCTCGCCGCGCTCGAGGCGCTCCCGGTAGACGGGGTCCTGGTCGAGCGGCTTGCCCAGCCGGTTCGCGACAAACGCCATCGGCAGGATCGCGAGCGCCGTGGCCGGCACCGCGACCGCCAGCAGCTGCAGGTAGCCCACGCCGAGCGGCTCGACAAGGCTGGCCATGAGCACGACCGCAGCCGAGATGGGGGAGGCGGTGATACCCATCTGGGAGCCGACCACCGCGGCCGACAGCGGCCTAGAGGGCCGCACGCCGCCCTCCTTGGCGACCTCGGCGATGACCGGCAGCGTCGAGAACGACGTGTGCCCCGTGCCGGCAAATAGCGTCATCGAGTAGGTGACGTAGGGGGCGAGGTAGGTGACCTTCGAGGGGTTCTTGCGAAGAAGTCGCTCCGCGAGGCCGACGAGGTAGCTCATGCCGCCGGCCGACTGCATCGCGGCAATCGCGGCGATGACCGACATGATGATGCCGATGACGTCCCAGGGGATGTCCTCCCGGTCGACCGGAATGCCGGTCGCGCCGAGCAGCATCACCCCGAGCCCGCCGGCGAGCCCGATTCCGATGGATCCCTTCCGGGCGCCGATGATGATCGCGCCGAAGAGGATGATCAGGTGGACTATGACCATGCCGGCCTCGCTTTCGCTCGCACACCAGGGGCGACCGCGGGCAGATCGCCCGGGGTCTCTGCACTCCACTATGCGCCAAGCAGCTTGACAAAAGGGTGATGTGAGCGCATTATCACCCGGCTATATGAGCGGCCCCACAAGGGGTAGATCGAAGGGTCGGGGAGCGGTGCGCGGTACCGCCTCTTTGGCGGGGAGAAACCCGACGGCCAGGCCCCGCGGACCGGTAGCAAGCTTCACGAGATTGCGCAGCGTGCGAGGCAAAGGGAAGGACTCGCGCCTTGGGGCGAGCCAACGCCATCAAGAGCGACGAACCGGCCGAATACCGGCGTGAGGACAGGTCGGCGAACGCGCGCCGCGGGCAAGACCGGCGACCGTGCGATGCGGCGACACGTACGGCCGCCGGGCCGGTTCGCGGCGCGTGGGGCCGGCGGCCTTGCGGAGGATGGGGGCAGGCCACGGGGCGCGCGGAGAGGCAGCCTGGCCGGCGAGAGCCGCCAACGGTGGGGAGCGGGAGCCGCCGCTGATCTGACATAATATATATTATCGGCGTTTAAGGGGTGGTGGCCGGTAGCGGTCGTATGCACGGCTCATCGGCATCGACACTCCAGGTCGTCGCGCTCGCCGCCCGCTGTCGTGCCACCAGTTCCGCCCTGAGCCCACCTGGCCAACACTGCGAGGCGTGTCCTCAACCGATCTGAAGCACGGTGCGCAAATCGGCGAAGGCCTCCGGGCGGACCTGATGGATCACGCTGCGCCTCTCGCGGCGACGCTCCAGAAGCCCCGCCTCGGTCATCTTCTTCAAATGGTGCGAGATCGTCGGCTGGCTCAGACCCATCATGTCGGCGATGTCGCCGACGCTCGCCGGTTCGCACCCCGCGGCGGCCAGCTCGGACAGGATCCGTAGCCGCACCGGCTCCGCCAGGACCTTAAACACTTCGGCGTAGCGAACCGATTCGTCCTCGGTTAGCGGCCCGGTGCCCAGCGAACAACACCGCGAGTTGTTTAGGACGTCGGCGTCGGATACGGGACGGGTCGGGCTCATGCACACCACGCTACATTGACGCACATCGATTTCGGAACTATTTTCATATATAGATCCACGTCGATATGAAAGAGGTAGGATCCCATGACTCCGCCTTCGGCTCCGGGCGTAGCGCCGCCCCGCATGTCGTTTCTCGACCGCTTCTTGCCCGTCTGGATCATCCTGGCCATGGCCGCGGGCCTGGCGATCAGCCGCCTGGCCCCTGGCATCGGTGACGCCCTGGGCGCCGTCGAGGTCGGCGGGATCTCCATTCCCATCGCCCTTGGTCTGCTGGTGATGATGTACCCGCCGCTGGCCAAGGTTCGCTACGACAAGGCCGGCAAGATCGCCACAGACGCGCGGCTGATGGGCGTGTCTCTCGTCCTCAACTGGGTCGTCGGCCCACTGTTCATGTTCACCCTCGCCTGGATCTTCCTGCCGGACCAGCCAGAACTTCGCACCGGTTTGATCATGGTCGGCCTCGCCCGCTGCATCGCGATGGTGCTCGTCTGGTCGGACCTCTCGTGCGCCGACCGGGAGGCCACCGCGGTGCTGGTGGCAATCAACTCGGTGTTCCAGGTGATCATGTACGCCGTTCTCGGCTGGTTCTACCTGCAGATCCTGCCGTCCTGGCTGGGTTTGGAGACGACCTCGGCGGAGTTCTCCTTCTGGACAATCGCCGCCGCGGTGCTGGTGTTCCTGGGGATCCCGCTGCTGGCCGGGGCGGCCTCCCGGCTGCTCGGCGAGAAGATCAAGAGCCGCGACTGGTACGAGAACACCTTCCTTCCGCGGGTCTCGCCGCTGGCGCTCATCGGCCTGCTGTACACGATCGTGCTGCTCTTCTCGCTGCAAGGCGATAAGGTAGCGGCCAATCCGTGGGCAGTGGCGCGGTTGGCGCTTCCGCTGGTGCTCTACTTCCTGGGCATGTTCGCCCTCGCGCTGATCACGGCGAAGCTCGCCAACCTCAACTACGCCCAGTCGGCATCGGTGTCGTTCACCGCGGCGGGCAACAACTTCGAGCTGGCCATCGCGGTGTCCATCGGCACCTTCGGCGCCGCCTCGGGCGAGGCGCTGGCGGGGACGATCGGCCCGATGATCGAGGTGCCGATCCTCGTCGCGCTGGTCTACGTCATGCGCTGGCTGGGGCCGAAACTGTTCGCGGGCGACCCGACCCTGCCGCACGCCCAATTCGCCAGGACGGCCGCCTGACCCATCCCGCATGCGACCGACGCCCCGTCGTCGACGACGCATGGCCGTTTTCCGCCGCCGCGAGAGCCCGGCCACTTCCCCGTCACGCCGCCCCGCCGTCTGCGCCCCGCAATGCTCCTGCGCAACGCGGACGGCGTCGGTGTGTCCGGACGCAGGCGGGCGCAAACACCACATCCGGGGGTGGGCTGTATCACAAACCGATGTGATAGTTGTTTTTCTGGTTACGGTTACCCCATGACACGCACAGTATTCATCTCGGGCGCGGCTCAGGGCATCGGGCGCGCCACCGCGCAGCGCCTGGCCGGCCGCGGCTGGAGCGTCGGGGCCTACGACATCAGCGACAACTTCGACTGGGCGACCGGGCCCAACCTCCACACCGGGCACCTCGACGTCACGGACCCCGAGGGCTGGGAGAACGCCCTCTCGGAGTTCGCCCAGGCCGTGGGCGGGCACATTGACGTCGTCGTCAACAACGCCGGCATCCTCTACGGCGGCCCGTTCGTCACCGAGGGCTCGTACAAGAAAGACGCCGCCCTCGTCGACGTCAACGTCAAGGGCGTGCTCTTCGGCGCCCGCGCCGCCTACCCCTGGCTCCAGAAGAGCCCGGACGCCCGGCTCGTCAACATCGCCAGCGCGGCGGCGATCTACGGCACCCCGGACATGGCCGTCTACTCCACCACGAAGTTCGCGGTCCGCGGCATCACCGAGGCCCTCGACCAGGAGTGGGACCAGGACGACATCACCGTCACCTCGCTCTGGCCGCTCTACGCCAAGACCGGGATGCTCGACGGCGTAGAGACTAGCGGCACCAAGCCCATGGGCGTGAGCCTTTCGGCCGAGGACATCGCGGAGGCCATCACCAAGGTCGTGGAGGCCCCGCGTTCCAAGCCCACCAAGGTCCACCACCCCGTGGGGCGTCAGGCCAAGATCATGTACCTGGCCTCGCACTTCTCGCCCAACTGGCTGCTCCGCTTCATCAACGCGAAGCTCACCACCGACCGCAAGGTCCGGTTCTAGTCAGCCGGCTGAGGCTCTCGGGACGGCACGTGTAACACCGAGGCGTCTGCGCCTCGGCCTCACACGTGCCTTCGTATCGGCGTCATTCCTCGAAGGCCGCGCGATTTCGCCCCGATGACCCGCTGATCTGCTAGTTTGGCGCGCATGAGCGGAATCGACGACCTGTGTCGGCTGCCGATCGTGCTCGCCCCGATGGCGGGCGGCCCCTCGACCCCGGAGCTCACCGCCGCGGTCAGCGAGGCCGGCGGCCTTGGGGTGCTCGCCGGGGGATATCTCTCACCCGAGGAGCTGGGCCGTCGCATCGCCGCCGTCGAGCGGCTCACCGACCGGCCCTTCGGGGCGAACCTCTTCTCCCCGCCCGCGCGCGCCGAGACCTCTCCTGAGCAGGCCGCCGAGCTGCGCCGCTACCGCGAGCTGCTCGTTGAGCTCGGCTACCCACCCGAGCTGCTGCCCGAGACGCCGGTGTTCGACGACGACGGCTACCGCGCGAAACTCGAGGTCGTCGCAGATTCGCGCGCGGCGGTGGTGTCGACGGCCTTCGGCTACCCGGACGAGGCCGCCACGAGGCTGCTGCGCTCCCGGGGCAAGGCAATCGCGCTCAAGGCGACGACCCCGGAGGAGATCGAGTACCTCGACAAGGCGGACTGCGACGCGATCGTCGTGCAGGGCCGGGAGGCCGGCGGCCACCGGGCGACGGTGCTCTCCCCGCCCGAGGCCGGCTCGTCGTTCACGCTTAGTGAGCTCCTCGACCACGCCCGCGGCGCGACGTCGAAGCCGGTCGTCGCCGCCGGCGGGATCGCCACGGCCTCAGACGTCGAGGGCGCGCTGCGCCGCGGCGCGGCGGCCGCGCAGGCGGGCACGGCGTTCCTCCTCGCCGAGGAGGCCGGGACCAAAGAGACTCACCGCCGCGCCTTGCAGGAGCTGCGCGGCCGGTCGACGACGCTGACGCGGGCGTTCAGCGGTCGGCTGGCCCGCGGGATCGGCAACGCGTTCATCGAGTGGGTCGGCGAGCGCGCCCCGGGCCTCTACCCGGAGCTCCACCACCTCACCTCCGGGCTGCGCGCCGAGGCCAACGGCGCCGGCGACGCCGAGGCCCTCAACCTGTGGGCCGGTGTCGGCTTCCCCAGCGCAGAGGCCGCGCCCGCCGCCCGGATCGTCGAGGCCCTGGCGGCGGGCGCGGCGGCGCAGACCAAGTAGCTGCCGCTTCCCTACTTCACGTCGCGGCGCTGGTTGACGACCAGCGCGCCCGCGACGGCGACGACGAGCCAGGCGACGACGACCGCCCCATTGAGCACGAAGGAGCTCCCGAGGAGGGGCTCGGGCGTGGTCTCGAAGAGGCTGGTTAGGCTCTGGGCGTTGAAGAACGGCATCAACGCCTGCAGGAAGGGCATCCGGCCGAGGAGTCCGCCGAGGATCCCCTCGACCACGGCCATCCAGATGAGCGGCAGCGCCACGGAAAGCCCCTGGCTCCCGATGATCGCCGACAGGCCCATGACGATGATGAGCACGGAGGTCTGCATGAGCGGCTGCCCGACGAGGACGACGGGGAGCCCCTCGTTGACGAAGCCGTCGAAGAAGACGAGCCCCAGCACGGCGTCGACGAGCAGCGCGACGAGGAACACGAGGATGAGCCCCACCGCGGTGACGAGCATCTTCGCCACGAGCCAGTGCCAGCGGCTCTTCTGGGTGAGGAAGGCCTGGGCGTACATCGAGGTCTTGATGTCGGTCGTCGTGCTCACCGCGCCGAACGCGACGGCGACGAACGTGGCGGTCATCGAGGCGATCATGACCATGCCCCAGCCGAAGATGACCTCCTGGTGATTGATCGACTTGACGATGATCGCCACGGCGATCGGCAGAATGGTGATAATCGCGTAGATCGCGGCGAAGACGGCGGTGCTTTTTCTGGTGAGGAGCTTGGTGAGCTCCGAACGGAGGGCGGCGGCGAAGGCCATCGGTTTCCGGAACCTTTCTTTATCCTGGTGCGAATTAAACGGAGTACGAATACCTCGGGCAGGAGAGGTAAAACCGGCCGGTTAGGAGGCTCGGCCCTCTCGCGACTCGGCAGCTTGAAACTCCTCGGCGCCCTCCGTGGCGCTGAGGTAGGTCTCCTCGAGGCTGCTCTGCTTGGTGTAGAGCTCGGTGATCGCGACCCCGGCCTCGAGGGCGGTCTCCCCGACGAGCGCGCGCACCCGCTCGGGAGCCCAGCCCTCCGGCACGGCGACCGAGCGCGCGTCCTCGCCCTCGCCCTGGGGCGCGCCCGAGACGGTCAGCCCCTTGCCCTCGAGGTGCTCGACGAGCGCGGCGATGCTCGGGGAGCTCACGACGACGCTCGCGCCCGCGGAGAGGAACTCCGCCATCTCGTGCTCGCCGAGCAGCCGGCCCCGGCCGAGCAGCACGACCCGGTCGGCGGTCTGCTGCATCTCGCTGAGCAGGTGGGAGGAGACGAGCACCGCCTTGCCCTCGGCGGCGAGGTGCTTCAGCGTGCGGCGCACCCACGCCACGCCCTCCGGGTCGAGGCCGTTGACCGGCTCGTCGAAAACAAGGTTCTGCGGGTCGCCGAGCAGCGCCGTCGCCACCCCGAGGCGCTGCTTCATGCCAAGGGAGAAGGCCCCGACCTTCTTGTTAGCCACCGAGGCGAGCCCCACGAGCTCGAGGAGCTCGTCGACCCGCGTATCCGGGATGCCCGCGCCGCGGGCGATGACCCGCAGGTGCGAGCGCGCGCTGCGCGAGGGCACGAACCAGCCCGCGTCGAGGAGCGCGCCCGCGGCCGCCGGCTTGTTCGCGATCGCCGCGAAGGGCTCGCCGTCGACCGTCGCGCCCCCGCCGCTCGGCCTATCGAGGCCAAGCACGCACCGCATCAGCGTCGATTTTCCCGCCCCGTTCGGCCCCAGTAGCCCCGTCACGGCGCCATCGGGGACGCTAAACGACACGTCGTGGAGAACCGCATTCTTTCCGTAGGATTTCGATAAACTCTCGACCGAGATCATGGGGTCGATTCCTACCCGATTACCGGCGAGAACACAAGATTGAATGTACATTCTTTTGCCTACGCATCGTGATGGATTTCGCCGCGACCACGGAGGACGTTTTGGTGGACATCACCGCGCCCGACCGAGTCCTCGACGCGGGACCGTAGGCTTGGGCGTCATGGCTCGCTCCCCGTCCGGCTCCCCGAGCGCGGCTCAGACGGCGGTAGGATTCCTCGACCGCTTCCAGGTGCCGCTCTACTTCGCGGCCGCGGCGCTGGGCGCCGCGCTCGGCCTCTCGTTCGAGGCCCCCGCCGCGATTGCCGGGCGCCTCGTCGAGCCCGCGCTCGTGGCGCTACTCTTCGCGACGTTCCTCGGGGTGCCGTCTACCAGGCTCGGCCGGGCGGCGCGCGACTGGCGGTTTCTTAGCGTCGTCGCGCTGGTGAACTTCGTGCTCGCCCCGGCGGTCGCCTGGCTGGTGACCCGCCCCATCGCCGGCGACGAGGCGCTGGTGACCGGGGCGCTCA
The DNA here is from genome assembly GCF_000296405.1 of Corynebacterium otitidis ATCC 51513. Classification (GTDB taxonomy): domain Bacteria; phylum Actinomycetota; class Actinomycetes; order Mycobacteriales; family Mycobacteriaceae; genus Corynebacterium; species Corynebacterium otitidis. Next base: position 56,597 of record NZ_JH815193.1, read on the forward strand.
TCGTGCTTTTGTCCCCGTGCGTCGACTACGTCATCGTCTTCTCAGGCCTGGCCGGCGGCGACCGGGAGCGGCTGCTCGCCGTGACGCCGGCGGTGATGCTCTTGCAGATCGTTCTCGTCCCCGCCTACCTGTGGCTGCTCGCCGGCGGGGACGTCGCCGCCGCGATCGAGCCCGAGCCATTCGTGCGGGCGTTCCTGCTCTTCATCGCCGCGCCGCTCGCCGCGGCGGCCGGGGTGCAGGCGCTCGAGGGGCGCCACCGCGCGGCGCGGGCGATCCACCGCGGCTTCGAGGCGGCGATGGTGCCGCTCATGATGCTCGTGCTCGGCTCGGTGGTCTGCTGGCAGGCCGCCGACGTCGCGGGCCAGGCCGGGCGGCTCGCGCCGGCGGCCGGCGGCTACGCGGCCTTCGCGGTGCTCATGGCTCCTATCGGCTGGCTCGTCGGCCGGGCGCTGGGGCTCGGCGAGCCGGCGCGCCGCGCGGTGGGTTTCGCGGGCGTGACGAGGAACTCGCTTGTCGTGCTGCCGCTGGCGCTCGCGCTGCCGGCCGGCTTCGAGGTCGCGCCCTTCGCGGTCGTCACGCAGACCATGGTGGAGCTCCTCGTCATGGTCGCGCTCGTCTGGCTGGGGCGCCGCGTCCCCGCTCGCACCGCGGCGGGCCCGGGCGTGCGGAGAGCTAGGGCTTAAGAGCCGGCCTTCTCGAAGGCGAGGCGGATGTTGATCTCGCCCTCCTCGGCGATCTTCGCGGCGACGAACTCGGGCGCCTCGAGGTTGAAGTCCTCGCGCTTGATCGGCAGGTCCCCGGAGAGGATGACCCGGTCGCCGTCGCGCAGCGCGCGCAGCTCGGCGGTCACGGGCCGGGTGGCGTCCTTGATGGTGAGCTTCCCGGAGACCGTCACCGTCGCCGCCGTGCCGTCATCGGGCAGGTGGGAGACGTCCTCTCCCCCGTCGAGCGTGAGGTGCGCGGTGGGATAGGTGTCGGTCTCGAGGATCTTGCGGCGCACGTTCTCGTCGCGGACCTGCTTGTCCGAGGAGACGTCCGTGACGTCCACGGTGACCTGCCCGTCCTGGATCTTCTCGCCGGCGATGGTGACCGTGCCCTCGATGTCCTGCGTGGACCCGGAGGTCACCCGCTCGTCGACGGGGAGGATCTCGGCGAACGTGTAGCCGAGCGAGGAGGTGTTGCGCCCCGAGCCGGAGACGACCTCCCAGGTGCCGTCCATCTCCTCGGTGGCGGGGCTGGCGCCGCTGTCGCTCAAGCCCTCGGTCTTCACGCCGGGCCCCAGGATCGCGGAGAAAACCATGGGTGCCACGCCGATCGTGGCGACGAGCACGATGGCGACGATGAAGCAGGTGATAATGAGTTTCCGGTGACGCAACATGGTGCCTCTAAAACTTACCTGAGTCTCTCGATGTCCTTGGCCATGGCGACGAGCTCCTCACTGAGCGCGGCGATCTCCGAACCGTCGGCGCCCTCCCTGGCCGCGGTGGCGACGTCCTCGGCGGCGCAGCGCAGCGCGAACAGCGAGTCGCGCAGCCTGTCCGCCCGCTCGGCGCGCAGCACGACGTCGCCCTCCTTGACGCGGCGCCCGGCGAGGCCGCGGCGCTGCTCGTAGGCCGCCTGCCGGCACGACGCCGAGCAGAACTCCTTGGGCCGGCCGCGCCCGCCGGTCTGTAGCTCCCCGCCGCACCAGCGGCAGCGCCGCGTCGGGGCGGTCCGGGCTTCTTCCACGCGGCTGATGCTACCCGCCGGGCGCGCGGAAATGGGAACGGGAACACTGGCCCACCCGGCCGCGTTATGATAGGTGGCCCGGTAAGCCCCCGCCCCCGGCCGTGCGCGGGCGGGGCGAGAACGAGGACGATCGGCGGCAGCGATTCTAGCGCCGCGAAAGGATGGATGCGAGATGGCAGACCGCGTTCTGCGAGGCAGCCGCATGGGCGCCGTGAGCTACGAGACGGACCGCGACCACGACCTGGCCCCCCGGCAGACCGCCAAGTACAAGACCGAGTCCGGCAAGATCCACGAGGTGCCCTTCGCCGAGGACGCCGAGATCCCCGAGACCTGGCTGTGCAAGGACGGCGAGTGGGGCACCCTCATCGAGGGCAAGGGCGTGGCCTCGAAGCCCTCGAAGCCGCCGCGCACCCACTGGGACATGCTCCGCGAGCGCCGCTCTTTGGAGGAGCTCGACGAGCTCCTCGAGGAGCGCATCGACCAGCTCCGCAAGCGCCGCCGCGAGGCGACCCGGCTGCTCAAGCAGCAGAAGAAGGAGGAAGAGGCGGCCAAGGCCAAGAAGTAAGGCCCGCCGCTCCCCTCTCGAGCTGAGCTCAGCGACGACGCGGCCCGCCCCGGGTAAGAGACCCTGGGGCGGGCCGCGTCGTCGTGTCTAGGGCTGAAGTCGTGGCCGCGCGCCGCTCGCGTCGCGCGGGAGCCGCGTGCGGCGGTTCCCTAGCGGCCGCGGCGCGAGCCCGCGATCGCGCGCAGCGGCGCGGCGATCTGGTTGAAGCGGTGGCGGATCGCCCAGCGGGTGACCTCGATGAGCGAATGGGCGACGAAGCTGCCCGAGAGCTTCGACTCGCCGAGCTCCCGGTCGGCGAAGGTGATGGGCACCTCGTCGATGCGGAAGCCCGCCTGCGCCGCGCGGAAGGTGAGCTCGACCTGGAAGATGTAGCCCTTGTTGGAGAGCGTCTCCGCCTCGCACTCGCGCAGCACCTCCGGCCGGTAGGCGCGGAAGCCCGCGGTCGCGTCGCGCACCCCGAGCCCGAGCGCGACCGAGATGTAGAGGTTGCCTGCCTTGGAGAGCAGCCGGCGCTTGGCGGGCCAGTCGACGGTGCGCCCGCCGGGCACGTAGCGCGAGCCGATCGCGAGGTCCGCGCCATCGTCGATCGCCTCGAGCAGCGCGGGCAGCTGCTCGGGGCGGTGCGAGCCGTCGGCGTCCATCTGGCAGAGCACCCCGAAGCCGTGCTCCTCGCCCCACGCGAAGCCAGCGAGGTACGCGGCGAGCAGCCCCTCCTTGTTCTCGCGGTGGAGGACGTGGATGCGCTCGTCGTCGGCGGCGAGCCGGTCGGCGATCTCGCCGGTGCCGTCGGGGCTGTTGTCGTCGGCGACGAGCAGGTGGACCGAGGGGTTCGCGTCGAGCAGCCGCGCCGCGATCGTCGGGAGGTTCTCCGCCTCGTTGAAGGTCGGGATGATGACCAGCGCCTCGTCGCGTGCCGCCATGAGCTCGTCGGCTCCTTACCAGGGTCTATCCGGGGATGAGATTTGCCGGGGCGGCGGGTAGCGCCGCCGGCTCCGGCTCTAGGCGGCCGACCGCACCGTCGCGGCCCGGCGGTTGAGCCCCGCGGGCGCGGCTCCGAGCAGCGCGGCCGCCGCTATAGCGCAGCCCATGATAACGGCGCCCAATTCCAGCCAGAAACTCGCCCACGTCGCGGGCGTGCGGGTCTCCTTGAGCGGCAGCTCGTAGATGAGCGTCGCGGGCCGCCACAGCTCGGTCTTCTCCTCGACGGTGCCGTCGGGGTTGATGATCGCCGAGGAGCCGGTCGTCGCGGCGACGACGACCGCCCGGTCGTGTTCAATGGCCCGCAGCCGGCTCATCGCCATCTGCTGGTACGTCATGTCCGTCTCGCCGAAGGTGGCGTTGTTCGTCGGGGTGGCGAGCAGCTCGGCGCCGGCGTCGACGGCGTCGCGGTAGGCGGGGTCGAAGGCGACCTCGTAGCAGGTCGCCACGCCGAGTCTCACGCCGGCCATCTCCACGACGCCGTTTCCGTTGCCGGGCTTGAAGTCGCCGGCGTAGTCGACGAGGTCGGTGACGTGGCGCAGCGTGTCGCGCAGCGGCATCGTCTCCCCGAAGGGCTGGAGGTACTTCTTGTGGTGGACGTCGCCCACCCGGCCGGAGGTCTCGATGACGGCCATGGTGTTGCGCTCGCCTACCTCGTCGGTGGTGCGGGTGCCCACGAGCACGGGCGCATCGACGGCGCGCGCCGCCCGCGCGACGCGGGTGCGGGCCTTGGGGTTGTCGACGGCGTCGACGTCGGAGGAGTTCTCCGGCCAGATGACGAGGTCGACATCCTCGTCGATCCGCTCGGTGACCTCGGCGTGGTTGTTGAGCACGGTGAGCGCCTGACGGGTCTCATCGAGCCCGGTGCGCGGCACGTTGCCCTGCACGGCCGCGACGCGCGCGGTGCCGGTGACCTCCCCGCTGCCGACCCTCGAGCCGGCGAGAAGCGCCGCTAGCGTCACCGCGAAGATCACGACGAGCCCGGCGACGCGGCGGCCGCGCAGCCCGACGAGCGCGGCGAGTGCGCAGCCCACGAGCGCCGCGGCGAGGCTCACCAGCGCGGGCCCGCCCCAGCGGGTGAGCGCCTCCAGGGGGCCGCCGACCTGCCCCCAGGCGAGCCGCACCCACGCGAACCCGCCCCACGGGAAGTGGGAGCGGGCGTACTCGACGGCGACGTAGAGGAACGGGAAGGCGAGAAAGCCCAGCCGCCAGCGCGCGACCAGCACCCCGAGCGCGCCGGTGAGCAGCGCGTAGAGCGACAGCGCGACGACGAGCGCGAGGTAGGGCATCGCGCCGACGAACGACGCGATCCACGGCAGGAGGATGAGGTACTGGGCGGCGGCGTGGACGAAGCCGATGAGCGCCCCGCTCGAGGCCTTCGGATAGGGGTAGCGCTCGTCGGGCGCGCCGGCGACGCCGAGGCGGCGCCGCCAGGGCTTGAGCGCCGCGAAGAGCAGCGCCATCCCCACCAGCGCCGCGGGCCACCAGCCGGCGGGCTGGAAGGAGGCGGCCACCAGCGCCCCGGACGCGGCGGCAACAAGCAGTCGGAGCGGAAGCACGGCGGCCCTCCCCTATCTCGTTTTCTGGCTAGTCGTCCCCGCGGGGCTTGTCGTCGCCCGGGCGTCCGAAGTCCTCCGGAGAGATATCGCGCATGAGGCGCTCGACTTCGTCGTTGTCGATGACCTCGCCCGCGCCGCTTCCGCCGGCGGGGCCCGCGTTGCCGGTCGCGTCGGACTCGTCGCGCATGGTGCCGTAGACGGTGTGGGGGAAGCGCGCGGCGGAGCGCTCGTAGCCGCGCACGCCCATGGTCTCGACGTGGGCCTTGAGCCGCCCGGCGAGCAGCCCCCGAAGGAGCGCGCGGGTCGGCGGGAGGATGAAGAGCAGGCCCACCAGCGCGGTGAACAGCCCGGGCAGCGCGACGAGCAGCGCGCCGACGGCGGTGAGCCCGACGTCGGCGAGCGCGCGGCCGGCGTCCGTGCCGCGCGACTGGGCGTCGATGGCGATGCGCCTCATCTGCCAGCGCGCCAGCGCGAGCCCCCCGAACAGGGAGAGCAGCAGGGCGAGGATCGCCCAGCCGGGGCCGACCCAGCTGATGACGAGCGCGAGGAAGGACACCTCGAGGACGATGTAGGCGATGAGCAGCAATATAGGCACGCCGTCCAGCCTATCCGGCCGGGGTCGGGCTCCTCGAGGCGCGAGCCTGTGATCGGCGTTCGCCCTTAGCGAAGGACCCGCGGGTTGGCGTTGAGGTGCTCGACGCCGTTGGCCGTGACGGTGACGATGTCCTCGATGCGCGCCCCGTAGCGGCCGCGCAGGTAGATCCCCGGCTCGATGGAGAAGCACATCCCCTCGCGCAGCGGCACCTCGGAGCCGGGCAGGAGGAAGGGTTCCTCGTGGCCGGCGAGCCCGATGCCGTGGCCGAGCCGGTGGAAGAACGCGTCGCCGAAGCCGGCGGCCTCGATGACGTCGCGGGCGGCGGCGTCGACCGAGCCTGCGGCGACACCCGGGCGCGCGGCCTTGGCGGCCGCGGCGAAGGCCTCCTCGAGGACCTCGTAGAGGTGGCGCTCCTCCTTAGAGAGGGACTCTGGGTCCCCGCCGACGACGTAGGTGCGGGTGCAGTCGGAGTGGTAGCCCACCCCGAAGCTCCCGCCGAGGTCGACGACGACGAGGTCGCCCTCGCTCAAGATCCGGTCGGAGTGCGAGTGGTGCGGGTTCGCGCCGTTGGGCCCGGAGCCGACGATGACGAAGTCGACCTCGTCGTGCTCGGCGCGGATGAGCCGGTCGAGCTCCGCGGCGACCTCGTTCTCGGTGCGCCCGGGGATGAGCAGGTCGGGCACGCGGGCGTGGACGGCGTCGATGGCGCGGGCCGCGCCGCGCAGCTGCTCGATTTCGTCGGGCTCCTTGACAACGAAGAGCTCGGCGAGCGCGCTCGTCGCGAGGCGCGCCTCGCGGCCGGGAAGCTTCTCCATCAACGGGAGGAGGTGGTCGGCGGTGAGCGACGCGCCGTAGCCCACGGGGCCGGGCGCCTCGCCGAGGCGGTCCGCGGCCAGCTGGTGGGCGTCGTCCCCGTCGCGCCAGGCAAGCACGTCGACATCGAGGCCGGGCACGGCCGACTCGTCGAGGTCCGCGAGGTCAGTCTCGGGGCTGACTACCGCGGGCCTGCCCTCGGCGGGGATCACCAGCGCGGTGAGCCGCTCGTGCGAGGAGGCCTTCGAGCCGAGCAGGTACTCGAAGTCCGCGCCGGTACCGATGATGAGGCCGGCCAGGCCGTCGCGGCGGCACACCTCGGCCGCCTTGTCCAGGCGCCGGGCGTAGGTATCGGTGTCGAATAGCGCTGTCATGACCGCCCACGATAGCCCCGCGGCTGAAGGCGGGTGTGCGCCGCCCGGCTCGCGGGGCCCGGGGAGCGTGCGCCTCGCGCGGGTGCTCGCACTAAGCAGTATCGGCGTTGGCCTCGAGCCCGAGGACCCGGGTGATGCGTTCGGCGGCGTCGTCGCTGCTACACGAGACGATGACGGGCATGCGGGTGAGCCGCTCGACCTTGATGAGTGGCGTGCCGGCGGCGAACAGGATGCCCATCGGGTGCCACATCACTCCGAAGAGCCACCTCGTAGCCCACGGCGAGCCGCGTCGGCAACGGGGCGAAGACGATCGATCTGACGTTCTCGCCCTGCCCATCCGAGGCGGAACCGGCGCTTAGTTCGGGCCGCTGCGAGGCCATGCGGCCGATCCTAGCGTGCCGTGTCCCCCTCGCGGCGGCGCTGTGCGCGCCCGATTCGAGGGGTCGGCGAACCGGCTAGCTCCCGGCGAGGCTCGCGCCGAGGTAGTACACCGCGACGGTGAGCAGGGCGCTCAGCGCGATGGCGGCAACCACGGCGATCGCCGCGACGGTGCCGCTCCGTGGCTTTGGCCTGGTCTGCACCCAGCCGAGCGCCGCGGCGATGCCGAGGCCGGCGCCGGCGACGAGCGAGTAGGAGACCTCTCCCCCGATGCCGCGGCCGAGCGCCCGGTAGAGCACGACGACGATCCAGATGAGCCCGGTCCCGAGCGCCACCCAGGCCGCCGGCCACCAGTCAAGGTTCCTGGCGCCCGGTGCTGGCTCGGTCGTCGTCATGGCGTTATCCCTCCGCGCGTCGTCGCTTTTTCGCCGGCTCCGTTGTCCCGACGGGCCGAAAACTCGTTTCCCCACCAGGCTAGCGGCGATCCAGCGCGGTTTCGGGCGTCGCGGGAATCGTTATCGAATCGTTAGCCTTGGCGAACCACGTCTGGCTAGTGGCCGATGGCGACGACGCCGCGGCGGATAGCGTCGATCGCCTGGCGGGCGCGGCGGCGGGTCTCGGGGGCATAAGCCGTCGCCGCGACCTGCTCGAGGAGGTCGACCGCCTGGCGGCACCAGCGCACGAAGTCGCCCGGGGTGAGTTCCGCGCCGCACTCGCGGGCCGCGGCGAGGCAGTAGTCGAGCGGCGCGCCGGCGGTCCACTGGTGCAGCGCGAGCGCGAACGCCGAGTCGGGCGCAGGGCTCGCCGGCAGGCGGCGCGAGTCTTCTTGTGCGGCGATCTCCTGCCAGACCTCGACGGTGCGCGACATCGCCTCGGCCATCGCCTCGCCCGCGGCCTGCGGCACCCCGTCGGAGGCCTTGCGGTTCTCAAAGGAGCACAGGGAGACCACCCCGGCGAGCTCCGCGGGGTCGAGGCCGTCCCACACGCCGCGCTTGAGACACTCAGCGACGACGAGGTCGAGGCTCGAGTGGATGCGCGCGAGGCGCTCCCCATCCTCGGTGGCGCGCGGCTCCTCGCCGCCCTCGACGTAGCCGAGCGACTCGAGCAGGCCTAAGATGCGGCGGAACTTGCGGGCCAGGGTGTCGGAGTGCTCGGCCTGGCGCCGCTCGAGGTCCGCGATGTCCGCGCGCAGCCGGACGAGCTGCTCGGCTGGGCGGGTGAGGCGCTCGCGGTGGTTCGCGGGCCACGAGTGGGCGGGGTGGTTGCGCAGCTCCTCACGCAGCGCCTTCGCCTCGGCGCTGGGCCGCACCCGGGGCCTGGTACGCATCTTCTTCGGTCGCCCGAAGCTCTGTCGCTTGAACACGCCGGTGATGTAGCGCTTCTGGCCGCGCGGGTTGCGCGAGATACCGCGGGGCAGCCTCATGTGGCCGAGGCGCTGCGGCGCGGCGGAAAGCTCCCGGGTGCCGACGCGGCCGGTCCAGCCGGCCTCCGTGACGATCAGCGGGCGCGGGTCGTCGGGGCGACCGGCGGGCTTGACGACGACGGCGAGGCTCGGGCGCTTCTGGGTGGGAAGGGCGACGACGTCCCCGAGCTGGAGCTTCGCCAAAAGCCTGGTGATCTCCTTGCGGTGCTCCTCGTTGGCGGCGCGGCGGTGGCGCTTCTCCTCCTTGGAGAGCCGCACCCTGATGTCGGAGTATTCGACGAGCAGCGCGGCGGGGTCGTCGCCGGGCAGGCCCGCGGCGGCGACCTGCCGGTCGAGGTCGACCTCCCGCTCGTTGGCCTCTGCTGTCTTGCGGTCGATCTCGCGGGCCCGGTCGACGACGGTGCCGTCGGCCTGGAACTGGGCGAACGACTCCTCGAGGAGCTCGATGCCGCGCTCGAAGCCCAAGGTGCCGAGCAGGTTGATGGACATGTTGTAGCCGGGCTGGAAGGTGGAGACCAGCGGGTAGGTGCGCGTCGAGGCGAGACCGGCGGCGGCCTCGACGTCGAGGCCCGGGGACCACTGCACGACCGCGTGGCCGACCTCGTCGATGCCGCGCCTGCCCGCCCGGCCAGTGAGCTGCGTGTACTCCGCGGGCGTGAGGTCGGCGTGGGTCTCGCCGTTGAACTTCACGAGCCGCTCGAGGACGACGCTGCGCGCCGGCATGTTGATCCCAAGCGCGAGGGTCTCGGTGGCGAAGACGACGCGCACGAGCCCCTTGACGAAGAGCTCCTCGACGATGTGGCGAAAAGCGGGCAGAAGGCCCGCATGGTGGGCGGCGAAGCCGCGCATGAGCGCGCCCTTCCACGCGCGGAAGCCTAAGACCTCGAGGTCGGCCTCGTCGATGCCGGCGACGCCCTCGTCGACGATGCGGCCGATCTCGGCGGCCTCGGCCTTGGTGGTGAGGCTGAGCCGGCTGCGCGCGCACTGGAAGAGCGCCTTGTCGCAGCCCGAGCGGGAGAACACGAAGAAGATCGCCGGCAGCATGCTCGCCTGCTCAAGCGCGCGGACGATCTCGGGGCGGCCGGCGGGCTTCGCGCCGCGCGCCCGGTCGCGGCGCGGGTTGTGCTTCCCGCCGCGGCGCTCGTAGCGGGCCTCGGAGCGCTGCCCGTCGATGCTCGCGCCGGCCTTCGCGACGGCGCGCACGAGCTCCTCGGAGAGCTCCCCGCCGACCCCGTTAGCGTCCGTGGTGCCGGGCTCGAACATGGGGTGCACGCGGGTGCCGACGAGCATCCACTGATTGAGCGGCACGGGGCGGTCCTCGGCGACGATGACGTCGGTGTCGCCGCGCACGGCGTTGAGCCAGCGGCCGAACTCCTCCGAGTTCGAGACCGTCGCCGAAAGCCCCACGACGCTCACCGACTCGGGCAGGTTGAGGATGACCTCCTCCCACACCGGGCCGCGGGAGCGGTCGGCGAGGTAGTGGATCTCGTCCATGACCACATAAGAGAGGTGCTCGAGCGCGGGGCTCGAGGCGTAGAGCATGTTGCGCAGCACCTCGGTGGTCATGACGACGACGTCCGCGTCGGCGTTGATCGACTGGTCGCCGGTGAGCAGCCCGATCGCGTCCTCGCCGTAGGTGTCCTGGAAGTCGTGGAACTTCTGGTTGCTCAGCGCCTTGATCGGGGTGGTGTAGAAGCACTTCGTGCCGTGGGCGAGCGCCAGGGAGACCGCGAACTCTCCGACGACGGTCTTGCCCGCGCCGGTCGGGGCGCACACGAGCACCCCGCGGCCCTCCTCGAGGGCGCGGGCGCCGCGGCGCTGGAAGTCGTCGAGCGGGTAGGACTGGCGGCGCTCAAACTCGGGGAGGTGGTCCATGGCCACCCACGCTACCGCCTAGAGCACGTCGGAATAGTCGCCGGCCTGGCCGCCGTCCCAGCGCCGAGACGAGTTCGCCGGCGCCCCGATGCCGCCGGGCCGGGAGATCGGCGCGGGCCTGGAAATGCCTCCGGCGCCGCCCAGCGGTGCGGGCCGATCGATCGGGCCGGAGGCCTCGTCGTCGGAGAGCGCCGAGTAGTCCGGGGAGTTCTTCTTGCGGCGCCGGTCGTTGAGCCGGCAGATCTGCAGCGCGATCTCGACGAGCACGTAGATCGACGTGCCGAGCAGCAGCATCGAGTAGGGGTCGCCGGTGGGGGTGGCGACCGCGGCGAAGCAGTAGGCCGCGACGATGATGAAGCGCCGCTTGCCCTTCAAGGCCTCGTACTCGAGCACGCCGACGAGGTTGAGCATGACGAGCAAAAGGGGGATCTCGAAGCTCACCCCGAAGATGAGCAGCAGGGCGAGCAGAAAGTTGAAGTAGCGCTCACCGGTTAAGGCCGCCACCTGCGACTCGTCGCCGATGGTGAGGAGGAACTCGAGCCCGTAGCCCACCACGAGCAGCGCGAGCGCCGCGCCGAGCACGAAGAGCGCCACGGCGATCGTGACGAAGAGGATGGTGAAGCGGCGCTCGCCCTTCTTCAGGCCCGGGGTGATAAACGCCCAGATCTCGTAGAGCCACACCGGTGAGGCGAACACCGCGCCGACGAGCGTGGCGACCTTGAGGCGCAGCTTGAGCATCTCGAAGGGGCTGGTGGCGAGCAGGCGGCACTGCCCGCCGATGTCGATGCGCTTCTCGGGCGGAAGCGCGCAGTAGGGCTGCCGGAGGATCTCGCCGAGGCTGGGCAGCGGGCCGGGCGCCCACTGGTACCACACAAAGGCGACGATGCCGCCGACGAGAAGCGCGAAGACCGAGACCACGAGCCTGGAGCGCAGCTCCTTCAAGTGCCCCATGAGCGGCATCTCGCCTTTGGGGTTGCGGCCGCGGCGCCGGCGCAGCAGCCGGCGGCGGGCGGGCGTGGTCTCGGCCTCGGACACGGTGACGCGGACGCGGGCCCTCTAGGAGTTGCGGTCCTCGCCGCGGGGCGCGTCCACCTCGCGCGCGGCCTCGCCCTGGCCGTCGCGCTCCCCGTCGGAGGAGTTCTTGCCGTCGTTGCTCATCTCGCTGACCTCGGACTTGAAGATCCGCATCGAGCGCCCGATGGAGCGCGCGGCGTCGGGCAACTTCTTCGCGCCGAAGAGCACGACGATGAGCAGGACGATGATGAGCAGCTGTGCCGGACCAACGGTCATGGGGTTAATCCGATCCTTCCGCGGTTGGCGTGGGTGAATCACCCCCACTATAGGCCTCGAGCGCGGCCCGCGCCGCATCGTCGACCGCGCGGGCGAGCCCGATGGGCCCGGCGAGCGCGATCCGGTCGCCGTTCTCGAGGAGGAAACGCGTCGCCCACTCGCGCCGCGCCACGGGCAGGCTCGCCTCGAGCCAGCCGTCGGCGGCCTCGCCGGCGACGTCGATCGGCGCGTAGTCCGCGAGCCACGCCGCCTCGCGGCGGATCCTCACCCGCGCGGTCTCCCCTGCCTTGTCCTTGAGCTCGAAGGGGTCAGCCTCGTCGATGTCGTCGGCGCCCGCCACCGGTTCGGCCGGCGCGTCGAGGACCTCGGGGTCGGCCATGCGGGAGAGCTTGAACCAGCGCGCCTCGCCCGCGTCGTGGTCGTGGGCAAAGAGGTACTGGCCCCCGTCGTGGTTGAGCAGCCGGCCCGGGCTGAGCTCCCGCCGCGAGCGCCGGTCGCTCGAGGCCGTGTAGTAGGTCACGGCTATCCGGCGGGAGCCCTCGAGCGCCTCGACGACCGCGGTGCGCGCCGCCTCCTCGGGGCCGGGCTCGTCCCCGGCGTCGAGGTCGTCGATCGCGGCGCCCCCGGCCAGCGGGGCGATCTTCCCCGCCGCGGAGCGCACCGCCCCGGCGGCCCGCGGGGAGACGGAGTCGACGACGTCGTGGAGGACGACGAGCAGCATCGCCGCCTCGAAGGGCGTGAGCCTCATCGGGCGGTCGAGGCCCTGCGGGTTGATCACCGTCACCGCCCTGGGGTCCGGGTCGAGGTCGATTAAGTCGCCGTGCGCGTAGCCGGGCACCCCGCAGGTCCACAGCTCCCAGAGGATGTCCTGGATGTCCGGCCCGTCGACGCCGAGCTCCTCGCCCGCCTCGAAGACGGTGGCTCCCTCGTGGTTGGCGAAGTAGGCCAGGACGTTGAGCGCGAGGCTTAGGTCCTCGAGCGCGTCGCGGCCCGCGGGTTTCTTAGCCATGAAGCACTTCCTTTGCTGCGGCGAGCTGGCGCTCGAGGAGCGCGACGACGTCGCCGCGGGCGTCTATGGGTTCCTCGAGGACCGCGTCGGCCCCCAGCCCCGCGCACGTGCGCACGAGCCAGTCGCGGTCGACGTCCACGAGCCTCACCATCCCCGTCTCGTTTTCGGGCGGGGCCTCTGCGGCGCTGCGGCGCAGCTCGTGGGCCGCGCCGGCCGCGACCCGCACCCTCGCGTCGACGAGCTCGCGGCCCAGGCGCCTCGTGCCGCGCACGATCTCGCCGATGTCCTCCCCGCGGTGCGGGTGCTCGGCGGGCACGCCCGCGTCGCGGAAGCCGGAGGTGCGCACGAGCCGAAACGCCCTCGGCGCCTCCCGGTCGACGTCGAAGCCCACGAGGTAGAGGCGCCGCTCGTGGATCGCGACGCGCCACGGGTCCATGACGCGGGGCTGGGGCTCCCCCACCGGGTCCTGGTGGTAGTCGAAGTTCAGGCGGCGCCCGCCGCGGATGGCGCGCAGCACGATGTCGAGGTCGCGGCGCCCGAGCCTCGCGAAGTCCCCGGCGTTGTGGGCGCGCGCCTCGAGCGCCGCGCCGGGGTCGACGCCCGCGCCCGCGGCGGCGAGCTTGCGCCAGCCGGAGCGCGCGAAGCCCGCGAGCTGGCCCGTCCCGGCGAGCCTCCCGGCGAGCGCGACGACGGCGGCCTCCTCGGCGTCGAGCTCGACGTCCTGGTAGCGCTGCTCCTCGGGGCGGAGCCGGTAGGAGTTCTCCCCGGACCCGCCCACGCGGGTGATGGGCACCCCGGCCTTCGCGAGGATCTTTAGGTCCCGGCCGAGCTGCTTGCGCGCGGCGTCGCGGCCCTTGTGCCGGTAGCCCTCGACGTTCGCCGCGAGCCAGGAGGTGGGAAGCTCCTTGCCCTCGGCGTCGAGGAGCGCGAGGTAGAGGTTGATCCTGCGCTGCAGGTCGCTGGTCGAGTCGGTGGCGGCGTCTGTCACGCCCTCCCAGCCTAGCGGGGAGTCGACGCGGCCGCCGGGAGGCGCCTAACGATCCGGTCGAGGCCCTTCGGCTCCGGCTCGAAGGGGTCGAGCAGGTCGAGGACGTGGGGCTCGGGCCGGTTGACCTTGAGGTGGGTCCAGTCGACCGCCGCGTTCGCGCCGAGCCGCTCGGCCTCGGCGACGAACCGGCCGCGCGCCGCGGCGCGGGTCGTTTCCGGCGGGTTCTCGCGGGCCGCCTCGATGGCGTCCTCGCCGATCCAACGGTTAAGAAGCCCGCGGCCCTCGAGCGCGGAGAAGAGCCCCCGGCCGGGCCTGATGTCGTGGTAGGCGAGGTCGATCTGGCGCAGCCGCGGGTGGGTCCACTCGCAGCCGAGCCGCTCCCGGTAGCGGGAAAGCAGCCGGTACTTCGCGACCCAGTCGATGTCGCGCTCGACGGCCTCGAGGTTGCCCGAGTCGAGCGCGCCGAGGACCCGCTGCCACAGCTCGACGACCCGGGCGAGCTCCTCGGTCGGGGTGCCGGCGTCGACGCGGTACTCGAGCCACTGTTCCGCGGCGTCGGCGAGCGCCTGCTGGATCTCCAGGGCGGTGACCTCTCCCCCGCCCTCGAGCGGCAGCGCGGCGCGCCCGGTGAGGTCGGCGGCGACCTCCCTGATGTGGAGCACCGGCGCGACGACGGGGAACTCGGGCACGGGGAAGCCCGCCTCGAGCATCTCGACGAGGAGCACGAGCGAGCCGACCTTGAGCGCGAGCGTGGGCTGCGCCATCGACGAGTCGCCCGAGATGACGTGCATGCGCCGGTAGCGCGAGGAGTCGGCGTGCGGCTCGTCGCGGGTGTTGATGATCGGGCGGGTGCGCGTCGTCGCAGAGGACACGCCCTCCCAGAGCTGGTCCGCGCGCTGGGAGAGCACGAAGCCCTTGCGCCCGATAAGCCCGGCGCCCGAGGTGAGCTGCCGGGTGATGAGGAACGGCAGCAGCCGCTCCCCGAGCGTCTTGAGCGTCGTGGAGCGGGCGATGAGAAGGTTCTCGTGGCAGCCGAACGAGTTGCCCAGCGCGTCGACGTTGTTCTTGAACAGGTAGACCTGCCCCTTGACGCCCTCGGCGGCCATGGCCTCCTCCGCGGCGCGCGCGAGCGCGTCCATGATGCGGTCGCCGGCGCGCTCGTGGGCGATGAGCTGGCTTAAGCTGTCGCACTCGGCGGTCGCGTACTCGGGGTGCGCGCCGACATCAAGGTAGAGCCTCGAGCCGTTGGCGAGGAACGCGTTCGAGGACTGGCGCCTGGCGACGACGGGCTTGAACATGTAGCGGGCCGTCTGCTCGGGGCCTAAGGTGCGCTGCCCGCCGTCGGAGGTGGTGATGCCGTACTCGGTCTCGATGCCTAAGATCCGGCGGCTCAGCGCCGCCTGGGGGTCGGGCGTCTCGGGGGTGGACACGGCTGGCTACTCCCCGCCCTTCTGCACGTAGGAGTTGACGAACTCCTCGGCGTTGTCCTCGAGCAGCCCGTCGATCTCGTCGAGCAGGTCGTCGGCGCCGTGGGTGGAGATCTGCTCCTGGGCCTGCGGGGCGGCGTCCTCGGGCTCGTCGCCGTCGCCCTTGCCGTGGCGCTGCTGGAAAGGCTGCGGTTGCGTCGACATGTGTCCTCCTTGCACGAAAGGCTCGAGTGGGGCCGCCCGCTGGTCTGCCGGGAGCCCCGGTCCCTCCCGCCCAGCCTAGCTGCGTCTGGGTAGCGTTGCCTAGCCCATCGGCTCGACCGAGAGGCCGGCGTCGGCCAGCGCGCGCAGGGTGGCCTCGAGGTCGAGGCCCTCGAGGTCCGCGGGGCTGATGGCGGGGCTGGGCCCGTCGCCGAGGCCGACGCGGATCTCGGCGGTGGGGTCGTTGGGGTCGGCGAGCGCGACGGAGCGCCAGTTCGCGGAGACGACCGCCGGGCGGAAGCGCTCGACGAGCAGGCCGCGCAGCCAGGCGCGCGTGTCGCCGGGCGCGCTCTCGACGGCGTCGCGGAGTTCCTCGTCGCTGAAGAGGCGGCGCATCCGCCCGGAGCGCACGAGCGCGGAGTACAGGGAGCGCGACTCGTCGACGTCGGCGTACTGCAGGTCGACGGCCTGGAGCTTCGCGTCGCGGACGGGCGCGCCGCGCTCGAGGTAGCGGGAGATGATCGCCCACTTTGCGACCCAGTCGAGCCGGTCGGCGGCCCCGAGCACGTCGCGGGAGAGCTGCCCGAGAAGCTCCGCGGCGGTATCCAGGGCGCGCCGCTCGCTGGGCAGGGCGGGCGTGAGCCTCGAGAGGTACTCCTCGAGGATCGCGAGCGCGGGAAGCCGGCGCCCGTCTGAAAGCTCGAGGCGGTGGGTGAGCGTCGGGTCGTAGGACACGGCGGTGAGCTCGCCCACGGGGTCTGCGAGCGCGAGGTCGGAGAAGTCCACCCCGTCCTCGACGGCGGCGACGACCATCGAGGTGAGCGCCAGCTTGAGGAACGTCGCGGTCTCGGAGCGGTTCGCGTCGCCGATGATCGTGTGGAGCCGCCCGAAGCGCCTGGGGTTGGCGTGCGGCTCGTCGCGGGTGTTGACGATCCCGCGGTTGAGCGTCGTCTCCAGGGAGACGACCTGCTCGAAGTAGTCGGCGCGCTGCGAGATCTGGAAGCCGGGCTCCTCGCCGCGCTGGCCGCGGCCCATCCGCCCCGCGCCGATGAGCACCTGGCGGGTGACGAAGAACGGCACGAGCGCCGCGGTGAGCTCCTCGAAGTCGAGGGCGCGGTCGTACTGGTAGTTCTCGTGCGAGCCGAAGGACGCGCCCTTGCCGTCGACGTTGTTTTTAAAGATCCGGATCGGCGGGCAGGGGTCGCGGTCCTCGAGGACCGAGCGGCCCTCCTCGAACAGGCCCGCGATGTCGGCGGTCGCCTCGCGCAGCACGAGGTCCCCGGCGGCATCGTGGCGCGCCGCCTCGAGCGGGTCGGTGACCTCCGGGGTGGCGTACTCGGGGTGGGCGTGGTCGACGTAGAAGCGCGCCCCGTTTTTCAACACGACGTTCGCCACGCCCATGGCGTTGGGGTCGACGACCGGGGCCGAGCGGTAGCGGCGCAGGTCGAAGCCGCGGGAGTCCTTCAGCGGCGACTCGGCCTGGAAATCCCATCGCGAGCGCGCCGCCTCGCGGAGCGCGGCGTAGGCGACGACCGCGTGCGTGGAGCTCACGATGGGACTTAAGGCCGGGTCGGTGGGCGTGGTGATGCCGAACTCGGTCTCCGCGCCGAGGATGCGGTTTTCTAAGGCCACGGGTCTGTCTAGCTCCCCTCGCGTCCGATGCGGCGCACGAAGCGCACCTTCTTGCCCTTCAGGCCGCTGATGTGCAGCCACGCCGAGGGGTCCTCCCCGCCGGCGAGCGCCTCGTTCTCCGCGGCCTCCTGGCGCGCGGCGGCGCGCACGTGCTCGGCGGTAATGCCCGGCCGCCCGCCGGAGAGCTCGTCCTTGACGGCGATCTTCTTCGCCCGGTCGACGACGCTGGCGATCATCGCCCCGGAGACGAACTCGTCGGCGGTCATCGCCCGGGACGAGCCGTCGACGAACTCCACCTCGAGGACCGGGCGCTTCTCGTAGAGCACCGCAACTCCCGCGTCGACGAGCTCCGCCGCGGGCCCGGCGAGCGGGATCCCGCCGGAGAGGTAGCGCGCGAAGATGTCCGCGCCGGCCTTGCGGTCAGGCCGCGCCACGGGGATCTTCACGTCGAGGCGGCCCGGGCGCATGAGCGCGGGGTCGATGAGCTCCTCGCGGTTCGTCGCGCCGATGACGATAACGTTCTCGAGCTGCTCGACGCCGTCGAGCTCGGTGAGCAGCTGCGGCACGACGGTGGTCTCCACGTCCGAGCTCTTGCCCGAGCCGCGGGTGCGAAACAGCGACTCCATCTCGTCGAAGAACACCACCACCGCGGAGCCGTCCGCGGCGAGCTCCCGGGCCCGCTCGAAGATGGCGCGCACCTGGCGCTCCGTCTCGCCGACGTACTTGTTGAGCAGCTCCGGGCCCTTGATGTTGAGGAAGTAGGCCCTCGGCGACTCCGGGGCCTCCGTGTCGAGGCAGGGGCAGTCGCCGCGCAGCGTCTTCGAGGCCAGCGAGTGCGCCACCGCCTTGGCGATCAGCGTCTTCCCGCAGCCCGGCGGCCCGTAGAGCAACACGCCCTTCGGGGGCTTCAAGTCGTAGGAGCGAAAGAGCTCCGGGTGGAGGAACGGCAGCTCCACCGCGTCGTGGATCGTCGCGATCTGCTCGTCTAGACCCCCGATGTCCTCGTACGAGACCTCGGGCACCTCCTCCAGGGAGAGCTGCGCGACGTCCGTGACGGGCAGAAGCTCCACCGCGACGCCCGCCTTCGGCTCGACGAGCACTTCGTCGCCGGGCCTGGGGCCGCGGGCGGCCTCGCGCACCGCGCGCGAGAGGCGCACCACCCGCGCGTCGCCCGCGGAGTCGACGACCACGGCGCGGCGATCGTCGAGGACCTCCTTGATCGCGGCGACCTCCCCGGTGGGGCTCGGCCCGCACGCCTCGAGGACCTGGCTGCCCTCGCCGAGGCGCACGAGCGTGCCCGCCTCGAGCTCCCCGAAGCTCACCGCCGGGGAGACGGGCACCCGCATCTGCCTGCCCAGGGCGACGATCTCGGCGTGCTCGCCGTCCTCGGAGCGCTCGAGGAACGTGCCGTACGTCGACGGCGGCTGGTTTAAGTCCTCGATCTGCTGGCGCAGCGTGTCGAGCTTGTCCCGCGAGGCCTTGAGCAGCTCCGCGAGCTTCTTGTTGCGCGCGCTTAGGGTCCGGTTCTCCCGCAGCAGGTCCCCGTGGAAGCGCCGGTCGCCCTCGTCGCGGCCGGTGTGTCCGGTGTCGGGACGCGAAAGTGTCATGCCCTCCAGCCTAACGCACGATAGGCCCCGCTAACTTTGCCCCGCGACCCGCCCCGCGGCGCCGCAGCGCGGGTGACTCGATACGGGACGCTGGCTAGCGGCGGGCGGGTCGCTGGGGCTGCGGGGGCGTGACCCCGTCGGCGAGCCGGCGGGCCTGCACGAGGAACGCGGTGTGCGCGTTCATCCGGTGCTCCGGGCGCGTGGCGAGCCCCTCGACGCGCCAGCCGCGCACGAGCGACTCCCAGGCGCGCGGCTCGCTGAAGTGCCCGGTCTCGCGCAGCCCCTCGACGGTGTTCATGAGCTGCGGGACGGTCGCGACGTAGACCATGATCACCCCGCCGGGCAGGAGCAGGTCGCACACGGTGTCGAAGAAGTGCCAGGGCTCGACCATGTCGAGCAGCACCCGGTCGACCGGCCCGCCGAGGCCGTCCCGGGTGAGCTGACCGAAGTCCGCGAGCTTCGGCTCCCACCACTCGGGCCGGGTGCCGAAGTACTGCTCGACGTTGTCGATCGCATAAGCGAGGTGGTCGTCGCGCACCTCGACGGAGAAGACCCGGCCGTGCTCCCCGACCGCGCGCAACAGGGCGATGCTCAGCGCCCCGGAACCCGCGCCGGCCTCAAGCACGCGCGCGCCGGGGAAGATATCGCCCTCGATGAGGATCTGGCCTAAGTCCTTCGGGTAGATCACCGCCGCGCCGCGCGGCATGGAGAGCACGTGGTCGACCATGAGGTGGCGGAACGCGAGGTAGTCGGCGCCCAGCGAGGAGCGCACGACGCTGCCCTCGTCGCGGCCGATGAGGTCGTCGTGGGCGACCTGCCCGCGGTGGGTGTGGAACACCTCGCCGGGGCGCAGCACGATGGTGAAGTGGCGGCGCTTCGCGTCGGTGAGCTGCACGCGGTCGCCGGCCTGGAACGGCCCGGAGTAGGCCATGGCTCGATCAGCCGTCCTTTCGGTCAAAGAAACGTCTCGTCTTCCCCCGCCGAAAGGCGGGGCTGGCGTGCCGCTTACTCGGCGGCGGCGAGGTAGGCGCGAAGCGCGCGTGTGAGAGCCTCGACGTCGGCTGCCCCGGCGAGCTCCCTGGCGGAGTGCATGGATAAAAGCGGGATGCCGACGTCGACGGTGGGAATACCCACCCTGGTCGCGGAGATCGGCCCGATCGTCGAGCCGCAGGGCACCGCGTTGTTGCCGACGAACACCTGGTCGTTCACCCCCGCGGCGCGGCAGGCGCGGCGCCACGCCGCGACCGTGCGGTCGGTGGAGGCGTAGCGCTGCTTGGCGTTGATCTTCGTCACCGGCCCGCGGTTGATGAGCGGCAGGTGGCCGGGGTCGTGCTTGCCGGCGAAGTTGGGGTGCACGGAGTGCGCCGCGTCCGCCGAGACCATCGAGGAGCGCGCCAGCATCCGGTAGGTCTCCTCGCGGTCGAGGCCTAAGGCCGCTGCGGTGCGCTCGACGACCTCGGTGAGCAGCGGGCCGGCCGCGCCGCTGGTGGACTCGCTGCCGACCTCCTCGTTGTTGAACGCCGCGAGGACGAGCACGTCCCCGCCGGACTCCGCAGCGCCGGCGGCGCCCCTCAGGGCCTCGAGCCCGCAGTACACGGAGCTTAAGTTGTCGAGCCGGCCCGCGGCGATGAGGTCCCCGGCGGCGCCGAAGAGCCGCGGGGGCTGGGTGTCCGCCGTGATGACGGTGTGGCCGAGGATCTCGTCCGGCTCGCAGCCCGCAGCCTCGGCGAGCAGCTCGGAAACGCTCGCGTCGCCCTCGAGCGCGAGGATCGGGCTCGTGTGCTCCTGCGGGTGCGGGTTGAACTCGTTCTTGCGCTCGAGGTGGATCGCGAGGTTCGCGATGCGCGCCACCGGGCCGGTGTCGACGAGCCTGGTGGAGCCGTCGGCGAGTGTCACCCGCCCGGCAAGGGTGAGCTCGCGGTCGAACCACGAGTGCACGATCGGCCCGCCGTAGACCTCCACGGCGGCCTGCGCGAAGCCGAAGGCCGCCCGGTCGGGGTGCGGCTTGAGCGCGAAGCCGGGCGAGTCGGTGTGCGCGCCGACAATGCGGAAACCCGACTCGCCGGTGAGGGCGTCTGGCACCCACCACGCGACGACCGCGCCGTCGCGGGAGAGCACGTGCCCGCCGGGCTGCGCGTCCCAGGCTTGGGCGGGGTCCTGCCTAGTGAAGCCCGCCGCCTCGAGGCGGCGGGCGACCTCCTCGGCGGCGTGGAAGGCGCTCGGCGAGGCGGAGATGAAATCGAAGAAGTCCTGGGGCGCGTCCATGTACTTCAAAATATCCGCCCCGCCCGGGGCTATGTTGCTCGGGGCCGGGCAACCCGAACGGTGGCAATCACAGCGGCAGCCCAGGCCGCGCGTCCCGCACGCCGCGCCGGGGACGTAGAGCTAGCTGCGCCTGGGCCGGCGCTTGGCCGCCCACGCACGGACCTCGTCGGCGAGCCACACGCAGTTCCCGTCGGGCTCGCCGGCCGGGGCTGGGCACTGCCCGCGCGCTAAAAATAGGAGTTCCACGTCGAGTGCTTCATGCCGGCGGCGGTCTCGCGCTGCTTCGCGAGCTAGAGCTCCGCTGCGCTGTCGAGATCCACGATCGCCGACCTCATGCTGGTCGTCCTCTCCCCGAACGCTCGTTGGAGTGAATAGGTGCCCTCAACGAAGAACACCGCACCGGGGCGCGGCAACCGCGCGGGGCCGCGGGCCGCCGGGTTCCGCCGGTCGAAGCCCCGAGATAAGAGCGAACACCTTAGCCTGCGAGATCCAGCCTCACCGGCGGATTCCGACTCCCACCATCGGTGTCCACCCCCGTCGATACGATGTGGAGCCATTATGCCCTCCCCCACCAACGACGAGCCCGAAACGAACCCGCCCGCCCGCAAGAAAGCCAGGCCGCTGGCGCTGTCGCCCTCTCGGGCGTCGGACTACAAGCAGTGCCCGCTGCTCTACCGACTGCGCTCGATCGACAAGATCCCCGAGCCGAAGACACTCGCGCAGGTGCGCGGCACGCTGGTGCACGCCGCGCTCGAGGACCTCTACGGCATGCCGCGCGAGGAGCGCACCTTCCCCGCCGCGGTGAAGCGGCTCAAGCCCCGCTGGGAGGCGATGCGCGCCGACGACCCGGAGCTCGACGAGCTCGTTCCCGAGGTGGAGCTCCACGGCTTCCTCTCCGAGTGCCGGGAGCTCCTGCGCGGCTACTTCCGGATGGAGAACCCCCAGGGCTTCGACCCGAAGGACCGGGAAATGTTCTTAAACCTCGTGCTGCCCAACGGGGTGCCGGTGCGCGGCTTCATCGACCGCGTGGACGTCGCTCCCTCCGGGGAGGTGCGCATCGTCGACTACAAGACCGGCAAGAAGCCCAAACCCCGCTTCCAGGACGGGGCGCTGTTCCAGATGCGCTTCTACGCGCTGGTCTACTGGCGGCTCACCGGAAAGATCCCCGACGTCGAGCGGCTCATGTACCTCAAGGTCAACGACTCGCTCTACACGAGCCCCACGAAGCAGGAGCTCGAGTACTTCGAGCGCGACCTGGGCCGGCTGTGGGCACAGATCACGCTCGACGGGGAGCACGGCACGTTCCAGCCGAAGACCTCGAAGCTGTGCGGCTGGTGCTCCTTCCAGAGCCTCTGCCCCGCCTTCGGCGGCACCCCGCCGGAGTACCCCGGCTGGCCGGGCGCGATGGGCGATCGCAATGACAAGGACACCGGCGGGGGCAACTAAGGCGAGGGCGCTGGCCGATTGCCCGGCCATGCGACCAGGCCGACGCGCCCCCGGCAGTCCGCTTATCGGGGGCCTCGACCCTCTGACTCGGAATCTCGACCATCCCACTTTTGAGGAGGCGAAGCACACTGGCCCGCCACACGAAAAAGAAAAAGCGCCGCGGATCGAAGCGTCCGCACCTCTGCCCCAAGAACCGAAAGCACCAGTACCGCGCCTACGAGGAGGCCGCCCACGTGGCCATTCTCCGTTCGCGCGGGGCAGGGCCGCTGGCTATATACCGATGCCCATATTGCAGGACCTGGCATCTCACCAGTAGGCCGCAGCGAGAAAAGGCTCGTCGGCGCGCACGCCAGTAATACCGCCTCGCCGGCGACCCGCGAGCCCGTCCCATTCCGCGGGGTTGCGACCCCGCCAGTTACTTTCCCAGTATGCGCCGTCCCACCACGAGCCAGCCGGCACGGGTCACGACGGCGTGGGCCTTGCAGGCCAACTGAAAGCTAGGTTGCCTTCGCTGCCCGAGCAAAACGCACCGCGCTGCCCGTTCGCATACACCACCGGCGGGCCGATGCGGGCATCGTCTCTCCAGCGAAATCGAGGCACACCGATCGGCTGCCTCCGCGCAGGACACCGCGCTGTGCCACCGCGCGAGAAACGACCCCCGGGGCCTGCCGCGCTCGCCCCCGCCGGACTCGCCACGGTAGATCCCGCACCCGGGTGCCACGTGGCGCCCGGCGTCTGCCTCGCCGTCGACGACAACAAGACCGCTGCCCAACTGCCCGAACGGCGCGGACACGACGATGCACGGATGATAGCTCCCTTGCTCTCGCCGCGATCGCTGACGAAGAAGACGCGCGGCATTGACACGATCCCCGAGCGGGATTGAAACTCCTCACGTGGGGGCCGACGGCGACTTCACTCAGCGCACCGATGCGCGCCACAAGATCGTATGTCTTAGCGAAATCGCCCACGGCCGGCACGGCGAGCCCCTCGCGCCTTGGCCCCGAAACAACAGTCACACTCCGGCGGCCCGAGTGCCGCCCGGAGAACGACACTTCGCCGGCACCCGCTCCCGGTGTTCTGCGACATCCCGCGGAGCTAACCAGGCTGGCTGAGCGCGATGGGTTCCAGAGACTGATTTGGCGGGACATAAGTATCGCACTGGAGCTGACCCGAATACCTGCGCAAACTGAGGGCCCCGCCCAGTCTGACAGTCCCGCCCTGCGGAGCTCGCCGCCTCGGTAACGCAGGCGGGCGTTATGCGGCGTTCGCACTGACAACAGCTTCGCAACAGGAGCAGATGACCACCTCAAGAAGTGACCTTAGTCACATTTTGCAGGTTATCGTTGCTATTCTCCCCTCCACAGTGGAGAGTTAGTTCACTCCAGCGAGAAGGGGGTGAGATCATGGAACAGCAGATCTTGGAGGATCTGAACAGAGTGCAGACGGTATTTGCGCAGATGCAGTCGTATTGGAACCACGCGGCGCGCAGCTAGAAGCACATCAACTCCGGGAGGGGCCATGACGACCAACGAGCTGACTCGACATCTAGACCAGGTGTCCCAAGCGGCCGAGGGGAAGCCATCCCCTCCCGGCTTACTGCGCAGGATCCGGATCGCCCAGAGGATATCCGACAGGACGATCAGAGACCTCGCGTCACCACATTACCTCACCGATACAGGCGTGCGACGAGCTCCGGAGGCAAAGCTCTTCTGGAACCTTATCCTGGAACATTTTGCCATCGAGGACCGCGTCCGCTCGGAGGAACTATGCCGGCAGGCCGCCGACGAATCTTCTCAAGGGATTGTCGGACTAATCGACGATATCTCCCTCACGATCGGAGATTACCAACTGATGTACCGCATCGTGGCCTCTGCCCTGCCACGGCTAGCTGCACCCTCCGATTCCTACGCGGCCACCGCGGTAGGAATGGTATTAGCAACGGCGGGCGACGATAGGTGCGCCGATTTTTTCGACACTGCCTCCGTCGAGCAGCACCCCGTCGACAAGGCAATGAACCTGGTCAGGCTTGCCGCCTACTGCATTAAGAGGAAAAAGGCCTACCCACGATCTCAGGCAGCGCTCGAACGAGCGGTCGGCATTCTCGATGATAGCGAGCGATCGATTAAACCAGCCGAACGTCACGGCTGCCTCGCCTCGGTATACAACCTCGCATCACTGCTAGCCCTGCATACCGATGGCCCCATGGAGTCTGCCCGGAGCCTCGAGGCAGCACTCGATCACGCGCGTGAGGCCGTGATGTACCCGGACCGGCGAAGCGAAAACGCCCGCTACGGGATACAGATCTTTTGCAACCTGGCCCAGCTGCACTGTCTACGGGAGGAATATGAGGAAACACATAAGGCCATACTAGATAACGGAACCGTTTTTCTTGAACACGCGCCGGAGTACCGCACTGAGGTCGATTCGTGCCTCGCATACATCAACTACCTGGACGGCCACTTCACGGACGCGACGCGTCACGCGCGAGAGGCGATACGATCAATCGCCCGGCAGGCCTCGCCTCTCCGGCTAGCAGCCACTCGAAAGGTGCTTATCGGTTCCTTGATTCGTTTGGAACGCACCCACGATGCTGCCGCCGAGCAGGACAAGCTCATCCACGATCCGCTCGGTCTATCGGAGCTCAGCCACGATTGCCCGGGAAATTTTAGCTAGAGGTAAATATTGACACGCCTATCCTGTTCCGGGCTACGGAAATCCTATGGCTCGCGCGGTAAAGATGCCGTCTCTCAGGTCTCACTCGACATCGGACAAGGAAGTATCGTTTCGCTCGTGGGGCCGAACGGCGCGGGCAAGACCACCACGGTGCGGATGCTCGCCACTCTGCTCGCCCCGAGCGCGGGGAATATCACCGTCTGCGGGATTGATGCCGTGGCGCGGCGTCGCGCCGCGCGCCGACACCTCGGGTTGGTGCTCGGCGGGGACTCCGGCTTTTATCAGCGCGCCACCCTCCGCGATAACCTGCTCCTCTTCGCCGATATCGCGCGGGTACCTGGCAGCAAGCGTCACGAGCGAGTGTCCTCCGCCCTCGAGGCCGTCTCTCTTAGCGAGCAGGCCTCCTTACCGGTCTCCGCCCTGTCGAGGGGGATGAACCAGCGGCTCCACATCGCTCGGGGTCTGCTCAACAATCCTGAAGTGCTACTCCTCGACGAGCCCACCTCTGGCCTCGATCCGGAGGCCGCCCTCGATCTGCGACGTCTGGTCCGTGCACTCGCCAATGAGGGCACCGCCATCCTGCTGACCTCCCACTATCTCACCGAGGTCGAGGACCTCAGCGACGAGATCAACGTGATCGTCGACGGTTCTATTGTCGCCACCGGCGGGACGCACGACGTGGCGAAGGCCGCCGGCATCGGTGAGGTCACCACCGCGAGCCTGCCGGTCTCGCTCGGCGCAAGCATGGACGATGTGCTCGACCGCTTGCGGGATATCGACGGCGTGGTGCGGATCGCCTCCACTCGCTTCGAGGCGCGCGTGCTCATCTCGCTGAGCTGGCGCGCCTCGGCCCGCCCCGCGGTCGGCGCCGTGGAGTCGCTGCTCGCCGAAGCGGGTGTCAACTCACCGGCGGTGGTCACCAGACCCGCCACGCTGGAGGAGAGCTATCTCGGGCTGGTGGGCGCCGCATGATGGCTCTCATCCGGATGGCGGGCTTCCACCTGCGGGAGTTCGCCCGCGTCGGATTCTTCGCGACGCTGCTGGTGACCTCCACGATATCGGTGCTGGCCCTGCAGGCCCTCGGCTCTCGCGCCACCCCGGATCCCGCGGGCGACGGAGATATCTGGCTGCGCTCCGCGCAGGTGGGCATGTGGACGACCTGCACCGTCGCCGCCGGATTCCTCGGTTTCCAGCGTTTCCAGGGCACCTTGGTGCACCTGCTGTTCACGCCCCGCCGCCCGGCTGCGACCCTGCTGCCGATGATCGCGGACGGTTCCCTATTCGGGCTGCTTGCCTTCCCGCTTGCCGCCTGCCTCGCCGCGCTACTCGGCCTGCCGATCGACGCCGCCAGCCCGGCCGCGATAGCACTCGGAATCCCCGCGCTGTGGCTGGCGTGCCTAAGCCTCTGCACGATTATTAGCCCACTTTTCGTCCTCACCCCCAACGCGATCGCTTACGAGGGGCTACTCGCCGCGCCTATCGTGTTGCTCTCCGGGGTGTTCGGTTATCCCAACGACACCCTGGCTTATATTGGTTGGCTGCTTCCCACCGCGCATGGGATCGCCGTTCTTAACGGCGGCGGGCTGTGGCATCTCGCGGCAGGACTGACGCTGAGCGGGTTATTCGCCGCGTTAGGCTGCCTGCTACTACGCCGCGCCGACGATAAGGCCACCCGAGCAGGAAGCCTGGAGATCATATGAATGGCCTGCGCACTCATATCAAGGTGGCCGTCCGCTCGACACCGGCGTTGGCGAACGGCTCCACCGCGGTCACCACCTTGGGGCTTATCCCCTTAATCGAGACGGTCTTCCTCGTCGCCGTGGCCACCGCCGTCAACAGCCCCGAGACGACCATGACAGCCTACGCCGGGCTGATCGTCGGGGCAATCACCGCGACGATGGGCGGCGGGGTAGGCGCGGTGGCCCGCGACCGGGCGCTCGGGGTACTTGCCGAGGTGATCAGCTTCGGCCCCTTCAACCCGAAGCTGTGGCTCGCCCGCTTCCTGCCGGCCGCCGCCGTCACGGTGGTGTCCTCCGCGATCGGGGCGTGTGGCATATATGCGCTTGACTCGACCCACGACGTCGAAAGGCTCGTGGTGGCGCTGCTCGCCATTCTTGCCGCCGTGCCAGTGGGGGTCAGCGCTGGGATGGCCTGTGCGGCCGCGGCGACGGTGCTGCGCGACCCGTTTGCCGTCGTCAATGTGGTGGCCCCGCTGCTGCCCATCACTGCCGGCGTGATCCTCCCGCACGAGGCGTATCCCCCGGTGTTCAAAGAACTCGCCGCGCTGTGCCCGGGAACCTGGCTCATCGACGCGCTGCGCTCCGCGGCCGTCCCGGGTGTGGGCCTGGCGGAATCCGCGCCCGCCCTCGCGTTGGAGGGACTAGTCTGCGCCGGCTGGCTCGGGGTGGGGCTCGCTGCGATCGGCTGGGCCGCCAGGCGCGTCTATCGCACCGGCGACAACAGAGCGCTGCTCTAGCAGCTTCTTCGCCCGAGGGACGAGGACCTGGTAGGCGTAGCCTGGGCGAGCCGTTGTCCGGCCCCACCACCGCGAGACATCTCGCCGGTGGGCTTCTCCCAGCGGCCGGCCGCATGCTGTCCTCGGGAGGCGATCGCACGCCCCACAGTGGCTATTTCTTGTGGGCTCTAAAAGCCCGCCCCGGAAGCGTTCGTGCTTCCGGGGCGGGCTTTTCACGGCAACGCGGCACGTACGCCGCGGCTAGGGCGTGGTCCTCTTAGAAGAGGCCGACGACCTTGCCTTCCTCGTCGATGTCGATCTTCTCCGCCGAGGGCTTCTTCGGCAGGCCCGGCATCGTCATGACGTTGCCGGTGAGAGCGACGACGAAGCCGGCGCCGGTGCGCGGCTGCAGCTCGCGGACCGTGAGGGTGTGGCCCTCCGGGGCGCCGAGCTCGGAGGCGTCGTCGGAGAAGGAGAACTGGTTCTTCGAGACGCACACCGGGAGCTTGTCCCAGCCGTTGTCCTTGAGCTTCTTCAAGTCCTTCTTCGCGTCCTTGGTGAAGACGACCTTGTCGGCGTGGTAGAGCTCCTTGGCGATGGTGTTGAGCGTCGCCTCGACGCCCTCCTCCGGGTCGTAGAGCTGCTTGGAGCCCTCGCCGAGGTTGTCGAGCACCTTCTTCGCCAGGTCGCGGGCGCCCTCGCCGCCCTCGGCCCAGACCTTGGACTCGGAGAGCGCGACGCCGAAGTCCTCGGCCCACTTCGCCATGAACTCGCGCTCCTTGTCGGAGTCGATCGGGAAGAGGTTGAGGGCGACGACCGGCTCGACGCCGAACTTGCGGAGGTTCTCGATGTGGCGCTCGAGGTTGGGCAGGCCGGCCTTGAGCGCGTCGAGGTTCTCCTCGTTGAGGTCGTCCTTCGCGACGCCGCCGTTGTACTTCAGCGAGCGGATGGTCGCGACGATGACCGCGCCGGCGGCCGAGAGGCCGCCGAAGCGGGCCTTGATGTCGAAGAACTTCTCCGCGCCGAGGTCCGCGCCGAAGCCCGCCTCGGTGAAGACGTAGTCCGCGGTGCGCAGCGCCGTGTCGGTGGCGAGCAGCGTGTTGCAGCCGTGCGCAATGTTCGCGAACGGGCCGCCGTGCACGTAGGCTGGGGTGCCGCCGAGGGTCTGCACGAGGTTCGGGTTGATGGTGTCCTTGAGCAGGACGGTCAGCGCGCCCTCGGCCTTGAGCTCGCGGACGGTGACGGGCTTCTTGTCGTAGGTCAGCCCGATGTTGATGTTGCCGATGCGCTCCTTGAGGTCGGAGAGCGACGTCGCGAGCCCGACGACCGCCATGATCTCGGAGGCGGCGGTGATGGTGAAGCCGTCCTGGCGGGGCACGCCCGAGGTGGGGCCCCCCAGGCCGACGACCACGTGGCGCAGGGCGCGGTCGTTGACGTCGACGCAGCGCTGCCAGGTGACCTGGCGCGGGTCGATGTTGAGCTCGTTGCCCTGGTGGATGTGGTTGTCGATGATCGAGGCGAGCGTGTTGTTCGCCGCGGTGATCGCGTGGAAGTCGCCGGTGAAGTGGAGGTTGATGTCCTCCATCGGGACGACCTGCGAGTAGCCGCCGCCGGCAGCGCCGCCCTTGACGCCCATGACCGGGCCCTGGGAGGGCTCGCGGATCGCGGCGATGGCGTTCTTGCCCTCGAGGGTGAAGGCGTCGGCCAGGCCGATGAGCGTGGTGGACTTGCCCTCGCCGGCGGGCGTCGGGGACATGCCGGTGACGAGGATCAGCTTGCCCTTGCGGGGCTGGTCGGCCACGAGGCTGGCGTCGACCTTGGCCTTGTTGCCGCCGTACGGGATGAACGCGTCGTCCGGGATCCCCGCGCGCTTCGCGATATCCTCGATAGGCTCCAGCTTGTGGTTCTGTGCGATTTCGACATCGGAAAGTGCCATGACTCCGATGGTAGCGACGACACGGAGCCCCGTGTGGTGGACTTACTCACATTGCCGGACTTTGGGGGTTGTGCTAATGCCCGAGAGGGAAGACATTCGGCGCCGCGTGTTGGGCGGCGGCGAGGAACCCGACCCGAGATTCAGCCTCGCTAATGAGCGGACGTTTCTCGCGTGGACGCGCACGTCGCTCGCGCTGCTCGCCGGCGGCATTGCCGTCGGCGCGCTACCGAGCGAGTTCCTTCCCGGGACGAGCCGCCTGCCGCTGTCGGTGGCGCTGCTCGCGCTCGGGCTCGTCACGGCCGTCTCCGCGGCGGCGCGCTGGCTCAAGGTCGAGCGGGCGCTGCGCCACCGCCGCCCCCTGCCGCTGCCCGGCCTCCTGCCGGCGGTGAGCGCGGGCGTGGCGCTCGGCGCGCTGGCCGCGGCGGTCATCTTCCTGGTCTCGGGGCTGGGCTCGTGACCGGCGAGGCGAGCGGAGGCCCGGGCTTCGACCCGGGCCTCCAGCCGGAGCGCACCACCCTGTCGTGGACGCGGATGAGCCTCGCGCTGCTCGTCGTCTCCGCGCTCATCCTGCGCTGGCTCGACACGCTCGGCGCGGCGGCGCTCGTGCTCGTCTCCGGATTCGCGGCGCTCGCCTGCGGGCTCATGGCCGCGCAGCGGCGCCGCTACCGCGCCGCCCGCGGCGCCATTGAGAGCGGCGCGCCGCGCCCGCCGCTGGCGAGCATCGCGGCGATGACGGCGGGCGAGATTCTCCTCGGACTCGCCGCGCTCGCGATCGTCGTCGGCCACGAGATTCTCTAGCCGCCGGCAGCGCTAATGGCCCGCACCAAAGGGCGCCTGCGCACTCCCCTCCCCTATTTGCGGGGACGGCGCCGAGTTCGGCGGCCGACACCCGAAAATTAGGGAAGCGAAATAGAACCGCTTAGTCGTTGTCGAGGTAGATCTTCCCCTGGAATTCGGGGTGCATGAGATTCTCCGGGGAAAGGACCCGGTCGAGGGTCTTTTCGTCGAGGAGTTCGCGCTCGAGGACGACCTCGCGGACCGTTTTCCCGGTCTCGTGGGCCTCGCGGGCGACGAGGTCGCCGTTGTGGTGCCCGATGAACGGGTTGAGGTAGGTGACGATCCCGATGGAGTTGTCGACGTTGCGCCGGCACACCTCGGGGTTGGCGGTAATACCCTCGATGCACTTCTCCCGCAGCGTGATCGCCGCGTTGCGCAGGATGCGCAGCGACTGGAAGAGCGCCTCGCCGATGACGGGCTCCATGACGTTGAGCTGCAGCTGGCCCGCCTCGGAGGCCATGCCGACGGTGAGGTCGTTGCCGAAGACCTTGAAGGCCACCTGGTTGACGACCTCGGGGATGACGGGGTTGACCTTGCCGGGCATGATCGACGAGCCCGCCTGGCGGGCGGGCACGTTGATCTCCCCCAACCCGGCCCGCGGCCCCGAGGCGAGCAGGCGCAGGTCGTTGGAGATCTTCGAGAGCTTCGTCGCCGCGCGCTTGAGCGCCGAATGCGCGAGCACGTAGGCGCCCGTGTCCGAGGTCGCCTCGATGAGGTCGTAGGCCGTGGTGATCTCCAGGCCGGTGACCTCGGAGAGCGCCGCGACGACCTGGTGGCGGTAGCCGGCCGGCGTGTTGACCCCGGTGCCGATCGCGGTGGCGCCGAGGTTGACCTCGAGCAGGCGGCGCGCCGCGTCGCGCAGCACGTTCTGCTCCTCGGCGATGTTGTGGGCGAACGCGCGGAACTCGTCGCCGAGCGTCATGGGCACGGCGTCCTGCAGCTGAGTGCGGCCCATCTTTAGGATGTCGGCGAACTCGTTGCCCTTCTTCGCGAGCGCCTGCTCGAGGTCCTTGAACGCGTCGATGAGGCGCACGAGCTCGGCGTAGACGCCGAGCCTGAAGCCCGTCGGGTAGGCGTCGTTCGTCGACTGGCTCATGTTGACGTCGTCGTTGGGGTGGATGACGTCGTAGGTGCCCTTCTTCTCGCCCAGGTACTCGAGCGCGAGGTTCGCGACGACCTCGTTGGTGTTCATGTTCAGCGAGGTGCCCGCCCCGCCCTGGAACACGTCGAGCGGGAACTGGTCCATGCAGCGGCCCTTGTCGAGGATCTCGTCGCAGGCCCACATGATCGCCTCGGCCTTGCGGCGCGGCAGGGTGTGCAGCCGCCGGTTCGCGAGCGCGGCGGCCTTCTTCACGGCGACCATCCCGCGGATGAAGCTCGGCACCTGGTTGATCGTCGTGCGCGAGATCTGGAAGTTCTCCACCGCGCGCAGCGTGTGGATGCCGTAGTAGGCGTCGGCCGGCACCTCCATGGTGCCGAGCAGGTCCTCCTCGGTGCGGGTCTTGCCCGAGGTGCCCGGGCCGGCGGCCGCGCGGGCGGCGCGCTCCCGCTTCGCGGCCGCGGCCGCGGGGCTGATCTCCTCGCCGGTCGGCACGTCGGCGATCGTCTCGTCCGCGCCGGGCGTGGCCTCGGCGGGCTTCTTCTCGGCCGCGGGCTTGGCGTCGCTCTTCTTCTTCGGCTTCTTCGCCGCCATGGGTCGGTTCGTCCCCTCTCGCCTGACTATCTGTCTCGGACAGCGCCCGACCGCGCGTGCGCGCGGCCGGGCGGCTCGGGGTTCATGGTAGCGCGGGGGCCCGCGTCCGGGGGCGGCGCTAGATGCGCGCGATGCGCAGGTCCGAAGCGAGGATCGCCTCCGCGCCGACGGCGCCGAGCCGGTCCATGACCTCGTTGGCCTGCGCCCGCGGGATCATGGCGCGCACCGCGACCCAGCCCTCGCGCGCGAGCGGCGCGACCGTCGGGCTGGAGAGCCCGGGGCTTAAGCGCGTGGCCTCGTCGAGGCGGGCGGAGTCGATGTTGTAGTCGAGCATGACATAGTTGTGCGCGTTGAGGATGCCGGTGATGCGGCCGAGCACGACGTTGTGCGCCTCGGAGAGCTCGGCCCCCTTGCGCTTGACGAGCACCGCCTCGGAGGTGACGATCGGCTCGCCGAAGGGCTCGAGGCCCTGCTTGCGCAGCGTCGCGCCGGTGGAGACGACGTCCGC
Organism: Corynebacterium otitidis ATCC 51513; assembly: GCF_000296405.1. Lineage (GTDB taxonomy): Bacteria > Actinomycetota > Actinomycetes > Mycobacteriales > Mycobacteriaceae > Corynebacterium > Corynebacterium otitidis. The sequence goes on from NZ_JH815193.1 coordinate 88,852, forward strand.
GATGACGTCGGCGACGCCGAGCTTGATGGAGACCTCCACCGCCCCGTCGAGGCGGATGACGGTGGCCTCGATACCGCGGCGCTCGAGGTCGCGGCGCACGAGCCTGGGGTACGACGTCGCGATGCGCAGCCCCCCGAGGTCCTCGGCGGCGATGCCCGCGCCGCGGGGCGCGGCGTAGCGGAACGTCGAGTCGCCGAAGCCGAGCGCCATGACCTCCTCGACGTCGGCGCCCGAGTCGAGCGCGAGGTCGCGGCCGGTGATCCCGAGGTCGAGCTGCCCGCCGGCGACGTAGATGGCGATGTCCTTGGGCCGAAGGAAGAAGAACTCCACCCCGCCGGCCTCGTCCCTCGTGGAGAGCGCCTTGCTGTCGCGGCGGCCGGCGTAGCCGGCCTCGGTGAGGATGGTGCTCGCCCTCTCGGAGAGGGAGCCCTTGTTGGGCAGCGCGATGCGGATCAGCGACATCTAGTCCTCGCTTCTTACTCGAACGGTGCGGGTGGGTCGATCGGGGGCCTTCTTTAGAGGCCTAGAGGTGTCGGTAGACGTCCTCGGGGCTAATCCCCCGGGCGATCATGACGACCTGCGCCCAGTAGATGAGCTGGGAGATCTCCTCGGCGAGCGCGTCGTCGGACTCGTGCTCGGCGGCGAGCCACACCTCCCCGGCCTCCTCGATGACCTTCTTGCCCAGGGAGTGGATCCCCCCGTCGAGCGCCGCGACCGTCCCGGAGCCGGCCGGCCGGGTCCTAGCCTTCTCGGCGAGTTCCGCAAAGAGTGTGTCGAAGTCTTTCACAGCACCTATTGTGGCACGGCTAACGAGCGCCCGCCCGGGCGGGCTAGCGGAACGACTCGTAGGCGGCCCGCACGTCCGCGACGTCCAGCCCGCTAAATCCCCCGGCGCCGAAGAGCTCGCCGAACACCCGCACGCCCGCGGGCGGGGTCTGCCCGGCGGCGGGCAGACCGATCACCCGGCAGCCGGCCGCGGCCCCCGCGGTCATGCCCGAGGTGGAGTCCTCGAAGACGAGGCAGTCCCCGGGCTCCACGCCGACGATGCCCGCGGCCTTGAGGTACATGTCCGGGGCGGGCTTGGGGCTTTTCACCTCGTCGCCGGCGACGGAGCCGCTAAAGAACTCCTCACCCACCGCCGCGATCGAGATGTCCGCCAGGCGGCGCACCGTGTTCGTCGTGACGAGCATGGGGACCCCCTCGTCGCGCAGCGCGCCAAGCAGCCCGCGCAGCCCCGGGTGCGGCTCGAGGTTCTCAGACAGTAGCCCCTCCATGCGCCGGTACATCTCCTCGCGCAACACCGCGGCCTCGGCGTCGGTGACGCTCACCCCGGCGTACTCCGCGCAGACCTTCAGCGTGTTGGCGAACGTCCCGCCGAGCGTGGTCTCCCGGATTGTCGGGGTGATGCGCCGGCCGAGCTTCTCGCTGAGCTCGTAGGTCGCGATCCCCCACAGCGGCTCCGTGTCGACCATGGTGCCGTCCATGTCCCAGAAGATCGCGGGCGGCGTCGGATTAGCGGCCAAGGCGGATCCCCAAGAGAGCCTCGGTCGCGGCCGCCACGAGCCTAGAGGAGGCCGGCAGCTCGCTCAGCGGCGCGGCCTCGGCGCGCGCCGGGCCGGCCTCCGCGCCGGTGGGCAGGATCTCGTCGGCCCACGTGTCGAGCGCGCGCAGCGCGCCCGGGCTGTCGAGGTCGTCGGCGAGGCGCTCGCGCAGCTCCGCGACGACGGCGCGGGCCCGCTCGTCGCTGCCGCCCTGGCCGGCGGCCGCCCGCCAGCGCGCGAGGCGCCGCTCGGCGACGGTGAGGATCTCCGCGGACCAGTCGCGATCACCCCGGTAGTGCGAGTCGTAGACGCTCGCGCGGATCGCGTCCGGCTCGTGCCCGTCGTCGGTGAGGTCCTTGACGAACACGAGGTTGCCCAGCGACTTCGACATCTTCGTGCCGTCGAGGGAGATCATGCCCGCGTGCACGTAGTGGCCCGCCATGCGCTCCACGCCGCGGGCCGCCTCGGCGTGCGCGGCGGAGTACTCGTGGTGCGGGAACGCGAGGTCCGAGCCGCCGCCGTTGATGGCGAACGGCACGCCCAGGCGGTTCGCGGCGATCGCCGCGCACTCGATGTGCCAGCCCGGCCGCCCGGGGCCGAACGGCGAGTCCCACGCCGGCTCGCCGTCGCGGTGCGCGCGCCAGATGAGCGCGTCGAGCGGGTCGCGCTTGCCGGGGCGGTCCGGGTCCCCGCCGCGCTCGGGGAAGATCTCCGCCATCTCCGAGTCGCTGTAGTTCGACACGTAGCCGAAGCGCGCCGTCGCCTCCCGCGAGGCGTAGACGTCCGGGTACTCGTCGTCGTCGACGACGTAGGCCGCGCCCTTATCCAGGAGCTCGCCGACGATCTCGACGATCTCGTCGACGACCTCGGTGGCGCCGACGAAGAAGTCCGGCGGCAGCACCCGAAGCGCGGCCATGTCGCCGCGGAACTTCTCCACCTGGGAGTCGCCCAGCTCGCGCCAGTCGACGTTGTCGCGCTCCGCGCGCTCGAAGAGCGGGTCGTCGACGTCGGTGACGTTCTGCGCGTAGCGCACGCTCACCCCGTTGTCGAGGAGCTGGCGGTTAATGAGGTCGAACGCGAGGTACGTGGCCGCGTGGCCGAGGTGCGTCGAGTCGTACGGGGTGATGCCACACACGTAGAGGCCGAGCGGCCCCTCCTCGGGGACGTCGACCTCCCTGATCTCGCGGTCGGCCGTGTCGTAGAGCCGAAGCGGCGAGGACTGGCCGGGCACGGTGGGGATGTCGGGGCGGCTCCATGTCTGCATGAGACACACTGTAACGCCCGACCACCCCCGGCCTCGGGCGGGCGGCTCGGCCCGGAAGCGAGCCTTACGCTACAGCGGGTCGAGCACGCCCACCGCGAGCAGCGCCATGACCGCGAGACCGACGGGGATGCGGTAGGCCGCGAACCACGCGAACGAGTGGTGGGAGACGAACTTGAGCAGCCAGGCGATGGACGCGTAGCCGATGACGAACGCGATCGCCACGCCCACGAGGATCTGCGGGGTGGTCGCCGCCTGGCCCACGGTGTTGCTGAAGACGTTGGGCAGCTCGAAGAGCCCGGAGCCGAAGACCGCGGGGATCGCCAGCAGGAACGAGAACCGCGCCGCGACCTCTCGCTCGAGGCCGAGGAACAGGCCCGCGGAGATCGTGCCGCCCGAGCGCGACACGCCGGGCACGAGCGCGAGGCACTGCGCCGCGCCCATCGTCACCGCGTCGCTCATCCGCAGCTCCTCGAAGCCGCGGCTCTTCGAGCCCGCCCGCTCCGCGAGGATGAACACGAAAGAAAAGGCGACGAGCACGCCCGCGGTGATCCACAGGTTGCGCAGGTTCCCGCGGATAAGGTCCTGGAGCAAAAAGCCCACCACGGCGACCGGGATGGAGCCGACGATGATCATCCAGCCCATCCGGTAGTCGAGGCCGCGCTTCGCCTTGTTCGCCAGGCCCTTAAACCAGCCGGTCGCGATCGTCCAGATGTCCTTGGCGAAGAACACGAGGACGGCGAGCTCCGTGCCGAGCTGGATCACGGCCGTGAACGAGGCGCCGGCGTCGGCGTCGAAGAACAGCTCCGAGACGATCCTCAGGTGCCCCGAGGAGCTCACCGGGAGGAACTCGGTGAGCCCCTGCACCACGGAGAGCACGAGGACCTGCAGCCAGGTCATATCGGCCGCCGGCTCCGCCGCGGCGGCGAGCGAAAGATCATGCACCCGGGAGAGCCTAATACATTCACGCTCCCCGCCGGGGCGCCGGGCCGGGCGGCCCGGTTGGTAGAATCCCGCCCGTGACTACCTCGCGCACCCTGTGCCTCGCGCCGGCCGCCGCGCTGCTCGCCGCGGCGCTGACGGCCTGCGGCGGCGGGCCCGCCGAGGAGGCGGCCCAGCCCGTCGGCAACGCCACCCCGGCCCCCTCGCCCGCCGCCGAGGATCCCGCCGGCGACGTCGTCGACCTGCCCGAGGCCGTCGGCGGCGCCCTCGACCTCGTCGCCGCGGGCGAGCGCCTCGCCGTGCTCGGCGAGTCGGGCCTCGCGGTCGGCACCCCCGACGAGTTCCGCTCCGGCGAGCCCGAGGTCTACGAGACCGGGGAGGGCTGCGGGCAGCTCTCCGCCCGCGGCGCGACCGTCGCCGTCGCCTGCGGCGAGACCGCCCTTATCCTCGACGCCGACTCCGGCGAGGAACCCCGCCGCGTCGAGCTCGACGCCGCCCACCCCGCTACGAGCGCGGTGGTGACCGGCGACGGGCGGCTCGTCACCGCGAACGACTCGGACGACGAGGTCGCCGTCTACCGCGACGCCAAGGGCGGGAGCCCCACCGACGTCATCGAGGTCGAGGCCCCCACCGACCGGCTCGTCGCGGTTGCCAACCACGACGGCCCGGACGGGGTGGTGCGCGTCTGGCGGGAGGACAGCACGATCCAGAACGTCGATCTCGAGGGCTCCCGCGAGGGCGGGCGGCTGCGCGTCGGGCTCGGCGTGGGCGAGGCCTCCCCCGGCGGCAGCGGCGTCATCGTCGCCTCCGACACCGCCGGCGACCAGGTCGCGATCTACACCTCGGCGGGCGTGGTGCGCCTCCAACAGACCTCGCCGGTCGCCGAGTCGCCCTGGGGCGTGGCGTTCGACTCGTCCCGCGGGCTCGCGCTCGTCGCCTCGACGAAGGAGAACGTGCTCCAGGGCTACTCGGTTGCCACCGGCGTGCCGGAGCTCGAGGCCGAGGCCCCGACCATCGCTAACGTGCGCTCGGTCGCGGCGACCGAGTCGGGCGAGATCGCGCTCGTCGCGGACGCCGGCGGGCAGCTCCAGCTCATCGACGAGCTCTAGCAAAGGCGCGATTGTGCCGCGCCCGGGCGGCGGTGGCACGATAAGACCGACCTACCGGTTCGGTTGAGCGAACAACCAGACGACGGCGCCGCGGCCCTTGAAACCGGCTGGCGACGCGAGGAGGACGACCATGGGCATTCGGCGCGGGGCATATCAGCTTCTCCTCAAGGGGCTCTTCCGCATCAAGCCCGAGCGGATCCACGGCATGGTCACCGACCTGCTGCGCGTCGCGCAGCTCGTTCCGGTCATCAGCCGCTCGCTCGGCGCGATCTTCCCCGTCAAGGACTCGATCCTCAGCCAGGAGATCTTCGGGGTGACCTTCCCCCGGCCGCTGGGGTTGGCCGCGGGATTCGACAAGGACGCCACCGCCCCGGACGTGTGGACGCCCGCGGGCTTTGGCTTCGCGGAGCTCGGCACGGTCACCGCCTCCCCGCAGGCCGGCAACCCCTACCCCAGGCTTTTCCGGCTGCGCGCCGACCGGGCACTGCTCAACCGGATGGGCTTCAACAACCCGGGCGCGGCGGAGGTCGCGACGAATATCCGGCGCCGCAACTTCGACGACGTCATCGGCATCAACATCGGCAAGACGAAGGTCGTGCCCCTCGAGCACGCGGTGCAGGACTACCAGCGCTCCGCGCAGCTGCTCGCGCCGCTGGCCGACTACCTCGTCATCAACGTCTCCTCGCCGAACACGCCCGGCCTGCGCGACCTGCAGGCCGTCGACGAGCTGCGCCGCATCGTCTCCGGCGTCCTAGAGGTCGTCACCGACTGCCCGGTGCTCGTGAAGATCGCCCCGGACCTGAGCGACGACGACATCGACGAGATCGCGGACTTCGCCCTCGAATCCGACATCGACGGGATCGTCGCGACGAACACCACCATCTCTAGGGAGGGGCTCACGACGCCCGCCAAGCAGGTCGAGGCGCTCGGCGCGGGCGGGATCTCCGGGCCGCCGGTCGCGGCGCGCTCCCTCGAGGTGCTCAAGCGCATCCGGCGCCGCGTCGGCGACGAGCTCGTGCTCGTCTCCGTCGGCGGCATCGAGACGCCCGAGCAGGCCTGGGAGCGCGTCGCCGCGGGCGCGTCGCTGCTGCAGGGCTACACGGGCATGATCTACGGCGGCGCGGACTGGATCCGCGACATCCACCGCGGGCTCGCCGCGGAGCTGCGCCGGCAGGGCTTCTCCAACATCTCCGAGGCCGTCGGCTGCGAGCGGCCCTGGATCGGCGAGGACTAGGCCCCTCTCCTCTTTCCCTCCTCCCCTCCGCGGGGTCGGAGGCTCCGCGGAGAAAGCAACGACGGCCGCCGCGCGCCCTACCTCGTGGCGCGCGGCGGCCGTCGCCGTCTCGAGGCGTTTGCGGGCCCGCGGCGGCCCGCCAAAGAGCCGAGGCGTTGTCGCCTCTTACTCCTCCTCGTTCTCGTACCAGCCCCACGTGATGGCGCGGGCCAGGGAGTGGAAGTAGAGGTTGAAGCCCAGCACCGTCGAGGTCGAGCCCTCGGGGATGTCGAGGGTCTCCGTGTCGACGGCGTGGACCGCGACGAGGTAGCGGTGCGGGCCGTGGCCGGCCGGCGGCTCGGCGCCGTAGTAGTTCGCCTCGCCGGAGTCGCCGGCGAGCGTGCGCACCTTCTCGCCGAGCCCGAGGTCGCCCTCCTTGCCGGCGCCGGCGGGCAGCTCGGTGACGTCGGCGGGGATGTTGAACGCCGCCCAGTGCCAGTAGCCGGACGCCGTCGGCGCGTCCGGGTCGAAGACGGTCACGGCGAAGGACTTCGTCTCCTCCGGCGCGCCCGACCACGACAGCTGCGGGGAGACGGACGTGGGCGCCGCCTGCTCGTCGGCGAGCTTCTCGCCCTCGTCGAAGGTCTCGGAGCGAAGCTCGAAGGAGGGCAGGTCGCCGAGCGGGGCGTAGGGGTCGGGTCCGGGGAAGCGGGGATCGTCTGCGTAAGAAGCCATGGCCCCAGTTGTACTAAACAACTCGGCGCGCCACCGCCGGCTTGGCTCACACTCCCCTCGCCCGCCCCGGGCAGGCTCGGAACCGGGCGCTTCCCGCGCCGCCTCGACGCGCCTTCTCGGAGCGCCGATCGCGCGTGCGCACCGCGCGCGTTTCCAGGCCGTTAAATGCCCGTTTTCCTGGGGATTTGTCCCCTAACACGGCGACCTATACACTGACTCCCCGTTGGCGCAGAGGGCGGCAACAAACACCCGGCCCGGGTGGCGGAATGGCAGACGCGCTAGCTTGAGGTGCTAGTGTCCTATTAACGGACGTGGGGGTTCAAGTCCCCCTCCGGGCACAACAAATAAGGCCCCGGGGCGATCATCGCCCCGGGGCCTTTTCGTATCCGCTCCCCGCCCCGTTGCCGTTTCCTACTCCGGCGGCCGCGGCCCGCGGCGGGGCCGGGAAGGTAGACTAGGCGGTCATGGCTATTTCTATTCGGGACTTTCGCGACGCCGACCTCGAGCCGCTCATCGAGCTCCTCGTCGAGGCCTTCGAGCACGACCCCTCGTTCGCCCGCTGGTTCGACATCAGCATCCTCGACGACCACCGGGAGACCCTCGAGCGGCTCTTCCGCACCCAGATCACCGCCGACTACCTCACCGCCGGCACGATCGACCTCGCCGTCGACGACGACGACAACCTCGTCGGCGCGGCGCTGTGGCGCCGCCCCGGGGAGAGCACCAACATCGTCGAGCAGATCAAGACGGTGCCCGAGTACGCCCGCATCTTCGGCCACCACGCCCCCACCGCCCTCTACCGGGAGAAGGTCTACGCCGACCACCACCCCAAGTACCCGCACTGGTACCTGTGGGTCATCGGCGTCTCCCCGAAGGCGCAGGGCCAGGGCGTGGGCAGCACGCTCCTCGACCACGGCATCGAGCGCGGCGGCGACGACGCGCTCTACCTCGAGGCGTCCACGGCGCGCTCCGCGAAGCTCTACCACTCGAAGGGCTTCGAGCCGATGGGCCCCATCGAGCTCGTCGAGGGCACGACGCCCGAGTTCGGGATGTGGCGCGGCCCCGCCATGCCCGAAGAGTAAGGCGGTGCCGACGACTCACACACACGGCGGAAGCGCCCGGATCGCGCCGCGCGGGCGCCGCGGCCGGCTGTTGGTCGCCGCGGGGCTCGCGGCGGCGGTCCTGCTCGCCGCCTTCTTTATCGAGGTGCCCAGCCTCGGGACGCTGCGCGCCTGGGCCGACGACGCGGGAGCCTGGTTCGTCGTCGTCTTCTGGCTCCTCTACGTCGCCATCACCCAGCTACCCGTGCCGCGCACGATCCTCACCGTCGCCGCGGGCGTGCTCTTCGGCGTCGCCGAGGGCATCGTCGTCGTGCTCACCGCGACGACGGCCTCGGCGGTGGTCTCCCTCGTGCTCGTGCGCCGCGTGCTCGGCGGGTGGCTGAGCTCCCGGCTCAAGCACCCCCTGGCCCGCGCCATCGACGAGCGGCTGCGGACCCGCGGCTGGCTCGCGGTCGGCTCGCTGCGGATGATCGCCGGCGTCCCCTTCGCGCTGATGAACTACGTCGCGGCGCTCACGAGCGTGCGGGTCGTGCCCTTCGCGGTCGCCACGTTCGTCGGCTCCGCGCCGGGTTCCATCGTCACGGTCGTGCTCGGCGACGCGCTCGGCGGGCGGCCCGACCCGCTGGCGATCGGCCTCACCGTCGTCATCGCGCTCGTCGGCTTCGCCGGCCTCGCCCTCGACGGCCTTTTGCCCGTCAGGAATCAAGGCTTGACACGCGACGAACGGGAGGGTTCACTGGGTAGTGATCAAGCCTAAGGGCTTGCCGAGACGGGAATGGCGGAGAGAAGCGAATAGAGGGGGTCGGCTCGATGCTCGCGATTCACGCGCGCTACCGGGGCACGGCGACGAGGCGCGCCGCGCTCGTCGAGGAGAGCGCCAAGGCGCTCTCCCGGATGCCGGGCGTCGGCCGCTTCGAGGAGCTCGGCGTCGAGGACCGCCGCGCCCCCGTCGAGAGCCCCGAGGCGCTCTGCGACGTCGTCATGGCGCTCATCGCCGACGGCGAGTGGGCGCTCGGCATCGGCATCGCCCCCGGCGACGCGGACGCCACGGGGCTCGCGACAGCGAGCCTCCCGGAGCGCGCCCGCGCGGGCCACGTCGGCTGCCAGGTCAGCCCCGCCGTCGACAAGTCGGCCACGAAGGCCTCGAACATCGCCGCCGCGTTCGCGCTGTTGAGCCACGTGCTCAACCGGCGCAGCCCCGAGGGCCGCGAGGCCACGAGCCTCGTGCGGCGCGGCTACACCCAGACCGAGGCCGCCGAGGCCCTCGGCGTGAGCAAGCAGGCCGTCTCGCAGCGGCTCGCGGCGGCGGGCTGGCGCGCAGAGGCCGCCGGCTGGCAGCTCGCCGTCAACCTCGTCACCGAGGCGGCCGCTTAGACGGCGCCTAGAAGTTCTCCTTGGAGAGCTCCGGGGTGGTGACGAAGTCGATGAGGCGCTCCACCGCGCCGACGAGGCTCGCGTCGAGGTCCTTGATCGTCGAGACCGCCCGGTAGACCCGGCTCCAGCCCTCCTTCGGGTCCGACCAGCCGAGCCGGGCGCACACCCCGGTCTTCCAGTCCTCGCCGCGCGGCACGTCCGGCCAGGCGCGCATCCCGAGGCGCTCGGGCTTGACCGCCGCCCACACGTCGACGAACGGGTGCCCGGTCACCAGCACGTCCTCGCCCACCGACGCGGTGAGGCGCTGCTCCTTCGAGCCCTCCACGAGGTGATCGGCGAGCACCCCCGCCCGCCGGCCCGGGCTGGGGCGGAACTCCTCGAGGCGCTCAGGCAGGTTGTCGAGGCCCTCGAGGTACTCGACGACGATGCCCTCGACACGCAGGTCGTGGCCCCACACCTTCTCGACGATCGCGGCGTCGTGCACGCCCTCGACGAAGATCCGGGAGGGCTGCGCGACCCTCGCCTCGAGGTTCTCCACGCGGCGCGAGCCCGAGTTCGAGCGCGTCGGGTGCGCCGGCGCCGCGGGCGCCGGGCGGGTGAGCGTGACGCGCTTGCCCTGGACGAGGAAGGCGCCGCGGCGCAGCTTGAACAGCCTGGAGTTGCCGCGCCGGTCCTCGAGGCGCACGAACTCGCCGTCCGGGGTGCGCTCCACGCCGAGCACCGCGCCGACGAAGCCGTCGGCGATGACCTCGGCGACGAGGTCGCGCTCCGCGGGCACCTCCGGGTACGAGGCGGGCCGGCGGCGCTGGTGGCCCTTGAGGATGTCGCCGGCGTAGGGGTCCACGGCCACGGCGGGCTACTTCGCCCGGCCCCGGAAGACCGCCGGGCTCGCGATGCCGTCGACGCTGCCGCCGGCCACGGTCACCTCGCCGAGGAACTCGGGCTCGCGGCGGCCCGCGGCCTCCTCGGCGAGGTCGAGGACCATCGCCGCGAAGTCCCGCTCGGGGCCCGCGGTGCGGGCCCTCACGTAGGCGATGCCTCGCTCCTCGGCGGCCTCCTTAAGCTCCGTGTCGAGGTCCCAGATGACCTCCATGTGGTCGGAGATGAACCCGATCGGGCAGCACACCACCGCCCCGATGTCCTCCTTGTCGGAGAGCTCCTCGAGGTGGTCGACGACGTCCGGCTCGAGCCACGGGGTCTTCGGGTTGCCCGAGCGCGACTGGTAGACGACGTCGTAGTCCCACACCCCGGCGGCCCTGGCGACGAGCCGGGAGGCCTCGGCGACCTGCCGGGAGTAGAGGTTCGACTCGAAGGGCGCGCCGGCCTCCTCGTCCGCGGTGAGCGGCACCGAGTGGGCGCTAAAGACCACCGCGGTGCGGCCCTTCGTCCCGGCGGGCACCTTCGCGATCGCCTCCTTGAGCGACTCGGCCATAAGCCGGACGAAGACCGGGTGGGAGAAGAACTGGCGGATCTTCACGAGCTCGACGGGCTCAAGCCCCTGCTCGGCGAGGTGGCGCTGGGCGCGCTTGATGTCGTCGTTGTACTGCCCGGTGCCCGAGTAGCCCGCCCACGCGGAGGTTGCGAACACCACGGCGCGGCGCACGCCGTCGCGCGACATCTGCGCGAGTGTGTCCTCCGCGAAGGGCTTCCAGTTGCGGTTGCCGAAGTAGACCGGCAGCTTCCAGCCGCGGTTGTCGATCTCGTCCTCGAGGTGGGAGATGATCTCCCGGTTGAGCGCGTTGAGCGGGCTCACCCCGTCGAAGTGATAGTAGTGCTTGCCCACAGCCTTGAGCCGCTCGCGGGGGATGTTGCGCCCCCGGGTGACGTTCTCCAGGAAGGGAAGAACCTCGTCGTTGCCCTCCGGGCCGCCGAAGGAGAGGACGAGGAGCGCGTCGAAGGGCTGTGAGCTGTCTGCCATGGCTGTCAGCCTAGAACGCCGACCGCCGGCCGAGCAAAACGCCGACGCTCCCCCGCCGGGCGCGCGAAAAGCCCGCCCGTACTGGGGTTTCCAGTCTCGGGCGGGCGTGTGGTTTCGCGGCTAGGCGGGGCCTAGAACATCCGCACGGCGTAGGGCTCAATGCCGCCCCAGCGCACCGGGCTGACCTGAACGGTCGAGCCGGACTGCGGGGCCTCGACCATCTGCCCGTCGCCGAGGTAGAGAGCGACGTGGCCCGGCCAGAAGAGCATGTCGCCGCGCTGCGCCTCGGCCACCGGCACCTTGGTGCCGGCCTCGTACTGGTAGCCGGTGTAGTGCTCGAGGTGGATGCCCACGCCCGCGAAGGCGTAGATCATCAGCCCCGAGCAGTCGAAGCCGACCTTCTGGTAGTCGCCGTGGGCGTCGGCCACGCCGCCGTCGCGGATGCCGAGCGTCGGGCCGTTGGCGTCGCCGCCGCCCCACGCGTAGGGCACGCCGATCTGGGACAGGGCGCGCTCGACGACGACCTCGACCTTCTGGGCGCGGTCGGCGTCCTCGCCCGCGGTCGGCGCGTCCTGCGCCTCGGCGGCCGCGCCGCCCTGCTCCGCGGCGATCTGCTGCTGCTGCTCGGCCTCCTCGGCCTCGGCCTGCTCCCGCTCGGCGGCCTCCGCCTCGGCGGCGTCCTCCGCCTCGCGCTGGGCCTCTTCCTCCTCGCGGGCGGCCTGCTCCTCGGCCTCGCGTTGGGCCTGCTCCTCCTCGAGGCGCTCCCGCTCGGCGGCCTCGGCCTCGGCGCGGGCGGCCTCCTCGGCCTCGCGCTGCCGCTCGGCCTCCTCGGCCTGCTGCTCGCGCTCGGCGGCCTCCGCCGCGGCGCGGGCCTCCTCCTCGCGCTTGCGCTGCTCCTCGGCGGCCTTGGTCGCGGCCTCGATGGCCTTCTCGCGCTGCGCCTGCTCCTCGGCGCGGCGCTGCTCGGCCTCGGCGCGCTCCCGCTCGGCCTTCGCCTGGCGCTCGGCCTCGGCGCGGGCCTCCTCCTCGGCGCGGGCGTCGGCCTCGCGCTGGGCCTTCTCGGCCGCGGCGCGCGCCTTCTCCTCGGCCTCGCGCTGCGCCTCCTGGCGCTCCTTGAAGTCGTCGTAAGCGCGCTTCTGCTTCTCGAGCTCCTCGGAGTCGCCGCGGGCCTCGGCGAGCGAGACCTTCGCCTGCTCCTTGAGGTCCTCGAGCCGGCGGTGCTCGTCGAGGTGGCCCTCCAGGGTCGTCGTCGACTGCGCGACGGCGGCCTTGGCGGCCTCCTCGGCCGCGGTGGCCTCCTCGGCGCGGGACTCGGCCGCGTCGCGGGCTTGCCGCAGCTTCGACTCGATATTCGCGTTCTCGGTGCGGATCCGGTCGAGCTCCTCGATCGCGGCGCGCCGATCCTCGGCCTGGGTGCGCAGGAAGGTCTGCCGCTCGAGGGCCTCCTTCTGCTCGTCCCCGCCGGCGAGCGCGCCCGCCCCGCCCGAGGCGGCGCGGCGGTAGTTCGTCCGGGAGATCTCGTCGAGCTCGGCCTGGGCCTCCTCGATCTTCTCCTGCGCGTCGTCGAGGTTCCCGCGGGCCTCGACAACCTCGCGGCGGGCGTCGTCGGCCTCGCCGCGGGCACGGTCGGAGTCCACGACGGCCTTGTTGGCCTCCTCGCGGGCTTGGCCCATCTCGGCCTCGAGCGCGTGGATCTGATCCTCGCGCTGGGCGATGAGCCGGGTGATCTCGCTGACGGAGGCCTCGCCGTCGTCGACGCGGCGCTGCGCCTCGGCGAGCTGCGCGTCGTCGGGGCGCTGCGGCTCGCTCACGTCCGCGGACTCGACGCCCGCGGCGGGCTCGCCCGAGCCGGGTGCGACGGAGGCGACGGCCGTGGTCGTCGACATGACCGACAGCGAGGCGACGGCCGCGAGGGCCGCGAGCCAGGGCCGCTTGCGGGCCCGGTGCGAAGAAGATGGCGTTGTCACGTGTCTCTGACTCCTGTGCTTCTTAAGGGGGCATCACCTGCGGGCCCGGGCATCGAGTACAGCCTTCAACCTTGATCCGGCCGTCGGCTGCCCGTCCGCCGAGGTGCGTGTCTTACTGCTCTATTGGCTAACTTCCGACGCTCTGGCGTCCGGCTGGCGCGCCGCCTTCAGCCCCGGGCGGCGGGAGTGATCCGGCGAGGCACGCTTCCCCACGAGCCACGACACGGCGTCGGCCCCTCCCGTGCCCGGCCCGGCGAGTCCAGCCCACCGGCTTGGCGGGCGGATGCCGGGGCGGCGGCGCGCAAGCCACGACCCCAAGAGTCGATAGTGGAACCATAGGGCACGCGAGCCTCGGAGTCTCCCTTAAAACCCAGAAAACCACAGCTCTCACAGCGGTTTCGCGCGCCGGAGGGCCCGTGGCCTGCGAAAAAGGATAACGATTTGATAACTATGAGATACGACACATCAAGCGCGACACGCCGCGCCGGCTGCCCGCTAAGGTCAACGCCACCGGCTATATGGGCGCCCACTCGGTCAAGTCCCAGACCTTCAATCCCGCCGGCGGGCGGAGTGACGGCGGCGACGATGAGACAACAGTACAGGCGTTCCGTTAAGCTGTGACCTAGACCGTGCACACGCGGCCTAAGAGAGAAGACGCGCCCGCCCCGCGGGCGCCGCGCCCGGCGGCGCGGGTGACTGTGCCCGCCCGCCACCCGGACTCCGGCTCCGGCGGCGCGGCCCGGCGGGGGTGGTTCATCAGCGGGCGCGAGCCCCACGAGCAACCGGTTGGAGCACACTGTGGTTGAAAGCAAGAACTCCTTTAACGCGAAGAAGAAACTCTCGGTCGGCGACCGGGAGTACGACTACTTCTCCCTCGACGCGGTCGAGGGGCTCAAGGACCTGCCCTACTCGCTGAAGGTGCTGGCCGAGAACCTCCTGCGCAACGAGGACGGCCTCAACGTCACCCCGGAGCACATCAAGGCCATCGCGAACTGGGACCCGGAGGCCGAGCCGGACACCGAGATCCAGTTCACCCCGGCCCGCGTGCTCATGCAGGACTTCACCGGCGTGCCCTGTATCGTCGACCTCGCGACGATGCGCGAGGCCGTGAGCAACCTCGGCGGCGACCCGGACCAGGTCAACCCCCTCAACCCGGCCGAGATGGTCATCGACCACTCCGTCATCATCGAGGCCTTCGGCGGCCCCGAGGCGCTCGAGAAGAACGTCGAGATCGAGTACCAGCGCAACGCCGAGCGCTACCAGTTCCTGCGCTGGGGCGCGGACAACTTCTCCAACTTCCGCGTCGTGCCGCCGGGAACCGGCATCGTCCACCAGGTCAACATCGAGTACCTCTCCCGCGTCGTCTTCGACAACGAGAACGTCGCCTACCCGGACACCTGCATCGGCACCGACTCCCACACGACGATGGAGAACGGGCTTGGCATCCTCGGCTGGGGCGTGGGCGGCATCGAGGCCGAGGCCGCGATGCTCGGCCAGCCGGTCTCGATGCTCATCCCGAAGGTCGTGGGCTTCAAGCTCACCGGCGAGATCCCCACCGGCGTCACCGCGACCGACGTCGTGCTCACCATCACCGAGATGCTCCGCGAGCACGGCGTGGTCCAGAAGTTCGTCGAGTTCTACGGCAATGGCGTGCGCGAGGTGCCGCTCGCCAACCGCGCGACCATCGGCAACATGTCGCCCGAGTTCGGCTCGACCTGCGCGATCTTCCCCATCGACGAGGAGACCATCAACTACCTGCGCCTCACCGGCCGCCCGGAGGAGCAGATCGAGCGCGTCGAGGCCTACGCCAAGGCCCAGGGAATGTGGCTCGAGCAGGACGCCCCGGAGGCGAACTACTCCGAGTACCTCGAGCTCGACCTCTCCACGGTCAAGCCGTCGATCTCGGGCCCGAAGCGCCCGCAGGATCGCATCCTCCTCGACGAGGCGAAGGAGACCTTCCGTAGCCAGCTCGGCGAGTTCACCGACGACCCGATCAACGAGGACGACAACGCCCCGCAGGCTTCCAACATGGACGCCGAGGGCGACCACAAGACCGAGGAGAACGCCGAGGCCGGCTACAACTCCTCGGCCCAGGGCCGCGGCGAGTCCGCCGCCGCCGGCGCGAAGGGCCGCCAGTCCCGCCCGGTGGAGGTCCGCTCCCCGCGCGGCGGCTCCTTCACCCTCGACCACGGCATGGTCGCCATCGCGTCGATCACCTCGTGCACGAACACCTCGAACCCGTCGGTCATGGTCGGCGCGGGCCTGCTCGCCCGCAACGCCGTGAAGAAGGGCCTCAACTCCAAGCCGTGGGTGAAGACCTCGATCGCGCCCGGCTCGCAGGTCGTCGACGGCTACTTCTCCCGCGCGGACCTGTGGAAGGACCTCGAGGGGCTCGGCTTCTACCTCGCTGGCTTCGGCTGCACCACCTGCATCGGTAACTCCGGCCCGCTGCCCGACGAGATCTCCGAGGCGATCAACGACAACGACCTCACCGCCACCGCGGTGCTCTCGGGTAACCGCAACTTCGAGGGCCGCATCTCCCCGGACGTGAAGATGAACTACCTCGCGTCCCCGATGCTCGTCATCGCCTACGCGATCGCCGGCACGATGGACTTCGACTTCGAGTCCCAGCCGCTCGGCCAGGACACCGAGGGCAACGACGTCTACCTGCGCGACATCTGGCCCACCCCGGAGGAGATCGAGGAGACCATCGAGTCCTCCATCTCCCGCGAGCTCTACGTCGAGGACTACTCCGACGTCTTCAAGGGCGACGAGGCGTGGCGCAGCCTGGACGTCCCGGAGGGCAAGACCTTCCACTGGGACGAGGAGTCCACCTACGTGCGCAAGCCCCCGTACTTCGAGGACATGCCCACCGAGCCGGACCCGGTCTCCGACATCGAGGGCGCCCGCGTGCTCGCGAAGCTCGGCGACTCGGTGACCACCGACCACATCTCGCCGGCCTCGGCGATCAAGCCGGGCACGCCCGCGGCGAAGTACCTCGACGCCAACGGCGTCAAGCGCCCGGACTACAACTCGTTCGGCTCCAGGCGCGGCAACCACGAGGTCATGGTGCGCGGCACGTTCGCCAACATCCGGCTGAAGAACCAGCTCGTCGACACCCAGGGCGGCTACACGCGCGACTTCACCCAGCCGGACGCGCCGCAGGAGTTCATCTACGACGCGGCGCAGCACTACAAGGCCGAGGGCATCCCGCTCGTCGTCATCGCCGGCAAGGAGTACGGCACGGGCTCCTCGCGCGACTGGGCCGCGAAGGGCACGAACCTGCTCGGCGTGCGCGCCGTCATCGCCGAGTCCTTCGAGCGCATCCACCGCTCGAACCTCATCGGTATGGGCGTGCTCCCGCTGCAGTTCCCCGAGGGCGAGTCGCACGAGTCGCTCGGCCTCGACGGCACGGAGACCTTCTCCGTGACGGGGATCACCGCCTTCAACGAGTCGAAGGACATCCCCAAGACCGTGCACGTCACCGCCGAGAAGGACGACGCGGAGCCGATCGAGTTCAACGCGGTCGTGCGCGTCGACACGCCCGGCGAGGCGCAGTACTACCGGCACGGCGGCATCCTGCAGTACGTGCTGCGTAGCATGGCGGCGTAACGAGGCAGCCGCCTAGCGGGGACGACCCCGCGGGGCGCCCACGAGGCGCCCGCCCCGCCCCGGGGATCCACCCCGGGGCGGGGCGCCGCCCCCACCGGGCGGCGCGCGACAAACTGTGGAAAGAAGGTCCGCCGAAAAGCCATGCCCGTGGTCAGCGAGGAGGAGCTCAGCAGGCGCCGCCAGGAGATCCTCGACGGCGCCAGACGATGCTTCTCGCGCTACGGCTACGAAGGCGCGACCGTGCGCCGCCTCGAGGCCGCCACGGGCAAGTCGCGCGGCGCGATCTTCCACCACTTCCGCGACAAGGAGTCGCTCTTCTTGGCGCTCGCCCGGGAGGACGCGGAGCGCCAGGCCGCGGTCGTGCGCGGCGCCGGCCTCGTCGAGGTAATGCGCTCGATCCTCGCGCATCCGGAGCGCCACGACTGGCTGGCCACCCGCCACGAGATCAGCCGCCTGTTGCGCACCGACGAGTCGTTTCGTGCCCGGTGGCGCGAGCACCAGTCGGTGCTCCACGACGCGGTGCGCGAGCGGCTACGCGACAACGCCGACGCCGACCGGCTGCGCGAGGACGTGCCGCTCGACACGCTGGCGACCTACCTCGAGACCGTCATGGACGGGCTCATCGGCCGCATCGCCAACGGCGAGGGCACCGAGGGCCTCGGCGGGATGCTCGACCTCGTCGAGCAGTCGATCCGCAAGTCCGCCGAAGCATAAAAATAGCGCGGCCCGCTTGCCCCTCGTAGACCGAGCGGTCTATGATGGCCGTCATGATTCGCTTGCTTCTGGTATCCCCCCGCCGCGGCGCGCAGGCCGCGGCCGCCGAGTACAACGATGTGCTTCGCGCGACGGGGATGCCCGCCATGTGCGTGGAGCAGCGCGTCCTCGACTCGCCGACCGCGACCGCCGGCTCCACCGCCGGCTTCGACGGCCTCATCATCGGCGGCAGCCCCCTCAACCTCACCGACGACATCGAGGCCGCCTGGCGGGCCCAGGCGATCCGGGAGATCCTCCGGCTCCTCGACGACAGCCTGCCCACCTACGCGATCTGCTTCGGCGCGACGGTGCTCGCCTCCTCGCTGGGCTCGGGCATCGGCACCGATCGCCCGGAGGGCGCCGGCGCGACGACGGTGCGGCTCACCGACAACGCCGCGGGCGACCCGATCTTCGGCCGCCTGCCTTCGACGTTCCGGGCGCTGACCGGACACAACGAGCACATCACCCTCGCGCCCGCGGCCGCCCGGCTGCTCGCGACGGGTCCGACGTGTCCGGTGCAGGCCTTCAAGGTCGGCACGCAGACGTGGGCCAGCCAGTTCCACCCCGAGATGGACGCCAAGGGCATGGCCAACCGGATGGGCTTCTACCAGACCAACGGCTACTTCGACCCGTCGAACTGGCAGGGCATCGTCTCCGAGATCAGCCGGGAGAACCTCTCGGCCTCGACGAGCCTGCTGCGCTCCTTCGCCGAGCACTGCGCCGGCGAGCGCATCGAGACTCCCGCGCTTGCGCGGGCGCACGCCGCCTAAGCCGGCCCACCCCCTCATCGCCGAGCCCCGCCGGCCGTCGCCGCAGACGGCCGCGGGGCCCGTTCTCGTGCCCGCGAAGCCGCCCGGCTCCCAGACGCGGGGCCCGACCGGCCGCTCGTCGCGCACGTCGCCGTTTGCCCGCGCGGGCCGCGGCCGGCGGCGCAGCACGGGGTGAGGGCCCGCGGGCCCCGGGCACGCGAAAACCGCCCCGCCTCCCCTCGCCGGTCAAGCCGGCGGGCGTGCTGGGAAGCGGGGCGGTGCGCTCGCTTCTCGGGGCGACGCGCGTGCCCCGAGGCGAGGTTGGGTTCTAAGCCGGGATCTCGGAGACGGCCTTGTCGCCGTCGATAAAGGCGAAGCGCTTGATCTTCGGCCAGCTCTCCCGGGTGGCGAGCTCGGTGAGGACCGCGGCGACGAGCTTGCGGGAGGTCGTCTTGTCGCGGGCGAAGGCCTTCTCGTCCTGGATCTCCTCGAAGCCGTCGACGTCCTCGTTGGTGAGCATCGTCGGGGCGATGACGATGTGCTCGAAGGAGCCCTCCTCGTCGAGCTTCTCGTCGACGACGCGCTTGGCCTCGCCGTAGTCGTACATCCCGTCGTCCTCGGAGAAGAGGTTCTCGCGGGAGCCGATGAAGGAGACGAGCAGCAGGCGCGGCGCCTTGTCGCCGAGGCGGCGCAGCGACGCGATGACCTCGAGGGCGGCGTCGCGGTCGATGGCGTAGGTGGCCTCGGCGCCGCCCTTGCCGCCGGCGCCGGCCGACCAGATAACGGTGTCGTACTCGGCGAGCAGCTCGTCCCAGGACTCGGGGCTCACCTCGGTGATGTCGCGCACCACGGGGGTCGCGCCGGCGGACTCGATATCCGAGCTCTGCTTCGGGTCGCGGATGAGGGAGGTCACCGACGCGCCCTTCTCCACGAGCCGCGGCGCGGTGAGGAGGGCCACGTTGCCGTGGCCGCCGATGATGAGAACCTTGTTGCCGTCGTTAGTGGAAGTCATACCTCAAAGCGTAGAGAAAACCCGCACGCTTGTCATTGACGGCCGTGGCGGGCATTACCTTTCCGAGGCGCTAAGATCCCCTTCATGCACTCCATCGTCACAGTCACCGGACCCGATCACACCGGAATTATTGCGGGCGTCACGACGACGCTCGCCGCCCACGACGTCAACGTCGTCGACTCCTCCCAGACCATCATGGACACGTGGTTCACGATGATCCTCCGGGTGGAGATCCCCGACGACTCCCCCGGCATCGCCGCTCTCGAGGACGTGCTCGCCGCCACCGGCCGCGAGCAGAACGTCTCGATCCGCGTCCAGGCCGAGGAGCTCTTCAGCGCGGTCAACGACCTCTAAAGACATAGCGGCGCCGCGCCCACGCTAAGGGCGGGCATTCGCGGCGCCGGGCAGTTTTCCCACCGACAGACCGGAGAGTAGTTGTCGTGAGTCTTAGCCCCTTTGCCGGCCGCGTGCTCGACACCATCGACATGATGGAGAAGTACCGGCTCGATATCCGCACCGTGACCATGGGTATCTCCCTCTTGAGTTGCGTGCGCTCCTCCACCCGCGAAACCGCGCGCGCCGTCTACGACCGGGTCACCTCCCAGGCTGCGGAGCTCGTCTCGGTGTGCGAGGGCATCGAGCGCGAGTACGGCGTCCCCATCGTCAACAAGCGCGTCGCCGTCACCCCGGTGGCACTCCTGCTCGGGGAGGCCGACGGCGACCCCGTGGAGATCGCCCGCGCCCTCGAGGCCGCGGGCCGCGAGGTGGGCGTCGACTTCATCGGCGGCTACTCCGCGCTCGTCGAGAAGGGCGCCACCACCGCCGACCGCCGGCTCATCGAGTCCCTGCCGCAGGCGCTCGCCGAGACGGAGATCGTCTGCGGCTCCGTCAACGTCGCGAGCTCAAGGGCCGGCATCAACATGGACGCCGCCGCCGCGCTCGGTCGCGCGATCAAGGACACCGCCGCCGCGACCGCCTCGCGCAGCGCGATCGGCTGCGCGAAGCTCGTCGTCTTCGCCAACGCCGTGGGCGACAACCCGTTCATGGCCGGCGCGTTCCACGGCGTCGAGGAGCCCGACCAGGTCGTCTCGGTGGGCGTCTCGGGCCCGGGCGTCGTCGACCGGGCGCTCGGCTCGCTCACCGGCGCGAGCCTCAACGAGGTCGCCGAGGAGATCAAGAAGGCCGCCTTCAAGATCACCCGCACCGGGCAGCTCGTCGGGAGCCTCGCCGCCGAGCGCCTTGGGGTGCCCTTCGGGATCGTCGACCTCTCGCTCGCGCCCACCGCGGAGCTCGGCGACTCGGTCGCGCACATCCTCGAGCACCTGGGCCTCGAGCGGGTCGGCACCCACGGCACGACCGCGGCGCTCGCGCTGCTCAACGACGCGGTGAAGAAGGGCGGCATGATGGCCTGCTCAAGGGTGGGCGGCCTGTCCGGCTCGTTCATCCCCGTCTCCGAGGACCGCGGCATGATCGACGCGGTGCGCGCCGGCGGGATCAGCCTCGACAAGCTCGAGGCCATGACCGCGATCTGCTCGGTGGGCCTCGACATGATCGCCATCCCCGGCGACACCCCGGCCGAGACGATCGCCGCGATCATCGCCGACGAGTCCGCCATCGGCGTGATGAACCACAAGACCACCGCGGTGCGCGTCATCCCCGCCCCCGGCACGGGCCCCGGCGACGAGGTGAACTTCGGCGGGCTGCTCGGCTACGCCCCGGTCATCGACGTCCACCCCGCCAGCGCCGCGACGCTCGTCGGGCGAGGCGGGTTCATCCCCGCGCCCGTCCACGGGCTGCGCAACTAGCGCCGCTCCCCGCGGAGCCGATTTATATTCGCTCCGAGATCACGGCAGCGGCGCGCAACGCCACAGGTCACAGACAGCTTAGTTCACATTTAGCCGGCCCCGAGCTGGTCGCGCCCCTCGCCGCGCACCGGTCGGGGCCGTTTGCGCTGTTAGGGTTGTCCGCAAGCCAGACACCTATTCTGAGCGGCCGAAAGACCCGGCTTAACGACGCCGCAGCAACCCACTCCGCCCCGCCTCTTTGGGGACGGGAAGGGTGCTAACGCCGGGTTCGATGGGAAAGAAGAGCTTCGTTGTCCACAGCGTTTCACTACACCGACTACCGGGCGGGAAGGCGCTCGAGCCACCCGACCGTCTCGTTCGAGCTCTACCCGCCGCGGAACCCGAAGCGCTCCTCGAGCATCTGGGCGGGCGTCGAGCGGCTCATCGCCCAGGCCCCGCACTACGTGTCGGTGACCTACGGCGCGGCCGGCTCGACGGTGGACACCCGCGACCGCTCCGTGCAGGTGCTCATGCACGTCCACGACAAGCACCCCGAGCTCCCCGCCGTCGCGCACCTGACGTGCTACGGGACTAGCCAGGGCGAGCTCGTCCTCATCGTCCGCCTCCTGCTGCGCGCCGGGGTGCGGGATTTCCTCGCGATCCGGGGCGATCCGCCGGCCGACGGCTCGGAGAAGCTCGCCGACAACGGGCTCACCCGCGCCGTGCAGCTGGTCCGCCTCATCCGCGCGGTCGCCGCCGACGAGCTGCCCGACGGGGTGGGCACCGGGCCGAACGGCTCGGGTCCGTCGACCGCGAAGAACCCGCGCGACTACGTCTCCGTTGCGGTGGCGGCCTACCCCGCGAGCCGCGGGATGGAGCGGCAGAACGACATCGACGCCCTGCTCGACAAGCAGGCCGCCGGCGCCGACTACGCCATCACCCAGGTCTTCTACGACCCGGACGACTACTCGACGCTGGTGAAGGACTACACGGCCCAGGGCGGCACGCTGCCGATCGTGCCGGGGATCCTGCCGCTGCACGATCTCAAGCGGCTGCGCGCGATGGAGCGGCTCGCGGGCATCCCCGTGCCCGAGCGGCTCTTGCGGATCTTCGAGGACAACCCGCCGGGCCCCGCGCGGGTGCGCGCCAGCCTGCAGGCGACCACGCACCTCATCGCGGACTGCCTCAAGGCGGGCGCGCCCGGCGTGCACCTCTACACGTTCAACCGGCCGCGGCCGACGCTCGACATCCTCGAGTACCTCAAGGCGGCGGGCTTCCTCACCCCGGCGGAGGAGACCTACCGGCAGCTCGACCCGGGCGCCTACCACAAGCTCGACCTCGACACCGAGCTCGCGGCGCTGTCCATGCACCACATGCCGCCGGGCGTCTAGCCCGGCCTCCGGCGGGCGAGACGGAATTAAGAGACGTAAAAGAGGAGCAACCGATGAGGACACCCCACCCCGCGGCCGGCGGGCGCCCTCCCTAGGGCGGCCCGCCCGCCCGCGCCGCCGCCCCGACCAGCGGGGCCTTGGCGATCGGGCCGGCTACCAGGACGACAAAGCTTTCGACGAAACGTTAGAGGTGTAATCGCACGCTATGACCACCAGCACGCCGGCGTTCCCGGCAGCAACGATTCTCGGCTACCCGCGCATCGGCGCGGACCGCGAGCTGAAGTTCGCGCTCGAGGACTTCTGGAAGGACTCGAGCACCGACCTGCCGGGCGTGGCGCGCAGCCTGCGCAAGTCGCGCACCGGCACGATCAAGGCCCTCGGCCTCGAGGGCACCGGAGCGGTGCCCGAGGACTTCAGCTACTACGACCAGGTCCTCGACATCCTCCTTACCGCCGGCGCGGTGCCCGAGCGCTTCGCCAAGGAGGGCGAGGTTCTTAAGGACAACGTCGAGACCCCGGAGTCCCCGGCCGTGCTCGAGGCGCAGTTCACCATCGCCCGCGGCGAGGGCGACCGCGCCGCCCTCGAGATGACCAAGTGGTTCGACTCCAACTACCACTACCTCGTTCCCGAGATCGGGCCCGAGACCCGCATCGAGTGGACCGGCTCGCCGCGGATCGGCGCGATCGAGGCGCTCGGCGAGGAGGCGCGCCCCGTACTCGTCGGCCCGGTGACCTTCCTCGCGCTCTCCAAGCCGGCGGAGTCCGCGCCCGAGAGCTACGACCCGCTCGAGCGGCTCGACGACCTGCTCGACGTCTACGCCACCTACCTCGAGAAGCTCGCCACGGCGGGCGCGAAATGGGTGCAGCTCGACGAGCCGGCGCTGGTGACCGACCGGCACCGCACCGACCAGGACCGCGCCCGCCTCGTCGAGCTCGCCGAGAAGGCCTACGCGAAGCTCGCGACTGATAGCGCGCCCCGGCTCGCGGTGGCGCTCACCTACGGGCACGCCTTCGACGCGGTCGACGCGCTCGCCCGCACGAACGTCGGCGCGGTCATCATCGACACCGTCCGCGGCAAGGAGCCCGGCGAGGCGGAGCTCGCCCGCTGGAAGGACGCGCTCGCCGGCCGCACGCTCGGCGTGGGCGTCGTCTCCGGGCGCAACATCTGGCGCAACCCGCTCGACGACTCGCTCGCGCAGCTGCGCCGCATCAAGGAGGGCCTCGGCGACGACGTCCAGGTCTCCGTGACGACGTCGACGTCGCTGTTCCACGTCCCGATCGACGCGACCCGCGAGACGAGCCTCGACCCCGAGCTCGTGAGCTGGCTGGCGTTCGCCGACCAGAAGATCCAGGAGGTCGTCACCCTCGCCACCGGGCTTAGGGAGGGCGACGCCGCGATCGGCGGGCAGCTCGAGGAGTACCGCGCCGCGGCCGAGTCGCGCCGCAAGAACCCGGGCGTGCGCGTCGACGCGGTGCGGCAGCGCACCGGCAGCGTCTCCGAGGCGGATCGCACCCGCGGCGAGTACGAGGCGCGCCGCGAGGCGCAGGCCGAGGCGCTCGGCCTGCCGGTGCTGCCCACGACGACGATCGGCTCCTTCCCGCAGACCAAGGAGATCCGCCGGACCCGCGCGAAGTTCCGCCGCGGCGAGCTCGCCGAGCAGGACTACATCGACGCGATGCGCCAGGAGATCAAGGACACCATCGAGCGCCAGGAGAAGATCGGCCTGGACGTTCTCGTCCACGGCGAGCCCGAGCGCAACGACATGGTGCAGTACTTCGCGGAGCACTTCGACGGCTTCGCCGCGACCGAGCACGGCTGGGTGCAGTCCTACGGCTCGCGCTGCACCCGCCCGTCGATCCTCTGGGGCGACGTCACCCGGCCCGCCCCGGTGACCGTCGAATGGTCGGCTTACGCCCAGTCGCTCACCGACCACCCGGTCAAGGGCATGCTCACCGGCCCGGTGACGATCATGGCGTGGTCGTTCGTGCGCGACGACGTCGCCCCTAAGGAGGTCGCCGACCAGCTGGGTCTCGCGCTGCGCGAGGAGATCAGCGACCTCGAGGAGGCGGGCATCCCCATCATCCAGGTCGACGAGCCCGCGATCCGCGAGCTGCTCCCGCTGCGCGAGGAGGACCGCGAGCAGTACCTCTCCTGGGCGGTGGGTGCGTTCCGCCTGGCGACCTCTGGCGCGGCGGACAAGACGAGCATCCACACCCACCTGTGCTACTCGGACTTCGCGACCATCGTCGACGCGGTCGACCGGCTCGGCGCGGACGTCACCTCGATCGAGGCGTCCCGCTCCCGGTTCAAGGTGCTGCCCGCGCTCGCGAGCCACGGTTACCAGCGCGGCCTCGGGCCCGGCGTGTGGGACATCCACTCCGCCCGCGTGCCCTCCGAGGAGGAGATCGAGGGGCTCCTCGACATCGCGGTGCGCGAGCTCGACCCGCGCCAGGTGTGGGTCAACCCCGACTGCGGTCTCAAGACCCGCGCCTGGGAGGAGACCACCCCGTCTGCGGAGCACCTCGTGAGCGCCGCGAAGAAGGTCCGCGAGAAGCTCTCCTAGGACACCTCGCCTGAGCCGGGCGGCCCTCCGCCCGCAACCCAGGCTTCCTCGCCCCGCCCCGGACGGCCGGATCACCGGCCGAACCGGGCGGGGCGTTCGCCGTCTTTGAGGAACCTCCCCCAACGGCGGGCGCGCTCCCCGACCCGCGGACCGGTTCTTGATCGATCAAGGCGGCGCGCTTGATCGATCAAGCGCGCCGGCCGGACCCGCGGAGCCGGATCCGGCCCTAGCCTCGGCTGCATGAGCAGCACGACCATTCGGGTGGCGCTGGCCGGCGTGGGCAACTGCGCGGCCTCGCTGATCCAGGGCATCGAGTACTACCGCCACGCCTCCGAGACGGAGGACATCCCCGGGCTCATGCACCCGCGGCTCGGCGGCTACCACGTCGGCGACATCGAGGTCGTCGCCGCGTTCGACGTGGATAAAGAGAAGGTCGGGGTCGACCTCGCGCGCGCGAGCCGCGCCTCGAGGAACTGCACCATCACCATCGCCGAGGGCCCCGACACCGGGGTGACGGTCCAGCGCGGCCCCACCCTCGACGGGCTCGGCGCCTACTACCGCGAGGCGATCGACGAGTCCGACGCCCAGCCCGTCGACGTCGCCGCCGCGCTCAAGGAAGCGCGCGTCGACGTGCTTGTCTCCTACCTACCCGTCGGCTCGGAGGAGGCCGACAAGTTCTATGCGGCCGCCGCCCTCGAGGCGGGCTGCGCGTTCGTCAACGCCCTGCCGGTGTTCATCGCCTCCGACTCAAAGTGGGCGAAGCGCTTCGCCGACGCCGGGCTGCCCATCGTCGGCGACGACGTGAAAAGCCAGGTCGGAGCGACGATCACCCACCGGGTGCTCGCGAAGCTCCTCGAGGACCGCGGGGTGCGCCTGGACCGCACGATGCAGCTCAACGTCGGCGGCAACATGGACTTCAAGAACATGCTCGAGCGCTCCCGGCTGGAGTCGAAGAAGATCTCCAAGACCGAGGCGGTGACGAGCAACGTGCCCCGGGAGCTCGCCGGGCGCGACGTGCACATCGGGCCTAGCGACCACGTCGAGTGGCTCGACGACCGCAAGTGGGCCTACGTGCGCCTCGAGGGGCGCGGCTTCGGGGACGTGCCGTTGAGCCTCGAGTACAAGCTCGAGGTGTGGGACTCCCCCAACTCCGCGGGAGTCGTCATCGACGCGATCCGCGCCGCGAAGATCGCGCTCGACCGCGGCGAGGGCGGGCCCGTGGAGGCGGCGAGCTCGTATCTCATGAGGCACCCGCCGACGCAGCTGCCCGACGACGAGGCCCGCGCCCGCCTCGAGGAGTTCATCGCCGGCGCCTAGCCCGACGCAGTACCCACGACGCGAGAGAGCCCGCCCCGGCCGTCACAGGCCAGGGGCGGGCTCGATCGTCTGTGCTCCCCTTCTGGTTTTAGGCGAGCTCGACGATGTCCATGTAGTCGTCGCTCCACAGGTCCTCGTCGCCGTCGGGCAGGAGCACCACCCGCTCCGGCTCGAGGGCCTTGACCGCGCCCGGGTCGTGGGTGACGAGCACGACCGCGCCCTGGTAGGTGCGCAGCGCGTCGAGCACCTGCTCGCGGGAGACGGGGTCGAGGTTGTTCGTCGGCTCGTCGAGGAGCAACACGTTCGCCTTCGAGCTCACCAGCGTGGCGAGCGCGAGGCGGGTCTTCTCGCCGCCGGAGAGGGTGCCCGCGGGCTGCTCGAGCTTGTCGCCGGAGAACATGAACGCCCCGAGCACGCCGCGCAGGTCCTGCTCATTGGCCTCCTGGCAGGCCTCGATGGTGTTCTCCCAGACGGACTTGTCGGGGTCGATGGTGTCGTGCTCCTGCGCGAAGTAGCCGACCTTGAGCCCGTAGCCGGAGACCACGCCGCCCTCGCCGTCGGTGCGCTCCACGCCGGCGAGCAGCTTAAGAAGCGTCGTCTTGCCCGCGCCGTTCGTGCCGAGCACGACGACCCGGGAGCCGCGGTCGATGGCGAGGTCGACGCCGGCGAACACCTCGAGCGAGCCATACATCTTCGTCAGCCCCTTCGCGTTCATCGGGGTCTTGCCGCAGGGCGCGGGCTCGGGGAAGGAGATGTGGGCGACCCGGTCCTCCTCGCGGACCTCGTCGAGCTCGTTCATCATGCGGTCGGCGCGGGCGACCATCTGCTTCGCGGCGCGCGCCTTCGTCGCCTTCGCGCCGAGCTTCTCCGCCTGGCGGCGCAGCTGGGAGGCCTTCTTCGAGGCGTTGGCATGCTCCCGGCGGCGGCGCGCCTCGTCCTGGGCGCGCGCCTTCTGGTACTTGGCGAAGCCCATGTTGTAGACGTCGGCCTCGCCGCGCACCGCGTCTAAGAACCAGATCTTGTTGCACACCTCGTCGAGGAGCTCGACGTCGTGGGAGATCATGAGCAGCCCGCCCTCGTGCTTGAGAAGGAACTCGCGCAGCCAGCCGATCGAGTCGGCGTCCAGGTGGTTGGTGGGCTCGTCGAGGAGCAGCGTGGTGTCCGACTTGCCCGAGCCGGTCTGCGCGCTAAAGAGGATCTGCGCGAGCTCCACGCGGCGGCGCTGCCCGCCGGAGAGGGTCTCGAGGCGCTGGTCGAGGACGCGCTCGGGCAGGCCGAGGTTGTCGCAGATCTGCGCGGCCTCCGCGTCGGCCTCGTAGCCGCCGAGCGCCTGGTAGCGCTCCTCCGCCTTGGAGAACTTCTCGACCGCCTTGGTCATCTTGGCGTCGGTCTCGGCGGTCTCGATGAGGCGCTGCTGCTTGGCCATCTGGCGGCGCAGCTCGTCGAGCCCCCGGGCGGAGAGCACCCGGTCGCGGGCGGTCTGGGTGGTGTCGCCCTCCTTGGAGTCCTGCGGCAGGTAGCCCACCGCCCCGGAGATCGTCACCTCCCCGCCGTAGGGCTTCGTCTCGCCCGACAGGGCGCGCATCGTGGTGGTCTTGCCGGCGCCGTTGCGACCCACGAGCCCGATGCGGTCGCCCGGCTGGATGCGCAGCTGCCCGCCGGGGGCGGTGAGCAGGGTGCGGGAACCGACGCGGATCTCGAGGTCAGACGTAGCAATCACAAGGGGTGAGTGTATCAACGCCGTCAATCGGGCCCGAGCGGCCACGAGCACAAGCGAAGCGCCCCGGCGCCGGGGCGGCGCGGGGCGCTGATAAGGAAACGGGCGGCGTGGCCGCCGCGCCGGGCTTCGGCTAGACGGCGAAGCCGAGCGCGCGGAGCTGCTCGCGGCCCTCCTCGCGGATCATCTGCGGGCCCCAGGCGGGCAGCCACACCCAGTTGATCTGCAGCTCGTCGCCCACCTCGTTGTTGACGATGGCGAGCTCGGACTGCTCCTCGAGCATCTCGGTGAGCGGGCACGCCGGCGAGGTGAGCGTCATGTTCACCACGACGCGCTTGCGGCCCTCCGGGTGCTCGATCCAGATGTCGTAGACGAGCCCGAGGTCGACGATGTTGATGCCGAGCTCGGGGTCGATGACGTCGCGCAGGTACTCCTCGGCGTCCGCCGCGTCCTTGATGTCCTGCTCGGACTGCTCGGGGCGGTTGGCGGGGTCCTGCGGGTCGAAGGGGTTGTGCTTCTTCTCCCCCTCGTCGTCGCTGCGGTCGGTCGGCTGCTGGTCGGTCGGTTCAGTCATGCCTTCTCCAATGCTTCCGCGGTCGCGGCCTGGAATGCCTTCCATCCTAAAAGCGCGCACTTGACCCGCGCGGGGTATTTCGCCACACCGGCGAATGCGATCCCGTCGCCGATCAAGTCCTCGTCGCCCTCGACCTCCCCGCGGGAGGTGATCATCCGGTCGAACTCCTTAAGCTTGGCCATCGCCTCGTCGACGGAGATCCCGATGATCTCCTCCGCCATGACCGAGGTGGACGCCTGGCTGATGGAACAGCCCACCGCGTGGTAGGAGACGTCCTCGATGGTCGTGCCGTCCTCGGAGAGCTGGATGCGCAGGGTCAGCTCGTCGCCGCACGTCGGGTTGACGTGGTGGACCTCGCCCTCGAAGGGCTCGCGCAGGCCCGCGTACTGCGGGTTTTTGTAGTGATCGAGGATCACTTCCTGATACATCGACTCTAGGTTCAACTACTTCACCCCGAAGAACTCGCGCGCGTGCGAGATCGCGTCGGCCAGCCGGTCGATCTCGCCGGTCGTGTTGTACAGGTAAAACGAGGCCCTCGCGCTGGCCTGCACCCCGAGGGCGCGGTGCGCGGGCCACGCGCAGTGGTGGCCCACCCTGATCGCGACGCCCTCGTCGTCGAGGACCTGGCCCAGGTCGTGCGGGTGGATCCCCTCGACGGAGAAGCTGATCGCCCCGCCGCGGCGCTCCGCGGTGGTCGGCCCGAGGATCGTCAGGCCCGGGATCTCGGCGAGCTTCTCGAGCGCGTAGGCGGTGAGCTCGTGCTCGTGGGCGGCGACGTTGTCCATGCCGACCTCGTTGAGGAAGCGCACCGCCTCGCCGAGCCCTACGACCTGGCTGGTCATCTGGGTGCCCGCCTCGAAGCGCTGCGGCGCCTCCGCAAAGGTCGTCTTCTCCATGGTGACGACCTCGATCATCGAGCCGCCGGTGAGGAACGGCGGGAGCTTGTCGAGCAGGCCGTCGCGCCCGTAGAGCACGCCCACGCCGTTGGGCCCGCACATCTTGTGCCCGGAGAACGCCGCGAGGTCAACGCCGAGCTCGTGGAAGTCCACGGGCTGGTGCGGCACCGACTGGCACGCATCCAGCACGGTGAGCGCGCCGACTGCGCGGGCGCGGCGCACGACCTCGGGCACGTCGAGGACCGCGCCCGTGACGTTCGACTGGTGAGTCAGGGCCACGACCTTGACGCTCTCGTCGAGCTCGAGGGAGTCGAGGTCGATGCGCCCGTCGTCGGTGAGGCCGTACCACTTGAGCGTCGCGCCGGTGCGCTCGCAGAGCTCCTGCCAGGGCACGAGGTTCGAGTGGTGCTCGAGCTCGCTGATGACGACAGTGTCGCCCTCCCCGACGGCCAGGTCCCCGGAGCGCGGGTCGCCGAGCACGAAGGCGGCGAGGTTGAGCGCCTCGGACGCGTTCTTCGTGAAGGCGATCTCCTCGCCCCGAGCGCCGACGAAGCGCGCGATCTCCTCTCGCGCCGCCTCGTAGGCGTCGGTGGCCTCCTCGGCGAGCTGGTAGGCGCCGCGGTGCACGGGGGCGTTCGTGCCGAGCACGAAGCGCTCCTCGGCGCGCCACACCCGCTCGGGCCGCTGCGAGGTCGCTCCCGAGTCGAGGAACGCCAGCGGCTTGTCGCCGCGCACCGTGCGGTCGAGGATCGGAAACTCCGCCCGGATCGCCTCGGTGTCGAGACGGCCGGCGCTGGTGAGATAGCTCGTGGTAGCCTCCCCGGTCATATTAGTGGATGAACTGGTCGTAGCCGTCGCGCTCGAGCTTCGCGGCGAGCTCCTTGTCGCCGGTCTCGATGACCTGCCCGTTGTGGAAGACGTGGACGACGTCGGGCTCCACGTACTGCAGGATGCGCTGGTAGTGGGTGATCATGAGGATCCCGCCGCCGGTCTCCTCCTGGTAGCGGTTGATCCCGTCGGAGACGATGCGCAGCGCGTCGATGTCGAGGCCGGAGTCGGTCTCGTCCATGACGGCGAACTTCGGCTTGAGCAGGTCGAGCTGGAGCACCTCGTGGCGCTTCTTCTCGCCGCCGGAGAAGCCCTCGTTGACGGAGCGGTCCTGGAAGGACTCGTCGATGCGCAGCTTCTCGCGGGCGGTGTTGACCTCCTTGACCCACTGGCGCAGCTTCGGGGCCTCGCCGCGGATCGCGGTCACCGAGGAGCGCAGGAAGTTCGACATGGACACGCCGGGCACCTCGGTGGGGTACTGCATCGCGAGGAACAGGCCGGCGCGGGCGCGCTCGTCGACCTCGAGGTCGAGGAGGTTGACCCCGTCGAGGAGCACCTCGCCCTCGGTGACCTCGTAGCGCGGGTGGCCGCCGAGCGTGTAGGCGAGCGTCGACTTTCCCGAGCCGTTCGGGCCCATAATCGCGTGCTTCTCGCCGGAGTTCACCGTGAGGTTGACGCCCTTGAGGATGGGCTTGGGCTCCGCGTTGTCGTCGGAGGGCAGCACCTGGGCGTGCAGGTTCTTGATCTCAAGCGTGGACATAAGAATTCAGGCTTTCCCTTATATCTCGGATGTGGAAACGACTCTTCGGCCCGCGCGCCGGCCGGGGGCTTGTGGGCCCGCCGGGCGCGTCGGGAACCGCTGCGGGGTCCCCTAGACCGTCTGCACCCGGGCGAGCTCGCCCACGATGCGCTCCTCGAGCTCCTCGCGGATGTCGCGGGCGGGGATGCGGTTGATGACGTCGAGGAAGAAGCCCCGGATGATGAGCCGGCGGGCCTCGACCTCGGGGATGCCGCGGCTCATGAGGTAGAAGAGCTCCTCGTCGTCGAAGCGCCCCACCGTCGCGGCGTGGCCGGCGCCGACGATCTCGCCGGTCTCGATCTCGAGGTTGGGGATCGCCTCCGCGCGGGCGGCCTCGCTGAGCACGAGGTTCTTGTTCGTCTCGTAGGTGTCGGTGTTCTCCGCCTCGCGGCGGATGAGCACGTCGCCGACCCACGTGGTGCGCGTGTCCGGCTTGTCCGACTCCGGGTCGCCCTGCAGCGCGCCCTTGTAGAGCACGTTGGACTTGCAGTTCGGGTGCTTGTGGTCGACGAGCAGCCGGGTCTCGAAGTACTGGCCGTCGTCGGCGAAGTACACGCCGAGCATCTCGACCTCGCCGCCCTGCTCGCGGAACTGCACGCGCGGGATGATGCGCACGAGCCGCCCGCCGAAGATCGCCACGGTGTGGCGCAGCACCGCGTCGCGCCGCACGGCCGCGCGGTGCTGGGAGAGGTGGACTGCGTCCTCGTCCCAGTCGGCGTCGGTGACGACGCTGACGCGCGCCGCGTCGTGGAGGTCGAAGACGACGTTGTCGGCGTAGGTGCCGCCGCCGACGTAGCGAAGGAGCACGGTCGCCTCGGCGGCCTGCTCCGCGACGATCGCGACGTTGCCGAAGGCCGTCTGGCCGTTACCGCGGACGGTGATCGTCACCGGCTCCTCGAGCGCGGCGTTCTTCGGGATCGTCACGAGGGTGACGCCGTCGGCCGAGGCCCACGCCTGCGCGGCGGGCCGGTCGGTGGGCGCGCCCGTCGTCGTGACCCTGGGGTCGTCGCCGGCGACCTTCTCGACGGTGACGTTGCCCGGGGCGTCGACGTCGATGGCGGCCTCACCGGGCTCGTCGAACTTCCCGTTGTGCAGGCCGCGCAGCTCCCGCATGGGGACGAAGCGCCACTCCTCGTCCTTCGCCCGCGGGACCGGGAAGTCGGCCGGGTCGTAGGAGCTAAAGAGGTCGCCCTTGTTCCCGGCGGTCGCCGATCCCGGGGTCTGCTTCGTAGCGGTAGTCATTTCTTGCTAACCCACCGATCCTTCCATCTGCAGTTCGATCAGGCGATTGAGCTCGAGCGCGTACTCCATGGGCAGCTCCTTGGCGATCGGCTCGATGAAGCCGCGCACGATCATGGCCATGGCGTCCTCCTCGGTGATGCCGCGGCTCATGAGGTAGAAGAGCTGCTCGTCGGAGACCTTCGACACCGTCGCCTCGTGGCCGAGGGTCACGTGGTCGTTGCGGATGTCGTTGTAGGGGTAAGTGTCCGAGCGCGACACGTTGTCGACGAGCAGGGCGTCGCACTCGACGTTCGCGGTCGAGTGGTGCGCGTTCGGGTTGACCTGGACGAGCCCGCGGTAGGCGCAGCGCCCGCCGGAGCGCGACACCGACTTCGAGACGATGTTCGAGGACGTGTTGGGCGCCATGTGGAGCATCTTCGCGCCGGTGTCCTGCAGCTGGCCCTGGCCGGCGAACGCCACGGAGAGGACCTCGCCGCGGGCGTGCTCGCCGGTCATCCACACAGCCGGGTACTTCATGTTGACCTTGGAGCCGATGTTGCCGTCGACCCACTCCATGGTCGCGCCCTCCTCGGCCTTCGCGCGCTGCGTGACCAAGTTGTAGACGTTGTTCGACCAGTTCTGGATGGTCGTGTAGCGGCAGCGGCCGCCCTTCTTCACGATGATCTCCACGACCGCAGCGTGCAGCGAGTCGGACTGGTAGATCGGCGCGGTGCAGCCCTCGACGTAGTGCACGTAGGCGTCCTCGTCGACGATGATGAGGGTGCGCTCGAACTGGCCCATGTTCTCCGTGTTGATGCGGAAGTAGGCCTGCAGCGGGATGTCGACGTGCACGCCCTTGGGCACGTAGATGAACGAGCCGCCCGACCACACCGCGGAGTTGAGGGCCGCGAACTTGTTGTCGCCGGCGGGCACGACGCTGCCGAAGTACTCCTTGAAGAGCTCCGGGTACTCGCGCAGCGCGGTGTCCGTGTCGAGGAAGATAACGCCCTGGCGCTCGAGGTCCTCGCGGATCTGGTGGTAGACGACCTCGGACTCGTACTGGGCGGCCACGCCCGCGACCAGGCGCTGCTTCTCAGCCTCGGGGATGCCGAGCCGGTCGTAGGTCTCCTTGATGTCCGTGGGCAGGTCCTCCCACGAGGTGGCCGGCTGCTCCGTCGAGCGGACGAAGTACTTGATCTGGTCGAACGCGATGTCGGAGAGGTCCGGGCCCCAGGTGGGCACGGGCTGCTTCTCGAACATGCGCAGCGCCTTGAGCCGTTGCTCGAGCATCCACTCGGGCTCGTTCTTCTTCGCGGAGATGTCGCGGACGACGTCCTCGTCGAGGCCGCGGCGCGCGGCCGCGCCCGCGGAGTCCTCGTCGTGCCACCCGTAGCTGTAGCTACCGCTGATGGACTCGACGATTTCGTCGTCATTCATCGGCTTTGAGGTCCCGGGGTTTTCCACCTGGGTCATGGGAGCCGCTCCTTCCTACGGAGATCGTGAATGATGGGGTTCGTCTAGGGACAGGTCATTGAAGGGGTCGCACGCCCTCGGGCCGGCCGGGCCCGGCCCGCCGCCCGCGTTTTACGGGTCGGCGCTGCCGGGCGCGAGCACCTCGAGCGGGATGTGCGTCGTGCACACGCCGTGGCCCGCGACGATCGAGGCCAGCGGCAAAACCCGGCGGCCCGTGCGTCGGGAGATCGCCTCGTGCTCGGCCTCGCACATCTCGGGATAGGCCTCGGCCAGCCTAGCGATCGGGCAGTGGTGCTGGTTGATCTGGATCCCGCCCTTGGCGAACGTCACCGTCGCGGCGTAGCCGTGCCGGTCGAAGGCCCGGGCCACGGCGCGGGCGGTCTCCTCGAGCTCCTCGCGGCTCTCGCCGCTGGGCCGCGGCACGCCGGCGAGGATCTCCTCGATGCGCTCCTCGGCGAGCCGGCAGACCGCCTGGCGGCCGGCCGTCTCGTCGAGCAGCTCGAGCGCGCGGTGCGCGACCGAGCCGTAGTCGTCGCCGAAGCCCGCCCGGCCCCGCTCGGTGAGGCGGTACGCCTTCGCCGGCCGGCCCCGGCCGGCGGTCGGGTTGCTGCCCACGCGGGGCGGGTCGGTCTTCTCGACGAGCCCGTCGTAACGGAGGTTGTCTAAGTGCCGACGCACCCCGGCCGCCCTGAGCCCGAGCTCGTCGGCGACCTGCGCCGCGGTCTGCGGCCCCCGGGTCAGCAGCGTGGAGAGCACCTGCTGGCGGGTGTCCTGCTCGGGATCGCGGGGCGCCGGCCGCGACGAGGCGGCCCCGCGCGCTGGTGACGTAGCCACTGGCTCTCGGCCCTCCTCTCGCGTCGGCATGATTAGACAACAACAGTGTTACAAAAAATCATCCCGCCCCGCTAGGATGGCTTCGCTAACCACAGTTCGATCTACCCCGGGCGGCCCGCGACGCGCCCTTCCCCGGCCCGTCGCCGCGGGGCGGACGGGCCGCGTCGCCTAGGATGAGGCCCCGTGCATGAGCAATCTCCGGCGTGGTGGGACCACATCTACCGGGAGCTCCCCGCCATGGGCGAGGCGGGCTCCCGCTCGAGCGTCCTCCACGACGCCGCCGAGCCGCCCGAGCGCAGCCTGCCGACCGCCCGCGGGATTAGGCCGCGCCACGCCCCGTGGTTTCGGGGCGTGCGCCTCGCCGGGACCGCCGGCGCGCTGCTGTTAGGCTTCGCGGGGCTCGGCGCCGGGGCTATGCCCGTGGTCGACAACCCTTTCCCCCGCCTCCCCGGCGGCGGGCTGCTCGCGCCTCTGTTGCAGGCCTCGACCGTGCTCGCCCTCGTAGGCATCGCCCTCATGGTCGCCGCGTGGCTGTGCCTCGCGCCGCTCGCGGGCGCGCCGCTGCGCTCAAAGGACCGGCGGGCGGACATCCTCGCCCCGGGCCAGATCTGGCGGATCTTCTGGGCCTGGTCGATCCCGCTCGTCGCCACCGCCCCGCTGTTCACCCAGGACATCTACTCCTATCTCGCGCAGGGCTCGATCGTCGACCGCGGGCTCGACCCGTACGAGGCCGGCCCCGTGGAAATCCTCCCCGAGAACGACCCGCTGGCCCGCTCGGTGCCTTTTATCTGGGCGCAGTCGCCCTCTCCCTACGGCCCGGTCGCGCTCGGAGTGGCGGGCGCGATCAGCTCACTCACCGACGACAACATCTACCTCGGGATCCTCGCCCACCGCGTGGTGAGCATCGCGGCGCTCGGGCTCGCGGGCTGGGCGCTGGCCCGCCTGGCGGGCCGCTGCGGGCTGCGCCCGACGACGGCGCTGTGGCTGGGGCTTATTAACCCGCTCACGATCCTTCACCTCGTCGGGGGCATCCACAACGAGTCGCTCATGCTGGGCCTCATGCTCGCCGGCTTCGAGCTCGGGCTCGTGGGCCTCGACCGGGCGCGCGCGGGCAGCCGCGGCCTCGGCTGGGCGCTGTTTCTCGCCTCCGGCGCGCTCATCTCGTGCGCGGGCATGGTGAAGGTCACCGCGCTGTGCGCGCTGGGCTTCACCGGCACGGCGCTGGCGCGAGACCTGTGCCGGCCCGCCCCGGAGGGTCGCGGGACGGGGCCGGCCCGGTCGCTCGCGGCGGCGGTCGGCGTGCAGGTGCTCGTCCTCGTCGCCACCATCGCCGCGGTCACGCTGATCACCGGCATCGGGCTCGGCTGGATCACCGGCCAGGGCGGCGCGGCGGCGGTGACGTCGTGGATGTCGCTAAGCACCGCGGTGGGGCTGCTCTCCTCGCTGCTGGGCATGCTGTTGGGGCTGGGCGACCACAGCGACGCGACGGTCGCGACGACGCAGCTGCTCGGCCTCGCGGTGGGCGGCGCGTTCATGGTGCGCATGCTCTGGGCGACGTTTCGGGGCCGCATCCACCCGCTCGGCGGGCTGGGCGTGGCGATGTTCGTGCTCGTCGTGTTCTTCCCCGTCGTGCACCCCTGGTACCTGCTCTGGGCGATCCTCCCGCTCGCCGCGTGGGCGAATAGGACCTTCTTCCACGTCGCGGTCGCCTGCTACACGGCGCTGTTTAGCTTCCTCGTCTTACCCCGCGGCCTGGCGCTGCCGCCGCTGACCGTCATCGCCGTCTACCTCACCGCGGCCGCGGCGGCCGCCCTCCTTCTTGCGGCGCTGTGGTTGTCATTCAAAAGATGGGTGCCCCGTCCCGTAGACTCTGCGGCGTGACTTCGAAAGCGTCGACCGCGCCCGGCCCCGCGCTCGAGCTCGCGGGCGTGCGCCAGTCCTTCGGCGACCTCACCGTCTTGGACGGGGTGAGCTTTAGCGTCGAGCGCGCCTCGATCGTCGCGCTGCTGGGGCCCAACGGCGCGGGCAAGACCACGACCATCGACCTGCTCGAGGGCTTCCGCCGCCCCGACGCCGGCACGGTGCGCGTCCTCGGCCTCGACCCGTTTAGCCAGGCGGAGGAGCTGCGCTCCCGGGTGGGCATCATGCTCCAGGCCGGGGGCACGTACTCGGGCATCCGCGTCGGCGAGATGATCGACCTCGTCGCGTCGTATAGCGCCGACCCGCAGGACCCCGACTGGTTGCTGGGCCTGGTGGGGCTCTCCGCGAAGAAGTCCCGCCCGGTGAGGCGGCTCTCCGGCGGGGAGCAGCAGCGCCTCTCGCTGGCGCTGGCGCTGCTCAACCGGCCCGAGCTCGTCTTCCTCGACGAGCCGACCGCCGGGATGGACGCGGAGGCCAGGCTCGCGTGCTGGGAGCTGCTGCGCGCGCTGCGCGCGGACGGGGTGACGGTGCTTCTCACCACCCACCTCCTCGACGAGGCCGAGGCGCTCGCCGACAAGGTCGTCGTGCTCGCCGGCGGGCGCGTGCAGGCCGAGGGCACGCCCGCGGAGCTCACCCGCCCCGAGCGCGCCGCCGTCGAGCTGGCCGCCGAGCCCCCGCTGGAGCCGGCCGCGCTCGCCGAGGCGCTCGAGCTCGGGCCCGAGGATGTCGAGGAGACCCCGGAGGGGCTCCTCGTGCGCGCCCGGCCCACCCCCGGGCTCGTCACGGCGCTCGCCGCGCACGCCGAGGGCCGCGGCTCTCTCATCACCCACCTCGGGCTGCCGCAGCGCAGCCTCGAGGACGTCGTGCTCGCCCTCGGCCGGGCGGGCGCCAACTAAAGGAAGGGAGCGGAACCTAAAAAGTGAGCACCCCAGCCGTCAACCCGCAGCGCGCCTTCCCGCCCGGCACCTTCCGCCCCGCGCCCAGACGCGCCTCCCTGGCGCGGCTCGTCGCCGCCCAGGCCAAGGTCGAGACCAAGCTCTTCCTCCGCCACGGCGAGCAGGAGCTCCTAAGCGTCGTCATCCCGCTCGCGCTGCTCATCGGGCTGCACGTCGTGCCCGTGCTCGAGGAGCCGCAGCCCGTCTCAGTGGTCTTCCCGCTCACCCTCGCGATCGCCGCCGCGTCCTCGGGGTTCACCGGCCAGGCCATCGCGCTGGCCTTCGACCGGCGCTACGGGGCGCTCAAGCGGGTGGGCGCCTCCGGGGTGCCGGTGTGGGTCATCGTCGCCGGGCGCTCGATCGCCGTGTGCGCGATGGTGCTCATCCAGGTCGCGGTGCTCACCGTCGCCGCTCTCATCCTCGGCTGGCGCGCCGAACCCGCCGGCGTCGCGCTCGCCGTGCCGATGCTGCTTCTCGGCGTGGCGTGCCACACCGCGCTCGGGCTGCTCATGGGCGGGGCGCTCTCCTCGGAGGCGGTGCTCGCCGGCGCGAACCTCATCTGGCTGGGGCTCGCGGGGCTGGCGGGGCTCGCGGCGCTGCAGTTCGGCCTCGAGGGCCTCAGCCCCCTCGACGCGATCCCCACGGTTGCTCTCGCCTCGGGACTGCACCAGGCCTTCGACGGCGGGCTGCCGCTCGCGCAGATGGGGATCCTCGCCGCCTGGACGCTTCTCGCGGCGGGCGCGGCGACCAAAGCGTTCCGCTTCACCTCCTAGCCGACCCCTTGGCTACCCTCATTAGGCCAGGTCACCCCCCGCATCCGGGCGGTTCGGCCGGGGGGCCTTAAGGGGGCTAGACTAGAGAGCCGTGACGACCTCGACGCCCGCGAAGAAGAAGACCCCGGCCGTTCCGACGATCCGCACGCAGCGCATCCTCGCGCTCATTTTGCTCCTCGCCCACGGCGGCATCACCGTGACCGGCTCGATCGTGCGCGTCACCGGCTCCGGGCTCGGCTGCGAGACCTGGCCCGCCTGCCACGAGGACTCGCTCGTGCCCGTCCCGGGCGCCTCGCCCGGGATCCATCAGGCCATCGAGTTCGGCAATCGGCTGCTCACCTTCGTCGTCATGGCCGCGGCGATCGCCGTGTTCGTCGCGCTGATCAAGGCTAAGCGCCGCCGCGAGCTCATCGTCTACTCCCTCATCGCCGGGCTCGGGGTGCTCGTCCAGGCCGTCATCGGCGGGATCTCCGTGCACGTCAACCTGCACTGGTGGGCCGTCGCGCTGCACTTCCTGCCCTCCATGATCCTGGTGTGGGTCTCCGCGCTGCTGTTTATGCGCGTCGCCGAGCCCGACGACGCAGGAGCCGTGCGCGGCTACCCGCGTGTCGCGCAGGCGCTCGCCGTGCTCTCCGCGGTGATGCTCTCCATCGTCCTCGTCACCGGCACGATGACCACCGGCGCGGGCCCGCACGGCGGCGACGCGACCATCGCCGCCGAGGACCGCCTGCAGGTCGACATCGACCTCATGGCCCACATCCACGGCTACTCGATGTGGGTGTACCTCGCCGCGACCGTCGCGCTGGTCATCTACCTCTACGCGAAGCGCGCCGAGCCGCGCTCCCTGCACATCGGCATCGGGCTCATCGCCGCGATCCTCGTGCAGGCCGCCATCGGGATTCTCCAGTACCGGCTGGGCGTGCCGCGCTGGTCGATCCCCCTGCACGTCGCGATGTGCTCGGTGGTCGTCGCGTTCACCGCGATCCTCTACAGCCGCGGCGTCGTGCGCGCCGGCGGCGAGGCCACGACCACCGGCTCGCCCGAGGGCGACCGGCGCCGCCTCGAGCGCGAAGCCGCCTAAAGACCCAGAACCGGAGAGCGCCCGCCCGTCGGTGGGCGGGCGCACTTTTGCGTCGCGGCGCCCCTTACGCCCGCCGGATCTTCGCCGCGACGCGTCGCGCTGCCGCGGCCCGCGCCGGCCGGCATGGGCTTCGCTTCCACCGCGGCACGGTGCTTCCCCTCCGGCCCGACTCGTGGGCTTTCCGGCCGGGCCGCCGGCCCACAGCGCCAAGCGAGGATCACCTTGCGCGCGCGGGCGAACCGGCCGTGCTCGACCCTGGAGCGCACTAGCCGCCGGACCTCCGCGCCCAGCACCTACAGGGACCGGCAACGCCGACGCCGTATCCGGCTCAAACCGAAGGACCCCGCGCCCTACCGCTCCTGCGGCAGCCGCTCCGGCTCGGCTTCCCCGGCCCGACCGGCGACGAGGGCCGCGCCGCGCGTCGCGGTTGCTCCCCTTCTAGAGACAACAAACCCCGCCCCGGGTGTCCGGGGCGGGGCGGGAATGCGGGCGGCGGTTAGCCGAAGAGCGCGGGCGACCAGCCGAGCGCCACGCCGATAGTCTCCAGGCCGAGGGCGGCGTCGATGGAGAGCGCCACGAAGAGCAGCGCGAGGTAGTTGTTCGACAGGATGAACAGGCGCAGCGGCTTGACCTTCTCGCCGTCGCGGACCTTGTTGTGCAGCCTCGTGGCCATGACGAGGAAGACGGCGCCGCACGCGATCGCGGCGATCGCGTAGAGCCACGACGCCGCCGGCAGCAGCAGCAGCGAGACGATCACCGTCGCCCAGCTATACGCGATGATCTGGCGGGTGACCTCCACGGGCTTCGCAACGACGGGCAGCATGGGCACGCCCGCGCGCTCGTAGTCGGCGCGGTACTTCATCGCCAGCGACCACGTGTGCGGCGGGGTCCAGAAGAAGACGATGAGCCACATGACGACGGCCTGCCACCACGCCCACGGCGATGAGTCCGGGTCGTTCGCGGCGATCGCCGCCCAGCCGACGAATGCGGGCATGCAGCCCGCGGCGCCGCCCCACACGATGTTCATCGGGGTGCGGCGCTTGAGCACCTTGGTGTAGACGAAGATGTAGAACGCGATCGTAATGAGCACGAACACGCCGGCCAGCAGCGAGCCGCACAGCAGCCACAGCCACAGGAAGCTCACGACGGTGAGCGTCCAGGCGAAGATGAACGCCGAGCGCTTGCTCACCGTGT
Organism: Corynebacterium otitidis ATCC 51513; assembly: GCF_000296405.1. Lineage (GTDB taxonomy): Bacteria > Actinomycetota > Actinomycetes > Mycobacteriales > Mycobacteriaceae > Corynebacterium > Corynebacterium otitidis. The sequence continues at coordinate 129,399 of NZ_JH815193.1, forward strand.
GCCGCACGAGCGGGCGGGCGCGGGTGCGCTGCATCTTCTGGTCGATGTCGTAGTCGGCGACCATGTTGAACGTGTTCGCGGCGGCCGCGCCCATCCAGCCGCCCACGAGGGTGAGCACGATGAGCAGCAGGTCGATCGAGCCGCGGTTGGCCTGGAGCATCGCCGGCACCGCGGCGATGAGGAGCAGCTCGATGACCCGGGGCTTCGTCAGCGCGATATACGCCTTGATCACGTCCAGCAAGCTGCCTCCACCGTCGTCTCGCCTACACATCCCCCGCCGCGGGCCGCCCCGGGCCGGGCGGCGGGCGCCCCGGCCAGCCCGCCCTTGTCAAGGAGCGGGGGCTCGCCCCGCCTTAGGGGACTGGTCGTCGCGCGGCCCGGAAAAGTTCCCGCCCCGCGCGAAATCGCCTCCCGGCCGCCGGGCCGGGCGCATTTCAGCCCCGCCCATCTTAGCGGTTTGCCACCGCGCCTCGATAATTCCCCAAGCTCGCCCGCATGGCGTTCACGCTGCGGGTTTAACCCCTTAGACCCTTCCTTGGGAGGTTGAGGTGCGCCACAGTTCGAGGCGCCCCCGGCGGGCTTCATTATGATGGTGGCCATCATCGCGGCGGCCCACACGCCGGCGGGCGCGGCTCGTTTTCAGCCGCGCCCGTTTCCGCGGACGCAGGTTGTTCCCCGACGGATCAGGAGTACTCCCGTGACCCTCTCCCCCGAGCTCGCCGCCTTCACCCAGCGCCGCTACCCGGACGGGTGGACCGACGAGGACACCCGCGCGGTGGACACCGCCCGCGTGCTCGCCGCCGACGCCGTGGAGAACTGCGGCTCGGGCCACCCCGGCACGGCGATGAGCCTCGCGCCGCTGGCCTACACGCTCTACCAGCGGGTCCTCAACCACGACCCGAGCGACCCGGACTGGGTGGGCCGCGACCGCTTCGTGTTGTCTGCGGGGCACTCCTCGCTCACCCAATATATTCAGCTCTACTTCGGCGGCTTCGGCCTCGAGCTGGACGACTTGAAGGCGCTGCGCACGTGGGGCTCGCTCACCCCGGGCCACCCCGAGTACGGCCACACCAAGGGCGTGGAGATCACCACCGGGCCGCTCGGCTCGGGCATCTCGTCCGCGGTGGGCATGGCCATGGCGGCGCGTCGCGAGCGCGGGCTCTTCGACCCCGAGACCGCGCCCGGCGAGTCGCCCTTCGACCACGACGTCGTCGTCATCGCCTCCGACGGGGACCTCCAGGAGGGCGTGAGCGCCGAGGCCTCCTCGCTCGCCGGCACCCAGGCGCTCGGCAACCTCATCGTCTTCTGGGACGACAACCACATCTCCATCGAGGACGACACGCAGATCGCGTTCACCGAGGATGTCGTGGGCCGCTACCGCTCCTACGGCTGGCAGGTCATCGAGGTCGACGGCGGCGAGGACGTCGCCGCGCTCGAGGCGGCGGTCGCCGAGGCGAAGAGCGACCGCACCCGCCCGACGTTCGTTCGGGTGCGCACCGTCATCGGCTACCCCGCCCCGACGCTCGCGAACACCGGCAAGGCGCACGGCGCGGCGCTCGGCGCCGACGAGGTCGCCGGCGTGAAGGAGGCCCTGGGCTTCGACCCGGAGCAGCACTTCGCCGTCGAGGACGAGGTCATAGCCCACACCCGCGGGCTAATCGAGCGCGGCCGCGCCGCCCACGAGGCGTGGAACGACAGGTTCGAGGCGTGGCGCGCGGCCAACCCGGAACGCGCCGCGCTCTTCGACCGGCTTAGCGCCGGTAAGCTCCCCGAGGGCTGGGACGAGGCTCTTCCCTCCTTCTCCCCCGAGGACGGGGCGCTCGCGACCCGCAAGGCCTCCGGCAAGGTGCTCCAGGCGCTCGGCCCGGTGCTGCCCGAACTGTGGGGCGGCTCGGCGGACCTCGCGGGCTCGACGAACACGATCATCGACAACGAGAAGTCTTTCGGCCCGGAGGCGAACACCACCGGCGCGTTCGAGGCGCACCCGTATGGGCGCAACCTCCACTTCGGCATCCGCGAGCACGGCATGGGCGCGATCCTCAACGGCATCGCGCTGCACGGGCCGACGATCCCCTACGGCGCGACGTTCCTGGTGTTCTCCGACTACATGCGCGCCTCGGTGCGGCTCGCCGCGCTCATGGGCCTCAACGTCGTCTACGTGTGGACCCACGACTCCATCGGGCTCGGCGAGGACGGGCCGACCCATCAGCCGATCGAGCACTACGCCGCGCTGCGCGCCATCCCGGGCCTGACGTTCATCCGCCCCGCCGACGCGAACGAGACGGTCGCCGCGTGGCGCCTCAGCGTCGACGGCTCGGTTAAGGGGCCCAAGGCGCTGGCTCTCACCCGCCAGGGCGTGCCGGTGCTCGAGGGCACCGCGGAGAAAGCCCGCGAGGGCGTCGCCCGCGGCGGCTACGTGCTCGTCAAGGAGGACGCGGAGCGCCCCGACGTCATCCTTCTGTCCTCCGGCTCGGAGGTGCAGCTCGCCGTCGAGGCGGCCGCCACCCTGAAGGAGGAGGGCACCCAGGCGCGCGTCGTTTCGGTGCCGGCGATGGACCTCTTCGAGCGTCAGCCGCAGTCCTACCTCGACGAGGTCCTCCCGCCCGAGGTCACCGCGCGCGTCTCCGTGGAGGCGGGGATCGCCATGCCGTGGCACCGCTTCATCGGGCAGCGCGGCCGGGCGGTCTCCCTCGAGCATTTCGGCGCCTCCGCCGACCAGGCGCGGCTGTTTGAGGAGTTCGGGATCACCGCCGACGCCGTCGTCGCCGCCGCGCGCGAGTCGCTTCAGGCCTAGCGCGCCCGGGGCGCCGCGCCCCACCCACCTTTTAACTTCATAGTTTTCACTTGATTTCCCCTTCCGAGAGGAGACCCCGCCTATGACCAGCATCGACCGCCTCGCCGAGCTCGGCACGACGACGTGGCTCGACGACCTCTCCCGCGAGCGCCTCGACTCCGGGAACCTCGCCTCGATCATCGAGGAGAAGTCGATCACCGGGGTGACGACCAACCCGTCGATCTTCAAGGCGGCGATGACCTCGGGCACGAGCTACGACGAGCAGATCGCCGAGCTCAAGGGCGAGGGCGCGGCCGCCGACGACGCGGTCTACGCGATGAGCATCGCCGACGTGCAGCGCGCCTGCGACGTGCTGCGCCCCGTCTTCGACCGGACCGACGGGGAGGACGGCCGGGTCTCCATCGAGGTCGACCCCCGGCTCGCCGACGACGGGCAGGAGACCTTCGCGCAGGCGCTCGGCCTGTGGTCGGAGGTCGACCGGCCCAACGCGATGATCAAGATCCCCGCCACGCCCGAGTCGCTGCCTGCGATCGAGGGCGCGCTCGCCGAGGGCGTAAGCGTCAACGTCACGCTCATTTTTTCCGTGGAGCGCTACCGCGAGGTCATCGCCGCCTACAAGCGCGGCATCGAGCGCGCGAAGAACGACGGCCGGGACGTCTCCCAGATCCGCTCGGTCGCGTCGTTCTTCGTCTCCCGGATGGACACCGAGGTCGACAAGCGCTTAGAGGCGGTCGGCGGCAACGCGCTTGAGCTGCGCGGGCTCGCGGGCCTGGCGAACGCGAGGGCCGCCTACGCGCTCTTCGAGTCCGAGTTCGGCGAGGACGCGGGCCTGCCCGAGGGCGCGCACCCGCAGCGCCCGCTGTGGGCCTCGACCGGGGTGAAGAACCCCGACTACCCGGCGACCCTCTACGTCGCGGGGCTCGCGGGGCCGCGCACCGTCAACACCATGCCGGAGAAGACCATCGACGCGACCCTCGACTCCGACGTCGAGCTCTCCGACACGCTGAGCGGCTCCGGGCCCGCCGCCCGCGAGACGCTCGAGAAGATCCGCCAGGCCGGCGTCGACCTCGACGACGTCACCGCCGTCCTCGAGCGCGAAGGCGTCGAAAAGTTCGTCGCCGCCTGGAAGGAGCTCCTCGACTCCATGGCCGAGCGGCTCTCCTAACACCGCCGGGCGGGCGCGACCCTGATCATCGGGGCCGCGCCCGCGACCCCTCCGGCCGGGCGGCACTCCCCCGCCCGGCCGGCGGCAGCCTCGTTGTTGAGAAAGGCAGAATCATCAATCCCGTGAGCGATGAGAAGTCCTCGAGCGAGTGGGTCAACCCGCTGCGAGACCCTTATGACAAGCGCCTGCCGCGCATCGCCGGGCCCTCCGGCATGGTCCTCTTCGGGGTGACCGGCGACCTGGCGCGAAAGAAGCTCCTGCCCGCGATCTATGACCTCGCCAACCGGGGGCTGCTGCCCGCGGGCTTCACGCTCGTGGGCTACGGGCGGCGCGGCTGGTCGGACGAGGAGTTCGCCGACTACGTCTTCGCCGCGGTGAAGGAGCGCGCCCGCACCCGCCTCAACGAAGCGGTGTGGCGCCGGCTTAAGGAGGGCCTGCGCTTCGTTAAGGGCGACTTCACCGACGACGAGGCCTTCGATCGCCTCGCGGATCTCCTCCACGAGATGGACGAGCGGCGCGGCACGTCGGGCAACTGGGCGTTCTACCTCTCCATCCCGCCGCAGCACTTCGCCGCGGTGTGCAGCCAGCTCGCGCGCAGCGGCCTGAACAAGGCCCCCGAGGGCTCGTGGCGGCGCATGGTCATCGAGAAGCCCTTCGGCCACGACTACGAGTCGGCCGCGCGCCTCAACGAGGTGGTCGGCAGCGTCTTCGACGAGGAGTCGGTGTTCCGCATCGACCACTACCTCGGCAAGGAGACGGTGCAGAACATCATGGCGCTGCGCTTCGCGAACCAGCTCTTCGAGCCGTTCTGGAACGCGAACTTCGTCGACCACGTGCAGATCACCATGGCCGAGGACATCGGCGTCGGCGGGCGCGCGGGCTACTACGCGACGATCGGCGCGGCCCGCGACGTCATCCAGAACCACCTGCTGCAGCTGCTCGCGCTCGTCGCGATGGAGGAGCCCGTCTCCTTCGACCCGGAGCAGCTCCGCGCGGAGAAGATCAAGGTGCTGCGCGCCACCTCCCCGGTCGCGCCGTTCGACGAGACGACCGCGCGCGGCCAGTACACCTCGGGCTGGCAGGGCTCGACCAAGGTGCCGGGGCTCGCCGAGGAGGAGGGCTTCGACCCCGAGTCCACGACCGAGACGTTCGCCGCCCTCACCTTAGAGGTCGCCTCGAGGCGCTGGGCGGGCGTGCCGTTCTACCTGCGCACCGGCAAGCGGCTCGGCAGCCGCGTCACGGAGATCGCCCTGGTCTTCAAGCGGCCCCCGCACCAGCCGTTTGGCGACGAGCAGACCAAGTGGCTCGGCCAGAACGCCGTGGTCATCCGCGTGCAGCCCAACGAGGGCGTGCTCATGCGCTTCGGCTCGAAGGTCCCGGGCCCGGGCATGGACGTGCGCGACGTGAACATGGACTTCTCCTACACGGAGGCGTTCACCGAGGAGTCCCCCGAGGCCTACGAGCGGCTCATCCTCGACGCGCTGCTCGACCAGTCGAGCCTGTTCCCCACCAACGACGAGGTGGAGCTCTCCTGGCGGATCCTCGACCCCATCGTCGAGTTCTGGGCGACCCAGGGCCGCCCCGAGGAGTACCAGGCCGGCACGTGGGGCCCGCCGGGCGCCGACCGGATGATGGCGCGCCAGAACCGCCAGTGGCGCCGCCCCTAGGTCTGGCCCCACCGCCCAGCCGCCCCGCGGCGGCCGACCCGTTTCTACAGTAAGGACGGAACGACAACACCGTGCGCAAGGGACTTCGAGACACCTCCACCACCGCGATCGTCGAGACCCTCCAGGAGATCCACGACGCCTCGGCGAGGTTCACCGGCCGGGTGCTCACCCTCATCATCGACGCCTCCGCGGAGACCCAGGTCGACATGCTCACCGACGTCGTCTCCGAGGCCTCGCGCGAGCACCCCTCGAGGGTGCTCATGCTGCTCGGCGGGGACGGCGCGGACGCCGAGAGCCGCGTCGACGCGGACATCCGCGTCGGCGGGGAGGCCGGCGCCAGCGAGATCGTGCTCATGAGGCTCTCCGGGGCGGTCGCGAACCACCCCGCCGCGGTCGTCACACCGCTGCTTTTGCCCGACACCCCGATCGTCACGTGGTGGCCGAACGCGGCGCCCGCCTCGCCGGCGCACCATCCTCTCGGTCGGATCGCGCAGCGGCGCATCACCGACAGCTACACCGACCCCTCCCCCGACGCGCTCGCGCGGCGGGCGAACAACTACCGGCCCGGCGACTCGGACATGGCGTGGTCGAGGATCACGCAGTGGCGAGGCCAGGTCGCCTCCGCGGTGGAGGTGCGCCCCCGCGCGCCCATCGAGTCGGTCGTCATCGAGGGCCGCGCCGACAACCCGAGCATCGACCTGGCGGCCGGGTGGCTCGCCGCGCGCCTGGGGGTGCCGGTGACCCGCGCGGGCATCGCCGAGGACTCGATCGAGGAGCAGGGACTCGACCCGCACGACACGTGCCGGCTCACCCTGAGGCGGCCCGACGGCGCGATCGTGCTCGCCAACCGGCCGGGCTCGACGGTGTCGATCGAAGGCCCCGGGCGCCCGGACTCGACGGTCGCGCTCTACCACCGCACCGCCGCGGAGCGCCTCACCGAGGAGCTGCGCCACCTCGACCCGGATCTCGCGTACGCTGCGGCGGTGGGGGCCATCGGCTCGCTTTCCTACCCGGACTTCCCCTCCCCCGTGCCCGACGGGGAGGCCTAGGCGGCGCCCGCCCCCTCCTAAAAAAAAGGGCGGCGCCGCCGGACACCGACCGCGACCAGACATAGAAGGAGCAGCTGAGAGACGTGCCCACCCCGACCCGCCGTGTGTTGAGCGACCAGGAGGAGCTCGCCCGCACCGTGGCGCTTGCCGCCATCGACACCATCGCGACCATCCAGGCCGAGGGCTCCGGCGCCCACGGCGACGGCGAGCCGCGCGTCGTCGTCACCGGCGGGGGCGCCGGCCACGCGGGGCTTGGGGAGGGCGCCACCCCGGGGGGGGGCGGGGCCGCCGGCGCGGGGGGGGGGGGGGAGCCGCGCGTCGTCGTCACCGGCGGGCGCACCGGCATCGCGGTGCTTGAGGAGCTCGCCCGCCTGGAGCGGGCCGCCGCCGCGCAGGCGGACTCCTTCCCGGCCACGAGGATCGACTGGTCTAGGCTGTGGGTCTTCTTCGGCGACGAGCGCGCCGTGCCCGTCACCCACCCGGAGTCCAACCAGGGGCAGGCGCGCGCCGCGCTGCTCAACGAGGTGCCCATCCCCGAGGCGCGCATCGTGGGCATCGACGTCCACGAGGGCGACCGGGTCGACGCCGCGGCCCGCAACTACGCCGCCGCGATCGAGAAGATCGCCCCTGAGGGTTTCGACCTGCACCTGCTGGGCCTCGGGCCGGAGGGGCACGTCAACTCGCTGTTCCCCGGCTCCGCCGCGACCGCCGAGGATGAGGCGCTTACCGCGGCGGTGCACGACTCGCCGAAGCCCCCGCCGCAGCGCGTGACGCTCACGCTGCCGGCGGTGCGCCGCGCGGACCGGGTGTGGCTGCTCGCCGCGGGCGAGGAGAAGCGCGAGGCCGCGCGCCTCGCCGCGGGCGACGCCGACCCCAACGAGGTGCCGGCCGCGGGCGCGCGCGGCCGCGCCGAGACGGTCCTCTTCCTCACCGAGGACGCCGCCGGCTAGCGCGCAGCCGCCCCAACTACGCGACAGGGCGGCCGGCCCGGGTACTCCCCGGGCCGGCCGCCCTCTTTGTATGCACTATTGCCGGCGGCTTTTTCGCCGGCGGCGCGCTAGGCGAAGCGCTGGAGCAGGTTGAGCGCGACGATGCAGATCACCCACACGAGCGCCAGCACGATGGTGTAGCGGTCGAGGTTCTTCTCCACGACCGTGGAGCCGGAGAGGTTCGCCTGGGTGCCGCCGCCGAAGAGGCTCGACAGGCCGCCGCCCTTGCCCTTGTGGAGCAGCACGAACACGGTCATGAGCACCGCGGCGATGACGAGGATGATCTGTAGCGCGAGAACCAAGATGTGCGTCCTTTAATCGGGTGGTCGGTCGGCTGATGAATCAAGGTATAAGCGGAAGGCCGTGGAGGCGCCGCCGGGCTTAGCCTACACGACGTACCTTCGCCGGCTAGGAGGCGGCGGCCGCGACGAGTCGGGCGAACTCCTGCCCGTCGAGCGAGGCGCCGCCCACGAGCGCGCCGTCGACGTCGCGCTGCCCGACGACGCCGGCGACGGTGTCGGTCGTCACCGAGCCGCCGTAGAGGATGCGGAGCTTCTCCGCGGCGTCGGCGCCGGAGAGCTCCCCTGCGGCCTCGCGGATCGCGGCGGCGACCTCCTGGGCGTCCGCGCCGCTCGCGGCGCGGCCCGTGCCGATCGCCCACACCGGCTCGTAGGCCACGACGACGCGGGAGGTGTCGTCGATGCCCTCGAGCGAGCCGCGCAGCTGCTCGGTGACGTAGTCGACGTGGCCGCCGGCGTCGCGCACCTCGGCGGGCTCGCCGACGCAGACGATCGGGGTGAGCCCCGCGCCGAGCGCGGCGCGGGCCTTCGCGGCGACGAGCTCGTCGTCCTCGCCGTGGTCGCGGCGGCGCTCGGAGTGGCCGACGACGACCCACGTGCAGTTGAGCTTCGCGAGCATCGAGGCGGCGATCTCCCCGGTGTGGGCGCCCTCCTCGTGGCGGGAGACGTCCTGCGCGCCAAACGTGATGGGCAGCCGGTCGCCCTCGATGAGGGTCTGCACGGAGCGCAGGTCGGTAAACGGCACGGTGAGCCCGACGTCGACGCGCTCGTAGTAGTCCTTGGGCAGCGCGAACGCAAGCTTCTGGACGGCGTTGAGGGCCTCGAGGTGGTTGAGGTTCATCTTCCAGTTGCCCACGACGAGCGGGGTGCGAGGCATCGACGGCTCCTTACGATCGGCGAGAAAAACTTCGGTGACGGTCCGGTCTCTGTGTAGTGAGCGCTCGCGGCGGCTAGCCGCGGCGCAGCACCTTGAGCCCCGGGAGCTCCTTGCCCTCGAGGAGCTCAAGCGAGGCGCCCCCGCCGGTGGAGATGTGGCTGTAGCCGGCCTCATCCAGGCCCAGGCGACGCACCGCGGCGGCGGAGTCGCCCCCGCCGACGACGCTGCGCGCGCCGTTTTTCGTGGCGGCGACGATCGCCTCGGCGACGCCGCGGGTGCCATCGGCGAAGCGCTCGAACTCGAAGACGCCCATCGGCCCGTTCCAGAACACCGAGCGCGCCCCGGAGAGCTCCTCGGCGAAGGCCTCGACGGTGCGGGGCCCGACGTCGAGCCCGAGCCAGCCGTCGGGGATGGCGTCGGCGTCGACGACGCGGGACTCGGCCTCGGCGTCGAACTTCTCGGCGGCGACGACGTCGACGGGCAGGGCGATGGTGTCGCCGAAGCGCTCGATGAGCCCGCGGCAGGTGTCGACGAGGTCGCGCTCGACGAGCGAGGCCTTGACGTCGATGCCGCGCGCGGCGAGAAACGTGTAGCACATGCCGCCGCCGACGAGCACCCGGTCGGCGACCGCGGCGAGCCGCTCGATGACGGCGAGCTTGTCGGAGACCTTCGCGCCGCCGAGCACGACGACGTAGGGCCGCTCGGGGTCTTCGACCATGGAGGAGAGCTCGGCAGCCTCCCGCTCGACGAGCCGCCCGGCGAACGCGGGGAGGAACTCCGCGATCGTCGCGACGGAGGCCTGCTCGCGGTGGACGACGCCGAAGCCGTCGGAGACGAACGCCCCGTTATCCGCGGCGAGCGCGGCGAGCGCCTCGGCGAGCTCGCGGCGCTCCGCGTTGTCCTTGGAGGTCTCGCGGGGATCGAAGCGGACGTTCTCGACGAGCATGACGTCGCCCTCGGTGAGCCCGTTGGCGCGCTCGTGGGCGTCCTCGCCGACGACGTCCTCGGCGAGCTGCACGTACTGGCCGAGCCGCTCGGAGAGCTCCTCGGCGACCGGCGCGAGCGAGAGCTCCGGGTCGGGCTTGCCGCCCGGGCGGCCGAGGTGCGCGGCGACGATGACCTTCGCTCCCGCCTCGGAAAGCTCCCGGATGGTGGGCAGGGACGCCTCGATGCGCCCCGCGTCGCTGATCTGCCCGCCCTCGAGCGGGACGTTGAGGTCGGCGCGCACGAGCACGTGGCGCCCGGAGACGCCGTCGGAAAGGAGGTCGTCGAGGGTCGCGATGCGGGGGTTGCTCACGGGCTTTGGTCCTCACCTTGTCTGGTCGTCGTCGCTGCCGCGGCCGCGCCGCCGGCGCCGGTGGCGCCGAGAAATGCGGGCGGTCCGCCTACCCGAGGAAGCCTACCGGACGGGCGGCCCAGGCCCCCTCGGGCCCCACCCCGCTCCCCCGGGGCGCCGTTAGCTTCGTGCCGCGTCGAGCGTGTCGGGCACCCCGAGCTTCTTGGCCTGCCGGTCCGCGGAGTCGAACAGGCGCCGAAGCCTGCCCGCGATCGCGTCTTTGGTCATCTGCGGGTCCGCGAGCCGGCCGAGCTCCTCGAGCGAGGCCTTGTCGTGCTTGATGCGCAGCTGCGCGGCCTCGAGCAGGTGGGCGTCGGCGTCGGCGCCGAGGATCTCCAGGGCGCGGCGGGCCCGGGCCGCGGACTTCGCCGCCGCCGCGCTCGAGCGGCGCTGGTTCGCGTCGTCGAAGTTCGCCAGCCGGTTGACCTCGGCGTGCGCCTCCCTTTTTAGGCGCGCCCGGTCCCACAGCAGCGCCGCGCGGTACGCGCCCATCCGGTTGAGCAGCGCGACGACGTGCTCACCGTCGCGCACGGCGACGCGGTGCCCGCCGCGCGCGCTGCGCGTCTTCGCACCGAGGCCGAGGCGCCTCGCGGCGCCGACGAGGGCGGCGCCGGGCGCGGACTCGAGCGTGTCGAGCTGCTCGCGCTCCCGCTCGCTTAAGTCGGCGTCGTCGATGTCGAGGCCGGGGCAGGCGACCTCGAGCGAGGTGGCGCGCGCCGGGTCGGCGAGCTGGCCTGCGGCGAGGAACGCGCCGCGCCACGCCGCCTCGAGCTCGGCGGGCTCCCCGCCGACGAGCGCGGGCGGCAGGCCCACGGTGCGGTGCCCGGAGCGGGTAGTCAGCCCGGTGCGGGCGAGCACCGCGCTGGCCGGGCCGGCGGCCTCGACGAGGGCTGCGGGCCCGCCCTCGGGCCCGGGCTTGACCGCGACCGCCCCGTCCGCGACGGCGGAGAGCAGCCCCGCGACGCGCTCGGCGATCGCGGGCGAGCCCGCCGGCACGGCAAGCCGCCCGCCGACCGTGCCGGGCTCCCCGCTGAAGCGCAGGTAGGCGGTGAGCTCCGCGAGCCGCACCGGGGGCCGGCGCTCGTCGACCGCGGCGAGCTCCTCCTTCGCCTCGCTGGTGAGCGTCATCGCCCTTCAAGCCCTCCTCACACGTCGGGGACGTCGTCGAATGCTGGTTCTTGATAGTCCTGGCCCGGCCCCGCCGCGGGGCGCCGGGCGGATCGCTAGCTGCCGCGCAGCGCCTCGGCGAGCGCCCGGGCGAGCGCCTCGGGGTCGTGCGCGGCGCTCGTGCCGCGGCGCACGGGGGCGACCGCGAGCCTCGCGCCGATGCCCGCGGCGGCGCGCCGGATATTGTCGCGCTCCGCCTCCGAGGGGATCGCGGAGGGGTCGACGAGCACGTAGTCGGCGCGGATGTCGGGGGCCTGCTGGCGGAGCATGTGGATGTGACGCTCCGTGGAGAAGTCCTGCGTCTCGCCGGGCTCGCCGGCGAGGTTGACGACGACGACCTTCACGGCGCTCGTCTCGGCGAGCGCGTCGACGACGCCGGGCACGAGCAGGTGCGGGATGACGCTGGAGAACCAGGAGCCCGGCCCGATCGTCACGAGGTCCGCGTCGCGGATCGCGCGGAGCGCCTCCGGGTTGGGGGTGGGGTCATCCGGCACGATGCGCACGCGGCGCACCTGCCCCGGCGTGGAGGCGACCGCCACCTGGCCGCGCACGAGCCGCATGATGCGCGGGTCGCCGCCGAGGCCGCACACGTCGGCCTCGATGTCTAAGGGCGCGTCGACGACGGGCACGACCCGGCCCCGCGCGTCGAGCGCGCGGGCCGCCTCGTCGAGGGCGGCCTGCATGGAGCCGAGCTCCTCGGCGAGACCTGCGAGGATGAGGTTGCCGACGGCGTGCCCGGCGAGCGCGCCGTGCCCGCCGAAGCGGCGCTGCAGCAACCGGGCCCACAGGGCGCGGCGGGGCTCCTCGCCGTCGGTGAGCGCGACGAGCGCCATGCGCAGGTCACCGGGCGGGACGCTGCCGAGCTCGCGGCGGATGCGCCCGGAGGAGCCGCCGTCGTCGGCGACGGTGACGATCGCGGTGATCGCGGCCGCGCCGACGCGCCGGGCCGCCTCGAGGGTGCGGTAGAGGCCGTGGCCGCCGCCGAGGGAGGCGATGCGCGGCCCGCGTGGGGTGTCGTTAGTCACGGGTGGGTGCTCGCCTGCTTCCTAGGCCGTGGCGAGGTCGCGGTGGGTGACGGTGACATCCAGGTCGCCGGCCTCGGAGAGGCGGCGGCCGATCTCCTCGGCGACCGCGACGGAGCGGTGGTGCCCGCCGGTACAGCCGATGGAGACGGTGACGAAGTTCTTGCCCTCGTGGCGGTAGCCCTCCTGCATGCCGCTGAACAGGTCGAGGAAGCGCTCGATGAAGCCCTGGGCCGCGGGCCTATCGAGCACGAAGTCGGCGACGGGCTTATCGGTGCCGCGGAACTCGCGCAGCTCGGGCTCCCAGTAGGGGTTCGGCAGGAACCGCACGTCGAGGGTGAGGTCGGAGTCGCGCGGCGCGCCGTTTTTGAAGCCGAAGGACTGGACGGTGACGTGCGGCAGCCGGTCGACGACGCGCCCGAAGGTCTCCTCGATGCGGCGGCGCAGGTCGTGGATGGACATGTCGGAGGAGTCGATGACCACGTCGGCGTCCTCCTTGATCTCGCTTAAGGTCTCCCGCTCGCGGGCGATGCCCGTGGAGAGGCTGTCGCCGCCCTGGAGGGGGTGGGTGCGCTTGACGGAGTCGAAGCGCTTGATGAGCACGTCCTCGCGCGCGTCGAGGAACAACACGATCGGCGCGAGCCCGCGGGAGCGCAGCTCGTCGAAGGTCTGCAGGATGCTGCCGCGGAACATGCGCGAGCGCACGTCCATGACCATGCCGACCCGGTCGACGGGCGAGTCGTCGGCGGCGCACATCTCCGCGAGCTCGACGATGAGCTCGGGCGGGAGGTTGTGGGCGACGTACCAGCCGTTGTCCTCGAAGACCTTCCCGGCGGTCGACAGCCCGGAGCCGGACATCCCGGTGATGAGGATGGGCGGGGCGATGAGCCTTCCCGTCCCGCCTCTTGAGGCGCTCTCCATGGTGGCCGATACTACTCGCCGCGCGCGGCGAGCGAGTCGTGGACCTTCTCCGCGAGCTTCGGGCCCACCCCCTTGACCTCGGCGATCTCGTCGACGCTCGCGGCCTTGAGCTTCTTAATCGAGCCGAAGTGCTTGACCAGCTCGGAGCGCCTCGCCGGCCCGAGGCCGGGGATATCGTCGAGCGCGGAGCGCCGCATCCGCTTCGAGCGCTTCTGCCGGTGGTAGGTGATGGCAAACCGGTGCGCCTCGTCGCGGATCCGCTGGAGGAGGAACAGGCCTTGGGAGTTGCGCGGCAGGATGACCGGGTCCTCCTCGCCGGGCACCCACAGCTCCTCGAGGCGCTTCGCGAGCCCGGCGAGCGCCACGTCCGTGATGCCGAGCTCCTCGAGGACCTCCTTGGCGGCGGCGACCTGCGGGGCGCCGCCGTCGACGATGAAGAGGTTCGGCGGGTAGGCGAAGCGCTTGTTGTCGGTGGACATCTCCTCGACGACGGCCGCGCCGCCCTCCCCGCCCGGGGCGTCCCCGCCTCCCGAGGAGTCCTTGGGGGCCTGGCCGGGCGCGCGGGCGGCGACCTCCTCGGCAAACGAGGAGCCGTCGAACTCCTCCGCGTCGGGCACGTCCGACTTGTCCTCGTGGTAGCGCAAGAACCGCCGGCGGGTGACCTCCGCGATGGAGGCGACGTCGTCGCTCTTCCCGCCGCCGGCGGCCTCCTTGATGCGGTAGCGCCGGTAGTCGGACTTGCGCGGCGCGCCGTCCTCGAACACAACCAGCGAGGCGACGACGTCGGTGCCCTGCAGGTGGGAGATGTCGGTGCACTCGATACGCAGCGGCGGGTTGTCCATGCCGAGCGCGTCCTGGATGTCGTTGAGCGCCGCGGAGCGCGCCGTGAGGTCGCCGACGCGCCGCAGTTTGTGCTGGCGCAGCGCCTCCTGGGCGTTCTTCTCCACCGTCTCCAAGAGGGCGCGCTTGTCGCCGCGCTGCGGCACCCGGAACTCCACCGGCCCGCCCCGAAGCTCCTCGAGGAGCTGGCGGGTCTCGGCGGGCTGCTGCGGCGGGGCCTGGAGGAGCAGCTGGCGCGGGATCGCGCTCGCCTTCGTCGAGCTGCCCGCACGCGAGATGTGGTCGACGCCGCGGCGCTTAATCTGCCGCTCGTCTTCTTTTCGCTCCTCCTCGGCGCGCTCCGCGGCGTCGCCGTAGAACTGGACGAGGAAGTTCTGCATGAGCGCGGGCAGCGCCGGGTCCTCCTCGCCCTCCCCGGGCGCCTCGCTGGAGGCCTGGTCGCCGGCCTTCTGCACGACCCAGCCGCGCTGGCCGCGCACCCGGCCGTCGCGCACCTGGAAGATCTGCACCGCCGCCTCGAGCTCGTCGGTCGCGAACGCGACGAGGTCGGCGTCCGTGCCGTCGGTGAGCACGATGGACTGCTGCTCGGTGAGCTTGTCGATCGCGGCTAGGTCGTCGCGCAGGTGCGCGGCGCGCTCAAAGTTGAGCTCCTCGGCGGCCTCGCGCATCTCCTTCTCCACGCGGCGGCGCACCGGGGCCGTGTTGCCGCTTAAGAAGGAGACGACCTGGTTGACGATCTCGCGGTGCTCGGCGGGGCTCACCCGCCCGATACACGGCGCGGAACACTTGTCGATGTGGCCGAGCAGGCAGGGCCGCCCCTGGAGCTCGTGGCGGTTGTAGACCGCCTTCGTGCACGTGCGCATGGGGAACACGCGGGTGAGCAGCTCGAGAGACTCGCGCACCGCCCAGGCGTGCGAGTAGGGCCCGAAGTAGCGCACGTTCTTGCGCCTAGGGCCGCGGTAGAAGAACGCGCGGGGGATCTTCTCCCCCGTGGAGACCGCGAGCATGGGGTAGGTCTTGTCGTCGCGGTACATGACGTTGAAGCGCGGATCGAACTTCTTGATCCACGTGTACTCCAGCTGGAGGGCCTCGACCTCGCTGCCGACGACGGTCCACTCGACGGACGCGCCGGTGAACACCATGGTGCGGGTCCGCGGGTGAAGATCCGCGGGGTTCTGGAAGTAGTTGTTGAGCCGCTGGCGGAGGTTCTTCGCCTTGCCGACGTAGATGACCCGGCCGTTCTCGTCGCGGAACTTGTACACCCCCGGCGAGGTGGGGATCGTGCCCGTCGCCGGGCGGTAGCTCTGCGGGTCCGCCACTTTTCCTCTCACCCCTCCCAGGAACACGTCTCTCTCAGGAGCCCAAGCGCGGGCGGCGACGGCGCCCTGGCCGCCCTACCCCGCCCGGCGCCCGCCTCAGCCCCAACGCGCAAGGCCGCCCGGGCCTTCCCGGGCGCCGCGCGTCCCGGCCGCGCGGGGCCAGCGCTTCTTTCGGGCTAGTCGTCCTCGGGCAGGTACTTCGCCTCGAGCTCGCGGAAGCGGTCGACGGTGCCGAGGATCTGAGACTTGTCGGCGGCCTGCATGGCAAGCATGGGCACGAACTCGAACTCCGGCAGCTCGAGGCGCGCGGTGCGCGCCCCGCGGGGGAAGGACAGCCCGTAGATCACGGCCCACGGGTAGAAGCGCGTGCCGATGACGTTGCGGACCTCGACGCCGTCGGCGTTGGCCCGCACCCGCGGGCGCCAGAGCATGACGCCGAGCGCGACGGCGATGATGGTGCCGATGCCGACGAACGCGAGCTTGTCGACCGTGGTGACCGCCGCTCCGGTGTCGCCCACGCCGACGACCGCGGCCATGAAGATGTGGATCGCCATGACCACGACGACCGCCGCGACGGCGAGGCGGCGCATGAACGGCGAGCGGCACTCGAACTCCCATGGCTTGTCGCTCGTCGCGGCCGCCGGGTCGAGCGCGGTGTAGAGGTTCTCCTCGTCCTCGCTCAGCCGCCGCCGGGCCGGCCGGTCGACCCGGTCCGCGGCGCCGCCGGGCGCCGCGCCCTCGCCTTGGTTCTGTGCCTTCGTCACGGCCCCTAAGCCTACCGCCCGCCCGGCGAAGGACCTAAGAGCGCGGCCCGCCCCGAGCCACCACATTCACCCCGGTTTGTCTTGCCTAATAATACGGGTTTGGGTAGCGTATGCGCAGCGCACGCGCGCGGCCCCGCCGACCCGGTGCGCCCCGGCGGGCGCCCCATCCTTCGGTTTTTTAGGTAAAGGACGCGCATGCGACGATCCTCTCTTCCCCGCCGCGCGGCGGCGCTCGCCGCGGCGACGCTCGCCCTCGGCTCGCTGACCACCGCCGCCCTGCCCGCGGCCCTCGCGGCGCCCGCCCCGGGCGGCCCGGCCGCCGAGTCGCGCCCCTCGCCCATCACACTGGACGTCACGGCCACCCAGAACGGCCGCGAGATCGACCTCTCCGGCGGGCTCGCCGACCTCGACGTCACCCAGCCCACCGTGTTCCGCTTCCGCGGCGAGAACTACCTACCCGCGGCCGACTCGGCCGCGGTCAACGGCACCTACGTCATGGTCGCCGACCAGGAGAAGTGGCGCGTCGGCGAGGAGATCCACATGACCGGCGACGGCGACGCGCTCGTCGCCGACTGGATCACCCCGGCGCAAATCAAAAAGGGCGGCGGCTCCTGGGAGCGCACCCTCACCGTCGGCGGCGACACGTTCAAGCCCGGGCGCAGCTACGTCGTCGGCGCCGCCGCCGCGCACGCCCTGGTCTTGAGCGAGCGGCACTTCGACCGCGGCTTCTCCTTCACCGTCCCGGAGGCCACCCACGGCCCCGGGGTGCCCGCGCCTGTCGCGGTGCGCGCCGCCGTCGACGAGAAGCGCAACGTCAAGGTCGAGTGGGACTACGACAAGAGCATCCCCGGCACCCGCTTCCGCGTCACGCTGCGCTGCGTCGCCGAGTGCGGCCCGCTCAACGCCGACCGGCCCCGCCAGGTCGACGTGTCGCGATCCGCGGGGCGCGAGTACACCTTCACCGACTCCGACCCGGGCGTCTACGTCGCGTCCGTCTACGCCGCCCGCGACGGGGAGGACGGCGAGCCGGTCTTCTCCCCGGAGGCGCACAGCGCCCCCATCGCCGTCGGCGACGTCACGATCCCCGAGGAGCTGCTCACCCCGCCCGCCCCGGGGACCACCGCCGCGACCTCGGCGCCGGGGACCGCCGCGCCCACGACCGGCCCCTCGACCGGCGCGCCGTCGACCACGACGACCACGACGGAGCCGACGAGCGCCGAGACCGCCGGCACCGAGCCGACGAGCACGACGCCGAGCAGCATTTCGCAGACCCCGCCGACCGGCGGCGACGGCGAGACGCCCCCGCCGAATCAGGAGCCCACGCCCCAGCCGCCCGCGACCGAGGGTCCGGCCGGCGAGACCCCTGACGAGACGGCGCCGACGGACAAGAAGCCCGCCGGGGACGAGCCCGCCAACGGCGAGAAGCAAGACGCCCCCTCTGCCGCCGGGGCCGACGGGGAAAAGCCCACGGGCGCGGCCGCCGCCCAGGCCCAGGGCGAGAAGCGCCCCGCCCCGGCCGCGAGCCCCGCGCCGGCAGCTAAGCCCCAGCAGCCCGCGCCGGC
>NZ_JH815193.1:147269-163270 GCF_000296405.1 Corynebacterium otitidis ATCC 51513
GGCCCTCTGGCCGGCGGTGCTCGGCGCCGCGGCGCTGGCGACCGGCGGGCTCGCCGTCGTGGCCGTGCGCCGGCGCCGGTAGCGCTCCCCTAAAAGCGACGCCGCGCCCCGGCCAGCGATCGTGCGGGTCGGGGCGCGGCGGTCTGTGAACCGTTAAAAGAACCGGGACGTTAGCTCAGGCCGGCGAGCAGCACCGCGGTGTGCAGCGCGGCCTGGGCGGCCTCGGCGCCCTTGTCCTCCGCGGAGCCCTCGAAGCCGGCGCGGTCGAGGGCCTGCTCTTGGCTCTCGACGGTGAGGATCCCGTTGGCGACCGGGGTCTCCTCGTCGAGCGCGACGCGGGTGAGCCCCTCGGTGACGGACTGGCACACGTAGTCGAAGTGCGGGGTGCCGCCGCGCAGCACGCAGCCGAGCGCGACGACCGCGTCGTGGCTGCGCGCGGCGCGCTGCGCAACGACGGGAATCTCCAGGGCGCCGGCGACCCGCAGCTCGGTGGGCGCGGCCCCGGCCTCGCGCAGCGTGGCGACGGCGCGCTCGTGGAGCTGCTCGCAGACCTCCGCGTTCCAGCTGGAGGTCACCACCGCGACGCGCAGGCCCTCCGCGCGGACCTTCAGCGCGCCCTGATCGGGGCTGCCGGCCTTGCTCACTTCTCCTCGGTGTCCTTCCCGTTGCCTAAAGAGTCGGCGCCGCCCGGGTACTGCGGCGAATAGTCGTCGAGCCCGGGCAGGTCGTGGCCCATCCTATCCCGCTTGGTCTTTAGGTAGCCGACGTTGTCGGCGTTGACCTCGACGGGGATGCGGGTGCGGCCGGTGACCGCGAAGCCGTGGCCGGAGAGCCCGTCGGCCTTGGCGGGGTTGTTGGTGATGAGGTTGATGGAGCGCACCCCGAGCTGGTCGAGCACCTGGGCTGCGGTGTCGAACTCGCGGGCATCGGCCGGCTCCCCGAGCTTCAAGTTCGCGTCCACGGTGTCGAGGCCCTCGTCCTGGAGGGCGTAGGCGCGCAGCTTCTGCAAGAGCCCGATGCCGCGGCCCTCCTGGCCGCGCATGTAGAGCACGATGCCGCGCCCGGCGTCGGCGACGGTGCGCAGCGACTCGTGGAGCTGCTGGCCGCAGTCGCAGCGCCTGGAGCCGAAGACGTCGCCGGTGAGGCACTCGGAGTGGACGCGCACGAGCACGTCCTCCCCGCCGTCGGCGTCGGGGGTGCCTGCGATGAGCGCGAGGTGCTCGGCGCCGGTGATGGTGTTGCGGAAGCCGGCGGCGCGGAACTGCCCGTAGTCGGTGGGCAGCCTCACGGTGGCGCCGCGCTCGATGATGGTGTCGTGGCGCAGCCGCCAGCGCTGCAGCTGCGGCACGGAGATCATGGTGAGGCCGTGGCGGTCCGCGAAGCGGCGCAGCTCCGCGGCGCGCATCATGTCGGTGGGGTCGTCCTCGGAGACGATCTCGCAGAGCGCGCCCGCGGGGTTGAGCCCGGCGGCGCGCACGAGGTCGATGGTGGCCTCGGTGTGGCCGGCGCGCTCGAGGACGCCGCCGTTTCTCGCGCGCAGCGGCACGACGTGCCCGGGGCGGGTGAAGTCGCCGGGCCCGAAGTGCGGGTCGGCGAGGCGGCGCAGCGTCTCGGCCCGCGAGCGCGCGGAGATGCCCGTCGTGCCGGTGGCGGCGTCGACGGTGACGGCGTAGGCGGTGCCGTGGGCGTCCTCGTTGGTCGCGACCATGGGCGGCAGGTTCAGCCGGTCGGCGTCGGCGGCGCTCAGCGCGGCGCAGATGTATCCCGAGGAGTAGCGCACCATGAACGCGACGAGCTCGGGGGTGGCCTTCTCCGCGGCGAAGATGAGGTCGCCCTCGTTCTCGCGGTGCTCGTCGTCGACGACGACGACGGCGCGCCCGGCGCGGATGTCTCTAATCGCGCGGTCGACGTCGTCGAGCCTGACGCCCGCCTGTGCTGCTTCGGCCATGGGGGT
This sequence comes from Corynebacterium otitidis ATCC 51513, assembly GCF_000296405.1. Classification (GTDB taxonomy): domain Bacteria; phylum Actinomycetota; class Actinomycetes; order Mycobacteriales; family Mycobacteriaceae; genus Corynebacterium; species Corynebacterium otitidis. The sequence continues at coordinate 149,224 of NZ_JH815193.1, forward strand.
CAAGCCTAGCCTGGCCGCGGGCGCCGCCCGCCCGCGGGTGGCGGGGCGGGAATAAAACTCTCCGGTGGGCGGGATCAGCGCCCGTCGCCGGCGCCGGGGCGGGTCTCGGCGAGGCGCTTCAGGTACTTGCCGGCGACGTCGGCCTCGAGGTTGACGGGATCGCCGGGGCGAAGCCCGTCGAGGGTGGTCTCGGCGAGCGTGGTGGGGATGAGCGAGACCTCGAAGAAGTCGTCGCCGAGGGCGGAGACGGTCAGCGAGGTGCCCTCGACGGCAATCGAGCCCTTCTCGACGACGTAGGGCGCGATCGTGGCGGGCAGGCTGAGGCGCACGACCTCCCAGTGAGTGGCGGGCGTGCGGCTGAGGACCTCGCCGGTGGCGTCGACGTGCCCCTGGACGAGGTGCCCGCCGAGCCTTCCGCCGAGCGGCAGCGCCCGCTCGAGGTTGACGCGGTCGCCCTCTTGAAGCCGCCCGAGGGAGGAGGCGTCGAGGGTGGCCTTCATGACGTCGGCCTCGAAGCCTGTCTCGGTGGGGTTGACGGCGGTGAGGCACACCCCGGAGACGGCGACGGAGTCGCCGGGCTTCACGCCGCCGGCGATGCCGGGCGCGTCGATCGTGAGCCTGGCGGCGTCGTCCTCGTGGCGCTCGACGGCGCCGATCGTGCCGATCTCCTCGATGATCCCGGTGAACATGGACGCCACCCTACCGGCGCAGGGGCCCGCCGGGGCGCGGTCGTGTTAGCGCTCGGCGCGGTACTCGACGAGGAGGTCGTCGCCGAGCGGGGTCGCGGAGTGAAGCCGGAGGCGGGTCTCCTCGCCCAAGTCGGGGGCGCTAAGCCCCGCGACCGCGCCGAGCCCGTCGATAAGAAGCGCGGGCGCGATATAGGCCTGCACGGCGTCAACGAGCCAGCGGGAGAGAAACCCGCCGATAAGCGTGGGCCCGCCCTCGACGAGCACGTCGCGGGCGCCGGACTCCCACAGCGAGGAGAGCGCCTCGTCGATGGTGGAGTGCTGCTCGAAGCCCAAGCGGTGGAGGTTCCCCGCCACGCCGTCGAGGCCGCGGCGGCCGACGACGACGCGGCGCGGCTGGCGTGACCTCAGGCTCCCGTCGGGGCGCCTGGCGGTGAGCGAGGGGTCGTCGGCGAGCGCGGTGCCGGTGCCGACGACGATGGCGTCGCGCTTCTCGCGGTCCTCGTGGACGAACGCGCGGGCGCGCTCCCCGGTGATCCACTGGCTTTTTCCCGCGTGGTCGCGGGCGAAGCCGTCGAGGCTCTGCGCCCACTTCGCGGTGACGTGCGGCCGGCCGAGCCTCGCGGAGACGAGCCAGGGGCGAAGGGCGGGCACGTCGCGGTGGAGGCAGGCGGCCTCGATCCCCCTCGAGCGGAGGAAGTCGGCTCCCCCGCCGGCGAGCCCGGTGGGCTCGGGCTGGGCGAAGAGCACCCGGGCAATACCCGCCTCGAGAAGTGCCTCGGCGCACGGGCCGGTGCGGCCGGTGTGGTTGCACGGCTCGAGGGTGACCACGGCGGTGCCGCCGCGCGCCCGATCGCCGGCCTCGCTGAGCGCGGCGACCTCGGCGTGGGGGCCGCCGGGCGGGTGGGTCGCGCCCACCCCGGCGAGCCGTCCGTCGGCGTCGAGGATCGCCGCGCCGACCGGCGGGTTGGGGCTCGTTGTGCCGCGCGCCCCCTCGGCGGCGGCCTCGGCGGCGTGGAGCGCGCGCTCCTCGGCGGGGCTTAAGTCATACCCCGCCATCAGCGAGCGCGGGCCGCCTCGGCGAGGCGGCGCAGCTCGTCGATGGCCGCGTTGGGGTCGGGCGCGCCGTAGACCGCGGAGCCCGCGACGAAGGAGTCGACGCCGGCGGCGGCCGCCTGGCCGATGGTGTCTGCGGAGATGCCGCCGTCGATCTCGATGGTGAGATCGAGGCCCTCCGCGCGGCGCAGCCGGTCAAGCGTCTCGACCTTGGAAAGCTGCTCGGGCATGAACGCCTGCCCACCGAAGCCCGGCTCGACGGACATGACGAGCACCTGGTCGGCCTCGCGCGCGAGGTCGAGGTAGTCCTCGATGGGGGTCTTCGGCTTCACGGAGAACGCCGCGCGCGCCCCGAGCTCCCTGATCCGCGCCACGAGCGCGTGCGGGTCGGCGGCGGCCTCGACGTGGAAGATGATGGTGTCCGCGCCGGCCTTCGCGTAGCGCTCCACCCACGTCTCGGGCTCCTCGATCATGAGGTGCACGTCGAAGGGCTTGTCGGTGACGCCCCGCGCGGCCTCGACGATCGCGGGCCCGAAGCTTAAGTTCGGGACGAAGTGGCCGTCCATGATGTCGACGTGGACCCAGTCGGCATTCCCGATGCGGCCGATCTCCTCGCCGAGGCGGGTGAAGTCCGCCGAGAGGATCGACGGGGTAATCGTGACGCTCATGGGCCCCAATCCTAGCCGGCCGCGGGGGCGCCCCCGGCCCTGGTCGGCCGGGCGGTTGAGGCCCGCGTTTCGGTTTCAGTAGCGTGGGAGGCCACTTCAACCTCCAAGCGCCCCCTGCGGCGGGGCGGGCGCGCGCGACCAGCCAGCCACGCCGGGAAAGGGACGGGCCGGGAGAGACTCTCTCTTCTTAGGCCCGATGACGGTGCCATGCCCGAGACCTCCGACGACCTCACGCCCTCGACCGCGTACATCGACGCGATGCGGCGGGCGACCGCCCGCAGACAGCGGGGCGCCGCCCGGGGCGCGCCGGGGGCGGCCGGGCCGGACGGCGCGTACCCCGGGCAGGAGTCGCTGTGGGCGGCGGCGCGCGCCCGCGGCGAGGCGCTGCGCCCGCTGCTGAAGAAGGTGGCGCTGGACCTCCACGCCCACCCGGAGACCGCCTTCGAGGAGCGCCGCTCCGCGCGGCTGCTCGTCGACGCGCTCGCCGGGCACGGCGCGGCCGCCGAGCTCGGCGCCCACGGCGTGGAGACCGCGTTTCGCTCCGAGTACGCCACCCCGGGCTACCTGCCGGACCGGGACCCGACCGTGGCGGTCATGGCCGAGTACGACGCGCTGCCCGAGATCGGCCACGCCTGCGGGCACAACGTCATCGCCGCCGCCGGACTGGGCGCCTTCCTCGCGGCGCGCGACGCTCTGGCCGGCGCGCACCGCGCCGCGCCCTCCCCCGCCCCGCGGGGCCGTCTCGTGCTCCTCGGCACGCCGGCCGAGGAGGGCCACACCGGCAAGGAGTACCTCATCCGCGCCGGCGCGCTGAACGGGGTCGACGCGGCGGTCATGGTGCACCCCTTCGGCTACGACATCGCCGAGCACGCCCGGGTGGGCCGCCGCACCTTAGATGTGACGTTTAGCGGGGTCGCGGCGCACGCCTCCTCGCAGCCCTACATGGGCAGAAACGCGCTCGACGCGGCGAGCCTCGCGTACCAGGCGATCGGGCTGTGGCGCCAGGAGATGCCGCCGAGCGACCGGGTGCACGCGATTATCGAGGAGGGCGGCACGAGGCCGTCGGTCATCCCGGAGCGCGCCCGGATGTCGATCTACGTGCGCTCGCTGCTGCCCGACGCGCTGCGTGACCTCTCTCGGCGGGTGGACGACATCGTCACCGGCGCGGCGCTCATGGCGGGCGTGCGCGTCGAGCGCGAGTGGGACCGCCACCCGGCCTCCCTGCCGGTGCGCAACAGCGGGCCACTGGCGGCGCGCTGGTCGGCCACGCAGCGCGCCCGGGGCCGCGACCCGCTGCCCGCGGGGGTGGTGCCCGACGCGCTCGCCGCGTCGACGGACTTCGGGAACGTCTCCCACCTCATCCCGGGCCTCCACCCGATGGTGAAGGTCTCCCCGGAGAACGTCGCGCTGCACACCGCGGAGTTCGCCGAGTACACCAACACCGACGGCGCGGTCGACACGGCCGTCGACTCGGCGGTCGGGCTCGCGCAGGTCGCCATCGACTACCTCGGCGACGAGGACTTGCGCGAGGAGGCGGCCGCGGAGTTTCGCGCGGCCGGCGGCCCGCAGCGCGTCGCCGAGATCCTCGGCGAGACCGAGTCCTAGCCCGCCCGCCGGGGCTCGGGCATAAAAGCTCGCGTGGCTAGCGCTTCTCGATCTCGATGCGCCAGCCGGCGTTGCCGGTCTGCTGGAAGTCCGTGACTTCATAGCCCTCCTCGGCCGCCCAGCGCGGCAGCGAGTCGGTGGCCTGCACGCAGTCGAAGTCGACGACGAGCCGCTCCCCCGGCTTGAGTGTCGCCATGACGTCCTTGGCCTCGATGAGGGGGAAGGGGCACACCGCCCCGAACTGGTCGAGCAGGTAGCGCCCGTCGCCGAGCGGCGTGGCCTTCGCGGAGCGGGGCTTCTCGGCGAGGTCGATGAGCCCGGTGGCGCGCGGCACGGCCGCGGCCGCCGCGGCGGCGGGACTCGACCCCGAAGCATTGCCGCCCGACGCCGCGGGCGCGGCGGGCTGCGGCGCGGCGGGCTCCGCGGGGGCGTCGACGCTCGTGCCGATCGACTCGGCCGAGCTGTAGCCTGCGCCGGGGCTCGTCGCCTGGGCCTTCGCCTCGTCGGCGGGCTTGAGCCACAGCTTCGTGGCGAGCCCCACGCCGAGCGCGATGAACAGCAGCGAGACCCAGCCCTGGTAGCTCATGAGGGAGGTCTCGACCATGCCGTTGCCGACGGTGCAGCCGCCGGCGGTCGCGGCGCCGATGCCCATGAGCGCCCCGCCGATGAGCGAGTTGCGGGCGGTCGCGGCGTCGGGCACGCGCACTCGAAACTCCTTTGATGCCACCGCCGCGACGGTCGCGCCGAGAAGGATGCCGAGCACGAGGAGCACGCCCCAGTCGACGGTCTCGGGATCGCCGGTGGTGATGAACTCCGCGAGGTTCGCGCTCGGGGTGGTGATCCCGAGGCCGGAGTTGCGGCCCGTCGCCGCGGAGAGCGGCCAGGCGATCACGCCGATGAGGCCGACGAGCACCGCCGCGGGGTAAAGCGGGATGGGGCGGCGCAGCGGCGGGATCGCCTGCTTCACGGCCCGAGGCGTGGGGGTCTCGCGGCGCAGCTGGCGGCGCACCATCACGGCGGTGATCGCGACGAGGAGAGCGACGAGCCACCACGGGGAGATCCCCAGCGTCTCGTCGACGGTGGTTAAGGGCACGCGCCACGCGGTGGCGGCGTCGTTGAGCCAGCCGAGAGCCCCGCCCTTCATCGCGGACGCCGTGGCCGCGTAGGCCACCAGCGCGAGCCACGAGCCGACCAGGCCTTCGCCTGCGCGGTACCACGTGCCCGAGGCGCAGCCCCCGGCGAGCACGATGCCCAGCCCGAAGATCAGCGAGCCGCCGATGACCCCGATGGGCGCGAGCGGCGAGTGCTCCGGGGCGATCACCCCGGCGGAGGCGAGCGCGTTGAGGCCCACGGCGTGCACGGCGATGACGACCATGAGCCCGCTAAACCCTCGCCAGCTGCGCTGCAGGAAGATGTCGCGCAGCATGCCGGTGACGCAGAACCTGCCGCGCTGGAGGACGATTCCTAGCGCCGCGCCGACGACGAAACCGGTGAGAAGCATCCGGCGATTCGACCTTTCATTCTTCCGGAGACGAATTGTTTCTTGTACCGACCGGGACAGTGATATCAGACCGATCGGTTCCCCGGAAGGGCGCCCGCGCGCTCGGAGGGAAAGGGCGGCGGCGGTATCGTTGGGCCCCATGGCACGACACGCGGGCCGCCAGCCCTCCTTCGACCGCGAGAAGGTCGTCGACGTGGCCCTCGGCCAGGGCCTCGACCGGTTCACCCTCGCGAGCGTCGCGAAGGAGCTGGGGGTCTCCGCGCCGTCGCTCTACCGGGTGGTGCGCTCCCGCGACGAGCTCGTCGACCTGGGGCTCAAGCGCGTCGGCTCCGCGATGGTCGATCCCGACCGCCCGCTCGGCGAGCTCCCCGAGGGCACGCCGCGCTGGCGCGCGCTGCTCGAGCGCTACCGCGACGACTTCTGGGCGCTGCTCGCCTCCTATCCCGGGTTCGCGACGACGATCGCCACGACACCTGGCGCGCACGCCCACGCCCAGCGCTACCTGCAGCGGCTGCTCGGCGCCGTGTCCGGAGCGGGCTTCCCCGGCACGGACCCCGACATCGAGTTCCTCCTCGACTTCATCGGGGACCTCGTGTTGTCGACGTTCCTCATGACCGAGCCCATGCGCGAGGTCGGCGAGGACGGGCTCACCGGGCTGCAGCGGGCGCGCCGCGCCCTCGAGGCCGCCGGCGGCGACCCCCTCCTGCTCGTGCGGGACGACTGGGCCGAGCGCGGCAACCTCGACGCGAAGGTCGCGTTCGTCCTCGACGCCGTCGAGGCGGGCCTTCGGCCCCGCGACTAGCGCCGTCGGCCCGGAGCCTCTCTCCTTGCCGCCCCACCCGGATGGGGTCGATTCCCAATTACTTAACGCTTTTAGTTTTAAGCTAGGCATGCCGCACTAGCTGCCGCGGCGGCCCGCCGCCGCGGCAGCCGTGCTCGTTCAGTCCAGCTCACAGCATGAATCTCTCAGGTGGTGATCCCATGACCACGGCCACCGAGGCGCCCCCGGGGAGGGAGTCCTCCCCCGGCGCGCCGCCGGCCGACCCCGCCGCCAAGCGGGCCGAGGGCAAGAAGGCCCTCACCACTCTCCTTCGCCCCGTGCGCGGCCGCCTCGCGGTGGGCCGGCTGCTCGGGGCGCTTTCCGGGGTGGCGGCGATCGCCCCGTACGTCATCCTCGTCCGCCTCGGCGAGGAGCTCGCCGGGGGCGGCGACCCCGGTAGGGTGCGCAACCTGTGCCTGGCGCTTCTCGGGGCGCTCGGCCTGCAGGCCGGGCTCATCTTTGTCGGGTTCCTCGTCACCCACTTCGCGGACCTCAAGCTCGTGGGGCTGCTCCACGCCCGCCTCGAGGCGAGGCTCGCCAGGGCGCCGCTGGCGTGGTTCGGGCAGGCGACCTCGGGGCGGGTGCGCAAGGCCCTGCAGGACGACACGGTGGCTCTCCACCAGCTCGTCGCGCACGCCCCCGTGGAGACCGCCGCCGCGGCGACGACGCCTCTGGCGCTCGTGGCGTACGCGCTCGTCATCGACTGGCGACTGGGCCTGCTCACTGTCGCGATCGTGCCGGTGTTCTTCGCGCTGCAGGCCTTCACCATGCGCGGCATGGGCGAAAAGACCGCGGAGATGGACTCCAGGCTCGCGGAGGTCTCCTCCCGGGCGGTGGAGTTCGTCGACGGCATCGAGGTCGTCAAGGCCTTCGGCCAGGTGGGCCGGGCCCACGGCCGCTACGCGGACGCCGCGCGGCGCTTCTCCGAGTTCTACCGCTCGTGGTGCGAGCCGCTCGTCACGGTCGCCTCGGTGTCCCAGGGCCTGGTGAGCGCCCCGCTGCTCATCCTCATCGTCGGAGGCGGCGGCGCGGCGATGGCCGCGGCCGGGTGGGTGAGCCCCGCCGACGTCGTGGCCACCACCCTCATCGCGCTCGTCGTGCCCTCCACGATCAACACCCTGTCGACTTCTGCATGGCACACGCAGATCGCGGGTAACTCGGCGCTGCGCCTCACCGAGACCCTCGACGCCCCGATCGTCGCGGAGCCCGAGGGCGAAAGCCCCGAGCCGCGCAGCCACGAGGTCGCCTACCGCGACGTGTCCTTCTCCTACGACTCCGGCTCGGGCATCGCGGGCCTCGACATGGTGCTCCCCGAAAACAGCGTCACCGCGCTCGTCGGGCCCTCGGGCTCGGGGAAGTCGACCGCGGCGACGATGCTCGCCCGCTTCCAGGACCCCGACCACGGCGCGGTGACCATCGGCGGGGTCGACGTGCGCGAGCTGCCCAGCGCGAAGCTCTACTCGCTGGTGTCGTTCGTGCTGCAGGACCCGCAGCTCGTGCGCGGCACGCTGCGCGACAACATCGCGCTCGCCAGGCCCGAGGCCACCGACGAGGAGATCCTTCGCGCCGCGCGCGTCGCCAGGCTCGACCCGGTGGTCGAGCGCCTCGGCCTGAACGGCGAGATCGGCTCGGGCGGCGGGGTCTCCGGCGGGGAGGCGCAGCGCGTCTCCATCGCCCGCGCGGTGCTCGCCGACACCCCGATCGTCATCCTCGACGGGGCGACCTCGGCGGCCGACCCGGACACCGAGTCCGAGATCCAGGCCGGGCTCAGCGCCCTGGCGAGGGGCCGCACGGAGCTCGTCATCGCCCACCGCCCGGAGACCCTGCGCGGCGTCGACCAGGTCGTCGCGCTCGACGAGGGGCGCGTGGCCCGCGTCCTGCGCGGCTCGGAGATCACCGACGCCGCGCTCAACGACCTCATGGGGGTGACGCAGTGAAGGACCCGCTCATGATCGCCGTGACCCGCCGCAGGCTCTCCCCGGCCGGCCGGCGAGCCTTCAACCGGGCGCTGCCGCTCTACGTGCTCGCCGGCGTCCTCGAGGGCTTAGGCCTCCTGGCGCTTTTGCCGCTCGCCGCGGCGATCGCCGGGGAGAGCGAGCCGTTCGGCCTCGGGGTGGGCGGCTGGCTCGCCGTCATCGCCGCGCTCGCCGTCGCGTGCCTGGCGACGACCGCCGCGCACACGAAGACCGGCTACGGCGCGGCGATGGACTTCGTGCGCCACGGGCACTTGAGCCTCGGCGACCAGATCGCCAGCCTGCCGCTGGGCTGGTTCCACAAGGGCCGCGCCGCGCAGATCTCCACGCTGGTGTCCAGCGGGTTCATGTCCGTCGGCGCGGTGATCGCCGGGACCGTCTCCGTGGTCGCCGTCAACGCCGCCGGCGCCGCGACGATCTATATCGGCGCGTGGCTCTGGCAGCCCGTCCTCGGCCTCGCGCTGACGATCGGCGGGCCCATCGCCGCGGGCATCATGCTCCTCACCCAGCGCATCAAGCGCGCCTCGGATCGGCGGGTCGTGCCCACGACGCGGGAGCTCTCCGCGCGGATCCTCGAGTTCGCGACCTGCCAGCCGGCGCTGCGCGCCGCCGGCCAGGGCGCAGACTTCGCGCCGCTCAAGGCAGCCCACGCGAGAAACGACGCCGAGCGGCGCCGCGACCTGTGGGTCTCCTCCGGGGCGCTGGCGCTGAGCGCCGTGGCCGTGCAGGTCGTCGTCGTCGCGCTCATGGTCGCCGCCGCGGCCGCCGCGCTCGACGGCCGGCTCACCGCGATCGGCGCGGTCGCCGCCATCGGCCTGACCTTGAGGTTCGCGCAGAACCTCACGAACCTCGGGCAGATGCTCGTCGGCGTCGAGTCCGCCCGCCGCCCCATCGACGAGACCGACGAGATCCTCGAGACCCCCACCCTCGACGAGCCGGCCGAGTCCGCGCCCATCACCTCCCCCGGCGAGGTCGAACTCGAGCACGTGAGCTTCGGCTACGAGCCCGGCCACCGCGTCCTCGACGATGTGAGCCTCACCGCCCGCCCCGGGGAGGTCCTCGCGTTGGTCGGGCTGTCCGGCTCGGGCAAGACGACGGTCGCGCGCCTCATCGCGCGCTTCTGGGACGCCGACGAGGGCACCGTGCGCGTCGGCGGGGCCGACGTCCGCGAGCTCACCACCGAAGACCTGATGGCGCAGCTGTCGTTGGTGTTCCAGGACGTCTACCTCTTCGACGACACCCTGTGGGCGAATATCAAGGTCGGCCGGCCCGGCGCCACCGACGACGAGATCGCCCGCGCCGCCCAGCTCGCCGGGGTCGCGGCGATCGCCGAGCGCCTCCCGCAGGGCTACGACACCCGCGTCGGGGAGGGAGGCAGCGCGCTCTCCGGCGGGGAGCGCCAGCGCGTCTCCGTGGCGCGCGCCCTCGTCAAGGGCGCGCCGGTGGTGCTCTTCGACGAGGCGACCTCCGCGCTCGACGCGGAGAACGAGGCCGCGATCACCGCCGCGGTCGACCGGCTGAGCGAGACCTCGACGTTCATCGTCATCGCCCACAAGCTCGAGACCGTCGCCGCCGCCGACCGGATCGTCGTGCTCGACGAGAACGGCCGCGTCGCGGAGACCGGCAGCCACGAGCAGCTCATGGACAGCGGCGGCGCCTACCGGGCGTTCTGGCGCCGCCGCTCCGAGGCCGCCGGCTGGACCCTCGCCGAAGGCTAGAACCCTTTAAGGCGCCGGCGCCGGCCGACGCCCCGCCCGCTCCCCGGCCGCGATCCCGCGGCCGGCGGAGTTTCCGCGTCGTTTACCGCGGCGTGGGCGCCGCGCAACGGGACCGCAACCGGCGGGGCCTAGCCTTCGGCGCCGTGAACCACCACGCAGTTTCTCCCAGTCACACCAGTTCCCCTCGCCCCGCCGCGCCCGGCCGGCGCGTCGGCGGGGCGCTCGCCGCGCTAGCGCTACTCGCCGCGGGCGCCGCCGCGCCCGCCACCGCCGCCGAGGCCGACAGCCCCGCCCCCGGCGCGGGCGGCGCTAAGCCCGCATCGCGCTTCACGCTCGCGGTCATGCCGGACACCCAGTTCTACTCGCGCTACACCACCGAGGAGACCGGCAACCTCTTCGCCGAGCGCTTCGGCAGCGAGCCGTATCGCACCCAGGCCGAGTGGCTCGTCTCCCACCAGGACGAGCTCGGCATCGAGTTCCTTTCCCACTTAGGCGACGTCGTCGACCAGGCTCACGTCGAGGGCGAGTGGGAGGTCGCCGACGAGGCGATGGCCATCATCGACGACTCGGCGCTCAACTACTCGATCCTTCCCGGAAACCACGACCTCACCGAGGACGGCTCCGAGCCGACGCACTACGCCCGCTGGTTCCCCGCCTCCAGGGCCGCGAGGAACGACACGTTTATCGAGCGCTTCGAGAAGCCCAACATGGAAAGCGAGGCCCACGTCTTCAACGCCGAGGGCCAGGACTACCTCGTGCTCGCGCTCGCGTGGCGCGCCGACGACGACGCCCTCGCGTGGGCGCAGCGCGTCCTTAACGAGCACCCCGACACCCCCGCCATCGTCACCAGCCACGAGATCCTCGACGTCGGCTCCTCCGAGCCGTTCTTCAGCGAGGAGTACGGCGAGCACCTCTGGCGGGAGCTCATCGCCCCCAACGACCAGATCTTCCTAGCGCTCGGCGGGCACAACCACGGCGCGGGCGTGCGCGTCGACGACAACGAGCACGGCCACCCCGTCGTCACCGGGCTCATGGACTACCAGATGTCCTACCAGGGCGGCAACGGGCTGCTCGGCCTGTTGGGCTTCGACCTCACCGGCGGCGCGCTCGAGATGGGCGTGCTCTCCCCCTGGGTCGCCAAGAAGCCGAAGGAGACGCTCAACCAGTTCGACGAGCTCACCCTCGACTCCGAGAACGACTCGTGGCGCGTGGAGCTCGACCTCGCAGGCAGGCTGCGCGGCATCGACCCCGACTGGGAGCCCGGCACGCCCGACGACCCCGACTACCTCGCCCGGGCCCGCGCGCTCGTCTCCGAGGGCTACGAGAACCCCGCCGCCGAGCCGCCCGCCCCGCCCGCGGGGCCCGAGGACTACCCGCACGCCGCGGGCACGCTCGCGCACTGGCGGCCCCGCCCCGGCGAGAAGAAAACCATCGAGGACGTCGCCGGCGAAAACGACATGCGGCTGCGCGGGCTGGCCACGAAGGTCGACGCGAGCGCCGAGCGCGACCCGCGCTCCTCGGCGGAGGGCTCGGTGTGCCTGCCCGGCGGGCTCGCGACGGCGCGCTTCGCCACCGATGAGGACGCCCCCATCAACGACGCGACCTTCGAGGACGGCTATACGATCGAGGCGTTCCTCAAGCTCGACGAGGGCTTCGATACCGAGCGCGACGGCTGGGCCGGGGCGCTCGCCCGCGGCGGCACGAGGCAGGAGCTCACCGGCATCGCCGAGGAGGGTGGGGAGCCGCCCGCGGTGCTCGCGGTCTCCAACCTCGCGGAGCTGCAGTGGGCGACCCTCCCGGTCCACGGCGACCAAAACGGGGTGAGCAACTGGAGCCACGAGATCCCCGCCGGGGGCTGGCACCACGTCGCCATCGTCAACGACGCCGCCGCCCGCACCGTCGAGATGCGCATCGACGGCGCCCCGATTCTGCGGGACGTCGTCGACGCCGCCGGCATCCAGGCCACGGGTGCGCCGTGGCAGATCGGCGCGAGCGTCTTCAACGGGCTTCCGACCAACCAGTGGAACGGCTGCATCGGTGAGGTGCGCATCGCCGACCGGCCCCTGAGCCAGGACGAGTGGCTCACCGCCCGCGCCGCGGACGCCGAAGCTCCCGACGACCCGGACGCGGACGCGACGCCCGGCGGAAGCGGCGGCACGGGTGGCGACTCCGGCGCGGCCCCGTCCGACGAAACCCATGCCGGCGACGACACGACCTCCGACCCCGGCGACGAGCCGCCGGCCCAGCGTCCCGAGGGAGACGAGGCCCAAAAACACGAGCCGGCCGGCGGCCCCGCGGCTGAGGGAACCGCGGATGCAGAGTCCGATGTCGCGGCGACGACCGCAACCGAGCGGCCTGGGTTATCGCGCGGGCAGGACTCCACCGCCGCGCCGAAGCCTGAAGTGAAGGAAAGCTCCCGCGGCGCGCTCGCGGCGACCGGCCCGGCGCTCGGCGCGGTGATCGTGCTCGGCGCCGCGGCCGTGACCGCCGGCGGAGCGACGCTGTTCGGGCGGGCGCGGAGTCGCGCGTAGGCCGCGCGCCCGCCGGGCTTCTTGCTGCTAGGAGTCCAGCGGGCGGCGCAGCGCCGCGAAGAACATCGCGTCGGTGCCGTGGCGGTGCGGCCACAGCTGCGCCGAGCTCAGCCGCCCCGAGCCGGGCAGCTTAGGTGCGAGGGCGTGGGCGTCGATCTCCCAGTCGCCGACGGCGCCGAGCGCCCGGTCGACGACCTCGCGGGTCTCGCGGATGTCGGGCGAGCACGTCGAGTAGACGACCACCCCGCCCGGGCGCACGAGGCCCAGGGCCGCGTCGAGGAGCTCGTACTGCAGCGCGGAGAGCCCCTCGACGTCGTTCTCCTCCTTGCGCCAGCGCGCCTCGGGGCGTCGGCGCAGCGCGCCGAGCCCCGAGCACGGCGCGTCCACGAGAATACGGTCGAAGCCGGGCTTAAGCCCGGTGTCGCGCCCGTCGGCCTCGACGACGTCGACGGGCAGGCCCTGACACGCCTCGCGCACGAGCCTGGCGCGGTGCGCGGCCGGCTCGACGGCGGTGAGCTTCGCGCCGGCGATCTTCGCGATCGAGCCGATGAGCGCGGCCTTCCCGCCGGGCCCGGCGCACAGGTCGAGCCACCGGCCGCTATCGGGCCCCTCGGTGGGGGCCTCGGCCAGCCCGCGGGCGATGAGCTGGCTGCCCTCGTCCTGGACGATGGCGAGCCCCTCTGAGACGGCGTCGAGCTCGCCGGGGTCGCCCTCGTCGAGGTACACCCCGTACGGCGAGAAGTGCGCCTCCTCCCCGCCGGAGACGAGCGCGAGCTCCTCGGCGGTCATGCGGCCGGGCAGCGCGGCGAGGTGCACCCGCGGGCGCTCGGAGTCCGCCTCGAGCGCGCGGGAAAGCTCCTCGAGGCCGGGCTCGGCGGCGTCGTTGGCCGCGAGCGAGCGGGCAAACGAGCGGGCGATCCACTCGGGGTGCGCGGCGCGGAACGCCGTGGCCGCGGGCTCGTCCTTGGGGCTCAGGCGTCCCAGCCACTCCTCGGGGCTGCGGCGGGTGATCGCGCGCATGACGGCGTTGGTGAAGCCCTTGGCGTGCGCCTCCGGGGTGGCGGTCACCAGCCGCACGGTCGTGTCGACGGCGGCGTGGTCGTCGACGCGGGTGTAGAGCACCTGGTAGCAGCCGAGCCGCAGCGCCGCGAGCACCGTCGGCGCGACGTCGGAGAGCTTCCTGCTCGAGCAGTCGGCGAGCACCGCGTCGATAACTCCCTGGTTGCGCAGCGCGCCGTAGGTGATCTCGGTGGCGAAGGCCGCGTCGCGGCCGGTCAGCCTGCGCTTCTTCAGCGCGGCCGGCAGCTGGAGGTTCGCGTACGCGGCGTCCTCGGCGACGGCAAGGAGCGTCTCGAAGGCGACCTGGCGCGGCACGTCGAGCCCCCGGTACTCGAAGGCCCGGCGCTGCGCGCCGCCGCGGCGCCGGTCGGTCCTCTCCCGCTTCTCCCTGCCGCGGGCGGGCTTGCGCCCGCGGTCCGCGCCGCGCGCG
>NZ_JH815193.1:163395-199201 GCF_000296405.1 Corynebacterium otitidis ATCC 51513
CCGCCCTTGGCGGCGTGGTCGCGGTCCCGGCCGCGCTGGACGTCCCGGCCGGCGGCCGAGCGCGCCCCGGAGGGCTTGCGCCGGGGGCCGGCCTGCTTCGAGCGGGAGCGGAACCCGCCCGCGCCCTGGAGGTGTCCTGGCTTGTCGTTCTCGCTCACTGGAATGCTGGGCCTTTCTCGCCGGGGGCGTCGGGAAGCGCGCGCTCGCCGCGCAGGCCGCGGGCCCAGTCGGCGGCCGGCTGGGGCTTCTTGCCCGCGGGCTGAATCGTCGATAACTCTACGGCGCCCGACCCGCACGCGACAGTCACCGCGTCGCCGGAGCGCCAGATCGCGCCCGACGCGGCCGCGGGACCGTCGACCGGGGCGACGGGCCCGAGCTTCACCCGCTCGCCGTTCAGGGTCGTCCACGCGCCCGGGCCCGGGGTGTGGGCGCGCACCCGCCGGTCAATCGACTCGGCCGAATCGGACCAGTCGACGCGCGCGTCGGCGGGCGCGATCTTCGAGGCGTAGGTCGCCTCGCCGCGCTGGGGTGTCGGCTCGAGGCTGCCGTCCTCTAAGGCGTCCATCGTCTCGACGAGCAGCCCGGCGCCGCGGTGCGCGAGGCGGGTGAGCAGGTCGTCGGCGGTATCGCGCGCGCCGACCTGCTCGGAGATGGTGCCGAGCACCTCCCCGGTGTCGAGGCCGCCGTCGATGCGGAAGGTCGTGGCGCCGGTCTCCTCGTCGCCGGCGGCGATCGCGGCCTGCACCGGGGCGGCGCCGCGCCAGCGCGGCAAAAGCGAGAAGTGGAGGTTGACCCAGCCGTGCGGCGCGGCCTTCAGGAGGTCCTCGGGCACGAGCCGGCCGTAGGCCACCACGGGCAGACAGTCCGGCGCGAGCTCCGCGAGCCGTTGGCGCGTCTCGGCGGAGCGAGGGTCGTCGGCCTTGAGTGTCTCGGGCTTTAGGGTCTCGATGCCGCGCTCCTCGGCGAGCCGCCCGACCGGGGAGGGCGTGAGCTTGCGGCCGCGGCCGCGCCTCGCGTCGGGCTGGGTGATGACGGCGACGACCTCGTGGCGCGAGTCGATCAGCCGCTCGAGGGCGACGACGGCGGGCTCGGGGGTGCCGGCGAAGACGAGGCGCATGGGGGAAGAATCAGCCTCCCTAGGTGTCGTGGGCATGGGGCGGGCGGGGTGTGAAGGCCCCGGCCGCGGGCGCGGCTCATGCTACCCGCGCGCTGCCCGCGCGGGCGCGGTCAGCCGAGGAGCAGGCGCGCGGCGAGCCAGGTGAGGACGGTGAGCCCCGCCCAGGTGACGAGCACGACGCCGAGGACGAGGGCGCGCTCCCTGGGCCAGTCGACGCGGCGGCGCCGGGCGCTGGCCCACAGGTAGGCCGAGCCCGCGCAGATCGCCCACCACAGCGACACCGCGAGCGCGTCGATGACGCCCATGCCCGCCTCGGCGCCGCGGCGGGCGAACACGAACGTCCAGATGAGCCCGGCGGCGCCGAAGATCCCGACGCCGAGCTTCCCCGCCGCGCGGCGCTGCTCGGGGCCGGGGCCGGTGTTTCGTTCCTTAGCCATACGATCCCCCAGTCTAGGCGGGCCGCATCCCCGCGAGGCGGGATGACCGCGGCGCGCCCGGCCTGTCGAGCTCACCGAGCTTGAGCGCCGCTCGATCACGACGCTCTCCGGCGGGGCGGCCGCGCGGGTGCGGTTCTCCCGCAGCGCCGCGCAGGACGCCACAGTCGCGCTCCTCGACGAGCCGACCGCCGCGCTCGACCCGCACCACCGGGAGCAGGTCCTCGAGCTGGCGCGGTGCTGGGCGCGCGCCGGCAAGACGGTGCTTGTCGTGCTCCACGACCTCAGCGTCGCCGCGCGCTACGCGGACCGCGTCGTCATGCTTAAAGGGGGCCGCGTCGTGAACGACGGCGCGCCGGCCGAGGTGTTCACCGCCGAGACCACCCGCAAGGTCTACGGCCAGGAGGCACACGTCCTCAAGCACCCCGACAACGGCGCCCCGGTCGTCATCCCCGTCGGCCTCTAAGAGCCTCCGCCTTCCTGGCCCGGCGGGCTTCACTTATGCCGTAGCCGGCCGCGGCCCGGTGGCCCCGGGCGGCCGCCGGGCTTGTTGCCTGGCGTGGGACGGTCGAGATCTACCAGTTCTACGGTCGCGGCGAAGATCTACAAGTTCTAAAGCTTCACTCGAGATCTAAAGGATCTACAGTGTCTTTGTAGATCGACTAGTTCTTGAACCCGCCTCACCCCGACTCCGCCCGACGCTAACGCGACGACACGCCAAAGGAGCCCGATGACCAGGCCAGCCGCCAACCCGTTTCGCCCCACCTTCGGGGTATCGCCGCGCGTGCTGGCCGGGCGCCGCGACGTCCTCGAGGAGTTCGCGCTCGCGCTCGCCGAGGGCCCGGGCAGCCCGCAACGGGCGATGCTCGTCTCCGGGGCGCGGGGCATGGGAAAGACCGTGCTCCTCAACGAGCTCGAGGACGCCGCCCGCTACCAGGGCTGGGTCGTCGTGCGCGCCCGCCCCCACGAGGCCATGATCCGCGACCTCGTCGACACCGACATCCCACTCGCCATGAGGAGCCTGGACCAGGCGGGGCCCGCAGCGGCGGGACGGCCGACGCGGCGCGTCACCGGCATCGAGGTAGCCGGCCTCGGGGCGGTGCACACCACGACGGATCCCGGGACGGCACCCACCCCGACGGTCTTCTCCGCGCTGCGAGACCTCGGCGCGCTCACCGCCCGGCACGGCGCCGGGGTGCTCATCACCCTCGACGAGGCCCAGGCCGCCGACCCCGAGCATCTCCACCTCCTCAGCACCGCCATCCAGGACCTCGCCCGCGACGAGCTCGACATCGCGTTCGCCGCCGCCGGCCTCCCCCACGGCATCGACGAGCTCCTCCGCGCGCCGGGCACGACGTTCCTCCGCCGCGCCGAGCGCGTCACCCTGGGCCGCGTCTCCCCGGAGGAGGCCGCCGACGCCTTCTCCCGGACGGCCGGCGAGGGCGGCCTGCCGATGAGCCCGCCCGCGGCCCGCCTCGCGGCGCGCCGCAGCGAGGGCTACCCCTACCTCATGCAGCTCCTCGGCTCGATGGCGTGGGCGCGCGCCCGCCTCGACGGCGACGAGCGGATCGACGAGGAACACCTCGACGCCGTCCACGACCGCGCCGTCGACCGGCTGGGCAAGCAGGTCCACGAGCCCGCCCTCGGCGAGGCCACCGACCGCGAACTCGAGCTCCTTATCGCGATGGCGCGCCTCAGCCTCGACGCCGGCGGCGGGCCCGTCGCCACCGGGGACCTCGCCGCGGCGCTGGGCACCAAACCCAACGGGATCTCCATGGCCAGGCGCTCCCTGCTGGACAAGGAGCTCCTCGTCGCGCCCTCCTACGGCCACCTCGACTTCGCGCTGCCCTACCTCGCGGAGTTCCTCGACCGTTCCCCGGAGCTCGGCGACAGGTGAGTCGGCGGCGCTCCTGGCGGCCGGGGGCCGGGCTAGCCGATCTGGGTGGGGTCGATGCGCACCCGAAGCGGCGCCGACTGGCGGCGCAGCGCCTGCTCCGCGGCCGCCGCACGCAGCGCGCGCGCCAGCTCGTTCTTCAGCGCCAGCGGCGTGCGGATGAGAACCCGCTGCGCCGGGCCCAGCGCGGCCTCGTCGTAGCCGCCGGGCAGCGCCTCCCCCGGCGGGAGCTCCACCGGGCCGAGCACCTCGGCGAGCTCGGGGAGCTCCACGCGGCGCAGCAGCTCCGCGACCGCCTCCCTCGAGCCGTCCACCGCGGCCATGCGCACCGCCGGCGGCAGGTGCACCTCGCGGCGCTGCGCGAGCTCCGCGCGGGCGCTGCCGGCCGCGTCGAAGCGGATGAGCCGCTGCACCACCGGCAGCGCCGGGTCCGCGACGACGACGACCTCCCCGCCCTCGGAGAGCGGCTCGACGAGAGCTGCGGCGCCCGCCCAGCGCTCGAAGGCCTGCTCGGTGGCGTTCAGCGCCTGCCGGCCGAGCTGCGCCCACGTGTCCAGCAGCAGCGCCGCGCCGTAGAGCCCGCCCTCGACGACGGGCTCTGCGCCGGGGGTCGCGACGACGAGCGCGGGCCGGTCGGCGACGGAGTCCTTGATCCGCTCCCCGCCCGAGGTGACGATCGGCACCTGCGGGAACGCCCGGCCCAGCTCCTCGGCGGTGCGCTCGTTGCCCAAGACCTGGGCGCGCAGCGCGCTCGAGCCGCACTCGGGGCAGCGGAAGTGCGGCTCGATGCGCCCGCACCACCGGCACCTCGGGCTGCCCGCCTGCCCGCCGGCCTCGGCGGGGATCTCCAGGGGGCCGTTGCACGCGCGGCAGCGCGCCGGGTGGCGGCAGCGCCCGCAGCGCAGCGTGGGGATATAGCCGCGCCTGGGGGTCTGCACGAGCACCGGCCGGCCGCGCTTCAGGGCCGCGCGGGCGGCGGCGAACGCCGCGCCGGGGATGCGGTCGGCGCGCGCCCTCGGGTCGCGGGCGAGCTCGACGTCGGAGTCGCCGGCGGCGTGCACGCGGGGCGCCTCGGCGCGCAGCCGCTCCCGGGTCGGCGAGACCTCGCGCAGCCACCCGGCCTCGACCAGGACCTGCGCCTGGGTGGTGCGCGCGAACCCGCCGACGATGAGGCTCGCGCCCTCGATCGCGGAGCGCATGGTGAGCACCTCGCGGGCGTGGGCATACGGCGCGCGAGGGTCGGCGTGCGCGTCGTCGCCGTCGAAGAGGATCGCCGCGAGCCTGAGGTCCTTGACCGGGGCGTAGGCCGCGGAGCGGGTGCCGATGACGAGTCGGCCCTGCCCGTGGAGCACGGAAAGAAACCGCGAGTAGCGCGCCTGCGGCCCGATCGTCGAGCCGAGCACCGTGATCTGCTTCGCGGCGACGAGGTCGCGCAGCGCCGCCTCGAGGCGCGCGAGGTCGCGCTGGTCGGGCACCACGGCGAGCGCCCCGCCCCCGTCGATCGCGACCTTCGCGAGCAGCGCGGCGAGCGGGCGCTCCCAGCGCTCGCCGGGGCAGACCTGCCACGCGGCACGCGCGGGGCGCTGCGCGGCGAGCACGTCGTCGACGAGGCCCTCACCGCCGGCGTAGCCCGACCACGCCGAGAGGTCCGGCTCGGCCGGGGGCTTGGCGAGCTCCTCCCAGGGGGTGTCGCGAAGCGCTCGCTCGGCGCCCGCGTGGCGCGGCGGCACCGCGGAGCGGATGATGTCCGAGCGGGTCGCGGCGTAGCGCGCCGCGAGGCGCTCGACGAGCTCGCGGCTGCGTTCGGGGAGCACGACCTCCGGGGAGATGACCCGCTCGAGCCTGGAGAGCCGGCCGTGAAAATCGCTCGACTCGCGCCGCGCCATGAGGATCCCGTCGACGAGGCGGCCCTGGAAGCGCACGCGCACGCGCACGCCGGGCTTCGCGTCCTCGGACTGGTCCTCGGCGACCTCGTAGTCGAACTCCCGGTCGAGGTGGCTAAGCCCCAAAAGCGGCAGCACCCGCGCCACCGGAAGCTCTGAGGCGGGCGGGCGTGCGGCGGACATGGCCAACAATCCTAGCCCCGCGCCGGACGGCGCCGCCGGCGCGGCTCTGGGACCCGCAGAGGGGCCCGGGCGCGGGACAAATCGGGGGTCCTCGCCCCCGCCGTGGTGTTAGAGCCCGGCGGCCTCGCGCAGCGCGCCGGCGCGGCTCGTGTCCTCCCACGGCAGGTCGAGGTCGGTGCGGCCGAAGTGCCCGTAGGAGGTGGTCTGCGCGTAGATCGGGCGCAAAAGGTCGAGCTCCTTGATGATCGAGGAGGGCCGAAGGTCGAAGACCTTGTCGACGGCGGCCTGGATGTCGCCGTCGGTGAGGCCCTCCTTGGCGGTGCCGAAGGTCTCGACGTAGAGGCCGACCGGCTGGGCGCGGCCGATCGCGTAGGCGACCTGCACCTCGGCCTTGTCGGCGAGCCCGGCGACGACGATGTTCTTCGCGACCCAGCGCATCGCGTACGCCGCGGAGCGGTCGACCTTGCTGGGGTCCTTGCCGGAGAACGCGCCGCCGCCGTGGCGGGCCATGCCGCCGTAGGTGTCGACGATGATCTTGCGGCCGGTGAGCCCCGCGTCGCCCATCGGTCCGCCGAGGATGAACGAGCCGGAGGGGTTGATGAGCACCTTGAGCTTGTCGTTGACGAGCGAGCCTAAGCCCGCGTCCTCGATGACCCAGTCGATGACGTGCTCCTTGAGCCGCGGCTCGAGCCACTTCGAGTCGACCTCGGGGTCGTGCTGCGTGGAGATCACCACCGTGTCGAGGTAGAGCGGGTTGTCGTCCTCGTCGTAGGCGAAGGTCACCTGCGTCTTGCCGTCCGGGCGCAGGTGGTCGACGATGCCCTCCTTGCGCACCTGGGTGAGCCGGCGGGAGAGCCGGTGCGCCGTGGAGATCGGCAGGGGCATGTACTCCGGGGTCTCGTTCGTCGCGTAGCCGAACATCAGGCCCTGGTCGCCGGCGCCGCCCTGGTCCTCCTCGGTGTGCTCCGCGCCCTCGCGGATCTCCTGGGAGGTGTCCACGCCCGCGCCGATCTCGGCGGACTGCTCGCCGATGGCGATGTTCACCCCGCAGGTCGACGCGTCGAAGCCGACGTCCGAGGAGGTGAAGCCGATCTCCTTGAGCGTGCGGCGCACGAGCGCGGGGATCTCGACATAAGCCTCGGTGCGCACCTCGCCGACGACGTGGACCTGCCCGGTGGTCACCAGCGTCTCCACCGCGACGTGGGAGTTGGGGTCCTCGGCGAGCAGCGCGTCGAGGATCGAGTCGGAGATCGCGTCGCAGATCTTGTCGGGGTGGCCCTCGGTGACGGATTCGCTGGTAAACAACCGCACCGTCGTCGACTGGTCAGTCACGAGCATCTTCCTTACATCACAATCGGCAATAATCAGACGCCCCAGTCGTCGGGCGGCGGGCGGGCCCGGCCGCGACTCCCAAGGCGTGGCTAACTAGCCACGTTAGACCAAGCTGTCTAATTCCGCAACGGCTGCGGTCCAATCGATCCCGCCTGGCCCCGGCCCCGCCCGGGGCCGCCGATCGTGCTAGCCCACTAATGCCTAGGGGCCGTACCTAGTCG
Source organism: Corynebacterium otitidis ATCC 51513 (assembly GCF_000296405.1). Taxonomy (GTDB): domain Bacteria; phylum Actinomycetota; class Actinomycetes; order Mycobacteriales; family Mycobacteriaceae; genus Corynebacterium; species Corynebacterium otitidis. Next base: position 170,460 of record NZ_JH815193.1, read on the forward strand.
CCACCTAGTCGTTCGAGCCGTCGAGGAGCCCGGCGAGCTCCTCGACGATGCGGCCGGCGACGAGCAGCTTCGGGCCGCGGGGCACTTCGGCGACGATGGGCTCGTCGCCCTCGGGGTCGGGGCGCATGAGCCAGCCCTCGTTGTCGGCCGAGCCGAACGCGCCGCCCTCGCCGACCTCGTTGACCATGATGAGGTCCGCGCCCTTGGCCTTGAGCTTTCGCGCGCCGAACTCGCGGGCGCTGGCGGTCTCGTCGCCGGTCTCCGCGGCGAAGCACACGATCCGCACTCCGGCGGGGAGCTCCCCGTCCTTGCGGGCGGCCACCAGCCCGCGGACGATGTCGGGGTTCTCTTGCAGCTCGATGCTGGCGAGCGCGTCGCCGCCGGCGGACTTCTTCAGCTTCGCCTCGGCCTGCGCCGCGGGGCGCACGTCGGCGACGGCCGCGGCCATGAGCACCGCGTCCGCGCCGGCCGCGGCCCTCCTGGTCGCCTCCTCGAGCTCCCGGGCGGACTCGACGCGCTCGACCGTCGTGCCCGCGGGCGTGGGCAGCTCGTCGGTCGCGGCGGCGACGAGGGTGACCTCGGCGCCGGCCTGGGCCGCGGCCTCCGCGAGCGCGACGCCCTGCCGGCCAGACGAGAAGTTGCCGAGGTAGCGCACCGGGTCGAGGCGCTCGCGGGTGCCGCCGGCGGTGACGACCACGCGCCGGCCCTCGAGCGCGCGGCTCGGGCGCCAGCCGGCGAGCACCGCGCGGGTCGCGTCGGCGATCTGGGCGGGCTCGAGCATCCGGCCCGGGCCCGAGTCCGAGCCGGTGAGCCGCCCGCTTGCCGGCTCGAGGACGACGACCCCGCGGCGGCGAAGGGTTTCGACGTTGTCCTTTACTGCGGGGTTGAGCCACATCTCGGTGTGCATCGCGGGCGCGAGCACCACCGGGCAGGTCGCCACGAGCGCCGTGGCGGTGAGCAGGTCGTCGGCGAAACCCCCGGCGAGCCTCGCGATGAGGTCCGCGGTCGCGGGCGCGATGACAAGCGCGTCGGCCTCCTTGCCGACCCGGACGTGCTGCACCTCGTCGACGCGCTCGAACACCCCGGTGTCCACCGGGTGGCCGGAGAGCGCCTCGAAGGTGGCGGCGCCGACGAAGCGCAGCGCCGCCTCCGTGGGCACCGCGCGCACGTCCGATCCGCCCTCCTTGAGCCGGCGGATGAGCTCGCAGGACTTGTACGCGGCGATCCCGCCGCCGACGCCGACTACGACGCGCTCGCTCACTGTCAGGCCACTCCCCTTGTGTCATCCGTGTGGTGTGTGTTTTTCCGCCCCGGCGGCCCCGGGGTCGTGGCTCACGCTACGCCACCGGCCGCCCGGCCCGCGCGCCCTCGCCGAGGCTTCCTCCGCGGTATGCCCGGCCCCGGGTACGACAAGGGGCCGCCGGGATCCCGGCGGCCCCTAAAGTCTAGCCTTGAGGCTTGTCATCCCGCGCGCCGAGGCGGCGCGGGGCGATGCTTCTTAGCTAGTTGCCCTCGTCGTGGTTGAGGAGCTCCTCGTTGATCTCCCGGAACGCGATCGAGAGCGGCTTCTCGCCGGGCTCAGGGGTGACCAGCGGCCCGACGTACTCGAAGACGCCCTCGTCGGCCTGCTGGTAGTAGGCGTTGATCTGCCGGGCGCGCTTCGCCGCGAAGATCGCGAGCGCGTACTTCGAGGACACCTTGCCCAAGAGCTCGTCGATCGGCGGGTTGGTGATGCCGATCGGGGTGTCGAAGACGGGGTTGTTCTCCAGCTTCTCGTTGCTCGTCGTCAACGTCGCCGTCCTTCCACGGTTGTCGACCGTCTCAATGTGGCTGTTGGTGGTGATGCTAGCGCCCCTCGCCGGGCTTCGGGGTCGCCTCGCGGGCGCGGGCCTCGTCGGAGTCGCCGGTGAGGATCTCCCCGATGGCGCGCACGGCCTCGGTGGCGTCGTCGTTGACGACCACCCGGTCGAACTCGTCCTTCGCGGCGAGCTCCACCCGGGCGGTCTCCAGGCGGCGGCGGATGACCTCCTCGTCCTCCGTGCCACGCCCGGTGAGCCGCTCGACGAGCGCCTCCCAGCTCGGCGGCGCGAGGAACACGGTGATCGCCTCGGGCATGAGCCGCTTGACGTTGCGGGCGCCCTCGAGGTCCACCTCGATGAGCACCGGCCGGCCGCGGTCGACCGCGGCCTTGACCGGCGAGGCCGGCGTGCCCGAGCGCTGCAGACCGTTGTGAATGTCCGCCCACTCGAGCATCTCGCCGTTGTCGATGCAGGCCTGGAACTCCTCGGGCGTAACGTAGTAGTAGTCGACGCCGTCGACCTCGCCGGGGCGGGGCTTGCGCGTCGTCATCGACACGCTGAAGTACAGGTCGCGCACCGCCTCGCGCAGGCCGCGGACCACGGTGGACTTCCCCACCGCCGAGGGGCCGGCGAGCACCACGAGCCGGCCCATGTGGTGCGACGCGGCCATCCGCTAGTTCTCGGCGTAGCCGAAGCGCTCGAGCAGGGCGCGGCGCTGCCGCTCGCCCAGGCCGCGCAGCCGGCGGGTCGGGGCGATCTCGAGCTCGGCCATAATCTCCTTGGCCTTCACCTTGCCCACCTTCGGCAGCGCCTCGAGGAGCGCCGACACCTTGGTCTTCCCCGTGGTCTCGTCCTCCTGGGCCTGCTCGAGGACCTCTCGGAGGGTGATGTCGCCGCGCTTGAGCTTCTCCTTGAGCTCCGCGCGGGCCTTGCGCGCCTCGGCCGCCTTCGCGAGGGCCTCCTTGCGCTGTTCATCGGTGAGTTTGGGAAGGGCCACGGTTCCTCCAGTTCGCTGTGTCCAGGGCTCCGGGGCCGCGACCCAGCGTGGGCACGGCCCCGGGAGTTGACGATAAAAGCCGGCGGCGGCCCGGGAATGCGCGGGCCGCCACGCGACAACGGGGCGCAAGTGTAGCACCGCGCGCGGCCGTCGGACGAAGCCGCCCGGCGCCGCGTGGCCGCCCGACCGGCGCCCCGCGCTGCGATCTAAACTAGCAGGTCGCGGGCCGGACCCGCTAGTTGACCCCGGGGTCTAACCCCGGTAGGAGAACTGACTCACACGCTCGGCGAGGGCCTCGATGTCGGGCCCCGCGGAGAGCACCGCGCGCGAGACGTTCGGGAACGCGCGGGCGGTATTGCCCGCCACGACGCGCTCGATGTCGCTCAGGCTCGCGCCCTGCGCGCCGATCCCGGGAAGCAGGATCGGGCCGGGGAAGTCGGCGAGCCCCGGCGGGTCGGACAGGGTCGCGCCGACGACGACCCCGAAGTCCGAGAGCCCCTCGCCCCTGTCGCCGTTGATCGCGGCGAGCTTGGCGACCTCGGCGACGACGTCGCCGGCGAGCGTCTCCGCGTTGGCCCCGGGTTGGCGCTGGATCGCGCCGGCCTCGGGGTTGGACGTCGCGGCGAGCACGAAGAGCCCGGCGCCCGCCTCTACGGCCGCGTCGACGGCGGGGGCGAGCGCCCCCACCCCGAGGTACGGGCTCACCGTGAGCGCGTCGCACTGCAGCGGCGAGCCGGGCCGCAGCCACGCGTCGGCGTAGCCGGCCATGGTCGAGCCGATGTCGCCGCGCTTGGCGTCGGCGACGACGAGCGTGCCGCGCTCGCGCAGCTCCCCGATGGCCTCCTCGAGGACGGAGAAGCCTAAAGCGCCGTGGCGTTCGAAGAACGCGACCTGTGGCTTGACGAGCGCGACCCGCCCGGCGAAGGCCTCCACGCACCGGCCGGTGAACTCCGCGAGGCCGTCCCGGTCGTCGCTGAGGCCCCACTGCTCGAGCAGCCCGGGGTGGGGATCGATGCCGACGCACAGCTGCCCGAGTTCCCCGGCCGCGGCGGCAAGGCGCTCGCCGAACGCGGCGGTCACTGCTGGCCCCTTCCGGTCATGTGGTCGATCTCCTGCAGGGCGCGCACCCGGTAGCGCTCGGCGCGCGGCGACTCGAGGGCCTGCGCGGCGGCGGTAGCGCCCTGCACGGTGGTGATGATCGGCACGCCCGCGAGCGCGGCGGCCGCGCGGATGCCATAGCCGTCGCGCCTGGCCCCGGAGCTGCCCGCCGGGGTGTTGAGGATCAGGTCGACCTCCCCGTCGTGGATGAGGTCGACGATCGAGCGCTCCCCGGCGGCGGCGTCGACCGCGGAGGCCTTCTGCACGGTGCGGCAGTCGATCCCGTTGCGGCGCAGCATCGCGGCGGTGCCCTCGGTCGCGAGGATCGTGTAGCCGAGCGCCGCGAGCCGCTGGATGGGTAGCACGAGGGTGCGCTTGTCGTGGTTCGCGACGGAGACGAACACCGTGCCGCCGGCGGGCAGCGCGTCGACCGCGGCGTCGGCGGCCTTGGCGTAGGCCACGCCGAAGCTCTCCGCGAGGCCCATGACCTCGCCGGTGGACTTCATCTCGGGGCTAAGGAGCGAGTCGAGCATGTCGCCCTCGGGGGTGCGGAAGCGGTTAAACGGCAGCACGACCTCCTTGACGGCGATCGGCGCGTCCAGCGGGAGGGAGCCGCCGTCGAACGCGGCGGGGATCATGCCCTCCTGGCGCAGCTCCGCGATCGTCGAGCCGGTCATGATGCGGCTCGCGGCCTTCGCGAGCGGCACGCCCGTCGCCTTGGAGACGAACGGCACCGTGCGCGAGGCGCGCGGGTTGGCCTCGATGACGTAGAGCACGTCGTCCTTGAGGGCGTACTGCACGTTCATCAGGCCGCGCACCCCGATGCCGTGGGCGAGCAGCCTCGTCGACTCGCGCACCTTGTCGATGTCCTCGCGGCCCAGCGTCATGGGCGGCAGCGCGCACGAGGAGTCGCCGGAGTGCACGCCGGCCTCCTCGATGTGCTCCATCACCCCGGCGAGGTAGACCTCCTCGCCGTCGCAGAGCGCGTCCACGTCGATCTCGATGGCGTTGTCGAGGAAGCGGTCGACGAGCACGGGGTGCTCGCGGTTGAGCTCCGTGGCGCGCTCGATATAGCCCTTCAAGGACTCCTCGTCGTAGACGATCTCCATGCCGCGCCCGCCGAGCACGTACGAGGGGCGCACGAGCACCGGGTAGCCGATGCGGGCGGCGATGCTGCGGGCCTGCTCAAACGAGGTGGCCGTCCCGAACGCGGGCGCGGGCAGCCCGGCGCGCTCGAGGACCTCGCCGAACTCGCCGCGGTCCTCGGCGCGGTCGATGGCCTCGGGCTGCGTGCCGATGACGGGCACGCCCGCGGCCTTGAGCTCCGCGGCGAGCCCCAGCGGGGTCTGCCCGCCGAGCTGCACGATGACCCCGGCGACGGTGCCGGCGGCGGCCTCCGCGCGGTAGACCTCGAGCACGTCCTCCAAGGTGAGGGGCTCGAAGTAGAGCCTATCGGCGGTGTCGTAGTCGGTGGAGACGGTCTCCGGGTTGCAGTTGACCATGACGGTCTCGAAGCCGGCGCGGGAGAGCTCCTGGGCGGCGTGGACGCACGAGTAGTCGAACTCGATGCCCTGGCCGATGCGGTTCGGCCCGGAGCCTAAGATGATGACCTTCTCGCGCTCGCGCTGCTCGGCGACCTCGCTCTCGGCGGCGGGGTCGAGCTCGTAGGCCGAGTAGTGGTACGGGGTCTGCGCCTCGAACTCGGCGGCGCACGTGTCGACGGTCTTGTAGACGGGGTGGATGCCCAAAGACCAGCGCAGCTTGCGCACTCCGGCCTCGCCGGCGAACTCGTCGCGCACCGCGGCGATCTGCGCGTCGGAAAGGCCTAGGTACTTCGCCTCGCGCAGGAGGTCCTCGTCGAGGACGGGCGCGTCCTCGAGCCGGCGGCGGAACTCGACGAGCCCCTCGAGCTCGGCGAGGAACCAGGGGTCGATGCCGGAGGCCGCGTGGACCTGGCTGACGCTCGCGCCGAGGCGCAGCGCGAGCTCGGCGTCGTAGATGCGGCCCTCGGTGGGGCGGCCGAGGTCGTCGAGCACGGCGTTGAGGTCGCGCGCGCGCTCCCCGGCGAGAGCCTCGTCGCTCACCGTCCAGAAGCCCTGCTCCTTCTGCTCGAGGGAGCGCAGCACCTTGTTCAGGCCGGCGATGTAGTTGCGGCCGATGCCCATCGCCTCGCCGACGGAGTGCATCGTCGTGGTGAGCGTGTCGTCGGCGCCGGGGAACTTCTCGAACGCGAAGCGCGGCGCCTTGACGATGACGTAGTCGAGGGTCGGCTCAAATGCGGCGGGCGTCACCCCGGTGATGTCGTTTCGCACCTCGTCGAGGGTGTAGCCGATCGCGAGCTTCGCGGCGATCTTCGCGATGGGGAAGCCCGTCGCCTTCGACGCGAGCGCCGAGGAGCGCGACACGCGCGGGTTCATCTCGATGGTGATGAGCCGGCCGTCCTGCGGGTTGACGGCGAACTGGATGTTGCAGCCGCCGGTGTCGACGCCGACGGCGCGGATGATGGCGATGCCCTGGTCGCGCATCTTCTGGTACTCGCGGTCGGTGAGCGTGAGCGCCGGCGCGACGGTCATGGAGTCGCCGGTGTGCACGCCGAGCGCGTCGACGTTCTCGATGGAGGCGACGACGACGACGTTGTCGTCCCCGTCGCGCATGAGCTCGAGCTCGTACTCCTTCCAGCCGAGGATCGACTCCTCGATGAGCACGTTCGCCTCGGGCGAGGCGGCGAGCCCGCCGCCGGCGATGCGCTCGAGGTCCTCGTAGTCGTAGGCCAGGCCCGAGCCGAGGCCGCCCATGGTGAAGGAGGGGCGGACGACGACGGGGAGGCCGAGCTCCTCGACGACCTCGTGGACCTCGTCCATCGTGTGGCACACCTTCGAGCGCGCCGACTCACCGCCAATCTCGGCGACGATGTCCTTGAACTTCTGGCGGTCCTCGCCGCGCTCGATGGCGTCGATGTCCGCGCCGATGAGCTCGACGCCGTGCTTCTTTAGGATCCCCTGCCGGTCCATCTGGATCGCGGCGTTGAGCGCGGTCTGCCCGCCGAGCGTGGCGAGCACCGCGTCGACCGGGTGGCCGTCGGCGGCCTCCTTCGCGAGGATCTCGTCGATGTAGTCGGGCCTAATCGGCTCGACGTAGGTGTGGTCCGCGAACTCGGGGTCGGTCATGATCGTCGCCGGGTTGGAGTTCACCAGCGTGACCCTGATGCCCTCCTCCTTGAGCACGCGGCAGGCCTGGGTGCCGGAGTAGTCGAACTCGCAGGCCTGGCCGATGACGATCGGCCCGGAGCCGATGACGAGAACGTGGCTGATGTCTGCGCGCCTAGGCATTTACTTCTCGTTCTCCTTCGCGTTGCGCAGCTCGTCGACGTGGCCCGCCTCGCGGTGGGCGGCCATGAGCTCGACGAACTGGTCGAACAGCGGCTGGGCGTCGTGCGGCCCGGCCGCGGACTCGGGGTGGTACTGGACGGAAAAGGCCATGCCGCTCTCCAAGGCGACGCCCTCGACGGTGTCGTCATTGAGGCAGCTGTGCGTGATGCGGGCGGGCCCGAACTCGGTCTCGAAGCGCTCCCCCGGCTCCCCGGCGAGCGCGAAGCCGTGGTTCTGGGAGGTGATCTCGATCTTGCCGGTGAGGTGGTTGAGCACCGGGATGTTGATGCCGCGGTGCCCGAAGGTCATCTTGTAGGTCTCCAGGCCGAGCGCGCGGCCGAGGATCTGGTTGCCGAAGCAGATCCCGAAGAACGGCACGCCGCGGCGGATGACCTCGCGCACCACCTCGACGGTGCCGTCCGCGGTGGCGGGGTCGCCCGGCCCGTTGGAGACGAACACCCCGTCGGGCCTGTGGGAGAGGATCTCCTCGATGGTGGCGTCGTGCGGCACGACGACGGTGCGCACCCCTCTGCGGGTGAGGCTGCGTGGCGTGTTCGACTTGATCCCCATGTCGAGCGCGACGACGGTGAAGCGCGCCACGCCGTCGGGCTCGACGGTGTAGGCCTCCTTCGTGCTCACCGCGGCGCTTAAGTCCGAGCCGGCCATCGGCGGCTGGGCGTTGACCTCGGCGATAAGCTCCTCGTCGGTCGCGCGGGCCGCGTCCCCGGAGAAGATGCCCGCCGCCACTGAGCCCTTGTCGCGCAGGTGGCGCACGAGCGCGCGGGTGTCGACGCCGCTGATGCCGACGACGCCCTGGGCGATCATCTCGTCCTCAAGCGAGCGCTCGGCGCGGAAGTTCGAGTGGCGCCTCGCGAGGTCGCGGATGACGAGCCCGGCGACCCAGATCTTCTCGCCGCGGGACTCGTTGTCCTCGTCGTTCCAGCCGGTGTTGCCGATCTGCGGGGCGGTCGCCGCGACGATCTGCCGGTGGTAGGAGGGGTCGGTCATGGTCTCCTGGTAGCCGGTCATCGCGGTGGTGAACACGGCCTCGCCCAGGGTGCGGCCGGTCGCGCCGAGCGCCCGGCCCCGGAAGATCCGGCCGTCGCCCAGGACGAGCGCCGCCGGCTGCGGGGTTGTTGCAGTGGTCATGGTGCCTTCCTAGCTGTCCTTGTCCGTGTCCAACCGGTGGGTGACCCGGCCGCGCAGCACGGTGAGCGCGACGCGGGCCTGGTAGCGCTCGCCCTCGAAGGGCGTGTTGTCCCCGATCGAGGCCATCGCCTCGCCGCTCGCCACCCAGGGCGAATCGGGGTCGACGACCGCGAGGTTCGCCGGCTCGCCCACGGCGATGGGGCGGCCGTGGCCGGGCAGCCCCGCGATCTCGGCGGGACGCTCGCTCATGACGCGCGCGACGAACCGCCAGTCGGCCAGGCCCGTCGCGACGAACTCGCGGTGCACGATCGCCAGCGAGGTCTCCAGGCCGAGCATCCCCGGCCGGGCGGCGTCGAACGAGCAGCACTTGTCCCTCGCGGCGTGCGGCGCGTGGTCGGTGGCCACGACGTCGACGGTGCCGTCTACGAGCGCCTCGCGCAGCGCGAGCCGGTCCGACTCCTCGCGCAGCGGCGGGTTGACCCGAAAGAGCCCGTTGTCCGGCTCGAGGCGCGCGTCGGTGAGGCTTAGGTGGTGCGGGGTGGCCTCCGCGGTGACGGGGATGCCCTGCGCCTTCGCCCAGCGCAACAGCTCGACGGTGCCGGCGGTCGACGCGTGGCAGATGTGCAGCCGCCCGCCGTAGTCGCGGTTGAGCAGCGCGTCGCGCGCGACGATCGCCTCCTCCGCGGCGCGCGGCCAGCCCTTCAAGCCCAGCCGGGCCGCGGCCTCGCCCTCGTGGGCGGAGGCGCCCACGGTGAGGCGGGCCTCCTCGCAGTGCTGGGCAATAAGCATGCCGAGCTTGCCGGCGCGCTCCACGGCGGCGCGCATGAGCGCGGGGTCCCCGACGCAGCGCCCGTCGTCGGAGAGCATCCGCACCTTGGCCGCGCCGTCGCGCAGGGTCTGAAAGTCGGTGAGCTCCTCGCCGCCGAGGCCCTTGGTGATGGCGCCGACGGGGTGGACGTCGACGAGGCCTGCCTCCTGGCCGCGGCGCCAGACGGCCTCGGCGACCTCGGGGGTGTCGGTGGCGGGCTTGGTATTCGCCATGGCGAACACGGCGCTGAACCCGCCGCGGGCGGCGGCGAGCAAGCCGGAGTCGATGGTCTCCGCGTCGCCCGGGCCGGGCTCGCGCAGGTGGACGTGCAGGTCGACGAGCCCGGGAAGCAGCACCATCCCGGGCAGCTCGACGACGTCGGCGCCGCCCTCGTCGACGCTTAGGCCCAGCTCGGAGATGACGCCGCCCTCGACGCGCACGTCGATCCTCGGGCCCTCGCCGTAGGGGCGCACGCCGCGCAGCACGAGCGGCGTGGCCGCGGGCGCGCTAAGCTCCCCGACCTCGGCGATCGGCCGGGGCGCGGTGGTGCCGGCGGTCACGGCCTCACCACCCCCGGCCAGCCCGGGGCGGCCGCCACTGGGCCGCCCGACCGAAGGCCCGGGCACCTGGCCCGGGCCGCCTTCTGGTTCGCGATGCTCGCGCGGCGCCGCAGGGTGCGCACAACGTCTGTCATCGTGACCTCCTTTCCCGCCTCTCTGTGCGGCTTTAAAGGACGTATCACTTGCCACGGGTTCTCGCGGGCCCCCGCCGACCGGGGCCGGGCGGCTGCGCGCGGTGTACCGCCGGCCACTTTATCATTCGGCCCCGGGCGCTCCCGGCCGCGGCGCGGGGGCGCGGGTGGCGATACACTGTGCGGAATGCCCCGGCCGGCCCCGCCGCCGGCCGGGCCGGCGGAAGGGAGGCGGATCGGGTTGCTCCTGGAGACCTCGACCACCGTGCCGTTTCCCCGCCCGGTGGTGTGGGACTACCACGCCAGGCCCGCCTCCGCGGAGCGGCTGCTTCCCGGCTTCGTGCCCCTCGAGGTGCTGCGCGCCGATGCGGACCTCGCGCTCGGCCAGATCTCGTTTAGCCTGCCCGCGGGGCTGCGCTGGACGAACTCCTACGACCTCACCGCCTACCAGCGGGGCCGCTCCTTTGCGGAGGTCAACACCTCCGCGCCGTTCCAGTCGCTCACCCGCTGGCGCTTCGAGCACCGCTTCGCCGACGAACCCGGCGGCACCCTGGTCGCCGACTCGGTGAGCTCGAGGATCCCCACCGCGGCCCTCGAGCGGGTGCTCTCCTACCGGCACCGGCAGCTCGCCGGGGACCTGCGCTGCCTCAAAGACCTCGGGTTCTTAGAGCACGGTGCGGCGGGCGGCGCGCCCCGGGTCGCGCTCACCGGGGCGGGCGGCACCCTGGGACGGGCGTTCTCCGCGCTCGCTAGGGTCGCCGGCTGCGAGGTGATCCGGCTCGTTCGGGTCGACAGCTCCGATACACGCCACGCCCCGGAGCTCTCCGAGGGGGAGCGCGCCTGGGACCCCCGCTACCCCGCCGACGATCTCCTGGACGACGTCGACGCGCTCGTGCACCTGGCGGGCAAGCCCTTCTTCCAGCGCCTCACCGACGCCCACCGCCGCGAGGTCTACGACACGCGCGTGCGCCCCACGAGGCTCCTCGCGGAGGTCGCGGCGCGCTCCCCGCGCTGCGAGACGCTGGTCAGCGCGTCCTCGGCGGGCTTCTACGGCGACGAGCGCGCCGGCGAGCGCCTCGCCGAGGACGCAGCTCCCGGGGAGAGCTTCCTCGCGCGGCTTGCGATCGACTGGGAGGCCGCGACGCGGCCCGCCGCGGAAGCCGGGGTGCGCGTCGTCACGCCCCGCTTCGGGGCGGTGCTCGCCGCCGGCGGCGGGAGCCTCCCGACGCTCAGGGCCGCGGGCGCGCTCGGCGGGCGGGCGCAGGCCGCGCTCGGCGAGCAGGCGATCGCCTGGGTCTCCCTCGACGACGCCGCCGACATCCTCCTGCGCTGCGTCGTCGACGGGCGCCTCGAGGGCCCCGTCAACGCCACAGCCCCCACCCCGGGCGCGCTCGGCGAGCTCCTCAACACCGTCGCCTCCGCCAGGCCCATCCCCCTTCCCATCCCCATCCCCGAGTTCAGCCCGGGCGCGCTCAAGGGCCGCGCCGCGGCCCGCGAGTTCCTCTTCAGCGACCAGCGGGTCTTCCCCGACGCCCTAGAGCGCGTCGGCCACCGCTTCCGGCACCGAGACGTCGCCGAGGCGCTCGCCCACGAGATGGGCCTCGAGCTCCCCGGCGCCGCCCGCCCGGGCCTGCCCGGCGAGGGCCCGGGTGTAGATTCGGCACCATGAGCGAAACTACCGCGACCGCGACCGAGCGGGACGCCGAGCGGCCGGCCGGCGACCAGGACGTTCCCGGCGGCGCCGTCCACGAGCTCCCCGAGGACCTCAAGGCCGCGATCCTCGGCGGGCAGCGCGGCGAGGGCGACGACGGCTCGCCCTCGGTGGGGCGCAGCGTGCTCGAGCTGTGGCGGCGCTGCACGCCGCTGGGCCGCAACGAGTTCATCTGCTGGGTCGACAGCGCCAAGCGGGAGAAGACCCGGGCCCGGCGCATCCGGCGCACCTGCGAGGAGCTCGAGGAGGGCAAGCGGCGCCCCTGCTGTTGGCCGGGCTGCCCCCACCGGGAGCGCAACGGCCGCGCCTAGCCCCGCGCGAGCAGGCGCCGGGCCGCGCGGATTCTCCCTGGCCGGGGCCGCGCGGCGGCCCTAGAGTGGGAGGTGCGCCCCCTTTTCTTGCACGACAGGCACCCGAAGGGGACGGGATCCGGTGGAGCGCCGAGGTTTTATGAGGTGTGTCAGGCGCGAGCCGCCGATCCGGGCCGACACCGAGCCGAAGAAAGGAGCCGGCCGCACAATCATGAACCAGCGCATCAGCATGAAGGCCGTCATCATCGGGATCCTCGGGGCGATCCTCGCCGTCACCGCGACCGAGGCGTGGGGCTTCGTCGTCGGGTTCATCGTGCTCGCCGCGGCCGTCGCGCTCGCGGCGGTCGTCCACGTCCAGACCGAGCGCGCCCGCTACTCAAACCCGAAGCGCGCCCGCGCCAACTAGCCCCGGCGCCGACCACCCGCGCCGACGACTAGACCGCCCCCGCCCGAGGTTCCCCGGGCGGGGGCGGCGTTGTCGTCGCGGCCGCTAGGGCCCATCCCCTACCCGCGGGGCGGGGCTAGAGCGGCGACTGCTCCTAGTCGTCGATGCGCTTTCCGTCCTCGTCGTAGCGGAAGAAGCCCTCGCCCGACTCGACGCCGAACTTGCCGTTGTCGATGAGCTCGCGCTCGACCTTCTCGCCGAAGCTCACCAGCTCGGGGTCGTCCTTCGACTTCGCGATCGTCGAGGCGGTGCGCAGCCCCACGATGTCCATGCCCTCGAAGGGGCCGGCCTCGTTGCCGGTGCAGTTGCGCCAGGTGCGGTCGATCTCCTTGGGCTCGGCGATGCCGTTGAGCCACAGGCGCTGCGCGGCCTCGAGGAAGGGCACGAGCAGGCTGTTCTGGATGTAGCCCGCGTGCTCCTTCTTCAGCTCGGAGGGCCACATCTGCATCTCGTTGGCGTAGTCGACGACCGCCTGGCGGATCTTCTCGTCGGTCTTCTCGGTGGGCATGATCTCCGCGGTGCGGTAGGCCCACAGCCGGTTCGCGAAGTGCAGCGCGAGGAACTTGTCCTCCCGGCCGCTCGCGTCGGCGAAGTCGCTCGGCAGAAGCGTCGAGGTGTTCGTCGTAAAGATGGTGTGCTCCGGGGCGGCCTTGCCGACCGTCGACCACACCTCGCGCTTGAGCTCGAGCTTCTCCGGGACGGCCTCGATGACGAGGTCCGCCTCAGAGACGGCCTCCTCGAGGTCCTTCGACTGGGAGAGCCGCTCGTGGGTCTCGGCGATCTTCTCGTCGGTGGCGTCGTCGAGGTCGCGCTTGTAGTCCTTGTCGAGCCGCTCGAAGCGCTTCCGCGCCGCCTCGAGGGCGTCGTCGTTGATGTCGTAGCTCACGACGTTAAAGCCGGCGTAGGCCGACTGGTAGGCGATCTGCGCGCCGAGCACGTCCGCGCCGAGGACGGTGACGTTCTTGATGTCGGTCGTGGCTGCTGAATCAGGCCCTTCTTTGATCGATGTCTGGGTTTTTCTCGATTCGTGCGGGCGAGGCGTCCTCGCCCAGCGCCATGCTACTCATTTCCGACAGGTGCGCCGCCGGGCCTTAGGCAAAGGCTCGGCGGCGCGCGGCGACCCGGGGTTTACGACCCCGGCTACTAAGAGCTAGTCCCCGGTACCCGGGGCGGGCTTCTCCTCCGCGGGCGCGGGCTTCTCGTCCCCGGTCTCGGTTTCGGGATCGGCCGGCTTCTCCGCGGCCCGCTCGGCGCGGCCCGCAAGCTGGTCGAGCACCCCGTTGATGTAGGAGGAGGCCTCGTCGCCGGAGTACTCGCTGGCGAGCTCGACGCCCTCGACGACGGCGGTGCGTTTCGGCACCTCGGGGTTGAAGATGAGCTCCCACGTGGAGAGACGCAGGATCGCGCGGTCGACGGCCGGCAGGCGGTGGAGCTCCCAGTTCTCCAAAAGCGCGCCCTCGATCTGCGTGTCGAGGTAATCGAGGCGCTCCGCGACGCCGGCGACGATCTCCCGGGTGTAGGCCGCCACGGGGGCGACCTCGGAGTCCTTCTCCCGGGCGAGCTCCACTCGGTCCTCGACGATGGCGACCGGGTCGACGTCGCGGGCCTCCGCCTCGAAGAGCACGTCCACGGCGCGGCGCCTCGCGCGGTAGCGCGAGCCGTGCCTGCGGTACTTCTTGACGCGATCGCTCACTGCTTCGCCTTCGCCCTCTTCTTTATCGGTAGGAGTCTTTAGGGATTGGTGGAAAGAAAACCGGCGCCCCCGAAAAGGCGGGGTCGCCCCCGCCCCGGGGTGGCGCCGGGGGTGCCTTAAATTAGTTGCTGACGCGGGAGAGGTACTCGCCGCTGCGGGTATCGACCTTGAGGACGTTGCCGGTCTCGATGAAGAGCGGCACCTGGATCTCGGCGCCGGTCTCGAGCTGGGCGGGCTTCGTGCCGCCGTTGGAGCGGTCGCCCTGCAGGCCCGGGTCGGTGTGCTCGACCTTCAGGTCCACGGAGACCGGCAGCTCCGCGAAGAGCGGCTCGTCCTCGTGGAAGGAGACCTGGACGCGCATGTTCTCGAGCAGGAAGCGCGCGGCGTCGCCGAACTTCTCGGCGGGCAGCTCGATCTGGTCGAAGGTCTTATCGTCCATGACGACGTAGGACTCACCGTCGTTGTAGAGGTAGGTCATGTCGCGGCGGTCGACGGTGGCGGTGTCGACCTTGACGCCGGCGTTGAAGGTCTTGTCCACCGTCTTGCCCGAGACGACGTCCTTGAGCTTGGTGCGCACGAACGCCGGCCCCTTGCCGGGCTTGACGTGCTGGAACTCGACGATCTGCTGCAGCTTGCCGTCGATGCTCAAAACGAGGCCGTTCTTGAAGTCGCTCGTCGTTGCCACCTGGTGCTCTCCTTAAGTTACCTAGACAATCGCGCTATCGGGGGGCGGGTCGCGGCCGCGGGCCGGGCCCCGGCGCCCGCCGGCGCGGCGCGGGCCCGCTGCGCGGGGCGGGCCGGGCGGCGCCCGTGGGACCGGTTTAGCTTACAGGACGAGGAGGTCGCGATCGATGTTGGTGATGATCTCGGGGTCGCCCTCGGTGATGACGAGGGTGTCCTCGATGCGCACCCCGCCCTTGTTGGGGACGTAGACGCCCGGCTCGATGGTGAGCGTCATGTCGGGCTTGAGCACGCCCTTGCCCGTCGTCGAGGCGTACGGCGCCTCGTGGACCTCGAGGCCGACGCCGTGGCCGGTGGAGTGCACGAAGTACTCCCCCATGCCGGCGTCCTCGATGACCTCGCGGGCGGCGGCGTCCACGTCCGAGAGGCTCGTGCCCGCGGTCGCGGCGGCGATGCCCGCGGCCTGGGCGCGGTGCACGAGGTCGAAGATCTCCTTGGCGAACGAGTCAGTCTGCCCCATGACCACGGTGCGGGTCATGTCCGAGTTGAAGCCCGCGGCGGACGCCCCGAAGTCGAGGGTGACGATGTCGCCGGGCTTGATGATCCGGTCGCCCGCGGTGTGGTGCGGCAGCGCCGAGTTCGTGCCCGAGGCGACGATCGTGTCGAAGCTCGTGCGCTCCGCGCCGTTGCGGCGCATGTGCAGCTCGAGGTCCGCGGCGACGTCGCGCTCGGTGCGGCCCACGGCGAGCTCGCCGCTCTGGATGAGCGTGGTGAACGCGTCCGCGGCGATGCGCGCCACCCAGCGCAGCCGCTCGAGCTCGAGGGGGTCCTTGGTGATGCGGATGTCCTCGAGCGCGCCGCTGACCGGCACGAGCTCCACCCCGTCGCCGGCGGCCTCCTTGAAGGCCTCGAGCTCGCTCACGGAGACGTAGTCCGCCTCGAAGCCCACGCGCCTGGGCCCCTCCACGCGACTTAAGAGCGTCTCGCCGCACTGGCGGCCGATGACCGCCTCGATGTCGGGGACCTCCTGGGCGATCTGGGTGGCGTAGCGCCCGTCGGTCGCGATGCTCGCGCTTAGGTCCTTGTTGATGAGCAGCGCGCCGTTCGACCCGGAGAAGTTCGAGAAGTAGCGCACGTGGATGAGGTTGGTGACGAGCATCGCGTCGACCCGCTGGCCGGCGAGCTCCGCGGCGAGCTTCCTGCGGCGGGTGAGAAAGCGGGTGTCGGCTAGGACCATGTCTCCTCCTTAACACGAAGCCCCGGCGGGGGCGGCTGCGACGTTTCTTCGCCTTTGATTCAGCATAGGCGAGCGCGCCGCGCGGCGCGGCCGGCCCGCCGGGCGGATTGGGCGGTAGGCCCTGTTAGCGCCCGCCGGCGAGGAAGTCGACCGCGGCGAGGTAGCCGAAGCTCCCGAGCCCCGCGACGACGCCGAGCGCCCGATCGGAGAGGTAGCTGCGGTGCCTAAACGGCTCGCGGGCGTACACGTTGGAGATGTGCACCTCGACGAAGCCGGGGCCGTCGGCGACCTCGGCGAGCGCGTCGCGCAGCGCGATCGAGGTGTGCGTGTAGGCCCCGGCGTTGACGATCACCGCGTATCCCAGGTCCGCGGCCTCGTGGGCGTACTCGACGAGCTCGCCCTCCTTGTTGGACTGGCGAAACTCCACGGCAAGCCCGCGCTCCGCGGCCCGGCCGGCGATCTTGTTCTCGATGTCGGCGAGGGTCTCCGTGCCGTAGACGGCGGGCTCGCGCTTGCCGAGCCGGTCGAGGTTGGGGCCGTTGATGACGAGGATTCCTGCGGGGGTGGCGGGCACCGGGATCACTCCTTTAAATAACGTCTCTTGACCGTGAACAAGCCTCGTGACCGCGCGGGGCCGCCGCGGGCGGCGCGGCCGGCCCCGCGGGCCTGCGGTCGGTCTCTGCTCCGTGGACCCGAGGCTAGCGCGCGATCCGCGCGTAGGCGGCGCGCAGCGCCTCCTCGGGCGGCCCCTCGAGCCTGGTCGTGGAGCCTGCGCGCCCGTCGAGGGCGACGAAGCGGATGACGCCGTTGCGGTTCTTCTTGTCGCGCGCCATGCCGGCGAGCAGCTCGTCGAAGGCGCCGTCCTCGTAGGTGGTGGGCAGGCCGAGCAGCTTGAGGTCGCGCTCGTGGCGCTCGACGAGCGCGTCGTCGATGAGGCCGCACTCGCGCGCCAGGTGCGCCTCGAAGAGCATGCCGAGGCCCACGGCGTCGCCGTGGCGCCAGGCGAAGCGCTCGCGCAGCTCGACGGCGTGGCCGAAGGTGTGCCCGTAGTTGAGCGCCTCCCTGGGGCCGGCCTCTTTGAGGTCCTCGCCGACGACGCGCGCCTTGACCGCGACGGCGCGCTCGATGAGCTCGGGCAGCGCGCCCTCCGGGTCGAGCGCGGCATCGGGGTCGTCCTCGACGAGCTCGAGGATGCGGGTGTCCGAGATGAAGCCGGCCTTGAGGACCTCCGCGAAGCCGGCGACGAGCTCCGCTCGCGGCAGCCCGTCGAGGGCCGCAAGGTCCGCCACGACCGCGGCGGGCGGGTGGAACGCGCCGACCATGTTCTTGCCCGCCGGGGTGTTGATGCCGGTCTTCCCGCCGACCGCGGCGTCGACCATCGCGAGCAGCGTGGTGGGCACCTGCACGACGGGGACGCCGCGCATCCACGTCGCCGCGGCGAAGCCCGCGACGTCGGTGGCGGCCCCGCCGCCCACGCCGATCACGGCGTCGCCGCGCCCCAGGCCCGCCTCGGCGAGCCGGTCCCACAGGCCGACGAGCACGTCCGAGGTCTTGCCGGCCTCCGCGTCGGGGAGCTCCGCGATCGTGGCGACGATCCCGCGCCTGAACAGGTGCCCGCAAAGCCTATCGGCGAGGCCGCGCAGCGCCGGCTGGGCAACAACAAGGCAGCGCCCCGCGCCCAGCTCCGCGACGCGGGCGGCGGCGACGGGCAGCACCCCGCGCCCGATGGTCACCGGGTAGCCGGCCTCGCCCTCGACTGCCACCTCGCGGGGCAGCGCGGCCGCGACGCGGGCGGCGGCCTCCTCCGGGGTGGCCTCGTCGGTGGAGATGCGGAAGCTCGCGGCGCCCTCGTAGAAGCCGCGGCGCTCGCGCAGCAGGTTCTCGTAGTGCGCGAGCGGGTCCTCGGCCTGAAGGACGGGGCGGGAGTCGTCGCCGCTGGTGCGGCGCACCGCCTCTGCCGCGGAGACGTCGAGCCACGCGACCGGCAGGTCGGCGAGCAGCCGGCGGGTCGCCGTGCTGATGACCGCTCCCCCGCCGAGGCTCACGACCCCGCCGCTGGCGAGCGCGCGCGCCACGGCGCGCTCCTCGGCGCGGCGGAACTCCGGCTCCCCGAGCTCGGCGAAGACCTCCCCGCAGGGGCGGCCGTGCTCCTTTGCGATGAGCTCGTCGCTATCGACGAGCCCCACCCCGAGGCGCTCCGCGAGAAGCGCCGCCACGGTGGACTTGCCGGCCGCCGGCGGGCCGACGATGACGACCCGGGGGCTCACGACTCGGCCCCCTCGCCGCGCGCGAAGGCGAGGCGTCGCTCGACGCCCGAGCGGTAGTCGGCGACCGCGCGTGCGGTCTGCTCGACGCTGTCGCCGCCGAACTTCTCGAGCACGGCGCGCGCGAGGATGAGAGCGACCATCGCCTCGGCGACGACGCCGCCGGCGGGCACGGCGCACACGTCCGAGCGCTGGTGGATGGCCTTGGCGTCCGCGCCGGAGGACATGTCGATGGTCGACAGCGCCCGCGGCACGGTGGAGATGGGCTTGAAGCCGACGCGCACGACGAGGTCCTCACCGTTGGTCATGCCGCCCTCGAGGCCGCCGGCCCGGTTGGTGTCCCGGGCGACGTTCCCGCCTTCGCGGCGGATCTCGTCGTGGGCGGCGCTGCCGCGGCGGCGGGCCTCGAGGAAGCCGTCGCCGATCTCCACGGCCTTGACCGACTGGATACTCATGAGCGCCTGCGCGAGCTGCCCGTCGAGCCGGTCGGACCACGAGGTGTGCGCGCCGAGCCCGATGGGCAGGCCCGCGACCCGCACCTCGACGACGCCGCCAAGGGTGTCGCCGGCCTTCTTCGCGTCCTTGATGCGCGAGACCATGTCCTCCTCGGCGGACTCGTCGAAGGCGCGCACCGGGGAGGCGTCGATCGCCTCGAGATCCGAGAAACCCGGGGCGGGCCCGCGGTAGGGCTCGGACTCGCCGATGGACACGACGTGCGAGAAGACCTCCACGCCGAGGGTCTCTCGGAGGATGGCGCGCGCCACCGCGCCCGCGGCGACCCGCGCCGCGGTCTCCCGCGCCGAGGAGCGCTCGAGGACGGGGCGGGCCTCGTCGAAGCCGTACTTGACCATGCCCGCGAAGTCGGCGTGGCCGGGCCGGGGGCGGGCGAGCTTCGCGCCGCGGCCCGAGTCGAGGGCGGCGGCGACCTCCGGGTCGGACTCGTCGACCGGGTCGGGGCTCATGATGGTCTCCCACTTCGGCCACTCGGTGTTGCCGATGACGATGGCCAGCGGGCTGCCCAGGGTCTTGCCGAAGCGCACGCCGCTTAAGAGCGTCACGCGGTCCTTCTCGAAGGACATGCGCGCCCCGCGGCCGTAGCCGAGCCGCCGGCGGGCGAGGTGATGGGCGATGTCCCCGCTCGTGACGCTCACGCCCGCGGGCGCGTGCTCCACGAGGGCGACGAGCGCCTGGCCGTGCGACTCCCCGGCTGTCTTCCACTCAAGCATGACCCCAACTATCCCATACCCGAGGGTGAACCACGCAACAGGATCGCCATCCCGACCCGCGGGACGCACTCCGGACGGAAATGAAGCCTCGAGGCTAGACAACAGGTTTAATCAAGTTTTTGGTCTTTACTCGGCGCTCGCGGCCCAGCGGTCCTTGTCGCGCAGCAGCCAGGCCAGGGCGATCGCGGCGAAGACGACGATCCCGGTGCTGGGGATCGCGAGCTGCGGCACGAGCGGGATGAGCACGAACTGCATGACGAGCGCGCAGGCCACGGCGATGAGCGTGATGCGCAGGTTCCTCACCTGGACGATGAGCTGCACGACCACCGCGCCGAGCAGCGCGGAGAGGATGTACTCCTGCGAGAGAGCGATGACCTCCTCGGGGATGACGGTGAGCAGCCACATCCCCAGGCCCCCGACGAGCACGAGCAGGCTGGTGAGGTGCACGCACGCCGCCCCGGAGATCGCCATGACCGCGGTGAGGTCGGCCTGCCTGCTGCCCGGCTTGAGGCGCAGCGCCGACTGGGCGGTGACGACCGCGGGAATGAGCTTATTGGAAATATTTCCTATCATAAAAGTTTGATACATGGCTCCCGGGCCGACGATGGGGAAGTACGTCAGCGGCTCGATGAACCACAGCATCCCGAAGACCACGGCGACCGCGCCGAACGCGCCGATCACCGTGGCGAGGTCGACGTCGAAGCCGCCGAAGAAGACGAGCGCGGCGGGCCCGAGCAGGGAGAAGAACAGCCCGGCGGCCATGGTGATGGGGCCGATGATCCCGGTCTGGCGCTCGAAGCGGCTCATCGCCGCGCTCTGGGCGTCCGGGGCGATCGCGGGGGTGAAGGTCATGGTGAGGTGCTCCGTCCTGGGGGTGGGGCGACAGCGGCGGGGTGACCGCCTGAAGGGGTGAGGGGTCGGCGGCTCTTAGGCGAGGATTATGGCCTCGGCGGCGAAGGCGACGATCAGCGTGAGCAGGATGGCGATGCCGAGCGCCCACTCCCTGATCCACTCCCACTTGAAGCGCTCCGCGGCGATGAGGCAGGCGGCCATGATCGCCGCGGAGACGAGCACGAGCCCGAGGTGCAGCCCGCTGCGCGAGGCCTCCTTCGCGGTGAGGATGGAAAACGCCCCGAGCAGCGCGGCCGAGGGCACGATCGCCAGCGCCGCGGGGTTCTTCTGCGCGAACTTCTTCCCGCCGCGCCTGAGGATCGGGGTGAGGATGAGCGTGCACACCATCCACATCCCGCCCGAGAGCGTCATCGCCGCGAGCATGACGACGAACACCTCGGAGGTGTAGTCGGAGCCGCCGAGCTCGACGCCCATGGTCTCCGCGGCGATCGCCGCGGACCCGGTCTCCGTGCCGGCGGAGCCGATGAGCCCGATACGGAGCAGCACCGCCGGCACCCCGAAGAGCGCGAGCAGCGCAAACGCGATGAGCACGACCGCCAGCGAGCTCCCGATCGAGGCGACCGCCCCGGCCCTAAAGCCGCGGCGCAGGTCCTTCCGCGGCATGCCGATCCCGTCGGCGGCGCGCTGCGCGGCGCGCACGTAGAGGAAGGTCTGCACGAAGATCACCCCGAAGACCCCCACCACGGAGATCCACAGGATGGGCGAGTTTTGCACCGGCAGCGTCGCCGAGGCGTCCTCGGCCAGGGGCGTCATGGCTGTCCCCGATCGTTAGTAGGCCAACATATTGCGCATCACTATAGCGGCCGTGAGATCCCTATCTCATACCGGGTCGCGCGAGTGAGGAGCCGCCCGCTCCGGCACGCGGCGGCCGCCTATCTCCAGGCGCCGGCGGCGAGGTCGCCCGCGAGGACGAGCGCGGTGGCCGCGGCCATCGCGGGCCCGTGCGGCGCGCTGGTGGCGCGCGCGGCGGCGCAGTAGAGCAGCGTGAGGACGCTCGAGCCGGCGGCGGCAAGGAGAAGGCCCGCGGGCCCGGCGGTGGCGGCGAGCACGCCCAGCCCGAGGGCGAACTTCACGTCTCCCCCGCCGACCGCGCCCTCCGGGGCGAGGAGCCCGGCTACCAGGTAGAGCCCCGCCCAGGCGAGCCCGCCGAGCAGCAGCGCGGGACGCCCGCAGGTAAGAGCCCAGGCCGCGCACGCGGCGGCGCCGGGCAGGGTGAGGTAGTCGGGCAGGCGGCGGCTGCGCGCGTCCACGGCGGCCAGCGCCCCGCCCCACACCAGGCAGAAGGCGAGCGGCAAAAGCGCCCCGGGGCTCATGCCCCGGAAGGCTAGCCGAGCTGGGCCTTGAGCGCGCGCCACATCGCCTGGCGGGGCGCGGGGCGGCCGGTGAAGAGCTCGAACTGGGTGTAGGCCTGGTAGGCGAGCATGACGTGCCCGCCGACGGTGAAGCGGCCGTTCGACGCGGCGGCGACCGCGAGCCTCGTGGGCCACGGGTCGTAGACGACGTCGAGCACCGGGGCGTGGCCGAGCAGCCGGGACTGGTGCTCGTCGAGCGATCCCTTCGGCACGGTGGAGACGATCGCCCCCACCGAGTAGGCGAGCTCCTGGAGGTCCTCGCCGAAGCCGTGGAACTCGAGCGCCGCGTCGGTGCCGTCGATGAGCCCGGAGAGCTCCGCGGCGCGGTCGGAGCGGTTGAGCACGGCGATTTCGCGCACGCCGCGCGCCGCGAGCGCGACGATCGCGGGCCGCGCGGTGCCTCCCGCGCCGATGACGAGCGCGCACGACGGCGTGTCCTCGCCGAGCAGCTCGTTCAGGGCGCCGTCGACGCCGTCGACGTCGGTGTTGTCGGCTAGCCAGCCGCCGGGCACGCGCACGAGCGTGTTGGCCGCGCCGATGCGGCGGGCCCGCTCGGTGGCCTCGGTGGCGGTTTTCAGCGCGGCGAACTTCCCCGGCATCGTCACCGAGAAGCCCCGCACCTCCTCCGGGGCGGACTCGACGACCCCGGGCAGCGCCTCGGCGTCGCACTCGAGCCGGTCGTAGGACCAGCCCTCAAGCCCCAGCGCCTCGTAGCCGGCGTTGTGGAGCACCGGGGAGAGCGAGTGGCTAATGGGGCTGCCCAACACGAGGGCGCGCCCGGAGTCGGGACCCGCCATGGGAGCCCTACTCCTCGTCCTCGCCGGCGCCGGACTCCTCGCCGCCGGGCTCCGCGCGGTTGGTATCGAACACGCCGTTCTCCAGGGCCTCGATGACGTCCTGCTGGTGCTCCTCAAAGGTGTCGTTGAACACCGTCGTGCCGTCCTGGTCGATGGTGACGAAGAACAGCCAGTCGCCCTCGGCGGGGTTCTCCACCGCGGTGATCGCGTCGTCCGAGGCGGAGGCGATCGGGGTCTCCGGCAGGCCCTCCTTGGCGTAGGTGTTCCACGGCGTCTCGCGCTCGCGGTCCTCGTCGGTGGTGGCGACCTCCTGCTCCTCGAGGCCGTAGTTCACCGTCGAGTCGAACTCGAGGCGCATGCCCTCGTCGAGGCGGTTGAGGATGACGCGGGCGACCTTGTCGAACTCCCCGGCCGGCGCCTCGCGCTCGACGAGGGACGCCGCGGTGAGGAGCTCGTAGGGCTCGAGCCCCACGGCCTTCGAGCGGGAGACGACGTCGAGTTTCTCGAAGTGCCCTGCGGAGTTGCCGATGAGCTCGGCTAAGACCTCCTCGGCGTCCATCTTCGGGTCGATGATGTAGTCGCCCGGCACGATGAGCCCCTCGAGGCGCCGCTCGTCGCCCTTGTGGTCCTCGACGGCGTCGCGCGCCCACTCCGGCACCTTGAGGGCCTTCGGGTCGGCGTTGGCCGCGGCGTTCTCGAGGTCCTCGACGTCGAGGCAGTCGTCCTGGTTCTCCGCGCAGCTGAGCTCCGAGATCTGGGTGAAGATCCCGTTGCGGGTGTCCCCGCCGACGACCGTGACGTCCTTTAAGGTCGAGCCGCCCTGCACCTGGAGGAGGTCGACCTGGTTGTCGGGGTTCATGAGCGCCTCGACGGCGGCCTCGGCGCTCATCTCCTCCTCGAGCCGGTAGAAGCCCGGCATGAGGCTCGAGGCCCCGGGCGCGAGGTAGGCGGCCGACTCGAAGGCCTCCTCGGACTTCACGACGCCGAGCTCCACGAGGTGGGGGCCCAGCTCCGACATGGACTGGCCCTCCTCGACGCGGACGAGCTGCACCTGGCCGTTGCCGGTGCCCTCGTAGTCGTTGCTGCCGGCGGCGCGCACCCCGACGAAGACGACGAGCGCGACCGCAAGGACGATGACCGCGGCGACGACGGCGGTCCAGCGCTGCTGGCCGCGGGTGCGGCGCCGGGCAGGGGCCGGCCGCCCGCCCCGGGGCCGCTGCCCCCGTCTAGGGGCGGTCTGCCTCGAGCGTGCAGTCATGGTTTCTCAGCCTCACCCTTCCTCTTACGGGCACGCCTCGCGAGCTCGGCCGGGCCCACCCGGCCGGGCGCGCGACGCCGGTCCAGCTCCCGCCGGCGGGCGTCCAGCCAGCCCTGCAGGATCTCCACGGCGGCGGCCTGGTCGACGACGGCGCGGCCCCGGCGCTCGCTCACGCCGGAGGCGTGCAGCGCCTGGGTCGCCACGACGGTGGAGAGCCGCTCGTCGAAGAACCGCACCGGCGCCGAGACGCGCTCGGCGAGCCGGCCGGCGACGAGCTCGGCCTGCGCCACGCTCGCCGAGCCGCGGCCTTTCAGCGTCGTCGGGAGCCCGACGATCACCTCCACGGCGCGGTAGCCGGCGGCCAGCTCGGCGAGGCGGTCGATGTCCGCCCCGTCCGGCGCGCCGGCCTCGGTGTCGCGGGACACGGTCTCCACGGGGGTGGCGATGCTCGCCTCCCCGTCGGAGACCGCCACCCCGATGCGCACGGTGCCGACGTCGACGCCTAGGCGTCTGCCGGGACCCGGGTCCTTGGACCCCGGCGTATCGGCACGAACCGTCATAGACCTTTTACTTGTACTTTCCGTGTTTTTTGGACGTCGTCCACGCTCCCCCGCCCGGGCGCGGCCGCGGGCGGGGGGATGGCTATCGACAACTGTAGGCATCCGGGGCCGAAACGGCGAATTTTCGTGATCGTTTCGTTATTATTCGCCGCCCCCGCGCCCCGGGCCTAGCCGCGCAGCTCGTCGCGCAGCGCGGCGAAGCCCGCCTCGAGGCCGTCGATCTTCGCCCCGGAGCCCTGCGCCATGGCGGGCTTCCCGCCGCCGCGGCCGTCGATGTAGGACCCGACGAGCTTCACCAGATCGCCGGCCTTGTGCCCGCCGGAGACGGCCTCCTCGTTCGCCGCGACGATGAAGGGCACCTTGCCCTTCGCGGTGTCGCGGGCGGCGAGCGCGACGACCGCGGGGCCGTCGAGCCGGCCGAGCACGTCGGCGGCGAGGGTGCGCAGGTCGCCACCTGTGGTGTCGTCGCCGACGCGGCGGGCGACGAGCCTCGTGGCGCCGACGAGCTCCGCGGACTGGGCGATGTCCCCGCCCTGGGAGAGCAGGCGCTCGCGGCGCAGCCGCTCGACGAGCTTCTCCGCCTCGCGGAGCCGCTCGGCGAGCTGCGCGACGCGCCCGGGCACGTCCTCGCTGCTCGTCTTGAGCGCGGTGGACACCCCGGAGATGAGCGCCTGCTCCTTGCTTAAGAAGCGGAACGCGTCGAGCCCGGTGTAGGCCTCGATGCGCCTAGCGCCCGAGCCGACGGAGGACTCGCCGAGCACGGAGACCGGCCCGACCTGGGAGGAGTGCTCGACGTGGGTGCCGCCGCACAGCTCCATGGAGAAGGGCCCGCCGATCTCGACGACGCGCACCTGGTCGCCGTAGTTCTCGCCGAAGAGCGCGAGCGCGCCCATGGCCTTCGCCTCGTCGAGGGAGGTCTCGAAGGTGTTGACCTGCCAGTCGGTGTCGACCGCCTGGTTGGCGATGTCGGTGATCTCGCGGAGCTGGTCCTCGGTGAGCTGCTCGCCGTAGTTGAAGTCGAAGCGCAGGAAGCCCGGCCGGTTCATCGAGCCGGCCTGCACGGCGGTGGGGCCCAAGACCTGGCGGACCGCGGCGTGGACGAGGTGGGTCGCGGAGTGCGCCTGCCTGGCGCCGTGGCGCCACTGGCCGTCAACCTTCGCGTCGACGGCGTCGCCCACGGCGATCCCGCCGGAGGTGACCTCCGCCTTGTGGACCCACACCTTCTTGCCGACCTTCTGCACGTCGCGCACGTCGAGCGACGCCCCGGGGGTGGCGATGACGCCGCGGTCGCCGAGCTGGCCGCCGGACTCCGCGTAGAAGGGCGTGGCGTCGAGGATGACCTCGACCTCGGTGCCTGCGGGCGCCTCGCCGACGAGCTTCCCGTCGCGCACGAGCCCGATGACGTTACCGCCCGACTCGAGGCGGTCGTAGCCGAGGAACTCGGTGGGCTGGTTGTCGACGAACTCGCGGTAGACGCTTAAGTCCTCGTGGCCGTGCTTCTTCTTCTGGCTGTCGGCCTTCGCGCGGGCCTTCTGCTCGGCCATCGCGGAGTCGAAGCCGGCCATGTCGACCTCGAGGCCGGCCTCCTCGGCCATCTCTAGGGTGAGGTCGATGGGGAAGCCGTAGGTGTCGTGGAGCTCGAAGGCGCGCTCGCCGCTGACCTTCGAGGAGCCCGCGGCCTTCGCGGCCTGCGCGGTCTCCTCGAAGAGCCGCG
The DNA here is from genome assembly GCF_000296405.1 of Corynebacterium otitidis ATCC 51513. Classification (GTDB taxonomy): domain Bacteria; phylum Actinomycetota; class Actinomycetes; order Mycobacteriales; family Mycobacteriaceae; genus Corynebacterium; species Corynebacterium otitidis. Next base: position 196,531 of record NZ_JH815193.1, read on the forward strand.
TGCCGGAGCTCAGGGTCTTCAGGAACAGCTGCTCCTCGCGGGTCGCGACGGAGCGGATGCGCTCGCGGTTCTCGTCGATCTCCGGGAAGGAGGGCGCCATGGTGTCCATGACGGTGTCGATGAACGCCTCCATCGTCGGGCCCGTCGCGCCGAGCAGCCTCGCGGAGCGCACGATGCGGCGCAGCAGGCGGCGCAGGATGTAGCCGCGGCCCTCGTTGCCGGGGGTGACGCCGTCGAGGATGATCATCATCGCGGTGCGCGAGTGGTCGGCGATGACGCGGAAGCGGATGTTGTCCGCCTCGCTGGTGTCCTCGCCCTCGTAGGTGGCGCCGGTCTTGTCCTCGGCGACGTCGATGACGGGGCGCAGCAGGTCGGTCTCGTAGACGTTGTCGACGCCCTGGAGGATGCAGGCGACGCGCTCGACGCCCATGCCGGTGTCGATGTTCTTCTTCGGCAGGTCGCCGATGATCTCGAAGTCGTCCTTGCCGATGCCCGCGCCGCGCTCCTTGCCCATGAAGACGAGGTTCCAGATCTCCATGTAGCGGGTGTCGTCGACCGCGGGGCCGCCCTCCTTGCCGTGCTCGGGGCCCCGGTCGTAGTAGATCTCCGAGCAGGGCCCGCAGGGCCCCGGCACGCCCATCGACCAGTAGTTGTCCTCCATCCCGAGGCGCTGGATCCGCTCCGCCGGCACGCCCACCTCGTCGCGCCAGATCTCCTCGGCCTCGTCGTCGTGCTCGAAGACGGTGACCCACAGGCGATCCGGGTCGAGCCCGTAGCCGCCCTTGTCGAGCGGGTCGGTGAGCAGCGACCAGGCGTGCTTGATGGCGCCGCGCTTGAAGTACTGCCCGAAGGAGAAATTTCCGGCCATCTGGAAGAACGTGTTGTGACGGGTGGTAATACCCACCTCGTCGATGTCGAGGGTGCGCACGCACTTCTGGATCGACGTCGCGGTGCCCGACTCGAACGGCGGGTTCTGCTGGCCTAAGAAGTAGGGCTTGAAGGGCACCATCCCGGCGTTGACGAACAGGAGGTTCGGGTCGTCGAGGACGAGCGAGGCGCTCGGCACGTTCGTGTGGCCGGCGTCGACGAAGTGCTTGGTGAAACGCTCCCTGATCTCGTGGGTCTTCACGGGGGACACATCCTTACCATCTGCCGCGAGGGCGTCGAGGTCGTTGTACTTGTCAGGTCTAAAAAATATCAAGGCGGGGCCGGCTCGCCGGCGCGGGCACGCGCTAGGAGAGCTTACCCGGCCCCGCGGCTCGTCCCGCCCGGCGGGCGGGCCGCCCTAGCGGGCCCGGCCGCGCACGATGCGCCGCAGCGCGGCGAGCATCTTGGCCGTGGCCTTCTCCCGGCCGTGCTCGCCGGGGCGGTAGTAGTCGCGCCCCACCAGCCCGTCGGGTGGGTACTGCTGGGCGAGCACGCCGCGCGGGTCGTCGTGCGGGTAGCGGTAGCCCACCGCGTTGCCCTGGCGTTTCGCGCCGGCGTAGTGCCCGTCGCGCAGGTGCGCCGGCACCGGCTCCGCCGCCCCGGAGCGCACGTCGCTAAGGGCCTCGTCGATCGCGGTGATCACCGAGTTCGACTTCGGGGCGGTCGCGATGTGGATGGTGGCCTGCGCGAGCGCGAGCCGACCCTCGGGCATCCCGATAAACGCGACGGCGTGCGCCGCGGCGACCGCGACCCGAAGTGCCTCCGGGTCGGCCATGCCGACGTCCTCGCTGGCGTGGATGACGAGCCTTCGGGCGATGAAGCGCGGGTCCTCGCCGGCGTCGATCATGCGGGCGAGGTAGTGCAGCGCGGCGTCCGGGTCGGAGCCGCGCATCGACTTGATAAACGCGCTGGTGATGTCGTAGTGCTGGTCGCCGTCGCGGTCGTAGCGCGCCACCGCACGGTCGATATTCGCCGAGACCGTCTCCGAGGTGACGACCTCGCCGTCGCCCACCGCGGAGGCCGCCGCCTCGAGGTAGGTCAGGGCGCGCCGGGCGTCCCCGCCGGCGAGGCGCACGAGGTCGGCCCTCGCCTCGTCGTCGAGCCGCACCCGGCCGGCCAGCCCCCGCTCGTCGTTAACGGCCCGGTCGATGAGCGCGGCGATGTCGTCCTCGCCGAGCGGCTTGAGCTCGAGGAGCAGGGAGCGCGAAAGCAGCGGCGCCACGACGGAGAACGACGGGTTCTCGGTGGTCGCGGCGACGAGCAGCACGGTCTGGTCCTCGACCGCGGCGAGCAGCGCGTCCTGCTGCGTCTTGGAAAAGCGGTGCACCTCGTCGATGAAGAGCACGGTGCGGGTGCCCTGGGTGAGGCGGCGCCTGGCGTCGGCGATGACCTCGCGGACCTGCTTAACGCCGGCGCTGAGCGCGGAGAGCCCGACAAACCGCGAGCCCGCCGCGGAACTGATGAGCGAGGCGATCGTCGTCTTTCCGGTGCCGGGCGGGCCGTGGAGGATGACTGAGGACTGCCCGGAGCCCTCCACGAGGCGGCGCAGCGGGCGGCCCTCGGCGAGCAGGTGCTCCTGGCCGAGCACCTCGTCGAGGCTGCGGGGCCGCATCCGCGCCGCGAGCGGCGCGCCCGGGTCGACCCGCGGGCCCGGGTTGTCCTGCGGCTCACCGGCGGAGTCGCCGAAGAGCGCGTCCTGCATCGCTTCGCCCTCCCGCTTCGTTGAACTCGTGTGCCTGCCGGT
>NZ_JH815193.1:199301-202519 GCF_000296405.1 Corynebacterium otitidis ATCC 51513
GCTCCTCGGCGGCCGCCGCGGCGACGCGCTCGGCGATGAGAGCGGTGAGGCCCAGGCGGCGCCGCGCCGCGTCGGCGAGCTCGCCGGCGGCGGGCTCGCCGGTGATGATCCCCTCGAGCGACAGCTTGAGGCCCTCGTCGACGCCGATGGCGTCGAAGCCGCGGCGGTTCGCGAGCTCCGCGACGAGGTTGTGCGGGTCGCCGGCGTGGATCTCCGCGACCGCGGACACCGCGAGCGCGACGACGGCGTCCGCGACGATCGCGCGCACGACGGCCGGCTCCGCGCCGCCGAGCACCCGCTCGTCGGCCTCCCGGTGCCAGGCGCTGATCAGGGCGCCGACCTCCTCCTCGGTGAGCGGCGCAACACCCGGGTACTGGGGGAAGTCGACGATGATGCTCGCGATGTCGAAGCTCACGTCCCTAAAGCGGCCCCACTCGTAGTCGAGGAAGCGGGCCCGGCCGGTGGAGACGATGTTGTCCGGCGAGAGGTCACCCGGGCTAAAGGCCCGCAGCCCGCGGCGCAGCCGGCGCCCGGCGCTCTCTAAGAGCTCGCGCACGGGGTCGGGCACGGCGATGCCCGCGTCCTTAAGGAGGCCCGCGCCCCACTCGATGGCGTGGTGGTGGGCGAGCTGCCGGTACTGGTTGATCGCGGAGGCCTTGGGGTTGCGCCTAGCCATGAGGCTGCGCAGCGATTCGAACTCGCCCTCGCGCTCCGCGGTCGCGGCATGCAGGCTGCCGAGCGCCTGGCCCACGGAGCGCAGGTGGCCGATCCTGCCCTCGGGCTCGGCCATGAGCTCGGCGAAGGTGCGCGCGTCGCCGAGGTCGCTGAGCACGATGATGCGCTCGGCGATGTCGTAGGCGAGGACCGTCGGGCCCGGCCTCGAGGCCTCCGGCAGGGAGGTCGCGAACTGGTAGGCGACGACCTCGCGGACGAGCGCGGCGTCGTCGAGCTCGTCGTCGGTGACGGGGATGGACTTCACCACGACGGTGCGGTCCTGGAGGAACGGCGAGGCCGCGAGCCTGAGCCTGAGCACGAGGGCAGCGCCGCTGCCGCCGAGATCCTCGGCGGCGAGCGCGCGCTGCTGCCCGCCGAAGCGCCTAGAGAGCAGCGCCTCCGCCGCGGCGACGACGTCGCGGTGCTCGTCTGCCACGCCGCCAGGCTCGCCGGGCCGGTCCTCGTCGGTTGCCATGTCCCTCACCGTCTCTTTGGGTTGGTCGGTGCCCTTAAATGGCCGCGGTGCGCGGCGTTGAAGGGCGGCGACGCCTTTCTTGCTAGGCGTCGTCCTTCTTCTTCGGCTTCGCGTCGATGCCGGACTCCTTGCGCTGCTCCGGGGTGATCGGCGCGGGCGCGTCGGTGAGCGGGTCGATGCCGCCGCCCGACTTCGGGAACGCGATGACGTCGCGGATGGAGTCGTAGCCGCCGAGCAGCGAGATGATCCGGTCCCAGCCGAACGCGATGCCGCCGTGCGGCGGGGCGCCGTACGACATCGCGTCGAGCAGGAAGCCGAACTTCTCGCGGGCCTCCTCCTCGCTGATCCCCATGACCTTGAAGACGCGCTCCTGGAGCTCGGGGCGGTGGATGCGGATCGAGCCGCCGCCGATTTCGTTGCCGTTGAGCACGAGGTCGTAGGCGTACGAGGTGGCCTCGCCGGGGTGCTCGTCGAAGCTGTCGAGCCACTCCTCCTTCGGGGAGGTGAACGCGTGGTGCACGGCGGTCCACTGGGAGTTGCCGAGCGCGACGTCGCCGTCGGCGGTGGCGTCCGCGGCGGGCTCGAAGAGCGGCGCGTCGACGACCCAGGTGAACGCCCAGGTGTCGTCGTCGACGAGGTCGAGCTTGCGGGCGATCTCGCCGCGGGCCGCGCCAAGCAGCGCGCGGGCGGACTTCTGATCGCCGGCGGCGAAGAAGATGCAGTCGCCGGGCTTCGCGCCGACGTGCTCGGCGATGCCGGCGCGCTCGGCGTCGGTGATGTTCTTCGCGACCGGGCCGGAGAGCTCCCCGTCCTCGCCGACGAGGATGTAGGCCAGGCCCTTCGCGCCGCGCTGGCGGGCCCACTCCTGCCACGCGTCGAGCTGGCGGCGCGGCTGGGAGGCCCCGCCGTCCATGACCACGGCGCCGACGTAGTCGTTCTGGAAGACCCTAAAGGTCGTGTCCTTGAAGAACTCGGTGCACTCGGTGATCGTGATGCCGAAGCGCAGGTCGGGCTTGTCGGAGCCGTAGAGGCGCATCGCCTCGGCATACGTGATGTGCGGGATCGGGGTGGGCACCTCCACCCCGATCTCCTTGAACACCTCGGAGATGATCTCCTCGGCGAGCGCGATGATGTCCTTCTGCTCGGCAAACGACATCTCGACGTCCAGCTGGGTGAACTCGGGCTGCCGGTCGGCGCGGAAGTCCTCGTCGCGGTAGCAGCGCGCGATCTGGTAGTAGCGCTCGATGCCGGCGACCATGAGCAGCTGCTTGAAGAGCTGCGGGGACTGCGGCAGCGCGTAGAAGCTGCCGGGGCGAAGCCTCGCGGGCACGAGGAAGTCGCGCGCGCCCTCCGGGGTGGAGCGCGTCAGCGTCGGGGTTTCGACCTCGGTGAAGTCGTGGGCGGCGAGCACGCGGCGCGCCGCGGCGTTCGCCTTGGAGCGCAGCTTCAAGGCCGCGGCCTTCTCGGGGCGGCGCAGGTCGAGGTAGCGGTACTTGAGGCGGGCCTCCTCGCCGGCCTCGCCGCCGGACTGGTGCTCGTCGACCTGGAAGGGCAGCGCCTCGCTCGCGCTGAGCACCGTCAGCGCGGTGACGTTGACCTCGATCTCGCCGCTGGGCAGGTCGGGGTTCTCGGAGCCCTCGGGGCGGGCCTCGACGACGCCGGTGACCTTGATGCAGTACTCGCTGCGCAGGTCGTGGGCCGCCTCGGCGACGTCCTCGCGGCGGAAGACGACCTGCGCGAGGCCGGTGCGGTCCCTCAGGTCGATGAAGATCACGCCGCCGTGGTCGCGGCGCCTGGCCACCCAGCCGGTGAGCGTGACCTCGTCGTCGACGTTCGCCTTGCGGAGTTCCCCGGCGAGATGTGAGCGCAGCACGAAGGCCCTGCCTTTCACTGTGTAATCGTCCAAGTCCTTAGGTTTTTAGGGCGCCCGCCCGGCCGCCCGCCCAGCGTGCGGGCCTCGGGGCGGGCGGCGCGCTCGTCTTAGCCTACCCGGCGGGCCCGCGGGCGGGTACCGCCGCCGCCCACCCCC
>NZ_JH815193.1:202619-283845 GCF_000296405.1 Corynebacterium otitidis ATCC 51513
CGGGACCTGAGCCCCGGCCGCACGCCGCGGGCGGGCCGGGCGCGGCGCGGCCGCCCGCAGCGGCGGGACCTAGACCTCGAGCATGGGGTGGAGCTGGGAGACCTTGAGTCGGCGCGCCGCGCGGGTGCACACCGCAGACAGCAGCCACGCGCCGGCGAGCACGCAGGCCAGCACGACGATCCCCTGCTGGAGCCTGGGGTCGCCGGGCTGGCCGCCGACGATCGCGTGGCGCAGCACGTTGACCCCGTAGGTCATGGGGTCGACGACGTGGATCCACTGCAAAAGCCTCGGCTGGGTCTCGACCGGGTAGAGCCCGCCGGAGGAGACGAGCTGCACGCCCATGAGCGCGAGGCACGCCACCCGGCCCGGCGCGGGCCCGGCGATGGTGTTGAGCGCCTGGGTGACGGCGACGAACACCGCGGAGAGCCCCATGAGCGCGCCGAGCAGCCCGAGCGGGTGCTCCGGCTCGAGCCCGATGGCGAGCGTCGCGACGAGATAGACGGCGATGGCCTGCGCCTGGCCGATGAGCGCCGCCGGCAGGTAGGAGGCGACGACCGCGCGCCACGGCGGGGTCCCGGAGTCGATGGTGCGCCTGATGCGGGGCCGAACGACGAGGAAGATGATGGTAGCGCCCATGAACATCGCCAGCGAGAAGAAGAACGGCGCGAGCCCCACGCCGAACAAGCTGGGCTCCTCGTCGGTGAGGTTGCCGCTCGCGGGGTTCGCGGCGGCGGGGGCGCGCTGGGCGCGGTCGGCCTCGTCGAAGCGCGGCGCGTCGCCGGCCGCGTCGGAGAGCTGCAGGTGGAGCTCGCCGGCGCCGTCGTCGAGGGCGACGAGGCCCTCCCTGAGCGCCCCGGCGCCGACGGTGAGCTGGCCGACGCCGTCGGCGAGCAGCTGGGAGCCGCTCACCAGCGCGCCGGTGCCCACCACCAGCGCCTGCGAGCCGTCCTTCAAAGTGCCGAGCCCGGTCTCGAGGAGGGCGGCGGCCTGGGCGGCGGCGTCGACGCCCGCGCGGTACTCCCCGCCCGGGGCGAGCTGGCCTGCGACCTCGCGGGCGCCGGCCTGGAGCAGCGCGACCTTCGAGGCGATGTCCTCCTCCTCGCCGCCGGCCTCGATGCGGGTTTTGAGCTCCTCGGCCTTGTCGGCGAGCGCCTGCGCATCTGCGAGGGGCACGTCGCGAAGAGCCTCCGCAACGTCGCCGAGCACGGCGGCGGCGCGGCCGCGGGCCTCGGCGACCTTCGCGGTGACGTCGCCTACCGTGTCGGCGGCCTCGTCGACGCCGTCGGCGACGGCCCCGGAGCCGGCGGCGAGCGCGTCGGTCGCGGCCTGGAGGGTGCGCAGCCCCTCGGCGAGCTCCGCAGCTCCCCCGGCGGCGGCGCCGATCCCCTCGTCGAGGGCCCGCGCCCCACCGTCCAGGGTGCGCGCGCCCTCGGCGGCGTCCCCGACGCGCTCGTTGAGCTCCCCGATGCCGCCGTCCAGGGCCTCGGCGCCGCTTTTCGCGGTGCCGGCGCCCTCGTCGACGGCGCCCGCGCCCTCGGCGGCCTTGTCGAGGCCCTCCCCGACGAGGGTGTAGCCGAGCAGCAGGCGGTCGGTGACCTCCTCGCCGAGCTGAGCGTCGACCGCGGAGATGAGCGCCTGGGTCGCCTGGTTGCCGAGCAGGGTGGGGATGAAGCCGTTGGCGTTGGACAGCGCGACGTTGATCGTCGCGGAGCGCGGGTTGTCCCCCGCCGCGGAGGTCGCCGCCTCGGAGAAGTCCTCGGGGATCTCGATGGCGAGGTAGTACGTGCCGTCGGCGACGCCGTCCTTCGCCTCGGCGGCGTCGACCTCGTGGATGTCGAGCGCGCCGGCCTCGACGACCTGCTCGGCGACCTCCGCGCCGGCCTCGACGCGCTCGTCGCCCTCGTCGCCCGGCGCGTCGGCGCCCTTATCGGAGTTGACGAGCGCGACGGGCAGCCGGTCGAGGTGCCCGATCGGGTCGAAGTAGGCCCACACGAACAGCCCGCCGAAGATGAGCGGCAGAAGGGTAAGAGCGAGGATGGCGAGCTTGGGCAGCACCCCGTGGCCGAAGCGGCGCAGCTCCGAGCTGCCGGTGAGAAGCGCGATCACTTCGCGTGCCTCCCCTCGCCCGCGGCGGCGGGCTCCGCGTCGTCACCGGGCTCGTCCCCTTCGCCTCGCAGGTCGATCACCCGCGCGGCGATGCCGGCGGGGTCGCCGTTGACGCTCAGCGCCACGACGGGCAACCTGTGCGCCAGCCGGGAAAGCCGACGCAGCGCCTCGTCGCGGAGCTCGAGGTCGCGCAGCTGGTCGACGTCGTCGACGACGAGGAGCGCGGCCTCAGGCCGGGCGACGAGCGCGAGCGCGACGCGCAGCGAGAGCCGGTCGAGCGGGTGGAGCGAGCCGACCTTCCCGTCGAGGTCGGGCTCGATGCCCGCCGCCTCGAGGGCGGCGGCGACCCGCGGGTGGGAGGCGACGTTCCTGGGCACCCACCTGTAGAAGGGCAGCGACCAGGCGAGCTGCTCGCGCAGGACGGTGCGCACGGCGACCTCGCGCTCGAGGGAGTCGAGCTGCGGCACCCCGGCGAGCGCGACCTCCTTGAAGAGGGCGCGCGGGGTCTTCAGCTCCCGCCCGTCGGGGGCGGCGACGCGAAGCATCCCACCGTGGGGCTTCGCCCGCCCGGCGAGGACGAGGCTTAACAGGGTGTGGGAGCTCTCCCGACCGCCGCGCAGGAGGCTTAGGCCCTCCCCGAGCGCGAAGCTCCACCCCGGGCCGGACTGGTCCGGGTCGACCACGAGGCCCTCGGCCTCGACGACGGCTGCCACGGCCGCTCCTTTCGCCGCGGCGGCGCCCGGCCCGCTGACCGGCCCCGCCGCGATAAGTGGAGTATTGACTATCAAATACGCTCGTATCTAACGCCCCGCGGCGCGGGCTGTCAACCTGCGGGTTTCTACACTGAGGGAAACGTCCCCCCACTACCCCGCGCCCCACCCCGGCGCCCCAGCCGGGATCGGGCCCGGGCGGCGGGCGGGCGCGCCGACCGACCAGCACGAGACCAGCCACGAGGGAGGCCCCGAATGCGCAGGGACGCCGAGGAGCGCCACGAGAGGATCGTCGCGGCCGCCCGGGAGCTCTACTGCGCCCTGCCGCCCGAGCGGGTCACCCACACCGCCGTCGCCGAGCGCGCCGGGGTGGGGATCGCGACGCTGTATCGCCACTTCCCCGACCGCGACCGCCTCGGCGAGGCCGTCGCCGTCGACGTCCTCCACCGCGCGGTCGACCTCCTCGAGGACCGCCTCGCCGAGGCGCGCGCCGCCGGCTCCGGCGACGGCCGGCGCCCCGCGATCCGCGCCGCGTGGGAGGGCGCCATCGACGGGCTCGTCGAGCTGGGCATCGGCCCGCTCGTGCCGGCGCTCGCCCCGGAGAGCTTCGAGCAGCTCTCCCCGCCCGCCGTGGAGCTGAAGAACGCCGCCGAGCGCGCGCTCGGCGGGCTCGTCTCGCTCGCCGCCGAGGCCGGGCTCGTCCACCCCGGGCTCACCACCAGGCGGCTCATCGCCACGCTCATCGTCTGCACCCGCCCGCCCACCCCGGGGGTCAAGGAGCTTGAGCCGCAGGTCGGCGCGGTGCTCGTTCGCCTGCTGCTGCGCGGCGGCTGGGCCCAGGACCCCGGCGAGTAGACCCCGCCCCTCCCCGCCGCGGCGCGCCCGGCGGGTCGCGCTTCGGCGTTGGTCGCGCGCGCGGCGCCGTTGATAAACTGAGAGGCCGGCCACGACGCGGCCGCGGCGAGCCGGGGCAAACCGCCGCGTAGCCGCCATTATTTAAGCCGCGACCAGCGGCGAACCGCGCGCCGGGGGACGACCGCCGCCGGCCTCGCGCCCAGCGATTATTTTCAACGAGAGGTGACGAGAGACCATGACGATCAGCGTCGTTGACCTGTTTAGCATCGGCATCGGGCCATCCTCCTCCCACACGGTGGGCCCAATGAACGCGGCGAAGAGCTTCGTCGACTCCCTTCCCGAGCTCCCCGCGGAGATCCACGTCGAGCTGCGCGGCTCCCTCGCGGCGACGGGCAAGGGCCACGGCACCGACCGCGCCGTCGTGTTGGGCCTCGCGGGCTACGACCCGACCGACGTGCCCACCGACGTCGACCCGAAGCCGGGCGCCGACGTGCCCGCCCGCGGCACCGCCGAGGGCCCCGGCCGCACCGTCGGCTACCACATCGAGATGGACCCCGTCTCCCTCGACCTGCATCCCAACGGGATGATCCTCACCCCGCGCAACAGCCGCGGCGAGGCGCTGCGCGCCCCGGTGGACTACTACTCCGTCGGCGGCGGGTTCGTCATGACCGGCGACGAGCTGCGCGCCGAGAAGGAGGCCAAGAACAACCTGGGCTCCGGCGCGGAGGCCGCGAGCGACGACTCCATCGAGGTGCCCTACCCGTTCGAGACCTCCGCGGAGCTGCTCGCCCAGTGCGAGCGCACCGGGCTTAGCATCGTCGAGCTCGTCTCCGCGAACGAGGAGGTCATCCACGCCGAGCGCGGCGGGATGGACTACGTCAACGCCCACCTCGACGCGGTGTGGCGCACGATGCGCCAGTGCGTCACGGCGGGGATCTCCACCACCGGCACGCTGCCGGGCGGGCTCGACGTCGTGCGCCGCGCCCCGAAGGTCTACAACGACCTCCTCGACCGCCAGATCAGCGGCGCGAACGACGCCGGCGGCTTCGCCGCGATGGAGTGGGTCAACCTCTACGCGCTCGCCGTCAACGAGGAGAACGCCGCCGGCGGGCGCGTCGTCACCGCCCCGACCAACGGCGCGGCCGGCATCATCCCCGCGGTCCTCCACTACGCGCGCGACTTCATCGCCGACTTCACGCCCTCCCGGGCGCGGGAGTTCCTCATCACCGCGGGCGCGATCGGCGCGATCATCAAGTCCTCGGCGTCGATCTCCGGCGCGGAGGTCGGCTGCCAGGGCGAGGTCGGCTCCGCGTGCTCGATGGCCGCGGCGGGGCTCTCCGCGGCGCTGGGCGGCACGCCCCGCCAGATCGAGAACGCCGCCGAGATCGGCCTCGAGCATAACCTCGGGCTCACCTGCGACCCGGTCGGCGGGCTCGTGCAGATCCCCTGCATCGAGCGCAACGCCATCGGCGCGGTCAAGGCGATCAACGCGGCGCGCCTGGCGAGCCTCGGCACCGGGGAGAACCGCGTCACCCTCGACGACGTCGTCGTGACGATGGCGCAGACCGGCCGGGACATGTCGACCCGCTACAAGGAGACCGCCACCGGCGGGCTCGCGGTCACCCTCGGCCTGCCGGTCAATCTCACCGAGTGTTAAACCCGCGGCGCGTCGCGCCCGCCAGGCGGGTGTGACGCGCCGACGCGGCCCCGGCGGGCCTGGCGCCCCGCCGGCGGCCGGGCAGCGGACGCGTGAAGGCCCCGGCCACCCACAGAGACTGGGTGGCCGGGGCCTTCCACTGTGTCCAGGGCGTCGGCGGCGCCCCGGGCAGGCGAACCCTCGTGCCCTTAGGCGAGGTGGGCGCCGGCGAAGTTCTTCTTCCCGCGGCGCAGCACGAGCCAATGCCCGAAGAGCAGGTCGTCGGATGCGGGCTCGTAGGCCTCGTCGGTGACGCGCTCGTTGTTGACGTAGATCCCGCCCTCCTTCAGGGAGCGCCGCGCCGCGCCCCGGGACTTCGCGAGCCCGGAGGCGACGAGCAGGGAGACGATGTCGCGCTCCTCGCCGGGGGCGACCTCGGCGACGTCGGTCTCGCGCAGCGCGGCCGACAGCGTCGCCTCGTCGAGCTCGCGGAGCTCCGCGCGGCCGAAGAGCGCCTGGGAGGCGAGCTCCACCTGCTTGCGGGCATCCTCGCCGTGGACGAGGTCGGTCATCTCCTGGGCGAGGCGGCGCTGGGCCGCGCGGCGGTGCGGCTCGTTCTCCACCTGCTCGGCGAGCTCGTCGAGCTCCTCCTTGCCCAAGAACGTGAACCAGCGCAGGTAGCGCACGACGTCGGCGTCGGCGGTGTTGAAGAAGTACTGGTACCACGCGTAGGGGCTGGTCATCTCCGGGTCGAGCCACAGCGAGCCGCCGCCGGTGGACTTGCCGAACTTCTTGCCCTCCGAGTCGGTGACCAGCGGCACGGTGAGCGTGTGGACCTTCGCGTCGTTGACCCGGCGGTTCAAGTCCACGCCGGCGACGAGGTTGCCCCACTGGTCGCCGCCGCCGACCTGCAGGGTGCATCCGTAGCGGCGGTAGAGCTCCGCGAAGTCGTTGGCCTGGAGCAGCATGTAGGAGAACTCGGTGTAGGAGATGCCGTCGTTCTCCAGGCGACGGCGCACCGTCTCCCTCGAGAGCATCGTGTTGAGCGAGAAGTGCTTGCCTAAGTCCCGGAGGAACTCCACGGCGGTGAGCTTCTCGGTCCACTCCTGGTTGTTGACGAGCCGGGCGGCGTGCTCGCCCTCGAAGTCGACGAAGCGGCGCAGCTGGCCCGAGATGCGCTCCGCCCAGCCGGCGACGGTGTCGGCGTCGTTCATCTGCCGCTCGCCGACCTCGCGGGGGTCGCCGATGAGCCCGGTCGCCCCGCCGGCGAGCACGATGGGGTTGTGGCCGGCGCGCTGGAAGCGAGCGAGCATGAGCAGCGGCACGAGGTGCCCGGCGTGCAGCGAGGGCCCGGTCGGGTCGAAGCCGCAGTAGAGGGTGATCGGCCCGGCCGCGGCCGCCTCTTTTAAGGCGTCGAGGTCGGTCGACTGGTTAATGAGCCCGCGCCAGGAGAGCTCGTCGATGATGGTGGATGTCTCGGTCATAGGTTCGCTCCCACGGCGTCGTCGGGCCGCGCCCGCCGCGGGCCGGGCTCAAAATTCCCAGGCCCGCCGGCGGCGCGGCGTGCTGCGGATGGGCGCCCCGGGGAGCAAGCCCGGGCCGCCTGAGTTGGGCTTCCTAGTCCGCGTCGCCGCCCGCGGGCGGCCAGTCGATGGCCTCCTCGGGCAGCATGACGGGGATGTCGTCCTCGATGCGATAGGCGATGCCGAGCCGCTCGTTGACGAGCACCCCCTCGTCCTTGAGGTAGGTGAGCTGCCCGTGGTCCTTCGGGCAGACCAACAGGTCAACAAGGCGCGGGTCGAGGCTCATGGCCCGTCATTGTAGCCGCGCCACAGCCCCGCCCACGCGGGCGGGGTCGCAGCTTTTCCCTCAGGCGTCCCCGCCGCGCGTCTCGGCCGGGACGGCGGGCTCGCTCGCCCAGCGGCGGTGCCGGTCGGCCTCCTCGTCGACGCGGGCGCGCTGCTCGTCGACCCGCACCTTCGTGGTGCCGCCCTTCGTCGCGCGGGAGGCGACCGCCCCGTCGAGGTCGAGGACCTCGTGGACCTCGGGGGTCAAGGCCTCGTGGGCGTCGGCGAGCTCCTGATCGGTGAGCTCGTCGAGCTCCACGCCGCGGGCCTCGGCGGCGCGGACGCACGCCCCGGAGGCCTCGTGGGCCTCCCTGAACGGCACGCCGGCGCGCACGAGCCACTCGGCGACGTCGGTGGCGAGCGTGTAGCCGCGCGGCGCGAGCTCGCGCATCCGGTCCTCGTGGAACTCCACGGTGCTCACCAGCCCGGTGAGCGCCGGCAGCAGGAGGTTCAGCTGCGCAACCGAGTCGACGACGGGCTCCTTGTCCTCCTGGAGGTCGCGGTTGTAGGCCAGCGGCTGGGCCTTCAGGGTGGCGAGCAGGCCCGCGAGGTTCCCGATGAGCCGGCCGGTCTTGCCGCGGGCGAGCTCGGGGATGTCGGGGTTCTTCTTCTGCGGCATGATCGAGCTGCCCGTCGACCACGCGTCAGAGAGCGTCAGGTAGCCGAACTCGGGCGTCGACCAGGCGACGAGCTCCTCGGAGAGGCGGGAGACGTCCACCGCGATCTGCGCGAGCACGAACGCCGCCTCCGCGGCGAAGTCCCTCGAGCTCGTCGCGTCGATGGAGTTCTCCGCCGCGGCGTCGAAACCGAGCTCCTCGGCGATGGCCTCCGGGTCGAGCTTGAGCGAGCTGCCCGCCAGCGCCCCCGAGCCGTACGGCGAGACCGCCAGCCTGCCGTCTAAGTCCCGGAGCCGCTCGACGTCGCGCAGCAGCGGCTGCGCGTGGGCAAGCAACTGGTGGGCGAGCAGCACGGGCTGGGCGGCCTGGAAGTGCGTCTTGCCCGGCATGATCGCCTCCGGGTGGGCGGCCGCCTGGCCGCTCAGCGCCGAGACGAGGTCGAGCACGCCTGCGGCGACGTCGCGGATCGCGTCGCGCAGCCACATCCGAAACAGCGTGGCGACCTGGTCGTTGCGCGAGCGCCCCGCGCGCAGCCGGCCGCCGAGCGTCGGGCCGACGCGCTCGATGAGCCCGCGCTCCATCGCGCCGTGGACGTCCTCGTCGCTCGGCGCGGGCCTAAACTCGCCGCTCGCGACGTCGCGGCCGAGCCGGTCGAGCCCGTCGAGCATCGCCTCGAGATCCTCGTCGCTCAACAGCCCGGCGCGGTTAAGGACCCGGGCGTGCGCCTTCGAGGCGAGCACGTCGTAGGGCGCGAGCACCCAGTCGAAGTGCGTGGAGACGGAGAGCTGAAACATCGCCTCCGAGGGGCCGCCGGAGAACCGCCCGCCCCACAGGGCGCCTTCGTTCGTGCCGTGTCTGTCCATGGCGCCCGATCCTAGTTGGCCTCGCGGTCGCGCTTGTTCGCGATCTTTGTCGACAGGCTGTGGAGCTGCACGAAGCCCTTGGAGTAGCTCTGGTCGAACGCGTCGCCGGTGTCGTAGGTCGCGAGCTCGAAGTCGTAGAGCGAGTTCTCGGAGCGCCGGCCGGTGACGGTGATGTTCCCGGCGTGGAGGGTGAGCCTGATGTCTCCGGTGACGTTCTTCTGGGAGTCCTCGATGAACGCCTCGAGCGCGCGCTTGAGCGGGCTGAACCACAGGCCGTCGTAGACCTCCTCGGACCAGCGGGCGTCGACGAGCCGCTTGTAGCGGGCGAGCTCCCGCTCGACGGTGACGTCCTCTAGGGCCTCGTGGGCGCGGATGAGGACCATCGCGCCGGGCGCCTCGTAGATCTCGCGAGACTTGATCCCGACGAGCCGGTCCTCGACCATGTCGAGCCGGCCCACGCCCTGGGCGCCGCCGCGCCGGTTGAGCTCCTCGATGGCCTCAAGCGGGGTGACCTCGTGGCCGTCGATGGCGACGGGCACGCCGTCCTTGAACGAGATGACGACCTCGTCGGGCGCGGCGCTCAAGTTCGGGTCCTCGGTGTAGGCGTAGAGGTCCTTGGTGGGCGCGTTCCACAGGTCCTCGAGGTAGCCGGTCTCCACGGCGCGGCCCCAGACGTTCTGGTCGATGGAGAACGGCGACGCGGCGGTCTGCTCGATGGGCAGGCCGATCTCCTCGGCGAACTCGATGGCCTTGTCCCTCGTCCAGGCGTAGTCGCGGGCGGGCGCGACGATCTGGAGGTCGGGGTCGGTGGCGAGGAAGCCGGCCTCGAAGCGGACCTGGTCGTTGCCCTTGCCGGTGCAGCCGTGGGCGACGTGCGTCGCGCCGTGCTCCTTGCCGGCCTCGACGAGGTGCTTGACGATCAGGGGCCGCGACACCGCGGAGACGAGCGGGTACTGCTTCATGTAGAGCCCGTTGGCCTTCACCGCGGGCAGGCAGTAGTCCCTGACGAACTCGTCCTTCGCGTCGACGACGATGGACTCGGCGGCCCCGCAGTCGAGGGCGCGCTGCCGAACCGACTCCATGTCCTCCCCGCCCTGGCCGAGGTCCAGGGAGACGGCGATGACGTCGCCGTCGATCATGCGGCCCAGGTACGGGATCGCCACGGAGGTGTCCAGCCCGCCGGAGTAGGCCAAAACGATGCGGTTCTTCGACATGGTCGCTTCAAGCTCCTCGTTCGTCTAGTGATTGTCCACGGCCCCGAAACCGGCGCCGGGCGCGGTTGAGCGCGCCCGCCGGCCCGCGGCCGCCCACCATCCTAGCGTATATGCACCCGAGAGCAAATTATGCATGACGCTGCGGAACCATGCGGACGTTTCCCCTGTTCGCCATCCTCCCGGCCTGCCCGGCCGGGCGGGTATGCATCGTTATTCGGGTGGTTGCGGGCTCCCCGCGGCTAACCCGCGGCGCCCGCGGCGAGGAGCGCCGCCTCGAGCCGGCTCAGGCCCTCTGCGAGCTCGTCCTCGGTGATCACGAGCGGCGGGACGAGCCGGACGGTGCTGTCGTCGGTGGCGTTGATGAGCACCCCGTGGCTAAGGCCCGCGGCGACGGCCTCCTTGGCGACGGGCCGCCCGAGCTCGAGGGCGATGAGCAGCCCCGCGCCGCGGACACCTGCGACCCCGGGGAGCGCGGCGGCCTTCTCCCTGGCCTGCCGGCCGCGCTCGGCGGCCCGGTCGGCGAGGCCCGCGTCGAGCTCGTCGAGCACGACCTCCACCGCGGCGGCGGCGAGCGGGTTGCCGCCGAAGGTCGAGCCGTGGTCCCCGGCGTGGAGCAGGCCGGCCGCCTCGCCGCGGGCGAGGCACGCGCCGACCGGCACCCCGCCGCCGAGCCCCTTCGCGAGTGTGACGACGTCCGGGGCGGCGCCGGCCTGCTCGAAGGCGAAGAACGTGCCGGTGCGGCCCGCGCCGGTCTGCACCTCGTCGGCGATAAGAAGCGCGCCCGCCTCGTCGCACGCGGCGCGCAGGTCCTTCAGGTAGCCCTCGGGCGGGACGACGACGCCGTTCTCGCCCTGGATGGGCTCGACGATGACCGCGCCGATCGTTCCGTCGGCGTCCTTCAACGCGCGGCGCGCGGCCGCGGCGTCGCCGTAGGCGACGAACTCCACCCCGCCGGGCAGCGGCTCGAAGGGGGCGCGCTTGGCGGGCTGGCCCGTCACCGACAGCGAGCCGAGCGTGCGGCCGTGGAAGCCGCCCTCCGTCGAGAGGATCCCGGGCCTGCCGGTGCGGCGCGCGAGCTTGATGGCCGCCTCGTTGGCCTCGGAGCCGGAGTTGCACCAGAACACCCGGGCGGACGCCTCCCCGCCCGGGGCGCCGGCGTTCTTGGCGGCCTCGTCGAAGCGCGCGGCGAGCCGCTCGGCCGCGTCGATGGCGGGCCGGTTGGCCACGAGGTTCGACACCGAGAGCAGCCTGCCCGCCTGTCTGGCGATCGCCCCGGCGAGGCGCTCGTGACCGTGGCCGAGGCTCGCGACCGCGATGCCGGCGAGGAAGTCGATGTAGTCGCGGCCCTCGGCGTCGACGACGGCCGCGCCGCGGCCCTCCTCGAGGAGCACCTGCGGGGTGGGATAGGTGCCCATGAGGCTCGCCTCCCAGGCCGCGCGGAACCCGGTCCCGGCCTGAGAATCGCCCGGCTGGCTCGCGCCGGCGGGGGCGCCGGTCGTGTGGTCGGTCATCGCAGTCTCTCCTCCTAGTGGTTGGTGCGCAGCTCGGGGCCGGGGCCGGCAAACCCCGCGGGCGCGGCGGGGCCCGGGGCGTCGCCGCTGGCGGGCAGCACCATCGTGCCGATGCCGCCGTGGGTGAGCAGCTCGAGTACCACCGCGTGCGGCACGCGCCCGTCGATGACGTGCGCGGCGCTCACCCCGGAGGACACGGCCTCGAGGCAGGCGGTCATCTTCGGGATCATGCCCGAGGCGAGACCCGGCAGGAGCTCCTCGAGCTCCCCGACCGTGAGCCTGGAGATGAGCGAGCTGCGATCCGGCCAGTCGGCATACAGCCCCTCGACGTCGGTGAGCACGACGAGCCTGTCGGCGTTCAGCGCGCGGGCCAGCGCGCCGGCGGCGGCGTCGGCGTTGACGTTGAGGATCTCCCCGTCCTCGCCCGGCGCCACCGTGGAGATCACCGGGATGCGCCCCGCGGCGAGCAGGTCGGTGAGCGGCGCCGGGTCGACGCGGGTGACGTCGCCGACGAGCCCGATGTCGGTGGCCTCCCCGTCGACGTCGACGGTGCGGCGCCTCGCGGTGAGCAGCCCGCCGTCCTCCCCGGTCGTGCCGACCGCGAAGGGGCCGTGCTCGTTGATGAGCCCGACGAGCTCGCGGCCGACCTGCCCGAAGAGCACCATGCGGGCGACCTCCATGACCTCGGGCGTGGTGACCCGGTACCCGCTACGGAACTCGGGCTTCAGCCCCGCCCGGGAGAGCATCGCGTTGATCTGCGGGCCGCCGCCGTGCACGACGACGGGACTGGCCCCCAGGGTCTTGAGCAGCACCATGTCCGCGGCGAACGCGCGTTTCAGAGGCTCGCTGGTCATGGCGTTGCCGCCGTACTTGACGACCACGAGGCGGCCGTTGAAGTGCTGCAGCCAGGGCAGCGCCTCGAGCAGCACGTCCGCGCGGTCCGCGGCGCTGAGATGGGCGGTAGTCACGATGCCTTCGCACTCGTCCTTTCCGTGGCTTCGCCCCCCGCCCCGGCCCGGCGATGCGGCGGGCCCGGAGTCGTGGCGGGGCTGGTGTTCTAGGTGGTGTAGGCGGAGTTGAACTCGACGTAGCCAAGGCTCAAGTCCGTGGTGTGGACCTCGCCGGCGGCCTCCCCCACCCCGAGGTCGACGGCGACCACGATGTCGCGGGCGGTGAGGTCGACCTCGCGGGCGCCGGGCACCGCCGCGGAGGAGCGGCACACCGGGTGCCCGTTGAAGGACACCTCCACGCCCGTGGGGTCGAGGCTCACCGGGGCCATGCCGACCGCGGCGAGCACCCGGCCCCAGTTCGGGTCCGAGCCGAAGAGCGCGCACTTCACCAGCGTGTCGCGCCCGATGGTGCGCGCCGCGGCGACGGCCTCCTCGGTGGTGGCGGCGCCGGTGACCCGGATGGTCACGCGCTTCGTCGCGCCCTCCGCGTCGAGCTGCATCTGCCCCGCGAGGTCCGCGCACACGCCCTTCAAGGCGGCGGCGAACTCCTCCGGGTGCGGCCGCACCCCGGACGCCCCGGAGGCCATGACGAGCACGGTGTCGTTCGTCGAGGTCGCGCCGTCGACGTCGACGCGCTCGAAGCTCTGAGCGGTCGCGGCGCGCAGCGCGGCGTCGAGCTCGTTCTGCTCGACGAGCGCGTCGGTGGTGACGACGGCGAGCATCGTCGCAAGCGACGGGGCGAGCATGCCCGCGCCCTTGCCCATCGCGCCGAGGGAGAACTCCCCGCCGGCCGCGGACCGGACCGTGGCGCCCGCCTGCTTGGGCACGGTGTCGGTCGTCATGATCGCGCGCGCCGCGGCCTCCGCGGCCGAAGGCGTGCCGTCGAGCGCGGCGGCGACGGGCCCCAGCCCGTCGAGGACGAGGTGGATCGGCATGGGCTCCCCGATGATCCCCGTGGAGCACACCGCCACCTCCCCGGGCTTCCGGCCGAGCCGCTCCGCGGCGGAGAGCTGCACGGTCCGGGCGTCCGCGTCGCCTTGCGGGCCGGTACACGCGTTGGCGTTGCCGCTGTTGATGACGACGGCGCTCACCTCGCCCGCGGCGACCGCCTCCCGGCTGAGGGTCACGGGCGCGGCGACGATCTGGTTGCAGGTGAACACCGCCGCCGCGGCGGGGTGGGGCCCGTCGTTGACGACGAGCGCGAGGTCATCCAGGCCGGAGGGCTTGAGCCCCGCGCGCCCACCGGCGGCGCGGAAGCCCTTGGGCAGGGTGACGCCGGTCGTCGCCGTCGCGGGCGCGCCGGCGGGGCTCGGGGCGGGGGTGGTCGGCAGGCTCATGGGAGCTGGCCTCCTTTAAAGGGGTGGGTGTCGCGGCCCGCCGGCGGCGGGCGCGCGGTCGATGGGTGGGAGGGAAAACGGGAGGGACGGTGAAGGACGAGGACTGGCCCCGGCGGCGGCTAGGGCGCGAGGCCGCTGAGGCTTAAGCCCGCGTCCTCCGGCTGGCCGAGGGCGAGGTTGAGGCACTGGATCGCCGCGCCGGCGGTGCCCTTGGTGAGGTTGTCGATAACAGAGGTGATCACCGCGGTGCCGGTGGCCTCGTCGACGGCGACCTGGAGGTGGCAGGAGTTCGAGCCGACGACGTTCTGCGTCTCGGGCTGGGCGCCCTCGGCGAGCAGGTGAATAAACGGCTCCGCGTCGGCGAACTCCTGGTAGGCGGCGCGCAGTGCGGCAGGCGTCGCGCCGGCGCTCAGCTTGGCGCTCGCGACGGTGAGGATCCCGCGGGTCAGGGGCGCGAGCACAGGGGTGAACGACACCGCGACGTCCCGCCCCGAGGCGGCCTTGAGGTTCTGGGCGATCTCCGGGGTGTGGCGGTGGGCGCCTGCGACCTTGTAGGCCCGCAGCGAGCCGATCACCTCCCCGGCGAGCAGCCCGACGCTGGGCTTCTTGCCCGCCCCGGACACCCCAGTCACCGAGGTAACCGCCGCGGCCGGCTCGAGGAGCCCCGCGGCCACCCCGGGAGCCAGGGCGAGGGTCGCGCCCGTGGGGAAGCAGCCCGGCACGGCGATCGCGCGGCTCGCCCGGACCTCCTCGCGCCTACCGGGGAGCTCCGGGAGGCCGTAGGTCCACGCGCCCGGGTACTCCCCGCCGTAGAACGCCGCCCAGTCGGCCGGGTCGGTGAGCCTGTGGTCGGCGGAGCAGTCGATGAGCAGCGGCGCGTCGGGCCCCTCGGAGAGCTCCCCGGTCAGCGCCGCGCCCGCGGCGTGCGGGAGGCAGAGGATCACTGCGTCGCAGCCGGCGAGCGCCTCCGCGGAGGTCTCCTCGACGACCCGGCCGGCGAGCTGCGGGTGGGCGGGCAGCACCTCGTCCGCCGGGCGGCCCGCGGAGGACTTGCCCGTCAGCGGCCCGATGGCCAGCTCGCCCGATCGGAGCGCCGGGTGCCCGAGGAAAAGGCGGAGAGCCTCTCCCCCGGCGTAGCCGGTCACGCCTGCGATGCCCACTGTTACGCTCATGACACGACATCATACATAGTATGCTTTTCAGCGCAAATTATGCATGCTTGCCGGGCGAAAGCACCGTCCCGCGCCCGCTCCGCTTCACCCTTCCGTGCGGCACGCGCCGAGACGCGAAAAGGCCCGGCCCCCTGTCGTTGGGGACCGGGCCTCGGCCAGGAATCGGGCGGGTTCCCGCTAGGCGCGCACCTCCGCGCCGAGCTGCTCGCGGGCGGCTTCGACGGCGCGCTCGCGCACCGGGTTGACCTCCTCGAGCCACTCGCCCGCCGCGGCGACGAGCACCCCGCGCAGCCGCTCCGCCGACACGGCGGAGTCCACGAGCAGCGCGACGTCCTGGTTGAGCGCCGGGGACGGGGATCGACATCAACAAACTCGGCCCGGTCTCTGATGGCGACAGCTGGCGCGCCGACGGACGAGAACATAAACACTGCTCACGTCACTGTTCCGGTGTCGGCTACGTGCACCTCCATCATGTCGTCTAGGACTGCTCCAGACTCGCTTACTCGTAGATGCTCGAGACTGAGAAGAAAAAGACAAAAACAGGATTCCGAACCCGGGCACGTGACGCCTTCGCGGGCTATGGGACCACGATCGAGCCGGTCATGACCGACAACGCTCCTGGGTATCGCTCGAAGTCGTTGAACTAGCTGCTGGAGGACCAGGGGATCAGCCACAAGTGCACGCGAGCGTATCGGCCGCAGACCAATGGTAAGGACTCGCGGTTCAACCGGACACCGCTCGCGGAGTCGGCGCATGTCGATAACTATAACGGCGAAACCGCCCGTGCGCGGCGGTATCCGGGGTGGTTGCATGACTACAACCACCACCGGCCCCACCACGGTTTGGGCGGTCTGTACCCCGTAAAGGTCGTCTACGACTTCACGGGGAAACTACACCAAGGGCTCCACGGAATTAGCGACAGCGACGCCCGTTACCGTGGTTCGCGTCCCGGCCAGCCCAGCTAGGCTCGGGACCGGTCGCTGGCCTCGGCATGGCTGTCCTGCCCTGTCTGCACAATGATCCGGGGGGTGTTGCCACCGAGGTACCAAGACGCGCTCGACGGCCAATAGGGACATGACTCCCGACGAAGATTCGGTGAAGTCTCAACGTAACGTGGATGTCTGCCTGCCGCGTCATGACCAGCGATCTTTCCCCATATTCCGCTATCGCACCCGAAGGGTGAACCATGACCGCGGCCACCTCATTCAAGGTGATCATCGGCCTCGACGTCGGCAAAACAGGCCACCACGCGTGCGCCCTGTCCGCCGACGGCAGCCGCCGATACTTCGATAAACCCCTACCCCAAGACGAGAGCAAACTCCGAGACCTATTCACCAGCCTCCAAGCCCACGGGCCAGTGCTTCTCGTCGTCGACCAGCCCAACACCATCGGCGCTCTTCCCGTTGCCGTCGCCCGCGACTGCAGTGTTGCCGTCGCGTACCTTCCCGGCTTAGCGATGCGCAAAGCCGCCGCCCTGCACCCAGGCACGGCGAAAACCGACAAGCGCGACGCGTTCATCATCGCCGAGACCGCCCGCACCATCCCAGCCACTTTGAGAAAGGCCGACCACAACGACGAAGCGCTCTCTACCCTCAAAGCGCTCGCCGGGTTCGACGAGGACATCACCCGCGATTGTTCGCGCACCATCAACCGGCTACGCAGCGCCCTGCTCCAGATCCACCCAGCCTTAGAACGTGTCTTCGCGGGCGGGACGATCACCCGTAGTGCCGTTCTTGACCTGCTGGAACACTACGGCGGACCCACCAAGCTGCGGGCGGCAGGCAAGAGTCATGTCACCGCTTGGATCAACCGGCGCTGCCGAGGCGACCACACCGATCTCGTCGCGGCTATCTTCCACGCATTAGACCAACAGACCGTCGTAGTGCCCGGAACCAGCGCCATCGAACGCACGATCCCGCTGCTCGCCTCCAACATCAAAATGTTCAAAAAACAGCGCGACCTGATCGCCGCCGAGGTCAACGAGGTGGTCGATGCCCTCCCTCTTTATGAAATCTTGACATCCATCCCCGGGGTGGGTGTGGGGATCGCTACCTCGATCCTGATGGCCGTAGGCGACTGCTCTGACTTCCCCGATGCGACACATCTAGCCTCCTATGCCGGCATCGCGCCCACGACTCGAAGATCGGGAACATCGATCAGAGGAGAGCACCCGTCCCGGGCCGGGAATAAGCGCTTGAAGAACGCGCTGTTTCGATCGGCCTGGATATCCACTAACTGCCACGAAGCCTCACGCGACTACTACCAGCGGAAACGACGCGAGGGTAAACGCCACAACGCGGCGGTGATGTGCCTGGCACGTCGACGGTGCAACATGATCTACGCGATGCTGACCAGGAAAGAGTTCTTCCGAGACGAACCACGAACACCCATCCTGGCGGCCGCCTAGCACAACAGACCTGGCACGACGCTTGCACACACAGCCATGCAGGCGCCGCGATCAAGTGCGCCCGGATCCGGGGCTACGCCCGGTAGCCCATCCGTAGCCGGGCGTCTGCTACAGCTTGACACCAGACATAGGGACACCCCGGTCTGCTCTCACTTCGTTTAAGGGGGCTCGCTCAGGAACGTGATCCCTTGTGAAGTGCGAAAACGCAGCTCCCCACCCGGTTCACCGGGTGGGGAGCTGCAGGATCCCTGTCAGGGGTGGTTGCTCGTTGTTAGCGTGTCGATCTGTGAATTTATTTTAGTCTCGCGCTCGAGCGGCTCGCCGTCACAGTGGCGGCAGGGGTGCTGCTACTCCCTCAGCTCCGCACCTAGTTTCTCTAGCGCCTGCTCCGCGATCGCGGCTCGAACGCCGTTGACCTCGGTATCCGTCAACGTGCGGTCGGGCGCACGGAAGCGCAGCGTGAACGCCAGCGACTTGCGTCCCTCGCCCAACTGGTCCGAGCGGTACACATCAAACAACGTCGCGTCCTCAAGCCACTCACCCGCCGCCGCAATGATCACCGCGCGCACTTTCGCAGCAGAGACCTCTGTATCGACAACCAAGGCAATATCCTGGTGGAGCGCCGGGAACGACGACAGCACCGGCGCCGGCAGCACGTCTTCGATCGGCAGGGCGCTAAGGTCCAGCTCCATCGCGCAGGTGCGCTCCGGCAGGCCCAGCTCCTGGAGCACCTTCGGGTGCAGCTCGCCCGCGTAGCCGACGACCACCCCGCCGACGGAGAGCTCCGCGCAGCGGCCCGGGTGCCAGGGAGCGCGCTCCGCGTTTGCGACGCCCAGCTCGACGCCCGCGGTGCGGGCCACGAGGCGGGCGGACTCCACAGCGTCAGACCACGCGTAGCCGCGGCCCTCGCCCCACGGGCCCGCCGGCACGACGGAGCCCGCGCCGACGGTCGCGACGTGCAGCGGCTGCGCCGGCAGGGAGCCGACGACCGCGGCGACCTCCTCCTCGGAGGGGCGCTTCTTCACCGAGGGCATCGGCGAGCGGTCCTCCCCGCGGAAGGAGACTTGCGCGACCGAGTAGAGCCGCGCGTCCGACAGGCCGCGGGCGACGTTGCGGCCCAGCGCCTCGAGCATCGCGGGCAGAAGCGTCGTCGCGAGCCGGTCGTAGTCCCGGTCGAGCGGGTTCTGCACCGCGACAGTGTTGCGCAGCGGGTCGTCGGCGTCGAGCCCCCAGCTATCGAAGACGGTGGCGTCGAGGAAGGGGCTGGGGATGATCTCGGCGTAGCCGTTGTAGGCCAGAGCGTGGCCCACGGCGCGGCGGCGGCGCTGCGCCGGGGTGAGCCCCCGCCCGCCGCGCGGGCTGGGGAGCTCGAGCGGGATGTCCTCGAGCCCCTCGAGGCGCACGACCTCCTCGACGAGGTCGGCGGGCATGACGAGGTCGCCGCGCCACGTCGGCGGCGTCACGGTGAGGGTCTCCTCGCCCTCGACGGCGCAGCCCACCTCCTTGAGGCGCGCGACGACCGTCTCCCGCGGGTAGTCGACGCCGGCGACCGTCGCGGGCCGCGAGGCGGCCATCTCGATGCTCGCGGGCTCGGGCACGTCGCCGACGAGGGTGCGCCCGGCGGCGACCTCCCCGCCGCCGAGGCCCGCGAGCAGCCGCGCCGCGACGTCGAGCGCGGACTCGACGAGCGCGGGGTCGACGCCGCGCTCGAAGCGGCGGGAGGCCTCCGAGGGGAGCTTGTGGCGCTTCGCGGCGCGCGCGACGCCGAGCTCGTCCCAGCGGGCCGCCTCGAGGAGCACGGTGTCGGTGTCCTCGGCGATCTCCGTGCGCAGGCCGCCCATGACGCCCGCGAGCGAGACCGGCCCGCGGTCGTCGACGATGACGACGTCGTCCGGGTCAAGCTCGTGCTCGGTGTGGTCGAGGGTCTCCAGGCGCTCGCCGGCGGCGGCCTTGCGCACCACGAGCGGGCCCTCGACGCGGGCGGCGTCGAAGGCGTGCATCGGCTGGCCGAGGAGGATCATGACGAGGTTCGTCACGTCGGTCGCGACGTTGACCGGGCGGATCCCGGAGAGCATGAGGATGCGCTGCAGCCACAGCGGGGACTCCGCGCCGGCCTTGACGCCGCGCACCTCGCGGAGCCCGAAGCGCGCCGCGCCGGTCTCCTCGCGCAGCTCCACGGGGAGCGCCTCGCCGGCGACCTCCGGGAGCGCCGCGCGCGGCACGTCCGCGCCGCGCGCCGCCGCGCTCAGCCCGACCTCCGGGTCGTCCTTGAGGTCGGTGAAGCTCAGCCCGAACGCGGAGGACAGCTCGCGGGTGAGGCCTCGGGCGGAGAGCGCGTAGCCGCGGTCCGGGGTGACGTTGACCTCGAAGACCGTGTCGTTAAGCCCGACGACGTCGCGGGCGTCGGTGCCCGGTGCGATGCCCGGGTTCGGGCCTAAGTCGATGATCCCGGAGTTCTGCTTGGTCGCGAGCCCGAGCTCCGCCGCGGAGGCGAGCATGCCCTCCGAGATGTGGTCGTAGGTCTTGCGCGGCTCGATGCGGAAGTCCCCGGGCAGCACCGCTCCCGGCAGGCACACCACGACGTGCGAGCCCTCGCGGAAGTTGCGCGCGCCGCAGATGATGCGCTGCGGCTCGCCGGTGCCGTTCGCGTCGCCCACGTCGACCGCGCAGTAGCGGATCGGCTTCTTGAACCCCTCGAGCTCCTCGATCGAGTCGACGCGGCCGACGACGATCGGGCCGGTCGACTCGGGGATCGGGGCGTAGCCCTCGGTCTCGAAGCCGACGCTCACGAAGCCGCGGTCGACCTCCTCCGAGGAGGGAGCGAAGCCCTCGTTGGCGTGGGCGAGGATGTCGGTGAGCCAGTTCTGCGAGATGAGCACGTCTACTCCGTCAGCGGTCGGTCCGGGTTAGTTGAGTCGTCGTCTAGGTGCGGGGCGCGGCCGTGGCTAGGCGCGCACCCCGAAGGGCAGGCTGAAGCGCACGTCGCCCTCGACCATGTCGCGCATGTCGCTGAGCCCGTTGCGGAACTGCAGGGTGCGCTCCAGGCCGATGCCGAACGCGAAGCCCGAGTACTCCTCCGGGTCGAGGCCCACCGCGCGCAGCACGTTGGGGTTGACTATCCCGCAGCCGCCCCACTCGATCCAGCCGGCGCCGCCCTTCTTGTTGGGGAACCACACGTCCACCTCGGCGGAGGGCTCGGTGAACGGGAAGTAGTTCGTGCGCATCCGGGTGGCGGTCTCCGGGCCGAAGAGCACCTTCGCCAGGTGGTCGAGCGTGCCGCGCAGGTGCGCCATGGACAGCCCCTTGTCCACCGCGAGCCCTTCGACCTGGTGGAAGACCGGGGTGTGCGTCGCATCGAGCTCGTCGGTGCGGAACACGCGGCCCGGGCAGGCGATGTAGAGCGGCACGTCGCGGGAGAGCATCTCGCGCACCTGCACCGGGGAGGTGTGGGTGCGCAGCACCTGCTTGGAGCCCTCGGGCCCGACGTAGAACGTGTCCTGCAGGGAGCGCGCGGGGTGGTCCGGGATGAAGTTGAGGGTGTCGAAGTTGAAGTACTCGGCCTCGACCTCGGGGCCGTCGGCGATCTCCCAGCCCATGCCGAGGAAGATGTCGGCGATCGCCTCGCCGAGCGCGGTGATCGGGTGCTGCGCGCCGGCGGGCTGCTGCTCGGGGGCGACGGTGACGTCGACGGCCTCGGCGCGGAGGATCTCCTGGTCGCACTTCTCCTCGAGGACCTTGAGGCGCTCAGCGTAGGCCTTCTCGGCGCGGCCGCGGGCCTGGTTGACGACCCGTCCGGCGTCCTTGCGCTGCGACTTCGGCAGCGAGCCGAGCGAGCGGCGGGCGAGGAGGATCGGCGACTGGTCGGAGAGGTGCGCGCGGCGCGCCTCCTTGAGGCCCTCGAGGTCCGAGGCCTCCTCGAACGCGCGGGCCGCCGCGTCGGCGGCCGTCGCCATGGACTCCTCGGTGATCGTCGGCTGCTCGTCGTTCTCGCTCACGGTCCCCTTGCCCTATCTCGCAGGCGCGCTGCTCGTCTCGTACACGGTCACCCCCGGCGGCCGCCGCGAATGCCGCGCGGCCGCGGGCCGATAGAGATCATAGCGCCCCGTCCCCGGCGGGCGCGGCGGCGGCCTGCGCCGCGGAGGACTCGTAGAGGAGGATCGCCGCCGCGGCGGCGAGGTTGAGCGACTCCGCCCCGCCGGAGAGCGGGATGCGCACCCGGTGGTCGGCGAGCGCCGCGATCTTCGGGTCGAGGCCGTGGGCCTCGTTGCCGAAGAGCCACGCGGTGGGCTTCGCCAGCGCCTCGCCCGCCTCGTTGAGGGGGAGCTCCCCGTCGCCGGCGCTCGCGAGCACGGTGAGCCCCTTGGCGTGGAGCTGGTCGACGAGCGCGGCCGGGTCGGTGTGGCGGGCGACGGGGATGTGGAACAGCGAGCCCGCCGACGCGCGCACGACCTTAGGGTTGTGCGGGTCGACGGACTCCCCGGCGAGCACGACGGCATCCGCGCCGAGCGCGTCCGAGGTGCGGATCAGGGTGCCGGCGTTGCCCGGCTCGGAGGCCCCCACCGGCACGGAGACCAACCGCGGGCTGCGACCCAAGGCCTCGCGCACCGGCCACGTCACCGGCCGGCACAAAGCGAAGATCCCCGGAGTCGTCACGGTGTCCGCGAGGGAGCGCGCCGCGCCCTCGGTAATCGGGTGGACGTAGCAGTCGAGGTTCGCCGACGCCTCGAGGATCTCCGCGAAGCGGTGGGCGGCGTCCTCGGTGGCGAACACGTCGCTCGCCGAGCCGGTGGCCACGGCCGCCTCGACGGCGTTCTCCCCCTCGGCGAGGAACGCCTCCTCCTTCTTGCGCGCGGCCGCGCGCTTGAGCTTCGCGGCCCTAACGATCCTGGGGGTGCGCTCGGTGAACGCCTCGTCGAAGTGGAGCTCCATGGCGCCCCAACCTAGCAGGCGCCCCTCCCCCGCCCCTCGGCCCGGCGGCGCGGCCGCGCGGGAGGCGGCGAAGAAGACGAAAGCCCGCGCCCGCCGCCGACCGGTTGAGGGTCGGGGCGGGCGCGGGCGGTGACGCCGCTTGAAGGCGGAGGCGCTAGTTACGCGGCCTTCGGGGCGTTGACGTCCTCCGGCAGGGCGGCCTTGGCCTGCTCGCAGATCGCGGAGAACGCGTCGAAGTCGTTGACGGCGAGCTCCGCGAGGATCTTGCGGTCGACCTCGATCTCGGCGAGGCGCAGGCCCTGGATGAGCCGGTTGTATGTGATGCCGTTGAGCCGGGCGCCGGCGTTGATGCGCTGGATCCACAGGCGGCGGAACTGGCCCTTGCGGGCGCGGCGGTCCCGGTAGGCGTAGGTGCGGGAGTGGAGCCACTGCTCCTTCGCGCGCCGGTAGAGGCGCGAGCGGACCCCGCGGTAGCCCTTGGCGGATTTCAGGATCTCGCGACGCTTCTTCTTCGCATTCACCGAACGCTTAACACGTGCCACAGTTGTACTTCCTCACAGATGCTTGTCGGGTGGCGGTTGGGGCCCAACCGCGGGTGATTAGGGCTTTGAGGGCGAATGCGGGCTCTAGCCCTGCCCGGTGAGCCTCTTGACGCGCTTCACGTCGTTGCGGTGGACGTCGACGCTCCCCTTGAGCCGGCGGGTGCGCTTGGAGGGCTTGTGCTCCAGCAGGTGGCGCTTGTTCGCCTGGTCGCGGCGCAGCTTGCCCGAACCGGTCTTCTTGAAGCGCTTCGCCGCGCCCTTGTGCGTCTTCTGCTTCATCAGCTCTGTGTCCTTACTTTTCTCGACGAACCGAGGTCGACGTCGGTTACTTCTTGCCCTTGCGGATCGGCCCGAGGACCATCGTCATGTTGCGGCCGTCCTGCTTCGGCTTGGACTGCACGGTGCCGACGTCGGCGACGTCGTCGGCAAGCCGGGCGAGCATGTTCAGGCCCAGCTCGGGGCGGGACTGCTCGCGGCCGCGGAACATGATCGTGACCTTGACCTTGGAGCCCTTCTCAAGGAAACGCACCACGTTACCCTTTTTCGTCTCATAATCGTGGTCATCGATCTTGGGACGAAACTTCTGCTCCTTGACTACAGTTTGCTGCTGATTCCGGCGCGCGGCACGGGCCTTCTGGTCCTGCTCGTACCGGTATTTTCCGTAGTCCATGATCTTGCAGACCGGCGGTTTCGCCTTCGGGGCGACCTCCACCAGGTCGAGATCAGCTTCGTAGGCGAGCTTGCGGGCGTCATCGGTGCGGACGATGCCGACCTGTTCCCCGCCGGGCCCGACCAGTCGTACCTCGCGAACTCGGATTCGCTCATTGATGCGAGCTTCAGCGCTAATGTGTACTCCTCAAGTAGCTGGGTAAATAAGCGTGCATGTCGTACCGCACCACAGTCTACGAGGATCCCAAGCCCAAAAAATCCTGCCCCCGATTGCTCGGGGACAGGAGACATCGCGCCCGGCCCCGGGACCGCTGGCCCGGGCACGCACCTGTGCCCGGATAACAGTCCCGTCGCCGTGGCTATCAACCTGTAGCCAACCCGCATCGGGGCGGCGTGAGGTGGGATGTTCTCCTCTTTGTGGTCCGGGGGCGACCCTGAGAGTACCGGGACTGCCCCGCAAGACGGCAACGCCTGGCATGCTAACACGCCGCTGGCCGCGGCGCCAGTCGGCGTAGGGGGTGCGGCGCCGGCGGCGGGCTTAGGGGTTGAGGCGCTCGACGCCGGCGGTCGCCTGCGTGATCCGCGCGGCCGGCTTCCTCGTGGCCGGCTCGACGGCCTCCCCGCCGGGGGCGAGCTGGGCGCCCGGCTCGTCCTCGCGGTCGGCGGGCTCGTCCTCGTCCCCCGGTTCGGCGGGCGGCTCGTCGCACGCGGGGGTCGGGTCGACGAGGCCCTCGGCGCGGATCTTTTCGATGCCCTGGGCGACGGCGTCGAGGACCTCGATGGCCTCCTCGGCGTCCTCGTCGAGCGGGTGCGCGATGATCGCCATGCCCTCGGTGTCGACGGTGCCGAGCTGCTGATTGGTGTAGAGCCCGTCGTCGCTCTCGCCCCAGCCGCCCTTGGCGATGGCGTCGTCGATCGCCGCGAGCCCGTAGGTGTGCTCCTCGACGAGGTCGCCCATCCGCTCCGCGACGGGCTCGGCGCCCTCTAAGCACGTGAGGTGGGAGGCGAAGCGCGCCTGGTTGAGCAGCGGCCACTCGAGCATGCCGAACAGGTCGGAGTCGCCGGTCTCGATCTGGCGGAGCATCTGCTCGACGATCTCGGTGTCGTCGCCGCCGTCGCGCAGCACCTCCTCGACCTTGCCGGCGGCGCTCAGCCCCCCGCCGAGCGCGTTCCACAGGGCGCTGGCCGCGTCGTTGTCGGAGGCGCGGATCGCCGCGTCGAGGACCTCGTCCTCGGCGACGTCTTCGCGCACCGCGGCGATCGCGATGGGCACCTTGATCGTCGACCACGCCTGGGCGGTCGCCTCGTCGCCGGTGGTGACCACGGCGTCGCCGCTGGCGACGGCCATGGCGACCTCGGCGTCGAAGGAGCCCTCGAGCTGCTCCTGAAGCTCGCCGAGCGCCTCGGCGAGGGCGGCGCGACGCTCGTCCGGGTTCGCGGGCGCCTCCTCGGCGGGCGCCGCGCTGGGGGTGTCGTTCTTCTCGGGCTCGCCGTCCTCCCCCGACGCGCAGCCGCTAAGGGCGGCGACGGCGAGGAGGCCCGCGGCGAGGCGGAGGTTCGCTCTCATCACCCGGGCAGTCTACCCCCGTTCGGGCTACTCGCTAACAGCGCCGGCCTACTGGCCGCCGCCTGCGAGGATGCCGGCGAGGTAGCGCCCGGTGTGCGAGCCCTCAACGGCGGCGACGTCCTCGGGCGTGCCGGAGGCGACGACCGTGCCGCCGCCCTCGCCGCCCTCGGGGCCCATGTCGACGATCCAGTCGGCGGACTTGATGACGTCGAGGTTGTGCTCGATGATCACCACCGAGTTGCCCTTGTCGACGAGCCCCTGGATGACGAGCAGGAGGCGGCGCACGTCCTCGAAGTGCAGGCCCGTGGTCGGCTCGTCGAGGATATAGATGGTGCGCCCGTTGGAGCGCTTCTGGAGCTCCGCTGCGAGCTTCACGCGCTGCGCCTCGCCGCCGGAGAGCGTCGTCGCCGCCTGCCCGAGGCGCACGTACCCGAGCCCGACGTCGACGAGGGTCTTTAGGTACCGGTGGATCGAGGTGATCTGCTCGAAGAAGTCGACCGCCTCGCTGATCGGCATGTCTAAGACCTCGGCGATGTTCTTGCCCTTGTACTTCACCTCGAGGGTCTCGCGGTTGTAGCGCGCCCCGCCGCACTCCTCGCAGGGCACGTACACCGCGGGCAGGAAGTTCATCTCGATCTTCAAGGTCCCGTCGCCGTGGCAGGCCTCGCAGCGCCCGCCCTTGACGTTGAAGGAGAAGCGCCCCGGCTTGTAGCCGCGCACCTTCGCGTCGGGGGTCTCGGCAAAAAGCGCGCGGATCTTGTCGAACACGCCGGTGTAGGTCGCCGGGTTGGAGCGCGGGGTGCGCCCGATGGGCGACTGGTCGACCTGGACGAGCTTGTCGAGCTGGTCGGTGCCCTCCACGCGGCGGGCCCGGCCGGGCACCTGGCGCGCGCCGTTGAGCTCGTTGGCGAGCGTCGTGGCGAGGATCTGGTTGATGAGCGTCGACTTCCCCGAGCCGGACACGCCCGTGACGACGGTGAGGAGGCCGAGCGGGATCTCGACGTCGACGTGCTTGAGGTTGTTCTCGTGCGCGTCGACGACCTTGAGGCTGCGGCCCTTCTCCCGCGCACGGCGCTTCTCGGGCACGCCGATGGCGCGCCGCCCGGCGAGGTAGTCGCCGGTTAAGGAACCGTCGGCGGTCTCGATGCCTGCGGGCGGGCCCTGGTAGACGATCTCCCCGCCGTACTCGCCGGCCCTGGGGCCGACGTCGACGAGGTAGTCGGCGGAGCGGATGGTGTCCTCGTCGTGCTCGACGACGATGAGGGTGTTGCCCAGGTCGCGCAGCCCCATGAGCGTGTTGATGAGGCGCTCGTTGTCGCGCTGGTGCAGCCCGATGGAGGGCTCGTCGAGGACGTAGAGCACGCCGGCGAGCCCGGAGCCGATCTGGGTGGCGAGCCTGATGCGCTGCGCCTCCCCGCCGGACAGCGTGCCCGCCGAGCGGTCCAGGGTGAGGTAGTTGAGCCCGACGTCCAAGAGGAAGTGGAGCCGCGCCTGGATCTCCTTGAGCACGGCGCCGGCGATGATCTCCTCGCGGTGCGCAAGCGTGAGGTCGTCTAGGAACTCGGAGGCGCGCTCCACCGAGAGCGCGGAGAGGCCCGCGATGGACTGCTCCCCGTGGGAGCCGCTGGCGAGCCGCACGGAGAGGATCTCCGGGCGGAGCCTGGCGCCGTGGCAGGCGGGGCAGTCGACCTGGCGGGTGTAGGCGAGGTACTTGTCGCGCTGGTGGTCGGACTCGCTCTGCTCGAGGCGGCGCTCGACGTAGCCGACCGCGCCCTCGAAGGCGGAGTTCCAGTCGCGCGAGCGCCCGAAGCGGTTCTTGTAGCGGACGTTGACCTTAACGTCCGAGCCGTAGAGCAGGGCGTCGCGCTGCTCGTCGGTCAGGTCGCTGTAGTAGTCGTCGGGGTGGAAGCCGATTTTCTTGCCCAGCGCCTCGACGAGCCGCTCGAAGTAGCGGTGGTTGGGGCTCGAGGCCCACGGCTGGATGCAGCGCGCCACCGGCGCGTCCGGGTCGGGCACGAGGAGCTCGGGGTCGATCTCGGTCTTCGTGCCGAGCCCGTCGCACTCGGGGCACGCGCCGAACGGGCTGTTGAAGGAGAAGGCGCGCGGCTCGAGCTCGGAGATGTCGATGGCGTGCCCGTTGGGGCAGGCGAGGTTCTCCGAGAAGCGCCGCACCCGATTCGGGTCGTCCTCGTCTAAGTCGACGAACTCGACGGCGACGACCCCGTCGGCGAGCCCGAGGGCGGTCTCGACGGACTCGGTGAGGCGCTGCTTCTGGGACTCCTTGACCTGCAGCCGGTCGACGACGACGTCGATGTCGTGCTTGACCTGCTTCTTGAGCTTCGGCGGGTCGGAGAGCTGGTGGACCTCCCCGTCGACGCGGGCACGCGCGTAGCCCTGCTCCGCGAGGTCCGAGAACAGGTCGACGAACTCGCCCTTGCGGCGCCGAACGAGCGGGGCGAGCACCTGGAACTTCAGGCGCTCCTCCATGCTTAAGATCTGGTCGACGATCTGCTGCGGGGTCTGCCTCGAGATCGGCGCGTCGCACGTCGGGCAGTGTGCGGTGCCCGCCCGGGAGAACAGCAGGCGCAGGTAGTCGTAGACCTCGGTGATCGTGCCGACCGTGGAGCGCGGGTTGCGGTTCGTCGACTTCTGGTCGATGGACACCGCCGGCGAAAGCCCCTCGATGAACTCGACGTCGGGCTTGTCCATCTGGCCCAGGAACATGCGGGCGTAGGAGGAGAGCGACTCGATGTAGCGGCGCTGTCCCTCGGCGAAGATGGTGTCGAACGCCAGCGAGGACTTCCCCGAGCCGGACAGGCCGGTGAACACGACGAGCGAGTCGCGCGGGATGTCGACGTCCGCGCCCTTAAGGTTGTGCTCCTTGGCGCCGCGCACCACGATCGTCTCCGCCACGAAACCCCCCGATCTTCGCGAACCGGCCCTCGCATTTAAGGCCGCTGAACTGTGCGTTCCCGCCCGGCCGGGCCGCTCATCGTCGGCGGCCGGGCGCGGGACTGCCCTATTCTAGGCGCCATGACGGACTCCACCCCCAGCGGCACGAGCGGCGAGAACACCTTCCGCTCCGGGCTGAGTAAGAAGAAACCCGCGCCCGACGACGCGCTCGCCGGCCGGGACCTCGGCGCGGACCTTAACCTCGCGCGGGCCGCCGTCGACCCCATGGACAACAACGTCTACCTCCTCCACGAGGACGGCCGCGGCCTGCTCATCGACGCGCCCGGCGACCCCGAGGCGATCGAAAAGCTCGCCGAGAAGGCCGGCGTTTCGGTCGAGACGATCCTTATCACCCACCGGCACAACGACCACACCGGCGCGCTCGAGCGCCTCGTGAAGTCGACGGGCGCCAAGGTGGTGGCCTCCTACCTCGACGCGCCGGCGATCCCCGTCGCCCCGGACGTCGAGCTGCGCCACGGCGACACGATCTCGTTTGCCGAGCGCGAGCTGCCCGTCGCGGTGCTGCGCGGCCACACCCCCGGCGGGCTCGCGCTCGCAGCTCGGGTCGACGAGCGCGTCCACCTCTTCGTCGGGGACTCGCTGTTTCCCGACGGGCTCGGCAAGACCGTCTCCGAGGGCGACTTCGCGCGCCTCTTTCGGGACGTCACCGCCCGCCTCTTCGACGTCTTCGACGACGCCGTCGTCCACCCGGGCCACGGCAAGGACACGACGCTGTCGGCCGAGCGGCCCAAGCTCGACGAGTGGTGGCAGCGGCGCTGGTAGCGCCCCGCCGCGGGCCGGGCGGCGGGGGTGACCCGGCGTCCCCGGCGGCGGCCGGCGTGGCCGGCGACACGCTACACTCGGTAGCTAGCGCACGTGAGTCGAGTGCTTATAAGGATTGGTGAATGATGATTCGTAAGATTGCCAGGCCGCTTCTGGCCTCCGCGTACGTCATCGACGGCGTGGACTCCCTCGTCAACACCCGGGAGCAGGTCGAGGGCACCCGGAAGCTGCTCCAGCAGGTGGGCACCTTCCTGCCCACCGACGTCACCCGGCAGCTCGCCGACTCCCCGGAGACCACCATCCGGGTGCTCGGCGGCACGAAGGTCGGCGCCGGCACGCTGCTCTCGCTGGGCAAGCTCCCGCGGCTGTCGGCCGCGGTGCTCGCCGCGACGACCGTGCCGACGATCCTCACCCGCTACGCGTTCTGGGACGCCGACAGCGAGGAGGACAGTGCCAGCAAGAAGGTCGGCTTCACCTCGCACGTCGCCCTGCTCGGCGGGCTCGCGATCACCAGCGTCGACACCGAGGGCAAGCCCTCGCTCTCCTACCGGGCCTCGAAGGCCGGGAAGAAGGCGCGCAAGAAGGCCGGCAAGGTCACCTCCGGCTCGTCGAGCTCGTTCGCCGACTCGGCGCGCGACTTCCTCTCCGACGCGTCCGACCGCGCCCAGGAGGCCGCCTCCAAGGCGCAGGAGTACGTCGACGACAACAAGGACGACTGGATCGACGCCGCGAAGTCCGGCGCGCAGAAGGTCTCCGAGACGGTCTCCGATTACACCGACCGCGCCGTCGACTACTTCAACGACAACAAGGACGACTGGCTCGCCGCCGCGCAGGACAACGCCAAGACCGCCCGCAAGGGCGTCGTCAAGGCCGCCGCGAAGGCGCAGGACCGCGCCGACGAGGTGCTCGCCAAGGCGGACAAAAAGTCCGGCCGCAAGGCGAAGAAGCTGCGCAAGAAGGCCTCCTCGCTGCAGAAGGACGCCGACAAGGCGCTCAACAAGGCGAAGAAGAAGCTGCGCAAGTACGACCTCGTCTAGTCCCCCGCGACTAGCCGGGCGCATCTCCTTCCAGCGCTCCCCCGCCCCGGGTCCCCGCCGATCGAGCGGACCCCGGGGCGGGGTCTTTTTGTTTCTCCTCCCCCTCCCTGGCCCGGGCCGCCCGCGCGCCGCGGGGCCGGCCTCGGCCTTCGGGCGGGGTTGGTGGCGCCGGCTAGAATCTCCTGAGGCACCCGTGGTGATCGACACGCTGAAAGCAGGGAGGACCGCGTGGGTTTTTCCGAGGAGCTCGCCGCCGAGCAGCGCTACGTCGACGCGCTGTTCGAGAAGCTCGACGACGAGGTCGCCGAGGCCCGCCGCCGGCTTCGCGAGGTCACCCTCAACGTCGACCCCGCGAACCCCAAGGCCGAGTCGCTCGTCCAGCGCGAGACGGAATACCACGGCCTCAACGAGAAGCTCGACCGGCTCAACCTCGCGACCATCGGGCTCGTCTTCGGGCGCATCGACGTCGACACCACCAAGGAGGAGCAGGCGCCGCGCCCCGGAGCCCGGCGCCACGCCCCGCCCGAAGACGAGCGCGGACCCGAGAACCCCGTGCCCGGCGCCCCCGAGCAGGACCGCCGCTACATCGGCCGGATGGGGCTCGACGACCGCGACGACAACTACCGCACCCTGCTCGTCGACTGGCGCGCCCCCATGGCGCGGCCGTTCTACCTCGCCACCACGGCCCACCCCGAGGCGGTCACGGTGCGCCGCCACATCCGCACCTCGGGCAGGCGGGTCACCGACATCGACGACGAGCACCTCTCCGGGGCGGGCGCGGGCTCGGACCCGGAGGAGGTGGGCCGCGAGTCGGCGCTCGTCGCCGCGCTCGAGAAGGCGCGCGGCGCGCATATGGAGTCCATCGTCGAGACCATCCAGCGCGAGCAGGACCTCATCATCAGGGACGACACGCGCCGCGTCATGGTTGTCGAGGGCGCGCCCGGCACGGGCAAGACGGCGGTGGCGCTCCACCGGGTCGCGTACCTCGCCTACACGTACCGCGAGCAGCTCTCCCGCACGGGCATGCTCGTGCTCGGCCCCAACGAGCGGTTCCTCGACTACATCTCCCACGTCCTGCCCGAGCTCGGCGAGACGGGCGTCGTGCTCGCCACGGTCGGGGAGCTCTACCCCGGCATCCGGCCCGTCGCCGAGGAGCCGCTTATCGGCCGGGAGATCAAGGGCAGCGGGGAGATGGCCACCATCTTGAAGGAGGCGGTGCGCGCCTACCAGAAGGTGCCCGCCTCCCCCGTGGAGCTCTCCGTCGGCTCGCTCCGGCTCGTCGCGGAGCCCGGCATGGTGAAGAAGGCGCGCGCCGCAGCTAGGCGCAGCCGCCGGCCGCACAACGACGCGCGCGGCGTGTTCCGCGAGCGCCTCGTCGGGCAGCTCGCGGAGCAGTACGCGAGGCTCATCGGCGAGGACCCGCTCGGCGGGGAGAACCTCCTCGGCCAGGCCGACGTCGACGAGCTCCACGACGAGCTCGTCGAGGAGCCCGCCGTCGCAGACCTCATCGACGAGCTGTGGCCCCGGCTCGACCCCGAGGGCGTGCTCTCCCGGCTGCTCTCCGACCGCTCGCGCATCGACGAGGCGGCCCGCGACTACGACGAGGAGACCAAAGCGGCGCTCTACCGCGAGGACGGGGAGGCATGGACGCCGTCCGACGCGGCGCTGCTCGACGAGCTCGCCGTGCTGCTCGACTCGACGCGCCCCACGGACGACGGGGAGCAGCGGCACGAGGGCGGCGATGCGCTCCAGGAGGCCCAGGAGGCCCTCGACGCGCTGCGCAGCTCCGCGGTGACCGACAACGACGAGGTCTTCGACGCCGAGTACCTCGGCGCCTACGACGTCATCGACGCCGAGGGCCTCGCCAGCCGCCAGGAGGCCACCGATAGGCGCACCACCGCGGAGCGGGCCCGCTCCGACCGGCGCTGGGCGTTCGGCCACGTCGTCGTCGACGAGGCCCAGGAGCTCACCCCCATGGAGTGGCGGATGGTCTTCCGCCGCAGCCCCTCACGCTGGATGACGCTCGTCGGCGACACCGCGCAGACCGGCTCGCCGGCCGGCGTCGACGACTGGGAGGAGACGCTCGCGGGCTTCGTGCCCGGCCGGTTCCGCTACCGGCGACTCACCGTCAACTACCGCACGCCGCGCCCCATCGTCGAGGAAGCGAACAAGGTGCTCGCCCTCATCGACCCCGAGGCCGCACCCGGCGAGGCGATCCGCGACTCGGACTTCCCGGTGCGCCGGCTCCCCTCCGCTGCGGACGGCAGGGCCGAGGCGCAGCGCCTGCAGGCCCGCTACCCGGGGCGCTCGGTCGCGGTCATCGGCGCCGGCACCATCGAGCGGCAGAAGGGGCTCGAGTACGACCACGTCGTGCTCGTCGAGCCGCGCCGGTTCCTCGAGGCGTCCCCGCAGGGGCTGCAGGACCTCTACGTCGCGATGACGCGCGCCACGCAGAGCCTCACCATCATCGGCCCCATGCCCGACGGCGTCGACGACGCCCCGGCCGGGCGCGCGGGCGACTAGGGGACCGCACGCCGCGCGTCCGGCGCCGCGAAGCAGGCTAATACCTGGAATGCGCGAGTTCCCGTGATCTCCGCAACGATCCGCGGCCGGATTCCCGAAACTCGCGACCGCCCCTCCCCCGATCCGCTCCCCCATCGGCAAGGCATCACCCCCGGGGTGGGCGGAGGCACCCCCGCGGCCGCCGGCCCCGCCGCGACACCCCGACCCGGACAGAACCAGCTTTGAGCTGGATTTATGCCGACAAACCGGGGAAGAGCTCCAATTCCCATAGCAGCGCCCCCGGAATGGGGATACCCGAGAGCAATTTTTCGTACATAAACTACCCGATTGTATTGCGCTGCTAACCTTTCGGTCGTTGCGCCTAGCAACATTCTATGTTCTCCGCCACACGGTGGCGCGACCCGAAAGGAATCCTTGGTCATGCGCAAGGCAACGACCCGATTGGCGATCTCCGCGACGGCGGCCGCGTTGTTCGGCGGCGCCGTGCTGCCCCACGCGGCCCTCGCCGAGGAGCCCGACAACCCGACCAGTACCGCGGTGACCACCGAGCCCACCGAAGAGAAGAAGACGGAGCTCGACGGCTCCACCACCGCCCCGCAGGCGGACAACGACGAGGGCACGGTCGAGTCCGGCGGCGACAAGCAGACGGACGACCCCAAGAACACCACCCCGCCGGAGGACGACAAGAAGACTGACGAGTCCGAGGACAAGACCCCGCCCGAGGGCGACAAGAAGTCCGAGGAGGAGAAGCAGGGCGACGCCACCACGGAGGAGGGCAAGAAGGAGAGCGACGTCTCGAAGGACGATAAGAAGACCGAGAAGGACGGCGAGGAGCCTTGGCGTCCCGTCTGGGTCCCCGAGCGCGCCACCTTCGAGAAGCCCGTGTGGACCTGGCAGGACAAGAATGGCGACAACCTCGCCTACAACATCGAAACCTGCGTCTTCACCAAGGACGGAGAGAAGGCCCGCGCCCCCGAGACCGCTCCCGCCCCCTGGTGCCCCCTGCCCGATGAGCCGCCGGCTGAGGAGCCCCCGGTCGACGAGCCGCCGGCCGGGGACAAGCAGAACGATCCCGAGCCGGAGAAGGAGAAGAAGCCCAAGACCCCGCCGGCCAACGGCGTGCTCCTCCGCGCGGACCTCGAGGCGTTCCTGGCCGACCGGTTGTACCTGCCCAGCCCCGACTTCAACGGCGACGGCTACGTCACGCCGAAGGAGGCCCAGCAGTACGTCGGCGGCATGAACTGGCACATCAACGTCAACTGGCGGCGCGGCACGATCGAGGGCGCCGAGGAGTTCTCCGCGAAGCTGCGCGCGTTCGAGCTCTGGTACTACGGCAAGTCGAACATCATCCTGCCCTCCGAGAGGGGCGCCCTGCCGCAGGACAAGGGCGGCGTGCAGCCCGCCGGGTCCGCCGCCCCGCGGCAGAGCGCCCCGCAGCAGCAGGGCGCGCCGCGGCTCGCGAACACCGGCGTCTCCGGCGTCACCGCGACCGCCGGCGCCGGCGCCCCGCGCTGCTGCTCGGCGCGGCCGCGCTGGTGCTTGGCCGCAGGCGCTCCTAGCGGTAGCGCCGACTAGCCCGCCCACCCTGGGACGGCCGCGCGGAGCCTCTCCGCGGCGGCCGTACCGTTCCGGGGTGCGGCGGGTTGTCCGCGTCGCGGGGTCGGCGCGGCGCTCTGCGCGCGGTGCGTTAGGTGTTAAGGCGCCTCGCGCGGGGTGCTGCGCACGATGAGCACGTCGCACTCCGCGACGCGGGCGAGGTCCGCTGGGATCGAGCCGAGCAGCCGGCCGCTGAGCGAGTTCATGCCCCGGTTGCCGACGACGAGCATCAGGGCGTCCTCCTTGCCGGCGACCGCGGCGAGCGCCGCGACCGGGGAGCCGGGCTCTGCGCGGAACTTCACGTCGGGCGCGCCGAGCTCCCGCGCGCGCTCGAGGGCGGGCTCGAGGAGCCTCTCGGCCGCGGCGCGCTCGGGGAGCTCGGCGGGCTGGGCGGCGCCGTCGGGGCGCACGGCGCACGCGACGACGAGCCGGCGGCCCAGCGCCGCGGCGATGGTCGCGGCGCGCTCCACCGCGGTAAGAGACGTCGCCGAGCCGTCGGCGCCGACGACGATAGGGCCGCCGGTGGGCGCGGTTGTCGCCATGGCGGCCCCTCCCCTCGCGTGCGTGCCGGTCGAGCGCGGCCCGCGTGGTGCCGGCGGGCCGCGTGCCTCGGATTGTAGCCGCGCCCGGGCGCGGCGCGCCTAGATCCCGGCCTCGCGCACGCCGCGCAGCTCCTTCTTCAGGTCGGCGATCTCGTCGCGGAGGCGGCCGGCGAGCTCGAACTTGAGCTCGCGGGCAGCCGCGCCCATCTGCTCGGTGAGCTTGTCGATGAGCTCCTCGATCTCGTCGGCGGCCATGGAGCTCGTGTCGGGCTTCTCGGCGAGCGCGGCGTCCGAGCCGGCGTCGTCGCCGTCCTTGGCCTCGCCGCCGCCCTTCTTGCTCGAGCGCTCCTCCTCGTCGTAGACCTGGTCGAGGATGTCGGCGATCTTCTTGCGCAGCGGCTGCGGGTCGACGCCGTGGGCCTTGTTGTAGGCGATCTGCTTCTCGCGGCGGCGCTCGGTCTCGTCGATGGCGTAGCGCATCGACTCGGTGACGTCGTCGGCGTACATGACGACCTCGCCGGAGACGTTGCGCGCCGCACGCCCGATGGTCTGGATGAGCGAGCGCTCGGAGCGCAGGAAGCCCTCCTTGTCGGCGTCGAGGATCGCCACTAAGGACACCTCCGGCAGGTCGAGGCCCTCGCGCAGGAGGTTGATGCCGACGAGCACGTCGAACTCGCCGAGCCGCAGCTGGCGCAAAAGCTCGACGCGCTCGAGG
Organism: Corynebacterium otitidis ATCC 51513; assembly: GCF_000296405.1. Taxonomy (GTDB): domain Bacteria; phylum Actinomycetota; class Actinomycetes; order Mycobacteriales; family Mycobacteriaceae; genus Corynebacterium; species Corynebacterium otitidis. The sequence continues at coordinate 237,700 of NZ_JH815193.1, forward strand.
GTGTCGATGTCGGAGTGGAGGTAGCGGACCTTGATGCCGTTCTCGAGGAAGTAGTCGGTGAGGTCCTCGGCCATCCGCTTGGTCAGGGTGGTCACGAGCACGCGCTCGTCGCGCTCGACGCGCTCGTTGATCTCGCCGATGAGGTCGTCGATCTGGCCCTTCGTCGGCCTCACGGACACCTTCGGGTCGACGAGCCCGGTGGGGCGGATGACCTGCTCGACGAACTCCCCGCCGGAGGCCTCGAGCTCGTAGTCGCCGGGGGTGGCCGACATGTAGACGGTCTGCCCGATGCGCGAGTCGAACTCGTCGAAGGTCAGCGGCCGGTTGTCCAGCGCGGAGGGCAGACGAAAGCCGAAGTCGACGAGGTTGCGCTTCCTGGACATGTCGCCCTCGAACATGCCGCCGATCTGCGGGACGGTGACGTGCGACTCGTCGATGATGGTGAGGAAGTCCTCGGGGAAGTAGTCGATGAGGCAGGCCGGCGCGCTGCCGGCGGGGCGCTGGTCGACGTGGCGCGAGTAGTTCTCAATCCCGGAGCAGAAGCCCACCTGCTGGATCATCTCGATGTCGTACTCGGTGCGCATCCGCAGCCGCTGCGCCTCGAGGAGCTTGCCGCGGTTTTCCAGATCGGCGAGGCGCTCGTCGAGCTCCTCGCGAATGTCGGCGATGGCCTTCTCCATGCGCTCGGGCCCGGCGACGTAGTGGGTCGCGGGGAAGATCCGCAGCTCGTCGACGCGACGGATGACGTCACCCGTCACGGGGTGAATGTAATAGAGGGCGTCGATCTCGTCGCCGAAGAACTCGACGCGCACCGCGACCTCCTCGTAGGCCGGGATGATGTCGACGGTGTCGCCCTTCGCGCGGATCGCGCCGCGCTTCAGGGCGGTGTCGTTGCGCTCGTACTGGATATCGACGAGCAGGCGCAGGAAGCGGTCGCGCTCGACCTCCTCGCCGACCTTGACGACGATGGAGCGGTCCAGGTAGCTCTGCGGGGTGCCCAGGCCGTAGATGCACGACACCGAGGAAACGACCACGACGTCGCGGCGGCTGAGCAGCGACGAGGTCGCCGAGTGGCGCAGCCGCTCGACGTCCTCGTTGATGGAGGAGTCCTTCTCGATATAGGTGTCCGACTGCGCGACGTAAGCCTCGGGTTGGTAGTAGTCGTAGTAGCTCACGAAGTACTCGACCGCGTTGTGCGGCAGGAGCTGGCGCAGCTCGTTCGCGAGCTGCGCGGCGAGCGTCTTGTTCGGCGCCATGACGAGCGTGGGGCGCTGCTGCTTCTCGATGAGCCACGCCGCGGTCGCGGACTTGCCCGTGCCGGTCGCGCCCATGAGCACGACGTCGCGCTCCCCGCGGCTGAGCCGCTCGTCGAGCTCCTTGATCGCCGCCGGCTGGTCGCCGGCCGGCTCGAACTCGGACTCGACCTTGAACCGCGCGTCGCTGCGCTCGACGTCGCCGACGGGGCGGTACTCGGAGTAGGAGAGGACGGGGTGCTCCGCTGCGAAAGCCATGCTCCTTACTCTAGCCAGCGGCCCAAAACCTCCCCTCCCCCGTTTTTAGGTCACCCTGTGTACAAATAATCTTCTATCTCATATTCATCGCGTGACGAGTCGCTCATCTCTGCTATAACTTGGCGCACTGCCCCACGACCCCCGGCACCACGCATTCCCCGGGCCCACGAGGAAGGACGGTGGCCATGGCCGCGACTCTGAGCAGGCGCTCGTTTCTCGGCGGCGGGCTCGCGCTCGCCGCGGCGCTCGCCGGCTGCGCGACCCCAACGGCGCCCGGCGCGGGCGCGCTGCCCGGGCGGCTCGTGTGGTCGACCTACCGGGTCGGTTCCGGCCTCTACGCCGACGTTGCCGCGGTCGCGAATACTCTGACCTCCCGGATGGGCGTCCAGGTGCGCGTCATGCCCGGGGTAACCGGCGTGAGCCGGCTGGCCCCGCTGTTCACCGACACGGCGCAGTACGCCCGGGTGGGCGACGAGTACTTCTTCGCCTTCGAGGGCGACGAGGAGTTCGCCTCGGGGACGTGGGGCCCGCAGCCGGTGCGGCTGGTGTGGACCCCGCCGTCGAACGCCGGGGTGTACGTCCGGCGCGACAGCGGCATCGAGCGACTGGAGGGCCTTGCGGGCCGGCGGATCTCCTGGGTGGTGGCCGGCACGTCGACGCAGCGGAAGTTCACCGCCTGCCTCGGGACCGCGGGGCTGGGCGTCGACGACGTGCGCCGCGTCGCGGTCGGCGAGGCCGCGCAGTACGACGCGATCAAGGCCGGTCAAATCGAGGCGATCTTCGGGACGGTGATCAACCCCTCGATCGAGGAGCTGAACCCCCGGTACCCGATCCGCTGGCTGGACCTCGGCGGGCGGCCCGAGGAGCGCTACGAGTCCTGGGCCGAGTACGCGCCGATGGCGGGGCTCGGCACCAACCCGAAGGCCTCGGGCCTGCCCGAAGACGAGACCCCGACGTTCATGCGCTACTCCCTGCCCGTTGTCACCACGGCCGGGCGCTCCGCGGCGGAGGTCGCCGACCTGTGCCGGGCGCTCTACGAGCACTTCGACGCCTACGAGGCGGCGACCGCGGACACCCCGAACTTCGCGCTCGACCGGCTCATGCTCGAGCCCTTCGTCGTGCCCTACCACCCCGGCGCGGTCGAGTTCCTCCGCGAGGCGGGCCGCTGGGACGCCCACCTCGAGGAGCGCAACGCCGCCCTCCTCGAGCGCGAGGGCCTCCTTCGGGGCGCGTGGCCGGGCTTCTTCGAGCGGCACCGCGGCGACGGGGAGATCTCCCGGCGCTGGCGGGACTTCAAGGCCGAACGCCTCCCCGCCCTGCCCGAGCGCGAGGCCTAAGCCCCCAGCGCTTCTCCCCTGCCCCGTTTCCGCCCCTGGACGACAGTTGAGGTGACCGCCATGCCGCCCAGCCCGACGACGATGAGCCGCCGGGGCTTCTTCATAGCCGCGCTCGGCGGGCTCGCGGCGGCGTGCGCCCCGGCCCACCCCGCCGGCGGGTTGCCGCGCCAGCTCGTGTGGTCGACGTTCACCTCCGGCTCGTCGATGTACAACGACCTCGCCGCGGTGGCGAACTCGCTGACCGCCCGCACCGGCACGCGGGTGCGGATTCTGCCTGCGGCGACGGGGGTCTCGAGGCTCTCGGCGCTGTTCGCGGGGGTGTGCGACTACGCGCGCGTCGGCGAGGAGTACGCCTTCGCCTTCGAAGGATCGGAGGAGTTCGCCTCCGAGCACTGGGGGCCGCGCCCGGTGCGGCTGGTGTGGACTCCGGGCAACGTCTTCGGGCTGCTCGTGCTTCGCTCCTCGGGCATCGAGCGCATCGAGGACTTAAAGGGCAGGCGGGTGGCGTGGCCGCTGGCGGGCTCCTCGACGAGGCGGAAGATCGCGCTGCTGCTGCGCACCGCGGGCTTAAGCGCTGAGGACGTGCGGCTCGTGGAGATCACCGAAAAGGGCCTCGTCGACGGGATCAAGGCCGGCCAGATCGACGCGTTCTACACGGTCGTCACCGGGCCCCGGATCGAGGAGCTCAATTCGGAGCGCCCGGTGCGCTGGCTGCCCGTCGACGGCTACCCCGACGACGCGTACGCGCACTGGCCGCTCGAGGCCCCGATGGCCGCGGCCGAGCCCGCAGACCGCGGCGTGGGGCTCAAAGACGGGGAGGCGCCGGTGCTCATGCGCTACGCGCTGCCGCTCGTCGCCGCGCCCGAGCGCCCGACCGACGAGGTCGCCGCGCTGTGCCGGGCGCTCGACGAGAACGCCGAGCACTACGCCTCGGCGAGCGTGGACGCCGACCGCTTCGCCCCCGAGAACCTCGTTTTGTGGCCCTTCGTCGCCCCCTACCACCCCGGCGCGGTCGCCTACCTCGAGGAGACCGGCCGCTGGGAGCCGCGCTTCCGCGAGCGTCAGGCGGAGCTCCTCGAGCGCGAGGAGCGGCTCGCCGAGGAGTGGCCGCTCTTCTTAGAGCGCCACGGCGGCGCGCCCGACCTGCAGGAGCGCTGGGGCGAGTGGAAGCGCTCCCGGCTCCCGCAGCCCGCGGCCTAGCCCCGCGAGGCGATTAAACCCCCACCCGACCCGACGACACCCGCTTGGAGAGGCCCGTGACCAGCCAGAACCCCGCACCGCCGCGGCCCGTGGACGACGAGACCACCCAACCCGCCGCCCCCGCCGCCGCGCCGCCCGGCCGGGTGACCGGCTGGTGGCGCGTCGCCGTCGGGGTCCTCACCGTGGCGGGCATCGCCCTGTCGATCAACCAGGTCTTCTTCCTCGAGTTCGCGGGCCTCACGCTGCTCGACAACTCGTACATGTACCTCATGCTCGGGCTGTTTTTGCCCGTCGTGTTCATCGCCGTCCCGGCGCGGAAGGGCGAGGGGCCCAGGCCGATTGCCTGGTACGACGTCGTAGGCATGGCGGCGTCGGTCGCGGCGACCGCGTACTTCGCGTGGCACGGCGAGGACATCGAGCTCTACGGCTGGGAGTTCATGGGCCCGCCGGTCTCCGCGGCGCTGGGCTTCGTTTTGTGGGGCCTGGTGCTCGAGGTGCTGCGCCGCACCGCGGGGCTCATCGTCGCGATACTCGCGGCGGTGGTGTCGCTCTACCCGCTGGTCGCGGGCGTCATCCCGGTGCCGTTCCTCCAGGGCGTGAGCTACGACCTCGTCACCCTGGCGAAGGTGCACGCGATGGGCGGCGAGTCGATCCTCGGGCTTCCCATGTCCACCGCGTCGACGCTGCTCGTGGGCTTCCTCTGCTTCGCGACGATCCTCCAGTTCACCGGCGGCGCGGAGTTCTTCCACCGGCTGGCCTCCGCGCTGTTCGGCCGCTTCCGCGGCGGCACCGCGAAGGTCCCCATCGCGAGCTCTGCGACGCTGGGGATGATGAGCGGCGCGCCCGTGACGAACGTGCTCACCACCGGGCCGATGACGATCCCCGCGATGGTGCGCTCGGGCTTCTCCCCGAGGATGGCCGCCGGCGTGGAGGCGACCGCCTCGTCCGGCGGGTCGATCACCCCGCCGATCATGGGCACCGCCGCGTTCCTCATGGTCTCCTTCGCCGGCGTGCCCTATACCGAGGTGCTCATCGCCGCGACGATCCCGGCTATCTTCTACTTCCTCGGGATCTTCGTGCAGGTCGACGGCTACGCCGCGCGCCGCGGCCTCGCCGGCGAGGACCCCGCCACCCTGCCCAAGGTGCTCCCCAGCCTGCTGCGCGGCTGGCCCTACCTGATAAGCCTCGGGCTGCTCACGGTGCTGCTGCTCACCACCGGCTCGGAGGCGCAGGTGCCCTACTGGGTGGTGCTCCTCCTCATCGTCATCGCGATCCTCAACCCGAACATCCGGTTCGGGCCGAGGCAGTGGGGCGAGGCTATCGTCTCGGTGGGCACGACGATCGCGACGCTCTTCGGGATCATCGCCGGCGTCGGCCTCATCCTCGGCGGGCTCTCCGCGACCGGGGTGGCGCTCTCGATCAGCCGGGACCTCATCGCCGCCGTCGGGGAGAACACCATCTTGATCCTCATCACCGGCGCGGCCGCCTGCTTCGTCCTCGGCATGGGACTGACGATCTCCGCGGCGTACGTCTTCCTCGCCATCGTCATGGTGCCGGCGCTGACCGCCTTAGGGATCGACACGATCGCCGCGCACCTCTTCGTCATCTACTGGGCCGGGGTCTCGTATATCACCCCGCCGGTGGGACTCGCGGCGATCGCCGCTGCGTCGATAGCGGGCGCGAAACCCATGGCCACGAGTCTCGAGGCGATGAAACTCGGCGCCGTGAAGTACCTCATCCCCTTCGGCTTCGCCCTCAACCCCGCGCTCGTGGCGCAGGACTCCATCGGCGCGATCGCCGCCAGCCTCGCCGCGGCGCTCCTCGGGGTGCTAGCACTCGGCAGCGCGCTGTCGGGCTGGTTCGTCCTCGTCGAGGCGCGCCTGGATGCCGCCTCGCGGGTCGCGCTCGCCGCCGGCGGGCTGTTGCTCCTCGCGCCCTCGGGGTGGGCGTGGGCCGCGGGCACGGCCATCATACTGCTCCTCGCCGCCGGGCACCTCGTCGCGCGGCGCCGCCGCGGCTCGAGCCCCGATGCTCCCCAGCAGGAGGCCGAGCCCGCCCCGGCGGCCTAAGGGCACGCGGGCCGCGCGGCCCGGGGAGGTAACGCGACCGGGCCCGGGGCCTCGAGGATCGGCGCCCGGGGCGCGGGCACGGGAAAGACCCCGCCGTCAACGGCGGGGCCTTGATGCTGGTTTCTGCCTCGGACGTGTTCCCTTTAAGGTCTAGGAGCCCGGCGCGAGGTCCGACCAGGAGAGCGCCTTCCACTCGTGGACCTGGCCGCGCCGCGCCCAGTGGGTGTAGAGCTCGGAGACCGCCCCGTCGGCGAGCACCGCGTCGAGGGCCTCGCGGAGCTGCTCCTTGAGCTGCGGGTCGCGCAGCGGGGCGACCTGCTCCGGGCTGAGACCCTCGGGGAGGTCGTCGTCGGGCGCGGCGGCGATCTTCGCGGCGGCGATGATGCTCTGTCCGATATCCGCCTCGATGCTGCGCACCCCGGCGGGAGGCAGCACGTAGGCCGAATCGAAGGTCCCCTCCTTCAGGTCCTCGATGAGCTCCTGGGCGACCTCGTTGTCGAAGGGGCCAATCTTGTCCTCGGCCACGCGATTCCTCCTTGCTTCTCGTCGGCGGCTGCGGCGCGTCCTGGTTATGCCTTCCCGAGACTACCTAGAGCGCCTCGATGCGGGCTCGGGCGGCGGCGATCTCGGATTCGAGGTGCTCGCGGTCGCCGTTGTTGTCGACGACGATGTCGGCGGCGGCGCGGCGCTCCTCGTCACCGCTCTGCTGGCGGATCCGAGCGCGGGCGTCGTCCTCGTCCATGCCGCGGTGCTCGACGAGGCGGGCGACGCGGGTCTCGACGTCGGCGTCGACGACGACGACTAAGTCCATCTCCTTGTCGAAGCCGTTCTCGACGAGGAGCGGCATGTCGAAGATGACGGCCTCGGCGCCCGCCCGCTCGAGCTCCCGAAACCGGGACTCGACCTCCTCGCGGATGCGCGGGTGGGTGATCGAGTCGAGGAGCTCGGTGTGCGCGTCGTCAGCGAACGCGCGCCGCGCGAGCTCCGCGCGGTTGAGCGCGCCGTCCTCGTCGAGGATGTCCTCGCCGAACGCGCGGGCGAGCTCCTCTAAGGCGGGCTGGCCGGGCTCGACGATCTCGCGGGCGATCTGGTCGGCGTCGACGATGACGCGGCCGTCGGTCTCCAGCTCGCGGGCGACGGTCGTCTTCCCGCTGCCGATGCCTCCGGTGAGCCCGATCTTTTTCATGGGCCCCGAGTGTAGCGGCCGGCCTGCCCGCGCGCCGGCGCCCGCGAGGCCGGCGGGAAGGAATGATAGGTTAGCTTCACCGATCTTTAAGGAGGTGGGATGGACGCCACGCCCCGCTCCGCGTTCGCCGAGGAGCGCATCGCCGAGCAGCCCGTCCGAGAGGGCGCCGATATCTTTACGGCGACCGTCGTCGACGCGGTCGAGCTCTCCCCGGGGCTGCGGCGCCTCACGCTGCGCGCCGCAGAGTTCCGGGACCTCGTCCTCACCGGCCCGGACGAGTACTTCGGGCTGTTCATGCCCCCGCCCGGTAGGCGCTACCGGGAGCTTCGGTCGTTTCGCGGCGGGAATATCCGCGCCCACGCCGACTACCTCCCGCCCGAGGAGCGCCCGGGGCTTCGCTGGTACACCGTGCGCCGCCTCGACCCGGGGGCCGGCGAGCTGTGCTTCGACGTCGCGACCCACGGCGTCAGCCCCGGCGACCTCGATAGCGACGGCGGCGACCACTCGGGCCCGGGGCTGCGCTTCACGCTTCGCGCCCGGCCGGGCGACCTCGTGGGCTACTACCCCGCCCACGGGCTGTGGCGCGGCTACGCCGAGCGCCAGATCCTCATCGCCGACGCGTCCTCGGCGCCCTCGGTGTGGGCGATCCTCGAGTTCGTCTCGCTCGTGCGCCCCGAGGCGCTCTCCTCGATGCACGTGCTCCTCGTCGTCGAGGGCGACGGGGACCTCGAGCCCGGGGCGGTCGACGCGTGGCGCCCGGAAGTAGGAAGCCTCCGGGTCGCCCGCGCCCCGTTCGAGCGGCAGGCCGCGGCCGCCGCCGCGGAGCTGCGCTCCCTGCGCGCCGCCGGCCACCCCGCCACCGGGGCGGGCTACGCGTGGGCCTGCGGGGAGCGCTCTCTCGCCAAGGCCTGCCGCGACGAGCTCGTCGGCGGCTGGGGCGTCTCGCCGGACGACGTGCGCTGGACGCCCTACTGGATCCTCGGCCGGCCCCGCCCCTAGGCGGGGCCGGCGAGGAGGACGGGTCCGTCGCCCTAGGCCTGGGCGTTGGCGATGGCCTCGTCGATGAGCGCGGTGTAGGTGTCGAGCACCCACGGCACGGTGAGCGGGTTGATAAGCGAGGAGGCCGTCACCACCGACTGGTCCTCCGGCGCGACCTCGGCGCCCTTGTCGATCGCCTCGATGCGCGAATACGTCGGGTCCGCGTGGAGCTCCTCGCGGACCTCCGGGGAGAGGTAGAAGGTGAAGATGATGTCCGAGCTGTTGAGCTGGTCGAGGTTCTCCGCGCTGATCGGCGCGGAGTCGGTGCCGGTGACGGTCTCGCCGCGGAACTCCTCGACGACGTCGTCGACCTTTAAGCCCAGCTTCGAGACGAACTCGACGCGCTGCTCGGTGGGCATGAAGATGCCGTATTCCCCGGCGCCGCCCAGGTTGTAGATGAAGCTGAACGTCGTATCCGAGTACTCGGGCTTCTCCGCGGCGGCGAACTCGCCCTCGATGTCGTCGATGAGCTCGTCGACCCGGTCCTTTTCGCCGAGCGCCGTCGCGACGGTCTCGATCTGCTCGTCCCACGTGATCGTCCAGGGGTCCTTGGGGTAGGCGACGGTCGGGGCGATCTCGGAGAGCTGGTCGTACTGCTCCTGCGTGATCCCGGAGAACGGCGCGAGGATGAGGTCGGGCTCGTAGCCGAGGATCTCCTCGGCGCTAAGCTCCTCCATGCCCTTAACGAGCTCGGGGAGCTCCTCCCCTTGCTCCTCGACGGCCTCCTTCACCCAGGGCAGGTAGCCGCTCTCGTCGGCGCCCCACTCGTACTCCTCCATCGCCACCGGGGTAACCCCGAGCGCGATGGCGGTCTCCGCGGAGCCCTGCCCGAGGGTGACGACCCGCTCGGGCTTGCCCTCGATCGTCGCGGTGCCCAGCGCGTGCTCGATGGTGGTGACCTCGCCGCCGCCGGCGTTGGCGTCCTCCCCCTCCGAGGAGCACGCCGCCGCCCCGCAGCCGACCAGCGCCACGGCGGCACCCGCCGCCGCCCACCGGCGCGCGCGGGCGCCAAGGCCCCACAGCCCGCTCGGGGAACCATCCGTCGTCATCGTCATCGTCGACCTCTCTTCTCTTCTGGCCGGCCGCGGCCAGCTCCACCTTTCGATCGAGAACTGATAATAGCCGGCTAGGCTTTACTATACTATTTCTACAATGAGCGGCAAGGCTCGCTTATCGTTCTTTAGTTGCCCTCGGGGTTGGGCTCGCCTTATGCTCTTCGCCGACCAGCGCCCCGCCCGATCGCCCCGGCCCGGCGCGCCGCGCCCGCATTCCCAACGAGAGGCCGATATGCCCACGACCGCCGCGCCCACGGCGCCCGCGCCCAGCACCCGGCTGCGCCGCCGGCGACTTTTCGGCCTGGCGGGGGTCGCCGCGCTGCTCGCCGCGGGCCTGGTCGCGAGCCTCGTGCTCGGCGCGCGCGACGTGCCGCTGTCTACCGCCCTCGAGGCGATCCCGCGGCTGCGCTCCATCCTCGCCGACCCCGACGCCTTCGGCCCCGACGAGCAGGTCATCGCCGAGCTGCGTCTGCCGCGCACCCTGCTCGCCGTCGTCGTCGGTGCGGCGCTCGGCGCCGCGGGCGCGCTCATCCAGGGCCACACCAGAAACCCGCTGGCCGACCCGGGGATCATCGGGATCTCCTCGGGCGCGGCGCTCGCCGTCGTCGCGGGATTCGCGTTCCTCGGGATCGCCACCCCGCTGCCCAGCGCCGTGGTGGCCTTCGGCGGGGCGATCGCGGCGACCGCCGCGGTCTTCGCTCTCGCGTCGATCGGGCGCGGCGTCGTCAACCCGCTCACGCTCGTGCTCGGCGGGGCGGCGCTGAGCGCCGTGCTCTCCTCCGTGACCGCGGGGCTCGTGCTCACCGACTCGCAGAACCTCGACCGGATGCGGTTCTGGACGGTCGGCTCCGTCGCGGGCCGCGACCTCGACGTCGTGTGGGCGATCGCCCCGCTCGTCGCGCTCGGGCTCGTCGCCGCGCTGGCGACCGGGCCGACGCTCAACGTCCTCAACCTCGGGGAGGACGCCGCGGCCGCCCTGGGAGTCAACACCGGCCGGCACCGCGTCGCGGGCATGCTCATCATCGCGCTGCTCGCCGGCGCGGCGACCGCCGCGGCCGGGCCGATCGGCTTCGTCGGGCTGCTCGTGCCGCACCTCGCCCGCGGCCTGTGCGGCCCCGACTACCGGTGGATCCTGCCGTACTCCGCGGCGTGGGGCGCGGCACTCCTGCTCATCGCCGACGTCGCCGCCCGGCTCGTGGCCCGCCCCGGGGAGCTGCAGGTCGGCATCGTGCTGGCCTTCGTCGGCGCCCCGTTCTTCCTCTACCTGCTCTACCGGGGAAAGGTAGGAACCGTCTAGATGTCCGCCCCCACTCGCCCGCACACGATGAAGGCCGGGATCTCCCGGGCCGTGCCCGGCCGGCCCGGGCTGCGCCTCGGGCCGATGAACGCGCCGTGGCGGCCCCGCCACCTCGCCGCGACGCTGATACTGGCGGCCGCGGTCGTCGCCCTCGCCGTGGTCTCCCTCGGCATCGGCGACTACGCGCTCAGCCCCTTAAAGGTCGCCGACGTGCTCTTCCTCGGCGGCGGCTCGAAGCAGGAACGCCTCGTCGTCCTCGACTGGCGCCTGCCCCGCACCCTCGCCGCGGTGGCGGTCGGCTGCGCGCTAGGGCTCTCCGGGGCGCTCATGCAGTCGGTGACCCGCAACGCCCTGGCCAGCCCCGACATCCTCGGCATCACCTCGGGTGCCTCGGCGCTGGCGGTCACCGCCATCGCGCTCGCCGGCGGCGGCGGGACGCTCGGGGCGGCGGCCGCGTGGCTCGCCGGGGCCGGAATCCCGTTCGTCGCTCTCGTCGGCGGGCTCGCCACCGGGGCCGTGGTGTGGCTGCTCGCGTGGCGCCGGGGCCTCGACCCGTTCCGCCTCGTGTTAGTCGGCATCGTCGTCACCGCCCTGCTTCAGGCCTACATCAACTTCGTCATGGTGCGCGCGAACATCCACGACGCCACCAGCGCACAGCAGTGGCTCGCCGGCTCCCTCAACGCGGCGAACTGGCAGTCCGTGCTGCCCGTCGGCATCGTCGTGCTCGCCGCCGCCCCGGTACTCGGCTGGGCGGCCCACCAGGTCGCCGCCGCGCTACTCGGGAGGGACGCCGCGACCGCGCTCGGCCAGCGGGTGGACGCCACCCAGGCGGCGTTCCTCGCCGGCTCCGTGGCGCTCGCGGCGGTGGCGGTCGCCGCGGCGGGGCCGATCGGGTTTGTCGCGTTCGTCGCCCCGCAGGTCGCGCTCCGCCTCTGCCGCAGCGCGGCTCCCCCGCTCGCCGCGAGCGCGCTCACCGGCGCGCTGCTTCTGCTCGCCGCCGACACGGTGGTGCGCTCCGCGCTGCCGGTCGAGCTGCCCGTCGGGGTCGCTACCTCGGCGCTCGGCGGCGCGTTCCTCGTCTACCTGCTCGCCCGCACCAACCTAAGGAGCCACCAGTGAGCCTCGCCATCTCCGCCCGCGGCCTTGCCGTCGGCTACGGCGACCGGACCATCATCGACGGCCTCGACGTCGACTTCCCCTCCGGCTCGATCACGACGATCATCGGGCCCAACGGCTGCGGGAAGTCCACGCTCCTGCGCGCCGCCTCCAGGCTCCTGCCGCTTAGGGCCGGCAGCGTGCTCCTCGACGGGGAGGACACCGCGGGCCTGCGCCGCCGGGAGCTCGCCACGCGGATCGGGGTGCTGCCCCAGTCCCCGCTCGCGCCCGAGGGGCTCATCGTCGCGGACCTCGTGGCGCGCGGGCGCCACCCGCACCAGTCGTGGATCAGCCAGTGGTCCGCCGCCGACGAGCGCGAGGTGCTCCGCGCCCTCGAGCTCACCGGCGCGGCAGGCCTCGCCGAGCGTACCGTCGACTCGCTCTCGGGCGGGCAGCGTCAGCGCGTGTGGCTCGCGATGGTGCTCGCCCAGGACACCGAGGTGCTCTTCCTCGACGAGCCGACGACGTATCTCGATCTCTCCCACGCCATCGAGGTCCTCGACCTCGTCGCTACGCTTCGCGCCAGCCTCGACCGCACGGTGGTCATGGTGCTCCACGACTTGAACCTCGCGGCGCGCTACTCCGACCGGCTCGTCGTCATGAGGGACGGCGCGATCATCTCCCAGGGTCCCCCGCGGACCGTGCTCAGCCCCCGGCTGCTTCGCGAGGCGTTCGGCCTCGACGCGCTCGTCGTCGAGGACCCCGCGACCGGCGGGCCGCTCATCGTGCCCGCCGCGCCCGCGCCGCCCGCGCCGAAGAACTAGCCTCCCCGCGTCCCGGGGCGCGGGAGGGCCCCTCCCGAAAACGATGACGCGAGACACAATTCGGGCTAGTCTATGTTGCGTCTCACTAACTATCGTCGTCGGCGCGCGGCCGCCACCGGCCGCGGCGCGCCAAGGAGGATCGAGCAGCGCACATGAGCTCACCCACCGTCATCCTCGTCCCCGGGGCGCAGGCCCCCGCCCGGGAGCAATTCGCGGGGCTCAAGCCGCTGCTCGCCCGCGACCTCGACGTGCGGCTCGCCGACCTCGCCTCAGAGCCCGCCGGCGGCCTCGCGGCGGACGCCGCGGCGGTCAGGGAGGCGATCGACGCGGCGCCGGGTCCGGTGGCGCTGTTCGGCTACCACTACGGCGCGCACGCCGCGCTCGCCGCCGCCTCGGGCAACGGGAAGGTCACCGAGCTCGCGCTCGTCGGCGGGTGGCTCGCGACCGACGACTACCAGCGCGAGGGCATCGACCTCTGGCTCGACCTCTTTGATACCGACCCGCTGCTCGCGGCGCGCGCCCGGCTCCACGCGGGGCTGTCCGCGACGTTCCGGGTCTTCCAGTCCCAGCTGCAGACCGCCGCGGACCTCACACCGAAGGCCCCCACGCCCCACGAGCGGGAGCGCGTCGCGGCGCTGCGCGACGTCGACCACACCGAGCTCGCCCGGGAGGTCACGGCGCGCTGCCTCGTCGTGGCGGGCGGGATCGACACGATCGCCCCGCCGCCGGCGACCCGCCGGCTCGTCGGCGCGCTGCCCGAGGCGGAGCTCGCGACCTTCGACGCCGGCCACGACCTCATCGTCGAGCGGCTCGGGCAGGTCTACGGCGCGTTCGCCGACTTCCTCGCCCGGCGCCCCGCGGGCGCCGCCTCGGTCGACACCCTCGTTCCCTAAGACACCACACCCGACTCCCCACGACACGGGCGCCCCGCCGCACCGGCGGGAACGGGGCCCGAAGACAACGAAAGGACGCGCGACACCAGCCATGACACAGGCAGTCGACACTCCCCACACCGAGGGCGCGGGCGGCGCCCCCGTAATCGAGACCGGCGTGCTCATCGTCGGCGCGGGCTTCTCCGGGATCGCGCTCGGCGCGGAGCTCAAGCGCCGCGGCGTCGAGGACTTCCGCATCGTCGAGCGCGGCGGCGGCTTCGGCGGCACGTGGTACCACAACACCTACCCCGGCGCCGAGTGCGATATCCAGTCCCACCTCTACTCCTTCTCCTTCCACCCCAACCCGAACTGGACGAAGACCTACGCCACCCAACCGGAAATCCTCGACTACCTCGACGAGGTCGCCAAAGACGAGGGGCTTTCGCCCCACGCCTCCTTCGACGAGGCCGTCACCGACGCGCGCTTCGACGAGGAGGCCGCCCACTGGGACGTGACCACCACGAGGGCGCGCTACCGCGCCCGCTTCGTCGTCTTCGCCACCGGGCACCTCTCCGACCCGAAGCTGCCCGACCTCCCCGGCATCGAGGACTTTAAGGGCCGCTCCTTCCACTCCGCGACGTGGGACCACGGCTACGACCTCGCAGGCAAGCGGGTCGCCGTCGTCGGCACGGGAGCCTCGGCGATCCAGGTCGTGCCCGCCATCGCCGACGACGCCGGCTCGGTGACCGTCTACCAGCGAAGCGCGCCGTACGTCGTGCCGCGGCGCGACACCGTCTACTCCGAGGAGCAGAAGCAGACCTTCGCCCGCTCCCCGGAGGCGATGGCCGAGTTCCGCGAGTTCCTCTTCTGGTCGAACGAGCAGCGCTTCCTCCAGCGCATGATGGTGCCGGAGTTCCTAGGCGAGCTCGAGGAGACCGCGCGCGCCCACCGCGAGGCGCAGATCTCCGACCCGGAGCTGCTCGAGAAGGTCACCCCGACGTTCACCGCCGGCTGCAAGCGCACCCTCGTGTCGAACACGTGGTACCCCGCCCTCCAGCGCGACGACGTCGAGCTCGTCGACCGCGGGGTCAAGGCCCTCACCGCGACCGGCGTCGTCGACGCCGACGGCGTCGAGCGGGAGGCCGACTGCGTGGTGTTCTGCTCCGGCTTCGAGGCCGCGGAGCTGCCCATCGCGCAGCTCGTCCACGGGCCCGCGGGGCTGCTCGCCGACCAGTGGACCTCCGGCAGCGAGGCCTTCGGCGGGATGGCCGTCGCCGGCTACCCCAACCTCTTCCTCCTCAACGGCCCGCACGTCGGGCTCGGCGCGGGCTCGATTATTTTCATGGTCGAGACGCAGGCGCGCTACGTCGCCGAGGCCGTCGAGCACGCGGCGGCCAACGGGATCTCCTCCCTCGAGGTGAGGCGGGAGCGCCAGGACGAGTTCGTCGACCACGTCGACGAGCGCGCCCGCGGCACCGTCTGGAACACCGAGGGCTGCGACGCCTGGTACCTGGACGAGCGCAGCGGGAAGCTCACCACCATCTGGCCCGACCAGATGAACCGCTACCGCGCGCTCTTCGGCACCTTCAACCCCGACGACTACCGCGAGACCACCCGGCCCGCGGCGGCGCGCGCCTGATTCAGCCCGGCCCGCGCGCGGGGCGGGTCGGGCTAGCGTGGGGCCGATGAGCAGCAGCGAGAACGCCCGCCCCGCCGACCGGCGGGTAAGAAGGATGCGCCCCTTCGGGGAAACGATCTTTGCCACCTTAAGCCGCCTTGCCGCGGAGACCGGCGCGATCAACCTCGGCCAGGGCTTCCCCGAGGGCCAGGGCCCGCGATCCATGCGGGAGCGCGCCGCCGCGGAGGCCCTCGACGGCGACAACCAGTACGCCCCGCTTCCCGGCACGCCCGCGCTCCGCGAGGCGATCTGCGCCGAGCGGGAGCGCCGCACCGGGCAGGCCTACGACCCGGTAAGCGAGTGCCTCGTCACCGTCGGCGCTACCGAGGCGATCGCCGCGGCCGTGCTCGGGCTCCTCGAGCCGGGGCGCACCGCGCTTCTCATCGAGCCGTTCTACGACTCGTACCGCGCGGCCGTCGCGCTCGCGGGCGGCAGGCACGAGACCGTCTCCCTCGTGCCCGACAGCGGCGGCTTCCGCCTCGACACCGACGCCCTGGAGCGCGTCGGGGACGTCGACCTCATAGTCCTCAACACGCCGCACAACCCCACGGGCAAGATCCTGCGCGAGGAGGAGCTCGCCGCGATCGCCGACGTAGCCAAAGACCGCGACGCCATCGTCGTCGCCGACGAGGTCTACGAGCGCCTCGCGTTTGCCGGGCCCGGACATCAATCGATCGCGGCGCTGCCCGACATGCGGGAGCGCACCCTGGTGGTGTCCTCGGCGGGCAAGACGTTCAACGCCACCGGGTGGAAGACCGGCTGGGCGCTCGGACCGTCAGACCTCATCGAGGCGGTGCGCACCGTCAAGCAGTTCCTCACCTTCGTCGGCACCACCCCCGTCCAGCCCGCCGTCGCCCACGCGCTGAACAACGAGGACGCCTGGGTCGAGGGGCTCCGCGGGGAGCTCGCCGGGAACGAGGCCGCGCTCGCAGCGGCGCTTAAAGAATCGGGCGCGCGGGTCTACCGCGCGGAGGCCGGCTACTTCCTCACCGCAGACATCTCCCCGTGGGGCCTCGGCGACGCCACCCAAGCCGCGCGGCTCCTCCCCGAGAAGGCAGGCGTCGTCGCGGTGCCGGTCTCCGCGTTCGTCGACGACCCCGAGGATCCCCGCTACCGGAATCTCCTGCGCTTCGGATTCTCCAAGAGCCCAGACACCATCGCCGAGGCCGCAGAGAGGCTCGCCCACGCACTGGGCTGACGCCGCCGACGCAGGCGACCGGCGCGGGCGCGTTTCGCCGGCGTCTCCGTGTAGCGGCGCGGGATCCGCAGGCGCGTCGCGACAGAGGTCGAAATGACACGAAAAGACCACCGGCCCCGCCGCCCGGAGCGGGGCGGCGGGGCCGGTGGCTTTCTAGCTGCCTGCCTTTAAGCGGGGCGCTGCGGGCGCTCCCGCTCAAGGCGGGCGGGCCGGCTTAGTTGCCGGCGAGCTTCTCGCGCAGGGCGGCGAGCTGCTCGTCGGAGGCCAGCGAGCCGCGGTCCTCCTCCTCGGCGGAGTCGTCGTTCGACTTCGAGGAGTAGTTCGTGGCGGCCTTCTCGGCGGCCTCGTTCGCGGCGGCGCGGTGACGCTCGATCTGCGCGGCGTGGAGCTGGTAGCGACGCTCCGACTCGGCGTAGCGGTCCTCCCACTCCTGGCGCTGCGCCTCGTAGCCCTCGAGCCACTCGTTGGTCTCGGGGTCGAAGCCCTCCGGGAAGATGTAGTTGCCCTGCTCGTCGTAGGAGTCGGCCATGCCGTACTTCGAGGGGTCGAACTCCTCGGTGAAGTCGTCGTCGGCCTGCTTCAGCGACAGGGAGATGCGGCGGCGCTCGAGGTCGATGTCGATGACCTTGACCATGAGCTCCTCGCCGACCGTGACGATCTGGTCCGGCACGTCCACGTGGCGCTGCGCCAGCTCGGAGATGTGGACCAGGCCCTCGATGCCCTCGTCGACGCGGACGAAGGAGCCGAACGGCACGAGCTTGGTGACCTTGCCCGGGACGATCTGGCCGACCGCGTGGGTGCGGGCGAAGACGCGCCACGGGTCCTCCTGGGTCGCCTTGAGCGACAGGGAGACGCGCTCGCGGTCGAGGTCGACGTCGAGGACCTCGACGGTGACCTCGTCGCCGACGTTGACGACCTCGGACGGGTGGTCGATGTGCTTCCAGGACAGCTCGGAGACGTGGACGAGGCCGTCGACGCCGCCGAGGTCGACGAACGCACCGAAGTTGACGATCGAGGAGACGACGCCCTTGCGGACCTGGCCCTTCTGCAGCTGGTGCAGGAACTCGGAGCGGACCTCGGACTGCGTCTGCTCCAGCCAGGCGCGGCGGGAGAGGACGACGTTGTTGCGGTGCTTGTCGAGCTCGATGATCTTCGCCTCGAGCTCGGCACCGATGTACGGCTCGAGGTCGCGGACGCGGCGCATCTCGACCAGGGAGGCCGGCAGGAAGCCGCGGAGCCCGATGTCGAGGATGAGGCCGCCCTTGACGACCTCGATGACGGTGCCGGTAACCGGCTCGTCGTTCTCCTTCAGGCGCTCGATATCGCCCCAGGCGCGCTCGTACTGGGCGCGCTTCTTCGACAGGATGAGTCGGCCGTCCTTGTCCTCCTTGGTGAGGACCAGGGCGTCGACCTCGTCGCCGAGCTCGACGACCTCGTCGGGGTCGACGTCGTGCTTGATGGACAGCTCGCGCGAGGGGATCACGCCCTCGGTCTTGTAGCCGATATCGAGCAGAACCTCGTCGTGGTCGATCTTCACGACCGTGCCCTCGACGATGTCACCATCGTTGAAGTACTTGATGGTCTCGTCGACGGCGGCGAGGAAGTCCTCAGCGGAGCCGATGTCGTTGACGGCCACCTGAGGAGTGTTGTTGTTGGGCATAGACGTTGTTGCTCCGAGTTTCGATAGGATCTCGCGGATGGACAGGGTGAGTGCCGCTCCCCCGGCGGCCGCCCGGCAGCTCGGCGCCGGGCGGTGGCGGGCATGTCGGGGCTGCCGCCCCTCCTACCAAAGGGCCGCGGCCCGGCGGACATGGGCACTACCAGGCCACCCTATCAGGGCGCAAGCAGCGGATCCAAAACTTTCCCTCCCCGCGCTACACCCGGCGCGCGGGCCGGCTTCGTGCTACAGCTCGCCCGGCTCGTAGAGGGCCTTCGAGAGCCGGTCGATGACCACCCCGGTGTTCGGCCCGAAGGCGAGCGCGTCCCCGTCGGGGAGCGTGACGACCGACTCGTCCTGCCCGGCCTTCGTCTCGGGGACGCCGGGCATGGCGAGCAGCCCCTCGAGCCCGCCGAGCAACTCGAGCCCGTTGGTCATCATGACGAAGGCCTCCGGGTCGATGTCGGCAAGCGACTCCGCGGTGGCGGGCACCCGGTCGTCGACGCCGGCCTCCGCGGCCGCGTCCAGCCCGCCGGCGGCCTCGATGAGGCCGGTCGCGCCCGACTCGCGCCCGAGCAGGAAGAACACGTCCCCGCCGCCGCGCGCTAAAAGGAACGCCGCGCGCCGCGGGCTGTCTCCCGCGCGCTCGGCGGCGTCGGCGACCGCGTCCTCGATCTCCTTCTCGGTGCGCTCGGCGAGCTTCTCGCCTTCTTCGGGCAGCCCGACCGCGGCGGCGACGGCGCGGATGTCGTCCGCGGCGCCGGCGACGTCGGCGCGCAGGTCGAGGTTGACGACGGTGACGCCCGCGTCCGCGAGCTGCTCGATCGCCTCGGGCGGGCCGACGCTGCCGTCGGTGACAACGAGGGTGGGGTCGGCCTCGAGGACGGCCTCGACGTTGATGCTGTGGCCGCGCTCGGTGACCTCGGGCAGGCCCTCGAGCTGCGGCTCGGAGTTCGAGACGGTCTGCGCGACGATCCGGTCGCCCGCGCCCAGACCGATGAGCGTCTTCGCGAGGGTGGCGCTCCGATCGAGCGGCACGATCCGCGAGGCGTCCTCGACGGTGACCTCCTCGCCGTCGGCGTCGGTGACGGTGGCGGGCAGCTCGGGCTCGGGGTCCTCGGCGATGGGCTCGACCGGGGGAATCGGCCCGGCGTCGACGACGCCGCCGGCGGGCGCGGCGGCCGTGCTCTGCTGCGCGGCCGCGTCGTCGCCCGGCGCGGGCTCGCCCGCGCACCCCGCGGCCGCGACCAACGACCCGACGAGCGCCACCCCGGCGACGACCCGCGTCAACCTGCCTGCCTTGTTCTGCTGCGCGGCCGCGTCGTCGCCCGGCGCGGGCTCGCCCGCGCACCCCGCGGCCGCGACCAACGACCCGACGAGCGCCACCCCGGCGACGACCCGCGTCAACCTGCCTGCCTTGTTCACTTCCGCGCCTCCTGTCGTCACCGGGGTCTCTCCCCAGCCACTATAGGAGTTGATTGTCGTTAAGGGGGAGGCGGGGCGCGCCGGCGCCCTAGTGGGCGGCCTCCTGCCACGTGCGGCCGTGCCCGACGGAGACCTCCAGCGGGACCTTCAGGTCGATGGCGCCGTCCATCTCCCGCTCGACGAGGGCGGTGACCTTCTCGAGCTCCCCCTCGGCGACCTCGAGGACGAGCTCGTCGTGGACCTGGAGCAGCACCCGCGAGGAGAACTTCTCGTCGCGGAGGGCACGGTCGACGCGCAGCATCGCGACCTTGATGATGTCGGCGGCGGTGCCCTGGATCGGGGCGTTGAGCGCGGCGCGCTCCGCGTTTTGGCGGGCGACCCGGTTCGAGGAGGTGAGCTCGGGGAGGTAGCGGCGCCTACCGAAGAGCGTGGCGGTGTAGCCGTCGGAGCGGGCCTTCTCGACGACCTCGTCGAGGTAGCGCTTCACCCCGCCGAAGCGCTCGAAGTAGGTGTCCATGATGCTCTTCGCCTCCCCGGCCGGGATGGAGAGCTGCTGGGAGAGCCCGTAGGCCGACAGCCCGTAGACCAACCCGTAGGACAGGGCCTTCACCCGGCGGCGCAGGTCGTCGGAGACCTGGTCGACGGGCACGTCGAAGACCTTCGATCCGACGTAGTTGTGGAGGTCCTCGCCGCGGTTGTACGCCTCGATGAGCCCGGGGTCCTCGGAGAGGTGCGCCATGACGCGCATCTCGATCTGGGAGTAGTCGGCGGTAAGAAGGCACTCGTAGCCCTCGCCGGGGACGAACGCCTCTCTGATGCGCCGGCCGATCTCGGTGCGCACGGGGATGTTCTGCATGTTCGGATCGGTCGAGGAGAGCCGCCCGGTCGTTGCGACCGTCTGCTGGAAGGTCGTGTGGATCCGCCCGTCGGGGCCGACGGCCTTCGCGAGCCCCTCGATCGTCGTCTTGAGCTTCTGGTACTCGCGGTGGGCGAGCAGGTGGTCGAGGAAGGGGTGCGGGTTCTTCGCGGCGAGCTGCTCGATCTCCTTCGCGGCGGTCGAGTAGCCGGTCTTCGTCTTCTTCGTCTTCGGTAGGCCGAGCTTCTCGAAGAGCACGACCTGGAGCTGCTTCGGGGAGGAGAGGTTGAGCTCCTCGTCGCCGGCGATGCGCCGCGCCTCTGCAAGCTCTTCGTCGACGCGGGCGGAGACCTCGTCGAGCTGCGCGCCGAGCGCCTCCTCGTCGACGGCGATGCCGGCCTCCTCGAGGCCGCGCAGCACCGCGGACAGCGGCAGCTCGAGGCGGTCGTAGAGCTCGAAGGCGTCGATCTCCTGCAGGCTCGCGGTGAGCGCCTCGGAGAGCTCGAGGATCGCGGCCGCGCGCTCGACGGCGCCGGCGCCCTCGGGCAGCTGGCGCTCGAGGTGGCGCTGGTAGACGTCCTCCAAGGCGTAGCCGCGCTGCCCGGGGCGCAGCAGGTAGCCCGCGATCGCGGTGTCCTGCCTCACGCCGGCAAGCGTGAAGCCCCGCGCGGCGAGGCGGTGGCCGAGCTCCTTCGCCTCGTGGGCGAAGACCGGGCTATCGGAGGAGAGCCACTCGGCGAGCTTCTTCTCCTCCTCGGGGGAGAGCTCGCCGAGCTCGAGGACGATGGCCTCGCGGTCCTCGTCGACGGCGGCGAGGGTCTCCTCGCCGGTGAGCTCGATCGCGGCCGCGCGGCCGGCGAGCCACTCCGGGCCCGCGTCGACGACGCTCGGCGCCGGCACGTCCGAGCGGGGCTCGTCGATCTCCTCGCCGTCGCCGAAGACCTCGGCGAGCTGGCGGCGCAGGTGGTTGCCGAACTCGAGCTCGTCGAAGGCCTTATTGAGGCCGGCCGCGTCGAACTCCCCGAGGTCGAGGTCCGCCGCGCCGACGGGGAGGTCCAGGTCGGTGACCATCTGGGTGAGCTCCCGGTTGAGGCGCACCTGGTCGAGGCGCTCGCGCAACGCGTCGCCCGCCTTGCCCTTGATCTCGTCGGCGTGCTCGATCAAGTTATCCAGGTCGCCGTACTTCACGATCCACTTCGTGGCGGTCTTCTCCCCCACCCCGGGGATCTTCGGCAGGTTGTCCGAGGGGTCGCCGCGCAGCGCCGCGAAGTCCGGGTACTGCTCCGGGGTGAGCCCGTACTTCTCCTCGACGGCCTCGGGGTCGAAGCGGTTGAGCTCGGAGACGCCCTTCTTCGGGTAGAGCACCGTGGTGCGCTCGTCGACGAGCTGGAAGTAGTCGCGGTCCCCGGTCACGAGCAGCGACTCGAAGCCCTCCGGCGCGCCGGTCGATAGCGTGGCGACGATGTCGTCGGCCTCGTAGTTGTCCTTCGTGAGCGTCGTGACCCCGAGGAGGCCCAGCACGCGGCGGATGAGCTCGACCTGGCCGGCGAACTCCGGGGGCGCGGCCTCGCGCTGCGCCTTGTAGTCGGGGAAGCGCTCCGTGCGGAAGGTCTTACGCCCCACGTCGAAGGCGACGCCCACCTTCGTGGGCTTCTCCCGCTCGACGAGGGTGGCGAACATGCGCAGGAACCCGAAGACCGCGTTGGTGTGCTGCCCGCCCGTCGTGGAGAAGTTCCCCGCGGGCAGCGCATAAAATGCGCGGAAGGCCATGGAATGTCCGTCGATCAGCAGCAGTCGCTCAGTCACGCGGCCTAGTCTAGGCGACGGGCGGCCCGGGATTTCCTCGCCCACTTCCGGGCGGGGTATCATGCCTGCGGCCGGCCCCCGTAGCCCAATTGGCAGAGGCAGTGGATTCAAAACCCACTCAGTGTGAGTTCGAGTCTCACCGGGGGCACCATTTCTCTAGCGGCGACGACCGCCGCCGCGCCGGCGAGGCCGGCGCCCGGCAACCCGCCCCCTTCGCGGCCATCGGCCCGGCCCCCGGGTGGCGCGGGCGCGCGGCGGGGGCTATACTCACCGGTGCTTTATTCCGCGCCCCGCATAACATGCGAGACGCGGCTCCTCCCCTGCCCGCAACCTAGAGCCGGGCGGGCCCGCCCCGCCCCGCCGAGGGGCCGGGGCGGAGGCAAACGACGACGACATAAAGGCAGGTCGATGAGCCAGGTGAGTTCCCTAACTCGGATCGTGGGCCACGCGGTGCGCGGCGCGCTCATCGGCTGCGCAGAGCTCGTCCCGGGCGTCTCCGGCGGCACGGTCGCGCTCATCACCGGTATCTATGAGAAGGCCATCGCCCAGGGCAACGCCGTCCTCGACGTCCTCAAGGGCCTGGCGACCGGCGACGCGAAGCGCGCCGCCGCGAAGGTCGACTGGGCGTTCCTCGCGGCCGTCGCGGTCGGCATGGTCGGCGCGGCGCTCGCCTTGTCCTCGCTGCTCGTCTCCTTCGTCGAGGGGCAGCCGAGGATCTCCTCGGCGCTGTTCTTCGGGATGGTCGCCGCCTCGATCTGGGTGCCGCTCTCCATGATCGGGCCCGAGGAGCGCCGCGGGCGCACCCCGCTGCTCGTCGTGCTCTTCGCCCTCACCGCGATAGCGGCGTTCATCGGCACCGGGCTCGGCGCCGCGGAGGTCACCGACCCGCCGCTCGTGGCGATCTTCTTCGCCGCGATGGTCGCGGTGTGCGCCCTCGTGCTGCCGGGCATCTCCGGGTCGTTCATCCTGCTCACCCTCGGGCTCTACCAGCCGGTGCTCCAGGCCGTCGCCGACCGCGACCTCGTCGTCATCGGCGTCTTCGCCGCCGGCGCGCTGCTCGGCGTCGTGCTCTTCGTGCGCTTCCTGCGCTTCCTGCTGCTGCGCTTCCGCGGCCAGACGCTCGCCGTCATGGCCGGCCTCATGCTCGGCTCGCTGCGCGCGCTGTGGCCCTGGCAGAGCGAAGACGGCGACCTCGCGGCCCCCGACGGCCAGCAGCTCGGCGGGATCCTCGTCGCCGCCGCGGCCGGCGCGCTCGTCGTCGCGGTCATCGTGCTTATCGACCGACGAACGAGAGCCGCGGCCCCGGCCGGGCGCTAGCCCCGCCCACCGGCCGGGCCGCGGCCGCGCGCAAACGTTCCCGTCGCACCCGTCCAGTGAGGTTTTTCCGCATGTCGCCAGCCCCGATGTCCTCCCGGCCGCTCAAGGCCGCCGCCGGCACGCTCACGGCCGGCGCCGCGGCGCTCGGGCTCGCCGCCTGCGTCACCAACGTCGAGCCGGCCCTCCCGCCGGGCTGGGAGGAGATCACCCCGCCCGCGCAGGCCGACATCCAGGCCCTCGTGCCCGAGGGCGTCGACCACATCACCGTCGGCACGAACCCGCCGTTCCCGCCCTTCCAGTTCAAGGAGCCCGGCGGGCAGATCGTCGGCTTCGAGATGGACCTCGCCCGCGCCGTCGCCGCGACGATGGGCCTCGACTTCAGCATCCGCGAGCAGGAGTTCAGCCTCATCCTGCCTGCCGTCGACGCCGGCACCATCGAGTTCGGCGCCTCCGGGTTCACCGACACCCCGGAGCGGCAGGAGAACTACGACTTCGTCGACTTCATCTACGCCGGCCTGCAGTGGTCGAAGCCCGTCGACGGCGACGACGTCGACCCCGAGCACCCCTGCGGGCTCACCGTCGCGGTGCAGCGCACCACCGTCGCGGAGACCGACGAGGCCCGCCCCAAGGACGAGGCGTGCCAGGCCGCCGGCGAGGACCCCGTCGAGGTCCTCGCCTACGACACCAACGACGCGGCGGCGACCGCCGCGATCGTCGGGCGCGCCGACGCGTTCATCGCGGACGCGCCGGTCATCGCCTGGGCGATGGAGCGCTCCGAGGGACGCCTCGAACCCATCGGGGAGCAGCTCGACGCGGCGCCGTACGGCTTCGCGCTCGCCAAGGACTCCGAGCTCACCGACGCGGTGCTCGCCGCGATGGACTACCTCATCGAGTCCGGCTACTACGAGGAGATCCTCGCCCAGTGGAACATCGAGGACGGGCTGCTCACCGAGCCGATGCTCAACGCCAAGCCCGCGGCGAGCGCCGGCTAGGCCGCGCGGCCGTCGACATACTCCCGAAGAGAGAACCGCAGACAACCACCGGATAAGAGAAACACCGCCCCAAGGAATCGCCATGGCTTCCAGCACCTCACAGACCACCCCCTCCCCCGCGCCGGGAGAGCCGATCAAGGCCGTGCCCCTCAAGCACCCGGGCCGCTGGGTGGCGGCCGCGGTCGCGCTCGCGCTCGCGGCGTGGTTCGTCATCGACGCCGCCGGCCGCGAGGCCTACGGCTGGGACACGTACTTCCAGTACCTCTTCGACACCCGCGTCGTCACCGCCGCCGGGCACACCATCGTCATCACCATCCTCGCGATGATCCTCGGCGTCATCCTCGGCGTGGTCTCGGCGATCATGCGGATGTCCCCGAACTTCGTGTTGCGCGGCGTGTCGTGGCTGTTCCTCTGGGTCTTCCGCGGCACCCCGATCTACGTCCAGCTCGTGTTCTGGGGCCTGGCGAGCTCCATCTACCAGTCGATCAAGGTCGGTCCCCTAAACGTCGAGCTCGACGCCGTCTTAGAAAACGCGTTCATCCTCGCGGTCATCGGGCTCGGCCTCAACGAGGGCGCCTACATGGCCGAGATCGTCCGCTCCGGCATCCAGGCCGTCCCCGAGGGCCAGGTGGAGGCCTCCAAGGCGCTGGGCATGGGCTGGTGGATGACGATGCGGCGCACGGTGCTGCCCCAGGCGATGCGCATCATCATCCCGCCGACGGGCAACGAGTTCATCTCGCTTTTGAAGTCCACCTCGCTGGTCGTGGCGATCCCGTACGTCTACGAGCTCTACGGCCGCTCGATGGACATCGCCTACTCGATCTTCGAGCCGGTGCCGCTGCTGCTCGTCGCCGCGACGTGGTACCTGGCGATCACGACGATCCTCATGATCGGCCAGCACTACCTCGAGCGCTTCTACGAGCGCGGCTCGCGCAGCAAGCTCACCGGCCGGCAGCTCGCGGCGCTCGCCGACGCGGAGGGCACCGTGCCGAAGAACGTCGAGGTCGTGCGCCGCAACGACGACGGAACCGAGGGCTAGGAGGAATCCCCATGACCGATCTCATGATCGACGCCCAGCAGCTGGGCAAGAGCTTCGGGCAGCTCGAGGTGCTGCGCGGCATCGACTTAAAGGTCCCGCGCGGCTCGGTCACGTGCCTCATCGGGCCGTCCGGCTCGGGCAAGTCGACGCTTCTGCGCTGCGTCAACCACCTCGAGACCGTCACCGCGGGCCGCCTCTACGTCGACGGGGAGCTCATCGGCTACCGCGAGAAGGACGGCGTGCTCTACGAGATCTCCGAGAAGGAGTCCGCCCGGCAGCGCTCCGGGGTGGGCATGGTCTTCCAGCAGTTTAACCTCTTCCCCCACCGCACGGTGCTCCAGAACGTCACCGAGGCGCCCATCCACGTCAAGGGCGTGAAGCCCGCCGACGCGGAGGCCACCGCCCGCCGCCTCCTCGACGAGGTGGGCCTCGGCCACAAGGCGGAGGCCTACCCTTCGCAGCTCTCCGGCGGGCAGCAGCAGCGCGTCGCCATCGCGCGCGCGGTCGCGATGGAGCCGAAGCTCATGCTCTTCGACGAGCCGACCTCGGCCCTCGACCCGGAGCTCGTCGGCGAGGTGCTCCGCGTCATGAAGGACCTCGCGAAGCAGGGCATGACCATGCTCGTCGTCACCCACGAGATGGGCTTCGCCCGCGAGGTCGCCGACCAGATCGTGTTCATGGCCGACGGCGTCATCGTCGAGTCCGGCCCGCCCGAGCAGGTCATCGACCACCCGCGCCACGAGCGCACCCGGTCGTTCCTCTCCAGCCTGCTGTAGCGGCCTCTTACGCACCGCGCCCGGCGCCCGACCCCAAGGGTTGGGGCCGGGCGCGTCGCGCTGCCCGCCGCGGGCGTTCGGGCTAGGAGCCGGCGGCCTCGGCGACGGCGGCGGCGATCGGCGCGGGGAGGAACTCGGCGACGTCCCCGCCGAAGCGCGCGATCTCCTTCACCAGGCTCGAGGAGACCTTGGCGTAGCGCTCGTCGGTGACGTAAAAGGCGGTGTCCACGCCCGAGAGCCTCCGGTTGAGCTGCGCCATGGGCCACTCGTACTCGTAGTCGAGGCTCGAGCGCAGCCCCTTGACGATGAGCCCGATGTCGTTGGCGCTGGTGTAGTCGACCAGCAGCCCGCCCCAGTGGTCGACCGTCACCGGGCAGCGCAGGTCCGCGGTACGAAGCGCCTCTTTTGCGAGCTCCTCGCGGCGCTCGACGGGGAAGAGCCCGGAGGGCTTGTTCGGGTTCCCGGTCACAAGCACGACGAGCTCGTCGACGTGCGCGGAGGCCCGTTCCACGACGTCGAGGTGCCCGAGCGTGAGCGGGTCGAAGGAGCCGGGGAAGACCGCCTTGACCATCGCTACTTCTCCCCCTCCCCGATAAAGGTGGCCATGTCCATGCGCGCGATGCCGAAGGTGCGCTTCTTGAGCTTCTGCGGGGTGGGCTCGAAGCCTTCCGGCCACTCGGTGTGCGCGGTGTCGCGGTGGCGCTCGATGACGACGGCCGCGCCCGGCGCGAGCAGCGGCACGAGCGCGTCGATCATCTCGGCGACGGCGGAGTCGGCGAGGTCGTAGGGCGGGTCGGCGAGCACCATCCCGTAGTGGCCGCGGGGCGCGACGGCGACGAAGCTGGAGGCCTTCATCTGCTCGACGCGGGTGCCGGGCAGCTTGGCGGCGGCGATGTTCTTCTCGATGACGCGGCAGGCGGCCTTGTCGGCCTCGACGAAGGTGGCGCTCGCCGCGCCGCGGGAGAGCGCCTCGAGGCCGAGCGCGCCGGTGCCGGCGAAGAGGTCGAGGACGTGGCGGCCCTCGAAGCCGAAGCGCGCCGCGAGCGAGGAGAAGAGCCCCTCCTTCGCGCGGTCGGCGGTGGGGCGGGTGCCGTCCTCCGGGACGGCGAGGTTTCGCCCGCGGGCGATTCCGGAGATGATCCGAGCCATGCGCTGGTTGTCCTTTACCGTCTCCTCGTGGGCTTCGGCCCCGCGTGGGCGGCGGACGCGCCGCGCGGCCGGGGCCAGGGGCCTTATAGTCTAGCTTTTCTCGAGGAAGCCGCGCTCCTCCGGGGCGATCTCGCTGCAGAGCCTCTCCGCGAGCGCGCGGTCGCGCTCGACGAGCTTCGCCGCGTCGCGGGTGGCCTGGGCGATAATGCGCGTGTCGCCGAGCAGGTTGAGCAGGCGGACGTAGTCGGCGCGGCCGGCCTGCGCGGTGCCGAGCACGTCGCCCTCCTGCCGGTTGGCGAGGTCGAGCTCCGCGAGTTTCAGCCCGTCGAGGGTCCCGGCGACGCCCTCGATGCGATCTAAGGCGGCCTGCCCGGCGGGCGTGTCGGGCGTGGCGGCGGTGTGCAGGAAGCACAGCGAGGCGGCCCGGCCTCGGCCGACGCGGCCGCGCAGCTGGTGGAGCTGGGAGATCCCGAAGTTCTCGGCCTCGCGGATGAGCATGACGGTGGCGTTGGCGACGTCCACGCCGACCTCGACGACGGTGGTGGAGACGAGCACGTCGATCCGCCCGGCCGCGAAGTCGGCCATGACCTCGTCCTTCTCCTCGGGCCGCAGGCGGCCGTGGAGCAGCCCGACCTCGAGGTCCGGGTAGCGCTCGGTGGCGAGCTGCTCGTGGAGCTCGACGGCGCCTCCCTCGCCGTCGATGCGGGGGCACACGACGTAGGCCTGGTGGCCGGCGGCGACCTCCTCGCGGATGCGCTGCCAGGCGCGCTCCACCCACGCGGGTTTCGCCTCGGGCACGACGTGGGTGGCGATCGGGCGGCGCCCGCCGGGCAGCTCGGTGAGAAGCGAGACGGCGAGGTCCCCGAAGACGGTCATGGCGATGCTGCGCGGGATGGGCGTGGCGGTCATGACGAGCAGGTGCGGGGTGACGCCGTCGGGCCCCTTGTCGCGCAGCCGCGCGCGCTGCTCGACGCCGAAGCGGTGCTGCTCGTCGACGACGACCAAGCCCAGCCGGTAGAACTCGACCGCATCCTCGATGATGGCGTGGGTGCCGACGACGATGTCCGCCTGCCCGGAGACGACCGCGAGCAGCGCCTTCTTGCGCTCCTTCGCGGGCATCGAGCCGGTGAGGACGACGACGCTGGCCGACAGCCCCGCCCGCCCGAGGGTCTCGGTGAGGCTGCGGGCGTGCTGCGCGGCGAGCACCTCGGTGGGGGCGAGCAGCGCGCACTGGGCGCCGCCGTCGACGACGGTGAGCATCGCGATGAGCGAGACGATCGTCTTGCCGGAGCCGACCTCGCCCTGCAGGAGCCGAGACATCGGCCGGGTGGAGTTAAGCGAGTCGGCGATCTCTGCGACGACTTGCTTCTGCCCGCCGGTGAGCTCGAAGTCGAGGCCGGCGACGAGCCCGTCGGCCTGGCCGCCGTCGACGTGCGGGTAGGCCTCGGCGACGCGCCCCTCGTCGTCGGCGCGGCGCAGCGCCATGACGAGCGCGAGGGTGAGCGCCTCGTTGTACTTGAGCCGACGGATTGCGGGCGTGGGGCCCTCGGGGCCGGGCTGGTGCACGCCGCGCAGCGCCGCGTCGAAGGACACCATGCCGTCTGGCCGGTAGTCGAGCGGCTCGGGGACCTCGGGGATCGCCCTTAAGAGCTGGTCGACGGCAGACAGGATCCGCCACGAGGTGATGCGCTTGCGCTGCGGGTAGACCGGCAGGAAGTTCATCTCGGCGAGCCTCGCGGCGATGCGGTCGGCCTCCTCGTCGCCGGAGGCCCCTCCCCCGCCGCCGGGGCGGGCGATGACGAGGTACTTCGGGTGCTGGAGCTGCGGGGCCTGCCGGTAGTAGCGCAGCTTCCCGGAGAACATCGCCACCGTGCCGGCCGGGAGCTGGCGCGCCACCCACTTCGACTGAAAGAAACTCGCGGTGATGCGGCCCCGACCGTCGCCGATGGTGAGCGTCGTGACCTGCTTGCCGCGCCTCGTGATCGACGTGCGGGTATCGATGACCTCCCCGACGACGGCGACGGACTCGCCGTCGGCGGCGCCGGCGACGTCCACGCCCGAGCCGTTCTTCGAGTAGGCGCGCGGGTAGTAGGCGAGCAGCTCGTCGGCGCCGGAGATCCCCAGGTTGTCGCGCACCGCCTTCGCGTCCTTGTCGGCGATGAGCGAGGAGAGGCTCTTGTTCACCCGGAAGCCCAGCATCGCTTATTCGACCCCGATCTCCGCCAGCCCCCGGATGGTGTCGGCCTCGAAGGCGATGACCTCCACGCCGAAGCGCTCGCTCAAGCCCTCGGCGTCGAGCTCCACCTCGGGGCGCGAGAGGATCGTCACCTGCTCCCCGCCGGTGCGCAGCAGCGCCCCGAGCGTGTGCTCGATGGCCTCGCCGATACCCTCGCCGACGAAGAACACCTCGTCGTTCGCGGCGCACACGTCGCCCGCCTGGCCGGGCCCCGCGGCGGTCATCTGCGCCTGCTCGAGGCGGAAGAGCTCCGCGGTGCGCATGAGCGAGGCGGCCTCGGCCATGTGGTAGGCGACCGCGGCGAGCGGCTGGTCGCGGTCGTGCACCGACAGCGCCGCGATCCCGGAGACCGGCCGCACCGTGGGAAGCAGGATCGCGCGGCAGCCGCGCGCCTGCGCCGCCTTGTCCGCGGAGGCGAGCTCCCGCGCGGAGAGCAGCCCGTTGGGCAGGACGATGAGCTCCTCGGGCCTTCGGGCGGCGAGCCTGCGGTCGATCTCCGCGACCGGGTCGCCCTCCGGGCCGATGACCTCCGCGCCGACCTGCTCGTAGAGCTCCTTGATCGCCCCACCCGGCGCGACCGCCAAGATGAGCCGCTCGCCCGGGCTCACCCGCGGGTCGTCGGGCAGCACCTCCAGGCGCAGGTCCTCCACCTGGGCCCGCGCGTAGGCGAGCTCCACGACGCGGCCGGGGGCGCGGGAGTGGATGTGGATCGTCGCGGACTTCGGGCCCGCCGCCGCGACCTGGAGGCTGTCGCCGAGGCCCCGCAGCTCAGAGACGAGACCCTCTAAGACCTTGGGCTTCTTCGCGGTGGCGTAGAACATCACCTCGACGTTGGGCCGCGGCGCGCCGGCGTCCTCCTCGGGCGGGGCGGTGGCGCCTTCCTCGCCGTCCGCCTCGGCCTTCAAGGTCTCGAGCAGCACGACGAGCCCGCTGCCGCCGGCGTCGACGACGCCGGCCTCCTGCAGCGCGGGCAGCTGCGAGGGGGTCGCGGCGAGCGCGCGGCGCGCAGCCGCGGTCGCCTTGTCGATGACGGCGGAGAGGTCGTCGCCCTCGCTCGGCGCGAACGCCGCGGCGCGCAGCACGGTAAGAACGGTGCCCTCGACGGGCTCGCTGATCGCCTCGCGCACGAGCTCGTAGGCGCGCTTGAGCGCGCCGGCGGCGGCGGGCCCGTCGATCCCGCCGGCGGAGGCCTGTGCCGCGAGCCCGCGCAGCACCTGGGAGAGCACGACCCCGGAGTTGCCGCGCGCGCCGCGCACCGCGCCCCGGGCCAGCGCGGCGGCGATCTCCGCGACGCCGGAGGCGGGGTCGTCGGCGGCGGCGCGCTCCGCGGCGGTGAGCGCGGAGCGCATCGTGTAGGCGAGGTTGGAGCCGGTGTCCGAGTCGGGCACGGGGAAGACGTTGAGCCGGTTGATCTCCTCGCTGCGGCGCTCGAGCTCCGCCACGGCGCGCCGGGCCCAGCTAAGAAGCCGGTCGGCGTGGAGGCTGGCGGAAGTCACGGGCGTCTAGTCTACCCGGCGAGGTCCGCGCCGCCGGAGCGGCTCCAGTCGATGGGAGAGGCGCCCTGCTCCCGAAGGAGCCGGTTGGCGCGGCTAAACGGCTTGGAGCCGAAGAACCCGCGCGGGGCCGACAGCGGCGAGGGGTGCGGCGACTCGATGAGCGGCGTGTCGCCTAAGAAACGGGCGCAGGTCTGCGCGTCGCGGCCCCAGAGGATCGCCACCAGCGGTGCGTCCCTATCGGCGAGCGCCTCGATCGCGCGGCGGGTGATCTCCTCCCAGCCGCGGCCCCGGTGGGAGGCGGGCTTCCCGGATCTCACGGTGAGCACCCGGTTGAAGAGCGCCACGCCCTGCTTCGCCCAGCCGGTGAGGTCCCCGTCGGTGGGCGCCTCGACCCCTAGGTCGTCGGAGAGCTCCCGAAAGATATTCGCCAGGCTCTTCGGCAGGGGCCGAACGCCCGGCTGCGTGGAGAACGACAGGCCCATCGCATGCCCCGGGGTGGGATAGGGGTCCTGCCCGACGATGAGGACCTTCACCTCGTCGAAGGGGTAGCTAAACGCGCGCAGCACGTCGGAGCCGGCGGGCAGGTAGGGCCGCCCGGCCGCGATCTCGGCGCGCAGGAAGTCGCCGAGGGCGTGGATGTCGTCCTCGACGGGGCCGAGCACCGGCCGCCAGCTCTCGTGGATGGGAAGGCTCATAGCTGGCCTACAAGCTTAGCCAGCCGCCGGCGTAGCGCGGCGCCCGCCCGTCGACGGTGACGCCGGAGCCGCGCCCGACGCGGCCGATCTCCCGGAAGCCGGAGGGCGCGGGGCCCTCGAGGGCGGCGACGATGACGTGGTCCTCCCCGCCGGTGAGCGCCCAGCGCCACGCGTCCTCCCCGAGCTCGTCCGCTGCGGCGCGCATCTCCTCGCTCGGGGCGATGGCGGCGGCCTCGAGGTCGACGCGCACCCCGGAGCGCTCCGCGAGGGTGGAGAGGTCCGCGACCAGCCCGTCGGAGACGTCCGTCGCGGCGCTCGCGCCGGCGGCGCGCGCGACGATCCCCCGGTTGGGCCGAAGCCTCGGTGCGACGTGCGCGGCGACGAGCCCGGGGAACGCCTCCTCGGCGGCGTTCCTGCCGAGCCGCTCGATGAGCGCGAGCCCCGCCGCGGAGCGGCCCGTGGCACCTGAGGCGATGAGCCTCTGGCCCGGCCTCGCGCCGCTCAAGGTCAGCGCGGGCAGCGCCCCGCCCAGCGCGCCGAGCGCGCTCACCCCGAGCACGAGGTCGCGGCTCGTGGTGAGGTCCCCGCCGACGAGCTGCGCGGAATACTCCGCGGCCTCCGAGGCGATGCCCGCGGCGATGCCCCGCGCCACCGCGACGGGCGTCTCCGGCGGGGCGCTTAAGGACAACACGAGCGCGTGCGGCCTCGCGCCCATCGCCTCGATGTCCGCGACGTTCTGGGTGACCGCCTTGACCCCGACCTCCTCCGGCTCCGACCAGTCGAGCCGGAAGTGCCGCCCAGAGACCAGCGCGTCGGTGGTGATCACCGGCCGCGAGCTGGGGGCCAACACGCCGAGCACCGCGGCGTCGTCGCCGTTCAAGCCGCTCGGCGCGGCGGCGAGCAGCTCGCGGATCGCGGCGGCCTCGCCGACGTCGCCGAGGGTGGGCCCGGGAAACCTGGAGTAGACGTCCACGACCCACCACCCTAGGCGAGGCGGGATCTCCCCCGCGCGGGCCCGCGGGAGGCTAGCCTCGCGTTCCCGGCGCTAGAATCGTGGCCCATGTTCGACCCAGACGAGCTCTCCGGCGGCGGCGCCGGGGAGACCAAGGACGGCATCGGGCGCGTACCGCTTCTCGTGGCGCTGGTGATCTCCCTGGTGGCGGTGGCCGCGGTGATCCTCGGGGCGCGCTACGTGCTCGGCGAGGCCGCATCAAGACCCGTCTCCCTGCCCGAGGTGCCCGCCCCGCAGGCCGACACCAACGAGTGCGAGGCGCTCCTATCCGACCTGCCCGAGAAGATCGACGGCCACAACCGCGTCGAGCTCGCCGACCCGGCGCCTCAGGGCGCGGCGGCGTGGGCGAAGAGCTCCGAGGAGCGCGTCACCCTGCGCTGCGGGGTGGAGCTACCCGACCAGTACACGGAGCTCTCCGCGACTGAGGAGATCGGCGGGGTGGAGTGGCTTGCGGTCTCGGACGCCGACTCCGAGCTCACCACGTGGTTCAGCGTGGACCGCACCCCCATCGCCGCGGTGACCACCTCCTCCGGCGAGGGCATCGAGGACCTCGCGCCCGCGATCGCCGACGCGCTTAAGGCCGACGAGCACGAGCCCGCCCCCGCTCCCCTCGCCGAGGCCGACGTCGTCGAGCCCGAGCGCTGCGACGGCCTCATGGACAGCCTCCCCGAGACGCTCGCCGACCGGGCTCTCACCGAGCACCCCTCGGGCGGGCCGCGCGCCGCGTGGACCGCGCCCGGGCTCGAGCCGGTGGCGCTCGCCTGCGGCGTGGAGCTCCCCGAGAGCTACCGCCCCGGGGAGCGCATCACCCAGGTCGACGACGTCGCCTGGTTCGAGGACCCCGACGACGGGACGTTCTACGCTCTCGGCCGCGACGCGATCGTCGCGCTCCACGCGCCCGACACCGAGGGCAACGAGGCAATCGTCGCCGCGAGCGACCTCGTCGCGGCCCACACCGAGAAGGCCCCCAGCGGCGAGGGCGAGGCGCAGTAGTGCCCAGTACTCCCCGAACTCGCGGTGCTCCGCAGCCCGCGACGCGCCCCGCCTCACAACGAGGTGGGGCGCGAGCTCGTTGATGCCCTAGGTGTAGAGCGTCGGCGGCGGGGGCGTGCCGTTGAGGTAGAAGTCGCCCACCTCGAGCTTCTTGTAGTCCACCGGGTCGTGGAGCGAGTGGGTGCGGATATTGCGCCAGTAGCGGTCCAGCCCGTGGCTCGAGGCCGTCGAGGACGAGCCGGTCGCCTCGAAGACGCGGTGGGCGAGGTCCGTCGCCGCCTCGGAGCTTGCGACCTTGAGCCTGGCGACCGCGACGGCGAACTCGCCGCGGGCCTCGGCGGTGACCCCGGAGCCGAGAGCGACAACCTCGTCGAACCGCGCGGCCAGCCGCTCGGCGAGCGCCGCGACGGCGGCGTTTCTCGCATCCAGCTCCCCTACCAGCCGCAGCACGAACGGGTCGTTTCGGTAGCGCTCCGCGGGCGAGCGGAACCACGAGCCGCGGCGCTTAGTGATGATCTCCCGCGCGGCGGCGAGCGCCCCCTCGGCGATCCCTAAGTAGAGGTGCCCGAACGCGAGCTGCAGGCCCGGGGGTGAGGAGCGTGGAGAACGGCTCGTCGGTCATGGGGCCTAGCACGTCGTTTTCTGCGACGCGCACCCCGCGGAAGCTCACGGAGTTCGACGAGGAGAGCCGCTGGCCGAGCACATCCCAGTCGTCGAGGTACTCGACACCGTCGCGGCCGTGCTCGAGGACGAGCGCGAGCACCTTCCCCTCGGCGGGGCCGGCGGCGACCCGGGCGTGGACGAGCAGCGCGTCGCCCACCGCGGAACCGGCCGCGTAGCGCTTCGTGCCCTCGAGCAGCCACCCGCCGCCCTCGAGCGGGCGGAGGCTCAAGTCCGGGTCGGTGGGGTTGACGGCGTCGCCCCAGATCCAGGAGCCCTCCGCGGAGGCGCGGAACCAGCGGGAGCGGCGCGCCTCGTCGTCGGGGATGGAAAAGCCGACGCTGGCGAGGTTGAGGTAGTGGTAGGCGAGCACCTGCGCGATCGAGGAGTCGACGCGGGCGATGGTGCGCACCGCGAGCAGCGCCGATGCCCAGTGTCCTCCCCCGCCGCCGTGTTCGGCGGGGATGATGAGGTCGACGAGCCCGGATCGTTTAAGGATCTCCGCCTCGCGGCGCGGGGTGCGGTTGGCGCGGTCGCGCTCGAGCGCGTCCGCGGCAAGCTCGTCGGCGACCGCCTGGGCGGCGCGCTCAGCGGCGGCGAGCTCCTTGCCGTCGGCCGCCCCGAGCCAGGGCGAGCGCG
Organism: Corynebacterium otitidis ATCC 51513; assembly: GCF_000296405.1. Taxonomy (GTDB): domain Bacteria; phylum Actinomycetota; class Actinomycetes; order Mycobacteriales; family Mycobacteriaceae; genus Corynebacterium; species Corynebacterium otitidis. The sequence goes on from NZ_JH815193.1 coordinate 272,808, forward strand.
TCGTCATCGGTGTGGTCATGGGTTGAGGTGTCCTTTCGGTGGGTCGGCCCCGCGCCGCGCGCGGGCGGCCGCGGGGCCGTAGCGGGAGTGCGAGTGTGCTTAGAGGGGTGGTCCGTCAGCCGACGGGCTGGGCGGCGGTTTTGGCGTCCTCGGGGATGCCCACGCCCCACAGGCCGACCGGGCCGGTGCCGTTGACGAGCCAGTCGCCGACGATGCGGGCCTTGTAGACCCACGGGTTGTGGCTGAGCACGGTGCGCGCGTTGCGCCAGTAGCGATCCAGCCCCTTCGCCTCGTCGGGGGCGGACGCGCCGAGCGCGTCGAAGAGCCGGCTCACCGCACCGAGCACGGGGCCGCGCAGCGCGACCTGGGCCCTCGCGGTCGCGAGGTCCGCCTCCCGGGCGGCCTCCCGCTGCTCCTCGCGGGCGGAGCCCCTGGTGGCGAACGCCTCGTCGAGGGCGGTGGCGGTCTCTAGGACCTGGGCCCGCGCGAGCGCCGCGGTGGCGTCGACCTCGCCGATGGCCTGGAGGAGCTGCGGGTCGTCGCCGGCGCGGGCGGTGTTGCCGTGGGTGTAGGCGCGCTTGCGGTTGCGCAGCTCCTCGCCGGCCTGGCGTGCCGCGGCGGCGACGATCCCGGCGAGCACGATGAGTAACACCTGCTGGAAGACGGCGGCCTGGTAGGGGTAGCGATCGTCGAGGAGGCGCACCTCGTAGGCGTCGACGATGGCGTTCTCGAGGCTCGCGCCACCCGAGGCGGTGGTCTTCTGCCCGAAGCCGGGCCAGTCGTCGCGCACGCTCACCCCGGGCTGGTCGCGGCGCACGATGAGCCCGAGCTCCCGGCCACCCTCGTCTCTGGCGGTGACGTCGAGCCAGTCGACGACAAGCGAGCCGGTCGTGTAGGCCTTCTCGCCCGTCACGCGCGGCCCGTCGGGGGTCTCGGTAAGCCGGGTCTGGAAGCCGTCGTAGCCGCCCTTGCCCGGCTCGGTCCACGCGTTGCCGACGAGATTCCCCGCGGCGAGCCGGGCCAACCACGCGCGCGACACGTCGCTCTTAGCGCCGCGCCAGAGGGCCTCCTCCTCGATGGCGACGTGGCCGCGCAGCGCCTGCGGGATGTTGCTGTCCTGCGTGGCGAGCTCGAGGAGCACCTCGGTCTGCTCGCGCCACGTGTGCCCGAAGCCGCCGTGCTCCTCCGGGAGGCGCAGCCGGCCGATGCCCGCCGCGGCGAGCGCCCGGATCTCGGCTTCAGGAACCTCTCGGCTGAGCTCGTGCTCGAGGGCCCGCTCCCCCGCGGCGGCGATCGCCCCGCGCAGCTCCTCGGGAATGGGTAGGTGTACGTGCCTGGTCATGGTTCCTCCATCGCTCCTGGCGTTAGCACCTCAGGCGGGAAAACCCCCGCCCCGGTTGCTGCGGCGTCGCCGGGCCAGATCCCTCGGCCGCTCTGGATGTCTAGGGACACGCCTAGTTGTATCCAGCGAGCCGGGGCGCGGATAGGGATCCGCTCAGCCGGGGCCGAAACGGGCTTCGGGCAGCAGAAAAGCCCGCCGTGGGAGGCGGCGGGGCAAAGAAGGATCGAGGGAGGATTCGGCGGGAGGCCGGGGCCGGCCTGGCCGCAGGACCTAGTCCGCGCGGTCCTCGGCGCGGCGCAGCGCGGTCTCCACGAGCGTGGCGAGCAGCTCCCGGTACGGGGTGCCGGAGGCCTCGAAGACCTTCGGGTACATGGAGATCTCCGTGAAGCCGGGCATCGTGTTGATCTCGTTGAACAGCGGGCCCTCCTCGGTGAGGAAGAAGTCCACCCGAGCCAGCCCCTCGCAGCCCAGCGCCTCGAACGTCTGAAGCGCCAGGCGCTGCAGGTCCTGCACGACGGGCGCCGGGTAGTCGGCGGGGACTTCCGCGGAGACGACGTCGTCGACGTACTTCGCCTCGAAGCCGTAGAAGCCCTCCTCGGACTCGCCCGTGCCGAGCAGCCGCGCCGGCACCGAGGCCTCGAGGCGCCCGTCCGGGTGCTCGAGCACCCCGAGCTCCACCTCCGCGCCCTCGACGGCGGCCTCGACGATGACCTTCGGGTCGCTCGCGCGGGCCTCCTCGAGCGCGGCGGGCAGGTCCTCCCAGCGCTCGACCCGAGAGATCCCGATCGACGAGCCGCCCGAGGCGGGCTTGACGAAGACGGGCAGGCCCAACCGCTCCCGGTCCGCGTCCGAGAGCCCCTCGCCCGCGCGCAGCACCGCCTCCGGGGTGGCGGGCACGCCCGCGGCGGTGGCGATCTTCTTCGTGAACTCCTTGTCCATCCCGCACGCCGCGCTGAGCACCCCGGTGCCGACATACGGCACCCCGGAGAGCTCAAAGAGACCCTGGATCGCGCCGTCCTCCCCGAAGCGGCCGTGCAGCACCGGGAAGATGACGTCGGCTTTGGCCCACACCTCCCCGCCGGGGAGCCGGAAGGTGCCCGCCTCCGTCGGCGAGAGGCTAAGCGACAGCCGCTCGCCGGGGGCGACCTCGGGGAAGCGGCCCTCGACGATGGAGAGCTCCTCGCGGTTGGTGGTGCCCGGCACCCAGTCGCCGTGCCTCGTGATGCCCACGGGCACGACCTCGAAGCGCTCCCGGTCGAGGTTGTCCATCACCGCGCCCGCCGACAGGCAGGAGATCGAGTGCTCCCCCGACCTGCCGCCGTAGACGACCGCGACCGTGATCTTCTTGGTGCCAGGGGTTGCCATCACCGCTCCCGTCGCCGCTGCCCACGGCCTCGCCTGCAAGAAACCCGGCGCCGCGGCATGCCCCTTAAGCGCCCCGGTGTCGGGGCGGTGAGGTCGCGCGGCGCGCGTCCCCGCCAGGCTACCGGGCGGCACCCGCGCCGGGGTATTCCGGCTTGTAGCGCCGCCCCATGAGCTGCGCGATCATGCCCTCGACCCCGTCGCCGGCGTGGCAGACGCGGTAGACCGCCTGGGTGATCGGCATGTCCACCCCGAGGCTCTCCGCGAGCGAGCGCACCGCCGAGGAGGACACAACGCCCTCGGCGACCTGCCCGTTCGTCGCGGCGCGCGCCGCCTCAAGCCCCTCCCCGCGGCCGAGCGCCTCACCGAAGGAGCGGTTGCGCGACAGCGGGGACGTGCACGTCGCGACCAGGTCGCCCATCCCCGCAAGCCCGAGGAAGGTGCGCGGGTTCGCGCCCAGCGCCTCCCCAAGCCGGGTGATCTCCGCGTTGCCGCGCGTCATCGTCGCGGCCGCGGAGTTGATGCCCAGGCCCGTGCCCGCGGCGATGCCGCAGGCGAGCGCGATGACGTTCTTGCACGCGCCGGCGATCTCGCAGCCGACGACGTCGGTGTTGGTGTACGGCCGGAAGTAGTCGGTCGCTAAAGCGCTCTGCACGCGCTTCGCGGACTCGGGCTCGGCGCAGGCGATAACGCTCGCGGCGGGCTGGCCGGCGGCGACCTCGCGGGCGAGGTTCGGGCCGGTGAGCACGAGGCTGCGCGAGTTCTCGATTCCGGTCTCCTCCTCGAGCACCTGGGTCATGAGCCGCCCCGTGTCGAGCTCCACGCCCTTGGCGACCTGCACGACGAGCGCGTCGCCGGGGATGAGCCCCCCGAAGCGGCGCAGGTTCCCGCGCAGCGTCTGGGCGGGCACGGCGAGCACGACGATCTCCGCGCCGGCGAGCGCCTCCTTCTCGTCGCTCGTGGCGCGCAGGCTCTCGGGCAGCGCCGTGCCGGGCAGGTAGTCGGGGTTCTCGTGGCCCTCGTCGATGGCGCGGGCGAGCTCGTCTCTCCGAGCCCAGACGGTGACGTCGTTGCCGGCGTCGACGAACACCTTCGCGATCGTCGTGCCCCACGAGCCCGCGCCCATCACTGCCACCCTGGCCACCTGAATGAAGCCTCCAGCCCCGGCGCCCGCCGGCTCGTCGCTTGCTGCCAATCACCATGAGGCCGCCCGCGCGGTGGCCCGGCAGCCTCGTATTCGGCGCCTAGTATATAGGCGTCCACCGGCCCCGCCGGGCCGGCGGTTTGTCCCGCCCGCACGAGAGAAAGGTGACCCCGCCCAGCCATGGCCGACCGCTTCGCCGCCACCGACTCGACCCTCCACGTGGCCGACTCCTACCAGTACATCCCCCGCGACCCGGCCGGCGAGTTTCGGCGGCCCACCCTCGCCGCCGGGGCGGTGCTCTGGCGCCGCGGGCCCGGCGGGGGCCCGGAGTACGCGCTCATCCACCGGCCCCACTACGACGACGTGTCGCTCGCGAAGGGCAAGGTCGACCCGGGCGAGTCCGTGCCCGCCGCCTGCGCCCGGGAGCTCACCGAGGAGACCGGCCTCGAGTTCCGCCTCGGCCGGCTGGTCGGCACCGTCACCTACCCGGTCAAGGATCGCACCAAGGTCGTCTACTACTGGCTCGCGGAGGCCACCGGCGGGAGCTTCGAGGCCAACGACGAGGTCGACCGGCTCGAGTGGGCGCCGCTGAGCAAGGCCACCGACCTGCTCAGCTACCCCGTCGACCGGGAGGTCCTCGCCCGCGCCCAGAAGCTGCTCACCCACCAGGTCACCTCCCGGGTGCTGCTCGTGCGCCACGCTAGGGCTCTGAGCCGCGAGTCGTGGCCCAACGAGGACGACGAGCGCCCGCTGGATCGCAAGGGCCGCCGCCAGGCCGAGCTCCTCGTCCCGGAGCTTTCCGCCTACAAGCCCGACCGGATCATCGCCGCCCCGCCGCTGCGCTGCCAGCAGACCGCCGCGCCGCTCGCCGCGGAGCTGGGCTTAAGCCCCAGCGAGGAGAAGAAGGTCGCCGACAAGGCGTGGGACCGCGACCCGCGCTCCGCGCTGCGGGCGCTCCGCGAGATCGCCGCGCGGCCGGGCGTGAGCGTCGTGGTGAGCCAGGGGCGCTTCATCCCCGGCGTGCTCGAGGCCATCGGGGTGGGCGCGAACGCCGAGACCCCGTACCGCACCCACACCGGCCTCCGCGCGAAGAAGGCGAGCACCTGGTCGTTGAGCTTCTCCGGGAAGCGGCTGGTGGCGGCCGACTACCTCGCCAGCCCCCTGCCGGCGCGCTAGGCCCAGCGCGCCCCGCCTGCCCGCCCCTCGCGGGTCCCGAGTTCAGCCCCGGGACCCCGAGGGGCCTTTTCCGTGTCTGGGGGCGAGTGGTGCTGGCGCTACTCCTCGCGCGGGGCGACGGCGTAGGCGCGGGCGGGGAAGCCGTAGCCGTCCTTCGGCTTCGGGGCGGTGGCGCTGATGAGCGCCCCGGTGGCGGGCACCTCGGCAAGCCTCGTGAGCAGCTCGATCTGCCAGCGGCCGGTGGAGAGGATGTACGTCTCCGCGGGGAGCTTCCCCGCCTGGACCGAGCGACCGGGGTCGGTGTCGGTCGTCTCGTGGCCGATGGCGGTCACCGCGCGGCGCTCGACGAGGAACTCGAGCGCCGGCACGCCCCAGCCGGGGCTGTGGAAGGTGCCCTCCAAGTCGGGGTTGTACATGTCGCCGCTCTCCCAGCGCTTCGACCAGTCGGTGCGCAGCGCGACGAACGAGCGCGGCGGGATCTGGCCGTACTTCTTCTCGTGGCGCTCGATGAGGTCGACGCCGGCGACGAAGTCCGGGTTCTGCGCCGCGTCCTCGCTCGCATCCAGGACGACGAGCGGGAGGATGAACTCCTCCGGGCCGATGGCGTCGAGGAGGTGCTCGCCGGCGGCGAAGTGGCCCGGCGCGTCGATGTGGGTGCCCCACTGGCCGACGATGCTGTAGCGGTCGACGTTGAAGCCGTCCTTCTCGATCGAGTAGAGCTGCTCGCGCTCCTCGTCGGGGAAGCCCGAAAACGTGGGCTGGCCGGAGTGGAACGCGTGGGTGAGGTCGATGGTGCGGTAGTCGTCGCGCAGCGAGGCGGCGATGTCCCACAGCTTGTGCTCGGACACGGGGATCGTTCTCCTTTCCCCCCTCGGCGGCGAGGGCGAATTGAGTCCTGCGAGGCGGTGTTCTGGCGCCGGCCGGGAATCGCCTTCCCGGCCGGTGGTCTTGAAGCTACGGCCGCCCGTCTCGGCGCGCCCGGCGATTCACCCGGGCCGGATCGCTGGACACCCGCCCCGCTCCCCCGCGGCGCGGCGGTGGGTAGCACCCGATAGTGATTCCGCTCATAGCGGATACTACAGTGATCCCATGTTCCAGAACATCGATCCCACAACAAGGGAAGACGTTTCCCGCGAGGAGCGCTCCGCGACGATCGCGGTGCTCGGCTTCCCGGCGTTCATCCTCGTCGGCGCGGCGATCGCGTTCTTCTTCCCCGAGCCGTTTCTGCCGCTGACGAACTACCCGACGGTCTTCCTCGCGATCATCATGTTCGCCATGGGGCTCACGCTCACCGTCCCGGACTTCAAGGAGGTCGCCCGCCGGCCCCTGCCGGTCGCGCTCGGGGTGGTGGCCCAGTTCGTCGTCATGCCGCTCGGCGCGATCGCCGTAGCGAAGCTCTTCGGCCTGCCCGAGGCGCTCGCCGTGGGGCTGCTCATGCTCGGCTCCGTGCCGGGCGGCACGGCCTCGAACGTCGTGGCCTACCTCGCGCGCGGCGACGTGGCGTTGTCTGTGGCGATGACGAGCGTCTCCACGCTCATCGCGCCCATCGCCACCCCGGTGATCATGCTGCTGCTCGCGGGCGAGCGCACCGAGGTCGACGCCGCCGGCATGGCGTGGACCCTGCTGCAGACGGTGCTCGGCCCCGTGGTGCTGGGCCTTGTCATCGCGACGTTCGCATCGCGCGCGGTCGCGAAGGTCTCCGCGGCGCTGCCGTGGGTCTCCATCGTCGGCATCGGCGGGGTCGTCTTCGGCGCGGTCGCCAAGAACGCGGAGGCCCTCGCCGTCGTCGGGCTCACCGTGCTCGCCGCGGTGCTCGCCCACAACGTCCTTGGCTACGCGCTCGGCTACCTCGCGGCGAAGATCGGCGGCTACCCGAAGCCCACGAGGCGCACCATGGCCGTGGAGATCGGCACCCAGTCCGCGGGGCTCGCCTCGGGCATGGCGGGCACGTTCTTCCACCCGGAGGCGGCGCTGCCCGGCGCGGTGGCCGCCGTGTTCCACAACATCACCGGCGCGATCTACGCGGCGCTCGTGCGCGCCGCGGACGCCCGCGCCGCGCGGGCGACGATCCCCTCCTAAGAGCCGGCCCGGCCGCGGCGCCGGCCGGTCACCGCGGCCCCTCGCCGCTCCCCTCGCCCGCGGCCGACGCGTCAGCGAGCTCGGTCGGCCGCGGCAGCCGCGCGGCCGCCCAGTCGACGGCGCGGGGCAGGTAGAACAAGGCCGTCACCGCAGTGCCCACCCACCAGTAGCCGTAGCTGCCGCCGATCTTCAGCCCGAAGAACGTCGTAGTCGCCCACACCAGGGCGAACTCCCCGATCGCCGCCGGCCCGCTTCGCCTGCTCACCCGGCCCTCCCCTGCCCTGATCCCGGAGGACGGGACCGGCGCCAGCCGCCCGCCCGGCGCCGCCGGCGGCCCAGCCGCCTCCGCTGCGGTTTTCGGCAAAAGTACCCGAGGCTCCGCCGCGACGCACCGGTTTCATTCGCGCCGCGGGCGCATCGGGTGCCCGTCGCTCCTCCCGCCTACGCCCGCCCGGCGCCTCATCTACCCGGGCAGGGATGCGCAACGGCCCCGGCCGCCGCGGGTGGCGGCGGTCGGGGCCGGGTCCTTTCGCCGCGGGGCGGGCGACGGTCGGGGCCGTCTCGTCTAGGCCTGCTCCTGCGGGACGGAGGGCTTGAAGACCTGGCGGGTCGACTCGAAGGAGGAGATCTTCTCCTCGTCGCGCAGGGTGAGGCCGATGTCGTCGAGGCCCTCCATGAGGCGCCAGCGGGTGTAGTCGTCGACCTCGAAGCCGATGACGTGCTCGCCGGCGGTGATCGTCTTCTCCTCGAGGCTCACGGTGAGCTCGATGCCGGGCTCGGCGTCCATGATCTTCCACAGCAGCTCGACGTCCGACTCGTCGAGCTGCCCGGCGAGCAGCCCGGCCTTGCCGGCGTTGCCGCGGAAGATGTCGCCGAACTTCGGGGAGAACACGGCCCTAAAGCCGTAGTCCATGAGCGCCCACACGGCGTGCTCCCTCGAGGAGCCGGTGCCGAAGTTGCGGCCGGCGACGAGCACGGAGCCGTTTGTGAAGGGCTCGCGGTTGAGGACGAAGTCGGGGTCCTTCTCCCGCCAGTTGGAGAAGAGCCCGTCCTCGAAGCCGGTGCGCGAGACGCGCTTGAGGTACCTGGCGGGGATGATCTGGTCGGTGTCCACGTCGGAGAACTCCAGCGGGACGCCCACTCCGGTGTGGGTCTCGAAGGGCTGCATCGCTTGCTCCTTTGCTGCAACGCGTGCGTCGGACAGGAAACGTGAAGGAAGATGTGCGCGAAAGATCTGTGCGCCGCTTAAGCGCGCGGCCCGCGGGCGGCCGCGCCGCGGGGTCCGGCGGGACGCGGCGGCGCCCCTGCAGGCGCGGGCCGGGTCGGTGCTAGGCCGGGGTGGCGACGCGGCCGGCGGCGTCGTCGAGGTCGTCGGGGCTGGCGAGGTGCCCGGCCACCGCGGTCGCCGCCGCCACGAGCGGGGAGACCAGGTGGGTGCGGCCGCCGGGGCCCTGGCGGCCCTCGAAGTTGCGGTTCGACGTCGAGGCGGAGCGCTCCCCGGGCTTGAGCTGGTCGGGGTTCATCCCCAGGCACATCGAGCAGCCCGCGGTGCGCCACTCCGCGCCCGCGTCGAGGAAGATCCGGTCGAGGCCCTCGTCCTCGGCCTGCTTCTTCACCATCGACGACGACGGCACGACCATCATGCGCAGCCCGTCGGCGATGCGGCGGTCCTTGAGCACGCCCGCGGCGGCGCGCAGGTCCTCGATGCGCGCGTTCGTGCACGAGCCAAGGAAGACCGTGTCGATGGCGATGTCGCGCAGTGGGGTGCCGGGCTCTAGGTCCATGTAGGCGAGCGCCTTGCGGGCGGCGGCCTTCTCCGAGTCGGTGGTGAAGTCCTCCGGGTCGGGCACGGCCTCGGACAGCGGCAGGCCCTGGCCGGGGTTCGTGCCCCACGTGATGAACGGGGTGAGCTTGTCGGCGTCCAGGTGCACGACAGTGTCGAACTCGGCGCCCTCGTCGGTGGGCAGCGTCTTCCAGTACTCGACGGCGAGCTCCCAGTCGCGGCCGGTGGGCGCCATCTCGCGGCCCTTGACGTACTCGAAGGTCGTCTCATCCGGCGCGATCATCCCGGCCCTGGCGCCGGCCTCGATGGACATGTTGCAGATCGTCATCCGCTCCTCCATGGAGAGCTTGCGGATGGCCTCGCCGCGGTACTCGATGATGTGGCCCTGCCCGCCGCCGGTGCCGATCTTCGCAATGATCGCGAGGATGATGTCCTTCGCGGTCACGCCGGGCTTGAGCTCCCCGTCGATCTCGATGGCCATGGTCTTAAACGGCTTGAGGCTCAAGGTCTGGGTGGCCATGACGTGCTCGACCTCGGAGGTGCCGATGCCCATGGCGATCGAGCCGAACGCCCCGTGGGTGGAGGTGTGCGAGTCGCCGCACACGATCGTCATGCCCGGCTGCGTGGCGCCGAGCTGCGGGCCCACGGTGTGGACGATGCCCTGCTTGATGTCGCCCATCGGGTGGAGCCTAATGCCGAACTCCTCGCAGTTCTTGCGCAGGGTCGCGACCTGCGTGCGCGAGGTCTGCTCCTTGATGTCGAGCAGGTTCCCGCCGGTCACGCCGATGGTGGGCACGTTGTGGTCCTCGGTGGCCAGGTGCAGGTCCGGGCGGCGGATCTTGCGGCCCGCCATGCGCATCCCGTCGAAGGCCTGCGGGGAGGTGACCTCGTGGAGCAGCTGGAGATCGATGTAGATAAGGTCGGGGCTACCGTTCTCGCCGGCGGCGACGACGTGGTCGCGCCAGACCTTCTCGGCGAGCGTGAGTTTCTCCGTCATGGCTGATCCTCCTCTAGCACAATCCCTAGCTTCCCACTTAATGAGATGCTAGTGTTCGCTTTATGGGACAGTATAGTGTATCCGGGATCAAAGTTCTCGATCGAGCCGTGGCGATCATGATGGCCGTGGCCGACGAGCCCCACAGCCTCGCGGAACTCTGCGCCGCGACCGAGCTCCCCCGGGCCACCGCCCACCGGCTCGCCACCGCGCTCGAGGCGCACCGCATCCTCGCGCGCACCTCGGATGGGCGCTGGACGATCGGGCCCACGCTGACGACCTTGAGCCTCGGCGGGCAGGACCAGCTCCTCGACGCCGCCGCCCCCGTCATGACCGACCTCATGGGCACCACCGGCGAGTCGGTCCAGCTCTACCAGCGCACCGGCACCACCCGCACGTGCATCGCCGCCCAGGAGCCCGCCACGGGCCTGCGCAACCGCGTGCCCGTCGGCTCGCAGCTGCCGCTCACCGCCGGCTCCGGCGCGAAGGTCTTCTGCGCCTACATCTCGCCGGCGCTCTCCTCGGTCATCCTCGGCGAGGCGGCGTTCAGCGAGCGGGACTTGGAGCTCGTCCGGGAGCGCGGCTGGGCCGAGTCCGTCTCCGAGCGGGAGGTCGGCCTGGCGAGCGTCTCCGCGCCGGTGATGGACACCAACGGCTCGCTCGTGGCGGTGCTGTCGATCTCCGGGGTCGCGGAGCGGCTGCGCCCCAGCCCCGGGAAGCTCTGGGGCGAGGAGCTCACCGCCGCCGCCAAGAGGCTCTCCGCGGCGCTCTAACCTGCCCGCCGGGTGGAAAGGCAGGCGACGGTTCCCGGGCCGCCGCCCGCCCTGGCCGCGCCGGAGCGGCGACGACGCCACCCGGATACAAAAGCGCCCCTCGGTGGAAGAAAAACTCCATCGAGGGGCGTTCTTGCAATTCGTGGTACCCCGTACGGGATTTGAACCCGTGTTACCGGCGTGAGAGGCCGGCGTCCTAGGCCGCTAGACGAACGGGGCTCGCTCGCTTGCCCGGTTAACAATAGAGAACCCGATCCGGGCGAACAAATCGCCAGCTCACACCGCCTTTTCCGGGTGTTTAACGGGAGTTTAGGGCCCGCGCGGAAACGCGCGCCGCGAAACCCCGCCGCGCGGGGCGTGCGCGGCCGGCGGCCGAGCGGCGCGG
>NZ_JH815193.1:283945-321069 GCF_000296405.1 Corynebacterium otitidis ATCC 51513
CAGAGGCCTCCCGCCGGCGGGAGCTCGGGGCGCGGGCGGCGCGGCCGGGGCCCGGCGGGAGCCGCCGCACGTGCCCTTGTCGCGCCGCGAACACGACGAGGCCCCCTCCACCGAGTGCTCGGTGAAGGGGGCCTGTGCGCCGATGGACTTGGCAGTCCTGTGGTACCCCGTACGGGATTTGAACCCGTGTTACCGGCGTGAGAGGCCGGCGTCCTAGGCCGCTAGACGAACGGGGCATAGGAATAGCGAATGTTTATTTTTCGCTGCTGGCCTACCAGGACTCGAACCTAGAATGGCGGTACCAGAAACCGCTGTGTTGCCAATTACACCATAGGCCATCGTCGCTTCCCTCGGCCGTACCGCCTGTTCGCGGTGACCGCCGTGCTCGGCGACGAAGAACACTATAGGGTGGGCGCCGCCGGGAAGACAAACGCCCAGCTCACGGCGAAAACCGCGCGCCGCGGCCGGGCGTTGTCTGCGGGGCCGCGGCGCCGCTGACTCTCTCGGGGCGCCGCGCCGCCCGGAGATTTTAGTCCTCGGCGCGGGCGTCGATGAAGTCGAGCGCCGCCTTAAGCCGGTTGAGCGTCGACTCGCGGCCGAGGAGCTCGAGGGACTCGAAGAGCGGCGGGGAGACCGCAGCCCCGGTCGCGCCGACGCGCAGCGCGCCGTAGGCCTTGCGGGGCTTGAGCCCCAGGCCGTCGATGAGCGCCGCGGAGAGCGCCTTCTCGATGTCCTCGTGGCGCCACCCGTCGAGGCCCTCCAGGGCGTCGATGGCGGCGGTGACGGCCTCCCTCGCCTCGGGCTTGAGGTTCTTGCGGGCGGCCTTCTCGTCGTAGGCGAGCTCCTCGTCCGGGGTGACCAGGAACTTCAGCAGCCGGTAGCCCTCCCCGAGGGTCTTGATGCGGGTCTGCACGAGGCTCGCGGCGAAGGAGAACTTCTCCGCCGGGTAGTCGGCCGGGAAGTCGGTGAACTCCGTGAGGTAGTCGCGCAGCCGCTTCTCGAACTCGTCCTCGCTAAGGAGCCGGATGTGGTCGGCGTTGATGGCGAGCAGCTTCTTCTCGTCGAAGCGCGCCGGGTTGCCGAGCACGTCGGCGACGTCGAAGTTCTCGACCAGCTCGTCGACGCTGAAGACGTCGCGGTCGCCCTCGAGCGACCAGCCGAGCAACGCGAGGTAGTTGATCATGCCCTCGGGGATGATGCCCTCGTCGCGGTGGTTGAAGAGGTTGGACTCCGGGTCGCGCTTGGAGAGCTTCTTGTTGCCCTCCCCCATGACGAACGGCAGGTGCGCGAACCGCGGGGTGGCCTTTGCCACGCCGATCTCGATGAGCGCCTCGTAGAGCGCGAGCTGCCGAGGCGTCGAGGAGAGCAGGTCCTCGCCGCGCAGCACGTGGGTGATCCCCATGAGCGCGTCGTCGACGGGATTGACCAGCGTGTAGAGCGGCTGCCCGTTCGAGCGCGCCACGACGAAGTCCGGCTGCGTGTCCGCGCTGAAGGACACCTCGCCGCGCACGAGGTCCTCCCACGAGAAGTCGTGGCCCGGCATCCTGAACCGCCACACCGGCTTGCGGCCCTCCGCCTCGAAGGCCTCGCGCTGCTCGTCGCTCAAGTCCCGGTCGAAGTTGTCGTAGCCGAGCTTCGGGTCACGGCCCGCGGCGCGGTGGCGCTCCTCGACCTCCGCGGCGGTCGAGTACGCCGGGTAGACATAACCCGCCTCCTTGAGCTTCTCGAGCACGTCGCGGTAGATCTCCCCGCGGCGCGACTGCCGGTACGGCTCGTTCGGGCCGCCGCGCTCGACGCCCTCGTCCCACTCGAGCCCCAGCCACTTAAGCGCCTCGATGATCGCCTGGTAGGACTCCTCACTGTCGCGGGCCGCGTCGGTGTCCTCGATGCGGAAGACGAGCCTGCCGCCCGTGTGCCGGGCGTACGCCCAGTTGAACAGGGCGGTGCGCACCAGCCCCACGTGCGGGGTTCCGGTGGGCGATGGGCAAAATCTCACGCGAACGTCACTCATGGCCGCAATCGTATCCCAGCCAGCCCACCCCCTCGCCGCCGCGACCGGCGAGGGAAAGCCGGCTACTAGCATGAGGGGATATGCCCACCCCGCGCCCGTCGACCGCGCCCGACTTCCTGCTCTCCCGCTCCACCGGATCGGTGCGCACCCAGGGCGCCCTGAAGACGTTCTCCTCCATCGGGGAGGCCGGGCGGTGGCTGGCGAGCAACGCGCCAGGAAGGCACTCGCGCCCCCCGGCCGCCGGGGAGCCCCACGAGGAGCCGATGATCGTCGGCGCGATCCCCTTCGAGATCGACAAGCCCGCGGCTCTCACCGCGCCGCGCAGCGTCATCCGCTCCCCCGGCCCGCTCGAGCCGCCGGCCTACTACCGCGCCGGCGCGAGCTCCCCCATCGAGGCGACGATCACCGGGCTCGACCCGTCGAAGAAGCGCCACCTCGCCCGCGTCGAGGCGGCCCGGCGCACCATCGAGCGCACCGCGCTCGACAAGGTCGTCCTCGCCCGCGCGGTGACCATCGCTTTCGCGCGCCGCGTCGACCCGCGCGCGCTCGCCGCGCGGCTCATCGACGCCTCCCCCACCAGGGATGGGTTCCTGGCGGACCTCTCGCCGGCCGGGGGCGCGTACTTCGGCCACACGCTGGTGGGCTCCTCACCGGAGGTGCTCATCAAGAAGCGCGGGCGCACCGTGACGGCCTTCCCGCTCGCCGGCTCGGCGCCGAGGGCCGCGGACCCCGCCGACGACCGGCTGGCCGCGGGAAGGCTCGCGGCGTCGGCGAAGGACTTAGGCGAGCACCGCTTCGTCGTCGAGCACCTCACATCCCGGCTGGGGCCGCTGTGCGAGACCCTCGACGTGCCGGACTCCCCGATCCTCACCTCGACCAACGAGCTGTGGCACCTCGCCACCCCGATCCGCGGGACGCTCGCCGACGAGGCCTACACCGCGCTCGAACTCGTCGCCGCGGTGCACCCCACGCCGGCGGTGTGCGGCACCCCGACGGACGCGGCGATGACGGTGATCTCCGGCGCGGAGACCGATCGCGGCTTCTACGGCGGCGCCGTGGGCTGGGCGGACGCGCGCGGCGACGGGGAGTTCATGGTCGCGATCCGCTGCGCGGAGATCGACGCCCTCGGCGCGCGCGCCCGGGCCTGGGGCGGCGGCGGGATCGTCGCCGACTCCGACCCCGAGACCGAGCTCGCGGAGACGACGACGAAGCTCTCCACGGTGCTGCGCTGCCTGGGCATCGACACCGACGACGTCGACTAGCACCCCGACGCGCGCGAGCGCGCGGGACTAGGCTGGGGCGGCCATGAGCACCGAAACGACGTGGCTCGGCCCCTACCGGATCGACGACCACACCATCACCGTGCCGCTGTCCACCGACCCCGGCGACGAGCACGAGATCGACGTCTTCGCCCGGGTCATCACCCCGCCCGGCGGAGAGGACCTCGAGCACCTCCTCTTCCTCCAGGGCGGGCCCGGCAACGAGGCGCCCCGCGTGCCGGCCGACTGGTTCCCCACCGCCTTGGAGCGCCACCGGCTCGTCCTCCTCGACCAGCGCGGCACCGGGCGCTCCACGCCGCTGGGGGTCTCCCCCGCGGGAGAGGTGCCCGAGGCGGAGTACTTAAGCCACTTCCGGGCCGACGGGATCGTCCGCGACGCCGAGGCGCTGCGCGAGCACCTCGGGGTGAAGCGCTGGTCGGTGCTCGGCCAGTCCTTCGGCGGCTTCACGCTGCTGCACTACGCGCAGGCCGCGCCCGGCTCGATCTCGCGGGCGTACTTCACCGGCGGGCTACCCTCGGTGACCCGCGGGGTCGAGGAGATCTACCGGGAGACCTACGGGGAGCTGCGACGCCACAGCGAGCGCTTCTACCGCGCGTTCCCCAAGCTTCGCCCCGTGGTCCGCGACCTCGAGGCCCGCGCCGCGGAGCGCACCATCGTCCTGCCCGACGGGGAGGCGGTGAGCCCCTCGCGCCTGAAGAGCCTCGGCCACCTGCTCGGCACGAACGACGGGTGGCAGCAGCTCGCCGCCCTCCTCGACTTAGGCCCTAAGCACCCCGCCTTCGCCCACGACCTCGCAGGCCTGCTGCCCTTCGACGGGCGCAACCCGCTCTACTACGTGCTCCACGAGTCCTCCTACGCCAACGGGGAGGCCACCAACTGGGCGGCCGAGCGGGCGCTGCCCGAGGAGTTCGTCAAGGACTCCAGCCTGTTCACCGGCGAGCACGTGTTCAGCGAGTGGGCCGACACCGTTCCCGCCTTCCGGCCCTGGCGCGAGGCCGCGGCCGAGCTCGCCGGCTGGGAGTGGCCCACCCTCTGGGAGCCCGAGGCCCTCGCCGAGAGCGGGATGAAGGGCGCGGCGGCGATCTACGCGACCGACGCGTTCGTGCCGCTGCGCTTCTCGCTTGAGACCGCCGACCTCCTGCCCGGCGTCGAGCGGCTCGTCACCAGCGAGCACGAGCACAACGGGCTGCGCGCCAGCGGCGGGAAGGTGCTTCGCCACCTCTTCGAGCTCGCCGACGGGACCCGCGCCCGCTAGCGGGATTCCCCTTCCCTCGCGCACGAGCGCCCCGGCCGCGCGGCCGGGGCGCTCGGTTTTGGGCGGGCGGGGCGCGGCGCGCACCCGCCGATGCTTCCCCTTTTAGTCCTCGGGGTCGGCGTTGTCGCCGGGGCGGCGCACGTAGCGCAAAAACAGCGGCAGCGCGATGAGACCGATCAGCGCGGTGACGAGCACGTAGAGGCCCGTGGAGTAGACGGTGTGGGTCGTCAGCCACGTCATGAGCGCCGGGGTCATGCCCGCGAAGACGATGCCGATGAGGTTGTAGGCCACCGACGTGCCCGTCGAGCGCACCACCGTGGGGAACACGCGCGCGATCGCCGAGGGGATGATCCCGACGTAGGAGCCGACCGCCGCGCAGCTCACCGTGTGCGCGACGAGCAGCGCGGGCAGGCTCGGGCTCGCGTGCAGCGCCACGAGCGCGCCGAGCGGGATAACCGCCATCGCGGCGAGCGTCGCACCTAGCGAGAGCCGGTAGCCGACCCGCTGCGCGACCGCCGCGGAGACGAGGCACGCCGCGAACATCGCGATGTTGCCCACCAGGGAGGCGACGAACGCCTCGTTGGAGCTGAACCCCAGGCCGGTCTCCGGCATGGAGTAGTAGGTGGGCGCGAAGATGATGAGCCCGGAGGTCGTCGTGTGCCAGGAGATCGCCATGACCGAGGCGATGAGGATGTGGCGCCAGTAGCGCTTAAGCAGGATGCTCACCGGGCGGCGCCGCCGCTCCTTGCGCCTGGCCTCGAGGTCGACGAACTCCTCGGTCTCGGTAAGGGAGGAGCGGATGTAGAGCGCCACGGGGATGATGAGCAGCCCGATGATGAACGGGATGCGCCACGCCCACTCGGTGACCTGCTGCTCGCTAAACAGCCCGGTGATCGCCACGCCGATGACCGCGGCGAGGATATTGGAGACCGCCATCGTGGCCTGCAGCCAGCCAACGACCTGGATCTTGCGGTCGTTCGGAGCCTTCTCCACGAGGTAGGACGTCGCGCCGCCGATCTCCCCGCCGGCGGAGAAGCCCTGCAGCAGGCGGCCGACGCAGAGCAGGATCGTCGCGCCCACGCCGAGCACGCCCACCGGCGGCGCGAAGGCGATGATGAACGTGCCGGCCGCCATGATCGACACGGTAAGAAGAAGCGTCGCCTTGCGGCCCTTGAGATCCCCGTACGCGCCGAGCAGCAGCGCCCCCAAAGGCCTGGCGACGTAGCCCACGCCGTAGACGATAAACGCGCTCATGAGCGCGCTGAACGCGTCGCCGGTCTGAAAGAAGTTCGCGCCGATATACGTCGCGAAGAACGCGTAGCTCGAAAAGTCGAACCACTCGAGCACGTTGCCAGCCATCGAGCCGGCGACGACCCGGCGCATGGACTCCGGCCGGCGACCGCCCTGCTTACTCCCCTCGGCGGTCCGCTCGCCCGCGGACACGCTGGTGTCGTGCACCATCCCCGATTCCCCGTTTCCTTTCACGCGGCTCGCCGCCCGGAAGGAAAATCTGATTTCCGGGCGGCGTCGTACCGGGAAAACTGTAGGAGCGAAAAGAAAAACCGGGGAATGTTCCATTCCACTCGAGGAAAACGGATCCCGCGCCGACGAAGAATGAAATTATCGGGACGCTATTTCCATTCTCGACAACTAGCAGGGCGGAAATAGTTTCTCGCTATTGTTCCTTGCGTCACAGACAAAAAGAACCGCGCCCCGCCCGGCCGAGGGGCCGTGGGCGGGGCGCTGAGGACGCGGGGCACCGAGTAGGAGTCGGGCCCGGCTTAGGTAACGGGCTAGCCGATGATGCCCTTCTCCTCGAGCCACTCGATGGCGGCCTGCTTCGGCTCGAGCTTCTCCTCGCCCGAGACACGCGCGTTGAGGCTCGTGAGCTCCGCGGTGGTGAGCTCCGCGGTGAGCTTGCCGAGCGCCTCCTCGATCTCAGGGGTGAGGCTCGAGGACTTGATCAGCGGCACGACGAACTGCTCGGGGAAGTTGCCCTCCGGGTCCTCGAGGGTGACGAGGTCGTTCTCCTCGATCTCCGGGCTCGTGGAGAAGATGTTCGCGCCGTGGACGTCGCCGTCGAGCAGCGCCTGCACCGTGGCGGGCCCGCCGCCGTCGGCGATGGCGACGAACTCGTCCGGCTCGACGCCGTAGAGCTCCTCAAGGCCCGGGATGCCGCGGTCGCGCTCGTTGAACTCCGGGGGCCCGGCGAGGATGAGCTCGTCGTTGTGCTCCGCGAGGTCGCCAATCTCGGTGAGGTCCCACTCCTCGGCCAGCTCCGAGGTGACGGTGACGGTGTCGGTGTTCTCCGCCTCGGCGGGCTCGAGCACGCTAAGCCCCAGCTCCTCGACCTGCTCGTCGAGCGCGGCCTGGACGTCCGCCCCGGGCGAGATGTCCGCCTCCGGGTCCAAGTAGAGAAGCAGGTTGCCGGTGTAGTCCGGCACGAGGTCGATGGAGCCGTCCTCGAGGGCGGGGATATAGGCCTCGCGGGCGCCGATGTTGAAGCGCTCCTCGACCTCGATGCCCGCGTCGCGGAGCGTCTCGGCGAAGAGGTTGCCGAGGATCTCGGACTCGACGAAGTTGCCCGAGGACACGACGATCGTGTCGTCGTCGCCCGAGGCCTCGCCGCCGCCGTCGCCCTCGGGCTCGTCGAACGGGTCGGAGCAGCCCGCAAGCACGATCGCGGTCGCGGACGCGGCGGCCAGGGCGGCCTTCCTGCTAATGGTCATGGCTAAGTCACTCCTTGAAGGTGATCGAAAACTAGGTGATTGCTAAGGGGAAATACCGCCGCCCGGTGCTGCCCGGGCGGTACGGCGTGGGTCTCCGGCCGGCGCCGCTAGGCTGCGACCTTCTGGCGCTTCTTCCTGGCGGCCTTCGCCGGGGGCTCGGTGCGCGGCCGCACGCGGCGCACGACGAGCGCGCCGACGGCGGCGAGGATGCCGTCCACCGCGAGCGCCAGGGTGGTAACCAGCACCGCGCCGACCATCATGCGGCCGTAGTCGTAGACGGCCAGCCCGTCGAAGATGTAGCGGCCCACCCCGCCGAGGTTGACGTAGGCGGCGATCATCGCGGTGGCGATGACCTGGAGCATCGCGTTGCGCACCCCGGCGACGATGAGCGGCAGGGCGATGGGCAGCTCGCACTGGACAATGACCTGGCGCTCGGTCATGCCCATCGCGCGCGCCGCGTCGACGGTGTCGTTGGGCACGTTGTCGATGCCGGAGTACACCCCGGCGAGCAGCGGCGGGATCGCGAGCAAAACGAGCGCGATGACCGGCGACGCGAGCCCGAGCCCGACGATGAGCACGAGGAAGGTCATGAGCCCCAGGCTCGGCAGGGCGCGCATGACGTTCGCGGCGCCCACCGCGAAGACCACTCCCCTGCCGGTGTGCCCGATGAGCACGCCCACAGGGAAGGCGATCACCGCGGCGACGACGAGCGCGAGGACCGAGTACCACAGATGCTCGCCCAGGCGGGCGAGGATGCCCGTCGAGCCGAGCCAGTTGGAGCCGTCGGCGAAGAAGGCGATCATGTCAGCGAACATTGGCGACCTCCCTCGTCGCGGGGCCGGCCACGCCCGGGGCGGAGCCGTCGGTGGCGGGCTTCTTCTCCTTCGGGCGCCGGGTCTTGCCGCGCCTGGTGTTCTGCTCGACGCGGGTCCACGGGGTCAGCGCCCGGCCGATGAAGGCGAGCAGCCGGTCGAAGACGAACGCGAGCAGAAGGATAACGATGATCCCGGCGAGGATCTGGTCGGGGTAGCTGCGCTGGTAGCCGATGGTGAAGAGCTGGCCTAAGCCCCCGATGCCGATGACCGCGCCGACGGAGACCATCGACACGTTCGTCACCGCGACGACCCGCACGCCGGCGGTGAGCACCGGGATGGAGAGCGGCAGGTCGTTGAAGACCGCCTGCTTGAGCGGCGAGGTGCCGATCGCGATGCTCGCCTGGCGCACGTCCTCGTCGACGGAGTCGAGCGACTCGAAGACGGTGCGCACGAGCAGCGCCACCGAGTAGAGCGACAGCGCGATGATGACGTTGAGCGGGTCGAGGATCTGGGTGCCGACGACCGCGGGCATCGCGACGAACAGCGCGAGCGACGGGATCGTGAACACCACCGAGGAGAGGACGACCGCGACGCGGCGCGCGACCTTCGTGCGGTAGAGCAGCATCCCGATGGGCAGCGCGATGATCAGCCCGATGACGATGGGCACGACCGAGAGGTAGATGTGCTCCAGCGTGAGGCTGAGGGCCTGCTGCCAGTTCTGGAACAGCCAGGTCACTTAGCGCACCCCCGCCTTGTCGTCGACGAGCTCGAAGACGTCCTGGCTCGCCACGGTGCCCACGGGGCGGTCCTCGCCGTCGACGACGAGCCCGAACGGCCCCGGCGAGGAGAGCACCGAGTCGAGCGTGGAGCGCAGGCTCCCGCCCTCGAGGCTCGCGACGGTGCCGACGGGGAAGGTGTCGCCGTCCTCGGCGACCCAGCTCTCCGCCGAGCCGTCGGCGCCGACAGCGAGCCGCCAGCCCTCCGGGGCCTGCCGGGCGCCGTCGGCGGCCTCCCCGAGGGGCTCGACGGAGATCTCGCGGCCGTCGGGGAAGCGCAGCGCCGGCTGGAAGGACAGCGCCCGAAAGCCACGGTCGCGGCCGATGAACTGCTCAACCTCCTCGTTCGCGGGACGCGTGAGCAGCGTCTCGGGGGCGGCGTACTGCTGGACGACGCCGCCGCGCGCGAAGACCGCGATCTTGTCGCCGAGGCGTAGCGCCTCGTCGATGTCGTGGGTGACGATGACGACGGTCTTCTTTAGGTCCTTCTGGATGCGCAGCACCTCGTTTTGCAGGTCGTCGCGGGTGACCGGGTCGACCGCGGAGAACGGCTCGTCCATAAGAAGGATCGGCGGGTCGGCGGCGAGCGCCCGAGCCACGCCGACGCGCTGCTGCTGCCCGCCGGAGAGCTGCGCGGGGTAGCGGTCGGCGAGCTCCGGGGCGAGGCGCACCCGCTCGATGGCGTCGCGCGCGGCGGCGCGCGCCTTGTCCTTGGGCACCTTCTTTAAGCGCAGCACCTGGGCGACGTTGTCGAGGACGCTGCGGTGCGGCAGCAGCCCGGCGTGCTGGATGACGTACCCGATGCCGAGCCGGTGGCTGACGGGGTCGACGTCGGCGATGTCCTCGCCGTTGACGATGACGCGCCCCTCGCTCGGGTCGGTCATCTTGTTGATCATCCGCAGCGAGGTCGTCTTGCCGCAGCCGGACGGGCCGACGAAGACGGTGATCGAGCCCTCCTCGACGGTGAGGTTGAGGTCCTTGACCGCGGTGGTGCCGTTCGGGTGAACCTTGGTGACGTTGTCGAACGTGATCATGGGTGAAAATCCTTCAGTCAGGGCGAGGGGAAGCTAGGTGGTCGAGGAGTCGCCCCTGGGGCCAGGCTGGCAGCGCCCGTCGCGCCGCGCGGCCTCCTCGGCGAGCAGGTCCTGCAGTGCGTCTAGCTGCATCTGGGTTTCTCCGGTGGGGTCGTACTGGTAATAGATTCGCGCCGCGCGGCCGAGAAGTCCAGCGAGCCTCGGGCCGCGGCGGCGGTGGTAGACCTCCGGGTCGAGCGCCGCGACCCCCACCGCGGCAAGCAGCTCGATGGCGAAGAGCTGCCCGGCGAGGTCGACGGCCTCGCGCAGCCGGCGGGCCGCGGAGTAGGCCTGCGAGTTGTGGTCCTCGACCCCGTCGCCGACGACGGCGGTGTAGAGCGAGATGGGGTTGGCGAGGTGCTGGCCGCGCACCGAGAGGGTCGCCGCGATGTTGGAGAGTACCGGCGGCACGATCGGCCTGTCGTTGCGCGCGTAGCCCGCGAGCTGCTCGGAGAGCGGGCGCTCGGTGCGCAGCCTGGAGATGAGCACCGAGATGCGTCGCTCCGAGAGGATCATGAGGTGCGCGAGCGCGACCCTGGCCTGCTCGAGGGCGAGCGTGAGCCGAAGCGCCGAGAAGTTCCCGTTGGACACCATCCGGCCGCGCGCAAGGTCGATGTAGGGGTTCTCCGGCCTCGAGTTGAGCTCGACGGTAAGCACCTCGTTGAGCTGGGAGAGCTGCTCGAGGAGCACCCCGTGCACCTGCGGGATGGTCCTAAAGGACAGCGGGTCCTGCAGGCTCGCGGGGCGGACCTCCCCGTCGCCGAGCGCCCCGCCGGAGAACAGCGCCCGCATCCGCTCGCCGGCGCGGATCTGCCCGGGGTGGGCCCTGGCCTCTACGACCTCCTTGTCGAAGACCCCGGTGTTAAACGAGAGCGCGTCGATGCTCGATGCGGCGGCCAGGTCGGCCTCCCTAATCAGGGTGGAGAGCTGGCCGGCGGCGAGGCAGCCGATGCCCACCGAGCCGGCGTTGCCGACGACGAGCGCGTGGCCGTCCTTCGCGCCCAGCCGCGCGGGCGCGAGGCCTGCCCGGACGAGCGCCTCAGCGGCGGGGACGACGCCGCCGCCATCTCCGAGCACGCGGCCGTGGCCGACGATGACGGAGCCGACCGCCGCGAGCTGCGCGAGGTCCGCCGAGCCCACCGATCCGACCTCGGGGATCGCCGGCGTGATCCCGGCGTTGAGCAGCGCGGCGAGCGAGTCGATGAGCGTCCTGCTCCCGCCGGAGTTGCCCCGGGCCATGACCGCTAGCCTCGTGGCCATGACGGCCCTCGCCTCGATCCGGTCGAGGAGCCTGCCGGTGCCCGCGTTGTGGGAGGTGAACACGAATTCCTGGAAGAGCTCCTGCAGGCCCTTCGGTATCGGCTGGTCGCGCAGCGGGCCCAGCCCCCTGGTGACGCCGTAGGCCGGGGTGTCGGAGTTGACCAGGGCATCGACGAGGCCGCGGGCGTCGTCGATGCGCCGGTAGGCCTCGGCGCTCAAGGCCACCGGGGTGCCGCGGGCGGCGATGCGCTCGACGTCGCAGGGGGTGGCCTCCCTGGAGCCGAGCTCGAGGAGCGCCTCCCTGGCGCGCTGCGTCGTGGTCATCTCACCCTCCCCCACACTGGTCTCGTCGCCGGGCCTTCTGGCCCATCTAGTCTATGTCGTACCGACTGGTCTGTTTCTTAGCGGCCGGGGTCGGCCCGGGCTTCCCGGCCCCGCCGCCCGGGACGAACCCGGGGCTGCGGCGCCTGCCTTCCGGTCTACTCCCCCGCCGGGCGGTAGGCGTTCGTCCCGCCGCGCAGGCTCTCGTCCAGGTGCTCGAGGAACGGGATCTTTAAGATCTCCTCGCACTCGCGCAGCGCGGTCGGGTCGATCGCCGAGGTGGAGACCGGCAGCTTTCCTGCGGGCACGACGATGAGCGCGGTCTCATGCCCGCCCTCCCCGACGTCCTTGACGGCGACGGAGTCGCTGGTCTCCAGGTCGATCATGATGATGGAATCCGGGTAGCTCGCGACGCGCTCCTCGCCGCTGGTGACGGCCATGAACTCGTTGAGGAAGGGCACGACATACTCCCCGACGCGGAACGCGCCGTGGTCGAAGCTGCCGTAGGTCTCGACGGGCTCCTCGATGGTGAGCGGGCCGGTGGCGAGCACCTCCCCGCCGAGCCGCTCGGCGACGGCGTCGACGAGCTCGGAGCCGCCGCCGGCCTCCTGCATGTCCGCTCCCAGGTCGAGCGCGAGCGAGATGGAGCCGTGGGCGGCGTGCTCGCGCACGTAGGAGATCTCGAGCGGGTTGCGCGCCGAGGCGATGAACCCGCCGCCCCTGATGGAGATGTCGCGCAGCACGTCGTCACACGTGTTGAGCCGACCCCTGTTGACCGAGAGGAAGTGCCCGCCGAGCTCCCGGTTCCCGCCCGAGACGACCTGGGTGGTCTCGTAGCCCTCGCGCTCCTGGAGGCCCAGCGAGCCGAGCTTGCCCGTCGGGTGGGCGCGCACGTCGCCCGCGGTGTCGAGCACCGTCACGCCCAAAACCGAGGACTAGATCCAGCCGTTCAGCGTCGTCGAGTAGCCGTTCTGGGCGGTGAACACCGCGGAGATGGGCTTGCCGGTCTGCTCGATGAGCTCCTCGAGGGCATGGACGTAGTCGACGGGGCGGAGCTCCCAGTTCTTCGAGGCGGGCGCGCCGATCGCCGCGACCGTCGCGACCCAGGTGTCCTCGGGCAGCTCGTCGATACCCGCCAGCACCGGGCGGTTGAGCCTCGTGGCGAGGTCTCCCATGAGCTCGCCGTGGTGCTTCCAGCCGCCGCCTCCGCAGGCGAGCACCCCGCCGCCGATGACGGCGTTGCGGGCGTCCGTGGGGGTCAGTTCACGCATGGTGGGGTGAGTTCCTTTCCGTATCACCGCTGGGGCTTAGTCATCGTCACCGGCCACATCGGGCGGGGCGGCGATGAGGCGCACCGGGGCATTGCCGGTCTCCCCGCCGGATCCGGCGGAGTGCACCGCCTCCTCGTAGCCGGCGGTCGCGTGCCGAAGCACGCCGAGGCCGGAGTCGGAGTCGAGCGCGCGGGAGAGGCGCCCGGCGGCGCCCTCGGTGCCGTCGGCGATGACGGAAACGCCGGCGGACTGCATCCAGCCGGAGTAGCCGCCCCCGCCGGAGTGCACGGCCACGAGGTCCGCTCCCCCGGCGGAGAGCAGCATCGCATCCAGCAGCGGCCAGTCGGCGACCCCGTCGGAATCGTCGCGCATGCCCTCGGTGCCGATGCGCGGGTTGGTCATGCCCGCCGAGTCGAGGTGATCGCGGGTAAACAGCACCGGCGCGCTGATCGTGCCGTCGGCGACCCTCTCGTTGACGGCGCGCGCCAGGGCGGAGCGCTCCCCGTGGCCGAGCCAGCACGAGCGCGCAGGCAGGCCCTGCGAGGGGATGTGAGTGCGGGCGAGCTCGATCCACGCGGCGACCTCGGGCCGGTTGGGAAAGAGCGTCGCGGCGAGCTCGTCGACGGTGCGCTGGTCCTCCTCCGAGCCGGAGAGGCACACCCAACGAAACGGCCCGATCCCGCGGGCGAAGAAGGGCCGAAGGTAGCCGGCCATGAACCCGGGGATCCGGTTGACGCGCTCGGTCTCGCCCTCGCCTAAGTGCTCGAGGGCTTGCGCGCGGAGGTTGTTGCCGTTCTCGAAGGCGACCGCGCCCGCCCCCTGGAGGCGCAGGATCGCCTCGACCTGCCTGGCGATGGACTCACGGGCGTCCGTCTCGACGCGGGCCGGGTCGGTCTCGCGGAGCTCGACCCACTTGTCGAGCTCGTAGCCGGCGGGCACGTAGCCGTAGCGCGCGTCGTGCGCGGCTGTCTGGTCGGAGACGATGTCCGGAACGATGTCGTTGTCGGCGAACCACTCGAAGGCGTCGGCGGCGTTGCCGATCAGCCCCACGGCCACGCTCGAGCCGGAATCGATGCTGCGCTTGAGGATGCGGTGGGCCTCGGCCGGGCCGCGGGTGAGCTCGTCGAGCCCGCCCGTCTCCAGCGCGCGGCTGGCCTTCGTCTCGTCGATCTCCACGGTGATCGAGCTGATGCCCAGCATCCGCGCGGAGATCGGCTGCGCCGAGCCCATCCCGCCGAGCCCCGCGGTGAGGAACCAGCGGCCCAGCGCCTGCTCGCCGGCCTGGAGGCCGAAGTGGCGCTCCGCGACGACGCGAAGCAGCTCGTAGGTGCCCTGGAGCACGCCCTGGCGGCCGATGTACTGCCAGGCGCCGGCGGTGAGCCCGCCCCAGATGGTCTTGCCCTCCCTCGCGCGCTCGTAGAAGCGCTCGGGGTCGGACCAGCGCCCGACGGTGTTGTTGATCGCGGAGACCACCATCGGCGAGCGCGGGCTCGTCGGCACGACGCCGATCGGCCGGCCGGTCTGCAAGACGAGCGTCTCGTCCTCCTCGAGCTCGAGGAGAGCGGCGACGATGCGGTGCGCCTCCTCCCAGCTGCGCGCGGCGCGCCCCAGCGAGGCGTAGATGATGAGCTCCTTGGGGTTCTCGCCAATCTCGAGGGCGTTCTCGAGCATGCGCAGCAGCCCCTCGGCGCGCCACGTGCGCGCGCGGCGCTGGCCGCCGCGCTAGGCGCGCACCCGCTCGGGGCGCTCCCCGGGCCGAAGCTCGGTGAGGGTCGGGGCGGTCGTCCCGCCCCTCGTATCCTCGCTGGGCGCGTCCTCGGCCATGGGGTACTCCTCTTCCGCGTCGATCGGGCCTTGTGGGCTCCCGGGCGCTCGACTCGGCCTCTCGGCCGCGGCCGGGGAGACTTGAGTCCCCGTTCCCGGGCTGCGCGGCGCCGCCCGGGTTTAAGGGCGGTGCGCGCGGCACTAATTCGGTGACCTTATGAGGCGGCCCTCGGGTTCGTCGACGGTTCCTTTCCGCGGGGAAAGAATGCTTGGGCGGGCGGCGACACCCGGGCACGGCGAGGGCCCCGGCCCCGAGCGGCGGGTTCGCCGCGCGGGGCCGGGGCCGAGGCCGGTTAAACGGCCGAGGAGTCGAGGGCCCGCTAGGACCCGAGCCTGAGGTCCGCGACGCCGGTGGCGACGAGGACGACGCCGAGGATGAGGAGGATCGCGCCGGTGACGAGCTCGACGAGGGCGGCGTGGCGGTTGAGCCAGCGGCTAAGCGCCCCGACGGCGAGCGCGACGCCGACGAACCACGCCACGCCCACGACGATGAGGACGACCGCCGCGAGCGCGAGCCACCCGATCGACGCCCCGGGCTGGGCGACCTGGGCGAAGACCGCCCCAAAGAAGATCATGGCCTTCGGGTTCGCGAGGTTGGTGACAACCCCCGTGCGCCAGGACTTCACCGGCCCGGGCGCGGGGCGGGAGCTCGCGCCCGCCGCGACCCCGGGCTCGGCGGGCGCGCCGCCGCTCGAGGCGGGCACGGGCCGGGAGGCGCGCAGCTCTGTTACTCCTCCGCGGATCGAGGAGAAGCCCATCCAGGCGAGGAAGCAGCCGCCGGCGATCTCCAGGGCGACGAGGATGCCGGGGTAGGCGGTGACCAGCAGCGCGAGGCCGGCGAGCGTCGCGACGATCCAGCCGGCGTTGCCGGTCATGATGCCGAGCGCGCACCACACCCCGGAGGAGCGCTGGCGGCTGCCCAGCCGTACGATCTGGACGATATCGGGGCCGGGGCTCGCGATCGCGGCGAGCCACACAACAACGAGCGTGGCGAGGTCGGAGAAGTCCATGCGGGGCTAGGTGAGTCGGCTTTCGTACTAAGGGGTCGCCCGGTCAGGCGGGGCCCGATGATTCTGTTAGACGGCGGGCGCTAGGCGGCCTGGACGGGGTTTTTCAGCTTCCCGACGCCGGGGATCTCGATCTCGATATCGTCGCCGGGCACCATCTGCCCGCTGCCCACCGGCGAGCCGGTGCTAATGACGTCGCCGGGAAGCAGCGTCATCGTCTCCGAGACGAGCTCGACGATCTCCCCGATCGAGAGGATCATCTGGTTGGAGTTGGAGTCCTGCTTCGTCTCGGTGGAGCCGTCGTGGGTGAGGTGCGCCTTGATCGGCAGGTCCTCGACGTCGACGGAGTCGATGTCCGTCTCGATCCAGGGGCCGAGCGGGCAGAACGTGTCGAAGCCCTTGGCGCGCGCCCACTGGCCGTCCTTGAACTGCAGGTCGCGCGAGGAGGCGTCGTTGACGCACGTGAAGCCCAGGGTCACGTCGCGCCAGTCGTCGCGCTTGACGTTCTTGCACGGCCGGGAGATCACCAGTCCCAGCTCGCCCTCGAACTCGACGCCGGTGGCGATCTCGGGAATCTTAATCGGCGCGCCCGGCCCCACGACGGCTGTCGGGGGCTTGAGGAACATCGTCGGCGGGAGGTACTCGGCCTTCTTCTTGAAGACCTCCTCGACGTGGTCGGCGTAGTTCCGGCCGATGGCGACGACCTTGCTCGGCAGCATCGGCGCGAGCAGGCGCACCTCGCTTAAGCGCCACTCCTTGCCGGTGTACTCGGGCGGGGTAAACGGGGTGCCCTTGATCTGCTTGGCGACCGGGTCGTCCCCGTCGCCGATGACCGCGAAGGTCATGCCCTCTGGCGTGGCTATTCTCCCAATACGCATGTTCCTCAAGCTTACCTGTGAGAGCGGTGGACCTCGCAGCCAGCCCTAGCCGCCCGAGGCTGCGGGGCGGGCACGGGGCGGCGCGGCGCGCCGGCGGGACTGTCGGCGCGCCTTCTCCCGAGGGGCGGCGTCGCTAGCCGGCGACCGCGGCGGCGATGCGGTCGCCGACCTCGACGGTGCGGATCTGCTCGGCCCCGCGGGCGGCGACGTCGGCGGCGACGGCCTTGTCGATGCGGGCGGCGGCCTCCTCGTCGCCGAGGTGACGCAAGAGCAACGCGACCGAGAGGATCGCCGCCGAGGGGTCGGCGACGCCCTTGCCCGCGATGTCCGGCGCGGAGCCGTGCACCGGCTCGAACATCGAAGGGTTGGTGTGGGTGGCGTCGATATTGCCGCTCGCGGCGAGCCCGATCCCGCCGGTCACCGCGCCCGCGAGGTCGGTGATGATATCGCCGAAGAGGTTGTCGGCGACGATGACGTCGTAGCGCTGCGGGTCGGTCACCAGGTGGATGGTCACGGCGTCGATGTGTTCATAGCCAACCTCGACGTCGGGGTATTCGGCGCCGACCTCGTCGACGGTGCGCGACCACAGCGAGCCCGCGTGGGTAAGAACGTTGGTCTTGTGCACGAGCGTGAGGTGCTTGCGCCGCTCGTTGGCGCGCGCAAAAGCGTCGCGCACGACCCGCTCGACGCCGAAGCGGGTGTTCTGGGAGACCTCCGAGGCGATCTCGTTCGGCGTGCCCTCGCGCAGGATGCCGCCCGCGCCGCTGTAGAGGCCCTCGGTGCCCTCACGGACGACGACGAAGTCGATCTCGCCGGGGTCTTTGAGCGGCGAGGAGGTGTTCGGGTAGAGCTTCGCCGGGCGCAGGTTGACGAAGTGGTCGAGGGCGAAGCGCAGCTTGAGAAGGAGCCCGCGCTCGAGGACGCCGGGCGCGACGCGCTCGGGGTCGCCGACGGCGCCGAGCAGGATCGCGTCGTACTCCTTGAGCGCGGCGAGGTCCTCGTCGGTGAGGATCTCCCCGGTGGCGAGGTAGCGCCTCGCGCCGAGGTCGAAGTCCGTGGTCTCCACCTCGGGGCGCAGCGCGCGCAGGACCTTTAAGGCCTCGGCGGTGACCTCGGGGCCGATGCCATCGCCACCGATGACGGCAATTCTCATGCTGCAGGATTCCTTTCTCAGATCGGCTCGCAGGCCAGTCTAGCGCAGCACCCATAGCCCCCGGGGCGGAACCGGGCGCCGCCCCGCTCCCCCGCGGCGATCCACGAAGAACCGGAGGGCGCGGCGCCGCCGAGCGTCGGGAAACGACACAACCGGGCCCCGCGCCAGGGTGTGGCGCGGGGCCCGGTCGGCCTGAGTGGCGGGAGAGACTAGTGCTCGTCCCAGTGGTCGCCGTGCGCGGCGTGGCGGTGCCCGTCGTGGATGTAGTCGACGTGGTCGTTGTGCGGGACGGCGACGTGGCCGCAGTTGGGCCCATGCTCGTGCGGGTGCTCCTCGTGGGCCTCGTGCTCGGCGGGAACGCACTCGTCCCAGTGGTCGCCGTGCGCGCGGTGGAGGTGGCCGTCGTGGACGTAGTCGACGTGATCGCCGTGGGGGACGGCGACGTGGCCGCAGTTCGGGCCGTGCTCGTGGGCGTGGTCCTGGTGAATCTCGTGGGTCGGCGCGGTCATGACAACTCCTTCAATCAACCAAAGCGTGATTCTCGGTCTCTTCCCGCGGCGCGATCCCGCCGCGGCCGGCCTCCCCGGCGGCTTCGCTGTCCGCCGTTCCTGCCGTGACTCCCACGCTACTGAATTGTCATTAGCGTTTCAACAATGTTGGAACGGTACTGACAATCGAGGCCCTGAGCTGCACAAACGACGCCCCCGGCCGGGGAAGATTCCCCCCGACCGGGGGCGTTAGTGGAAACCTATCGACAACGAAGCGGGGTCGGGACCGTGCGCCCGGCCCCGCTCTGCCCGCTAGTCGAGGTCGATCTGCAGCGCGGAGGCCTGGAGCCGGTCCCGGAGGCGCTCGAGGAGCTCGTCGCCGGCGGGCTCGGAGAGCTGCACGACGAGGATGGCCTTGTCGCCGCCGCGGCGGTCCTTGGCGAGCGCGGCGTTCTCGATGTTGATGCCGTGGTCGCCAATGAGCGTGGCGACCCTGCCGAGCATGCCCGCCTGGTCGCGGTAGCTGATAAACAGGTTGACGCCCTCGGCGCGCAGGTCGATGCCGCGCCCCTCAAGGCGGACGATCTTCTCCACGCGGTTGAGGCCCGTGATCGCGCCCTCGATGTGGTAGGAGTCGCCGTTGCCCGCGATAGCGGCGACCTCGACGGTGGAGCGGTGCGTCGTCGACTCAGGCGACGTGTCGACCGAGACGCGCACCCCGCGCTCCTTGGCGATCATCTCCGCATTGACGAAGGTTACCGGCACTCGGGAAATATCGGCGAGCAGCCCGCGCAGCGCCGAGGAGCCGAGCCCCGAGACGTCCTCGCTGGAGAGCTCGCCGCGGGCGGTGACCTGCAGCGCGACGGGCACGTCGCCAAGCAGCCTGGTGGCCGCGAGCCCGAGCTTGCGGGTGAGGTCCAGCCAGCCGGAGACCTCCTCGCTGACGTTCCCGCCGGGCACGTTGACGGCCTCGGGCACGTACTCGCCGTTTAAGGCCTTGAGCACGGAGGCGGCCACATCCGAGCCGGCGCGGTCCTGCGCCTCCTTCGTCGACGCCCCGAGGTGCGGGGTGAGAGTCACCCGCTCGCCGAGGCGCAGCAGCGGGGAGTCCTTAGGCGGCTCGGACTCGTAGACGTCGACGCCCGCGCCGCGGATGCGGCCCGACTCGATGGCCTCGGCAAGCGCCTCCTCGTCGATGAGCCCGCCGCGCGCGGCGTTGACGATGACCTGGCCCGGCTTCGACTTGGCGAGCAACTCCGCGTCGAACATGCCGGTGGTCTCCGCGGTCTTGGGCAGGTGGATGGTGATGAAGTCCGAGCGGGAGACGAGGTCGTCGAGGTCGGTGAGCTCGATGCCGAGCTGCCGGGCGCGCGCGGGGTTCGCATACGGGTCGTAGGCGATGATCTCACCGACCTCGAAGGCGCGCAGCCGCTGCGCAAACAGCTGGCCGATGTGGCCGAGCCCCACGATGCCGATGGTCTTCTCGTACAGCTCGACGCCGACGAAATCGGAGCGGCGCCACTCGCCGGCCTTGACGCTCTTGTCCGCGGCGGCGGTGTTGCGGGCCGTCGCCAGCGTCAGCGCGATGGCCTGCTCGCAGGCGGAGCGGATATTCGAGGTCGGCGCGTTGGCGACCATAATCCCGAACTCGGTCGCGGAGTCGACGTCGACGTTGTCGAGGCCGACGCCGGCGCGCCCGACGAGGCTGAGCTTCGGCGCGGCCTCTAACACCTCCCGGTCGACCTTCGTCGCCGAGCGCACGAGCAGCGCGCTCGCCTCGGGCACGGCGGCGAGCAGCTCCTCGCGGTTCGTGCCGTCGACCCAGCGAACCTCGACGGAATCGCCGAGCGCGTCGACCGTGGACTGGGAGAGTTTATCGGCGATAACAACAACAGGGCGGGCCAAGGGGCGCTCCTTCCGCTCGCGGGTGTGGTCGTGGCAGACACGAGGCTCGCCCGGGGCCCGCGCGGGCTCACGCGCGCTTTAAGGCTCCCGGCGAGGGTGCATCGGACGGCGCGCCCGCCCCGGCCCCGGGCGCCGGTGATGGACCCGGGGAGCTGTGACCCAGCCCGGGCCGGCGCCCCGTTCGTTGCCCAGACTACTCTGTCTCCGGGAGCCAACAAGGAGCCGCCCAGGCAGGTTAAATTCTCAGTTTCGTCGAGGTTAACGAAGCAGGCGAGAGGTGAGATGGCCGCCAGTTTTGCCGGTGATAGTCTACGGCCTATGACTCACACCACGATGGACTCCGACCTCGAGGTTTACGACTCACCGCTCCTCTCCCAGGCCCGCCACGACGGGTATAGCTGGACCGGCATCGCGCCCGACGAGGAGTGGGCCAGCGAGGTGCGCCGCTTAAAGGAAGAGCGCAACGCCGTCATCCTCGCGCACAATTATCAGATCGGCGAGATCCAGGACATCGCCGACTTCGCCGGCGACTCCCTCGCTCTCGCCAGGCAGGCCGCCTCGACCGACGCGGACACGATCGTGTTCTGCGGCGTGCACTTCATGGCCGAGACCGCCGCCATCCTCTCTCCCGAGAAGACCGTCCTCATCCCCGACGCCGCGGCGGGCTGCTCGCTCGCGGACTCGCTCACCGCCCAAGAGCTCGCCGGGTGGAAGGAGGAGCACCCGGACGCGCTGGTCGTCAGCTACGTCAACACCACCGCCGACGTCAAGGCCTTAACCGACGTGTGCTGCACGAGCTCGAACGCCGTCGACGTCGTCGAGAGCCTGCCCAGGGACCGGGAGATCCTCTTCGGGCCCGACCAGTTCTTAGGCGCCCACGTCAAGCGCCAGACCGGCAGGGACAACATGCACATCTGGTCCGGCGAGTGCCACGTGCACGCGGGCATCTCCTCGAAGGACCTCCAGGACCAGGTCAAGGCCTCCCCCGAGGCGGAGCTCTACATCCACCCGGAGTGCGGCTGCGCGAACTCGGCGATCTACCTCGCCGGCGAGGGCGTCGTCGACAACGAGCGGGTCCACATGCTCTCCACCGGGCAGATGATCGACTCCGCGAAGCGCAACGAGCTCGAGGGCAAGAACAAGGTGCTCGTCGCCACGGAGACGGGCATGCTCCACCAGCTGCGCAACGCCGCCCCCGAGGTGGAGTTCTCCCCCGTCAACGAGAACGCCACGTGCAAGTACATGAAGATGATCACCCCGGCGGCGCTGCTGCGCAGCCTGGCGCTCGGCGAGGAGCGCGTCACCGTTGACG
Source organism: Corynebacterium otitidis ATCC 51513 (assembly GCF_000296405.1). Lineage (GTDB taxonomy): Bacteria > Actinomycetota > Actinomycetes > Mycobacteriales > Mycobacteriaceae > Corynebacterium > Corynebacterium otitidis. The sequence continues at coordinate 305,304 of NZ_JH815193.1, forward strand.
AGGAGACCGCATCCAGGGCCCGCGACGCCGTCGAGCGGATGATCCAGATCGGCCAGCCTGGCAGCGGCGAGTAGGATTCTCCTTTCCCGGCCGGGCTGCACGGCGCCCGACCGGGTCTCGGCCCTGTCGCCGTGGACCTTGACCGGCCCCGCCGGCGCGATTCCCGCGCGCCAGGCGGGGCCTTGCTCTATCCCCAGCGGGACACTGCCCGATCCCGGCGGGCGACCCCCCCTGGCGGGCTCCCCGAAGCGCAGCCCTCGCCCCTCGGCGATCGGGCCGCGCCCTTTCCCATCCGGCGAGACGGCGCTCCAAAACAAGAGAAACAGCCCGCCGCCCCGAGCGTGTCGGGGCGGCGGGCTGCCTGCGTCTCTTGGGGACCGTGCCGCGCGCGGGGCGCCAAGCCCCGGGCGGCGAGGGCCTTAGTTATCTACTGGTAGGAGACGAACCAGGGGCGGGGCGAGACGTCGTTGTAGGTCTGCTCCGGGGTGAACATCGGCTGGTCCTCGTCGATGAAGTTCTTCCACGCGAGGAACCAGTGCGGGTCGAGGTCCTCCTGGATCGCGTGCCAGGTGCCGTACTTCTCCTCGGGCACGCCGTGGCCGTCCGCGTGGAGCACGTAGGCGAGCTCCGGGTGGTGGGTGTTGACGTCCTCGCGGTCGCGGATCATCTGCATCTGGAACTGGTGGACGACGAACGCCTTCTGCGGCAGGTCGTTCTCGTAGACGAACTCCGCGAGCCAGTCGGCGACCTCGTTGATCTCCGCGGCGGTGGTGTGGCCGACCTGGGCGGCGGGCTCCTGACCGTCCTCGAGGCGCCACTCCGGGTCCAGCGCGAGGCCCACGTTGGGCCGCTTGAGGAGGTCCTCGTAGGCCTTCGCCTGCTCGAGGAAGCTCGCCTTGCCGGGCTGCAGGTCGAGCACCGCGTACCCGCCGGCGTCGACGACGGCGTCGATATAGGGCTCGAGCTCCTCGGCCTCGGTGTAGTTCGTGTACTTGCCCTCGGGCCCGGGCTCGCTGGACGCTATCGTCGTGATGATCTCGAAGGCGGGGATGATGGGCTCCTCGCTCTCGAACTGCTCGTACTGGGAGATGAGCTCCCTGACCCGCTGGACGGACTCCTCGGGGCCCTGCTCGCCCATGACGCCGAGCGCGCCGCCGGACGGGTGGCCGTAGAGCGCGATCATCCGCCGGCCCGGGAAGACGAGGTGCCCGCCGCCGGGCAGCTCCTCGCCGGGGTCCTCGGCGAGCTCGATGGCGCGGCCCAGCGAGGTGTCGGTGCCGAACTCGGAGCCGAGCGCGATGAGCGGCCCGTCGGAGAGCCCCGCCACGGCCTTGGTGGCGTCCTCGTCGATGCGCGGGTCGGGGAAGTCGAGGTGGCGCACCGGCGCGCCCCAGGCGCGCGCGTTCGCGATGTCGGCGATCGTGCTGCCCGGGTGGGAGACGGTGATCGGGCCGGCGTCGCCGTCGCGGGCGGACTGCACGGGGAAGCTGCCCTCCCCGGGCTCGCCCTCGGAGGCCGAGGCGGACTCGGCGCTCGAGGGGCTGCTCGACTCCGCGGACTCGGACTCCTCGCCGGCGCCGTACTCGTCCTCGGGGGCGGGCTGGCCGGGAAGCCCCTCCCAGGAGGGCCTAATCCACTGCGGATCCTGCCCGTCGAGGCCCGCGACGGCCTCGGCGATGTCGCCCTGGTCGCTGACCACCCGCTCCTCGAACTGCAGGCTGGTAAGAGAGGTGAGCCCCTCTGCGGTGCCGGGGTCCTCGATGGTCTCAACGTCGTCGCCGAGGTCGATGTCGGCGTCGCCGACAAGGAGCACCTTGCCCGCGCCAAGCCGGTCGATCTCGGCGGCGATGTCGGACTCGACGCCCTCGGAGAGCCGAAAGACCGGGGCGTGGGCGGCGACCGCGATGGAGGCGCCGCGCAGCTGCTCGGCGAGCGTCGGGCCGGTGACGATGGCGGTCTCGGAGTCCTCGAAGTACAGCTCGGAGCTCGCCACGCCCGAATGGTCGTTGTCGGCGAGCACCTTCGGGGTCTCGCCGAAGCGCTCGTCGACCTGGCGGGAGCGGTTGGCAGCGGCGGCCTCCTCAATGCTGCCCGCGGCGTTGGCGCCGTCGTCGGTGCCCTCCTGCTCGCCGGAGTCGCAGGCGGCAAGCGTCGTCGCGGCGAGCGCCGCGGCGCCGCCGAGGGCTGCTAGTCGTTTCAGTGGCACGAGAATGGCTTCGGCCCCTTTCCCCTCGCGTCGCGGCGGGCGCCGATAGCCCGGGTCCCCGACTCTGTTGTGTACGTAGCGATAATCACATCATCATAAATCCCGCCCGGGCGCCACCACCCCACCGCCCGCCGCAGGTGGCGGGCGGCGGGGCGGGGCCGGCGACCGGGCGGGCCCGCGTGAGGACCGGGAGGGGTCTCCCCTTCTCCCTTCGCGGGCCGCCCTCGGGGTCTCCTAGGCGGTCTGGTCGAGCGGGTTCTTCACCCAGCTCATGAGGTCGCGCAGCTTCGAGCCGGTGGCCTCGATCTGGTGGTCGGCGATGCGGGCGCGGCGCTCCTCGAGGTCCTTGTTGCCCTCCTCGACGTTCTTGACGAGCTGCTTGACGAAGGTGCCGTCCTGGATGTCGGAGAGCACCTCGCGCATGCGCTGCTTGACGGAGTCGTCGATGATGCGCGGGCCGGAGAGGTAGCCGCCGTACTCCGCGGTGTCGGAGACGGAGTAGTTCATGTTGCCGATGCCGCCCTCGTAGATGAGGTCGACGATGAGCTTCATCTCGTGGAGCACCTCGAAGTAGGCCATCTCGGGCTCGTAACCGGCCTCGGTGAGGACCTCGAAGCCGTTGATGATGAGCGACTCGAGGCCGCCGCAGAGCACGGCCTGCTCGCCGAAGAGGTCGGTCTCGGTCTCCTCGCGGAAGGTCGTGGGGATCACGCCCGCGCGGGCGCCGCCGATCGCGGCGGCGTAGGAGAGAGCGAGGTCCTTGCCGGTGCCCTCGGGGTCCTGCTCGACGGCGATGAGGCAGGGCACGCCCTTGCCGTCGACGAAGGTGCGGCGCACGAGGTGGCCCGGGCCCTTCGGGGCGGCCATCGCGACGGTGACGGTGTCGGCCGGCTCGATGAGCTTGAAGTGGATGTTGAGCCCGTGGCCGAAGAACAGCGCGTCCCCGTCGTTGAGGTTGGGCTCGATGTCCTTCTTGAAGATCTCCGCCTGGGTGGTGTCGGGCGCGAGCAGGACGATGAGGTCGGCCCACTTCGCGGCCTCGGCGTTGGTCTTCACCTCGAAGCCGGCCTCCTCGGCCTTGGCGCGCGACTTCGAGCCCTCGCGCAGGCCGATGACGACCTCGACGCCGGAGTCGCGGAGGTTCTGGGCGTGCGCGTGGCCCTGGGAGCCGTAGCCGATGACGGCGACCTTGCGCTTCTGGATGATCGACAGGTCGGCGTCGTCGTCGTAGAGAACATCGATAGCCATGAGTGTGGTTTCTCCTCTTTGGTCGCTTCTGTGGTCGTCGGTCCGGGCCGGGCCCTTCCATCCGGGGCGACTCGCCCCCGTGGGTCCCGATCCTACCCCATGTCCCGCTCTGCGGGACACATACCCGGTTATTGTCTCACGGAGTGGCCGCTTCTAGTGGCTCGGCGCGAGGGTCTTCGGCCCGCGGGACAGCGCCACCTGCCCCGACTGGACCATCTCCTTGATACCGAAGGGCTCGAGCACGTCGAGCAGGGCGCGCAGCTTCCCGGGCGCGCCGGTCGCCTCGATGACGACGGAGCCGGGCGCGACGTCGACGACGCGGGCACGGAAGATGCCGGCGGCGTCGACGACCTGCGGGCGCGTCTGGTTCGTCACCGCGACCTTGACGAGCATCATCGCCCGCGCGATCGTGGTCTCCTTGTCGAGGCGCAGCACCTTGATCACCTGGATGATCTTGTTGAGCTGCTTGGTGATCTGCTCGATCTTCTCCTCGTCGGCGTGGACGACGATGGTGATCCGGTTGATCCCCTCGGTCTCCGTGCGCGCGGAGACCAGCGACACGAGGTTGAAGCTGCGCCTCGTGAACATCGACGTCACCCGGGAGATGATGCCGTCGACGTCCTGGACGAGGACGCTTAAGATGTTGACCGGCTTGTCCTTGGCGTGATCCGTTTCCGTGGCCATGTGCACCTATCTCCTAGCGCTTCTCGCTCGTGGTGGGGTTGCTCGGCGACTCGCCCTCGACGACGGAGCCGATCTCGGCGGGCGTCTCCGCGGCGGAGCCCTCCTCGTCGAAGAGCGGGCGCAGGTCGCGGGCGTACTGGATCCCGGAGTTGTCCGTGCCGGCCTCGACCATGGGCCACACCTGGGAGTCCTCGTTGACGATGAAGTCGATGACCACCGGCCGGTCGTTGATGCCGCGCGCCCAGCGGATCGCCTCGGCGACCTCGTCGCGGCTGGTGACCCTGCGGCCCACCCCGCCGAGCGCCTCGGCCAGCCCGACGAAGTCGGGCACGTACTGCTCGCGCTCGCGCAGCTTCGTGTTCGAGTAGCGCTCCCCGTAGAAGAGGGTCTGCCACTGCCGAACCATCCCGAGGTTGCCGTTGTTAATAACGGCGATCTTGATGGGGAAGCCTTCGACCGCGGCGGTGGTGATCTCCTGATTCGTCATCTGGAAGCACCCGTCGCCGTCGATGGCCCACACCTCCTTATCGGGGGCGCCGGCCTTCGCGCCGAGCGCCGCGGGCACGGCGTAGCCCATCGTGCCCAGCCCGCCGGAGTTGATCCACGTGCGCGGGTGCTCGAAGTCGAGGAACTGCGCGGCCCACATCTGGTGCTGGCCCACGCCCGCGCAGTAGATCGCGTCCGTGCCGACCTCGGCGGCGAGCTGCTCGAGGACGAACTGCGGCGCGATGTCGCCGTTGGCGGGCTCGTCGTAGCCGCGCGGAAAGCGCTCCTTGAGCGAGCCCAGGTAGTCGAGCCAGGGGCGCAGCTCCTCGGAGCGGTCGCCGGCGCGCTCGGAGAGGCGGAGGAGCACCTCCTTGGCGTCGCCGACGATGGGCACGTCGACGGCGCGGATCTTGCCGATCTCCGCGGGGTCGACGTCGGCGTGGATGGTCTTCGCCTCGGGCGCGAACGAGGCCGGGTCGCCGGTGACGCGGTCGTCGAAGCGGGTGCCGATGGCAATCAGCGCGTCCGCGCGCTGCAGCGCCGCGACCGCGGGCACGGTGCCGTGCATGCCGGGCATGCCCATGTGCAACGGGTGCCCGCCCGGGAAGGAGCCGAGCGCCATGAGCGTGGTGACCACGGGGATGCCGGTCTTCTCCGCGAAGGAGCGCAGCTCGGCGGCGGCGTTAGCCTTGATCACCCCGCCGCCGGCGTAGATCACCGGGCGCTTCGCGGACTCGATGAGCTTCCAGGCCTGCGCGATCTGGCGGTGGTGCGGGGTCTTGGTGGGCTTGTAGCCGGGCAGGTCGATCTGCGGGGGCCAGGAGAACTCCAGCTCGGCGTTCTGCACGTCCTTGGGGATGTCGACGAGCACCGGGCCGGGCCTACCCGTCGCCGCGAGGTGGAACGCCTCGGCCAGGGCGCGCGGGATGTCCTCGGCGTGGGTGACCATCATGTTGTGCTTGCAGATCGGCATGGTGATGCCGCGGATATCGGCCTCCTGGAAGGCGTCGGTGCCGAGCATCCCGCGGCCCACCTGGCCGGTGATCGCGACGATCGGCACCGAGTCGAGGTGCGCGTCCGCGAGAGCCGTGACGAGGTTCGTCGCCCCCGGCCCCGAGGTCGCCACGCACACCCCCACCTTCCCGGTGGCCTGGGCGTAGCCCTCGGCGGCGTGGCCGGCGCCCTGCTCGTGGCGCACGAGCACGTGGCGCACCCTCTCCGAGGAGTACAGCGGGTCGTAGAGCGGCAGCACCGCCCCGCCGGGGAGCCCGAAGATGACCTCGACGCCGAGCTCCTCGAGGGCGCGCACGACGGCCTGCGCCCCGCTCATGCGCTCGCCCGCGGCGACCTCGCCGGCCGCCCGGGCCTGTGGTCGGTCAGTGTCCACGCTCACGGTAAAAGTCTCTCCTCACCAAAACGGTCGTCTGCTCGCCGAGGCCTCGCCCGCCCCGGGCGCACATCAAGGCTGCGTCTCTAGTAGAACCCGCCGCGGGCGCCCGCGCCCCTTGTCAAGCTGGGCGCGGGCGCACCCCGGGCACGAAAAAACCCTCCGCCAGCAGCCCGTTGCTTACGGGTCTGGGGAGGGCGTCCGCGTCGGCTCGCTGCTTAAAGCCAGGCGGCGCGCGGCGAACGCCCACGCCCTACAAGCAGGAGTCGAATAATCGAGTTCATGACGACGTAGTGTAGCGGGCCACGTGGCGTGGCGCACATTAATAAATTCAGGCACAGCGGACCCCGCCGGTTTGCGGGGCGAAGGAGGCGCCCCGCTACTATCTGGGCCATGACAGACCACGGCCGAAGCGGCAAGAACCCCAGGTCCGGGGCCACGGAGACCTTCGCCCCGGAGCGCACCCACGTGTTCGCCGCGGTGCTCATGATCCTCATCATGCTCATCCCCGTGGTCAACGTTCCGCTCGCCCTCGTCTGGTTCCTTGCCATCCCGGTGGCGTATCTGTGGTGGATTGTCAGGGCGCGCACCACGGTCGGCGATAACGGCATCGCCACGCGCTACGCGCTGCGCCCGGGCCGGCACGTCACCTGGGACGAGTTCGCGGGCCTCGAGTTCGTCGGGGCCAAGGCCCAGGCCGTGACCGAGGCCGGGCAGCGCGTCCCCATGCCCGCGGTGAGCTTCAACTCGCTGCCGACGCTCTCGAGGGCATCGGGCGGGCGCATCCCCGACGCGCTGACCGCCGGGCTCGAGCACCTCGACGGGAAGGTCACCGTCGTCGGCCGCGACGGCGAGGAGACGCTCCTCACCAAGGAGGAGTACGAGGAGCGCCTCCGGCGCCGCCGCGAGTCCGGCCGGAAGGCCGGCGGCGACGGGGATTGACCCGCCGGGCCCGCCCGAGGGCCGGCCGGTCGCCCGCTCCGACCCGCGCGCCGCTGACCGGAGTTGCCTCCGCAACGACCCTGATTGAGCGCTTGTCCAGCGAACCGAACGAATGAGGATGTGTCCCTAACGTGATCCCACTCCGCTCCAACACGACGACGGTCGGCCGCAACGCCTCCGGGGCTCGGGCGCTGTGGCGCGCCACCGGCACCCAGGAGTCCGACTTCGGCAAGCCGATCGTCGCGATCGTTAACTCGTACACCCAGTTCGTGCCCGGCCACGTGCACCTAAAGAACGTCGGGGAGATCGTCGCCGACGCGGTGCGCAAGGCCGGCGGCGTGCCCAAGGAGTTCAACACCATCGCCGTCGACGACGGCATCGCCATGGGGCACGGCGGGATGCTCTACTCGCTGCCCAGCCGCGAGATCATCAGCGACTCCGTCGAGTACATGGTCAACGCCCACACCGCGGACGCCATGGTGTGCATCTCCAACTGCGACAAGATCACCCCCGGCATGCTTAATGCCGCGATGCGGCTCAACATCCCCGCGGTGTTCGTCTCCGGTGGGCCGATGGAGGCCGGCAAGGCCGTCGTCGTCGACGGCGTCGCCCACGCCCCCACCGACTTGATCACCGCGATCTCCGCCTCGGCGAACGACGAGGTCAACGACCTGGACCTCACCACCATCGAGGAATCCGCGTGTCCGACGTGCGGCTCGTGTTCGGGCATGTTCACCGCCAACTCGATGAACTGCCTCACCGAGGCGCTCGGGCTGTCCCTGCCGGGCAACGGCTCGACGCTAGCTACCCACCAGGCCCGCCGCCGCCTCTTCGAGCGCGCCGGCGAGACCATCGTCAAGCTCTGCGAGCGCTACTACGGCGACGAGGACGAGTCCGTCCTGCCGCGCGGCATCGCCACGAAGAACGCGTTTAGGAACGCGATGGCGCTCGACATGGCGATGGGCGGCTCGACGAACACGGTGCTCCACATCTTGGCCGCCGCCCAGGAGGGCGAGGTCGACTTCGACTTGAGCGACATCAACGAGCTCTCCTACGAGATCCCGTGCCTGTCCAAGGTCGCGCCGAACTCGAACTACCACATGGAGGACGTCCACCGCGCCGGCGGCATCCCCGCCATCATGGGCGAGCTCTACCGCGGCGGGCTGCTCAACGAGGACGTCCACACCGTGCTCTACGACTCGGTCAAGGCGTGGCTTGGTGACTGGGACATCCGCTCCGGCTCCGCGCTCGACGAGGCGATCGAGCTCTTCCACGCCGCGCCCGGCGGGAAGCGCACCACCGAGGCGTTCAGCCAGAACAACCAATGGGACGAGCTCGACACCGACGCCGAGGACGGCTGCATCCACGACGTCAAGCACCCCTACACCTCGGACGGCGGCCTGGTCATCCTGCGCGGCAACCTCGCCCCCGACGGCGCGGTCATCAAGGCCGCGGGCGTCGACGAGTCGCTGTGGCACTTCTCCGGGCCCGCCCGCGTCCTCGAGAGCCAGGAGGCGGCGGTCTCCGCGATCCTCAACAAGGAGGTCCAGCCCGGCGAGGTCGTCGTCATCCGCTACGAGGGGCCCTCCGGGGGCCCCGGCATGCAGGAGATGCTCCACCCGACGTCCTTCCTCAAGGGCTCTGGCCTCGGCAAGAAGTGCGCGCTCATCACCGACGGGCGCTTCTCCGGCGGCACGTCGGGGCTCTCGATCGGCCACATCTCCCCCGAGGCCGCCCACGGCGGGCTCATCGGTCTCATCGAGAACGGCGACCAGATCACCATCGACGTCCACGAGCGGCTCCTCCAGCTCGACGTCGACGACGAGGAGATCGAGCGCCGCCGCTCGGCGATGAACAAGCGCGAGCGCCCCTGGAAGCCGGTCAACCGCTCCCGCACCGTCTCGAAGGCCCTCCAGGCCTACGCCCGCATGGCGACCTCCGCGGACCAGGGCGCGGTGCGCTCCCTGGATCTCTAACCAGAGCCCTCTAGCGCGACACCGAGCCGGTGCCCGCGGCCACAGCGCCGCCGGCGCCGGCTTCGTCGTCTCTGGCGCCGGCCTCATCGACTCCGGCCCCGGAGGGGCCACTCCCCTGCTGGTTCGGGGCTACTCCCGCGGGCCGCGCCCGCGTCGCGCGGCCCACAGGGCGAGCGCGGCGCCGGCAGCGACGAGCACGAGGCCTGCGAGGGCGGCCGCGCCCACCGAGGCGCCGGTGGCGGCCAGGCCGCGACCCCGCACCTGCGGCTGCTCGGCGGCGGCCTCGGACTCGGGGTTCGACGGGGACGACGGGCGCGACGGCGCCTCGCCGTTCCCCGCCGCGGCGGCCTGCGCCTGCTGAGACTCGGGCTCCTCGTCCGGCGATTCGGACTGATCGCCGGTCTCCTGCTGGTCGGTTGCGGGCGGCTCGTCGGTGGCAGACGGCTCGTCCTCGGCGCCGGCCTGCTGGCCTTCGTCGGCTGGCGGCTGACCCTCGTCGGTGGACGGCCGGTGATCGCCCTGGTCCTGGGGCCGGTCGTCCTCCTGCCCGTGCTGAGGAGCGTCCGGCGTGCCCGGGTTCTGGGCGTCGTCGGGGTTGCCAGCCTTGGGGGCCGGCGGCTCCTCGCCGCCCTCCTCCGCGGGCGCCTGCCGGCCCGAGGGGCCGATGGGTAGCGTCACCGACTGGATGATCCCGCCCTTAACGAAGTCGACGGCGTCGACGGTGACGTGGTCGTCGAAGAACGTCAGCCGGATCCCGCTGGAGTGGTCGCCGAGCAGGGTGCGCTCGTCGTGGTCGCCCTCGGGGACGATGCCCTCCTTGACCGCCGCGGTGTTCACCGCGGGCACGCCGTAGCCCACGTCGTCGGGCATGGTGTAGCGCCCCCACCAGTCGTTGAGCTCGTGGATGTGGTGGGTATGCCCAGTTACGACCATGACGTTCTTGTGGCCGGCTATCGCGTCGTTGAGCTCCTCGATGCGGTTGTAGTCATTCTGGTACCACGCCGAGTGCGTGCCGGAGACGGTGTTCGGCAGCGGGTAGTGCGTGCAGATCACCACCGGCTTGCCGGCGGCCTCCGCGGCATCGAGGCGCTCCTTCAGCCACGCGAGCTGCTCATCCGACGGGTTGTAGAAGGGTTCGTTGCCGTCCTGCGCCTCGTCGTCGTAGTACTCGGTGCCGATGGCGAGCAACACCACGCCGCCGACCTCCCGCTCGGCGTAAGGCTTGTCCATGCCGGTGAAGTCGAGGTAGCGCTTAAGCGCGGTCTCGTAGCCCTCCGTCCCGTAGACCTCGTGGTTTCCCCACACCCAGAGGACCTCGTCGTTGTGGTACGGGTGCTCCCCCACCATCTCCTCGGCACGCTCGTAGTCGGCCTTCGCCATGGTGTCGACGAAGTCGCCGTTGACGACGAGCATGTCGCCCTGCGGGTACATGGACTCCAGCCGCCCCATCGCTCGGGCCCACTTCCTCTTCTGGGCGCGGGTGATGTCCTCGCCGTCTGCGTGCACGTCGGAGACGACGTCGATGACGGCGTTCGGCTCGTCGTCCGCATACTCGTAGGGCCGGTGGACGCCGACGTTGTCGACCGCCCACCAGTAGTCGTTGTAGGAGTCCTCGTAGGAGAAGGTGAGCCGGGCGGTGGTGGCGTCCTCAGGGACGGCGAACTCGAGCTCCTCGTGGGAGCTGTAGCGGTCCTCTGTGAGCTCGAGGAGGGTCTCCTCTTCGCCGGTGTCGAAGGACACGGTCACCACCCCGCGCTGCTCCGGGGATCCCTGCCGGTAATGGGAATCGAACGAGGCGACGAGCCGGTCCTCGCCGGCGACGGGGAAATCCGGAGTGGTGAGCCCCGTGGTGAAGCGCTCGTCGTAGGCGAGGCGCTGGTGCTCGCTCTCCATGATGGCGAAGTTGCCGGAGCCGCGGGTAAACCAGTGGCGCTCGTCGGTGCCCGCAGCCCAGGTCCACTGCCTAACGTCGGAGAACGTCCAGCCGCGCCAGCGCCCCTCCCCCGTCGTCACGTCGCTGGCGGTGACCTCCCAGCCGTCGGGGCCGTCGTGGGAGAACCACTCCGGCAGCTCGAGGTCGTCGAAGTCCTCGTAGAAGAGCATCGCCGGCTGTGTGAGCGACCCGTTTGCCGAGATGTTTTGCTTCTCCGGGGAGACGCCCGGAACTGGCGGGTCGACGGGTGGTTCCGGATCCGCTGCGACGGCGACAACGGGCGCGGCGACGAGCGGCGCCAGCGCTATGCCCAGCGCCAGGAAACGGCGACGCGCGGAGTGGTGAACGTGCATACGAACTGCCTTCCTTGGACGTACGAACCTGGAGCCGAAGCACGACGAGGAAAGCGGATGTCCTGCGGCGCGATTCCCACGGGGAGGCTCGACAAGGCGGCATGGTGCGGTAACAGTGAGGCAAGTTGTACAGCTTTTCAGCACGCCAACTGCAATACCCCGCGCCACCAGATCATGCGCCTGCGCCGCGGAACGCACGAGCTTGACCAGCCGGACCGAGCGCCGCTCCCCAGCTCCATTACGCTCACCAGCATCGCCCATGAACTTTTCTGACAGCTCATTCCAAGGTGAATCAGCGATGTCGCGCTCCTGTCCCGTTTACCGGAACGACGTCTCGACAGCCTGATCGGGAGCGAATGAGGCGTTGGGATCCAGCGATGATGCTGCACAGCTGGACAAACCGGGCACATGCTGACAACCTCGGGGTATCCGGCGGGTTCTTACGCCAGGTGCCCCTAAGCAGACCAGAGGCAAGCTCACACGAGCAATAAGTAATTCGCGCTAGCCTGCGCGCGGAGAGCTCGAGCTCAAGGAGTAGTTACGAGCCCTCCCGGTCGAGGGATCAGAGTCGCTCCACGGATCTACAAGCGAGTAACGCCTGGCGGGGTGCTTACCAAGAACGGGTCTGCATCCCGGAGCCACCAGGAAATCCAGTATAGGACGCGCGACCGCGTTCGGAGGCCGCGGAGAGCAACGCTCCCCACTCCCCGATAGTTTGTAAACGGATCTTCTACCCGCGTCTCACTTCAGCCAGCCCGCGCACTGTCGATCGCCGCCCATGTTTGACCGCACTGCTCAGACAATCCCCTAGCTTGTTCCGATTTACCTCTCCAACTGGTCGAGGACCTCCTTGTAGCATGCGCGTAGATCTTCCTCGCGGTCGAGCGGCGCGAACGGGTACTCGTAGACGTACTCGACGCCAGATTGCGGGTGGGTCCAGGTGCGATCCTCGACCGAGAGCGGCTCATCACCATCCGTGGTTGTTGCCTTGTTGTGGACCTTGGCAATGTCCTTCGGTACTCCCCGACCATTCCGATCCACGAGGTCGGTTTTGTCACGCTGGTAGAGCACCGGGAATTGAGTCCGGTAGATCATCACCAGATCCTCGATCCCGACACCGAGGGCGATCGCCACGGCAGCGTTCAGCAGGTTCTCAGTGTGCCACCGATCCTTCGTGGTGCGCACCGGCACCTCCGGCGTCCACTCGGTGCCGGTGAGCTCTTCCCACAGCGGGGCATAGGCCCCGGTGAGGCAGTTCAGCCGCAAATACGCCGGAACGGCTAACCGATCGATTGCCAAACCGGAGGGGAGAGACAGGATGCTTCCGGTGTCACCGCGGAGATCTGACTTACCCGACACGCGAATTTGGAAATCAGCCAAAAGCGAAGCTGCCATAGCCCCGAGCACGATCGTTCCGCGCAGCGAGTGAGTACTTGAAGCTGAAAAGACCGCATCGACGTGTTCCGTGCCAGGCGGTAGGACCGCGGGGTACATGGTGCGGTAGCCGGTGGTGGCTGCCATGCCCCGCCAGGCGATGCGCCAGTGGTCACGCACCGGCACCGGGCCGGTGGTGCCGCTGGTCCAGTATCCGTAGGCGGCGTCGCGATCCGTGCCGTCACCGGTCTCGGGTTGGTAGCCGGTCGCCGGCAGGAAATCCGCGGGTATCGCCTCGAGGTCCACGGCGGTGTAGTCCTGGTTGTGCTTTAGGCTCGGGTTGGGTTGTTTGATCATCGGGGTCGCCACACCCAGATGCGGCCCCTGCAGAATCACCCGATCCCACGAGTCGGGCACCGCGTAGCCGCGATCAAACCAGCCGTCGCGACGGTCGGTGGTTTCGTTCCAGCCGGACGAGTACTGCAGCCCTAGCTCCGCGACCCGCGGTGCTTTCGCGAGTGTCTGGAGCACGCGGGCGGCGTCGGTGTTGACGGTGTAGACCATGCGGGCCTCACCTGCCGGGGTATCGGAGTCTTCCATCAGCCCGGCCCACAGCTGCAAGGTGTCTGTGGTGACGTGTTGGATTCGATCCGCATGCGGCCGCATGTCCCACTTGTCGTCTTTCAATCCGGGCACGGGCCCGGTGCCGTCGTGTTTGAGCGAGTCGCGCGCGGTATCCGGGTGGTAGAGCGAGACGGCTTGGATGAAGTCCGGGGCGGCCTGTCGCCCGGCGTACACGTGCACCCCGTACTTGACGAGATCGTGGATGTCGAAGAGCTTCAATTCGTTGACGAACTGCCAGTGGCGGCGTAGCCGCAGGTAGGCCTGGCGGCGCAGCGGTGCGGCTTTCTTTTCGGTGAAGTGCGATTCCGGGTGGATCAGCCCCACCACCCCGCCGGGCGCGGTAAGCGACCAGGTGGTGGGCATGAAGCAGCGGTATAGATCGGTGCGCTGCCCGGCCAAAAGCTGGTAGCGCACCGGGCTGGAAAGAAACGAGCTCGTCGCTTGGGTAGCAGCCGAGTCGCGCACCACCGCGTCGGTCACGCCGGGGTGGGTGAGGACCTGGTGTTGTTTGGCGGTGGTTTCTTTCTGGGTGTGTTTCCCGGTGAGCTTAAACCACGGGTCGAACTCCGACAGGACGGTTGTGATGTCCTCGTCCGGCCGTACCCACGGCGGGTTCCCGGCGATCAGATCGAAGCCGCCGCTGGTGGCGAACACGTCGGAAAAGTCGAGCTCCCAGTGGAAGAATCCCTGCCTGTCGGCGATGCGGCGGGCAACAGTGAGCCACGGGTGGCGGGACGCCACCTGGTCGACAGAGCGGGCGCCGCCAAAGGAGAGGAATTGTTGTTCGGCGTCGGCGAGTTCGAACCAGCCGTCGGCCTCACCCAACTCCAGCTGGCCGCTCGTGCCGCCGGTGCGTTTGAGCGGGTCTTGGCCGAGGAGTTCTTCGAGTGTGGTGAGCCATTCGTCCCACTCAGGCGGAGCCACCCGCACTCTGTCAACCACCGTGTCGTTGTCGGTGAGTGGCCAGAACGTCAGCGCCGACCAGGCATCCATCACCAGCCGCAGCCTGCGGTAGGCATTGTTCTCATCACCACACAGCCAATCCTCGATCTCCGATCGAGTCACCACGGTCTTGTCGACAGCACCAGGGTTGGTGACATCGGTCTGTCCCCAGACGGGGATGTCGCGCTTGGCGTGCTGGTTGGCGATGCGCATCCGCTCCGCCGACGAGGCCCACAGCACCTCGACACGACGCGACAGAGCCACCAGACGCTTCACCTGCGAGGAATCCGGGCTCTTCTGCACGCTGCGCCGCCAGGTCTTCAGCTCCTTGACCTGATCGGCGGCGAGTTTCTTCACCGTTGCGGAATCCACACCGGCACCCCACGTAGTGGTGGGCAGCAGGAATGACCACACCCGACCAGCAAGCCCAGTGGTCTCGTCGTCGGCACCATCGCTCTGGCTGTGGGGGAAGGCGACCGGGTCCGGCTGGGTTTTCAGCCAGGCCTTCTTCTTCAACTGACCGCGCCGGTAGGCGCTGCGGCGCGCCCCGATGAGTGTGTTGCCTCTTCTCAGGTGCAGCCCGAACCACGGGGCGGTCAGCTCCCCGGTCATCGTCGCCAACCACAGGGAGATCTCTGCCAACTCAACCGCCGTGGAGTTCAAGTCGACGCCGTAGACGCGGTGCAGCGCGATCCACGCCTTCACCCGCTGCAGCTGCAGCTGGAACTCCGCCGGTGGAATCCTCTCGCCGAGCTCGTCCTGCTTCTTTTTCAGGTAGAGGTGGGCGAGTTGGTCGACGGCCTCCACGACGAACGCACCGGAACCCAATGCCGGCTCCAACACACGGAGATCCAGCACGTCATCGGCGGACTGGATGCGTCCGGAGGATTCGAGTTCGGCGATCGCCTGGCCCACGGTGAAACTGGTGAGCACCTGTGGGGTGTAGAACGACGCCGACCGGGCCCGATCGCGTCCCGAGGCGTGGAACACGAAATCACCCGGCTGGTAGCGCACCGGGATGCTTTCCACACCGGCACGCCCGTGGTCGATGCGGCGCACGACGACGGAGTCGTCCGGCAACTGGCCGGCGATATCGGAGGTGTCCTCGACCACCCAGCTGCCCTTGGTCCGGTCGCCGCCGGGGGCGACCTCAACGAACTGGCGGTCGGCGATGGTGCCGTGGAACGACATCAGCCCCTCATACACCTGGCCCAGCTGGGCGACCCCCAGGCTGGCATACGAGACGAAGCCGCGCTGCCGGCCCGGACGCTCCGGAGTCAACAGCAAGAGCCGCAGCACGCTGATGAGGGTGTCGTTGTTCAACCCGAACTTGTCGATCAGGCTGGTGGCCTCATCGGAGAAGAGGTCGGCCTCGAGGCCGCGGAAGACTAATCCGGGGTCGCCGGCCGCATCATCCGGACTCCACGTGTCACCCTCACCCGGCTGGTCGGGGTTATGGCCCTGACTGATCAACCGGAAGATCACCTGCAGCGAGTCATACACATGCCGCCCCAGGCTGGCCTGCAGTCCCGTCGGCGGCGACAGGATGAGTTCTTTTAAGCGTGCGGTGCCGTAGCCCGCCTCGTATTCCGGCACCCCGGCGGGCAGGAT
>NZ_JH815193.1:321359-324480 GCF_000296405.1 Corynebacterium otitidis ATCC 51513
ACGGCGTGGGCGGTTTCCCCGGCCTGGGTGATATCGGCGCGTTCCACGACGGCAGCGAGGTTGATCGCGAGGTATTTGCCCAGCGGCCAGCTGTCGCGTTCAGCCACCACCAGCCAGCCGCCCGCAGCCACGAGCACGAAGACGGGTGGTTCGTCGGCGAGGAAGATCTCGGTGAGCAGTTTGAAGACCGACAGGCCGCCGCCCCGCGGCGTGGCGGCGACGGAATCCGCAGTATCTTTTCCCGCATCGGTGGGCCCGTTGGTATCTGCACCGGCGAGGACTTCACTCCCCGCAGCGATGCCGGTGGTTTCGGCGTCGTCGGTGCTGCGGGGTGGGGGTCCGGCGAGCCACGTCTCATCGCGAGTCACCGTGTTGGCGGGTCGGGCAGTGGTCTCGAGTTCGGAGATATCCGCCACCGGCTCCGCCGCCAATGCGACGACACCGTCCGAGGTGGAGGCGGTCAGCTCGAGCTGCCCCTGCGCGGTCTCGAAGGTGACACGCTTCGGGGTGCGGTAGCCGAGAGCCTCGAGAATCAGCGGGGTGGCCTTGCTGGGCTGGTCGAGGAGGATCCGCTGGATCGTCGCTCGGGCTGTCTTGAATCGGCCCCAGGAGGTGAGCACACCGGGGGTTTTCTCGTCGTCGGCGAAGTCCCGAATCCGGTTGCGGACCCTCTTGGTGAGCGAATCGCCTTTGGAATCGGTGGAGGTGAAGTAGAAATCGGGCAGCAGCTCGTCGACGTTGATGATCGAATCAAACCCAGCCACTAGAGCGCTCCCCTAACTTCCTGTCGACTACCCCGCTTGCCGCCCATTCGCGCGCCGCGCATCGGCCTCGGACCTGCGGATCGTTGTCGTTGACTCATCGTACAGAGCACCCCGGCCGCGGCCGCCGCCACGCACGCGGCCGATCGCCGCGTATCGAGCGCGATGCGGACACTTTTTCGCCCTCCTCGGCGCTCCGCCGGGCACAAAGCCTCTTCTACAGCAGGCCACCACCTGAGCCCGCGGATCACTTTCGAGAGGGCATCTATTTAGTGGAGGCCGAGGCCCTACTCCCCCGCGACCAGCGCGGCGACGCCCCGGACGGCCGCGGCGACGCCGCCGACCCCAGCCAGCGCTAGCGCAATGCGATGCGCGATCGGCTGTGCCACGCGGCCGCGCAGCAGGCGACCGACCAAGATTCCGACGAAGACGGCAGCCAGGCACGCGATCCACAGCGGCGCCTCGGTGCCCGACCAGTCCGCCGCTCCGGTCGCGGTCTTCACGACGATCGAGGACGCCCCGCCCACGGCGAAGAGCGGCTGCAGGGTCGCGGCGTAGGCGCGGTGCTCCCAGCGCCGAGCCTCGGCGTAGACGGTGATCGCCGGGCCCGCGACCCCGGCGAGCGTGTTCATGAAGCCGCCGATCCCGCCGGCGACGACCGCCGGCGCCTTTCCGGAGAGCGGCGGTACGAAGCGCTTGCCCCACATGGCGACAGCCAGCGCGATGAGCAGGAGGATCCCGACGGTGAGCTGCAGCAGGCCGGGCGAGCCCTCGCGCACGACGAAAGCGCCCGGGATCGAGCCGACGACGAGCATCGGGGCGATGAGCCCGAAGGTGCGCCACTCGATGTCCCGGACGCTGGAGAAGGTGTTGGTCAACGCGTTGACGACGGCCAGGGCGTTGACGACGATGATCCCGTCGACCGGCCCTAAAACGAGGCTGAGCACCGGGCCCGCGATGAGCGCGAGCCCCATCCCGGCGATCTTCTGCAGGGCGGCGCCCACGGCGATGGCGAGCGCCGCGGCCCCGATCGCGAGGAGGCTCACCGGGCTAGCCCCGCTGCCGCCCTGGGCATCGCGGGCGGTTTGTGGGCGGCGCGGGTCGGGTGAGTCATAACCGTCGATCGTAGCCGGCGGACCGATGCCCGGGGCGAAACCCGAAATTTAACCCCGCCCAACCTCACGCAAGCGAGCTGCGGCGGCAGACCCGCGAGGCTGTTCCTAGGCGAGCGGATTCACGCCGGCGCCGAAGACCCACACGAGGCCCAGCGCCACGATCGCGCCGAGGAGGAAGCCCCAGCTGCTCGCCAGCGGGCGGCGCGCCCAGCTGCGCTGATAGTCGAGCCCATAGCGGCCCGGCCCGGTGAGCTGCAGGACGACGACGATGCCGAACAACAGCCCGGTGGAGATGATCTCCGGGCCCCAGGCGAGCACGTCGAGCCCCGCGCCGAGCTCCGTGATCTCGTGGAGCAGCCCGAAGCCGGTGACCACCGTAGCGACGGCCGCGAAGACCGGGAAGAGCAGGCCGACGATGAGGAAGATGCCGGCGGCCAGGCCCAGCGCGGGCACGGCCACCCCGAGCACGTCGCCGATGGCGTATGCGCCGTATTCGTCCTGGAGGGCGACGACGCCGTTGTGCTCCCCGAGCTGGAAGAACACGGCGATCGCCTGGACCACGAGGATCAGCCCCGTGCCGAGGCGCAGGAGCAGCAGGCCCAGGTCGATCGTGCCGCGCCGCGCGTCGATGTCGGGCTCGTCCTCGCCGGGCGGCTCGGTGGTGATGTGGTCCTCGGGCTCGTCGAAGTAGTCGTCCTCGGCAGCCGCGCCCGCGGCGGCGAGGCTGCGCGTCGGCTCGGGCGACCGGGCGCCCTCGAAGAGGTCGCCGTAGGCCTCGTCCGTGTCCTCGGGCTCGTCGAGGGGCGGCTCCGGGGTGGGCTCGCGGGCGGGGATCGACCGGGGCGCGGCGCGACCGCTGAGCTCGTAGACGCTGCGGTGCGTGCGCCTGGGCTCCTCGTCGAAGAGGCCGCGGTCCTCGTCCTCGCTCCGCTCCGACTCGCGCGCGGCCGGGGCGGGCTTGCGCTCGTCCTCGCTCTTCTCCGGTGCGGGCTCGTCCTTCTCGCTGCTGGCGGCCGCGGCGGCGCTCGCCGCGGCAGCGGCGGCCGGCACCTCGTCGGGCGCGGCCGGGGCCGGGGCCTCGTCGTCCGCCTTTCCGGGGGTTTCCTCGGCCGCGTCGCCCTTCGGCTCGGCGGCGGGCTTGGCCTCCTCGTCGGCGGCCCGGCGCTCGGCCTCCTGGCGGGCGAAGTACTCGCGCAGCGCGGCGGCGTCGTCGGCCTCCTCGGCGGGGCGGGTGCGCGGGCGGCG
>NZ_JH815193.1:324580-353611 GCF_000296405.1 Corynebacterium otitidis ATCC 51513
CACGGGCGGCGCCTGCGGGGCCTCGGGGGTGGGCTCGCCTGACTCACCGGCGCCGTCGGCCGCCGCGGCCGCGGGCCCATCGCCTGCCTCCGGCTCGGGGGCCGGGGTCGCCTTCTCGCCGTCGTTCGCGCCGGCGGCCTTCCCCGGGTCGAGGGGTTCGGTCGTGTCGCCCTCCTCCGGGGCGGGCGCCGTACCAGGCTCCTGGGGCCGGGGCGGCTCGGTGGTCTCGCCGTCGGTGGTGTCCTGCTCGGGGCTGGGCGCCTTCGGCGCCTCGGTCGAGCGCGTCGCCTCGCCTCGCGACTCCGGGCGATAGGTGGGGATATCGTCCTCGAAGTCGAGCGCGTTGCGGTCCGGCTGGGGCTTCTGCGGCTCGTCACTCATGGGGGCGATGATAGCGGTGGGGCGCGTCCTCCCGGCCGCGCCGCGCCGCCGCGCGGCGGCGCGTGGCCTGCGCCGCCTCGGTCATCAACGGCGGACGCCGCCCCGGCCGGCGCGCGTCCGACTCCCCGCTCCCGGCGCGCCCCGCCGCCGCCTCCCCGGCGGGGAGCTGCCTACTCGGTGCCGCGGGCGGCGCGCACGACCGAGCGGGTGAGTCTGTCGAGGAGCGTCGACTGCAGGCGCCAGTGCTGCCAGTAGAGGTGCACCTCGGTAACCAGGTCGTCGAGGCGCACGAGCTCGCCGCTCCTTAAGTGCGGGCGGATCTGCTTCTCGGGGAAGAGCGCCCAGCCCAGGCCCGCAACCGCGGCGTCGACGAAGCCCTCCGAGGAGGGGATGTAGCTCACCGGGCGGGCGCGCCGCTCCCCCGGCGCGAGCCGCCCGCCTAGGTCCTCGTCCTGGAGGAGGTCGTTGGGACCGAAGCGCAGCGCGGGCATGTGCGCCCAGTCGAGGCCCTCGTGGGTGGTGTAGTTCAGGCGCAGCTCGGGGCTGGCGGCGGCGATGTAGCGCACCGTGCCGAGCTCGACGACCTCGCAGCCGCTCACGGGCGCGGCGTGGCGGGTGACGGCGGCCATGACGTCGCCGCGGCGAAGGAGCGCCCGGGTGCGCTCCTCCTCCTCGAGGCGGAGGCGCAGCGCGGTGCCCGGCCAGCCGGCGGCGTCCCTTAAGACGGGCTTAAACCACGTGGCGAGCGTGTCGGCGTTGACGGCGACGGTGAGCGGCACCCGGTCGAGCCGGTCGGTGAGCTCGGCTGCGGCCTCGGCCTGGACGAGCGCCATGCGGCGCGCGGCCTGCACCAGAACCTCGCCCGCCTCGGTGGCTGTGGCGGGGGTGGTTCTCCTCACAACGACCCGGCCCACGTTCGACTCGAGGGCCTTGATGCGCTGGCTCACCGCGGAGGGGGAAATCCCCAGCTCAAGGGCGGCGGACTCGAAGCTTCCCTCGTCGACGATGGCGAGCAGTGTGGTCAGCTGGGCGGGGGTCATGAAGGAAGTCTAAACCGGGGTTAAGGCGGTGCGGTTTCCCCGCCCGCGCAGAGGGCTTAGAAACAGGGCCATGGGCATCTACGTGGCTGGTATCGCACTGGGTTTTTCTCTCATCGTCGCGGTGGGACCGCAGAACGTCTACCTGCTGAAACAGGGCGTGAAGCGCACCGGCGTGCACGCCGTGGTCCTCACCTGCATGCTGTCGGACATCGTGCTGTTCGTCGGCGGGACGCTCGCGGTGGACGCGGTCTCCTCGCTGGCACCCTGGATCCTCGACGTCATTAAGTGGGTGGGCGTGGCCTACCTCGTGTGGTTCGCGCTGCTTACGGTGCGCGACGCGATCCGCGGGGGCGGCGGCATCGAGCAGGAGCCGCAGCCGGCGACCCGGCCCGAGGAGGAGGTCGGCCTCCAGCCCGAGCCGTCCGACGTCGTTCCCGAGGCCGCCCAGGGCCCCGGCGGCGGGGTCGCCGTGAAGACGAGGACCGCCGCCGCCCCGGCGAAGGCGAAGAAGGCCAGCCCGGTCATGGTCAACTGGGTGCGGCCCGCGCTCGTGGCGCTGGCGCTCACGTGGATCAACCCGGGCGCGTTCATCGACGGGCTCGCGATGGTCGGCGGCATCGCCAACCAGTACGCCGTCGAGGCCGAGAAGTGGATGTTCGTCGCCGGCACGATCACCGCGAGCTTCATCTGGTTCCCCGCGGTCGGCTACGGCGCGGCGGCGCTCTCGAAGCCGCTGTCGCGGCCGAAGGTGTGGCGGGTGCTCAACACGATCATCGCGCTCGTGCTGCTTGCCATCGCCGGGCGCCTCGCGCTGAGCTAAACCGCCCGCTCCCCTACGTCTGCCGGGCCCCGCGATGCCCGCGGCCCGGCCGGTTTCTCCCCGCCCCGAGTGCTGCTCGGGGCGGGTTTTTCGCGCCCATCACGGGCTTCTTATTCATTTTGAGAGAAATGTAGTGGCGAAAAAGGGAATCTTCGCTAGACTGAGCTGTGCGCGCCCGGCGGGAGGGCCTTGTGGTGAATGCTGTGGTGTGTTTCCTTTCTGGACTGTGGAGCTTCCCGCCGGGCGCCCTCCACGTCGCGTGACGGCCCCTCGGCCGCCCGCGGGCCTCTCCGCCCGCGCGGCCGAGGGGCCGTCGCTTCTGTCTTCACCCGACCCCCGCGGGACGATCGATCACCTCTCCCCGTCGTGCCCCGCCGGTCCCCGGGCCAGGCTCCCGCCGGAGACGACGCGGCCGGGGCCGGGGGACACTCCCCGGTCCCGGCATGAGGGCCGCCCCGGAATCCCGGGGCTCGTTATCGGCTAGCTCGCCGAGTCCCCCTTGGCGCCCTTCCCGGCCTCGTCCGAGGCGAGGGCGCCCTTCTTGCGCACGACGGCGAAGACGGCCCCGCCGATGACGGCCGCGGCGGCGATCGCGACGCCGACGAGCACCGGGCCGCGGACCTCCTTCACGCGTCGAGGACGCCGCTCGCGGCGGCAGGCTCGGGGTCGGCGGCGATGGTCTTCTCCAGCCACTCGCGCTGCGGCGCGAGCGGCGCCATCGCGGCCGCGCCGTCCTCGGGGGCGTCGCCACCCTCCGGCTCGGCGCTTAAGCCCGCGGAGAGCACCGCGGCGACCTTCCCGTCGACGAACAGCGGCCCGCCGGAGTCGCCCGGCTGCAGGCTCGCGCCGTCGCCGACCTTGACGTCAAGGCCCTCCTCGGCTTCGAAGAGCGCGAGCGGGCTCGGGCCCTTGGCCTCCGCGGCGGCGGCGACGGGACGCTCGGTGCCGGCGGCGCCGTCCGGGGACCAGCCGTAGAAGCGGCCTTGAGTTTCCTTCGGGGTCTCCTCGGCGAGGCCGGGGTAGTCCTTCAGGCCCAGGTCCTCGGTGACGTGGACGGCGGCGATGTCGCCCTCGGGGGCGAGCTCCCAATGGTCGATGTCGACGCGGCGGGAGTCGTCGCCCTGCCCGAGGCGCACGCTGCCAGACGGCTTGTCGAAGCCCTCGACGCAGTGGCGGGCGGTGACCACCCAGCGCGGCGCGACCGCGGTGCCGGTGCAGTCGCCGTCCGGGTCGCCGTCGTTGGTGATCTGCAGGGAGACGACCCGGTCGGCCTCGGCGTCGCCCGCCTCGACGGGGGTGCCGCTCTCGAGGGCGAGGGCGTGCGGCGCAGTACCGGCGAGCAGCGCGTCGGCGGCGGCGAGGGTCAGGGGCAGGCGCGCGGGGCGCGGGAGGAAAGCGGTCATGTTCAAGTCCTAGTCCTTGTCTTTCTGGGTGCGGGCGGGGCCCGGGGCGAGTGTGCGGGACGTGGCGGCCAGCGCCGCCTCGAGCGGCCCGCGGTTGAAGAAGTGGCGCCAGGCGGCGGCGAAGGCGACGAAGCCGAGAAGCGTCGCGGCGAGCGCGACCGGGTGCTCGTAGGTGCTCAGGTCGCTGGTGACGAGCGGCCCGGCGGTGGCGATGTGCGCGACGTACAGGGTCAGCGGCATCGCGCCCGCCGCGGCGAGCGGGCGGAGCGCCCCGCCGGTGCCGCGCACCGCGACGAGGCAGGCGCACAGGACCGTCGCGGAGGCCGCGAGGCTCACCGCGATGTCGCCTAATCCCCCGCTGTGGGCGCTTAAGCCCACCGGGTCGGTGTCGGGGTTGACGAGCAGGCGGGCGGCGATGCCCGCCGCCGCGAGCGGCGCGGCGACGGCGAGCACGCGGGCCGCGCGGCGCGGGTTGTTCAGCAGCAGCCTCCCGGCGCACAGCCCCGCGAGCTGGAAGCACAGCCACGCGAAAAGCGGGTAAGGAGCGCCGAGGACCGCCGGGAGGGGGACGGCCGCGTCCTGGAGGGCCGCGATCACCCACGACAGCCCCGCGGCCGCGGCGGCGCCGGCGGCGACCGTCGCGGTCGAGCGGCGGACGAACACGGCCGCAGCGAGGAAGCTCAGGCCCATCGCCAGCAGCACGACGTCGATGACGCCGGCGATCGGGGTGAGCGCCCAGTGCAGGGCGATAAGTATCGCGCCGCGCACGACGAGCCGCCCGGGGGTGAGAAACACCATGGACACCCCGGCGAGCGCAGCGAACAGCGCCGAGGGCAGCCCGTCGACGAGCACGCCGGTATACCCCACCGGCGGACAGAGGTGCGCGACGACCATCCCCGCGAGCACGAGGAAGCGGGCCACGTCGAGCCCCGCGACGCGCGCCCGGGGTGTCGGAGGAGCCCCGGGCCGAATGAGTTCAGTTGTGGTCACGGTGCCTCAGGCTAGAGCACCCACCTGGCGAGAAACTGGGGTCAGGCATCCGGTTTCGCCCCGGGTTGGTGGGAGTATCCGGGGCTTGGGTGTGGGTGCCGGCTGGGGCCGGCCGGGCCAGCCGAATTAGGGCGCACGGAGAGGCGGGCGTCCGGCGGGCAGCCGCTCCCCTTCCCTGCCCCTTCTTTGGCCTCCAGCCGGCGGCAGCGGTCGAGAGCGATAGACAAGTAGAGACGCGAAAAGCCCCGGCGGCATCGCTGCCGCCGGGGCGTATAGGCCGGGCCCGCCGCGCGGGCGGGCCCGGGGCCAGGTTGAGGCGCGAGGGGTGGCGCGGGGCTGCTAGGAGCGCCCGGCGACGCGGTCCCCACCGCCCGTGCCGGAGGAGGCCTTCTCGCCCCTGTCGTTAGAGGAATCCTCGTCCCCGGAGCCGGAATAGGAGTCCTCGCCGTCCCCGTCCTCGTCGTCGGAGGAGGCGTCGTCGCCGGCGACCTCCCCGTCGATGGCCTCGCGCAGGTCGTCGTCGTCGATATTCGACTCGCTGGTGAGGTGCTTCAGCTCGTTGGCGTGCTTCTCGCTGAAGTCGCGGTCGTCGTCCTCGCGGCGCTCGGTGAGGTCGCGGATCCGGGCGCGGCGGACGTTCTCCTCCTTGATGGTGGAGCGGTGCTTGATCCACCAGTAGCAGAGCACCGCGACCATGACCATGCCGAGGAAGCCGATGACCGGGTAGAGGTAGTCCATGAGCAGGTCGAAGCCGAAGAAGCTGATGCCGAAGCCCACGAGCGTGGAGACGATAAGGAAGAGCGGGTACTGCTTGTGGTTCCCCGCCGAGAGGCGGCGGCCGAGCGCGTAGAACATGCCGATCGCGGTGTTGAAGATCATCGCGAAGATCACCCACACCATCAGAGAGGCCGCCCACGGCGCCATGGAGTTAAAGAGGGTGAGCATGGGCACCTCGGCGCCGGTGACGTCCTCGATGTTGAGGAACATGACGACCGCGGCCATGACGAGCATGACGGTGTAGATGACGCCGCCGATGATGCCGCCGCGGAAGGAGGCGCGCGGGTCGGTGTGGTTGCCGCCGATGACCAGCGACATGGACACGCCCAGCAGCAGCGCGAGCCCGTTGTAGTTCACCGCGGAGAGCAGCCAGAACGGGATCGGGCTGTCCTCCGCCCGGGCGGTCTCCTGCAGGGTGGAGAAGTCGTCCGGGAGGTTGAACATCGTGTAGATGAACGCGGCGATGACCGCGATGATCACCAGCGGGGTGAGCATCCCGATCGCGTTGGAGACCTTATCGACGTTGAGCAGCCCGACGCCGATGACGATGACCGTCATGACGAACGAGCCGATCCACGAGGGGATGTCGAACTGCTGGGCGAGGTTCTCCCCCGCCCCGGCGAGCATGACGACACCCACCGCGCCGAGCGTGAACGTCACCGACACGTCCAAAAACCGCGACATCACCGGGTGGGAGACGTTGCGGAAGACGTAGTTGTGCTCGTCGGCGAGGAAGTAGCTCCCCAGGCCGAGGATGACCGCGCCCGCGAGGCCCATGATGATGCCCGCGATGACCGCGCCGACGATGCCGACCCAGCCGAACGAGATGAAGTACTGGATGACCTCGGCGCCGGTCGCAAAGCCGGCGCCGACCAGGAGGCCGACGAAGGCCATCGCCACGGAGATTGATCGTTTCACCGCGCCTGTTCCCCCTTTTATCTTTCCCTGCTTGCCGTTCGCCGCACCGCGTCGTGCGGGCCTTACACACTGCGTGGTCGCGCGGCCCGCGGGCCCGGAAACGGGGCCTGCGCCGGCGCGCGTCGGCGCCCGCCGCCTGAGGACGCGCCAGGGCCCCGCCGGAGGGGACCCTCCGGGAGCCGGCGCTGGGGCGGGCGCTCCGCCGGGGCCGGCCGAAGGATTTTCATCCGGCCGCCCCGGCGCACCGGGGCACCACCATATAGATAAGCCGGCGCGCACGCGTCCCGGCGGGCGGCCACCCCGGGCGTGTCCACGCCATAAGACACAAGCGTCCCGCCCCGCGGGAGTGCGGGGCGGGACGGGAAAAGCGCAGGTGGCCGGGGGAGCTAGCCGAGCTTCTTCGCGATGAGCTGGTTGACCTGCTTGGGGTCCGCGGCGCCCTTCGTGGCCTTCATCACGGCGCCGACGATCGCGCCGGTGACCTTTTTGTTTCCGTTGCGATACTTCTCGACGATATCTGGGTTCTGCTCGAGGGCGTCGTCGACGGCCTTCTCGATCGCGCCGGTGTCGCGCACGACCTCGAGGTCGTGCTTGGCGACGACCTCGTCGACGTCGCCCTCGCCGTCGAGGACGAAGTCCACGGCCTTGCGGGCGAGCTTCGTCGTGAGCGCCCCGTCCTTCACCAGGGCGACGACGCGCGCGACCTGGGCCGGGGTGATGGGCAGCTCCTCGAGCTCGACGCCGCGCTCGTTCGCCT
Source organism: Corynebacterium otitidis ATCC 51513 (assembly GCF_000296405.1). Classification (GTDB taxonomy): domain Bacteria; phylum Actinomycetota; class Actinomycetes; order Mycobacteriales; family Mycobacteriaceae; genus Corynebacterium; species Corynebacterium otitidis. The sequence goes on from NZ_JH815193.1 coordinate 331,667, forward strand.
TGCCCGAGAGGTACGACACCCACCAGGAGCGCGCCTCGTCGGGACCTGCGCCCTCCTCGGTCGTGGCGATGATGACCTCGAGGGCGCCGGCGTTGACGAGGTCGCGCATCTCCTCGTCCTTCAAACCCCACTCCTTCTGGATGCGGGCGCGGCGCACCCACGGGAGCTCGGGGAGGCTCTCGCGGATCTCCTCGACCCACTCGCGCGGCGCGATGACCGGCGGGAGGTCGGGGTCGTTGAAGTAGCGGTAGTCCTCCGCGGTCTCCTTCGGCCGGCCCTTCGTCGTCGAGCCGTCGGCCTCCTGGAAGTGGCGGGTCTCCTGATCGATCTCCCCGCCGTCGGTGAGCACCTGGGCCTGGCGCTGCATCTCGAAGCGGACGGCCTGCTCGACGGACTTGAGCGAGTTGATGTTCTTCGTCTCGGTGCGGGTACCGAACTCCTCCTGGCCCTTCGGGCGCAGCGAGAGGTTCGCGTCGACGCGCATGGAGCCCTGGTCCATCCGCGCATCCGAGACGCCCAGCGACTTCACCAGGTCGCGCAGCGCGGTGACGTAGGCGCGGGCCACCTCGGGCGCGCGGGCGCCGGCGCCCTCGATGGGCTTGGTGACGATCTCGATGAGCGGCACGCCCGCGCGGTTGAAGTCCACCAGCGAGCTCGTGGCGCCCTGCAGGCGGCCGGTCGCGCTGCCCAGGTGGGTGAGCTTGCCGGTGTCCTCCTCCATGTGGGCGCGCTCGATCTCCACGCGCCACGGGGTGCCGTCGTCGAGCTGCACGTCCAGGTGCCCCTCGTAGGCGATGGGCTCGTCGTACTGGGAGATCTGGTAGTTCTTCGGCTGGTCCGGGTAGAAGTAGTTCTTCCGCGCGAAGCGGGAAGACTCGGCGATCTCGCAGTTGAGCGCCAGCCCGATCTTCACGGCCCACTCGACGCCGCGCCGGTTGACGACCGGCAGCGCGCCCGGCAGCCCGAGGCTCACCGGGTCGACGTGGCTGTTGGGCGCCGCGCCGAAGTCCGCCGAGGAGGAGGAGAACATCTTCGTCTCGGTGGCGAGCTCGACGTGAACCTCCAGGCCCATGACCGGGTCGAAGTGCTCGAGGACCTCGTCGAAGTCCATGAGGTCGTAATCTGCGATCGTCATGGCCCCCGAGTCTAGTGCCACGGCGCAACCCCCGGGGCCGCCGGGCGGGCCGGCCGCGCCGCGGGGTCTCTGCCTAGAGCCGCGCCTCGAGGCCGGCGCGCACCATGGGCCACTCGTGGGCGAGGATCGAGTAGACAGCGGAGTCGCGGGTGCGCCCGCCGCGCACGATGCGGTCCTGGCGCAGGATCCCGTCGAGCTTCGCGCCGAGCTTCTCGATCGCGCCGCGCGAGGCGCGGTTCATCACGTGGGTGCGGATCTCCACGCGGTTGACGCCAAGCACCTCGAAGGCGCGCTCCAACAACAGGAGCTTCGACGCCGGGTTGACCTTGGTGCCCTGCACCGAGGCGGCGTACCACGTCGCCCCGATGGAGATGACCTTATTTGCCGGGTCCGGGTGGAGGTAGCACGTCTCCCCGACGATCTCTCCCGTGGTGCGCTCGCGCACGACGAAGGCGGCGCGCCCGTCGGTGAGCCTCGTCTCGATGTCGTCGGCCATCTCGTCCGGCGAGGGGGTGAGCGCCAGCCACGAGTCCCACACGTCGCCGTCCGCGACGGCGGCCTTGAGCGCCTCGAGGTGGCCGCGCTCGAGCGGCTCGAGGGAGACGACGTCGTTGTCGAGCACCGGGCGATCCGTATAAGAGGTCACAATGCCTCGAGGCTAGTCGGCGGCAGCCCCGCGCGCGGCGGTTTCGGCCCGCTTCCGATCGGAGCGGCGACACAGCGCCGCGAACACCGCGCCGGAGAGGTTGTGCCACACGGAGAACACCGCCGCCGGCAGCGCGGAGAGCGGCGAGAGGTACTGCGACGCGAGGCTCGCAGCGAGACCCGAGTTCTGCATGCCGACCTCGACGGCCATCGCGCGGCGCACCGGCACGGGCTGGCCGACGACGCGGCAGAGCCCGTAGCCCACGGCGTAGCCGAGCGCGTTGTGGATGACCACGGCGGCGAACACCGCGAGCCCCGCGGTGGCGATCTCCTCCCTCGACCCGGAGACCACCGCCATGACGATGAGGGCGATCGCGACGACCGCGAGCCACGGCAGGGCGGGCGCGACGCGGTCGACGAGCCGATCGAGGAACACCGAGACGGCGATGCCCGCGACGACGGGCACAAGCACGACGAAGAGGATGGTCGTGGCCATGTCCGCGAAGGACACGGGCAGCGACTCGCCGGCGAGCCACAGCGCGAGCGCCGGCGTGACGACCGGGGCGAGCAGCGTGGAGATCGACGTGATCGTCACCGAGAGCGCCACGTCGCCGCGGGCTAAGTAGCTCACCGTGTTCGAGGCGGTGCCGCCCGGGGTGCAGCCCACGAGGATGACGCCGGCGGCTATGAGCGGCGGGAGGTTCAACACCCAGCTGACGAACACCGCTATCGCCGGCATGGCGACGTACTGGGCCGCGACGCCGAGCAGCACCGGCAGGGGCCTGGTGAGCACGAGCTGGAAGTCCTTGGGCTTCAGGGTGAGCCCCATGGCGAACATGATCACCCCGAGAAGCAGGTTCGTGTACGGGGAGACCGCCTGGCCCGCCTCGGGCAGGAGGTAGCCCACCACCCCGCCGACGATGACGAGCAGCGGGAAGCCGAGTGCCGCGCGGTACGCCCCGGCGTCGGCCGCCTTCGTGGTCGCTGGTTGCTCGCTCACTTCTTCGCGCACTCCTTATATATGTCGGTCTCTTCCCGAGGGCCCGGGGCCGCTCGGCGACGCCGCTGCCGCCGCGGTGCGGCTCGCCCGGGCACTTCACCCGAGACTAGACGCCTCGTTCCACCATTCAAAACATGAATCCTACTAGTTGAGACTACCGCGGACGCGGCTCGGCCCCGCCCCTCTCGCCCGGGCTCGCTGCGGAGCCGGAACGAAAAGGGGCGGGGCCGGTCGGGTCGGGGTCGGGCTAGGCGCGCCGCTTGGGCGCGGGGCCTATCCCCTAGCGCGGGTTCTTAGGCGAAGGTGAGGCCCTTGAACTCGCCGTCCTTGCGCCACTCCTCAATCATGTTGAAGAAGACCTTCTGGCCGCGGGGGTCGCCCACCGAGCGCTTCTGCTCGATGCCGATCTCGTTGCCCTCGTTGTTGTAGTAGCCGGGGGTGCAGTCCGGGTCGTCGGCGACGTTGCCCTCGGTCTCGAGGTAGTGGACCCAGTCGTCCTCGGCCTCCTGGTCGGCCTCGAAGGTGTCGTAGCCGTTCTTCAGCGCGTGCTCGACGACGTCGCGCACCGCCTTCGCGCCCCAGCGGTAGTTCTGCGACACGTTCGAGGTGAGGAACGAGGCCTGCACCGACTGCTGGAAGAACAGGTTCGGGAAGTCGTGGGTGAAGTAGCCCAGGTAGGAGAGCATCCCGTCGTTCCACTTGTCGATGAGCTTCTCGCCGTCGCGGCCGATGATCTCGAAGTCGGCGTCCTTCGCGGCGTTGCGCAGGTACTGGAAGCCCGTGCCGTAGACGATGAGGTCGACCTCGTACTCGCGGCCGGCGACGACCACGCCGTTCTCGGTGATCTTCTCCACGCCCTTGCCCTCGGTGTCGACGAGGTGGACGTTGTCCTGGTTGAAGGACTGGAGGTACTCGTCGTGGAAACCGGGGCGCTTGCACCAGCGGTGGTACCAGGCCTTGAGGTTCTCCGCGGCGTCCGGGTCCTTGACGAGCTCGTCGACGCGGTCGCGGATCTCCGCCTGGATACGGTCGTCGTTGTTGTACATGGCCTGCTTGTAGGCCTCCGGGGTGATCTCCCCCTCGATCTTGCTCAGCTCGTTGACGGCGAGCTCGCCCATCTGGGTCCAGCCGTCGTCGAGGAGGTTCGGGTTGTCCTTAGAGGGAAGCTTGCCGAACTTCCACTCCTCGGCGTGGTCGAGGAAGTTGTTGTAGAGGACGTCCTGCCAGCCCTCCTTGGCGGTCAGCTCGTCCCACCAGTCGTAGTGCAGCGGGCCGTTGTTGCGCTCCGCGACGGCGGTCGGGGTGCGCTGGATGACGTAGAGCTCCTTAGCGGTCTTGCCGAGCTCCGGGACGGCCTGCAGCGCGGTCGCACCGGTGCCGATGATGGCGACCTTCTTGTCCTTGAGCTTGTCCATCGGCTCGCCCTCGGGCGTGCCGCCGGTGATCGAGTAGTCCCAGCGCGCGGTGTGGAACCAGTCGCCCTTGAAGTCCTGGACGCCCTCGAAGGACGGCATGCGCGGCGTGGAGAGCGCGCCGATGCCCATCGAGATGAACTGGGTGGTGAACTTGTCGCCCCGGTTGGTGGAGACCTGCCAGCGCTTCTTGTCCTCGAGCCACTTCAGCTCGGTGACGCGGGTGTGGAAGAGCGCGCCGTCGTAGAGGTCGAAGTGCTCGCCGATGCGCTGCGCGTGGTGGCGGATCTCCGGGCCGTGGGCGTAGAACTCGGTGGGCTTGTAGCCGGTCTCCTCGAGCAGCGGGAGGTAGACGACCGAGGCGGTGTCGCACATGAGCCCCGGGTAGCGGTTCCAGTACCAGACGCCGCCGAAGTCGCCGGCCTTGTCGAGGATGCGCACGTCGCGCCCGGCCTTCTTGAACTCCGCGCCGGTCATGAGGCCGGCCCAGCCGCCGCCGATGATGGTGACCTCGACGTCGTCGAAGACGGGCTCGCGGGGCTCGACCTTCTTGTGCGGGTCCTGCTTGTCCGGGTCGATGATCTGCTCGAGGCGGGTGTAGTCCTGCTCCTTGGTGCCGCGGGCGGCCTTGCGCTTGTCGCGCTCCTCGGCGTAGCGGCGCTCGGTCTCGGACTGCGTGGTGACGTGGTCGTTACCGGAAAGCGGGGAAAGAGACATAGTCGTTCGGGTCCTTCCTGGAATATGTCTTTGAGGTGTGTGTCCGAAGGGGGCTGGGCGGCGGCCTAGCGCTGGCCCGCCCAGTCGACGAAGGCCTGGCGGTCGACGTCGGTGTCGACCCGCCGCCCCTCGGCGGTGAAGATGCCGGTCGGCCGGCTGTCTGTGGTGTGCGGATCCCAACCGGGATTGAGGTCCTTGATGAAGCTCACCCACGCGCCGTGGACGTCGTCGGCCAGCTGAACCGGGGCGTCCAGGTCCACGGTGTCCTTGATCGCCTGGCGGTCGATCGTGTGGAAGGTGAAGGGGATCTCGAGCATGTGGTGCGAGCCGAGAGCCCCGCCGAACTTCGGCGACTTCCAGTCGAAGCGGTACCTAAAGGTCGGCCCGTCCGAGTTCTCCACCCGGGCGTCGATGAACTGGCCCAGCGGCTGGAGGAACTTCCAGTGGTGGAACAGGTTCACCATGGTGGTGCCCGGGCGGGGGTCCTCGGAGTCGACGTTGAGCTCGAAGACCTTCTCGGGGTCCTTCGCGCCCCACGCCGCGGCGGCCTTCTTCACGTCGTCGTCGGAGACCTTGTCGAAGATCCCCGTGCCCACGACGAAGAACGTGCCCTCGTCGAGGTTCGTCCCGATGAGCACCGGCACGTCCGCGCCGCGGCCGGCCTTGAGCGCCTCGATCGGGTGCTCGGGAAGCACGTCGCCGTCGACGCTGGGCTGCCAGGTCATCGAGTTCGACGCGAGGTCGAAGTAGGTGTCCTTGTCCGCGGAGGTGGAGATCTCCTGCTCGACGGCGGCGCCCGCCTCGAAGGCCTTCTCGGGCTCCAGCGAGCCCAGCGACTTGGCGTTGGGCTCCAAGCCGACGTACTCGGCGTAGCGCCGGCCCACGGCGCGGGCCGCCTCCTGCGAGACGCTGTTGTGCGCCGCGCCCGACTGGAGGATCGCGCCGTGGAAGAGGCCCTTGGCCTTCGGGGAGGTAAGAAGCGCGCCGATGCTCATCGCGCCGGCGGACTCGCCGCCGACGACGACGTGCTCGGGGTCGCCGCCGAAGGCCGCGATGTTGTCGCGGACCCACTCGAGCGCGGCGATCTGGTCGCGCAGCTGGTTGTTCGAGGTGCCGTCCTCGAGCTGGAGGCCGCCGAGCACGCCGAGGCGGTAGTTGATCGTCACCGCGACGATCCCCTTCTCGGCGAACCCGGTGCCCTCGAGTTGGCTAATGGAGCCCGAGCCGTTGCGGTAGGCGCCGCCGTGGATGAACACGTAGACCGGCGCCTTGGCCGCCTCGCCCTGCTCCAGGACCTCCTTGGAGACCCACACGTTGAGGTTGAGGAAGTCCTCGCCCTCGACGAGCGGGTTCTCCACGATGGAGAGCGCCGCCTCCGGGTACTGGATCTGCGGCGGGGTGGCCCGCCGCTTCGTCGCGTCCAGCTCGCCGGACCACTCTGCGGGCTGCGGGGGCAGGAACAGGCGCTCGCCGACAGGAGCCGCCGCGTACGGGATCCCGAAGAACGCGGCGAGCTGGCCAGAGTCGTCCGCGGACCCGTCGGCCGCCACCGACAGGCCGCGGATGGTGCCCTGCCGAACCGAAACTGTAGGCATGGTTTCAAGCCTCCTTCAATGTTTAATGTGAGTTGCTACACATGATGTCCGGAGACTTGCGGCAGGGTCAAATGAGGCCCACGCCACTGGATCGAACCCCCGACCGCGCCGCGGGGCCGGTCCCCGCGGTGAGCTACGCAACACCGGGGGTGGGCGCGCCACAAACTACCCCCACATGGGGGTGGTTACGCCTTGCGGAAGGCTCCGATTCCGGTGAGCTTCTGCCCAAGGATGAGCGTGTGGACCTCGTCGGTGCCCTCGTAGGTGCGCACCGCCTCGAGGTTGTTCGCGTGGCGCAGCGGCGAGTACTCGGTGGTGATCCCGTTGCCGCCGAGGATGGTGCGGCACTCGCGCGCGATCTCGATGGCGGTGCGGCAGTTCGCGAGCTTCGCCACCGAGATCATGTGGTTCTCCAGCTCGCCGGCGTCCTTCGCCCGCCCGAGGCGCAGCGCGAGCAGCTGGCCCTGGTTGAGCGCGACGGTCATGTCGACGAGCTTCTTCTGGGTGAGCTGGTAGCCGGAGAGCGGCTCGCCGAACTGGAGGCGCTCGCCGGCGTAGTCGAGCGCGACCTCGATGGAGTCGCGCGCCGCACCCAGCGAGCCCCAGGAGATCCCGTAGCGCGCCTCGTTGAGGCAGGACAGCGGGCCCTTGAGCCCCGGGTGCTTCGGCAGGATCGCGTCCTTGGGCAGGCGCACGTCGGAAAGCTCGATGTCGCACTGCAGGGAGGCGCGCATGGAGAGCTTCTGCTCGATCGGGGTGGCCTCGAAGCCGTTGGAGTCGGTGGGCACGATGAAGCCGCGCACCGCGGAGTCGGTGCCCGGCTTGATCTTGTCCTCCTCGATCGCGCCGGAAGCGACCTGGTCCTCGTTGGAGACCCTCGCCCAGATGATCGCCACGCCCGCGATGCTCGCCAGGCCGATCCAGCGCTTCTGGCCGCTAAGGCTCCACTCGCCGTCCTCGTACGTCGCCCAGGTGGCCATGGATCCCGGGTCGGAGCCCGCGGTGGGCTCGGTGAGCCCGAAGCAGCCGATGACCTCGCCCTTGGCCATCCTGGGCAGCCACTTTTCCTTCTGCTCCTCCGAGCCGTGCTTGTAGATCGCCGACATCGCGAGCGAGCCCTGCACGGAGACCACCGTGCGGATGCCGGAGTCGCCGGCCTCGAGCTCCTGCATCGCCAGGCCGTACTCCACCGCCGAGCGGCCGGCGCAGCCGTAGCCCTTGAGGTGCATCCCGAAGAGCCGCTGCTCGGCCATTTCCTCGATGAGCTCGACGGGCAGCACGGCGTTCTCGTACCACTCGCCGATCTTCGGCCGCAGCCGCCGGTCGACAAACTCGGCGATCCGCTCCCTGGTCTGGATCTCCTCGTCGCTGAGCAGCGAGTCGATTCCCATTAGATCGGTGACTGATCCTGGCATGGCTTCCTCGAGCCTCCTTGGGGTCGTTGGCGGTCGGGGCGTCCTAAAAAACTGCGGGCGTCCGGATTCTTCTTTCGTTCGCGGCGGTGGTCTCGACGACGGCCGGGGTCACCGGCCCGCCGCGCCCGGGGCGCCCGCCCGGGTCGCGGCGGCCCCGCGCTTGGCGAGGCGGGGTGTTATCTCGTTAAAAGATAGGTTCCTTACGTGACGCGCGCCATGGGATTCGCGGACTTTTTCGCCGCGGCTGCGACGCGGCAGGTCACCGGCGACCAGCCGCACCTCGACCGTGGTAGTGACTCCTGCCTCATGTGCCGCGTCATAGTCGGATATATAGTGACTGGAGACACGTATTCGCGCAGGCGAGTGACGACGACCATATGGAAAGGCAGGGACCATGTCCGACGTCGACCTGGACCTCGTTCTCCGCGAGGACGAGAACACGACAGCGATCCTCACGATCAACAAGCCCGACTCGCTCAACTCGCTGAGCGCCGCCGTGCAGGACGCGCTCGAGGCGCGCCTCGACGAGGTCGAGGCGGACGACGCGATCAACACGATCGTCATTACCGGCGCGGGCGAGAAGGCCTTCGTCGCGGGCGCCGACATCGGCGAGCTCGCGAAGCGCTCCCCCATCGAGGCGCTGGGCGCGAGGCTGCAGCGCCTCTTCGAGCGCCTCGCGACGTTCCCCAAGCCGACGATCGCCGCGGTCAACGGCTTCTCGCTGGGCGGCGGGCTCGAGCTCGCGCTCGCCTGCGACGTGCGCGTCGCCTCGACGACCGCGAAGTTCGGCTTCCCCGAGACCGGCCTGGGCATCCTGCCGAGCGCAGGCGGCACCCAGCGCCTGCCCGAGCTCGTCGGCGTCGGACTCGCCCTCGACCTCATCATCACCGGCCGCAAGATCGACGCCGACGAGGCGCGCACCGCCCAGCTCGTCACCTACGTCGTCGAGCCCGAGGAGCTGCGCTTCCAGGCACTCAAGGTCGCCGAGCGCATCGAGCGCAAGGGCCCGCTGGCGGTGCGGCTCGCCCGCGAGGCCGTCAAGCGCGGCTTCTCCCTCGACCACGACACCGGCTTCGCGCTCGAGCGCATCGCCCAGACCGTGCTCTTCCACTCCCCGGAGAAGGAAGAGGGCACGCGCGCGTTCGGCGAGAAGCGCCACCCCGACTACAGCGAGCACCGCGGCGACCGCCCCTAGCGCTTATCTAGGGCCGGTTTTCCGCGCGCCCGAATAGAACGACCAGCACACCGCAGCTTTTCCCAGGAGGGTTTCTACACAGCTATGAGCATCGAAGACATCAAGCACATCACCGTCATCGGCTCGGGCACGATGGGCTCGCAGATCGGCATGGTCGCGGCCTTGAGCGGGTTTGAGACCGCGATCGTCGACATCGCCCAGGAGCCGCTCGACAAGGCCAAGGAGCACCTGTGGTACCGGGTGGACCGCGACGTGAAGAAGGAGCGCCGCACCGCCGAGGACGTCGCCGCCGCGAAGGAGCGCGTGACGTTCACGACCGACCGCGACGCGGTGGTGAAGAACACCGACTTCGTCATCGAGGCCGCCAGCGAGAACATCGACATCAAGCGCCAGGTGTTCAAGGAGCTCGACGAGGTCGCCCCGGAGCGCACGATCCTCGCGACGAACTCCTCGAACATCGTCTCCTCGAAGATCGCCGACGCCACCAACCGGCCCGAGAAGGTCTTGAACTTCCACTTCTTCAACCCGGTGCTCATCATGAAGGCCGTCGAGGTCGTCTCCCACGAGAAGACCTCGAAGGAGACCATCGAGACGACCGTCGCGCTCGGCGAGAAGCTCGGCAAGAACGTCATCCGCGTCAACAAGGAGATCCCGGGCTTCGTCGCGAACCGGCTGCTCGGCGCGATCCGCACCGAGGCCTTGAAGCTCTACGACGACGGGGTCGCGAGCTACGAGGACATCGACACCGCCGCGAAGACCGCGCTGCGCCACCCCATGGGCCCCTTCGAGCTCATGGACATGACCGGCATCGACGTCGTCTACGGCATCCGCCAGGCGGAGTACGAGCAGACCGGCGACGAGTCGGCGCTGCCCCACCCGCTCATCAAGGAGCTCTACGAGAAGGGCGACTACGGCCGCAAGACCGGCAAGGGCTTCTACACCTACGACGACAAGTAGGCCCTAGCTCCCCGGCCGCCCCGCCACGGACCGGGGCGGCCAGGCCCGGCCCCGCCTTCCTCGAGGCCGGGCGAGAACCGGCAGTCCCCTCCCCTTCACACGAACACGGAAAGACGAGACCAGTGGCAGACCCCATCCTTCCCGGCGACAAGCGCCCGGGCCCGCTCGACGGCGTCGTCGTCGCCGACTTCTCCCGAGTGCTCGCGGGCCCGTACGCGACGATGTTGCTCGCCGACCTCGGCGCGACCGTCATCAAGGTCGAGGCGCCCGTCGGCGACGACACCAGGCGCTGGACCCCGCCCGAGCGCGACGGCATCTCCACCTATTACATGGCCGTCAACCGCAACAAGCACGCCATCGTCCTCGACTTGAAGAAGGACGAGGACTTGGAGACGGCCTACCGGATCATCGACCGCGCGGACGTCTTCGTTGAGAACTTCAAGCCCGGCGGGCTAAAGAAGTTCGGCCTCGACGAGGAGTCCGTGAAGAAGCGCTGGCCCGGCGTCATCCACGCCTCCATCACCGGCTTCGGCACGAAGGGCGGCGCGCACCTGCCCGGCTACGACCTGCTCGTGCAGGGTGCGTCGGGCTTCATGCACACCACCGGCTCCGAGGACGGCCCGCCGCAGCGCGCGGGCGTGGCGATCTTCGACATCGTCACCGGCCTGCACACCGCGATCGGGATCCTTGCCGCGCTCGTCGAGCGCGGCAAGTCGAAGGAGGGCCAGCACATCGCGCTTAACCTCCTCAACTCGGCGCTCTCGGGCCTGGCGAACCAGACCTCGGGCGTGGTGGCCGCGGGCTCGAACCCGCGCCGCATGGGCAACGAGCACCCGAGCCTCTACCCCTACGGCCCGTTCAAGGCCAAGGACCGCGAGATCATCGTCTGCATCGGCAACGACAACCAGTTCGAGCGGTTCATGACCGCCCTCGAGGCCGAGGAGGGCAAGGAGGAGCGCTTCTCCACGGTCGCGAAGCGCAACGAGAACCGCAAGGAGCTCGGCCCCATCATCGAGAAGTACCTCGCCGCGAAGACCGCGGACGAGTGGTACGAGATTTTCAGCGAGATCGGCGTGCCCGCCTCGCAGATCCTCACCGTCAACGAAGGCGTCGAGTTCGCCGACAGCCTCGGGCTCGAGCCGGTGGTGCTCTCCGGGGAGGGCGAGGACGACCCGATCCCGGGGATCCGCAACCCCATCGAGCTCGGCCGCACCCCGGCGGACTACCCGAAGGCCCCGCCGGCCCTCGACGCGGACCACGAGCAGGTGCTCGCCTGGCTCGACCGCACCGAGGCCAAGAAGTAACCCACTCCTCATAGGGGACGGGCCATAAGGCCCCTCCCCTTCCCAGCCCCGGGCGCCGCGGCCCCGCCCGGGGCGATCGGTGGCATAGCCACCCTCGGCCGCGCCGCGCCCCAACGAACCACGCAAAACCAGAAAGGCCCGTCATGGCTAGGAAAGAACCGAACTGGGGTCTCCTCGAGCAGCCCGACTTCCTCTACCTCGACCGGGAGCTCGACGACGACCTCATCAAGCTGCGCGACCGGATCCGCGAGTTCGGCAAGAAGCACGTCGACCCCGTCATCGACGACTACTGGGAGCGCGCCGAGTTCCCCTACGAGCTCCTCGAGCCGCTCGCGGACCTCGGCGTGGTCGGCACGTTCATCCCCGGCTACGGCTGCCCCGGACTCTCTCGGCTCGGCGCGGGCATCGTCGCCCGCGAGCTGGGCCGCGTCGACGGCTCGCTCAACACGTTCATGGGCGTGCACTCGAACCTCGGCATGGGATCGATCTACATGCTCGGCGACGAGGAGCAGCGCAACCGCTGGCTGCCCGACCTCGCGGCGCTGAAGAAGACCGCCGCCTTCGGGCTCACCGAGCCGAAGCACGGCTCCGACTCCGTCTCCCTGGAGACCTCCGCCCGGCGCGAGGGCGACAGCTGGGTCATCAACGGCCACAAGCGCTGGATCGGCAACGGGCACGCCGCCGACAACATCGTGCTCTACGCCCGCGACGAGGAGGACGGCAACGTCAAGGCCTTCGTCGTGGAGAAGCAGGCCGACGGCTCCTACCCCGAGGGCTACCGCCCCGAGGTCATCAAGGGCAAGATCGGCAAGCGCGCGATCCTCCAGGCCGACATCGTCATCGAGAACCTCCACGTGCCCGAGGAGAACCGCCTGAAGAACTGCGAGTCCTTCGCGGGCGTGAACCGGGTGCTCGCCGCGACCCGGGGCGGCGCGTCGTGGGAGTCCGTCGGCCACGCCATGGCCGGCTTCGAGTTCGCCGCGAAGTACGCGCTCGAGCGCGAGCAGTTCTCCGCGCCGATCGCGAGCTACCAGCTCGTCCAGGAGAAGCTCGCCACGATGCTCGGCCACGTCACCGAGGCGCAGCTGCTGTGCACCCGCATGGCGGAGCTGCAGGAGCGCGACGAGATGGACGGCCCGCGCGCCTCTCTGATCAAGATGGTGACCGCTAGGAAGGGCCTGGCCGTCACCCGCGAGGCCCGCGACATGCTCGGCGGCAACGGCCTCCTGCTCGAGAACAAGGTCGCCCGCCACGTCACCGACATGGAGGTCATCTCCACCTACGAGGGCACCGACTCCGTGCAGGCCCTCATCGTCGGCCGAGAGATCACCGGCATCTCTGCGTTCACCCGCAAGGTGCGCCCGAAGAACTAGGACGGCTGAAGCGCAGCCGCACGGCTGCCTGCAGGAATCCCCCGGGAGGACGGTTCACACCGCTCTCCCGGGGGATTCCGCGTATCCAGAGCGCCCGATTTCAGAACGAGCGGCTGCCTGGCTACCCTACGCCACGCCAGCCCCCAACAAATCGTCGCCGCCTACCGGCACCGGCTCGCCGACTGCACCTCGCCGGGGCGAGCTTTGGTTCTCTCATCGGCCAGGCCGAACCGCGAGCAAAACCAACCGTGCCCAGATCAATCCCGGAGGAAGGTTCAGTGTCGGGTCAACGCGACCCGGGACCTCGATGGGTCACTTTGGCCAAGCCAAGCAGACGGCTGCGACGAGCAACGCAACTGCCGCAACCGCGAGCACCACGTTCCACGCGTCAAGCTTCCGGCGGCGGACAACGACCACCCCGAGGACTACGCCGCCGATAGCGGCAAACAGCATGATCCAAAAACCCATGATGTACTTTTCTCCCCAATGAAATAACTCTGTAGCGACGTTGAGCGAATCGCCCACCGCGCGCCACGGAAGCGGGACACACGTCGCCTAGTGTCCGCCCGCACTACATTGCCGATAATTCGATCGCGATTCCCGAGGCAACGAGGCACTCCGCGCCCATCGCCCGAGATCTTCTTCGGGCGGAGAACAGCGCCCGGATATGAGACGCGCACACGCTTCCGCCCGACCACTTCGATTCTCCGGGTTCCCGGGATCGGGTCTTGCTCAAGGGGAATCGGGTTTTCACCCCGCCGCCTCGCCAGACCTACAGCATCCGCCTTGGCACAGATCAGCACGGCAGGGTATGGACTCATCTAACGTCCCCGATTTCCGCCGCCCGGACCGCAGCTTCTTTGGCGAGGGCGAGCACGGCTGCTGCCGTAGGATCGGGGCTTTCGGTTTACAGTCGCACCCTTAGCATTAACTCCCACTTATAGGTGAGTGTGGTGACACTCGTGTAACCGGAAAAGTAGCGGCCCGCCGCGGTGGCGTCAATGGCTTTTATTCTTATCAATGACGGCCCGCGCGTCCCTCGGGCGCAACGGCAAAGTCCCTGGCTGCGGGCCTGCTCGCCGTACATATCGGCGGCGCCCCCTCTCGCCTGCCGCCGCAGCCACACCGCGCAGCCCTCAACGCCGCCTAAGCCTCGAGGCGCGTGCCGGCGCCGGCGCCAGCGCCGGCAGTCCCGTGGTCGGCGACAGCGCCGCGTCCCGCCCCACAAGACGCCAAACGGCCCGCCCCTCACGAGGTGAGGAGCGGGCCGAGGTTCTCCGGCGGGCGAGTTGTTCTTAGTTCGCCCGGGCGGCCTCGAAGGCGGCGCCGAGGCGGTAGAGCCGGTCGTCGGCGAACGCCGGGGCCATGACCTGCAGGCCGATGGGCAGGCCGGACTCGTCGAAGCCGGCGGGCACGGACATGCCGCCGAGCCCCGCGAGGTTGAGCGGCAGGGTGCACAGGTCGAAGTTGTACATCGCCAGCGGGTCGTCGACCTTCTCCCCCAGCGGGAAGGCGGTCGTCGGGGTGACCGGCGCGACGAGCACGTCCGCGTTCTCGAAAGCGTTGGCGAAGTCGCGGGCGATGAGCGTGCGCACACGCTGCGCCTGGAGGTAGTAGGCGTCGTAATAGCCCACCGACAGCGCGTACGTGCCGAGGATGATGCGGCGCTTGACCTCGGGGCCGAAGCCCTCGGCGCGGGTCTTGGCCATGACCTCGGCGGCGGTGTGGCTGCCGTCGTCGCCGGCGCGGCGCCCGTAGCGCATCCCGTCGAAGCGCGCGAGGTTCGAGCTCACCTCGCAGGAGAGGATGAGGTAGTAGGCGTTGAGCGCGTCGTCGAAGTGCGGGCAGTCGACCTCGACGACCTCCGCGCCGAGGCCCTTGAGCGTCTCGACGGAGTTGCGGAAGTTGGCGATGACGTCGTCCTGCCAGCCGTCGCGGTCGAACTGCTTGACCACGCCGACCTTGAGGCCCTTCAAGTCGCCGCGGGCGCCCTCGCGGGCCGCGTCGACGACCGGGGCGACCGGCCGGTCGACGCTCGTGCCGTCGAGCGGGTCGTGGCCGGCGATGACCTCGTGGAGGAGCGCCGTGTCGAGCACGGTGCGCGCCGTGGGGCCGCCCTGGTCGAGTGAGGAGGCGCACGCGATGAGCCCGTAGCGCGACACGGTGCCGTAGGTGGGCTTCACGCCCACGGTGTTGGTGAGCGCCGCGGGCTGGCGGATCGAGCCGCCGGTGTCGGTGCCGATGCCCAGCGGCGCCTGCCCGGAGGCGAGCGCCGCGGCGGTGCCGCCGCCGGAGCCGCCCGCGGTGCGGGAGGTGTCATACGGGTTCTTCGTCGGCCCGTAGGCGGAGTTCTCCGTCGAGGAGCCCATGGCGAACTCGTCGAGGTTGGTCTTGCCGAGGATCGGCACGCCCGCGGCCTTAAGCCGCTTCGTCACGGTCGCGTCGTAGGGAGAGCGGTAGCCCTCGAGGATCTTCGAGGCCGCCGTCGTGGGCTGGTCGGTGGTGGTGAAGAGGTCCTTGAGCGCGAGCGGCACGCCCGCGAGCGGGGAGGCCGGCTTATCGCCGGCGGCGATCGCGCGGTCAACGGCCTCGGCCTGGGCGAGCGCCCCGTCCGCGTCGACGTGGAGGAAGGTGTTGAGCTCCACGTTGGTCTCCTCGATGCGGTCGAGGAACGCCTGGGTCACCTCCTTGGAGCTCACCTCCTTGGCGTGGATCTTCTCGGCGAGCTCGGCGGCGGTCGCGCCGGTGAGCCCGGAGCCGTCCTGAACGAAGCGTGCTGTCATCTCGGCTGCTGTCCCCATTCCCTCGAAGAACTAAAAGATAAAGTCGTCGTCTCGCCGCGGTACGCGGCGGTGCCCGGCCGCGCCCGGCGCCCCCGATCGGGGCGCACCGGCGCGGCGCTTTCGCGCTACTGGATGCGCGGCACGCCGAAGCGCTCGTCGCGGGCGTCCGGCGCCTGGTCGAGGGCCTCGTCCTGGCTTAACGACTGGTCGGGCTCCCCGACCTCGTCGTTTCGGGTCGCGCCCTCGGAGGCGTGCGGGTGGCTCATCGGCTCGACGCCCTCGGTGTCAACGGCGCGCACCCCGGAGACGTTCTCCACGATGCCGTCGATCTGGGAGCTTAGGTGCGCGAGCTCCTCCTCGCTCAAGTCGAGGCGCGCGAGTTCGGCGAGGTGCGCGACCTCCTCGCGGGAGATATCAGCCACGGTGTGACCATCCTTTGCCTGTCGCTGGTGGGACCGGCGCCGCGCCGAGGCCCTGTCATGAAGGCCCTGGCCCGGCGGCCGGTACGGACGTCGTTCGCGCCGACCATCCTAGCCGAGCGCGGCCGCCCGCCCCCGGCCCGGGTGAGCGCACCCTGGCCGGGCGGGCCCGGTGGCTGATAACATCGCAGGTTCAAGCGTCAGTTATGTCACGTCCGCGCCGCGCGGCGAGGCCTATCCCCACCGCGCACTAAGGGAAGCCGGTTTCGCCTTATGTCCTACCTCGTTCGCCTCACCCTGCCCGACGAGCCGGGGGCGCTCGGCGAGGTCGCCCAGGCGCTCGGGCTCGTGGGGGCGAATATCGCCTCCCTCGACGTCGTCGAGCAGCACTCGGACGGCGTCGTCGACGACCTCGTCGTCGAGCTGCCCGAGGGCGCTCTGCCCGACGTCGTGCTCACCGCGGTGCACGCGGTCGACGGCGCGCACATCGACAGCCTGCGCCCCTTCTACGGCACCATCGACCACCGCGACCAGGTGGAGATGCTCGCCGCGCTCGCGGCGCAGGCGGACTCCACGCCGCGCACCCTCGAGCGGCTCCTCGACGTCGTGCCCGGGATCCTCACCGCGACGTGGGGCATCGTGCTCGACGTCGGCGACGACGCGCGCCGCGTCGCCGCCTCGGAGAGCGCCCCGCAGGACAACGGCGAGCGGCCTGAGGACGTGGGCCTGCGCCGCGCCCGCGTCATCGACCCGGAGGAGGACTGGGTGCCGGAGAGCTGGGCGCTCCTCGAGACGGAGCTCGCCGGCGCTCCACTGCCCGGCACCGGGCTCGTCGTCGTGTTGGGCCGCACCGGCGGTCCGGGCTTCTTGCCCCGCGAGGTCTCCCATCTCGGCAACGTCGCCACCGTCGTCGGCGGGCTGCTGCGGCGCTGCCCCTAGCAGGACGAGCTCGCCGCGGCCGGCGCCGGCGCGCTGAGCTGTCGACGAACGCCTCCCGCCGGCGGGTGGCGTTTCCCCGCCCCGGCCGCGTCATCCCGCTATCGTCGGGACACAGACGGCGCGCGCTATGAGATGGCCACGGAGAGCCGAGGAGGGGTACCGTGACTGACCGATTCAAGAGATTCTTCGGCGGCCCGGGGCCATTGGTGTTCCTCGCGGCGGCCGCCGCGATCTTCCTGCTCGCCGTGCTGACCAACGGCATAGAGCCCGGGGCCCGCGCCCTCCTCGTCCTCGCGATCGTGGTCCCTGTGGTGCTCACGGTGCACAACATCCGCTCGCCAAAGAAACGCGGCGACGAGCCGGCGCGCCGCGAGGAAGAGGGCCCGCGGGGCTAGATCCGCCGGCGCCCGCGCCCCGCGTTCTCCGGCCCCTGCGCCCGGGGAGTGAGGGCTAGTCGCCCGCGCCCGCCCCGGGGATCTCCCCCGTGGCGAGGAACTCCTCGAAGCCCTCGGCGGGCACGATCGGCACGCCGAGCTCCTCGGCCTTGGCCTGCTTCGAGCCGGCGCCGGCGCCGGCAACCAGCGCGTCGGTCTTCTTCGACACCGAGCCGGTGGCCTTGCCGCCGCGGGCGACGATGGCGTCCTTGGCCTCCTGGCGGCTGTAGCCCTCGATCGTGCCGGTGACCACGACGGTGAGGCCGGAAAGGGTCTGCTCGGCCTCCTCGCCGGGATCCTCGCTGGTGGTCACGCCGGCTGCGGCCCAGCGCTCGACGATGGCGCGGTGCCAGTCGACGTCGAACCACTCGGCGATCGCGCGCGCCGTGGTGGGGCCGACGCCGTCGATCGCGGCGAGGTCCTCCTCGGGGGCGCGGGCGATGTCGCCGAGGTCGTGGTAGGCAGCGGCGAGCGCGCGGGCGGCGGTGGGCCCGACGTGGCGGATGGAGAGTGCCGCGATGACGCGCCACAGGTCGGCGTTTTTCGCCTGCTCGAGGTTCGCGACCAGCGCCCGGCCGGAGGCGTTCACCTCGCCCCTCGTGGTGGTGTAGGGCCCGACCCCCTCGAGGTCCTCCTCGGTGAGGTCGAAGAGGGTGGACTCGTCGGCGAGCACCCCCGTGCGGATGAGCGCCTCGGCGCCCTTCTCGCCGAGCGCCTCGATGTCGAAGACGCCGCGCCCGGCGATGTATGTGAGCCTGGCGGTGAGCTGGGCCGGGCAGCTGCGGGTGTTCGGGCAGCGCCAGTCGGCGTCTTCGGCCTTCTGCGGGGCGAGCCTCGTGCCGCAGGCCGGGCACAGCGTGGGGAAGACGAAGGCGCGCTCGGATCCGTCGCGGCGCGACTCGATGGGGCGCAGCACCTCGGGGATGATCTCCCCGGCCTTGCGGATGACGACGTCGTCGCCGATGAGCACGCCCTTGCGCTTCACCTCGGACTGGTTGTGCAGGGTGGCCATCGACACCGTCGAGCCCGCCACCGAGACCGGCTCCATGACGGCGAACGGCGTAACCCGGCCGGTGCGGCCCACGCCGACGCGGATGTCGAGCAGCTTGGTGGAGGCCTCCTCGGGCGGGTACTTGTAGGCGATCGCCCAGCGCGGCGCGCGGCTGGTGGCGCCGTAGTCCTCCTGGCTGTCGAGGTCGTCGACCTTGACGACGAGGCCGTCCATCTCGTGGAGCGCGTCGTGGCGGTGCTCCGCCCAGTACTCGACGCGCTTTAACACCTCGTCGGCGGTCGTCACGCGCCTGGTGTACGGCGAGACGGGCAGCCCCCACGCCGCGAGCGCGTCGTAAGCCTCGGACTGGCTGGCGGCTTCGAAGCCCTCGCGGGCGCCGATGCCGTGGCAGATCATGTCGAGGCGCCGGCGGCGCACCGCCTCGGGGTTCTTCTGCCTGATCGAGCCGGCGGCCGCGTTGCGCGGGTTGGCGAACTGCCGCTCGCCGGCGGCGGCGCGCGCCTCGTTGAGCTCCGCGAAGTCCTTAGGCCGGATGAACACCTCGCCGCGCACCTCGAGGAAGGCCGGCACGGGGTGATCGTTGGTGCCGGTGAGGCGCTGCGGGATCGCGTCGATGGCGCGGGCGTTGGCGGTGATCTCCTCGCCGATCGCGCCGTCGCCGCGGGTCGCGGCGCGGCTAAGCCGGCCGTTTTCGTAGACGAGGTCGATGGAGAGCCCGTCGATCTTCAGCTCCGTGAGGTAGGCCTCGGCGGGCGTGCGCGCCAGCCAGTCGGAGAGCTCGTCGGCGGAGAAGACGTTGTCGAGCGAGTACATGCGCTGCGGGTGCTCGACGTCCGCGAAGCCGGAGGCCTCCGGCGCGGGGGCGCCGACCTCCCTGGTGGGGCTGTCGTCGCCGCCGAGCCCCGGGTTATCGGCCTCGAGCCTTTCCAGCTCGCGGAAGAGCTCGTCGAAGTCCTTGTCGGTGATCTCCGGCTCGCCGGCGTAGTAGAGCCGGCGGTGCCGCCGAACCTCGGCGGCGAGCTCCTCCCACCGCGCGGTTAGCTCCCTGTCGTCACTCGCTGCTGCCACGGCCCCCTAGTCTATCGGCGCGGTCGGGCGATCCGGCGGGGAGATTAGGCTTGGTGCCCATGACGCGTTTCTCCCCCTCCCGGATGCTCTCCTTCGACCTGGAGACCACCTCGCTCGACCGCCACGAGGCGCGCATCGTCACCTCCGCGCTCGTCACCATCGACGAGTCGGGCGCCCACCCCCGGGAGCTGCTCGCCGACCCCGGCGTGGAGATCCCCAAGGCCGCCCAGGACGTCCACGGCATCAGCACGGAGTACGCCCGGGAGCACGGCCGCCCCCACGACGAGGTGCTCGCCGAGACCATCGACGCGATCCGCGCGGGCTGGGAGGAGGGCTACACGCTCATCGTCTTCAACGCCCCCTATGATTTAAGCGTCCTCGCGGCGCTCGAGCCGGGCTTCACCGTCGACGGGCCGGTGCTCGACCCGCTGCTCATCGACCGGCTCAACGACCGCTACCGGAAGGGCAAGCGCAACCTGTCTGTCCTCTCGGAGCACTACGGCGTCTCCCTCGACAACGCCCACGAGGCGACCGCGGACGCGCTCGCCGCGGCGCGCATCGCGTGGAAGCAGGCGCGCTTCTACCCCGCCATCACCGAAAAAGACGCCGACGAGCTCATGGAGTACCAGGCGGTGGGCTACTACGAGCTGCAGGCGGACTTCCGCTCCTACCTCGAGCGCAAGGGCCGCGACGCCAGCGACGTGGATACCGCCTGGCCCATGCTCAGCTAGCCCCTCCCCTTCCCGGCCCCGGCCGCCCCTCGCTCCGCCCTGACGCGCGGCCTGCGCAGGCCCGGCGCGCAACGCCGCGTGAATATTTCCCGGGGGAAACCCACCGATGGGCCTCTCACCCGCCCGGAGGGCGCGAGCGCCGCATGGCAGAATGACTCCCTGTGATATCGCCCAGGAAGACCCCCGACGTCCAGGAGCTGCCCCTACCCATCGGCGACGCGTGGCGCGCGCTCGTCGCGCTGTGCATCGGGTTTTTCATGATCCTGCTCGACCAGACGATCGTCGCGGTCGCCACGCCCGCGCTGCAGGCCGAGTTCGACGCGAGCTACTCGCAGACCATCTGGGTGACCTCGGCGTACCTGCTCACGCTGGCGGTGCCGATGCTCGTCGCGGGGCGGCTCGGCGACCGAGTGGGCCCCAACCGGCTCTACCAGGTGGGCATGGCGATCTTCACGGCCTCCTCGCTGGTGGGCGGCCTCGCCCCCACCATCGAGGCCCTCATCGTCGCGCGCGCCGCCCAGGGCTTCGGGGCCTCGCTGCTCGTGCCGCAGACCATGGCGATCCTCTCGCGGGTGTTCCCGCGGAACCGGCTGGGCTCGGCGCTGGGCGTGTGGGGCACGGTCGCGGGCCTGGCGACGCTGTCCGGGCCCCTCTTCGGGGGGATCCTCACCTCGACGGTGGGCTGGCAGTGGATCTTCTTCGTCAACGTGCCCATCGGGCTGGTCTCCATCGTGCTCGTCGCCCGCTGGGTGCCGTCCTTCCCCCGCCTGGAGCGCCGCATCGACCCGGCGTCGATCGCGGTGAGCATGCTCGCGGTGTTCCTCATCGTCTTCGGCCTCCAGGAAGCGGAGACCCTCGACTGGGGGCTTCTCGTGTGGCTCATGCTCGGCGGCGGCATCGCGCTGATCGTGCTGTTCCTCGTGCGCCAGTCGACGGTCGCGCGCCACGGCGGGGAGCCGGTCGTGCCGCTGCGGCTCTTTAGGCAGCGCAACTTCTCCCTCGGCGGCGCGGGGATCGCTCTCATGGGCTTCAACGTCGCGGCCTTCCCGCTGCCGCTCATGCTCTACTTGCAGCAGGTCCACGGGCTCGACGCGCTCAAGGCGGGGCTCATGCTCGTGCCGCAGGCGGTGATCTCCGCGGTGCTCTCCCCGTGGGTGGGCCGCCTCGTCGACCGGCTCCACCCGGGCCGGCTGGGCGCGGCCGGCTTCGTCGCGATGGGCGGCTCCATCGCGGTGCTCATCGTCCTGCTCGTCGCGGACGCGCCGCTGTGGGCGGCGCTCATCGCGCTGTCCTTCCAGGGGCTCGGCCACGCGTTCATCTGGTCGCCGAACGCGCGCACGACGATCGGGGACCTCGACTACGAGCTCGCGGGCGCGGGCTCTGGGGTCTACAACACGGTCCGCCAGCTCGGCTCGGTGCTGGGCTCCTCCTCGATCGCGGCGCTCCTGCCGACGCTGCTCGGCACGGTGTCCCCGACCGCGGCGTTCGCCACCGCGATGGCGCTGCCCGCCGCTGCGATGGCGATCGCCGTGGTCGTCGCGCTGCTCACGACGAACCCCAACGCGCCCGCCGCCGCGGGCGGGCGGGCCGACTAGGACCCCGTGGCGCGGCGCGGCGAAGCGGACTGCCGCAGCGTATGGGCGCCGCCGCGCTAGGAGCGGGCCCAGTCCTCGAGCCGCGCGGCGGCGTCCCGCGCCGCGGCCAGCGCCCTCCTCGCGCTGTCGAGGTCCCCGAAGGGCCCGGCGGGCGCGAGGTCGATGCGGGGCACGACGGCGGCGGGGTCGAGCGCGAGCTCGTCGATGAGCCGCGCG
>NZ_JH815193.1:353711-429986 GCF_000296405.1 Corynebacterium otitidis ATCC 51513
GTGCTCGCGGGGCGTGCGCTCGGTGGCGTGGCCGCGCCACAGCGCGCCCGCGGACTCCCGGCGCCGCGGAGTGCGCGCCTGATGCTCCCCGCCTGCAGGCAGGACGAGGAGCGCCTCGGCCCCGTCGGCGAGCGCGTGGCCCAGCCCGTCGAGCTGCGCGGCGCCCGAAACCTTCTCGAGGGCGAGCTCGACGCGGCGGGCACCCGCGTGGCGCGCCGCCGCCCAGTCGGGCGCGGCCGCACCGAAGCTCAACGAGCGGCGCTCGGGCCGAAGTAGGGGCCGCAGGAGCGCGCCGGCGTCCTCCGGGTGGAGGGCACGCACCGGGTCGAAGCGGTCCGGCCCGGCGATGCGCCCCGCGGTCGCGTCCGGCAGGAGCCCCTCATCAAAGGAGATGCCGGCGCCAGGGCCGAAGCGCCCGGAGAGCTCCCCCGCGAGCCGGCCGGCCGCCTCCCCGAGCGCCCCGGCGAGATCGCCGAGCGCCCCGCGGTCGGTAAGGGCGGGGAAGCCGCCGGGGAGCTCGATAGTCGCGGCGAGCGTCGCCGGGCCGAGAACGCGCGCCCACGCGTCGCCGGGGTTCTCTCCTATGGCCTCCTGGCAGGCGTCGAGGTCGCGCAGGTACATATCGCGGGCGCGGCGCTGCTCGGGCGCGGGGCGGGCGCGCAGCCGCCAGCCGCGCGGGCCCTGCTCCGCGGCGATCCCCGAGTCGAGGAGCAGCCCGAGCGCCCGCGCCACCGGCGAGGCCTCCTCGCCGCGCCCGGGGAGCTCGGGCAGGAAGAATCGCCCGCCCGACTCGCCGGCGGCGATCCGCGCGGCCTCGTTAAGGTCCCGGCCGGGCAGCGGCGCGGCGAGCAGCGCTACGCCCATCGCCCGGTCCCGCAGATCGTGCCGGAGCCGATGACGATGTCTCCGGCTTCGTCGGGCAGGTAGAGCACCGCGGCCTGGCCGCGGGCCACCCCGGTGAGCGGCTCTGCGAGCTCGGCGACGAGGTAGTCGCCCTCGACGTCGATCTTCGCGTGCGCGTCGACGAGCCCGCCGTGGGCGCGCACCTGCACCTGGCAGTCGGCCTCCCCGCCCATCGCGGGGTGGAGGACCTTGAGCCGGTCGGCCTCGATCCGCCCGATAGCGAGGTCCTCGCGGGGCCCGACGGTGACGGTGCCGGTCCTAGCGTTGATGTCGGTGACGTAGCGGGGCCGCCCGTCCGGGGCGGGCTCCTTGATGTCGAGGCCCTTGCGCTGCCCGATGGTGAACTCGTGGACGCCCGCGTGCTCCTTCAAGGCGCGGCCCTCGTTGTCGACGATGAGGCCGGGCCGCGTACCGATGGTGCGCCCCAGGAAGGCCTGGGTGTCGCCGTCGGGGATGAAGCAGATGTCATACGAGTCGGGCTTCGTCGCCACCGAGAAGCCGTGGCTCGCGGCCTCCTCGCGGATCTTGGGCTTGGGGGTGTCGCCCACGGGGAACATGCAGTGGGCGATCTCCTCCGCGCCGAGCACGCCCAGCACGTAGGACTGGTCCTTCTTCGGGTCCACGGAGCGGCGCAGGTAGCCGTCGCCCCCGTCGGCGGGTTGGGTGAGACGCGCGTAGTGGCCGGTGACCACGGCGTCGAAGCCGAGCGCCAGCGAGCGCTCGAGCAGCGCCTTGAACTTGATCTTCTCGTTGCAGCGCAGGCACGGGTTGGGGGTCTCGCCGCGGGCGTACGAGTCGACGAAGTCGCCGATGACCTCGTCGGCGAACCGGTCGGAGAAGTCCCACACGTAGAACGGGATGCCCAGCTTGTCGCACACCCGCCTCGCGTCGGCGGAGTCCTCGAGCGAGCAGCAGCCCCGGGACGACTCGCGCACCGCCTGCGGGTCCCGGGAGAGCGCCAGGTGCACACCGATGACGTCGTGGCCGGCCTCGACGGCGCGGGCCGCCGCTACCGCGGAGTCCACCCCGCCGCTCATCGCCGCCACAATGCGCATCCCGCGTGCTCCCCTCTTCTCCTGTGGTGGTTGCCGCCGGGCGTCCCCGGCCCTGACCGCGTCCGGCCAAGCTCATGGCGGCCGCGGCACGTCGGCTCGATTCTAGGGCTCCCCTCCCCTGCCGCCCAACGGCGCCGCCTCGCTGGTTGGGTAGCCTCCCAGGAGGCACGAACGAGACCGGACCGGCGGAAGGGGATGAAGCGCGATGGGACGCAAGCGGGGCCGCGGATCGGGCGCGCGAGGCGGCCTGCCACGCGGCGAGGTCAACGTCGACACCGGGGTCGTGAGCTTAGAGGGCGACGGCGCCGGCGGGGTGTACCTGCTGATCGACGGGGCCTACTCCAGCCACCTCGACTTGGAAGACCCGCTCCACCTGCGCATCGACTACATGCGCTGGATCGCCGCTCTTATCGACCACGTCGCCGCGCCGAGCGTCGCCGGCGGGCTCAAGGCGCTGCACCTCGGCGGGGCGGGCTGCACCCTGCCGCGCTACGTGGCCCACCGCCACCCCGGCTCGCAGAACGCCGTCGTCGAGATCGACGGGGAGCTCGCGCGCCTGGCGCGCGAGTGGTTCGAGCTGCCCAAGTCCCCGGCGGTGAAGATCCGCGTCGGCGACGCCCGAAAAGTCGTCGATTCCACCCGGCCCGGGTCGAAGGACGTCGTCGTGCGCGACGCGTTCGCCGGCGGCCGCGTGCCCGAGAGCCTGCTCACCACCAGCTTCTACCGCCGCGCCGCGGAGGTCCTTAACGAGGGCGGGCTCTACGCCGCGAACTGCGCAGGCGCCGCGGGGCTCGGTCTCGCGCGCGACGAGCTCGCCGGGATGGCCACGGCCTTCGAGCACCTCGCCGTCGTCGGCGATTCCCGCGCCTTGGAGGGCAAGAGCACAGCGAACCTCGTGCTCGCGGGAAGCAACGCCCCGCTCCCCGAGCCCGACTCGAAGACCGGCCAGTCGCTCGCGCGGGCGCTCAAAGGCGGGGAGCTGCCCGCCTTCTACCGCACCGGCGACTGGCCGCGCCGCCAGGCGCGGCTCGGCGCTCCCCGGGGCTAAGAGCACGCGACGCGGGCGGCGGCGCACTCCTCCCACGCGCCCTACGTCCCTCCGGCACCTTAGCGGCTACGGTCGCGCCTTGTCTTCGTCCTTGATGATCTGCGCGATCACCACCAGGGAGAATCCCACGGTGAAGGTCACGGCAAGCCCCACGACACCGGGAAAGCCGAATAACCCCGAGACGACGATGAACCACACGCTGGATGCCACGGCACAGATCGCGCAGACAACCACGGCAACCTGCACGAGGGTCAGGAAGCGGCGCGTACTCCAGGAGGAAAACAGCATGTACGCCGAGTAGAAGATCAAGGCGGCGACCACGGCCCCCGCGACGCTGAATCCCACGGCATACGGGACCCCAGGTGCGCTGTCACCGAGATAGTCCTTCAGCCACACGTAAACGTTGCCCGCGAGGATCAACGCCGACACCAGCGTCAACAGCCCCGCCGCGACCGCCGACACCCCGGCCGCGGCTCGTATTCTTTTGGACATTGGAGACCTTCCTCGCGCCGGAGGCTCAGCCCCGGAGCGTTTCTCGACCGGAACACGTCGGCTCTTGCCTGCTATCCCATGCAGCGCCGATCGGGAAGCCGCTAGGGACCTGCCGCCGCCCCGTTCACGCGCTGGAGCGGATCGATCGGAAACACTAGTGGGAATAGTTTTCGAACATTCCGACACTACCCCGCGGTGAACCTCCCGGGAAGGGACTTTTCGCTTCTGGTGGGGGGGCGTTAACGAAACGGCGTCACCCGCGGCTCGGAGTACGAAGCGCACAACCTGTGCGGGTAGCCGTCATGACAAGCTCGGCGCCCGGCGACGGCGGTTGGTCCAACGCCGCGCCGCCGACAACGCCGCTCGAGGCTCCGCGGACGTAGCGACAGCACCCGATCCCGAGGCTCTCAACCATGTCCGGGTAAACCGCATTCGTTCGCTTCGACTGATGCTCCCGGATCGCGGAAGCGGCTAGGCCATGCCCGCGGCCCGCGCCCGGGAGACGACCTCCGGAAGGCGGTCGATGAGGAAGTCGACGCCCTGATCGGTCGAGCGCGGCCCGAGCGTGAATCGCACCGTGCCGCGGGCGGTGCGCTCCTCCACTCCCATCGCGAGCAGCACGTCCGAGGCACGGTTGACGCCGTTGCCGCACGCGGAGCCCGTCGCGGCCTCCACGCCGAGCGTGTCGAGCAGCATGATAAGACTGTCGCCCTCGGCGCCGGGGAAGGACACCGACAGGTGCCCGGGCATCGCGGGCTCGGCGGTATTGACGACGACGTCGTCGATCCGCTCGAGGATCCCCACCTTGAGCCGGTCGCGCAGCGCGGCGACGCGCTTCCGCTCGCCGGCCATCTCGCCGACGGCCTCCTTCAAGGCCGCGGCCATCGCCGCGGCGGACGCGACGTCCGCGGTGCCCGGCCTAATGCCGCGCTCCTGGCCGCCGCCCACGAGGATCGGGGTGGGCGCCGGCGAGCGCCTGGCGAGCAGGAAGCCGATGCCGCGCGGCCCGCCGAACTTGTGGGCGCTCGCCGCGAGCGTCGTCGCGCCGAGCTCGTGGAAGTCCACCGGGATGCGGCCGGTGGCCTGCACCGCGTCGAGGTGCACCGGGGTGCCGGCCTTCGCGGCGCGGGCGGCGAACTCGCGGGCGGGCTGGATAGCGCCGGTCTCGTTGTTCGCGACCATGAGCGCGGCGACGCCGGCCGGCTCGTCGAGGGCGCTCAAGTCCGTCACGTGACCCGTCTCGTCGACGGGCACCACCTCGAGCGCCGCGCCGCGCGACTCGAGGAGGCGGGCGGGCTCCTTGATGGCGGGGTGCTCCACGGAGGAGACGACCACCCGGTTGCGGCCCTGGCCGCCCGCGGCCTGCGAGGAGGCGAAGAGCCCCTGGAGGGCGATGTTGTCGGCCTCCGTTCCGGAGGCGGTGAAGATCACCTCTGTCGGCTCCGCGCCGACGAGCGAGGCGATCTCCTCGCGGGCGTCGTCGAGAACGCCCTGGGCCGCGCGGCCCGAGCCGTACTGCCCGCCCGGGTTGAGGTCCCTCGCGTGGCGCACCCACGCCTCGATCGCGGACTCGCGCATGGGGCTGGTGGCCGCGTGGTCGAAGTAGAAGCGCTCCCCGCTGGTGGTTGTGTTCGCCGTGGTCATGGTCGCTACAACTCCCTCCTCCCCCGGCGAAGGTCTCGCGGTGTGTGGGGTCTTTTTTAGTCGAGGACGCCGCCGCGCCCGGCGTCGCCGGCCCTCGCCGGGCGGCCGGGCGCGGCGGCCGTCACCTTATCCCTCGATGCTAGGCGCCGCGGCGCTGCGCGATGGCCTCGAGGAGCTTGGGCACGACCTCGTGGAGGTCGCCCACGACGCTCAAGTCGGCGATCTCGAAGAGGGGCGCGTCCTGGTCGGTGTTCACCGCGACGATGGTCTTCGCGGTCTTCATGCCGACGGTGTGCTGCACCGCCCCGGAGATCCCGACGCCGATGTAGAGGTCCGGGGAAACCGTCACGCCGGTCTGACCGATCTGGTAGCGCGCGTCGTAGTAGCCGAGCTCCACCGCGTCGCGGGTGGCGCCCACCGCCCCGCCGAGCGCGTCGGCGAGCGGCTCGAGGACGGACTCGAAGTTCTCCCTCGAGCCGACGCCGCGGCCGCCGGCGACGACGACCTTGGCCTGGGTGAGCTCGGGGCGGTCGCCCCGCTCGGTCGGGGCGAAGGCGCGCACCTCGACGTCCTTCTCCCCCGGCTCGGGCAGCGCGACCTCTTCGATCTCGCCGGCGGCGGGCTGCGGGGCGGCCTCGACCGCACCCGGGCGCAGCGCGTAGACGGGGCTCTCCCCGCCGACGGCGGCGTCGATGTCGATCTCGTCGCCGAAGATCGACTGCTTCGCGGTGCGGTCCGCGTTGACGGCCACGACGTCGGAGAGCACGCCGGAAGCGAGCCTCGCGGCGAGCCGCCCGGCGATCTCCTTGCCCCGGTCGGAGGCGCTCACGAGGATCGGGGCGGGCTCCGCGGCGGCGAGCACGGAGACGGCGTCCACCTCGGGCAGGATGAGGCGCTTGGTCACGCCCTCGGCCTCGGCGGCGAGGATCTGCTCGGCGCCCTCCCCCGCGAGCTGGGGCTGGAGGCGCTTCGCGGTCCCGGGCTCGCCGACGACGACTGCGGTGACGGGCCCGAAGACGCGGGCCGCGGTGATGAGCTCCCCGGCGGAGGAGGCGAGGCTCTCCCCGTCGTGGTCGACGAGAACGTAGCTTGCCGGCATGGCGCTAATTCTCCCTTTCTAGATGCTTTATGGCTGTTCGGTGGCGAAAAAGGCTGGATGATAGGGCCCGGCCCGCGGGGCGATTGCTTTGCGCCCGGCGGTCGGCGGCGCTTCGGGCTAGAGGAGGTTGCGCTCGGCGAGGAAGTCCGCGAGGCGCTCCGGGGCGTCCTCTCCGTAGATCGTCTCGCCGGCCTGGCGCGGCGGGCGGGTCGTCGCGGCCGTCACGGCGGTCGCCGCGGTGGCGAGCCCCACCTGCTCCGGGGTGACGCCGATGTCCTCGAGGCTAAAGCGCGTGATGTCGTGCTTCTTCGCGGCCATGAGCCCCTTGAACTTCGGGAAGCGGGGCTGCTCGGCCTTGTCGGTGATGGACACGACCGCGGGCAGGGTGGCCTTGAGGTCGAAGCGGCCGCGCTCGTCGACGCGCACGCCGGTGACGTCCCCGCCGACGACGTTGAGCTCGACGAGGTTGGTGAGCGCGGGGCGCTGGAGGTACTCGGCGACGAGACCTGCGATCGCGCCCATCGCCCCGTCCGAGGAGTAGGAGCCGGCGACGATGAGCTGCGGGTCGTCGAGCTTCCCGATCGCCGAGGCGAGCGCCCAGGCGGTGCCCAGCACGTCGGAGCCCGCGAGCCGCTCGTCGGTGACGGCGACGGCGTCATCCGAGCCCATGGCGATCGCCTTGCGCAGCGACTCGTCGGCCTCCTTCGGGCCGACGGTGAGTGCCACGACCCGCCAGCCGGCCTCGGGGTCGGCCTCCTTGACGCGCAGCGCCTGCTCGACGGAGTACTCGTTGACCTCGTCCAAGACCGAGTCGGCGTGGCCGCGGTCGAGGGTGTGGTCCTCCTCGAGGCGGCGCTCCGCCCACGTATCGGGGACGTTCTTGATCAGCGCCACGGCGGTGGGCATCGGCTACCACGATCCTTTCCAAAAAGACGGTCGCTCGCGTCTCAACTACCCGGGCGGGTCGGCGGGAGGGCCCCGTCGTCGGGGCCGGCCGGGCCCGGGTTCGGCCCCACCATCCTAGCACCCGCCCTTAGACCGAGCGGTCTACTCGGCCGGGCCGGGCGCGCGCTCGCGGGCGTCGCAGACGAAGCACACCGCCGAGTCCCCGACGCGCGCGATGACGAGCGCGCGCGGGGTGTGTCCCTTGAGCTTGAGCTTCTTGCGCAGCTTGTCGGGGTCGACGTCGACGCCGCGCACGAGGATCTCCAGGGAGGAGGCGTCGGCCTTCGCGACCGCGACCTTGAGCCCGCGCATGGGCACCGCGTCGAGCACCCGGAAGCCCGACTGGCCGGGCGGGATCTCCTCCCCGGTGAGGAACGCGACCCTGGGGTCGAGCATCCCGAGGCCGTCGGCGACGGCGGCCTGGCGCACGAGCCCGGCGCGGATGACCGCCCCGTCGGGTTCGACGATGACGGAGCCTGCTTCCCGGGCGAGCTCCTCGCCGGGGGCATCTGGGTCGAGGTCGGTGAGCCGGCGCGCGACGCGGCCCTCTTTATCGAGGACGACGGCCTCGCGGCGCTCCCCGAAGCTCAGCCCCGCGGTGTAGAGCGTCGCCTCGCGCACCTGCCCGGCGAGGCTCACGACGCTCGCGAGGTTCCCACCCGCGACCCAGTCGACGTAGTCGATGCCGGGCGCACATTTTACGGCGAGCTCCCGCCCGGCGTGCGCGGCGAGGAGCTTAGGCAGCGGCGGGGAGAGGTCCTCGGGCCGGGCTATGCGCCGCCCGCCGGCGCGGCGCGCGGGGTCGGCGACGAGCGCGTCCGCGGTGCTCGTCGTCTCCAGCGCGTCGGCGCGAACAACCCGCCCGGGGCCGATGTTGTGCGCGGCCATCGCCAGGCGCGCGGGGTCGATGTCCGAGCCAAGGTAGAAGAGCCCCGCCTCCGTCGCGGTGGGGCCTTCGGCGCCGATGGAGCAGGTGAGGTCGTGGACGGCCGCGCCCTGACCGAGCGCCCGGGCGAGCCGCCCGGCGCGAAGCCTCGCGACCGCGGGGTGGGTGGCCTGCTGGGCGGACTCGGCGTCGGCGAGCCAGCCGTCGGGTAGGCGCTCGCGGTGGCGGGCGCGGGTCTCGGCGAGCTCCATCGCGGCGCGGCCGTACTCCCCGAAGCGGCGGCGCATCGCCTGCGCGTCCGCGATACCCGTGGCGGGTGTGAGCCCCAGGCCTTCGGCGGCGTCGTCGATCTCGCCCGAGTGCTCGGCGAGGAAGCCGACCTCGGCTAGGGAATAGGCCATGTGCCGATGCGGTCCTTCCTCGTCTGCTGGGTCTCGAAGTACTCGTCGAAGCGCGGGCCGCCCACCACGCGGCCGATGTGGGCGGTCATGTCGGAGCGCCCCGCCTCGGCGACGGCGTCGGCGACGGTGTCGAAGCGCGAGAGCCGGTCGAGCTGCGCCCACGTCGGCAGCACGAGGCGCACGAGGCCCTCGCGCCAGCCCTCGAGGATGAGCCGGGGCGGGAACCACCCCGCGGAGAGCACCTCCGCGGTGGCGGGGTCGGGCTCCTGGCCGGGCGGGCGCTGCGCGAGGAAGGAATACGTGTCGAAGCGCGCGTCCGCGCCCGAGGGCCCCACCCAGCGCTCCCACGGGTGCAGCAGCGAGGCGTCGACTTTCAGCCCGCAGTCCTTGAGCATGCGGGTGAGCGACATGCGGTGCGACTCGAGCGGCCCGCGAAGATTGCCGTAGGCCCCGGCGTGGCCGATGGGGCGGCCGTCGGCGTGGGAGGCGAGCAGAGTGCCGGTCTCCTCGAAGAGCTCGCGCACCGCGGCGAAGACGAGCGCGCGGGTCACCGCCGGCGGCGCGCCGATGAGGCGGGCGGCTTCGTTGACCGGGCGGCCCGACCACAGGGTCGTATCCGCGTCCAGCCTCGCCCGGGGGCTGCTGTCCGCGGGGAAGTCGCGGGCGTCGACCCCGCCGCCGGGGAAGACCGTGAAGCCGGGAAAGCTCGGCATGCTCGCGACGCGCTCCTGGACGAACACCTCGAGCCCGGAAGAGCCGTCGCGGACGAGGACGACCGTCGCGGCGAGGCGGGCGCCGTTGAAACCGCGGGTCGCGGGCCGGTCGCTCACCGCGAGCGGTGCGCCCCGCCGCGGCGCGGGCGGCGCGCGAAGTAGCGGCCGTCGATCCGGTCGAGCGCGATGGGCTGGTGGTAGGCGCGGGTGAGGTTTTCCGAGGTGAGGACGTCGTCGATAAGCCCCTTGGCGACGACGTCGCCCTCGTCGAGGAGCATCGCGTGGCTAAATCCCTCGGGGATCTCCTCGACGTGGTGGGTGACCATGACGATCGCGGGCGCCTCGGGGTCGAGCACGAGGTCGGAGAGGAAGCTCAACAGGTCCTCGCGCGCCCCGAGGTCGAGCCCCGCGGTCGGCTCGTCGAGGATGAGGAGCTCCGGGTCGATCATCAGCGCCCGGGCCAGCGCGACGCGCTTGCGTTCCCCCTCCGAGAGCGTGCCCCAGCGCCGGTCCACGAGGTGGAGCGCGCCGACGGCCTCGAGCACCTCGTAGGCGCGCTCGTGGTCCTGCTCCTCGTAGGTCTCCCGAAAGCGCCCGATGACCGCGTAGCCCGCGGAGATGACGAGGTCCTGCACCAGCTCGTTGGCCGGCATGCGGTTGGCGACCGCGGAGGACGACACCCCGATCAGCGAGCGCAGGTCGCGCATGTCGGTGCGCCCGATGCGCTCGCCGAGCAGCGTCGCCTCGCCCGTGGAGGGGAACGCCTCCGCCGAGGCGAGCCGCATGAGCGTCGTCTTGCCCGCCCCGTTGGGGCCGATGACCACCCAGCGCTCGTCGAGCTCGACCTGCCAGTCGAGGGGCCCGACGAGCGTGGCGCCGTCGCGCCGCAGGGACACGCCGGAGAAGTCGATCACAAGGTCCTGGCTCTCATCGCTCACGGACACCATCATGGCCCATCGCGGGGCCCGAGGACCACTCGCCGCGCCCGCGCGGCGCCGCCCGCCCGGCGCGCGCTTAGGTCCGCTCCCCTAGGCCGGCGGCTCGGGCAGCCCGAGGTTCTCGCGCAGCGTGTCGCCGGCGTAGCCCTCCGGGTAGATGCCGCGGTCCTTGAGCCTGGGGACGAGCTCGTTGACGATGTCGTCGATGCCGTGGGGCACGATATAGGGCGTGATATTAAACCCGTCGACCGCGCCCGACTCCGCGTAGTCGACGAGCCGGTCGGCGACCGCGTCGAACGTGCCGACGAACTCGCGGTTCTTGCCGGTGAGCTTCGCGGTCGCGGCGTCGCGCACGGACCAGCCCTTCTCCTTGGCCTCCGCGCGGAGGTCGTCGGCGAGCTCCTTGGCGTTGGCGCCCTGGAAGAGCTTCCCGCGGGTGCCGTCGGTGGTCTCGATGACGGGGTCGAAGTCGGGCAGCGGGCCGTCCGGGTCGAGGTCGGAGAGGTCCGTGCCCCAGTACGTCTCGAGATACGAGATCGCCTGCTCGGGGCCGACCTGCTGGCGGCGCAGCTCGTGCTCCTTCTCCTCGACCTCCGCGGGGGTCTCGGCGAGCACGAACTCCGCCCCGGGCATGACCTTGACGTCCTCGGGCCGCCGCCCGGCCTTTCTCACCCGCTCGTTGAGGTCCTCGCGGTACTCGTGGGCCTGGTCGAGCCTGGAGAACGGCGAGAAGATCACCTCGGCGTTGCGGGCGGCGAAGTCGCGGCCCTCCGGGGAGACGCCCGCCTGGAAGATGATGGGCTCGCCCTGCGGGCTGCGCGGCAGGCCCGGGGTGTGGGTGACCGAATAGTGCTTCGTCGAGGCGTCGACGCGCTCCCCGCGCCACGTCTGCCGCGCGATGCTCAGCACGTCGGCGGCGTTGGTGTAGCGGTCCGCGTGGTCGAGGTAGCCGCCGCGCTTGAAGTTCTCCCCGGTCCACGCGTCGTCGGTGGTCACGACGTTCCACCCGGCGCGCCCCTCGGAGA
The DNA here is from genome assembly GCF_000296405.1 of Corynebacterium otitidis ATCC 51513. Lineage (GTDB taxonomy): Bacteria > Actinomycetota > Actinomycetes > Mycobacteriales > Mycobacteriaceae > Corynebacterium > Corynebacterium otitidis. The sequence goes on from NZ_JH815193.1 coordinate 364,861, forward strand.
CAAGGTCGAGGCTCTGCAGCCGCCTGGCGAGGTCGACCGGGTCGTTGTAGGTGGCGTTCTGGGTGGCGATGAGCCCGATGTGCTCGGTCTCCGCGGCGGCCGCGGCGAGCAGCGACTGCGCGTCGGGGCGGCCGACGACATCGAGGTCGTAGATCTCGCCGCGGTTCTCCCGCAGGCGCAGGCCCTCGGCGAGGAAGAAGTGCACGAAGCCGCCGCGCTCGGCGGTCTGGATCATGCGGCGGAAGGACTCGAACGCGATCTGCGAGCCGGCGGTCGGGGACTTCCACACGGTGCCCACGTTGACGCCCTGGAAGAACACCCCCAGCTGCAGCTGGCGCTTCGGTGTGGTGTTGGCTGCCACTTCTTGTTGTTCCTTTCCCATCCCACGGTGGTGGCTGTCGGTTGCCGGTCGGTCCCCGCCGCCCGCAGCCGGGCGGCGGGGCCTTCTCGAGGTCTCTGTGGGTTCCTAGCCCTGTGCCGCGAAGCGGCTTTCCGGGTGCTCGAGGCCGAGCAGGTCGCGCAGGTGCGAGCCGGGCCTTGGCTCGGCGAGGGCGACGCGCTCCCGGAGCTTGGGGATGACGCTGAAGGCCGCCTCGTCGAGGTCGGCGTCGCTCTCCGCGAGGCGGACAAGCAGCCCGTCGCTGACCCGGGCGAGCTCCGCGAGCGCGTCGGCGGCCTCGTCGGCCGCGCCGGCGAGCACCGCGACGTCGTCCTCCTCGAAGGCGGCCTCGCCCTCGAGGCGGTGCCAGCGCTCCGCACCCGGCTCGCCGGCATGGTCGGCGGCGAGAACAGCCTCGGCGAGGACGAGCCGGTGGCCCGCCTCGCGGGCCCTCCCCGCGGCGGCGAGGGTCTCCTCGATGGTCGCGCCGCGCACGACGACCCCGTCGAGCTCCGGGCGGCCGGTGCCCGGCTCCGCGGCCGGGTCGCCCGCGAGCGCGAGCGGCGCGAAGACCGGCAGCTGGCCTTGCGGGGAGCGCGGCGTGATCGAGGGCCCCTTGACCGAGTAGTTCTCGCCGACGAAGTCGGCGTAGTGGACCTTCTCGCGGTCGATGAACCTACCCGTGGAGACGTCGCGGATGACGGCGTCGTCCTCCCAGGTGTCCCAGATGCGGCGCACCACCTCGACGGCGTCGGTGACCTCCCGGTTGAGGTCCTCGGCCGCGCCGCGGCCGACCGAGCTGCCCTCCTCCTTCGAGCCGGTGCCGTAGACGAGCCAGCCGCTGCGGCCGAGCGCGATGTGGTCGAGCGTCATGAGCTGGGTGGCGAGGTGGAACGGCTCGGTGAAGACCGCATCGGCCTGCGGCACGACCGAGGCGCGCCTAAGTTTCGGCGCGAGGAAGCTGCCCAACACCGTCGAGGAGAGCCGCTGCGGGTGGGCGGAGGCGGCCGCGTCGATCGGCCCGTCGCCGACGACGATCGCGGCCGCGCCCGCCGACTCCGCGAGCGCGGCGCGCCCCTGGATGCGCGCGGCCGCGGCGCTCGCCGCTCCCCCGCCGGCGGCGGGGTGGGCGCCCTCCCCGTCGAGAGAGATCGCGAGGAACGGGTCGGTAAGCGTCCGAGATGGGGTCCGGTTGTCGGTTGTCATGGTTGCGTATCAGCCCTCCGCGCTAGTTCTTCGTTCTTCGATGCTTGGTCGTGATCGGTCGGTGATCCGCGTCGCGGGCGGCGTCCCTTACCGATTGTTGTCCGCCCTCACGGTTTTGGCCACGTGTGGCGCTAGTCGTACTCGACGTCGGTGTAGGGCTCGAGCGAGTGGGTCTCGGACTCGGGCAGCGCCTCCTCCTCGAGGTTCCACCTGGCGAGCGCCTCCTGGTAGAGCCCCTCGTCGATGAGCTCGTTGTAGGCCTGGGTGATGAGCGGGGCGAGCCCGTCGCCGCGCTTCGTCGTCGAGGCGACGAGCGTCTCGTCGGGCCAGCCGGCGTTAACCACCCCGACGATCTTGAGATCGTCGCGCATCGACTCGCGGTACGTGGCCGTGGGGTGCGGCCCGAAGAGCGCGTCGACCCGGCCCGCGGCCGCGGCCAAGACCATGTCCTCGCCGTTGGCGTAGTAGGCGAGCTCCGCGGGCTCCTTGCCCTCGGCCTCGAGCTGCTCGTTCCAGTCGAGCAGGATGCGCTCCTGGTTGGTCCCGGCGCTCACCGAGATCCGCAGCCCCGAGACATCGTCGATGGTCTCGATCGAGTCGTGCGGGCCGTCCGTAGCCGTCGAGAACGCCATGTAGGCGCCCCGGCACGTCGAGAAGTCAAAGCGCTCGAGGCGCTCCCGGTTGATCCCGATGTTGAAGTGGGCGACCTCGATATCCCCCGTCTCGAGCTTGAGCGGCCACGAGTCCCAGCTCATCGCCTGGAGGTCGAGCTCGAGGCCCAGCTTGTCGGCGACGAGCTGGGCCTGGTCGACCTCCACGCCGATCGGAGTCGAGTTGTCCGTCGCGACCATCGCGAACGGCGGACCGGGCTGCACGTTGTGCGCGACGGTGAGCTCCCCGTCCTCCGCGATCTCCTCGGGCACCCGGGCGGCGAGCTCCGGGTTCTCCTCGGCTCGCACCCGGTTCTGCTCCGGGGACAGGTTCAGGTCGGTATAGGCCGCGTCGTTGAGCGGCTGCGGGTCCTCACAGCCCGCGGCCGCCACCGCGGCGATCGCCACCGCGGCGAGCGGTTGCCACCTCACGAAGCCTCGTCTCCTCTCCTTGGTCGTCGTTCTAGTCGTTGCCGCCTCCCGATTCCTCGGCGCCCGGCGCGTCGCCGGCGTCCGGCCGCGCCTCGGCGACGGCGGCGAGGAACTCCGCGGTGCGGCGGTGGGTGGGGCGGGTGAAGATCCGCTCCGGCGGGCCGGTCTCGACGACCTCGCCGTCGGCCATCATCACCACCTGGTCGGCGACCTCGCGGGCGAAGGCGATCTCGTGGGTGACGATGACGAGCGTCGTGCCTGAGCGGGCGAGCTCCTTGATGACGGCGAGCACCTCGTCGACGAGCTCCGGGTCGAGCGCCGAGGTCGGCTCGTCGAAGAGCACGACCTTGGGCCGAAGCGCGAGCGCCCGGGCGATGGCGACGCGCTGCTTCTGCCCGCCGGAGAGCTGCCTGGGGTAGGTCTTCTCCTTGTCGGCGAGCCCGACGCGCTTCAAGAGCTCGCGGGCGCGCTCCTGGGCGGCCTTCTTCGGCAGCTTGAGCGCCCGAATCGGCGCCTCGGTGATGTTGTCTAAGACCGAGAGGTTGGAGAACAGGTTGAAGTCCTGGAAAACCATGCCGACCTGGAGCCGCTGGCGCAGCTGCTCGGCCTCGGTGAGCTGGACGAGCTGGTTGCCGCGGCGGCGATACCCGATGATCTCGTCGTCGATGGTCACCATGCCGCCGTCGATGGACTCGAGCGCGTTGATGGTGCGCAAGAGAGTCGACTTGCCAGACCCCGAGGGCCCGATGATGACGGCGACCTCGCCCGGCGAGACGTCGAGGTCCACGCCGTGGAGGACCTCCTCGCCGCTAAAGACCTTGCGCACCCCGCGGGCGCGGACCCGGCCCTGCTCCTCGCCGCCGGGCGGCGTCTTGGCCCTCCCGCTGGCGGTCCTGTCCTTCGTGATGGTCACGCTCAATACCCTCCTTTCGTGGGTGGTGGGGCTACCGGGCCGCGGCCGGGCTCGGGCTCTCGCCGCGCTCGGCGAGCTTGCGGCGCCACTCGGTGATCTTCAGCCGCGCCTTCTGCAGCGGCGTGGGCGGCAGGGTACGCAGCGCGCCCTTGGCGAAGTGGCGCTCGAGGTAGAACTGCGCGACCGACAGGATGCTGGTGAGCACGACGTACCAGATCGTCGCGACCATGAGCATCGGCAGGACCTCCTGGGTGCGCGAGTAGATGATCTGCACCGTGAGGAAGAGCTCCTGGTAGGCGAGCACGTAGACGATCGCCGTGCCCTTGATCAGCGTGATGACCTCGTTGAAGGCCGCCGGCAGCGTGGCGCGCATCGCCTGCGGCAACACGATGCGCAGGTTCCGGTGCCTCGCCGGGATGCCGAGCGCGGCCGCCGCCTCGAGCTGGCCCTGGTCGACCGAGAGGATCCCGCCGCGGATAATCTCCGCGGCGTAGGCCGCCTGGTGCAGCCCGAGGCCCAGGATCGCGGCGACGAGCGGGGTGACGACCTCGTTGGTGTTCGCGCTGACGAACGTGATGTCGGTGAACGGGATGCCGATCTCGAGGGTCTCGAAGAGGTAGGCGAGGTTGTACCAGATGAGCAGCTGCACGAGCAGCGGCGTGGAGCGGAACAACCACGAGAACGTCCACGCCACCCCGCTCATCAGAGGCGAGCTCGAGAGCCTCATGAGCGCGAGCACGAAGCCCAGGAGGAAGCCCACCACCCCGGAGAGCACCGTAAGGCGGAGGGTCTCCAAAAGACCCGCGAGGATCGACTCGGCGAACAGCCACTCGGCGACGACGTCCCACTCCCAGCGCGGGTTCGTCAGCAGCGAGGACGCCACGAGCACGACGATGAGTCCGGCGACGATGGTGCCGGCGATGTGGCTGGGCTTGCGGACCTTGACGATCTGATAATCGCTGACCGACTCCCCGGGCGGCGGACCCGACGACCGTCCGGGGGCGGCGGAAACCGTAGAAGTCATGGCCGGGAGCATAGTCCGGGTAGACCGATTTGTCTTTAACCTAGGTACGGGTCTGTCTAGGATGGGAGTGCGGCGCCGTCTACCGCGCGCCTTTAAGCCTACGCCGATCGCCCGAGGAGAGTTCATGGCAACGACGAGAAAGTCCCTGCTCATCATCGGTGGCGGCCCCCGCGGCCTCGGCGTCGTCGAGCGGCTCGCCGCCAACGGGGACGCCTTCTCCTCGGCGCGGCTCGATATCACCGTCGCCGACCCCCTGCCCGCCGGCGCGGGCAAGGTGTGGCGGGAAAACCAGTCGCCGCTTCTGCGCATGAACTCCCGGGCGAAGGACGTCACCGTCTACACCGACTCGAGCTTCACCGGCGCCGGCCCCGTCGCCGAGGGCCCGAGCCTGGACGAGTGGGCCGAGCGCGTCGCCGCCGGCGACATCGTCGTAGACGGCGTCGACGACGAGCTCGCCGAGGAGATCGCCGACCTCGGGCCGGAGGACTTCGCCTCGCGGCGCGCGCAGGCGCGCTACCTCGGCTGGGCCCTCGAGGAGGCCGAGGGCCGCTTGCCCGCCACGATCCGCGCGACCCACCGGCGAGCCAGCGTCACCGGCCTGCGCCGCGGCGACGACGGGCGGCTCGTCGCGACGCTGACCGACGAGGACGGCGGCACCGAGGAGCTCGAGGCGGACCTCGCGGTGGTGGTCACCGGGCACACCGATTCGCGCCACGGGCCCCGCGAGGAGCGCCTCAATGAGTTCGCCGGGCGCCACGGGCTCACCTACCGCGGCCCCGGCCAGCCGCAGGATTCCTCCCTCGAAGAGATCGCGCCCGGGGAGCTCGCGCTGGTCACCGGCATGGGGCTCACCTTCGTCGACCTCGTCGCCCTCCTCTTCGAGGGCCGCGGCGGCGGCTTCGAGCCCGACCCCACCCCCGGCGACCCGGGCCGGCTGCGCTACGTGCCCAGCGGCCGCGAGCCGCGCCTCGCCGCCGGCTCGCGGCGCGGGGTGCCGAGGCTCTCGAAGGTGGCGGCGAGCCTCGCCGGGCCGGCCCCGAAGGGCCCGGCCATCCTCACCGACGAGTTCCTCGACGCGCTGCCCGAGGGCTTCCACTTCAGCCGCGACGTGCTGCCCCGCGCGCTCGCCGAGATCGAGTACCACGTCTACCGGGAGCTCTTCGCCGCCCACCCCGAGCGCACCCGCGGAAGTTGGGACGAGTTCGCCGAGCGCTTCGTCGCCGCCGCCGACGACGCGGCCGCCCGCGCGGAGCTCGTCGCCGAGGCGGTGCCTAACGAGTCCGACCGGCTGAGCCTCGCCGACGTCAACGACCCGCTGCGGGAGCTGGACACCCGGGACCTCGGGGCGCGCGACGAGGCCGTCGCCCGAGTCATCCGCGCGGACCTCGAGGCCCGCACCGATCCCGATCGCACGGATACCGCCGCGCTCGTCGCCGGCGTGCTCGTCGCCCACGCGCAGCTCGCCCGGCGGCTGCCCGCCCACCGCCAAGACCCCGACTACGCCGAGGAGTTCCCCGGCCGGTGGCAGACGTTCTTCAGCCTCGTCGGCTCGGGCCCGCCGCCGTTCCGGCTCCAGGAGATCCTCGCGCTCCACCGCGCGGGCTACGTCTCCTTCCTCGGGCCCCGCTCCGGGGTCGCGGCCGACGAGGACAAGGGCCTCTTCGTCGCGACCATCGACGGCGAGCCCACCGAGGTGCGCGCCCGCGCGGTCGTGGACGCGTTTTTGCCGCACAACGACATCAAGAACTCCGTGAGCCCGCTGCTGCGCGGCCTCATCGGCGACGGCGGGCTGGGCCGCGAGTACGTGCCCGCCCCCGGCTTCCACAGCGGGAAACTCGACATTACCGCCGACCACCGGCTCGTCGGCCCCGACGGGGAGCCCCACGACGACCTGTGGGCGGCCGGGCCGCCCACCAAGGAGGTGCCGCTCGGCGCGTTCGTGCGCCCCGGCATCGACGCGCCCACGCTGCGCTACAACGACGAGATCGCCCGCGCCATCCTCGCCGCGGCGAGCGGCGACGGCGACGCGGGCGACCAGGACGACTAGAAAAAACGGCGAGCGCCCCGGGGCTGAATCCCCGGGGCGCCGGCAAGCGGGCCCAACGCGGCCCGCTCTGAGGTCTAGTACAGGGAGTTCGCGAGCCGGCGGCGGGCGGCCAAGACCCGCTCGTCGGCGGCGTCGAAGAGGGAGAAGAGCTCCACGAGGCGCTCGCGAACCTTGGACTTCTCCTCCCCGCCGAGGCTCGGGATGAGGCCTAGAAGCCGGTCAAAGGCGCGCTCCGGGGTGCCGGCGGCGACCTCCGCGTCGGCGGCGGCGAACTGCAGGTCGATATCGCCCGGCTCCTCGTCGGCGCGGGCGATGGGGTCCCCGTCGGCGTTCTCCGACTGGCGCTTGAGCAGCCGCGCCGCGTCGCGGGCCTGCTGGGCCTCCTCGTTGCGCGGCTCGGAGGCGAGGATCTTGTCGTAGTCGGCGATCGCGCCGTCGAAGTCCCCGCCGGAGAGCTTCTCCTCCGCGGCGACGAGGCGGGGGTCGCGCTCGGGCTCGGCCGGCGCGTCGCCGGCGGGCACGGTGCCCTCGGGGAGCCCCTGGAGCTGCCCGCCGATCTGGCTGACGAGCGCGTCCACCCAGCGCTGAAGCTCCTCCTTGGGCTGGGAGCCCTGGAAGGTGGTCAGCGGCCGGCCCGCCGCGAGCGCCACGACCGTGGGCACCGCCCGGACGCCCAGGGCCTGGGCGATCTCGGGGGCCTTATCGGCGTCGGCGTGCGCGTAGATGAACTTAAGCTTCGCCTCGCGGGCGAGCTCCCCGAGCGTGCGGCGCAGGCTCTCCGAGTCATCGCTGCGCTCGCTGCCGACCTGGAGCACGATCGGCACCTGCACCGAGCGCCGAACGACCTCGGCCTCGAAGTTCTGGGCCGTGACCTCGACGACGGGGCTCACCTCGTTGGCGGCCCCGCCGGGGCGCTGCGCCGCTCCCCCGCCGGGCTGGCCCGGCTCGTCGCGCCTCGCCTCGGCCTGGGCCTTGAGCCCGGAGAGGTCCATCCCACCGCTGGTTGCTGCCATCGCTTCTCCTTCTGACCCTTCCTGCTTGTCTCCGCGTTGATCGGTTTCTATTAAGCGGCGCCCGCGGGCCCGCAAGCCTCTATCCCGGGCGGGCCGCCCGGGGTGCAGCCGCGGGCGCGCGTGGCTCGCCTCGCGTCCGGTCCCGCCTGACGGGGCCGGCTCTCCTTGTTCGCCTTTAGGTCTCGTCGCCGCTCAGCCGGCGCTCGACCGAGCGCACCTTGTTGTGCAGCTGATCCTTCGCCCCGGGCCGGATGTCCGCCTTGATCACCAGGGAGGCCCTGGGGGCGACGCGCTCGACGGCCTCGGTGGCGCGGCGTACGACGTCGAAGACCTCGTCCCACTCGCCCTCGACGAGGGTGAACATCGCGTTCGTCTCGTTCGGCAGCCCCGAGGCGCGCACGACGCGCACGGCCTCGGCGACGGCGGCGGACATCTCCGCCCGCGAGTCGGGGGTCTCCGTGGGGGCGACGGAAAACGCGAGGAGCATGCCGCCCATCCTAGCGGCGGTCCCAGCAGCTCGCGTGCCAGTGGCGGCGGTCCTCCCCGCGGTGCCCGGCGGTCTCCGGCCAGGCGACGACGTGGCGCTCGCCGGGCACGACGTTCTGGTTGCAGCCCGGGCACAGGTAGTACTTCTTCGCCCGGTCGCGGCCCACCCGGCGCACGAGGTAGGTCTCCTCGCGGTCCCAGCCAGGCCCCGGCTGGCGCTCCGTGCCGTAGAACACCGCCCCGTCACTGGGTAGGGGCGGCAGGCTGGTCGGCTTGCGGCGGTGGCGACGCGGCATCAGAACAACCTCAACTCCTTCGACTCTTCGCCCTTGAGCGCCCGGTAGTCGAGGACCACGCAGCGGATCCCGCGGTCCTCGGCGAGCGTGCGGGCCTGCGGCTTGATCTCCTGGGCGGCGAAGACCCCCGTCACCGGGGCGAGTACCGGGTCCCGGTTGAGCAGCTCCACATACCGGGTGAGCTGCTCGACGCCGTCGATCTCCCCGCGGCGCTTGATCTCCACGGCGACGGTCGCGTCGGCCGCGTCGGTGCACAGGATGTCGACCGGCCCGATCGGGGTGGGGTACTCGCGGCGCACGAGCTGGTAGCCCTCGCCGAGCGTGTCGATCTGCTCGGCGAGCAGCTTCTGCAGGTGGGCCTCCACCCCGTCCTTGGTGAGCCCCGGGTCGACCCCGAGGTCGAAGCTCAAATCGTGGAAGATCTCCTCGAGGAAGATCGTCAGGGTCTCGCCCTTGGGGTTCTCCACGAGCCACGTGCACGCGCCCTCGGCGGGGTCCTCGATCTCCTCCTCTTCGACGCCTGGGTCGCCGGCGATGCCCTCGGTCTCGGTGAGGGTGCACGGCGGCGACATCCAGTTCAGCGGCTTGTAGGCCCGATCGTCGGCGTGGATGGAGACCGACCCGTCGGCCTTAAGAAGCACGAGCCGGGGCGCGCTCGGCAGGTGCGCATCGAGGCGGCCCCGGTAGTCGACGGTGCAGCGGGCGAGGAGAACACGCATGGTCGCCCAGCCTAGCCGCCCCGCTTCTAGCGGGTCCGCCCCGGGCGGCGGCGGGCGCGCGTGATGTGGTCGACGAGCTTCTTCACGTCGGGGCGCTGGGTGCGGTTGTCGGGCTTCGACTCGAGCCACGTGGTCAGCGCCATGTCGCCGGCGAAGTCGAGGCCCACCTCGCGGCGGGTCTGGCCGATGACGAACTCGACGATGGTGAGCCCGTCGGCCATAAAAGAAGCCTCGCGGGGCGACGGCTCACGCCGCCCCACGAGGCGCATGTCGCTGCGGCGGAACACCGCGTCGGCCATGGGCGATACAGACCGCACCATGTAGAAGGCGATGTGATCGCCCTTGTAGCGCATGATGCCGTGTCGCCAGCCGTGGTTCCCGCTCGCCGGCAGGCGGCGCAGGATGACCTGCACGCCGCGGGAGCGCAGCCCCACGAAGCGCACGAGCGCGAGGATCGCGGCGGCCACGAGGAGGCCGACCAGCACCCAGCCTAGAACCGCCAGCATCGAGATCCCCTCTATCCGAACGGGAACGATTAATGGTGGCATCCTACCGGCCAGGCCCAGCCGGGGCCAAGTCCGCGGCCAGCGTCCTGGCAGGTCGCTGGGCGGGCACTGAGCGCCTCCCGGGCGGAAAAGAAAGGCCGGCGCCCCGCCCGAGGCGGCCCGTCGGAGCGGGACCGCCGGTGGCGGGGCGCCGGCCTTTATCGGCGCGGTTAAGGAGCGCTAGCGCGCCCCGACGCTCGCCGCGCGGCGCAGGGCCTTCAGCCCCGCGGTCGCGCGCGCCTGGGTGAGCTCGTCGTCGGAGGAGAGGTCCTCCTCCGCCTTCGCCTCATCCACCTCGTCGGCCCAGACCGCGAAGTCCGCGAGCACCGTCGTCTTCTCCTGCGACACGGAGAGGAAGCCGCCCTGCACGGCGGCGACCTTCGGCTCGCCCTCGGCGGGGCGAATGACGACGATCCCGTTGTCGACGAGCTGGCCGAGCAGCGGCTCGTGGCCGGGAAGGATCCCAATCTCACCCTCGGTGGTCTCCGCGACGAGGCTCTCGGCCTCGCCGGACCACAGCATGTGGTCCACGGCGACCAGTTCAACGGTGATCTTAGGCATCGTCGTTCTCCGTCATCTGCTTGTACTTCTCCTCGACGTCGTCGAGGCCACCCAGGCCGTCGAAGGCCATCTCCGGGTAGTGGTCGAACTCGCCGTTGCAGATCCGCTCGAACGCGTCGATCGTGTCCTTGAGCGGCACGTACGAGCCCTCGAGCCCGGTGAACTTCTGCGCGACGAAGAAGTTCTGGCCGAGGAAGCGCTCGATGCGGCGCGCCCGCTGGACGGTGACCTTGTCCTCCTCGGAGAGCTCGTCCATGCCGAGGATGGCGATGATGTCCTGGAGCTCCTTGTTCTTCTGGAGGATCCCGATGACGCGCTGCGCGACCTCGTAGTGGTGCTCGCCGACGATCCCCGGCTGGAGGATGTTCGACGAGGAGCTCAGCGGGTTCACCGCCGGGTAGATGCCCTTCGAGGCGATCGAGCGGTCGAGCTCGGTCGTCGCGTCGAGGTGCGCGAAGGTCGTCGCCGGGGCCGGGTCGGTGTAGTCGTCCGCCGGCACGTAGACGGCCTGCAGCGAGGTGATCGAGCGGCCCTTCGTCGAGGTGATGCGCTCCTGGAGCTCGCCCATCTCGTCGGCCAGGGTCGGCTGGTAGCCCACCGCGGACGGCATGCGGCCGAGCAGCGTGGAGACCTCGGAGCCCGCCTGCGTGAAGCGGAAGATGTTGTCGATGAAGAGCAGGACGTCCTGGTCCTGCACGTCGCGGAAGTACTCCGCCATCGTCAGCCCCGAGAGCGCCACGCGCATGCGAACTCCCGGCGGCTCGTCCATCTGGCCGAAGACAAGGGCGGTGTCCTGGAGCACGCCCATCTCCTCCATCTCGAGGAAGAGGTCCGTGCCCTCACGGGTGCGCTCGCCGACGCCGGCGAAGACCGACGTGCCGGAGAACTCGCGGGCGATACGGGTGATCATCTCCTGGATGAGGACCGTCTTGCCCACGCCGGCGCCGCCGAACAGGCCGACCTTGCCGCCCTTGACGTACGGGGTGAGCAGGTCGATGACCTTGATGCCGGTCTCGAGAATCTCGGTCTTGCCCTCGAGGTTGTCGAAGGCCGGCGGGTTGCGGTGGATGCCCCACTGCTCGCCGTCGCGGCCGAGGCCCGGCTCGTCCAGGCAGTCGCCGAGGGCGTTGAAGACGTGGCCCTTGACGACGTCGCCGACGGGCACCGAGATCGGCTTGCCGGTGTCGGTGACGGTCTGGCCGCGGACGAGCCCGTCGGTCGGCGCCATGGAGATCGTCCGCACGAGGTTGTCGCCCAGGTGCTGGGCGACCTCGAGGGTGATCGTCTTGGCGACGTCCTTGTGCTCGACCTCGACGGTCAGGGCGTTGTTCAGGGCCGGCGCGGCGCCGCGCGGGAACTCCACGTCGACGACAGCGCCGGTCACGCGCGCGACGCGGCCGGCCGTGTTCTGGCCGTCCTCGCGCGAGTCCTGCTCGCTGAGAGCTGTAGTCATAACTTAATCACTTTCTCCGCTGCCGGCGAGCGCGCCAGCGCCACCGACGATCTCCGAGATTTCCTGCGTAATCTGAGCCTGGCGCGCCTGGTTCGCCTCCCGGCCGAGGTCCTCGACCAGCTCGGAGGCGTTGTCGGTCGCGTTCTTCATCGCCGTGCGCCTGGAGGCGGACTCCGCGGCGGAGGCCTCGAGGAACATGGAAAACAGGCTGCGGGCGACGTACTTGGGCAGAAGCTCGTCGAGGAGGGTCTGGGCGTCGGGCTCGAACTCGTAGTTCGCCGACGCGCCGTCGGAGTCCTCATCGGCGGTCTTGAGCCCCGCGTCGATGTCATCGTCGTCGTCGAAGACCGGCTCAAGCGGAAGCACCTGCTGCACGCGGGGCTTCTGCTCGAGCATGGAGACGAACTCCGTGTAGACGACGTGCAGCTGGTCGAAGCCGCGGACCTCTGCCGACTTGTCGTTCGGGTGGGTGACGGTCTCCTCGGAGCCGGCCTGGAAGCCGCGCACGAGGTGCCCGATGAGCCCGCTCGTCGACTCCCACGTCGGCTCCTGGGAGAAGCCGCTCCACGTCGCGACGACGGGGATGTCGCGGAACCGGTAGTAGTTGATCCCCTTGTCCCCGGCGACGTAGTAGTCAACCTCGTAGCCCTTGTCGCGCAGAAGCTTCGACAGCGCGGTGGCCTTCTTCAGCACGCTGTTGTTGTAGCCGCCGCACATCCCGCGGTCGGAGGTCACCACGAGCACCGCCGCGACCTTCGCGTCCTCGCGCTGGCGCAGCATGTCGTTGTCGAGCGTCGACTCGCGGGCGAGCCGCTCGACGACGCGCAGCAGCTCGTCGGCGTACGGGGCCGCCGCCTCGACGCGCTGCTGGGCCTTGGTGATTCGCGAGGTCGCGATCATCTCCTGGGCCTTGGTGATCTGCTTCGTCGAGCTCACCGACCTAATGCGGTCGCGCAGCTCACGCAGCGTAGCCATGCGTCACTCCTCCTTCCTGGGTCTCGCTGGACTGGTGCATTGTCGCTGTCCTCTCCTAGTCCTCGGACTTCTTGGAGCCGGACAGGTTGGTCGACTTGATCGCCGACTCGTCGAGGGCCTCGGTGGGCTCCTCGCCCAGCGTCTCGCCCTCGGAGGTGCGGAAGGTCTCGGCGAACTTCTTCGCGCCCTCGCGCAGCGTCTCCTTCTGCTCGTCGGAGAGCTGCTTGCCGTCCGAGATCTCCTCGAAGAGCTCGGGGTGGTCGCTGCGCAGCGAGTCCTGCACCTCCGCCTCGAAGCGGCGGACGTCCTCGACCGGGACGTCGTCGAAGACGCCCTCGTTGGCGAGGAAGATGGACACCATCTGGTAGTCGACCGTCTGCGGGGAGCTCTCCGGCTGCTTGAGCAGCTCGACGAGCCGCTCGCCGCGGGCGAGCTGGCGCTTCGAGGTCTTGTCCAGGTCGGAGGCGAACGCCGCGAAGGACTCGAGGTCGCGGTAGGCCGCGAGGTCGAGGCGCAGGTTACCGGCGACCTTCTTCATCCCCTTGGTCTGCGCGTCGCCGCCGACGCGGGAGACGGAGATACCGACGTTGACCGCGGGGCGCACGCCCTGGTTGAACAGGTCGTCCTCGAGGTACACCTGGCCGTCGGTAATGGAGATGACGTTGGTCGGGATGAACGCGCCGACGTCGTTCGCCTTCGTCTCGATGATCGGCAGCGCCGTCATCGAGCCCTTGCCCTCCTCGTCGGAGAGCTTCGCGGCGCGCTCCAGGAGCCGCGAGTGGAGGTAGAAGACGTCGCCCGGGTAGGCCTCGCGTCCCGGCGGGCGGCGAAGCAGCAGCGAGATCGAGCGGTACGCCTCGGCCTGCTTGGTGAGGTCGTCGTAGATGATGAGGACGTGGTTGCCCTGGTACATCCAGTGCTGGCCGAGCGCCGCGCCGGAGAACGGCGCGAGCCACTTGAAGCCGGCCGAGTCGGACGCCGGGGCCGCGACGATGGTCGTGTAGTCCAGCGCGCCGTTGTCCTCGAGGGTCTGGCGCACCTGGGCGATCGTCGAGCCCTTCTGGCCGATGGCGACGTAGATGCAGCGGACCTGCTTGTCCTTGTCGCCGGACTCCCAGTTGGCCTTCTGGTTGAGGATGGTGTCGATGCACACCGCGGTCTTACCGGTCTTGCGGTCGCCGATGATGAGCTGGCGCTGGCCGCGGCCGATCGGCGTCATCGCGTCGATGGCCTTGATGCCCGTCTGCATCGGCTCGTGGACCGGCTGGCGCTGCAGGACCGAGGGCGCCTGCAGCTCGAGGACGCGGTTCTCGTCTGAGGAGATCTCGCCGAGCCCGTCGATGGGCTCGCCGAGGGGGTTGATGACGCGGCCGAGGAAGTCGTCGCCGACCGGCACGGAGAGGACCTCTCCGGTGCGCTTGACCTCGTCGCCCTCCTTGAGCTTCTCGAAGCTGCCGAGAATCACGACGCCGATGGAGTCGGTGTCGAGGTTCTGCGCGACGCCGATGATGCCACCCGGGAAGGTGAGCAGCTCATTGGCCATCACGGACGGCAGCCCCGAAACCTGGGCGATACCGTCGGCAGCAGAAACCACCACGCCGACCTCCTCGCGGGAGGCCTCGGTGGAGAAGCTGGAGGTGTAGTTCGCTAACGCGCTACGGATCTCGTCTGAGGAGATCGAAAGCTCCGCCATTATTTCCTGCTCTCGTTTCTAACCTGCAAAGTACGTCTTGTGTGTGGCGGCGCCCGCGGGCCCGCCGGGCGGCGCGCGCCGCCCCGCCGCTAGGCGACCCTGCTCTTCAGCCGCTCGATCCGGCCGCGCAGCGACCCGTCGATGAGCTCGTCGCCGACCCGGACGGTCGCGCCGCCGAGGAGGGACTCGTCGACCCTCTCGTGGAGCGAGACCTCCTGGCCGTAGAGCCGCTTGAGCGACTGGGCGAGCCGCTCGCGCTGCTCGTCGCTCAACTTCGCGGCCGAGGCGACCTTCGCGACCCGGCGGCCGCTAAACTCCGCGGCCGCGCCGGCGAGCGCGTCGACGTCGTCGATGGTGCCGCGCTCGGGGCGGCCGACGACCTGGAGGATGAGCGCCTCGGCGACCGCGGTGGCCTTGCCGTAGAGGAGGTTCGCGACGAGCTCGCGGCGCTTCGCCGCGGGCTGCGCCCGGTCCGAGAGCGCCATCTGCAGCTCGGGCTCGCGGCCGAGGATCTCGCCGAAGTCGACGAGCTGGTCCTCGACGGTCTTGAGCACGCCCTGCTCCTTCGCGCCGGTGAACAGCGCGCGGCGGCCGAGCGCGACGATGCCCTCGCGCAGCTCCCTCGGGGTCGACCAGGCCCGCTCGAGCGCGGACCGAACGACCTTTAGGGTCTCCTCGGAGAGCTGGCCCCCGATGAGCGAGCGGACGAGCTCGAAGCGCTCCTCGACCCCGCGGTCGGAGTCGGCGACCGCGACCCTAAGGCTGCGGTGCCCGTCGAGGAACTCGGCGAGCTCGAAGAGCTCGGAGCCGAGGCGAAGCCCCGCGGCCTCCTTGTCGGAGGAGGCCGCCAGCACGTCGTCTAGCCCTCGCGAGGCCGCCTCGAGCGCCTCGCGGCTTGCTGCCCGCAACTGCGTCACTGTCCCGCCTTCGTCGTAGAGGCCCCATCCAGGTCAGAGAGGAACGAGTCGATCGTCCCGGAGCGCTTCGTCTCCGCGGAGAGCTCCCCGCCGAGGAGCGCCTCGGCGAGCTTGATCGAGTTGTCGCCCAGCTCGCGGCGAAGCTCGCCGACGACCTGCTCGCGGGAGGCGGCCAGCTGCTTCTCGCCGGACTCGACGATGCGGCGGGCCTCCTCGTCGGCCTTGTCCTTCATCTCCGTCTCGATCTGCTTGCCGCGCTCGCGCGCCTGCTCGCGGATCTCGGCGGCCTCGGCGCGGGCGTCGGAGAGCTGGGCGTTGTACTTCTCCAGCGCGGCCTTGGCCTCGGCCTGAGCGGCCTCGGCGCGCTCGATGCCGCCCTGAATCTTCTCCCGCCGCTCGGCGAGGACCTCCTGGAACTTCGGGAGGACGAGCTTCCACAGGATCAGCGCGAGGATGACGAAGACGACGGCGGACCAGAACAGGTCATAGTTCGTCGGCAGCAGGATCGAGGGGCCGCCCTCGAGGGGGAGCTCCTCGCTCTCCGCCGCCAGAGTGATGACTGTGTGCATGTGTCTCTAGTCCTTCGCTTCTTGGTGTCCCTGGCGCTTCCCTTAGAACAGGAAGCCGGCGACGATGCCGATGAGCGCGAGCGCCTCGACCATACCCAGGGCGATGAACATCGTGGTGGAGATGCGGCCGGCCATCTCGGGCTGGCGCGCCATCGACTCCATGGCCTTGCCGGCGAGGATACCGATACCGATGCCGGGGCCGATGGTGGCGATGCCGTAGCCCACGGCGCCGAGCTGGGGGGCCTCGGCGAGGGTGTCAGCCTGCGCAAGAATGATGTCGTTCATGAAAGCGAATACCTTTCTGTGCCTCCCGCCCTAGCCCTTTTGGTGTCTGCGGGCCGGGTCGGGCGAGTGTGTGGTTGGGGAGTATGAGGGGTCGGAAGGCCGCCAGGGAACCGGGGTCGGTCCCCTAGTGCTCGTCCGCGTGCAGTGACAGGTCGATGTACACCGAGACCAGCAGGGCGAAGATGTACGCCTGCAGGCCGACGATGAACAGCTCGAACGCGGTGAAGACCACCCCGGCGAGCACCGTCACGCCCGAGAGCGCCGTCCAGCCGTTGAGCTGCCAGAAGAAGAAGTTCGTGGCGGAAAACAGCAGGACGAGGATCAGGTGGCCGGCCAGCATGTTCGCCATGAGACGAATGGCCAGCGTGACCGGGCGGACGATGAACGTCGAGAGGATCTCGATGGGCACCAGCATGATGTGCAGCACCCACGGCACGTTGGGCACGACGATCGAGGACTTCAGGTACTTGAAGAACCCGTATCGCTTCGCGCCCGCGTAAATCATCGCGACGTAGCCGGTGATCGCCAGCACGATCGGCATGCCGATGCGCGCGTTCGAGGAGACGTTGAGCCCCGGAATGACCGTGGACAGGTTCAGCGCCAGGACGGTGACGAAGATGATGGCGATGAGCGGGAAGAACCGCTTGCCCTCCTTCTTCCCCAGCGTGCTCTCGACGATGTTCACCCGCACGAAGTCGAGAATGATCTCGGCGACGTTCTGGACGCCACGCGGAACCACCTTCGGGTTGCGCATGGCGACGACAAAGAAGATCACCAGCACGGCCGCCATCAAGATGCGGACGAGCATCAAGCGATCGAGCGCGAACCACCCTCCGGCGACGTCGTCGAAGAGGATGTGACCGTACTCTTCCCCTGGGAAAATCTCTGAGTCGAGATCGGGCTCGTGGAACTCACCCTTCATGCTCAGTGTTGTCACGCTCAGCGTTCTCTCCCACGGTAGGGCCGCGGGCCGCCGTTTCCACGGCCAGGCCAGCGGTGCGATGGACGTCGATTGGTTTGCGTTGGTGAAAAGGAACGGCCGGCCAGGACTCCGTCGCACATCCATCGGCGCGGCCGCTTCAGGTGACAGAACGCCAGCCGACCCTTTCCACAAAGGCCCCGCCCAGCACGTGCCGCGGATCCGCGGCACGCCAGGCGGGCGGGCCGTCAAGCGCTCACCCAGCGCTCAGTCTAACAGTTCGCTTGATGTTGTCATACGAATCTCTCCCCGAACCGATATTCACGCCCCTCACCTGCGTGAAAACCCGCCCTCAGCGCGGGTTTTAGCGGCCCGACCGGGGCGGGTTTCGGCGCCCGGGATGACAACGCTTCCGCCGCTCGCTAGGGCGGCCGACACCCGGGCTCCTTTTCGGTCAGCTGACGATCGGGGTGCGGGTGCGCGCCGCGCCGAAGAGCTCCGCGGCGAGCACGATGACGAGGCACACGATGGTCGTCACCGCGAGCGAGAGGTCGGTGTAGAACTCCATCCTCGAAAGCACCGCGAAGGCGATGATGACGAGCACGATCTTGATGAGGAAGCCGCCGAGCACGAGCAGCGGCAGGAACTCGAGCGCGCCGCGCCCGGCGAGCAGCACGGTCACCGCGGTGAGCAGGATGTAGCCGCCGCCGATCAGCCCGCCGATGAGCGCGCCCCACGCCCCGGGGGTGCCGTCGGCGTACCAGAAGGCCGCCAGGCACGCCGCCCACACGGGGACGAGCGTGAGCGCCCCGAAGATGAGCGCCCGCTTCAGCGGCCGCGTGCCGCGGCCGAAGTCCTTGAGCGTCGGCTTGGGCTGGGCCTCGTCGCCGCCGGCGCCGCGCCCGTCGGTGTTGTTCTCAGTCACGGCCCTCCACCCTACCGCCTGGGCTGGCTAGCCCCGGCGGTGCCGCCCGGCCGGGGCGGCACCCCGCGGCGGGCGGGCGGCCGCGGGCGCGGCGTGGCGGCCGAGCTTGCCCTCCCGCAGCGGGATGAGGGTCGCGACGGCGGCGACGAGGAAGGCGATAAGAGTGCCGGAGATCGCGTAGAGCGGCGGCACGATGGAAAACGACACCGCCCCGAACGCCACCACGGAGACCCACAGGTAGAGCACGAGCACGGTGCGCCGATGCGTGTGGCCTAAGGAGAGCAGCCTGTGGTGGAGGTGGAGCCGGTCCGCGGAGAACGGCGAGCGGCCCTTCGCCAGCCGGCGCACGACGGCGAGCACGAGGTCGAGCACGGGCACGGCGATCGCGGCGAGCACGACGAAGAGCGGGCTCATGAGCGCGACGATGTCGGCGGTGCCGTAGAGGGACATGTTGATCTTCCCCGACGCCGAGGTCGACGCCGCGGCGAGCAGGAGCCCGATGAACATCGAGCCGGAATCCCCCATGAAGATCCGCGAGGGCTCGAAGTTGTGCGGCAAAAAGCCCAGGCACACGCCCACGAGCGCGGCGGCGATCATCGCCGGCGGGTAGGCCGAGACGGTGCCGCCCTGGTCGTGGAGCACGGTGAGCGAGTAGACGAGGATCGCGCCGCCGGCGATCATGCCCAGCCCCGCGGCCAGCCCGTCGAGCCCGTCGACGAAGTTGATGGCGTTGATGAGCATGACGGTGAACACCGTGGTGATCACCGTGGACTGCACCTGGTCGAGGACGATGGTCGTTCCTTCCCCGAAGGGGAAGTACACGAGCGTCCAGCTCAAGCCAAGCAGGCTCATCACCACCGCGCCGAGGACCTGGCCGATGAGCTTGGTGATCGCGTCGAGCTCGAAGAGGTCGTCGAGCACGCCGACGATGACGATGACGATGCCTGCGGCGAGAACGGCGCTCATCTCCGGGGTGAGCGGCATGAACCCGCGGGTGAGCGCGGGCAGCTGCTGGGCGAGGAAGATCGCCGCCAAGAAGCCGACGAACATCGCAACCCCGCCCATCCGCGGGGTGGGCTGGGTGTGCACATCGCGCTTGCGGATCTCGGCGATCCAGCCGAGCCGCATCATCGCGTAGCGCACCAGCCCGGTGATGAGGAACGTGAACGTCGCCGCGACGAGCACGACGAGTGCGATCTCGCGCAGGGGCACCCCGGCCCCGCCGATCCCGGTCACGGGTTTGTCACCTCCCCTCCCCCGCTGGGTGTCTCCACGCGCGCGCCTGCTGCCGCGCCGAGGACCGAAATCCTAATCCCGCTCGAGCTCCTCGGCGGCCACGCCGAGGACCCGGGCGACGTCGGCGGTGGCCACCGCGCCGGCGCGCAGCACGCGCGGGCGCCCGTGGGCCAGGTCGACGATCGTCGAGGCCTCCCCGAGCTGCGCGGGGCCGGCGTCGAGGTAGACCTCGACGGCGTCGCCGAGCTGCTGGCGGGCCGCCTGCGCCGAGGTGGGCGGCTGCTGGCCGTGGAGGTTCGCCGAGGAGACCGCCATGGGCCCCACCTCGCGCAGCAGCTGGAGGGCGACCGGGTGGTTGGGCATGCGCAGCATGACGGTGCCGCGCGAGTCGCCTAGGTCCCACGGCAGGGAGGGCGCCTGCTCGACGACGAGGGAGAGCCCGCCCGGCCAGAACGCCTTGACCAGCGCGGTCATCTCGTCGGTCTGGCGGCTGACCAGCCCCGCGATCGTCGACCACGAGCCGACGAGCACGGGGACCGGGTAGTCGGGCCCGCGCCGCTTCGCGGCGAGCAGGTCGGCGACGGCCTGCCGGTTGAAGGCGTCCGCGCCGATCCCGTAGAGCGTGTCGGTCGGGGTGACGACGAGCTTGCCGTCGCGCACCGCGTCGATGGCCACCTCGAGGCTGCGGCGGCGCTCGCGCTCCTCCGCGCAGCTGAGAATCGCGCCCATGAGGCTTGTCCTCTTCCCCTCTGTCGTCTCGCGTCCCGGTGCCGCCACCGGAGCCCGCTTATGCGGGCTCGGACGGCGGCCGTATCTTCCCGGCGAGTCTAGTCGCCCGGCTCCTCGGGCCGGCGGCCGACGGCGAAGCGCTCCCGCCCGGCGAGGTCGCGCAATGTGCCGACCTCGACGAAGCCGGCCTCCTTAAGCAGCACGCGGGTCGCCTCGGCGGTGGTGTCATCGTGCTCGACGCCGAACCACCCGCCGGGTTTGAGCAGGCCCAGCGCCACGGGCAGGAGCCGGGCGGTGAACTCCACCCCGGTGGGACCGCCGTAGACGGCGACGTCGGGGTCGAAGCGCACCTCGGGGGCGACCTCGGCCCCGTCGGGCACGTACGGCGGGTTGGCGACGACGACGTCGACCGCGCCGCGCAGCTCGGAGAGGACGCCGGCGTCGCGCGCGTCGCCCTCGTGGCACTCCACCCCCAGCGGCTCGGCGTTGCGCCTCAGCCACGGCACGGCCTTCGGGTCGGCCTCGACGGCGTGGACGCTCGCGCCCTCGACCTCGCGGGCGAGGTAGGTCGCAAGAGATCCCGCGCCGGCGCACAGGTCGACGGCGACGGGACTCTTCTTGTCGGCGAGGAGCCGGGCGGCCCGGTCGGCGAGGATCTCGGTCTCGGGCCGGGGAATGAACACCCCCTCCCCGACCTTGAGCTCGCCCGCACCGAACGGCGCGGCGCCGAGGATGTAGTGCAGCGGCTCGCGGGTGGCACGGCGCTCGATAAGAGCCCGGTAGCGCTCGAGGAACGAGGCGTCGCACTCCTCGCGGCCGCGCAGCCCCACCTCGAGCGGCGGGCAGCCCAACAGATCGCCGGCGATGAGCCGGGCGTCGACCTCGGGGCGGTCGACGCCGGCCCCGCCGAGGCGGGCGGCGGCCTCGCGCAGCGCCTCGACGAGAAGCACTACTGGGCCGCCTCGAGGCGCTCCTGGCGCTCCTTGGCCTGCAGGGCGCTAATCACGTCGGAGAGCTCCCCGTCGAGGACCTGGTCGAGGTTGTTGGCCTTGAAGCCGACGCGGTGGTCGGTGATGCGGTTCTCCGGCCAGTTGTACGTGCGGATCCGCTCAGAGCGGTCCATGGTGCGCACCTGGGCGTGCCGGTCGGAGGCGTGCTCGGCCTCGGCCTCCTCCTCGCGGATCTGCTGGAGCCTCGCGGCGAGCACCTGCAGGGCGCGCGCCCGGTTCTGGATCTGGGAGCGCTCCTTCTGACACGTGACGACGAGCCCGGTGGGCAGGTGGGTGATGCGCACCGCCGAGTCGGTGGTGTTCACGCCCTGGCCGCCCTTGCCGGACGAGCGGTAGACGTCGACGCGGATGTCCTTGTCGGCGATCTCCACCTCGCCGATCTCCTCGGGCTCGGGGTAGACGAGCACGCCCGCGGCCGAGGTCTGGATACGGCCCTGCGACTCGGTCACCGGCACGCGCTGCACGCGGTGGACGCCGCCCTCAAACTTGAACACGCTCCACGCGCCGTCCGGGCCGGGCTTCTTCGACTTGAAAGACAAGGTGATGTCCTTGACGCCGCCGAGGTCGGACTCGGTGATGCCGAGAACCTCGTAGGTGAAGCCGGACTTCTCCGCGAACTTCTCGTACATCCGCACGAGGTCGCCCGCGAAGAGAGCGGCCTCCTCGCCGCCCGCGCCGGCCTTGACCTCCATGATGATGTCGTCGGCGTCGTGCTCGTCGCGCGGCGCGAGCAGGTCGGCGAGCTTCTCCTCGAGCTCGATCTCGCGATCGGCAAGCCGGTCGGCCTCCTGCTGGAACTCGTGGTCCTCGTAGGCCATCTCCTTGGCGTCCGCGAGGTCCGCGCGGGTCTGCTGAAGGTCCTTGATGACCGCGACCTTCGGCTGGAGCTGCGCGTAGCGCTTCGAGACGGAGCGGAAGAGCTTCTGGTCGCCTAGGACCTCGGGGTCGGCCATCTGCTGCTCGAGGCCCTCGTACTCGGCGAGGATGTCGCCGACGGCGGTTTCCTGATCGCTCATGGTTTAGGAATACTCCTCCTCGTCCTCGCCCTGAAGGATCGCACCAGACGACGCGATCTGCATGAGGAACTCGCCGTTCGACTTCGTCTTCTTCAGCTGCCGGATGAGCAGCTCGATCGCCTGCTGGTTGTCGACGGCGGCCAGCTTACGCCGCAGCTGGTGGACGATGCGCGCCTCCTCGGGGGCGAGCAGCAGCTCGTCCTTGCGGGTGCCCGACGGGCCGACGTCCACGGCAGGGAACACGCGCCGCTCGGAGATCCGCCTATCGAGCTTGAGCTCGGCGTTGCCGGTGCCCTTGAACTCCTCGAAGATGACGGTGTCGCCCGCGGAGCCCGTCTCGACCATCGCGGTCGCGATGATGGAGAGCGAGCCGCCGTTCTCGATGTTGCGGGCGGCGCCGAGGAAGCGCTTCGGCGGGTAGAGCGCGTTAGAGTCCACGCCGCCCGACAGGATCCGGCCCGAGGCCGGCGAGGAGTTGTTGTAGGCGCGCCCGAGCCGAGTGATCGAGTCGAGGAGCACGACGACGTCCTGGCCCTGCTCGACGAGCCGCTTCGCGCGCTCGATGGCGAGCTCCGCGACGGCGGCGTGCTCGCTCGGCGGGCGGTCGAACGTCGAGGCGATGACCTCCCCGTCGATGGAGCGCTCCATGTCGGTGACCTCCTCGGGCCGCTCGTCGACGAGGACGACCATGAGGTAGCACTCCGGGTTGTTCGTCGCGATGGCGTTCGCGACGTTCTTCAGCATCGTCGTCTTGCCGGCCTTCGGCGGGGAGACGATGAGCGCGCGCTGCCCCTTGCCGATCGGCATGATGAGGTCGATGACGCGCGTGGTGATGAGCTTCGGCGTCGTCTCTAAGCGCAGCCGCTGGTTCGGGTAGAGCGGGGTGAGGTTCCCGAACTTCGGGCGGCCCTTGATCTCGTCGACGGTCTTGCCGTTGACGGTGTCGACCCGGACGAGGTTGTTGTACTTCTGCTTGTTGCGCCCGTGCCGGCGGCCCTGGCCGTGGTTTCCGCCGCCGCCGCCGACCTTGACCTGGCCGGTGATCGCGTCGCCCTTGCGCAGGTCGAAGCGTTTGATGAGCTGCTGGCCGACGAACACGTCGGCCGGCGCGGCGTGGTAGCCGGTGGTGCGCACGAACGCGATGTTCTTGTCGACGACGTCGAGGATGCCCGCCACGGCCTGGAGATCGCCCCCGCCGTTGCCGTGGTCCTTGCCCTTGTCGTTGTCCTTGCCGCGCTGCTCGCCGCCGCCGTTGTTGTTGCCGTTATTGCCGTTGTTGTTGTCGCGGTTCTTGCCGGACTTGTCGCGGCCGCGGCCCCGGCCGCGCCCGCCGCGCGAGCCGCGGTGGCCCCGCTTCTCGTCGTTGCTGTTGTTATTGCCGCCGTCCCGGCCGCCGCGGCCGCGCTCCTCGCCCTCGCCGGAGCCGTTCTCGGAGCCGTCGTCATTGCCGCCCTCGCGGCCGGAGTCCTCGCCCTGGTGCTGGCGCAGCCGCTGCCGGCGCGCCCGGCGCGCCGCCGCGCGAGACTCGTAGCGCCCGGACTCCCGGCCGCCCTCGCGGCCGCGGCCGTCACCCTCGCCGCGGTTCTGGTCCTTCGCGTCGTCCTCGGCGTCGCGCTCGGGGCGCTTCTCGCCCTCCGGGCGGCCGCCCTCGCCGCGGCGCTCGCCGGCCTTCTCCTCCGCGGGGCGCTCACCGCGGGGCGCGGCGTCGTCCTTCTCGGGGCGCTTCGCGCCGCCCTCCGCGTTATCGGCCTTGGCGTCGCCGCCCTTCGCGGGCCGGTCCTTCGGCCCCGTGGCGTTCTTCAGCGCGGCGGCGTTCTTCGGCGGGACGCCGCGCTCGGAGCGCTCCGTGATCGCGGAGACGAGGTCGGCCTTGCGCATCCCGCTTAAGCCCTTGAGACCCAGGTCGGCGGCGATCTTCTTGAGCTCGGGGATGCGCAGGCTCGCGATGTCCTGCTGGGCGACGCCGGGCGCGGCGCTATCCGGTGTGGTCACGGATGTCCTTTCCTTAGCAAGGGGGGTAGCAAGCACGGCACGGCGCTGACCGGGGCCCGGCGGAGGGCTACAGATATTGAGGTACTACAGCCGCTCCGGCCGGCCCGGGGCGGCGCTCTCCTCCCCTGTGGCGGGCGGAGGGAAGGGCGGAAAACCGCCCGGGCCTGGTAGCGTCCCGCGCTCGCGCGGGCGTGCGGGTGGAATGGCCGCCTCAACGCCGGCGGGCCCGGCGGGCACTCTCGTTGTGCCCGCGCTGGTGGGCCCCGTACAAGCGGCATCCGCGGTCGCTTTTCGGTCGCGATTCCGCGCGGGCCGGGCGCGGGCGCTAGATCTAAAGCCTCAATCTAGGTCGCTGCCCGGGCTGGGCGGGTGCGGCCGCCGGCGCGTCGGCGGGCGGGGCGCGGCGCCGGCCTGTCATCCCCCGACCCCGCCGGACGGCGGGGCGAGGGGCCCGGGAGCGCGTCGGTTTCCGGGTGGTCGGCCGGTCCTCGCGGGCGACGCGCGCGTCGCCCCACGATTCCACGTGGCTCCCGAGTGTAGCCAACCCACCGGGGCGCGCCAACACCGCCGCCCCGCGCGCGGGCGGCTCGGTCTAGGCTGGCGGTCATGCATGCGACGATGCAGGAGACGCCGCTGACCGTGCCGGGCATCCTGCGCTACGCCTCGAGGGTCTTTGGCGCCACGCCGGTGACGACGCTCGCGGAGGGAACGGTCGAGCGCACGACGTTTCGGGCGATCGCAGCGCGCGCGGGGGCGCTCGCGCACGCGCTAAGCGAGGAGCTCGGCGTGGGCGTCGGCGACCGGGTGGGCACCTTCATGTTCAACTGCTCGGAGCACCTCGAGGCGATGGTCGCGGTGCCCTCGATGGGGGCGGTGTTTACCCCCATCAACCGGCACCTCGATAGCGAGCAGATCGCCCACACCATCGACCACTCCGGCTGCGAGGTCGTCGTCGCCGACCCGAGGCTCGCCCCCAGGCTCGGCGAGGTGCTTCACGAGTGCCCGGCGGTCCGCGCCGTCGCGTTCACCGGGGAGGCCGCCATCGACGGGCCCGCCGGCGAGCTCCCCGAGTCCGTCGCCGGCCACTCGCTCGAGGCGTTGCTTGACGGGAAGCGCACCGACTACCCGTGGCTTGAGACGGACGAGAAGGCCGCGGCGGCGCTGTGTTATTCCACCGGCACCGGCGGGAAACCTAAGGGCGTGGCCTACTCGCACCGCGCGATCTGCCTGCAGTCCTTGAGCCTCATGGCGGCGAACTCGATGGGGCTCTCCACGAGAGGGCCTTTTCTTCTTGCGGTGCCGCTCTACCACTCGCTGTCGTGGGGCGTGCCCTACGCCGCGCTCGTCGCCGGCACCCCGCTGGTGCTCGCCAACGGCGACGTGAGCCCGGAGAAGCTCGCCGCGGTCATCGACTACGCGAGGCCCCGGGCGGCGCACGGCGTGCCGGTGATCTGGACGCAGCTGCTCGGCTACCTGCGCGAGCACCCCATTGAGGACATGCCTCTTAAGGAGATCTTCTGCGGCGGCTCGGTGGTGCCGCCCGCGCTCATCCGCGCGTGGGAGGAGAACCACGGCGTCGACGTCATCCAGGTGTGGGGCATGACCGAGACGGGTATCGCCGCGACGGTCGCCCGCCCGCCGGAGGACGCCGATAGCGAGGCGGCGTGGTCGTACCGCACCACCCAGGGGCGGTTTAGCCCGCTGGTGGGCTACCGGGTCGTCAACCACGGGGAGGTGCTCGGCCGCTCCGAGCACAACGAGGGCGAGATCCAGATCGCCGGTCCCCACGTCGCGGGCTTCTACCTCCCCTCCCAGGGCCCCGCCGAGGACGACCCGACAGACGACGGCTCGCAGCGCTTCGCGGACGACGGCTGGCTGCGCACCGGCGACGTCGGCTCGGTGACGAGGGACGGGTTCTTGGCGATCCAGGACCGCGCCCGCGACCTCATCAGCTCCGGCGGGGAGTGGATCTCCTCGGTCCAGCTGGAGAACTTCATCCTCGCCGACGAGCGCGTCGCCGAAGTCGCCGTCATCGGCTACCCCGACGACACGTGGGGCGAGCGGCCCCTGGCGATCACCGTGCTGCGCGGCGACAACGAGCCCACCGCCCAGACCGCGGAGGGCTTGAGAGACGAGCTGCGCGCCCACCTGCCGGGCTGGATGATCCCCGAGTACTGGGCCTTCGTTGAGCGCATCGACCAGACCTCGGTGAACAAGTACGACAAGAAGGACCTGCGCGCCAGGCTTGCCCGCGGCGAGTTCGAGATCATCGCGCTCGGGCCCGCGCCGCGCCGCGCCCTCGACGAGGACGACGACGAGCAGCAGTAGCCCGATCCATTTGCCATCCCGCCGGGGACGACGAGGCGCCCCTCCCCCGGCGGATTGCCGGCGGGAGGGGCGCTTCCGCGTCCGGGCTGCTTAGCCGCGCTGCGCGGCGCCGTCGGCGGCCTCGACGCGCGCGGTGGGGGCGCCGGCGACGGCGAGGCGCTTAACGCTGAAGCCCGCGCCGCGGGCCTCCTCGACGAGCGAATCCTCGACGGGCTCGGTACCGAGCGCGAGGACGGTCGGCCCCGCCCCGGAGAGGTACGCCGCATGCCCCGCCTCGCGCAGGCGGCGCACCCACGCGAGGCTTAGGGGCAGCACCTCGGCGCGGTAGCCCTGGTGAAGCCGGTCGCGGGTCGCCTCCATGAGCAGGTCGGGGCGCGACTGCAGCGCCACCGCGAGCAGCGCGGAGCGCGACACGTTGAACACCGCGTCGGCCCTGGGCACCGTCTCGGGCAGCACGCGGCGCACCGCCTTGGTCGAGGCGTGGAATCCCGGCACGAACGCGGTGGCGGCGATCGCCGGGTCGACGGGCAGGGACACCGCGCGGAAGGCGGGCTCCCCGCGGCCGGACTCCGCGGTCCACGACACGACCGCCCCGCCGAGCACGCTGGCCGCGGCGTTGTCGGGGTGCCCCTCGAACGCGGAGGCGAGCTGCACGAGCGCCGCCTCGTCGAGGGCGCCGCCGGAAAGAGCGTTCGCGGCAAGCACCCCGGCGGCCGCGGCGGCCGCCGAGGAGCCCAGGCCCCGCGACTGGGGGATGACGTTTCGGCACTCGACGCGCAGCCCCGGGGCGCTCACGCCGGCGGCCTCGAGCCCGGCGCGCAGCGCGCGCACGACGAGGTGGCTCTCGTCGCGGGGCAGGTCGTCGGCGCCTTCGCCGTCGATGAGGACCTCGAGCCCCGAGGCCGTCACCTCGACGGCGACGGTGTCGGTGATATCGAGCGCGAGCCCCACGGTGTCGAAGCCGGGGCCGAGGTTCGCCGAGGAGCCGGGCACGGTCACCGTCGCCCGCCGCCCCACCGGCAGTTCCCGGGGCGCAGTCGCCATTCAAGGCCGCCTTTCGCAGTTGCGTCTAGCGGGCGGCCCCGGCTCGTCGTGCCGCCTGTGGGGCGCGCCCGCGAGGGTTGGTTCTCACGGTCGTGGCCCCGGGTGTCGGTTCTCACTTCGGCCCGGGGCCACGTTGGTGCGCCCTCATGCTACCCGCCGGCGGCGGGCCCGTTGCTAGTCGGCCAGGCGGATGACGCTGTCGACGGAGAGGACCTCGTCGTCCCCGCCGAGCGCGTCGATGGTCTCGGCGATCTCGTGCTCGCGGGCGGCGTGGGTGACGACGATGAGGCGGGCGCCGTTCTCGGCGGCCTCCTGGCGCACGGTCTGCAGGGAGATGCCGTGCTCGGAGAAGGTCTGCGAGATCACGGCGAGCACGCCGGCGCGGTCGCGGACGGTCATGTCGATCTGGCGGCGGGTGGTGACCTGCCCGAAGTCCGCGACGGGGAGGTCGGCGTAGGTGGACTCGCCGGGCGCACGGCCGCCGTGGACCTTGTTGCGCGCCGCGCCGACCAAGTCGCCGAGCACCGCGGAGGCGGTGGGGTTGCCGCCGGCGCCGTTGCCGTAGAACATGAGCTGCCCGGCGGCCTCGGACTCGACGAAGATCGCGTTGTAGGACTCGCTCACTGAGGCGAGCGGGTGGGAGCGGTCGACGAGCGTGGGGTGCACGCGCGCGGAGATCGCCTCGCGGCCGTCCTCGTCCACGATGCGCTCGCAGATGGAGAGCAGCTTGATGGTCTGGCCGGCCTCCTTCGCGGCGGAGATGTCGGCGGCGGTAATACCGGTGATGCCCTCGCAGTGGACGTCGTCGAAGGTGACGCGGCTGTGGAAGCCGAGCGCGGCCATGATCGCGGCCTTGGAGGCGGCGTCGTGGCCCTCGACGTCGGCGGTGGGGTCGGCCTCCGCGTAGCCGAGCCGGGTGGCCTCGGCGAGCGCGTCCTCGTAGCTCGCGCCGGTGGAGTCCATCGCATCGAGCACGAAGTTCGTCGTGCCGTTGACGATCCCGGAGATGCGCACGATCTTGTCGCCCGCGAGCGAGCGGCGCAGCATGCCGACCACGGGCACGGCGGCGGCGACGGCGGCCTCGTAGAAGAGGTCGACGCCGGCCTCGTCCGCGGCGGCGGAGAGCTCCGCGGCGTGGGCGGCGACGAGCGCCTTGTTCGCGGTGACGACCGACTTGCCGGCCCTCAGCGCGCGGAGCACGAGCTCGCGGGGGTAGTCGATGCCGCCGATGACCTCGACGACGATGTCGACGTCCTCGCGGTCGATGAGCTCCTCGGGCTTGTCGATGATGAGACTCGGGTCGACGCCCTCGCGGGGCTTGGACGCGTCTGAGACGGCGACGCCGCGCACCTGCACCTCGCCGCCGATGCGGGCGGTGAAGTCGGTCTCGTGCTCGCCGAGGAGGCGCAGCACCTGGCTGCCGACGGTCCCGAGGCCGAGGATGGCCACGCCCACGGGCTTGTTGTTCTCGCTGCTCGTCATCTCTCCGAAGTTCACCTCGCGGTTGTCGTTGGTGGTTCCCCTTGACGCTCGGCCGCGGCCGGGGCGGGGGTCTCGTTAAGGTTCCCGCGGCGCGCGGCGCCGCCACTGATTGTAGACCAAGCGGTTCACAGCCCCGCGGCGCCGAGGCCCCCCCACACCCCAGCCGCCGTCCGGGGGCGTGAGCCCCTGGAGCTCGAGGAGGTCGGCGACGGTCTGCCGGCGGGCGTGGAGGCTGACCTCCCCGTCCTTAACGGAGACGACCGCCGGCTTGCCGACGGCGTTGTAGTTGCTCGCCATCGCGTAGCAGTACGCGCCCGTCGCGGCGAGCGCGACGACGTCCCCGCTCGTCGCGTCGGCGGGGATCGCTGCGTCGCCAACGAGGATGTCGCCGGACTCGCAGTGCGAGCCCACGACCCTCGTGGCGACCGGCTCGCCGGAAAGCTCTCGGTTGACGACGCGCGCGTCGTACTTCGCGCCGTAGAGCGCAGGCCGGATGTTGTCGCTCATGCCCCCGTCGACGGCGAGGTAGCGGCGCCACTCGCCATCTGCGACGGGCACCTCCTTGACCGTGCCGACCCGGTAGGCGGTCACCGTCGTCGGCCCCGCGATCGCGCGGCCCGGCTCGACCATGACCCTGGGCGGGGCGACGCCGATGTCGGCGGCGGTCTCCGCGACGGCGGCGAGCAGGTCGCGCGCCACCGCCGCGACGTCGAGAGGCCGCTCCTCGGGCAGGTAGGCGATCCCGTAGCCGCCGCCTAAGTCGAGGACGTTGAACGTGTCGGCGAACGAGCGGTGCCTTGGGGTGTACTCCTCGACGAGCTGCCGGTAGAGGCCGAGCACGCGCTCCGCGGCGAGCGAGAAGCCGTCGGCGTCGAAGACCTGCGAGCCGACGTGGCAGTGCAGGCCGACCAGGGTGAGCGGCTCGGCGTCGACGACGCGGCGCGCCGCCTTAAGCCCGTCGCCCGCGGCCAGCGAGAAGCCGAACTTCTGGTCCTCGTGGGAGGTGGCGATGAACTCATGCGTGTGGGCCTCAACCCCGGGGGTGACGCGCACGAGCGCGGCCTGCTGCACCCCGGCCCGCTTCGCCGCGCGGGAGAGCCGGTCGATCTCCTCGAAGGAGTCGACGACGACCTGCCCGACCCGCGAGCCCACGATGAGCTCCAAGAACTCCTCGGTCTTGTTGTTGCCGTGCGCGGTGATCCGCTCGGCGGGGAAGCCCGCCGCGAGCGCCACGGCGAGCTCCTCGACGGAGGCGACATCGAGGCTCAGGCCCTCCTCGTCGACCCAGCGCACGATGCCCGCGGTGAGGAACGCCTTCGCCGCGTAGTGGACGTTGTGCTCCCCGCCGAACGCGTCGGCCATGGCGCGCATCCGGTGGCGGAAGTCCTCCTCGTCGATGACGAACAGCGGGCTGCCGTAGCGCTCGACCAGCTCGGTGAGCCCCACCCCGCCGATGGTCACCTCGCCGCCGGGTCCGCGGGTGGCGGTCTTCGGCCACACGTGGGCCGGCAGCCGGTTGAAGTCCTCGTCGCTCGCGACTCTCATCGCTTCCGCCTCCTCGATCGGCGTCGGTGGTGGTGGTCGTTGTCTCCGGCGGGCGGCCGGGTAAGGCCGGGTGGGGTCTTACATGCGCTCCGGGGCGGTGACCCCGAGGAGCCCCAGCGCGGTGGCGAGCACCGAGCGGGTCGCGGTGGCCAGCGCGAAGCGCGCGGCGTGCAGCGCCCCAGGCTCCTCCCCGCCGCGCGGGAGGATCGGGCTCGTGTCGTAGAAGCGGTGGAACGCCCCTGCGAGCGCCTCCGCGAAGCGGGCGATGCGGTGCGGCTCGCGCAAGGTCGCGGCGGCCTTAACGACGTCGGGGAACTCCCCGAGCGTGCGGATGAGCTCGCCCTCGCGCTCCCCGTCGAGGAGCCCGAGGTCCGGCTCGACGTCCTCGATGCCGGTGCCCTCGGCCTTGCGGGCCAGCGAGCAGAGCCGCGCGTGGCCGTACTGCACGTAGTAGACGGGGTTCTCAGCGGACTGCGAGGCCCACAGGTCCAGGTCGATGTCCAGGGAGACGTCCACCGAGCTGCGGATGAGCGCGTAGCGCGCGCCGTCCACGCCGATCGCCTCCACCAGGTCGTCGAGGGTGACGACCGTGCCGGCGCGCTTGGACATGCGCACCGGCTTCCCGTCGCGCACGAGGTTGACGAGCTGGCCGATGAGCACCTCGACCTGCTCGGCGCGATACCCCAGCGCCACGGCCGCGGCCTTGAGCCTCGAGACGTAGCCGTGGTGGTCGGCGCCGAGCATGTAGATGCACAGGTCGTGGCCGCGCTCGATCTTGTCGGCGACATAGGCGATGTCGCCGGCGATGTAGGCGGCGTTGCCGTCGGACTTGATGACGACGCGGTCCTTGTCGTCGCCGTGCTCGGTGGAGCGCAGCCACCACGCGCCGTCCGCCTCATAGAGGCTGCCGTTGTCCTTCAGCGTCTGGATCGCGCGGTCGACGGCGCCGGACTCGAAGAGCGAGTTCTCGTGGAAGAACACGTCGAAATCGGTGCCGAACTCGTGCAGCGAGGACTTGATGTGGTCGAACATCATCTCCACGCCGTCGGCGCGGAACGCCTCGGTCGCCTCCTCGTCGGGGAGCTCCTCGACGCCGGGGCGCTTCTCCATCACGGCGCGGGCGATCTCCCCGATATAGGCGCCGCCGTAGCCGTTCTCCGGGGTGGGCTCGCCGCGCGCCGCAGCCAACAGCGAGGCGGCAAACCGGTCGATCTGGGTGCCGTGGTCGTTGAAGTAGTACTCGCGGGTGACCTCCGCGCCGGCGTGCTCGAAGACCCGGCCGAGCGCGTCGCCGACCGCCGCCCAGCGCGCCCCGCCCAGGTGGATCGGCCCGGTCGGGTTCGCGGAGACGAACTCCAGGTTGAAACGCTGACCGTCGTACAGGTCGAGCGCCCCGAAGCGCTGCCCCTCGCTCAAGATCTGGCGGACGATCTCGCCCTGCGCGTCGGCGGCGAGCCGGATGTTGACGAAGCCCGGCCCGGCGACGGTGGCCTCGGCGATGCCGTCCTCCCCGCCGAGCGCCTCGGTGAGCCAGCCGGCGAGCTCGCGGGGGTTGGTGCCCGCCCGCTTCGCGGTCTTCAAGGCCACGTTCGTCGCGTAGTCCCCGTGCTCCGGGTTGCGGGGGCGCTCGACGGTGACGGGCTCGGCGACGGCGTCGGGGTCGAGGTCGTGGGCTTTAAGCTGCGCCCGGGCGTGGCGGGCGATGAGCTCGGCGAGGGTCTTCGGAGTCATGGCCCCAAATCGTAGCGAACGGCCCCTCCCCCAGCGCCGCTGCCCGGGGCAATCGGGGCATGTATAGAGCCACGCGCCCGGCGCGCCCGCCCGCGTCGCGGCGCCGGGCGGTTCCGGGCGACCCGAGACAGTTTTAATGGGGAAGCTAAACCCGTTGCCGGTGCGGCGGGGCGCGGCTAGCATGATCCGTCCAATGACTTCTCCGGCTGCGCTCCCCACCCCGACGATGCCCCCGCGCCCCGGCCGGGGGAATCGACCGCGGGCCGCGGCCGCCCCGAGGCTGCTCGAGGACGCCTTCGGGCGGGTCGCGCGCGACCTGCGGGTCTCTCTGACCGACCGCTGCAACCTGCGCTGCACCTATTGCATGCCGGCGGCGGGCCTGGAGTGGATCCCCACCCCGGAGACCCTGAGTGACGAGGAGACCATCCGGCTCATCACTCTCGCCGTCGAGCGCCTCGGGATCCGGCAGGTGCGCTTCACCGGCGGGGAGCCGCTGCTGCGCCGCTCCCTGCCCGAGATCGTCGCCGCGACCAAGCAGCTCGCCACAGACGAGGACGCTCCCCCGGAGACCGCGATCACGACGAACGCGCTCGGGCTCGACAAGAAGGCCCGCCGCCTCAAGGAGGCGGGGCTTAACCGGGTGAACATCTCCCTCGACACGATCGACCGGGAGAACTACGCGCGGCTCACCCGCCGCGACCGGCTAGAGGGCGTCTTCGCCGGCATCGACGCCGCCCTCGAGGCGGGGCTTGAGCCGGTGAAGATCAACAGCGTCGTCATGCCCGGCATCAACGACGGCGACGTCGTTGAGCTTGCGCTCTTCGCCCTCGAGCGGGGCCTGGAGCTGCGCTTCATCGAGCAGATGCCGCTGGGTCCCCCGGAGTGCTGGGACCGCGAGCGCATGGTCACCGCGAACGACATCCTCGACCGGCTCCAGGAGCGCCTCGACCTCGAGCCGGCCCGGCGCCCGCGCGGCTCCGCGCCCGCGGAGGTCTTCCGCGCCCGGGACCGCAAGCGCCCCGGGGTGAGTGGCACGATCGGGGTGATCGCCTCGGTGAGCGCGCCATTCTGCGGGGACTGCGACCGCACCCGGCTCACCACCGACGGCGCGGTGCGCTCGTGTCTCTTCGCGAGCGAGGAGACCTCGCTGCGCGACCTCATGCGCGCCGGCGCGAGCGACGAGGAGCTCGCCGAGGCGTGGGCCGGCGCGATGGCGATAAAGAAGCCCGGCCACGGCATCGACGACCCGAGCTTCGTGCAGCCGCGGCGCCGCATGTCCGCGATCGGGGGGTAGGGCTCGCCCCTGCCCCGCGGAGGCCGGGCGGGCCCCGGCCTCCTCCTCCCTTATAAGGATGGCGCCGTGGGCCGCGCGGCGAGAGGGCCGTCGATCCCAGCCCCGGCGGGCCTTAGCCCGTGCTAGGGTTGCGGGCGGTTTTCGACATCCTTTAACGGGCCGCCCGGCGAGGCGGAGAAGGAGGTCTTCGGCCCGATCATGCCGAGAGAGATCCAAAGCGCCGAACAGGTGCAGCGAACGATCGTGCGCATCGCGCACCAGATCATCGAGAAGACCGCGCTGGACGCGCCGGACGGACCCCAGGTCGCGCTCATCGGCATCCCGTCCGGCGGGGTGCCGCTGGCCGCACGCCTCGCGGAGCAGGTCGAGCGCCACTCCGGGCGCGCGGTCGCGACCGGCGAGCTCGACGTCACGCTCTACCGCGACGACTTGAAGGACAAGCCGCACCGGGCGCTTCGCCCCACGAGGCTTCCCGAGGGCGGGATCGACGGCGCGCTCGTCGTGCTCGTCGACGACGTGCTCTACTCGGGCCGCACGGTGCGCGCCGCGCTCGACGCGCTGCGCGACTTCGGCCGGCCCGCGGCCGTGCAGCTCGCGGTACTCGTCGACCGCGGCCACCGGGAGCTTCCCATCCGCGCCGACTACGTCGGCAAGAACCTGCCCACCTCCCGCCACGAGGACGTCGACGTGCTGCTCGCCGAGCTCGACGGCCGCGACGCGGTGGTGCTCACCCGGCCCGGCGAGAAGGAAGGCGGCGACGAGCAGTGAAGCATCTCTTGAGCATCGGGGACCTCTCCGCGGGAGAGATCACCTCGATCATGGACGAGGCGGACCGCTTCACCGAGGCCCTCGAGGGCCGCGCGGTGCGCCAACTGCCCACGCTGCGCGGCACCATCGTCTACACCCTGTTCTACGAGAACTCGACGCGCACCCGCTCCTCCTTCGAGACCGCCGCGAAGCAGCTCAGCGCCACGACGATGAATATCTCCGCGGGCTCGTCCTCGGTGAAGAAGGGCGAGTCGCTGCGCGACACCGGGCTCACGCTGCGCGCGCTCGGCGCCGACGCGATCGTCATCCGCCACCCCGTCTCCGGGGCGCCGAAGCACCTCAAAGAGGCGGTCGACGCGGACGGCAACGGCCCGAGCGTCATCAACGCCGGCGACGGGCAGCACCAGCACCCCACCCAGGCGCTCCTCGACGCGGTGACCCTGCGCCGCCGGCTCGGCTCCATCGAGGGCAAAAAGGTCGTACTCGCCGGGGACTGCCTGCACTCGCGGGTGGTGCGCTCGAACGTCGACCTACTCACCACCCTCGGCGCGGAGGTCGTCCTCGCCGCGCCGCCCACCCTCCTGCCCGCGAGCGTGGACAGCTGGCCGGTGCGCTCGACCGCGGACCTCGACGCGGAGCTCCCCGACGCGGACGCGGTGATGATGCTGCGCGTCCAGGCCGAGCGGATGCACGGCGGGTTCTTCCCCTCGAAGCGGGAGTACACCGCCCTCTACGGGCTCACCGAAAAGCGCGCCGACGCGATGAAGCCCGGCGCGGTGATCATGCACCCCGGCCCGATGATCCGCGGCATGGAGATCGACTACGGCGTCGCCGACTGGGCCAACACCACGGTCCTCGACCAGGTCGCCACCGGCGTGCACACCCGCATGGCGGTGCTCTTCGCCCTGCTCGCCGAGACCCGCGACGCCTAAGAGACTTTTAAAAAACGACTCCCCGCCCCGGGCCCGAAGCGTCCCGGGGCGGGGCCCGGCACCCACCACCCGCACCAGACGGAAAGAGGCTCGCCACCACCATGACGACTCCACAGACCGAAGCCCAGCCGGACACGCTGGCCATCGACAACGCCCGCCCCTACGGCGAGGGCGAGCCCACCACGCTTCTTATCAAGGACGGGGTCATCGCCGCCGTGGGGAGCGACGCCCCCGCCGAGCGGCGCCTCGACGCGCGCGGCGCGGTCGTGGTGCCCGGGCTCGTCGACCTGTTCGCGCACCTCGGGGAGCCGGGCTCGGAGCGCGACGAGACGATTGCCACCGCCTCGGCGGCCGCGGCGCGCGGCGGCTACACCGCGCTTGTCGCCGCGCCGGACACCGAGCCCGCGCTCGACGACCCGATCGTCGCGGAGGCGGTGTGGCGCTCAGGCCTCGAGGCGGGGCTCGTCGACGTGCAGCCCGCGGGCACCATCACCCGCGGCGGCGCCGGGGAGACTCTTACCGAGATGGGCCTGTTGGCGCGCTCGAAGGCCGCGGTGCGGCTCTTTAGCGACCAGCCGGGCTCGGTGGCGGACCCGGTGATCCTGCGCCGCGCGCTGCAGTACGCCCGCGGCCAGGGCGCCCTTATCGCCGAGCGCCCCGTCGACGCGCGGCTCGCCGAGTCGGCGTGCGCCCACGAGGGCCCGCGCGCCGACCGGCTGGGGCTGCGCGGCCAGCCCCGCTCCGCGGAGGAGGCCGTCGTCGCGCGCGACGCGCTGCTGGCGAGGGACGCCGGGGCTGCCTTGCACCTCTTCCCCATCACCACGGCGGGCTCCGCCAGGATCGTTGAGCTCGCCAAGGAGGCCGGCGTGGAGCTCACCTGCTCGACGACGCCGCACCACCTGCTGCTCGACGACTCCGTCGTCGACGCCGCGAGCGGCGAGATGCGCGTCGAGCCGCCGCTTCGGGAGGCCTCCGACGTCGAGGCGCTGCGCGAGGCGCTGCTCGGCGGCGCGATCGATTGTGTGGCGAGCGACCACCGCCCCGTCGCCGAGGAGGAGAAGGCCTGCGAGCTCGAGCACGCGACGCC
This sequence comes from Corynebacterium otitidis ATCC 51513, assembly GCF_000296405.1. Classification (GTDB taxonomy): domain Bacteria; phylum Actinomycetota; class Actinomycetes; order Mycobacteriales; family Mycobacteriaceae; genus Corynebacterium; species Corynebacterium otitidis. Next base: position 401,062 of record NZ_JH815193.1, read on the forward strand.
CGGCTTCGTCGGCCTGGAGACCACCCTTCCCGCCCTCGTCGAGACGTTCATCCGCCCGGGGCTGGCCGACTGGCGCTGGCTCGCGGCGGTGCTCTCCGAGCGGCCGGCGCGCATCGCGGGCCTTTCCGGGCACGGCCGGCCCGTCGCGCCCGGCGAGCCGGCGAACCTCGCTGTGATCGACCCGGAGGCCGCCGTCACGGTGCGCCCCGAGGAGTTCGCCTCCAAGTCCACAAACACGCCGTTTTCCGGGCGCGAGTTCCACGGCCGCGTCGAGGCGACCGTGCTGCGCGGCCGGGTCACCTACCAGCGCTAGCGAGAAGAAGCGCGCCGGACGGACGGCCTCGTCGCCGGCGCGCCCGCCGCGCGGCGACCAGGCCGCCGGCCGGCCGGCGGTTCTGGAATTAGTCCTCGCCGCGCAGGCCGCGGAGAATCTCGTAGACGTCCTTGCCGGTCGCGGGCTCCCGGGCGAGCAGGAAGATCGTGTCGTCGCCCGCGGTGCAGCCAACGACCTCGGGCAGGTCAGCGCGGTCGACGAAGCTCGCCAGGTACTGCGCGCCGCCCGGCGCGGTGCGCAGCATCGCGAAGCACCACGAGTAGTCGAGCCCGACTGCGAGCTCCCGGATGCGCTTGCGCAGCCGCTCGAGCTCCGCGCCGCCGCCCGGGTCGGGCTCGGTCTCGGGGTCGGCGACGTAGCGGGCCTTGCCCCCGCCGGCCGGCTTGATCTTGCGCGCCCCGATCTCGTCGAGGTCGCGCGAGAGGGTCGTCTGGGTGACCTCGATGCCGAACTCCCCGAGCGCCTCGGCGAGCTGCACCTGGTTGTGGATCTCCTCGGCGGCGAGGATATCGCGGATCTTCTGGTGCCTGGCCAGGCGCGACTGCGGGATCATCGGGTTCGGCGCGCTCCTCTCGGCGGCTGGGCGGTCATCGCGGACGACGGTTACTCCAAGGATCCTAGCCCCACGCGGCGCCACCGCCCGGGACCGGCGAGCACTTCCAGCTCGGACGGACGGAAACGACTCGGTCCGCGCCGGCTACGCGAGGGTCGCGGCGATGATCGCCTTGATGGTGTGCATGCGGTTCGCGGCCTGCTCGAAGACCTTCGAGGCCGCCGACTCGAAGACCTCGTCGGTGATCTCCAGCTCGTTGAGGCCGAAGCGCTCGGCGACGGCGGCGCCGATCGTGGTGTCCTTGTTATGGAAAGCCGGCAGGCAGTGCAGCACGATCGCGCCGTCCGCCGCGGAGCCGACGAGCTCGCTGGTCACCTGGTAGGGCTTGAGCCGCTCGATGCGCTCGGCCCACAGCTCCTCGGGCTCGCCCATGGAGACCCAGATGTCGGTGTACAGCGCGGTCGCCCCGGCGGCCGCCTCGGCGGGGTCGGTGGTGACGGTGAGCGTCGAGCCGGTGTTCTTCGCCTCGGCGCGGGCCCAGTCGAGGAGCTCCGGGGCGGGCTGGAGGCCCTCGGGGGCGGCGAACGCGACGTCGACGCCGAGCTTCACCAGGCCAACCAGCAGGGAGTTGGCGACGTTGTTGCGGGCGTCGCCGAAGTAGGCGACCTTCGCGCCCTCGATGCCGCCGGGGGCGTGCTCGGCGATGGTGAGCAGGTCGGCGATCGTCTGGGTGGGGTGCGCCTCGTCGGTGAGCCCGTTGATGACCGGCACCCCGGAGCGCTCGGCGAGCTCCTCGACGATCTCCTGGCCGAAGCCGCGGTACTCGATGGCGTCGTAGATCCCGCCGAGCACCCGCGCGGTATCGGCGATGGACTCCTTGTCGCCCATCTGGCTGGTGCGCGAGTCGAGGTAGGTCACCCCGAGCCCGAGGTCCGAGCCGGCGACCTCAAACGAGGCGCGGGTGCGCGTCGAGGTCTTCTCGAAGATGAGGACGATGTTCTTGCCCTCTAACAGGCGGTGGGGCTCGCCCGCTTCCTTGAGCCGCTTGAAGTACGCCGCGGAGTCGACGAGCCCGCGAATCTCTTCTGCCTCGAGGTCCCTGATCGCGAGGAAGCTCCGGCCCTTGAGGCTCGAGACGACGTTCGGAGGCTGGGGCATGGCGACTCTCCCTATAGTTTCTCTGTCGAAAGTTACAGCAACCTGGCAGTCTACCCCGCCGAATTCTAGCGGAGCCGCCCGCCGCGGGGGCCGCGTCGCGGGTGAGGATCGGGGTCTTTTCCGGAGCCGGCGCGGTCCTAGCGCCTCGGCCCCTCGCCTCCCCGGCGCTCCTTGAGTAGCGCGATGATCTCCTCCTGGTTGCGGCGCGACTCCTTGAGCCCCCTGACGACGGAGACCCCGAAGTACACGAGGGCCACGACGATGGCGATATAGACGAGCAGCACGATGAGCTCGATCATTGGATCTCCTTCCCCGCCCCGGCGACGAGCCCGATCCGCAAGCCGAGCGCGCTTCCGTGGCATAGAACACATCAAAATATGGTTACTTACAACACACTAACGAAATCCGCGACACCCCGCGGCCCCGGGAAGGCCTTCGGGCCGGCGCCTAGTCGTCGACCGGGTCGCGCAGCACGGGGCAGGTCATGCAGTGCCCGCCGCCGCGGCCCCGGCCGAGCTCCGCGGAGCGGATGGTGATGAGCTCGACGCCGGCGTCGACGAGCTTCTCGTTGGTGGCCTCGGTGCGGTCGTAGCCGATCGCCACGCCCGGCTCGAGGGCGACGAGGTTGTTCGCGTCGTTCCACTGCTCGCGCTCCGCGGCGTACGGGTCGCCGCCGGTGGACACCGCGCGGAGCTTCCCGAGACCGAGCTTCTCGGCGAGCACGTCGAGCAGGTGGCCGTCCTGGCGCTCCACGGCGAGACGCCCGCCGGCGCCGAGGGTGAGCACGAGGGGCACCGCCTCGTCGAGGACGGGCGGGTAGTAGGTCACCAGATCCCGGTCGAGGAACGTGAGCACGGTGTCGAGGTGCATCGCGGCGCGGCGCTTCTCCATCGCGGCGACGACGACGCTCGTCGCCGCGCCCCGGGTGAGCAGCTCGTAGGCGAGCTGGGAGACGCCCTGCCAGGAGGTGCGCTCCCCCATGCCGGCGAGCACCACCCCGTTGCCGAGCGCCATGAGGTCCCCGCCCTCTAGGGCGGCGAGGCCTTGGGTCTCGTGGCCGTCGCCGCCGAACCAGATCTCGAACTCGCGGTCCTTGAAGAGCGGGTGGTGGCGGTAGACGGCCTCGGTAAGCAGGGTCTCCTGGCGGCGGGTGCGCCAGTACATGGGGTTGAGCGACACCCCGTCGTAGAGCCACGCGGTCGTGTCCCTGGTGTAGAGCGCGTTGGGCAGCGGCGGCAGGAGGAAGTCGGTCGGCTCGTGGAGGTCGCGCAGGCCTTTGAGGTTCTGTCCGACGGCCTCGTCGGGGAGCTCCCCGTAGGCGAGTCCAGCGAGCAGGTAGTCGGCGAGCTCCCCGGCGGGGACGCCGAGGAGCCACTCGGCGAGCTCCTCGCCGGTGCCGCGGCCCACGGTGCGGGCCTCGAGCTTGCGGCCCAGCACGAACTTTCGGCCCGCCTCGTCGTCGAGCACCTCGACGAGCAGGTCGCGCAGCTCGTGGACGACGACGCCTCTCGAGCGCATCGCGGCGACGAACTCGGCGTGGTCGCGCTCGGCCTGCTCGACCCATAACACGTCGTCGAAGAGCAGCTCCCCGCAGTTCGAGGGCGTGAGCCTGCGGTGCGCCTTCCCCGGCGCGCAGACGATGACCTCGCGTAGCCGCCCCGACTCCGAGTACACGCCGATCTCCCGGCCCATGGGCTCGCCCCTTTCCGTCGCGCCCCGCCCTCCGACCGCGTCCTTGGGGCGCGGCCCGCTGGGCGGGGTGAAGATAAACACCAGTGAAAACTGTGACCCAGCCTACGGGTCGGTGGCGCGGCTAGGGTGGTCGGGCATGGCCATGGTTTCCGCCGACGACTATCTCCGCGAGGTCCTCGCCGCGACCCCTACCCTCCCGGCCCGCGCGTTCCGGGCCGGGGCCTCCGGCTGGCTGGCCGGCGGCGACGAGGCGGCGCGGCCGGGCTGGCTCGCCGCCGACGCCGAGGGCCGGCTGCCCGTCCCGCCGCAGGACAACGCGGCCCTCGACGGGTTCTTGGTCCGCGCGGCCGACCTCGACGCGGACGGCCCGGTGACGCTGAGCGTGCGCGGGGAGGCGCCCGCCGGGGGCCGCCCGGCGCGCCCCGGGCCCGGGGAGGCCGCCCGCATCACCACCGGCGGTCCGGTCCCCGAGCCCAGCGAGGGGCTCGTCGTCGTCCCCGTCGAGGACACCGACGCCCCGCGCGGCACCTACCTCCCCCTCCCCGAGGCCGTCACGATCCCCCACCCCGACGCGTCGCGCCCGGCGATCCGCCGCCGCGGCGAGCAGCTGGCCGAAGGAGTGACGGCGGCGAAGGCGGGCACGCGCCTCGACGCGGCCGCGGCCGCGGGGCTCGTCTCCGCGGGCATCGACGAGGTCTTGGCCCACCCGCTGCCCCGGGTCGCGATTGTTACCACCGGCGACGAGACCGCCCCCGGCGCCGAGGCCGGCCCGGGCGCGGTGCCCAACTCGAACGGCCCGATGCTCGAGCTCGCGATCGGCGAGGCGGGGCTCGCCTCCCGCGCGGCGCGCTTCCACGCGCCCGACGACCCAGAGGCGCTGCGCCGCGTCCTCGACGAGGCGGCCGCGGGCTTCGACGTCGTCCTCACCGCCGGGGGGATCTCCGCGGGGAACCGCGACGTCGTGCGCGCCCTCGGGGAGGACACCGGCAGGCTCTCGTTTCGGCGCGCGGGGCTGCGCCCCGGCGGCCCGCAGGGCCACGGCCACTGGCCCGTCCCCGGCGGGCGCCAGGAAGCCCGGGTGGTCTGCCTGCCGGGCAACCCGGTGGCCGCGTGGGTCAGCTTCCAGCTCTTCGCCCGTCCCGCGCTCGCCGCGGCCGCGGGCGGGCCGCGCCCCTCCTCGATCCTCGAGCGGCCGCGCTGCCGGCTGCGCGTCCCCGGCGGGCTGCCGAGGCCCTGGGAGGGGCTGCGCGCCCTGCCCGTCGCCATCGACTGGGTAAGCGGCGAAGTTCGCCCCGGCAGACGCGCCGCGCACTTCGTCGCCTCCCTCCCCGGCGCCGGCGGGATTGCTATCGTCGCCGACGAGCCCGTCGGCGACGGCGGGGAGGCCACGGTCCTTCTCACCGGCCGCGGCTAAAACGAGAAGCCCGCCGGCGCCGGCGGCGCGAGACGAACAGGGAGGCGATGGCCCATGGCGGCGAGCGAGGAGATCAGGCTCGGGCACATCGACGAGCGCGGCGAAGCCCGCATGGTCGACGTCACCGGCAAAACCCCCACGGTGCGCTCCGCGACCGCGATCGGGGAAGTCGCCTGCTCCCCAGAGATCCTCGAAGCGCTTCGCGATGGGACGGTGCCCAAGGGCGACGCGCTCGCCGTCGCGCGGGTCGCAGGCATCGCCGCGGCGAAGAAGACCCCCGACCTGCTTCCCCTCGCGCACCGCATCGGGGTGCACGGCGCGGCCGTCGACCTCGAGATCAACGACGACCACGTCGCCATCGAGGCGACCGTGCGCACCGCGGACCGCACCGGCGTCGAGATGGAGGCCTTAACCGCCGTCACGGTCGCGGCGCTCGCGCTCGTCGACATGGTCAAGGGCGTCGACCGCAGCGCCTACCTGCGCCGCGCGGGCGTCGTCGCGAAGTCCGGGGGCCGCTCCGGGGACTGGAGCAGGGAGCTGCCCCATGAGTAGCGATCCGCTCATCCCGGGCCTCCACGCGGTCGTGCTCGCTGGCGGGGAGAGCACCCGCATGGGCGCGAACAAGGCCGAGGTGCGCCTCGACGGGCGCCGCCTGGTGGACCTCTCAGTAGGCGCGCTAGAGCCGCTCGCGGGGCTGGTGAGCGTCGTGAGCCCCGTGGCGCTAGGCGTCGCGGCCGGCCGCGTGCGGGAGGTCAGCGAGCGCCCGCCCTTCGGCGGGCCCGTCGCCGGCATCGCCGCCGCGCTCGACGAGACGTACCCGCTCACCGCGGTGCTCACCGTCGACGCGCCGCACGCCGCAGGCGCCCTGCCCGCGCTCGCGGCGGGCCTCGACCGCGCGGCGGGGGCGGGCGTGTGCCACGTTTCGGGCGACCCGCTGTGCGCGCTGTGGCGCACCGCGGCGCTCTCCCGGGCGCTCGGCGAGCTCCGGGAGGTCCGCGACCAGCCGGCGCGCCGGCTCTTATCCCGCGCGTTCGCCGCGCCCGTGCGCGGGAAGAACCTCGAGGAGCTGGCCCGCGACTACGACTCCCCCGGCGAGCTCGAGGCGCTCGGCCGGGTGGAGCTCCCCGGCCGCGACTAGTGCCGAGTCAAGGGGGATGCGGCGCAGCGCCGCCGCCGGGCGCGATCTACTCGAGGCCCACCCACTGGCTTAAGCCGTCGCTTAAGAGCTGCCTCTTCCAGATCGGCACCGTGGCCTTCACCTCGTCGACGAGCGCGGCGCACGCGGCGAACGCCGCGCCGCGGTGGGCGGCCGCGACGGCGACGAGGAACGCCAGCTCCCCCAGCTCAAGCGCCCCGGTGCGGTGCCCAACCCAGGCCCGCACCCCGGGGTTCTTGGCGAGCACCCGCCGGCACGCGGCGGCGAGCTCCTCCTCGGCGGCCGGGTGGGCCTCGTAGTCGAGGCGGCGCACCGAGCGGCCGCCGTCGTGGTCGCGCACGACGCCCTCGAAGGTGACGACCGCGCCCGCATGGTCGGTGCGCACCTCGTCGCGGGCGGGCGCCGCGAGAGGCTCGAGGGGATCGGCCGTGACGAGCGAGCCGGCGAGCCGGCCGCCGGCGTCCTCCGCCTCGGGGCTAGCCATGGTTGCCGTGGCTCCCGTGATTCGCGTGGTTCTCCCCGCCGCGGGCCTGCCCGACGAGGTGGCCGAGGATGGGATCGATGACGGCGATGCCGTCCTCCACCGCGCCCGGCGAGCCGGGCAGCGTCGCGACGAACGTGTCGCCCACCAGCCCCGCGACCCCGCGGGTGAGCACCGCGCTGGCGGGCCCGTGCTCGACGCCGCGGCGGATGAGCTCCTGGACGATGCCGGGGAGCTCCCGCTCGAGGTGCGGGTAGACCGCCTCGACGGTCTGGTCCTCCGGCCCGATGCCGGTGCCGCCGGTCGTGATGAGCACCCGGGGCCTGGGCGGGGCGAGCGCCTCCGCGACGGCGGCGGCGACGTCGCGGTCGGCGACGACCCTCGGCTCGCCGACCTCAAGGCCACGCCCCTCGAGCCACGAGGCGAGCCTCGGGCCCGTCTCGTCGCGGTAGACGCCCCGCGCCGCGCGGGTCGAGGCGACGATGACGACGCCGCGCCCGGGGATCTGCTCGGCCATGCCCGTCCTCCTTGGTGTCTTCGTGTCGTCTCCCGCGCCGCGCGCGCCCGGCGCGCCAAACCCCGCTAGAGGCGGGGCGAATAGAGCGGGTAGGCCCCCACCGTATCGCCGGGGCGCAGCCGCGCGCCCGGCGCGACGGCGGCGAGGCAGGTCGCCGGCTCCGCGCGGGCGAGCAGGTGGGAGCCGGTGCCGGGCAGCAGCCGCACGACGAGCCGTCCGGCCTCGTCGACGCGGTGCACGGCGCGGCGGTATTGGGTGCGGTCGTCGGGCAGCCCCTCGGCCTCCCCGTCGAGGAGCGCGGCCGCGGGACTGGCCCAGCCCGGCTCGTCGGCGAGGGCGGGCAGGGCGATAAGCCTGCCGCTCACGAGCGTGGAGACGGGGTTGCCGGGCAGCGCGATGACGGGCACGCCGCCGAAGAGCCCGAGGCCCTGCGGGCCGCCGGGCTGCTGCGGCAGGGTTCCCACCCACCCGCCGGAGAGGAGCTCGCGGACGGGCTCGAAGCGGCCCCTGCTGATTCCCCCGGAGCTCACGACCGCGTCCGGCGCGGTGCGCTCGATCTCGGCCGAGAGCCGATCCGCGAGGACGGCCGGGTCGTCGGCGATGGCGACGTGGCCGGCGACCTCGATCCCGGCGGCGGACAGCAGCGCGGCCAGGAGCGGCGCGTTCGCGTCCCGGATGCGGGCGGCGCCGGGCGCGCCGACCTCGTCGCCGCCGGTGGCGACGACCACGCGGCGGGGCGCGACGACGGGCACCTCGCCGATGCCCTGGGCGGCGAGCAGCCCCACCGTCGCGGGATTGACGCGCGCCCCGGCGGCGAGCAGCCGCTCCCCCGCATTGAGGTCCGAGCCCCGGGGCCGGACGAACTGGCCCTGGGGCGCGGCGGGGAGGGCGACGCCGGCGCGCTCCGCGGCGTCGAAGGAGCCGGGCTCGCCGCGCTCGACGGGCACGACCGCGGCCGTGCCCTCGGGCAGGCGCGCCCCGGTCATCACCGGCAGGACGACGTCGCCGGCCCAGGGATCGGGCGCGACGTCCTTAGGGTCGGCGCCGGCGGGGATCGTTGGGCCGACGCGGAACCGCCCGCCGCCGCGCTGATCCTCGCGCAGCGCGTAGCCGTCCATCTGCGAGTTCGTGAACCGCGGGGAGTCCTCCGCGGCCGCGACGTCGACGGCCAGCGCCCGGCCGAGCGCGTCCGCGGCCGGCACGCGCGCCACCCGCGGCCCGCTCAGCAGCGCGCGGGCGGCGGCGACGTGCTCCTTAAGGGAGCGCCTCGGTGCTGGGTTCTCGGCCATGGTGCGCCCCAGCCTAGCGGGGCCGCCGCGGCTAGGCTGGGCGGGACGGCACGATAAGCAACGCGAGGCGACTGTTAAGGAGGCGATGGCCGTGGCCGTTGTGGTTCGGCTCTACGCCGGCGCCCGCGAGGCCGCCGGCGCCGAGCGCGTCGTTATCGATCATCCCCCTGAGACGCTCGGCGGGCTCGTCGCGGAGCTCTCCCGGCGAGGCGGAGCGACGCAAGCCGGCACCGGGATTGCCGAGGTGCTCTCCCGCTGCAGCTTCCTCGGCGACGGGCGGCGCCTCGATGAGGACGCGGCGCTTGGCGGCGTCTCCACCGTCGACGTTATGCCGCCCTTCGCCGGCGGCTGACCGGCCCCTTCCGGCCACCTGGCGCGGGGCTTGTTCCCGCCGCTACTTCACCTGGGAAAGCTATACTTTCTCCCCAAGGCAGGAGGAACCCCGGCGGGCCCACGCGCGCCGAGAGGCTCCGCCCCGCGCCGCGCGAGGAGCGCCCCGGGCGCCGCCTCGGACGATAACTGACCGCGACTCACATATTAGCTAGGGAAAGGACCCGTTAGCTAGGGAAAGGACCCGATCGAGATGATCTCCACCCGACCCACCCGCGCGCTCGCCGCCGGCGCCGCCCTCACCCTGGGGCTCGCGCTCGCGTCCTGCGCCGACGACGCCGCCGACAACCAGGCCGACGACGCCGCCGGCTCCGAGGACGGCGGCACGATCACGCTCTACGCCGCGGCCTCGACCTCGGTGCTCAACGACGAGATCACCGACCGCCTCGCCGAGGAGGGCTTTGACGTCGACATCGTCAACACCGGCTCCTCCGAGCTCGTCGCGCAGCTCGAGGAGGGCGCCCCGGCCGACGTGTTCGTCTCCGCCGACCAGCGCACCATGGACCGCGCCGTCGACTCCGAGGTCGTCCAGGACCCCGAGGAGCTCGCCCACAACGAGATGGTCATGGTCGTGCCCGCCGACAACCCGGCCGACATCTCCAGCGTCGAGGACTTGGACGAGGACACCGTGCTCGCGCTCTGCGACGAGGAGGTGCCCTGCGGCAACGTCTCCGGCCAGATCCAGGAGTCCCTCGGCCTCGAGCTCCAGCCCGACACCCTCGAGCCATCCGTGACCGACGTGCTCGAGAAGGTCGCCTCCGGCGAGGTCGACGCCGGCTGGGTCTACCGCACCGACGCCGCCTCCGCCGGCGACCAGGTCCAGATCATCGAGATCCCCGGCGCGGAGGAGCACCAGAACACCCTCTTCGGCGCGCTCACCGCCGACCCGCAGAACCCCGAGGGCGCTAAGGCGCTCCTCGACCTCCTCACCGGCGAGGAGTTCGCCGAGATCTGGGAGGAGCACGGCTTCCTCCCGACCCAGGACTAGCCCGTGGCGGGCAGCAACGCGGCCGCCGCGCCCAGACCCGCGCACCGGCCCGCGCCCGGCGGCGTCATCGCGGTGGGGCTCATCGCCCTCGCCGTGGTCGTCGTCCCGCTCATAGCGCTCGCGTTCCGCGTCTCCTGGAACCGCTTCGGGGAGGTCCTCACCGACCCCGAGACCCTCGAGATGATGCGGCTGAGCCTCGTGGCAGGCGTGCTCACCGCGGTGATCTCCACGATGCTCGGCGTGCCGCTCGCCGGGTGGATCGCCGCGAGCCGCCGCGGCGCGGCGATCGTTCGGCTGCTCGTCCTGCTGCCGCTGGCCATGCCCCCGGTCGTGGCAGGCATGGCGCTCAACGCGGCGCTCGGCAGGCGCGGGGTTGCGGCCCCGCTGCTCGACGCGCTCGGCGTGCAGTTCTCCTTCACGTTCGCCGGGGTTGTCGCCGCGCACGTGTTCATCTGCCTGCCGTTCGTCGTCATCTCCGCGGACTCCGCGCTGCGCAGCATCGACCGGGAGGTCGTCGCCTCCGCCGCCGGGCTGGGGCTGGGCCCCAGGCGCATCTGGTGGCGCATCGTGCTGCCCGCCATCGGCCCGGCGACCGCGACCGGCGCGGGCCTGGCTCTTAGCCGCTCGCTCGGCGAGTTCGGCGCGACCCTGACGTTCGCGGGCTCCCTTCCCGGGGAGACCCGCACCCTGCCCGTGGGCATCTACGTCGAGCGCCAGTCCGACCTCGACCGCGCCTACGTGCTCGCCGCGGCGCTTTTGCTCATGGCGCTCATCGTGCTACTCATCGCGAACCTGCCGGTGCTGCTCGCAAAGGAGCACAAGGCCACGCCTGCGAGCATCGACGAGGGCGATATCGAGCGCCTGGCGGCCCTCGTCCGCCCGCCCGAGGGCACCGAGGCCCCCGCGATCGCCGTGCGCTACCACTCCGAGAGCGACTCCGGCGGCCGCTCGGCGATCACCCTGCCCGCCGGGGAGACGAGCGTGCTCGTCGGCCCCAACGGCTCGGGCAAGTCCACGCTCGCAGGTTTGATCGCCGGGCGGCTCGCCGGGGCGGACGTCCACGCCGGCGACCGGGAGCTCACCGACGGGCGCGGCAGGCCGGTGCCCGCGCACCGCCGCGGCATCGTCATGCTCACCCAAAACCCCGGGCTGCCGCGCACGACGACCGCCGCCGGCGCCATCACGATGGTCACCCGCGACAAGGAGCGCACCGGCGAGCTTCTTTCCGCCGCGGGGCTTAGCGAGGTCGCCGCCATGCCCGTGCCGCAGCTCTCCGGCGGGCAGGCAGCCCAGGTCGCGCTCGTGCGCGCGCTCGCCGCGCGGCCCGCGACGCTCGTCCTCGACGAGCCGCTCGCCGCGGTCGACCGGGTCTCCGAGCAGCGCTGGCACCGCCTGCTCGAGGCCACCGCTAGGGACCGCACGACGATCATCGTCAGCCACCAGCTCGGCGAGATCGCCCGGCTCGCGAACCGCGTGGTGACGGTCTCCGGGGGCTGGCCGGTCGACGACCAGGACGCCGGCGAGTTCTTCGCCGCCCCGCCCACCGACTTCGCGGTCCGGCTCTGCGGCACCAACCGCATCGCCGGCACCTACCGCGAGGACGCGGGCGGCGCCGGCCGCCTCGAGACGGAGGGACTCACCCTCCCCGCGCGGCCCGGCGGGGAGCACGCGCCCGTCGCCGGCGGGCCCGCGGTCGCGTTCGTGCCCGCCACGGCTGTGACCCTCGACGAGGAGGGCCCGTGGCGCGCCACGATCGTCGATTTAAGCTCCCAGGCTGGGGGCATGTGCCCCGTAAGCGTCGATCTCGGCGGCACGCGGCTCACCCTCGGGGTACCCGCCCGCCTCGTCGCAAGCGAGGGCCTCACCTTCGGCACCGAGGTCCGCCTCGCCATCGACGCCAGCCAGGCCACGGTGCGTGCCGCGTAGCCAGCGGGTTTCCGCGCCCCGCCTGGCCGGTGGTAGGGTTCCTCCTGTTGCCACGACTGGCAACGAGGCCGCCTTATAACTCGGGCGGGTCTCGTCTCCGTAGCTCAGTGGATGAGAGCATCGGTTTCCGGTACCGAAGGTCGCAGGTTCGAATCCTGTCGGGGACACCACCTCTTATTACAGCCGCCGCCCGCGCACCGCAGCGGGTGGCGGCTTTCTCGTGCGCGCCCCCCTGGGTTGCCCCGCCCCACCCCGCTCGCCCTCGAGCTCTGCGTCGCCTGAGCGAGCGCTGTTAGGCTGGCTATACATACACAGTCCACTCAGCTACGCCTCGGGCACCGCCCCGGGGAAGGATCTGGTGATTATCGAGCCATGACCATGCCACCGCAGAACCCCGCCGGCTACGGCGCTATCGACCCCGAGCCCGCCAGGCCCCGGCCCCGCGTCGGCCGAGCCTTCGGCTGGGCCTTCACGACGACCTTTAAGAACGCGAAGATCTGGGTAGTCTTCGGCCTCGTCGCGGGCGCGCTCTCCGGGGTGCTCAACTACGCCTCGGGCACCTCCTTCGACACCCTGGATATCTCCGCCGGGCTCACCCAGGCCGAGCTCCAGCAGCTCTCCGCGCAGGCGGGCGTCTCCGCCCTCATCACCGTGGTCATCAGCCTGCTCGTCGCGCCGCTCGTCGTCACCGCCGCGCTGCGCCAGGTCGACGAGGCCAAGCTCGGCTGGGGGCAGGCGCTCTCCAGCCCGAACTACGGCCCCACCCTCGGGGTGCAGGTCCTAAGCGGCCTCGCGAGCGCCGTCGTGACCCTCGCGATCGGCGTGGTCGCCGTCCTGCTCCTCGGCCTGTTCGGGGCGGGCGGCGGCGTCGTCCTCATCATCGGGGCGCCCGTGGTGCTCCTCGCCCTCTTCTTCGCCTACTTCGCCGTCTCGGCGTTCTTCTGCTACTGGCAGTTCTTCGCCGCCGACCGGCGCGCCGCCTTCGGCCAGGCCATCTCCCGGGGCTTCAAGCTCGGCAAGACGGCGTTCTGGCCCACCGTCGGGCTGCTCGCGCTCATCGTGCTCTACGGGCTGGGCGTCGGCATCGCCGCCGGCATCGTGGCCGTCCTCTTCGCCGCCCTAGGGGCGTTCCTCGGCTCGGTGCTGTCCTCGGCGCTGGTGACGATGCTCCTCCTGCCGGTCACCGTGCTCGCCTTCGCGCACCTCTTCCGGCAGGGCGTCGGCGGCCAGCTCCCCGCCGGCCACAGCGAACCCATCGCCTACTAGGCCGGCCTTAGCACCAACGACCGGCGCCCGGCGGCCCCTCGATTCGAGAGGGGCCGCCGGGCGCTTTCTTGTGCTTGGGCTAGCCGGTTAGGCCTCGAGGGCGTCCTCGAAGGACACGTCGTGGCGGGCGTCGTCGCTCACCTGCGCGTAGCGTTCCGGCCAACAGGTCAGCACGAAGATCTGGCCGGTGTCGGCGAAACGGCTGAGCACCTGGCAGACGCGCTCCACGCGGCTGCGGTCGCTGCTGCCCAAAGCGTCGTCGATGATCACCGGCGCAGACCCAGTCTCCTCCCTGGAGACGAGCGCCGCGAGCGCAAGACGGCTGATGATGTCGACCTGTTCCTTCGCCCCGCCGGACAGCGCCCCGACGGGGACGCCCACCCCGCTGGTGACGCGCTGCTGGATCTCGAGGCTCGGCCCGAGCGTGAAGCTCGTGCCGGGGCCGAAAACCTCCTCGCCGAGGCGGTCGAGGATCTCCTGGTAGGGCCGCTCGTGGCTGGCGCGGACCCGCTCCCGGTGGTCGACGAGCGTGCGATACAGCGTGAGCGCCGCGTGGGCGCGCCGCTCGACGGCGGCGAGCTCCTCCTCGACTCTCTCGAGGTCGGCGGCGCGCTCGGAGAGCTCGACGCCGGCTCCACGCCGCGCGCTGAGCCGGCCGCGCAGCGCCGATACCTGCTCCCCGAGGCTCTGTTGTTCGCTCCGGGCCTGGTCGAGCTTCGCGGCCGCCTGCCGCGCCGCGCCGGTCGCCTCCTCGGGTCGGGCGGCGGCGGCCTCGTCGGCGGCGTCGCGGGCGGCGGCCTCAGCGCGCTCGGCCTCGCCCTTCAGCCCCGCGGCGCGCTCCCGAAGCTCGTCGATCGGCTCCTCCTGCTCCGCGGCCTCGAGGTTCTCCTTGGTTTCCTTGAGGCGCTCTCGGGCGGAGTCGAGGTTCGCCTTGGCCGTGGCGAGGCGCTCCCGCGCGGCGCCGGCGCGGGTGCGCACGTCGTCGAGCTGTCCCTCGAGGGAGCGCAGCTCCTCGTCGAGGTTCCTGACCTCGGCGTCGGCCTCCCGGATCTCGGCGTGGACCTCGTCGAGGCCGCGGCCCTCGGCGTCCTCGGTGTCGTCGCCGCCGGGGCCTGTGGCCTGCTCCTCGAGGGCGCGCAGCCGCCCCTCGAGCGCGGCGGCGTCCCTGAGCCCCGCGCCGGTAAGAAGCGTCCGGCGCTCCGCGGCGGCGCTGGCGACCTCGTCGTCGCGCTCCTTCGCGCGGCGCGCGAAACCCGCGGCCTCCTCGACGCCGCCGGCGCCGAGCCGCTCGAGCTCATCGGTGAGCTTCTGCTCGGCGCGCCGCGCGACATCCCGGAGGCCGCTCCCGTCGTCCTGCCCGGAGCCGAGGGAGACGCGGGCGCGCAGCCCGCCGACCTCGAGGACCGTGCCGTCCTCGAGGGGAACGGTGGCTCCCTCAGGGGTGATGTCGAGCTCCTCGCCGTCGACGACGACGGTGACGGTTCCATCGGCCTCCAGCTCGAGGCGCCCGGTGGCGGCCTCGGCGCGGGCGGCGGCGTTCTCCGCGGCTCCGGCCAGGCGGCGCAGCCGATCGACGTCCTCGTCCGCCACCTCCACCCCGGTCGGGGTGGTGACCTCGAGCGAGCGGGCCTTATCGGCGCGCCTCTCCGCGGCGGCGACCTTCTCGGCGAGGCCGCGCAGCTCGGCGAGCCGGCTCGCCGCCTGCCTAGCGCGTTCCCTCGCCTCGAGGGCGTCGGCCTCGTCCTTGAGCTCTGCGCGGCGCCGGGTCAGCTCCTCGCGTTTGGCTCGCGTCTCCCCGCGGCTGGTCTCGAGGACCTCGCGCCTCTCGCCAACAGACGTCTCGTCGCGCCCCGCTGCGTCGCGCTCCGCCTCGTGGTGCTGGATGCTTTTCTCCAGGTCGGCGGCCTTGCGGTGGGCGGCCTCGCGCTCGGCGAGCCGGCGCGCGGCGTCGCGGGCGCGATCTCGGGAGGCGCCGGCGTCCTTGCGGGCGGCCTCGGCCTTCTCGGTGAGCGTCCCTGCGCGCCGCGCGGCCTCGGCGGCGGCCTTCTCCTCCTCCTCGAGGCCGGGGATCGCCTCGGCGGCCTCGGCGAGGTTCTTCTCGACTCGGGCGATCTCGGCGGCGTCGCGAGCGACGGAGCGCTCGGCCTCCTGCGCCTCCGCGTGGGCGTCGCGGGCGCGGTCGCGCTCGGCGATGGGCCCGGCGAGCAGGCCGCCTTTGCCCGGCTTGGGATTCTCCCCGGGCCTGGTCGAGGCCCTGGTGTAGTAGCGCAGGGCCTCTCGGTGCGCGGCGTCGACGAGCCCGGCGTCGGCCGGGGCGGAGCCCGCGCCGGCGCGGCTGAGCGCCTCCTCGACGGAGCCGCTCGCGCCGCCGGGGGCGATGACCTGGCCGAGCTGGCCCTGGTTGAGGACGAGCGCGTCGCTTAAGCTCCTGTCGAGCCCGGCGCGCACGAGCCGCTCGAGGCGGTCCTCGGCTTGCCGCCCGGTGAGCTCCTCGGGCTGGGGCGAGAGGAGCTTTAAGCGCGCCGAGGAGCCCTGCCCGTAGGTCTTATCGACGACGAAGCGGGTGCCGGCGAGCGTCGCCTCGAGCTCGACGCGGGCCGAGGGGCTGCCGGAGCGGATATCCGCCTTGAGCGCCTTCGCGCTGGAGCTGTGCTTCGTGCCGAGCACGAGGTCGAGGGCGCGCGGCACGGTGCTCTTGCCGAGCTCGTTGTCGCCGCTGACGACGATGACCCCGGTGTCGGGCAGCCCGGCGAGCGTCGCGCGGCGCACGCCGCGGAGGTTCTCGATGACGAAGCGGTGGATCTTCACCTTCTAGCTCTCCTTCCGCTCTGCCGCGAGCAGCCTGACCAGCAGTCGCACGGCGCCGTCCTCGCCGCGCTCGACGAGCTCGTCGAGCGCGTCGCGGGTGAACCCGGTGATCTGGAGGTCGTCGATCTCGCCCTCGGTGGGGGCGGTGTGGAGGTCCATGTAGCGCTCGTGGGGGTAGAGGTTGCTAAACCGCGGGGCCAGCCGCGCGAGCCCCTCGTCGAGGCGGACCCGCTCCTCGAGGCTTAAGGCACCAGAGAGCGCGTAGCGCACGACGACGCGTTCCCGCTCCGGGGGATAGCCGTCGAGGCGCTCAAGGAACCGCTCGACGTCGCCGGCGGAGTTGAGCTCCGCGGAGAGCTCCTCGAGGCGCCAGCGGCCGACCTCGAGCTCCTCGACCGCGACGTCGGCGGGGCGGCCGGGCTCCTTGTCGACGTCGACGAGGAGGGCCTTGCCGGAGTTGGACTCACCTTTGCCTTCCGCTGCGCCGGCGTCGACGCGGTGGAAGTCGGTGGCCTCGGGGGCGCCGGAGTACCAGATCTTGCCCGTCTCCCCGATCCGGGTCGCGGAGTGGGTGTCGCCGAGCGCGACGTAGTCGACGACGCGCTCGTCGAGCGCCCGCTCGGCGCGGTCGATGTCGATCCGCTCGGCGGCGTGGTCGCCGAAGTCGGTGACGGGCCCGTGCCCGACGAGGACGCGGACCGAGTCTGTGGGTCCGAGGTGATCGAGCGCCTCGGCGACGAGGTCGCGGCCGGGGTCCTTGGTGGGCACGGGCGCGCCGGCGACCTCGACGGAGTCGAGCCCGGGCACGGCGACGGGCTCGTAGCCGGCGAGCACCCGCACCGGGTCGGGCAGGCGGCGCTCCTCGTCGCGGTAGAGGGAGTCGGCGCTTAAGGGGTCGTGGTTGCCGGGCACGATGAACGTCGGCACCGGCAGCGCCGCGAGCGCGGCGGCCGCGCGCTGCCACGTCGCGTCGTCGACCGAGGGCTTGTCGAACACGTCGCCGGCCAGCACGATGAACTCCGCGCCGTGCTTTCGGGCGAGCTCGCCGAGCCTGGTGATCGCGGAGCGCCTGTCGTCGGCGAAGCGGACCTGCCCGTCGTCCTTGAGGAACGCGCGCGTCATGCCCAGCTGCAGGTCGGAGCTGTGGATGAACCTCGTTCGCACCATGGCACTAACTCCTAGCACAGCGCCCGGACCCGGGCCCGGCACGCACCGTCGGCGGGCCTTTTTAGCGGCGGCCGGGGCGCTCGTCGGGGTCGACGAGCGCGGCGTAGAGGTCCTCGATGTCGGAGACTGCCCTAAGCTGCGCCATGACCGAGTAGGACACCCCGCGCATCGCCTGGTGGAGCAGCCCCAGGTCGGACTCCTCGATCGCGGGGCGGGTCTCCGGCTCGGGCAGGTCGGGCATCGCCCCGCCGTCCCAGAAGCGCGTGCCC
Organism: Corynebacterium otitidis ATCC 51513; assembly: GCF_000296405.1. Taxonomy (GTDB): domain Bacteria; phylum Actinomycetota; class Actinomycetes; order Mycobacteriales; family Mycobacteriaceae; genus Corynebacterium; species Corynebacterium otitidis. The sequence goes on from NZ_JH815193.1 coordinate 418,470, forward strand.
GTGGAGAGCTCCGGGCGCTCGTCGTTGGAGCGCTGGCGGCGCAGCGACTCCTCCAGGTCTGCGAGGTCGACGCCGCGGAAGCTGAACGCCTCCTCGGGGTGGCGGCGCAGCCACGCGGCGTACGCCGTGGCGACCGCGACGAGGTGTTTACACGGCACCGCATCGTCCGGGCAGGTGCACGACATCCGCACCTGCCGCGGGCTGCGGGCAAAGAGCGCCTCCGCGACCGGCACGGGCACCTGGCCTTGCCGCGCGCGGCGGATGCCGCGGTAGTCGCCCTCGAGGAGCCGCAGCGCCCGGGCGAGCTCGTCGGCGCCGCGGTGCGGCATGACGATGCTCGCCTCGAAGGGCTCTGCCTGGGAGCCCTGCACGCTCGCGGAAATCCGCCCGCCCTCGGCGCCCTGCGGCTCGACCCGCCCCTCGCGGGCGTAGTCCCGGCCGCGGCGCACCCGCATGGGGTCCGCCCCGCTGCACACGAGGTCAAGAAGCACGTCGCCGGGCTCGACGGTGACGCCGGGCCCCTCCTGCTGCTCGCGGCCGGCGCGCGCGGCGGCGTCGCCGGGGCATCCGCCGCGGCGCGAGCGAGATCCGGTGCGGCCGGCGAAGTCGGCGTAGATGACGTTGTCGTCCTCTGCCATTACACCTCCTGCGCCTTGTAGCTCATGAGCCGCTCGAGGTCCTGCTGGTCGAGCTCGGTGACCCAGCCCTCGCCCGCGCCGACGACCTGGCCGGCCAGATCCGTCTTGCCGTCGAGGACCTCCTGAATCGACTCCTCGAGCGTGCCCGCCGTGATGAGCTTATAGACCCGCACGTCGCGGCGCTGCCCGATGCGGAATGCCCGGTCGGTGGCCTGGTCCTCGACCGCGGGGTTCCACCAGCGGTCCAGGTGCACCACCACCGAGGCCGCCGTGAGGTTAAGCCCCGTGCCGCCCGCCTTTAAGGAGAGCAGCATGACCCTGGGGCCGTCGTCTCGCTGGAAGCGCTCGACGAGCCGGTCCCTGGCCTGCTTGCTCATGCCCCCGTGGAGGAAGGGCACGTCCTCGCCCAGCCAGTTGCTCAGGTACGGCCGAAGCAGGTCGCCGAACGCGCGGTACTGGGTGAAGACGAGCATCCGCTCGTCGTCGGCGATCGCCTGCTCTAGAAGCTCCATGAGCTTGTCGACCTTGCCCGAGCGGTGCCGGCCCCGGTCGGTGACGGACGAGCCGTCGCCGAGGAAGTGAGCCGGGTGGTTGCAGATCTGCTTGATGCGGGTGAGAGCGCTGAGCACCAGCCCGCGGCGCGAGACGCCCTCGCGCTGCGAGATCCGCTCGGTGACGTCCTCGACGTAGGAGGTATAGAGCGCGGCCTGCTCCTCGGTGAGGCGCACGGTGATCGTCTGCTCCGTCTTGTCGGGCAGGTCGTCGATGATCGAGCGGTCGGTCTTTAAGCGCCGGAGGATGAACGGGGCGGTAAGCCGGCGCAGCCGCTCGGTCATCTCCTCGTCGTGCTCCTTCTCGATGGCGGTGACGAAGTGGTGCCGGAAGAACTGCGCCGAGCCCAGCACCCCGGGGTTGCAGAAGTCGAGGATCGAGCGCATCTCGGAGAGCCGATTCTCGATCGGGGTGCCAGTAAGCGCGATGCGGTGGTCCGCGGGGATCGCGCGCACCGCCTTCGCCGCGCGGGTCTGCGGGTTCTTCACGTGCTGCGCCTCGTCGAGCACGACGTGGGAGAACCGCAGCTTAGAGAGCGCCTCCCGGTCGCGGCTGGCGACCCCGTAGCTGGTGATGAGCAGGTCGAGGTCCGCCGCCTGCTCGCCGAGGCGCTGCGCGCCGGCGCGGTTCGCGCCGTGGTGCACCGCGACCTTCAGCTCCGGGGTGAAGCGGCGCGCCTCGGCGGCCCAGTTGCTCACCACCGAGGTCGGCGCGATGACGAGCGCGGGGTTGTCAAGCTCCCCGCGGGAGCGCTCCACCTCGAGCAGCGCGAGCAGCTGTAGGGTCTTGCCGAGCCCCATGTCGTCGGCGAGCACCGCGCCGAGCCCGGCGCGCGACATCCAATACAGCCAGTCGACGCCGCGGCGCTGGTAGTCGCGCAGGGTGGCGTCGACCGTGTCGGGGATCGCGACGCGCTCGGGCTCGGGAAGCCCCCCGTCGCTGAGCAGCGGCGCGAACCACGAGTCGCCGGTGACCTCGACGGGGTCGTCGCCGGCGGACTCGACGGCGATCTCGCGGAGGTCCTTCAGGCTCACCGCCCCGCCCGCGCCCTGGGCCTCGTCGTAGGCCCGGCGGGCCTCCTTCAGCTCCGCGGCGAGCGCCTCGGCGTCCGGCGCTCCCTCCTCGGAGGCCTTGCGGGCGCGCTGCGCGAGCTCGGAGAGCCGCTGCCTCGCCGCCCGGTCGGCCTTCGAGGCGAGCCGGTCGAGGTAGCCGCGCACCGTGGCCAGCGAGTCGGAGTCGGCCATGACCCACTCGCCGCGCAGCTTGACGAGCCCCGACTTCGAGGCGACGAGGCGCTTCATCTCCTCGTCGCTAAGCTCCGTGTCGCCGACGGAGACGCGCCAGCGGTAGTCGACGAGCTGCTCGAGCCCGAAGTGGGACTGCGGGGAATTATCCGCGGCTTCCTTGGCGACGAGCCTCGCGGACGCGCGCCGCTCCGCCCAGGACTTGGGGAGCATGACCCCGAAGCCGGCGCGGCGCAGCCGCTCCGCGTCGACGCGCACGAAGCTCGCGATCTCCTCGGTGTCGAGGTAGGCGTCCCACTCGCCGGCATCGGCGGAGCTCGAAAGCGCCGCCTGGCCGGGGGCGCGCTTAAGCAGCCGGGCGCGGCCCCGCTCGGCGGAGTCGATGAGCCGGCTGACCTTGATCGCCCGGGAGCGCTCCGCGGCGAGGTCCTCGGCGCTCGCGGCGTCGAGCTCCTCGGGCCAGATGGGCCTCGGGCTACCGAGCCCGGAGCGGGCCTGGAGCCGCACCGGCCAAAACGTGCCCTCGCTGTCGGAGGACTCGTCGTCGAGCTCGGGTTCCTCGACGATGACGACGAGCTGCACGGCGTTGCGGGCGATGGACTCGCGCCAGTCCGCGAGCTTCGCGGCCAGGCCCGCGCCTCCTCTGCGCGCCGGCTCGGAGCGCAGGAGTGCTGCCGCGAAGTCGTGCCAGGCGCGCCCGGTGTCCTCCTCGCGGTCGCGGGAGCGCTCGGCGAGCGGCTCGAGGCGCGCGGCCGCGAGCCAGTGGGTAAGAACCTCGGGCGCGTCGCGCTCGAGGTTGCGGTTGTTGACCTTGAGGATCCCGGGCGCGGCGCGGAGCATCTCCACGAGCCAGGAGCGTTCCTCGAGGTTGAGCGCGAGCGTCCACTGCGGGTACCAGGAGCCATCCTCGTTGCGCAGGGCGATGGCCACCCGCCCGGCCGCGACCAGCCGGTCGAGCCCGAGACAGAGCCGGATGAGCCAGAGCAGGTCGGGCGCGATGGCGGCGCGCTGCTCTGCGGTCGCCGCGGGGCTCGGGCCGTCGAGGAAGGAAAACTCCGAGAGCAGCCTTAAGGCCTCGGCGGGGCCGAACGCCGCGGTGGGGATGACGGGGCTGACCTCCCGGCCCTTCGGGGTGCGCAGCGTGGCGCGCAGCCGGTGCCGAAACGGGACCTCAGCCACCGCGCGGGCGACCGCCGGCGGGAAGGTGCCCTCGGGCACGCTCGCGGGCAACACAATACGGTGCCCGTCGACCTCCTCGATCCACAGATGGAGGCCGGATCGCTGCACCCACAGCCCGTGCAGGAGGAATTCGGCCATAGTCTCCCGTTCTACCACCGCCCCCGCGAAGCCCCGAACCGTCCCGACGCCCGGGAGCGCCCCGGCCGGGCCCGCCGCGCGCCTGTGCGTTTCCTGTGCGTTTCCCGTCAGCGAGGCTGCGCGCCGGCCAGGTTTCGGACAGCCCCCGCGGATGGAGGGTTTCTATTCCCCTGCCCGTTCGAGCGGGCCGTCGGCGGCCAGATTGTTATCGTTTCGTTATATTCACTGGTAAGCGAAGGGTTGCGTCGGCGCTTCGGGGACCAAAACCGCGGCTGCGGGGCCGGCCAGCGGGACCCGAGGATGAACGCAGTCACTTTTGCCCTATGGTGGACTGCGGTCTTGTGGCGGGCACCCGCCTGACGCCACGAGGGCCGGACGACGCGTCCACGGCCCGCGCCCCCGCGGGCGCGGCCGGGCGCGTAGCCGGCGCGGGGCCGCCGCCGGATGCCGAGTGTCTTCGGGATTCGAGCGGCGGTGCCGCGCCGCCGTCGCCCGGGCCGGGCCGCGCGCGAGAGCCGACGCGGCCCGAGCATGTGGGGTTTGAAGCCCGGGGGCTTGAGGTACGGCCCGGAAGGTGCGACGCAGCGACGACGCCAGGGCGGGAGGAAACCGCAGCGCCTGTTGGCGCGGCGGTTTTCTCACGCCCGGGGATCGCCCCGCCGGATGACGGGGCGCGGCGCTGGTCCGGCTAATTGACGGTGCCCTGAATATCAGAACAGTCAACGAGGAGTAACCAGTGTCAGAGACAACATGGTTTTTGATCGCCATGGTCATCTACCTGGCTCTCATGGTCGCGATTGGCCTGTGGAGTTTCAGGAAAACCACGAACTACGACGACTACGTGCTCGCCGATCGCGGCCTGCACCCCTTCGCCGCGGCGCTGTCCGCGGGAGCCTCCGACATGTCGGGGTGGCTGCTGCTCGGCCTGCCCGGCCTCGTCTTCATGTCGGGGCTCTCCGAGCTGTGGCAGCCCATCGGCCTGCTCATCGGTAGCTTCGTCTCCTGGACGATCGTCGCGCCGAGGCTGCGCGCCTACTCGGAGGTCTCCGGCGACTCGGTGACCCTGCCGAGCTTCTTCGAGAGCCGCGTGCGCGACAACTCGCGCGCGCTGCGCATCCTCGCGGCGATCATCATCATCGTCTTCTTCGGGATCTACGTCGCCTCCGGCATGGTCTCCGGCGGCCGCTACTACGAGGCGACCTTCGGCGGCGCGCTCGACATCGGCGGGCTCGACGACTTCCACATCGGCCTCATCATCGTCGGCGTCATCACCGTCGCCTACACCTTCTTCGGCGGCTTCCTCGCGGTGTCCTACACCGACGTCGTGCAGGGCTCGATCATGTTCGTCGCCCTGCTCATCGTCCCGATCATGGCGCTGCTCGCGCTCGACAACCCGTCGGACATCTTCAGCTTCCCGACCGAGAACGACTGGGCCGCGACCGTCGAGCAGGAGGGCATCGGCAACCCCGACTACTTCAACCTCATCCCCGAGGTCAGCGTCTTAAGCATCCTCTATATCCTCGGCCAGCTCGGCTGGGGTGTGGGCTACTTCGGCCAGCCGCACATCGTCGTGCGCTACATGGCTCTGAAGAAGCCGAGCCAGGCCATCGAGGCCCGCAACTACGGCTTCGGCTGGATGCTGCTCTGCGTCCTCGGCGCGGTCTCCACCGCGGTCATCGGCGTCACCTTCTTCACGCAGAACCCCGACATCCAGGTCACCGACCAGGAGAACTTCGAGTCCGTGTTCCTCGACATGGGCCGGATCCTCTTCCACCCGCTCATCGCCGGCCTCGTGCTCACCGCGGTGCTCGCGGCGATCATGTCGACCATGAGCTCCCAGCTGCTGGTCGTGTCCTCCTCCCTCATCGAGGACCTCTACCGCATCATCGCGAAGACCACGCCCTCGCAGCGCTTCCTCGTCACGACGTCGCGCACCGCCGTCATCGTCGTCTCCGTGCTCGCGGCGATCTTCGCGTGGAACCCGCAGGACTCCATCCTCGACCTCGTCGGCTTCGCGTGGGCCGGCTTCGGCTCGGCCTTCGGCCCGCTCATGCTCTTCGCGCTGTACTGGAAGCGGCTCAACGCCCCCGGCGCGATCTCCGGCATGGTCGTCGGCGCGGTGGTCTCCTTCGTGTGGGGCTCCATCGACGTGCTCACCGACCACGTCTACGAGGCGCTGCCCGGCTTCCTCACCTCGCTGATTGTCACCTACGTCGTCACGATCCTCACCTCGAAGCCGAGCCAGGAGATCGTCGACGAGTTCGAGCACACCGAGAAGCTCGTCAAGGCCTCCAAGAAGAACAAGGAGGCCTCCTTCGAGGAGATCCGCGAGTCCATCGAGAGCTAACAGCTCGCCCAGCCTGATCCCCGCCACGGCCTGAGAATCTCGGCGCCTAAGGATCGGGGACTCGCCGAGGCCCCGCCGCCCCAACCCGGGCGGCGGGGCCCTTTTCTTTCCCCCACCCCCGGCCGCGCCGGCCCGGACGCCACCGCGCGCACCCGGCCGATACTGCATTAATACGCGCCGTGCTCGCGGCCCCGGACCCGCACCTCGGAACCGCGGGGCGGGGCCGCCTCGTCCGATCCCGGCGTGGAGCTTTCCTACCGGCGCGCGGGCGCGCTCGCGCTCGGCGCGCTCACCGTCGCGGTCGCCCTCGGCGAGCTCCTCGGGCTCGCTCCGCACCCGAGCCCCGGCGCCGGCCCGCCCGGCGGGGAGGGGCTGCCCACGCCCAGGGTCGCGCTCGCCGGCGCGCCCGAGATCGCGCAGCGCGCCACCGTCGTCGGCTACGAGCGCGCCCGCTTCGGCGCCGGCTGGGCGCGCCACGGCCCGTGCACCACGAGGGAGCACGTCATCGAGACCCAGTGGCCGGGTACTACCCGCGAGCCGGGCGGCTGCCGGCTCTCCGGGCCTGTCGCGCCCGACCCCTACTCCGGCGAGACGACCGAGGTCGGGGACCTCGACGTCGACCACGTCGTGCCGCTCTCCGCGGCGTGGGACCTAGGCGCCCACGCCTGGGACGACGAGACCCGCGTCCGCTTCGCGAACGACCCGCTCAACCTCGTGGCGGTCTCGGCTAGGGAGAACCGCGCCAAGGGCGACGCCCTGCCCGCGGAGTGGATGCCGCCGGATAAGCAGGCGCACTGCTGGTACGCGACGCGAGTCGCCGCAGTGTCTGCAACCTACGACCTACCCCTCCCCGCCGCCGACCTTCGGGTCCTGCGCCGTGCGTGCCATAGTGGCAGATAAGAACCCCGCTGACATGCCCGCCTGGGCGCGGCCGGAAAGCGGGCTGATAGACGCCAACGAAGAAACGGTGAGGTTTTCGTGTTCGACTTGGCAGTTGCTCTGCACATCATCGCGGCGGTGCTCTTCCTCGGGCCCGTGACGGTGGCGTTGTCGATGTTTCCCCGCAAGGCGCTCGCCGCCCGCGAGGATCCCCAGGCCCTCGGCTCGGCGAAGACGCTCAATCGCATCTCCCGGGTCTACGGCGGGCTCTCCGCGCTCGTGCCGCTGCTCGGCGTGCTCGTGATGTTCACCATGCCCGACGTGTTCTTCCGCGACGTGCGCTTCCACGTCTCCATCGTCATCGCGGTTATCGCGTGGGGGCTCATCCTCTTCTACGTCGTGCCCCGGCAGGGCAAGCTCCTCGACGCCCTCGCCGAGATCCACGGCGAGCCCGTCGACAACCCCGCCAGCGCCCCTCAGGGCGTCGACTGGGAGTCCTCGGCGAAGAAGCTCTCCGCCGCGAGCGGCATCTTCGCGCTGCTCTGGGTGATCCTCGCGGTCATCATGTTCCTGCCCTTCAGCTTCGGGCTCGCCTAAGAAGAAAACACCCGGGCCCGCAGCCCGCGACCGCGGCTCCGGCCGGCCCCAAATAGACCGCTCCCCCGGCCCCGGGACGAATCCCGGGGCCGGGGGAGAGCTATATCCGCCTAGCTGCGCGGCGCGGGCCGCGGGGCGAGACCGCTAGGAGCGGCGGTCGCGGCGGAAGCTGCGGTCGCCGTCGCGGCGGAAGCGGTCTCCGCCGCCGCGGAAGGAGCGGTCGCCGCCCCGGCCGAAGCCCTGCTCGCGGCGGTCGCGACCGCCGCGGAAGCCACCCCGGTCACCGCGATCCCCGCGCCGGCGATCCCCGCCGCCGCGGCCGTGGAACCCGCCGCGGCGCGGCGGGCGGCCGGTGTCCTCCTCGATGTTGAGGAACTTGCCTGCGACCTTCGTGTCCTTGACGTTGGAGAAGAACTCCCGGTCGAGGTCGTCGGGGAGCTCCACGAGGGAGTAGTCCCCGAAGATCGAGATGCGGCCTAAGTCCTTCGACTGGATGCCGCCCTCGTTGGCGAGCGCCCCGACGATCGCGCCCGGGCGCACCTGGTGGCGCTTGCCGACCTGGATGCGATACATCTTCTTGCCCGGCTCGGCCTCGAACTTCTTGCCGCCGCGCTCCTGCCCGCGGCGGCTGTCGCGCTCCCCCCGCTCGGGGCGGCGCGGCCGATCCGTCATGAGGAAGCTCTCACGGCCCTGGTTCTTCGCAGCGAGCGCCGCGGCCACGTCCGCGAGGTCGACGTCGTTGTCCTCGGCATACGAGGTGACGAGCTCGCGGAAGAGCGCGACCTGCTTGTCGTCGAGGTGCTTGGTGATCGACTCGCGGAAGCGCTTCTTGCGCGCCTCGTTGACCTCGTCGACGGTGGGCAGCTCGTCCTCGGTGAGCGTCGCCTTGGTCGCACGCTCGATGGTGCGCAGCATCCGCTTCTCCTTGGGCGTGACGAAGAGGATCGCCTCGCCGCTGCGTCCCGCGCGGCCGGTGCGGCCGATGCGGTGGACGTAGGACTCCGCCTCCCGGGGGATGTCGAAGTTGACGACGTGGCTGATGCGCTCGACGTCGAGCCCGCGGGCGGCGACGTCGGTGGCGACGAGGATGTCGAGCCGGCCGCTCTTGAGCTGCTCGACGGTGCGCTCGCGCTGGGCCTGGGCGATGTCGCCGTTGATGGCCGCCGCGGAGAAGCCCGCGGCACGCAGCGCGTCGGCGACCTCCTCGGTCTCGGACTTGGTGCGCACGAAGACGATCATGCCGTCGACGTCGGTGACCTCGAGGATCCGCACCAGCGCCTGGAGCTTGTCGCGGTGGGGCACGAAGATCCACCGCTGGGTGATGTTGGTGTTGGTCTTCTCCCGGGTCTTGACGGTGACCTCGGCGGGGTTGGTCAGGTACTGCTGGGAGATCTTGCGGATGCCCGCGGGCATCGTCGCGGAGAACAGGGCGACCTGCTTGGCCTCCGGGGTGTCCTCGAGGATGCGCTCTACGTCCTCCTGGAAGCCCATGTTGAGCATCTCGTCGGCCTCGTCGAGGACGAGGTACTTCAGCTCGGAGATGTCCAGCGAGCCTCGCTTCAAGTGGTCGATGATGCGCCCCGGGGTGCCCACGATGATCTGCGCGCCGCGGCGCAGCCCCGAGAGCTGGAAGCCGTAGGACTGCCCGCCGTAGACCGGCAGCACCTCGAGCCCCTTGAGGTCGCCGGCGAACTCCTGGAAGGAGTCGGCGACCTGGGCGGCGAGCTCGCGGGTGGGCGCGAGCACGAGCGCCTGCGGGGTGCGCGCCTTGAGGTCCACCTTGGAGAGCACCGGCAGCGCGAACGCCGCGGTCTTGCCCGTGCCGGTCTGCGCCAGCCCGACGACGTCGCGGCCGGCCATGAGCAGCGGGATGGTCTCCGCCTGGATCGGGGAGGGCTTGGTGAAGCCCGCCTTCTTCACGGCGGCGAGCATCTCCTCGGAGATGCCCAGCGACTCGAATCCCGGGCCCTCGTCCTCGCCGGACTCGCGGGCCTCGTCGCCCTGCGCCGCCTCGGCGGCGTCGGTGTTCTCTGGGTTCTCGGTGTTCTTGTTGTCGTCCTGGTTCTCGTCCCCGGCGGCGGGCCGCTCCTCGGCCCCGTCCGCGGCGGTGGTGTTCTCGCCGGCAGTCACGGAATCGCTCGCATCCCTGGCGTCCTTCGCGGCCTCAACCGCGTCACCCTGCGAGCCCTCCGTCGATTCCGACCTGACTACTGCATCCGGCTCTTCCACGCCGCCGGTGGCGTTTCCAGTTATTGTCATCGCCGGTCAACGCTACTCCATGGCGCGGCCGGCCGCCTATTTTGCGGCGCGGGTTGAGCCGCGGGACACAGCGGGTAGCAACCTGCGGCCCGCGGCACTCGGGGAGCCCGGCTAGGCCGCCGCCGGGGCGAGGCGCGGGCGGAGCGTGTCGGGCCTGGGCAGCCACTGCACCGCCGCGAGGAGCACGAGCACGCCGCTGATCGCGAACGCCCAGGTGAACCCGAGGGCCCCGGCGAGCGCCCCGCCGACGACCGGGCCCGCGATCGAGCCGGCGTCCTGGGTCATCTGGAACGCGGCGAGCACCCGGCTGCCGCTCTCCCGCTCGCCGATGACGTCGGCGACGAGCGCCTGGTGCGAGGGGTTGAAGAGCCCCACCCCGCAGCCGGCGAGCACCGAGGAGGCGATAAGCGCGCCCGCCGAGTCGGAGAGCCCGAGGAAGACGGTGAAGACGCCGTTGATGAGAAGGCCCGCGACGATGAGCGGCTTGCGCCCGAACCGGTCGGAGGCCCGCCCGGAGAACTGCAGGCACGCGGCGTTGCCGAGCGCGAACGCCGCGAGCGCCAGCCCGGCGATCGCGCCGTCGTGCTCGAAGATCGCGGCCGCGAACAGCGGCAGCAGCGCGACCCGCATCCCGAGGTTCGCCCAGCCGTGGGCGAACGCGCTCGCCAGCACCCCGCGGTACGAGGGGTTAGAGAGCGCCTCCCGCACCGTCATCGGGGCCTCGGCCGGCCCGGCGCCGCGGCGCGGGACGGCGCCGACGGTAGCGGGCATCGCCCACCACACCACCGCCACCGACAGGGCCACGACCGCGCCGTAGATGAGGAACGGCCAGCGCATCCCCAGCCCGGAGAGCGCCGCGCCCGCCACGGGGCCGACGATGTTGCCGAGCAAAAACGCCGAGGAGTACGCGGCCTGGCACCGGCCCCGGATCGCCGGCGGGGAGAGCTTCACGACGAGCGCCATCGCCGAGACAGTGAACATCGTCGAGCCGACGCCCGCGGCCGCGCGCAGCGCGAAGACGTGCCAGTAGGCGCCGGCCAGGCCGATCGCCCCGGTAGTGACGGCGACGATGCTCAAGCCCGCGAGGTAGACCCGCCGCTGGCCGAGCGCGTCAACCAACCGCCCCGAGGCTGGCGCGAAGCACAGCCGGCTCAGCGCGAACACCGAGACGACCGCGCCCGCGGCCGCGATGGAAACATCGAAGCTCGTGGCGAACTGCGGCAGGATCGGCGCGATGAGCCCGTAGCCCATCGCGATGATGAACGCCGCGGCGACCATGATGTGGATTTCCGTGGGGATGCGCGGCCTCGCCGCGCCGGGACACTCCTCGTCGTCCGCGGCCGGCCCCTCGGCGCGGCGCTCGTCCCCCTCCTCGAGATCCCGCCGGTGGCGGCGGGTGTGGTGAAGCATTCCAGTCATCGCGAATGGAATTCTAGGCCTGCTCCCAGCCGGACGCGAGCGGTTCCGGGCGCGGGCCCGGCAGAGCGGGCGCGCCGCGGCACCGAAAGAGCTATAATTCGAACATGCGTTCTATTCGAACGGGTGATCGAACCGCCGCGTCCGGGGCGGGTCGTAGCGTGCCGGGCATGCGCAACCTCAACGACCGTCACCGCCCCGTCCTCAGCCCCTCCCGCCGGCCCGGGCCAGCCGGCGGGCGCCACCTGCCGCGCGGCGCGCGCACCCG